>JAMHVU010000037.1:0-1413 GCA_035911355.1 Sphingobium sp.
CCCCGTCCGAGTGGCCGCGGGTCACCACCCGGGGCCACTCGGAACGCTATCAGGGTAGGTCGACCGCCTGAAAAAGCCCGATCTGCATCCCTGAGGAATCGAGCAGTTCCAGTGCCTCGCCGTTCACGCGCCACCCGCGCGCGGCGGCGAGCGCGCCCGCGAGCATCCGTTCCCAGTCATCGAGCGGCGGCGGGCATGCCATCATCGTCGCCGCCGGGCTCCGGAAGGTGAGCTTTTCGCCGTCTCTCTCGAAAACGCCAAACAGCTGATTGCAACCCACGGTGGCGACGAAGCGATTCTCACCTTCCTTGAGGACCATATGAGGCTCGCGCCCGTTCTCTATGGGGGTGAGCTGTGTCTTGCCGAGCCGCACGATCCGCCAATAGGTATTCGTCAGGCTTCGGCTGCTCATCGCCTGCTCGCAGGTCTCGTCGGGCCAGACGCCGGTGAAGCGGTTGACGACGACGAGCGGTCCCTTTTCGCCGCCTTCGGAATCCCCCTCCTCAAGCACACGCCCTTGGAAGCTCGCCATCAGAGGCACGCCCTGCGCGACGCCGGCGGCGAGATACGCTGCCTCGAGCATCGGGAACTCCTTGTCCTCGCCGAGCTCGTAAACGCGGCGGGTCAGACATTCGGTGATCTGCGCGTGATCGCCGAGGAAGCTGACCATTCCCCGCAACGGCACATCCATTGCCATCGGCGTCACGCCGGGCGAGCCAATCAGGTCATAGCGCTCCGGAGACGCGCTCGCCGCGTGATCACGGTCGATCAGGCGCAGCCGGCCGGGGAGGATGGAGAACTCTATCTTGTCCTCGCCATCCCAGAGAACGAGCCGTTCAAGGTCCGCTTCGATCCACCAGCGACCGAGCGCGTCCTGCCGGCGCTCGCCCGGCAGCCAGCTGCGGCGCAGATTGAAGACATTGTCCGGCCAGAGATTGAGCTGGTAGCGCAGCGTCTCGCATTCCGAGCAGGGAAGATCGCCGAAATAGGTCGCCGGCAGATCGAATCCGAAGTTCGACCTGGGCGACTCCTCGGGCGCGCGCTCGGCGAGGCGGATCACGGCGGCCGAGGACCCTGGAACGACGCTCAGCATCGCGCCGCGGGCGGAATCGTTTTTGGCGTCGGCCTCGGTCCACAGAGCTGGCATGGCACGAATGCCTTCATGCGCGGAATGCTCAAAGTCGGGATGCGTGGCGCGCGCCAGCGCGGCGTTCTCCGGCAACGAAACTCCTCCCGTTGCTAGAAACCAAGCCAACACCAACAAAAAGGCCAGCGAATCCGCCGCCCGACGCACCTTCATACAACACCCCCGGAATCGCCCCTTGGACCCCCGCCTCAAGATGCCGGCAATTTCCCGCCGAGCCAATGCCTAACCGGCTCACAAAAGCTTGCCAACCTCGATTCTTCGGCTAT
>JAMHVU010000038.1:0-9472 GCA_035911355.1 Sphingobium sp.
GTGCCCCATCTGCGGCGGGCAAATGCACATCATCGCCTTCATCACACACAGTGCCGATATCCGCCAAATACTGGAGCACATCGGGGTGGAGACGGAGCCGCCGCACATCACCCCGGCACGCGGGCCGCCACTGTGGGACGAGTGCGACGCGCAAGCCGCAGAGGGCGTGGAGCCAGCCCCAGACTGGGATGAAGCGACCCAGCCGGCCCCGGACTTCGAGGTCGATCAGCGCGTCAGTTGGTAGGGTGGCAACAGCGGTTAACAGTGGTTTTGCCAACGTTGCGAGGCAGCGCTGCGCCTGTCACCGCCAAAAACGGGTCATACCGAAAAATCTCGGGCAACTGGCTTTGAGAAATCAACCCAGCAGTCCCCTGTGTGCATGCCTGAGACGCCCCAAACGTGTGCCATACTTGTGCTCATGCGGTTGGATTTCCTATCCCCGCCGAAGCCGCGCTGTCCACCGTCGATTCCGAATTCGGCCGCACGACCGACCCGGTGCGCATGTACATGCGCGAGATGGGCACGGTCGAACTGCTGACCCGTGAAGGCGAAATCGAGATCGCCAAGCGCATCGAAGGCGGCCTGCAGGCCATGATGCTGGCCATCTCGGCCTCGCCGACGACGATCGCCCACATCCTCGAGTTCGCCGGCAAGATCCGCGCCGGCGAGATGCAGATTTCCGAAGTGGTGGACGGTTTCGTCGCCGCCGACGAGGCCGATGACTACGTGGCCGAGGAAGACTTCGACGAGTTCGACGAGGAAGACGACGACGACGGCAACGGCGGCTCGAAGGCGCTGACCAAGAAACTCGAAGAGCTGAAGAACGCCGCGCTGGTCAAGCTCGACAGCCTGTCGGCCAATTTCGACAAGATGCGCAAGGCCTTCGAGAAGGACGGCTACAAGTCGGCCAACTACAACAAGGCCCAGCTGGCGATCAGCCAGGAGCTGATGACGATCCGCTTCACGGTCAAGACGATCGAGAAGCTCAGCGACATCTTGCGCTCGCAGGTGGACGACGTGCGCCGCTACGAACGCGAACTGCGCAAGATCGTGGTGGACAAGTGCGGCATGCCGCAGGACCACTTCATCAAGACCTTCCCGCCCAACGCGCTGAACAAGCAATGGGCTGAGAAGGAAGTCGCCGCCAACAAGCCCTACTCCGTCATCCTCAGCCGCAATCTGCCGCCCGTGCAGGAACTGCAGCAGAAGCTGATCGATATCCAGGCCAAGGCCGTCGTGCCGATCGATGACCTCAAGGACATCAACAAGAAGATGAACGAGGGCGAAAAGTCCTCGCGCGACGCCAAGAAGGAAATGATCGAGGCCAACCTGCGCCTCGTCATCTCGATCGCCAAGAAGTACACCAACCGCGGCCTGCAGTTCCTCGACCTGATCCAGGAAGGCAATATCGGCTTGATGAAGGCGGTGGACAAGTTCGAATACCGCCGCGGCTACAAGTTCTCGACCTACGCGACCTGGTGGATTCGCCAGGCGATCACCCGTTCGATCGCCGACCAGGCCCGCACGATCCGCATCCCGGTCCACATGATCGAGACGATCAACAAGATGAACCGCATCTCGCGCCAGCACTTGCAGGAATTCGGCTTCGAGCCGGATGCGCCGACGCTGGCCGAGAAGATGGAAATCCCCGAGGACAAGATCCGCAAGATCATGAAGATCGCCAAGGAGCCGATCTCCATGGAAACGCCGATCGGGGACGACGACGATTCGCACCTGGGCGATTTCATCGAGGACACCAACAACACCGCGCCGATCGAAGCCGCCATGCAGGCCGGCCTGCGCGACGTGGTGAAGGACATCCTCGACAGCCTGACTCCGCGCGAGGCCAAGGTGCTGCGCATGCGCTTCGGCATCGAGATGAGCACGGACCACACGCTGGAAGAAGTCGGCAAGCAGTTCGACGTCACCCGCGAGCGCATCCGCCAGATCGAAGCGAAGGCGATCCGCAAGCTCAAGCACCCGAGCCGGAGCGACAAGCTGCGGACCTATCTGGACAATCTGTAATCAGGTCTTCCAGATGCGTGGCCGCCGCCGGCACGCATCTGGGCAAAGGACGCAAGGAGGGTCGGACGAGTTCCGGCCCTTTTTTTCGTTTGCGCGACCGCAGCAACGGCAGCGCGGTGCGTTCGACTAGCGATGCTGACCCGGCACCCACAGCACGTCGGCGCGCCCCTCGTCGTTGGCGATGCGCGCCGCGACGAACAACAGGTCCGAGGCGCGATTGATGTAACGCACACCTTCGGGGTTGACCTGCTCATCCGGCAGATTCGCAAGCGCAACCATCAAGCGCTCGGCCCGACGCGCGACAGTGCGCGCCATGTGCAAGGTGGATGCAGCCGGCGTTCCCCCCGGCAACACGAAGGAGGTCAGGGCTTGCAGCCGCTCGTTGAGCGCATCGATCTCGGCCTCCACGCGGGCCGTCTGGCTGGCGGTGATCCGCAACGGAGCATGCCCGGACGGCAGTTCGTCAACCGGCGTTGCAAGATCGGCGCCCAGGTCGAACAGGTCGTTCTGCATGTGGCCGAGCATCTTGTCGACATCGGCATGGAGCTCACCCAGATGCACGCGCGCCATGCCGATGACTGAATTGGTTTCGTCGACCGTGCCATAGGCCTCGATGCGAAGGTCAGATTTGAGTCTGCGCTTGCCCGTGACGAGACCGGTTGTTCCGCCGTCGCCGGTGCGCGTGTAGATCTTGTTGAGCTTGACCATGCTTTCTCCTCAGGGCATATCGGGTCGATGGCATGAGCCGGGCGGCACTGCCACTTCATCAAGGGCGCTGCGCGCCGCTTGCAGCGCCGGCCATTGCACGAAGCGGCCGGATAGCTGGGCCATCACCGCCAGCCGCTCGTGCTCGCTCATGCGCACCCACTGGGCGATTTCGGCGCTGCTGCGTGCGCAGCCGACACACAGCCCACTGGACGCATCAAGCCGGCAAACTGCCACGCAGGGCGATGAGACTGTTTGCACGGCGGCGTTCAACTCAGGCGCAGCGGCAGGCCGACAACGATGCGCGCCGCGTTGTGTCCCGCGCTGCGCGCGAGTGCCAGGTCCGATCGCCCGTCGAATGACAGGGCCGGCAGCGTATCGGTGAGTTTGCCGTGCTGGACGCAGACCCGGCCCATGCCGTCGATGCCCACGCCGACTTCGAGCGTGGACCGCAGCGCAGCCCCCGATGCCAGTTCGTCGGCTTGCTGATCGGCTGAGGCACGCTCGAGGACGAAGGGCACGCCCTCTTCCTCCATGCCCGCAAGCACCTGTTTCTCGACAGGGCCCTGCAAGGCGCTGACGACGAGAATCGCCGGCTTGGCGGCCTGTCCCCCCTCACGCCCCTCACGCATGATGACCCTGCCCGTCGGCGACAGCGACACGGCCCTTCGCCCTGTCCTTGCCGGCACTCGGCTGGCGCGCTCCATAAGCGGCCACGAGGCCCGAGGCCACCGCATTGCGCGGCCCTTCGGTGCCCCGCACATTGCCGGTGCCGCAAACGATCCCGTACGGCGCCAGCGCCTCCGCGATCAGTTCCGGGATCTCGAAGTCCAGCGCGCATCCGCCCAGCAGAACGACGAAATCGATGCGCCGCAGATCGCCGTCCGGCGCCACGGTGTGGAGCGCGCGCAAGGCGTTGACGACGAAGACGCGCTTCTTGGCGGTGCGCCGGACGTCGCGCACCCGCTCCAGGGTGTGGCGCGTGGGGATCGGGTTCATGCCGGATTCGTTCAGCGTGACCACCCGCGCAAACGCCGTGGCAGGCAGCGGGGTCTCGAAGAATTGGACCGTGCCGTTCTCCAGGCGGATGTGGAAGAAACTCTCCGCCTTGCCGAGCGGGCAACGCTTGATTTCCTCCGCCAGCTCGAGGTTGCCGAGGCCCAGTTCGGCATCGATGAGCTTCGTGACCAGATCGCCGGCGCCGGCCAGATGGATGACGTCCGTGCGTCCTTCTGCATCGAGCATCGCGGCATCGGTCGAGCCGCCGCCGAGGTCGAGCACGACGATCGGCTTGTCCGCGCCTGGCGTCGTCAAGGCACCGAGAACCGCCATCTCGGCTTCGACGCCACCGATCACGACATCCACCTGGCTTGCACCGAGTGAGCGCAAGCGCTCGGCAACGGCTTCACCGACGACCTGCATCACGCTTTCCTTGGTACCCACCATGGCCGCCAGCGCGACGGCGTTCTCCAGCGCGACCTCGCCCGCGACGCCGCCCCGGACTTCCTGCGGCACCAGCGTGTCGATCGCCAGAAGGTCCTGGATGCGCACATCGTGCAGCGCATGCTTTGACAGATCCGCCATGCTCTGCCGCACGTTGGCGATCATGCCGCCCGCATTGGTTCCGGCTTCGCCGAGGACGTCGAGCAAGGGGCTGACGCGCTGGACCTCGGCCATGATGTCCGCGGCGCCCCGCGCCACATCGATGGTGGCACGGCGGGACACGCCGACCAGTTCGAGAACCCCGGCAGGAATGGTCCGGTCGGCGACGTCGCCAGACGGTGTGCGAACGACGACAGCAGAACGGTTGCCGATGAGCGCGCGAGCCACCGCCGAGACCGCGCGGGTCTGCTCGGGGTCGAGTTCGAAGATCGTCGCCAGGCCGAATGCGTTCGACAAGGTCCGGATCGACTGCCCGGGGCCGGCGACCTCGACGGCGGCGAGCATGCCGACTGGCACGGCGTCGATCCTCGAGACCTCGTCGATGATCGGCATCTTGACGCGCAAGCGGTTGGCGACCAGCACGGCATCGTCGCTGGCAAGAATGGCGCCGACGACGCCGACGCCGCGCGCGATCGCATCGTTGATGCCCTGCGCTGCCGCTTCGAAATCGAAGCGGCGGTCGATCAGCACGAGAACCAGTGTTCCGGCCACGAAACCCGGCAACGATTCGAACTCCACGATCGTGCCCACCCCGAGCCCCTGTCCGCCCGGTGTTCGCGGGTCATGCCCGATCATGGTCGACTCGGTGATGATCGTTTCGGTGATGGTTTCCATCGCCAGGTCGCTGATGACCGGCGTCGCTTCGTTGAGCAGGACGACCTCGAGTTCGGCAAGGCTGATTCCAGCCTCCCCGATCGCATGCAGGACAGCCTTGGCAACGCCGTCCACGTTCTTGACGGTGCCTTTGATGCCCGTGGTTCGGGTCAGGGCGCCGCCAAGATAGGACACCTCACCATCCGCGATGAGGGCTGCGCTTGCCTCGGTCGTCGAGTTGCCAATATCGACGCCTACAACGGTCCGTTTTTTCAACTCAAGGTCCTCCTGCAATGTCAATTCGAAGCGGCGGGCGAGAACTCCTGCATCACCTCGATGACGCCGAGGCCGCGGTTGACCTGCTCGGTTTCCTTGAGATGCAGGAGCGCGGCCTTGGCCTGCCAACGCGGCCGCGCCATCTGGTCGTTCAGCGTGGGCACCGGCTCCGGCGACTCGCCCTTGGCATACCGGGCGGCGTTCGAGCCGATGTTGCGGTAAGTCTCAAGGGTGAGCAGGGGACACTGCGGAAACAGTTCAAGGCTCGACAGGCGAGGCAGATCGCGTTGATGGATCATGGTTGTGCCGCGCGACAGAATACCGATGCCAATACCGGAGCCCGAGAGCTTGGCAGCGGTGTGCGCGAGGATCGCCAGGTCCGAGCTGTGACGCACGCGGATCACACGGGCATGAACTTCCTGCTCCTCGATGCCCGCGAGGATCTGACGCATGATCTCCGCGTGCGGTATGTCGACGATGGACTTGGAGAAGTAGTCGGCGAAGGCCGGTGACACGGCGATCACCACCTCGTCACTGCGCTTGCCGCGCGTCGCCGGCCCGACTTCCTTGAACGAGAGCGTCCGCTCTGCAGGTGCTTGTTGGTTCGTCATGTCAGTCAACCTCCATTTCAGGGTTCGAAGCGCTGGTCACGTGGCGCAGGCGTTTCATTTCCTCCCAGCGCGCGCCGGACGGGCGATAGCCGGTTCCGGGACCTTCGTAGTCGTTCGCATCGTTCACGGCCGAGAGCGGCTGCAGATCGCGGGTCAGGATCGCCGAGGTCTGGAGCAGGTCGCCGGAAATGCGCTGGCGCAGTACTGCGAGCAGGTTCTGCGCGACGTCGGAGAAGCCCGTGCTCTCCAGCGCCTTGACAAGGTCCAGACCGGTGATGTTTCGGTCCATGACTTGCTGGGCGCCCTTCAGGTCCTCGAGCACGTCACGCGGGAGCAGTTCCTTGCTGCCATTGGCGTAGATCGCGGCGTCGACCTCCGCGTCGCTGATGGGCGGCAACTCGAGGTGCGCAAAAACGGCTTGCAATGCCTTCGCCGCACGGGTCCGCACCGCAAGGATGTCCGCCTCCTTGACATGCCGCAAACCACCGTCGATCTGCAGGTCGCGCTGGATGGTGTTGTAGTCGTCGTAGTCGTCGCTATCGAGGTTCGAACCGGCGAACATGTTGTCGTAGTTCGGCATCGACGAGAAGCCCGAGCACACGAGGTCAGTGCCCGGCATCATCTGCGGCATCAGGCGGGCCGTGCGGCGGATGGCCGAGTGGGAAAAGGACTGGTCGTTGCCGGATGCGCATTCGAGGTCCACCATCGCAGCAAGCAGATTCTCGGCGGCGACCGCCCGAATGCCGGCGGGCACCGCACCGGGCACGCCGATGCATGAGATGGAGCCGTTCTGCAGGCCTTGCACGCCGGCACCCTTGGCGATCAGGATGCAACGGATCTCCAGATAGAGCATGGACTTGCCCTGCGCATTGCCCATCTGCACCTCGGAGCCGGTGCCTGAGGTGAAGCGCATCTTGATGCCGCGCGACGCATAGGCGGCCGCCAGGAAGGCCTTGGACCACGGCGTATCGTCCCCGTCCACGAAGACCGGTTCAGTGCCATACACAGAGATGGTCTCGGCATAGCCGGTGATGCCGCGCATGCCCAGATCCAGCTCCGTCGCCTCCTCGAGGGCACACTGGGTCAGCGGTCCGCCGGTGCCGACCTGGCTGCCGATCTGCTGCGCCATGGCGACGAGCGGTGCATAACGGACGATGCCCAGCGTCGTCTCCACTTCCGCGAACCCGCGGATGGATGCTTCGGCGGCATCGCACACCACCTGCAAGGGGTTGTCGCGTGCGCTTGTGCAGTGTCCCTGAACGGCCGGTGTGCGGCGGGCGCGCATCTTCTGCATGCCCATCATGATTTCGACGATGTTCAAGGTCTTGGCCACCGCAAGCAGCTTGGCTGGCGTCAAACCCTTGGTCACGGCAAGCACTTCCTGGCGCGACACATGCGGGTCCACGAGCATTTTTCCGATCTCGTCGGCAGGCAGCGCCATCGACTTCAAGGTGGTCTCGACATCGATCGCCTTGTCGGCGATGAACTGGTCGATGAAGTCAAAGTTCGCGCGCTCCACACCGTCCATTTCCACGATGCGTCCGCCTTCAACCCGCACGCTGGGCTGCGGGTCGAACTCGCTGTCCATGGCCACCATTCCCTTTTCGGGCCATTCCTCAACAAAACCGTCGAGGTTGACCGGCCGGTCCTCGAGAACCAATGTCCGCGCGGAATGCCGCGCCGCTTGTTCAGACTTCTTTGCAGCAGATGTCTTCATTGTCAGATCTCCTATTTGCTTGCAGCCAAGATATCGCGCCGCTCATAAACGTCAGCGGCTTCCCGCACGAGCGCGGCAAGGTTTTCGGCCTGATAGCTGGTCGCCAATTCGGTGGCAATCGCCTCGAGTTCGGCTTTTGTGGAAGCGTTGGGCCGAAGCGCGTTATAGATTTCGAGCACACGCGCATCGGAAATTGCCGTCATCTCGGCCGCGCGCCGCAAATTGGCGCCCAATTGCACGCGCCCTACCTTTTCCGATATCTGGGCCTGTAAGCGCAAGGTATCTGGGGTAATCCGCAGATCTTCGGCCGTCACCTTGCCCGAAACGACGGCCTCGATCGTGATCTCGTCGACCGATTTACCAGTGGGCGTGAAAAGAAGATCCTTTCTGTGCACGCCAAGAGGGTAATCAACCTGCGGATCTACATTTGGCTCATTCATATATGTCTCCTAAATGATATTGGTTTGACTGCAGCGGAATTTCCAAGTGTTCAGCGTTACCGCCACCATGGCCGAGTACCGGCAACGCAGACCTGCCTGCATTTACTTGGCGGCCTTCGCCGCGCCCGCTTCTGCGACGGAGATATCCTGTTCGACACTACCGGCGCTAACACCGATGGCGCCGATGACGGCGGCGCCGTCCTTGATCAGAACGCCGCCACCGAAAGCGACCATGCCTCCTGCGGTTTGCTCGAGGCCATACAGTTCTGCGCCGGGCTGAACGAGCGGCATGAGCACGCTGGTCGGCAGGCCCATCAATATGGAGGTGCGCGCCTTGCGGATAGAAATATCGATACTTGCCTTGATCGCGCCATCCATGCGCGCGAAAGCCACCAGATGGCCGCCGTCGTCCACCACGGCGATGTTCATGGGCTGACCGATTTGCTTAGCTTTTGCCGCCGCGGCGTCTAGCGCAGCCTGGGCCTTTGACAGGGGCATGGAAGTCATGATTTCTCCAGAGTCATCCAGTTAAAGAATTGGTCGCATCCCACCGTAGTCAAATCACGCCGCATGCCTTGGCGACCAGCACGCCGGCTGCGCAGCCAATGAGGGGACCGACGACCGGGATCCAGGCGTAGCTCCAGTCAGAACTACCCTTGCCGGCGATCGGAAGGAGTGCATGCGCAATGCGCGGGCCCAGGTCCCGGGCAGGATTGATCGCATAGCCGGTGGGGCCACCGAGCGACAGGCCAAGCCCCCAAACCAATATTGCAACGGTGAGCGGGACCAGCAGCGGCGGCAGGGTATCGCCGGCCTTGCCTGCCGCCGCAACGATGGCCGCCACGACGAAGGCGAGAACAAAGGCGCCGATGATTTCGGTGACGATATTTGCGCCGTAATTGCGGATGGCCGGGCCGGTGCAGAACGCGGCGAGTTTCAGGCCGGGATCCTCGGTTTCTTTCCAATGGGCCAGAAAGGCGAGCCACACCAGCACACTGCCGATGAAGGCGCCCAGGAACTGGCCGCAAATCATGGGAATCACGTTGCTCCAGTTTCCATCCGCCATCGCGAATGCGACGGTGATTGCCGGATTAAGGTGGCCAGGCGCGCCGACCGCATTCGCGACCAGTATTCCAGCCAATATGCCACAGGCCCAGCCCGTGACTATGACAATCCAGCCGGAATTTTGCGCCTTGCTTTTCGACAGCACGGCATTGGCCACCGCACCGTTGCCCAGCAGAATGAGCGTGGCGGTACCCAGCAGTTCACCGACAAATGCATCCGTCATGCTCAGTGTCTCCAATATCGTTGGTTTATATCAATTGCAGCTCGGCGGAACCGCGCCCTGCAGAAACTCGCGCAGCATCACCCAAGCACGCAGCCAGTTCACAAGCCAAGCCGTTATCAGGATGAGTGACCACAAGGGATAATCATCGCTGTGA
>JAMHVU010000039.1:0-2095 GCA_035911355.1 Sphingobium sp.
GTCGCCGGGGCGGAAGCCCGGGCCAGGGCGGCACCGGAGTCCGATCTCGGGGCCGTCGCTGATCGCATCACCATGGCGCTCATCCTTTCACCGCCCCCGCGGCGATGCCGCGTACGAAAAGCTTGCCGGAAATGAAGTAGATGGTGAGCGGCACGAGCCCGGTGAGGATCGTCGCCGCCATGTTGACGTTGTATTCCTTCACGCCCGTCACCGAATTGACGATGTTGTTGAGCTGAACCGTCATCGGATAGGTGTCCGGCTTCGTGTAGATCACGCCGAAGAGGAAATCGTTCCAGATACCGGTGACCTGAAGGATGATCGCCACGACGAAGATCGGCAGGCTCATCGGCAGCATGATCTTGAAATAGATGCCCCAGAACCCCGCCCCGTCCACGCGGGCCGCCTTGAACAGCTCCTCCGGCACGCTTGCGAAGTAGTTGCGGAAGAGCAGCGTCAGGATCGGCATCCCGAAGATGGAATGCACGAGCACGAGCCCGGTCAGCGAGCCGTAGAGCCCGATCTCGCGGAGCAGGATCACGATCGGATAGAGCATGACCTGATAGGGGATGAACGCGCCGAAGATCAGGATCGCGAAGAACAGGTTCGCGCCCTTGAAGCGCCAGTTCGCGAGCGCGTAGCCGTTCACGCTCGCGATCGCGATCGAGAGCACGACGGAGGGCACGGTGATACGCACCGAATTCCAGAAGCCGCGGCTCAGGCCATCGCAGTTGAGCCCGGTACAGGCTTCCGACCAAGCTTTCACCCAGGGCTCGAAGGTGATCTCCATCGGCGGGGCGAAGATATTGCCGAGCCGGATCTCGGGCATGCCCTTCAGCGAGGTCACGACCATCACGTAAAGTGGCAGCAGGTAATAGAGCGCGATCACGATCAGCGCGCCGTAGAGCATGATATTGCGTCGCGACAGCGCCCTGACCGGCCGCGCGCCCCGCGGCTCGGCGCGGGTCAGGGGCATGGTCGCGATCACCCCGGAATCAGCCACGGTTTTTGCCTCCGAATTCCAGATAGGCCCAGGGGATGACGACGATCGCGACCGAAAGCAGCATCATGGTCGAGGCCGCGAAGCCCTGACCGAGGTTCTGCGCGCGGAACATGAACTCGTAGACGTATTTCGCCGGAACTTCCGAAGCCGTCCCCGGCCCCCCGGCGGTCATGGCGACCACGAGGTCGTAGAGCTTCACGATCCCGCTCATCACGATCACCACCGTGGTGACGAAAACCGGCCGCATCATCGGGATGATGATGAGGAGATAGGTCTTCCAGGTCGGAATCCCCTCCACCCGCGATGCCTTCCAGATATCCTCGTCGATGCCCCGAAGCCCCGCGAGCATCAGGCACATGACGAGGCCTGTTCCCTGCCAGAGCCCCGCGATCACGATGCCGAAGATCACGAGATCGGCGTTATAGAGCGGATTGAAGTCGAAGCTCTCCCAGCCGAGGCTCCGGACGACGTGCTGAACGCCGAAATCGGG
Organism: Sphingobium sp.; assembly: GCA_035911355.1. Lineage (GTDB taxonomy): Bacteria > Pseudomonadota > Alphaproteobacteria > Sphingomonadales > Sphingomonadaceae > Sphingobium. The sequence goes on from JAMHVU010000039.1 coordinate 1,491, forward strand.
ATTGAGGATCCACTGCCAGACAAGGCCGGTCACGATGAAGCTGAGTGCGAAGGGATAGAGGAAGATGGTGCGGAACGTGTTCTCGAACCGGATCTTCTGATCGAGCAGGGCCGCGAGCAGGAAGCCGATGACGAGGCTGAACACGAGGCTGAGGAGCCCGTAGATCGCAAGGTTCTCGATCGAGATCAGCCAGCGCGGTGTCGCCCAGAGCCGCTCGTACTGCGCGAGGCCGACGAAATTGAGCCGGGGAAGCAGCTTTGAATCGGTGAAGGAATGCACCACCGTCCAGAGCGTGCCGCCGAGGAACACGACGACCGCGGTCAGGATCATCGGGATCGACGCGATCTTGGCGTTCAGATTTGTGAAGTATCGGCGCGGGCGCCCGTCCGCGGGCATGGCCATCCTCCCTTCCGTCGTTTCCGGGTGAGGCCGGCCCCACTTCCGGGGGCCGGCGGGAAGGGCGTCAGTCGGCGCTTTCGATCAGCGCGGCGAAGCGCGCCTGCGCGTCGGCGGGTTCCATCGACCCGGCGAAGAACTCGTTCATCAGGTCGTTGAGCTGGGTGGTCGTGTCCGGACTGATGAGTTCATCCGTGCTCTTCAGCACA
>JAMHVU010000040.1:0-3925 GCA_035911355.1 Sphingobium sp.
ATTGCGCAGCGTTTCCCCGGAACAACCGATCTTCGACGCGATCGACTGGATCGCGGCCCATTGCGAGCCGTGTTCCTCCTGATGGTCCATGACCATCCGGACGGCGCGGGCGCGCACCTCGGGACTATAGGGCGGGATTCTCTTCGTCATGGCTCCACTCTCTCAAGAGTTGGGGCCTCCGGCAAACCCGGCGCGGTTCACTCGCCCCGCGAGTTCATCGCAGCTCAAACCGCAACCGCCTGAGTGTCCGGCAAAACGGGGGCAAGACCAAGGGCCAAGTTGGCAAGGCCGGCCGCGCCATGGACCCAAGCGCGTCTCAGAGGCTGTCCGAGAGGCGCCATTAGAGGTTGAGCGACCGCCGTCGGCCTGATTCACCGTGGTTCCTGGCAAGAGACGACGGGGGATCGGATGGCGTGGCCGGCGGCCACCCGGGGCGACTATGCGCGCCCGAGCGAGAGCCATGCAAGCGATGTGACGGATCGGGAGTGGGCACTGATCGCGCCGCTGCTGCCGGTGGCGCGATCGGGCGGGCGTCCGAGGTCGAGCTGCCCGCAGCGGGTGATCGACAGCATCGTCTACCTGCCGCGGACCGGGTGCCAGTGGCGGATGCCGCCGAGGGACTTCCCGCCGCGCAGCACGGTCTACAGCTACTTCCGGGCGTGGATCGCGGCCGGGGTCTGGGCGCATGTCCACGACGCGCTATATCGCCGGACGCGGGAGCTCGAGGGGCGGGATGAGAGCCCGACCGCGGCGATCATCGACAGCCAAAGCGTGAAATCCGGCGTCGAGGCCCGCGACGCGGTCGGAGTGGTTCATTTCCTTAGGAGGCAGCGCGCCCAGTGATCCTCAGCGCTCACTCAAGGTATTAGGAAGAAGCTCCTGCCACATGGATCTCTTCCACGTCCGGGGCAAAGAGCGTCGCTTCCCATTCACCTGCTTCGACTGCTTCTCGAAGCAACTGGATCAGAAGCTGACGCATCATCTCGCCCAAGAAAGTGGCAGGGCGCTCGGCCAGTTCAATCACGCACAGAGTACGGGTCAGTGGCTCATCCCGAATGCGCCGCATCGCGACCGCCCCGCTCTCGAGGAGCTCACGGGCGTAGAGCTTGCTCCCGATGAAACAGCCATGACCGACCCGCAAGGCGTCGCCGATCGCCTGAAAGGAGTTCATGCGAAGGCGCGCCCGTGCATTGATTTCGCGAAGCAGGGAGGTCTCCGGCGATGCGCCGCCGAACTGACGGAACATGATCAGCGGTCTGGTCAGGAGATCGTCCATGCTGATCGGCTCGCTCGTATCCCCGACGATGTCCCGTCGGCCGATACAAACCAGGGACTCCGTCAGGATTGGCCACCGGTTCAGTTCGGGGTGTGGCGGCGGGTTGAACGTCAACGCCAAGTCCAGCTCCGTCTGCATGACATGCAGCAGAGTCGTGCTCAGGATGCTCTCTGTCAGTGACAGGCGAACCTTCGGATAGTCGTCGAGCATAGTTCGCATCAGCTGCGAGCCGATCGCCTTCACGACCGAGTAGGCCAAGCCTATCGCAAAGTCGCCGCTGAGTTCCCCCTGCAGGTGTCGCATGTTGTCGGCAGCAGCGACGAGGCCGCGGAGCAGCGGGACGGCATGGCGGTAGAGCAGCTCGCCCGCCGCGGTCGGCTGCATACCCTTGGCATCGCGGACGAAGAGCCTCGTCCCGAACTCTGCCTCGAGGTTGGAGATGTGGAAGCTGACTGCCGATTGCGAGATGTTGCTGAGCTCGGCAGCTCGGGACAGATGCCGAGCCTCGTACACTTTCACGAAATACCGCAACTGCTTGGATTCCATTGTGATTCCTTATTATTCTATTAAATAGAACAAGTACTCATTTTTTTTATATTATATTTATGCTGCCGTACTGGCTACACCCATCCGAAGAGACGAGATCGGGCTTCACCGACGCAGGCTGGAGGAAACGAATGACATCACTGTCGGCTACCGAGCCGAGATCCGCGCGCCGCCTTGCCTGGCGAGGGCCTGCGGATCCGAGACGGACGACTGCCATTGTCGTCGGCGTGATCCTGGCGCTGCTTGTCGTGCCGCCCATCGTGGTGCTGGTTCGCGCCAGCTTCGCGGAGGCGACAGCGACCGGCCTTGCCGGTGGCTTCACGCTCGCAAACTATCTCGCGCTCTTCCAGAACAGCGCGCTTCTTCTGGCGCTTTGGAACAGTGTGCTGTTCGCGGGGGGAAGCGTCGTGATGGCGCTTGCCATCGGGGGATTGCTCGCCTGGCTCGTAGAGCGCACGAACACGCCGCTAAAGATCCTCGCCTACATTACCGCCATCGTTTCGATGGGCACGCCGTATGTGCTCTACATCATCGCCTGGCTGTTTCTTCTTGGAAGGATCGGGCCCTTTAACATGGCCTGGCGAGATCTCGGCTTCTCCGGGAATCTCATCCAGGTCAACAGCATGGCCGGGATGATCCTGATCGAGGGCTTCCTCTGGTCGCCCCTGGTCTTCCTGATGATGTCGGCGAGCTTCCGCTCGGCGAACGCCGATCTCGAAGAGGCGGCACGGATGTCTGGGGCGAGCGTCTTCGAGACCGTGTGGCACGTCTCGCTCAAGCTGGCAAAGCCCGCCCTTATTGCGCTCGCGCTCTTCGTCTTCATCCGGGCGGTCGAGGCATTCGAGGTCCCTCTGCTCGTCGGAACGCCGTCTGGGATCTCCGTACTGACGACAGAAGTCTACGAGAAGTCGAAGATGGTCCCGCCGGATCTCGGCCAATCCTCGGCCTTCTCCGTGGTGCTGCTTGTCGTGGTGAGCGTGCTCTTCACCTTCTACAGCCGGCTGGCGAAGAACGCCGACCGCTATCAGAGCGTGACCGGCAAGGGGTTCCGCCCGCGTCCCTTCGACCTCGGATCCTGGCGGCGCGTCGCCGGGGGCTTCATCCTCCTCAACTTCCTGATCATCATCGTGATGCCGATCGTGGCGCTGATCTGGATGGCGACAGTTCCGTTCGCAACGGGCTTCCGGCTGAAGGTGATCCCGAACCTCACACTCGACAACTTCCGTGCCATCGCCGCCGCCCCGCACTACATCGAATATGGCGTAAATACCGTCCTGGTGTCGTTCGGCGCCGCCACGATCTGCATAGCGCTGACCGCGCTGGCGGCCTGGATCGCCGCTCGGCGCGGTCCGGGGGCCTGGATCCTCGATCAGCTCGCGACCTTCCCGCTGATCTTCCCGGGGATCGTCATGGGCGTGGCGGTTCTCCAGATCGGGCTTCGGCTGCCGATCCCGATCTACGGTACTCTCTGGCTGATCCTGCTCGCCTACGTGATCCGCTACATGCCCTACGGCATGCGCTACAACTACTCGGGAGTGATGCAGATCCACCGCGAGCTCGAGGAGGCGGCCGGGGTCGCCGGCTCCACCAGCCTCGGGACCTTTCGTCGCATCATCGCTCCGTTGCTTCGACCCTCGATGATCGCTGGCTGGATCTTCATCTTCCTGATCTGCGCCAAGGAGCTCTCCGTCGCCGTTCTGCTCGCCGGTCCGAACTCCAAGGTGCTCGCGGTTGGGATGCTCGATCTCTGGGCCAATGGCCAGAGCGGGGAGCTTGCGGCGCTCGGCCTGGTCTGGACCCTCGTCATGACCGTCATCGCCCTCGCCTCCTTCCTGCTCGCAAAGCGCGGCCAGCGCGACCTCTTCGGCGACTGACCCCCAACTCAACGAAAATAACTGGAGGAAGCGTATGCGGCGTTTCCAGCCCATTGATTTGATGTGTTCCTGACGCCCGGCGCGCCTGCGAGAAGGTCTGCAGCAGCAGATGGAGGTTTCGCATGGCGGATGGTGGTGACGGGTTCATTGGGCGTTGCGAGGTTGTCGAGCCGCGGCGGCGTGGCAAGCGGCGGTGGCCTGATGAGGTCAAGGCGCGGATTGTCGCCGA
>JAMHVU010000041.1:0-107912 GCA_035911355.1 Sphingobium sp.
CTCCTCGATCGGCTTACCCATCACTGCCACATCCTGGAGACCGGCAACGATAGCTTCCGCTTCAAAAACAGCTCTGCCAAGCAGGCCAGAACCCAAAGGAGAAAACCACGGGTTGACCCACCCGTGACACCCGAAACATAATCCGCAGACGGGTCACTTCTCGATGGAAAACCCGGGTCACTTCTCAGTGGAAATCAACACCCGCTGCCATTGTTGGCCCCGATCATCCCGTGCTTGCATTTCTGCCGTCCAACCCGACGCGTGGACAAATACTCGAAGTGGTTGAGCAGTTTCGTCAGCAAGGTGCGCCTGTTCTCGTGGTCGGGAGCAATGACGGGGTGGATCTGATGGTGCCACAAACCCCCGAGACGCTGGAGCCGATTGTTCAGATTCAGGCTTTTTACCGGTTCATCAATGCGCTGTCTCTCAGTCGCGGGCATAACCCGGACGAGCCTCAGTTTCTGTCAAAAGTGACAAATACAAAATAGAACAGATGCCGATAAGGCGACTGACTTATTGCATTGATACTGTGGAATTTATTTAGAAGGCACGAATTATGAATAATATCGGGAGAGGGGTTTCGGAAAAAAGTGGTAGCAGCACTATTTTCATCATCGCCGCTGTATTTTTCATTTTCGGATTCGTGACCTGGCTCAATGGTCCGCTGATTACATTCGTCAAGTTGACGTTCACCCTAAGCGATAGTGAAGCCTATCTGATTTTGATGGTGTTTTACCTGTCCTATCTGGTGTTCGCCTTGCCGAGCGCGATGTTACTGCGCCGCATTGGCATGAAAAAGGGTATGGTCGTTGGGCTGCTGACGATGTCGCTGGGAACCGCCCTGTTCGGCAATCTCGTTGCGATGCATCTTTTCCCCTCGGCGCTCGTCGGCCTGTTTGTGATTGGCTGCGGACTAGCGCTTTTGCAGACCGCGTCCAACCCCTATGTCATCCTGGCGGGCCCGCCAGAATCCGCAGCGCGCCGGGTGGCTATCATGGGCATATGCAACAAGAGCGCGGGGCTTCTGGCGCCCATTATTTTTGGCCTGCTGATCATGAAGAATGTTGGCGACCTGCCTGCGCAGATCGCGGCAACGCCGCTGGCCGATCGAAATGCCCTGCTGCAGAGTTTCGCAAACGGCATTTATGCGCCGTACATGGCGATGGCCGCCATTCTGGCTCTTCTGGGTATCGGCGTGTATTTTTCGCCTTTGGCAGAGTTGCGCGGCAGCAACTCCGCGGAAGACAACAGCGGTAAATGGCATAATGTTTTCCGCCATCACCATCTGCTTTTAGGTGTCGCAGCGCTGTTCTGCTATGTGGGTGTGGAAGTGATGGCGGGGGATATCATCGGAACCTATGGTGAGGCGCTGGGCCTTCCGGTTCAGCATACCGCTTACTTCACCTCTCTCACCCTCGCAGGCATGTTGACCGGCTATATTGTCGGTCTGGTCACAATCCCCCGGATGATCAGTCAGGAAACCTATCTTAAATGGTCCGCCATTCTGGGAGTGGCTGCCGTTGTCGGCGCCTATAGCAGCAGTGGTTATGTCTCAGTCGGCTTCGTGGCGCTGCTGGGTTTTGCAAATGCCATGATGTGGCCCACCATTTTCCCATTGGCGATCCGTGGACTGGGAAGGCATACCGAGGTCGGTTCGGCTTTTCTGGTGATGGCGATTTCCGGAGGTGCTGTTTTCCCGCAGTTGTTCGGGCTGCTGAAAAAGACGCACGACTTCCAGCTCGTCTTCTTGGCTCTGATGGTCCCGGCTTATCTTTTCATCCTCTACTTTGCCGTTTCCGGGCATAAAGAGACCTGCGCGCGGGTGGGCTTTGTTGCACACCGACGTGGTGGGTTCCGTTGAGGGATCGATTGTCATAGATAGCCGGATGCCCAAACCGCCGCCGCCGGAGTACCGCATGACCAATTGGCCCGCCTACAATGGCGCGCTGAGGCAGCGAGGTAGTCTGGATGTGTGGTTTGCTCTGGAGATGGACTGGTTTTCGGTGCCGAGTGGCCGGCTGGTCGCCCATTGCGGTGTTCCGACAGCGCGATTGAGCTGTGCCTGACGCTGAAAGGTCTGTTTCATCTTCCGCGGCGCCAAGTGACGGGTCTGGTTGCAAGCCTGCTCAGGCTGGCGAAGCCCCGAGGATGAGACGATCCTCAGCGTTGGCGGCGATGGCGCCTATGACACCAGGGACTGTCACGCCGCCATTGCCGGGCGCGGGGCTGATCCGATTATCCCGGTTCGCCGTAATGGCAAGACATGGACCAAAGACGGCCCCGGCGTCGAGGCGCGCAACGAAACGCTGCACGCGATGAAGCGGCTTGGCCGGATCATCTGGAAGAAGTGGAGCGGCTACCACAAGCGTAGCCTGGTCGAGACCAAAAGGCATTGCTTCAAGCTGCTCGGCCAGTGCCTCGCCGCGCGCACCTTTGATCGTCAAATCACCGAGCTCAAAGTCCGTGCCGCAATCCTCAATCGCTTCTTACAAATCGGAACCCCGAACACCATCTGTGTCGTATAATAATCTCAAATAATGAGCCAGTCGCAGCCGTGCAAAGCTATTCAACAAAGCCTCAACGCCGCGTCACTTGCCAGCCGGTCGGCGCGTTCGTTTTCGGGGTGGCCGGCATGGCCTTTCACCCAGCGCCACTCGATCTCATGCCGTGCGGCGGCGGTTTCCAGCGCTTGCCAGAGATCGGCGTTCTTGACCGGCTTACGGTCGGCGGTGCGCCAGCCGTTTCGGCGCCAGCCGTAAATCCATTTCGTGATGCCGTCCTTCACATAGCTGCTGTCCGTCCACAGCACCACGCGGCAGGGGCGGGTGAGCGCGCCGAGCCCTTCGATCGCGGCCATCAGTTCCATGCGGTTGTTCGTGGTCTGCGCCTCGCCGCCGGATAGCTCCTTTTCGTGCGCGCCGTAGCGGATGACGGCGCCCCAGCCGCCTGGTCCGGGATTTCCCTTACAGGCTCCGTCCGTGAAGAGTTCGACCGCCGGTGCGGTGGCAGGGCCGCTCATGCCCGGCCGAACAGCGCTTCGGGCGCGATGGCAGTATAATGATCCAGCCGCCGCAGATAGGCGAGCGGATCTTTGCGGGTGACAAGCGCGCTGGGCGGCGTGTTGATCCAGTCATAGGCGCGAGTGAGCAGAAAGCGCAGCGCCGCGCCGCGACAGAGCAGGGGAAGCGCCGCCTCTTCCTCCGCCAGAAGGCCGTGGACGGCGCGGTAGCCGGCAACCAGCGCCGCGCCGCGATCAGGAAAGAAAGACGCGCCGTCGGCCGAAAAGCACCATGACCCATGCGTTATCGCGACATCATAGGCACGGATGTCCGTGCAACTGAAATAGAAGTCGATAAGCCCGGTGACGGCATCGCCGCTCATCAGCACGTTATCCGGAAAAAGATCCGCGTGGATGATGCCATGGGGCAGATGAGCCGGCCATGCGGCGGCGACTTCCGCCAGCTCCCGCGCCACGCGATCGCGAAGGCCGGGCTGGATATCATCGAGACTGGCGCCGCAGCTTTCGGCCAGTCGATGCCAGCCCTCCGGCCCAAGCGCATTGGCGCGTGTGCCGGCAAAGCCGCGCGAGGCGCCATGCAGCCGGCCAAGCGCATCGCCGGCGGCATGCGCCTGCGCAGGCGTTGGCTCGGTTACCGAAATGCCGGGCAGAAACTCGATGAGGCAGGCCGGGCGGCCGCACAGCTCCTGAAGGCGCCCGCCCGCCCGATCCGGGATGAAGCGCGGCACGGCGCTGCCATGATCCCCCAGATGATCGAGCAGGGCGATGAAGAAGGGGAGATCGACCGGATCGACCCGCTTCTCGTACAATGTCAGGATGAACCGCGCGCCGGTGCCGTCCGCGCCGGTCGTGTCGATGAGGTAGTTGCTGTTTTCAACCCCCTCGGCGATCCCTTTGGCTGAGACGAGCGTCCCCACATCATAGCGGTGAAGAAAAGCTGCGAGGGCCTCCGCCGGCACCTGGGTATAAACGGCCATGGCGCGCGATCAGGCCGCTTCGAGGCCGCGCGGCAGCTTGAAGGCGATGGTTTCCTCGGCCGAGCGCACTTCTTCCTCCGTCACGTTGAAATGTTCGGCCAGCCGGTCGACGACGCCGCGGACCAGCAGTTCGGGTGCGCTCGCTCCGGCGGTGAGGCCGAGCGTCGTCACGCCGTCAAGCCATGAGAAATCAATCTCTTGCGCGGTCTGAATCAGCAGGGCGCGCGTGCCGAGCCGCTCGGCGACCTCGACAAGACGCAGCGAATTGGAGCTGTTGGGCGCGCCGATAACATACATGGCGTCGGATCGCTCGGCGATGATCTTGGCCGCGCCCTGCCGGTTGGAGGTCGCATAGCAGATGTCCTCGCCCTTGGGCGCGACGATGCCGGGAAAACGACGTTCGAGAATGGCGACGACGGCGGCGGTATCATCCACCGAGAGCGTGGTCTGGGTAAGAAAGGCCAGCTCGGCGCCGGGCGGCGGGATGAACGCCTCGGCTGCTGCTTCCGTCTCGATCAGGCTCATCGCGCCATCGGGCACTTGCCCGAACGTGCCGATCACTTCCGGGTGACCGGCATGGCCGATGAAGAGAATGTGCCGTCCGGCGGCGACCTGCCGTTCGGCCTGACGATGGACCTTGGATACGAGCGGGCAGGTGGCGTCCAGATAGTCGAGGCCACGGGTCTGCGCCCATTCAGGGACCGTTTTGGGCACGCCATGGGCGGAGAAAATAACGGGTCGGTCGGTCGGCACTTCGTCCAGCTCGTCTACGAAGACCGCGCCTTTGGCCCGCAACGAATCGACCACGAAGCGGTTATGGACGATCTCATGGCGGACATAGACAGGGGCGCCATATTTCTCGATCGCGCGCTCGACGATGAGGATCGCACGATCGACCCCGGCGCAAAAGCCGCGCGGCGCGGCGATGAGGACGTGTAGCGGCGGCTTGCTGGCAGACATGGCGCCGATCTTTAGAGCGGGTCGGCGCGCAGGGGAAGGCGCTTCTGCGCGCGATGAACGGAAGCGGCCCGGTGGTCTGGCTATGGAGCTTTATGTTGCCTCGCCCGTGAGGCCCGATTAAGAAGCGCCCCTTACCGGCGCCATGCGGCGCCACAGGCCTTTAAGGATCTTCCATCGGTGGCTATCCCGACCGTCCGCAATTGCTTCCTGATCGCCTGTGCGGCGCTGGCGCTCGCGGGATGCTCGCGCAAGGGCGATATCGACGCCACGGGCGGGATCATCCAGGTGCGCTCGGCCTGCCCGATCGTCGCTATCCCCGCCAATACGGGTGATGTGACCCTCTTCAATCCCGCAGGCAGCACGGATGCCAGCGCGATCGACGTCGTCGCCACCATCACCAATCTGCGGGCGACCTGTGACGACAGCGGCGCGCAGCTCATCAGCGTCGGCACGTTCGATGTGATCGCCACACGGCGCGACGCCGGCGCGGCGCGCGAAGTGACCTTGCCCTATTTCTCCGTCGTCGTGCGCGGCGCGACGGCTGTGGTCGCCAAGCGGATCGGCCAGGTGACGCTGCGCTTCGAGGCAGGCCAGACGCGCGCAACTGCCTCCGCGCGGGGCTATTCCTATGTGGATAAGAGCGCCGCGACGCTGCCGCCCGATATCCAGACCAGCATCACCAAACCGCGCAAGTCTGGCGATCTCGACGCGGCGACCGATCCGCTCTCCCGCCCGGACGTGCGCGCGGCGATCCAGCGGACCAGCTTCGAGCTGCTCGTGGGGTTCAACCTCACGCGCGAGCAACTGCGCTATAACGTCACGCGATAACGTACATCACGGCCCGCGCCCGGAGCCATGGCGCCACTGCCATGGCGCAATCGTCATGGCGGCGGCGGGCCCTCTCCTGATGGAATGAGCCCGCCCATGAGTCTCTTTGCCCGTTTTTCCGTTACTCTGGACAGTCTGCTCGACCGGCTGGTCGCGCAAGGTACGCTGCCCGAGGGGCTGCCGCGCAAGGCCGTGACCGTGGAGCCCCCGCGCGATCCGAGCCATGGTGATCTGGCGACCAACGCCGCGATGGTGCTGGCAAAGCCGGCCGGCACCAATCCACGCACGCTGGCCGAAGCGATCGCGGGGGAACTGGCCGCGTTGCCGGAGGTGCAGGCGGTTTCCGTTGCCGGGCCGGGTTTCATCAACATGACGCTCGATCGGACGAGCTGGGAAGCGGAGCTGGCCGGCATTCACGCGGCGGGCGCGGATTATGGCCGCTCGACGCTGGGCGGGGACAAGCGCGTCAATGTCGAATATGTGTCCGCCAACCCGACCGGCCCCATGCATATGGGCCATTGCCGGGGCGCTGTGGTGGGCGATGCGCTGGCGACCCTGCTGGCCTTCACCGGACACCGGGTGACGCGCGAATATTATGTGAACGACGCGGGCGGTCAGGTGGACGTGCTCGCCCGCTCGGCGCATCTGCGCTACCGCGAAGCACTCGGCGAGGATATCGGCGCGATTCCCGAGGGGCTTTATCCGGGCGACTATCTGGTGCCGGTGGGGCAGGCGCTCGCCGCGGAGTTTGGCGATCGCTATGTTGGCGCGCCGGAAAGCGACTGGCTGAGCCTGTTTCGTGAACGCGCTGTCGCCGCGATGATGGAGATGATCCGCGCCGACCTCGCTCTGCTCGGCATCCATCACGATCTCTTCTCGTCCGAGGCGGCGTTGCAGGCGGCGGGCAAGCCGGCGGCTGCCGAGGCGTGGCTGCGCGCGCGCGATCTCGTCTATGATGGTGTGCTTGAAGCACCCAAGGGTGAGACTCCGGAGGACTGGGAGCCGGTCGAGCTGCCACTGTTCCGCTCGACGAAATTTGGCGACGATCAGGATCGGCCGATCCGCAAGTCGGACGGGAGCTGGACCTATTTCGGCGCTGACCTCGCCTATCATTTCCAGAAGGCGCAAAGCGCCGACCAGCTCATTGACATCTGGGGCGCCGATCATACCGGGACGGTAAAGCGCATCATCGCCTCGGTCGCGGCGCTGACTGAGGGCAAGGTGCCGCTCGACGTGAAGCTGGTGCAGATGGTGAGGCTGTTGCGCGACGGCGAGCCCGTGAAAATGTCCAAGCGCGCCGGCAATTTCGTGACGCTGGCCGATGTCGTGCAGGAGGTTGGCAAGGATGTCGTGCGCTTCTCCATGCTGACTCGCAAGGCGGACGCGCAGATGGACTTCGACTTCGCCAAGGTGGTCGAGGCGAGCAAGGACAATCCGGTCTTCTACGTGCAATATGCCCATGCCCGCATCGCATCGCTGGGCCGGCGGGCGGCAGAGGCGTTTCCGCAGGGGCTGCCGGTGACGGATCTGTCCCGTCTTGGGACGGCCGAGCTGGCGCTGATCCGGCAAATGGCGAGTTTTCCGCGCATGATCGAGGGTGCGGCGCTTGCGCGGGAGCCACACCGGATCGCCTTCTACCTTTATGATCTGGCAGGGAGTTTCCATGCCTGGTGGAATGCTGGTAATGATGATCCGGGGGCCCGGGTGATCGTGGCTGCTGATCCTGCGTTGACGGCCGCGCGACTGCACTTGAGCGCGGGACTCGGGCAGGTTATCCGCAATGGGCTGGCGCTGATGGGCGTCGATGCGCTCGAGGAGATGGCATGATGGCGGCGAACCAGGGCGATGGCTTCAATCTCGATGATCGTGAACGGCTGCCATGGCTTGAGCCGGCCGAGGAAGGCTATGAAGAAGAGGAAGTCTCGCCGGCGCGGATCATCGGCCTTGTGCTGGTCGGCCTCGCGTTGCTCGCGCTGATCGTGGGCGGCGGCTGGTGGCTCAAGAGCCGGAGCGCATCGAGCGGGGGCGACACCAAGCTTATCGCCGCGCAGGGCGGACCCTATAAGGTGCCGCTCAACGAGAGCGGCGGAAAGGTCTTCCAGGGTGAGGGCGACACCAGCTACGCCGCGAGCGAAGGGCAGGATGCATCCGGCCAGATCGACAACAGCAGGGTGCCTGAGGCGCCGCTGGAAAATGTTTCGCGCGGATCGACCACGCGTGAGGAAGCCGCAAAGCCCGAGCCCAAGCCCGCCAAGCGCGCGGTGACGGCGAGCGTCAAGGACGAGACCAAGGCCGCCAAGCCGGCTGCGGCGGCAACCCCAGCTCCCGCGGCGGCGAATGCAGGCGGCGCGCTCATCCAGCTCGGCGCCTATGGCAACAAGGCCGGCGCGCAGGAAGCATGGAAGAAATTCACCCGGCGCTTCGATTATCTGGAACCGCTCAGCATGGTGATCGAGCCGGTCTCGGTCGGCGGGCAGAGCCTCTATCGTCTGCGCGCGCGCACGCCAACCGCCGCTGATGCGACCGGCTTATGCGGCCGCCTGCGCGTGGCCGGCGAAAGCTGCATGGTGGTCAACTGATCGCCGGCCGGCCCGTGCTGGGCCGGCATGCATTGGGGAGGGTCGTGTGAAGCCCGTCATCTTTGGCCTTGCCGGCGAAAGCGTGAGCGAGGATGAGCGCGCGCTCTTTTCCGCGAGCGACCCGGCCGGTTACATCCTCTTCCGGCGCAATATTCGTGACCGCGCGCAAGTGCGCGCGCTGACCGATGATCTGCGCGCGATCGCCGGGCGGGACGACCTGCTGATCATGATCGATCAGGAGGGCGGGCGTGTCGCGCGGATGCAGCCGCCTGAATGGCCGGCCTTTCCCGCGCCCGGCGTGTTTGAGCCGCTTTATGAGCTGGCGCCGTCCAGCGCCATCGAGGCTGCGCGCTGCAATGCCCGCGCGCTGGCCGCGATGCTGACCGAGGTGGGCATCAATGTCGACGCGCTCCCGCTGCTTGACGTCCGGCAGGAAGGCGCAAGCGCCATCATGGGGGACCGCAGCTTCGGTACGGACCCGATGCGCGTGGCGGCGCTCGGCCGGGCGACGCTGGACGGCTTGCGCGCCGGGGGTGTGGTCGGCATCGTCAAGCACATGCCGGGCCATGGCCGCGCGCTGGTTGACAGCCACGAACATTTGCCGACCGTCTCGGCCAGCGCGGCCGAGCTGGAGACCGACATCGCGCCGTTCCGCACGCTCAATCGCGCGGCAATGGGGATGACCGCGCATATCGTCTATGAAGCATGGGACAGCGAGCGGCCGGCAAGCCTCTCCCCCATCGTGATTGGCGATATCATACGCGGCGACATCGGCTTTGACGGCCTGCTGATGTCTGACGATCTCGACATGAAGGCGTTGCAGGGCGATATCGCCACGCTGGCCGCCGGTGTCGTCGCGGCGGGTTGCGATCTGGCGCTCAACTGCTGGGGTCGCATGGTGGACATGGTCGCGATTGCTGCCGCTCTGCCGGAGATGAGCGAGGCCGCGCGCGCGCGGCTGGACCGGGCCATGGCGACCGTCGCCGACGGAGCGGACGCGTGGACGATGGACCGGGCGCTCGCTACGCGCGACCTGTTGCTCGGACATGTCGCGCAGGCATGAGCGGGGGCGAAGCGGCGGACCGGCCAGCGCATGCCGTCAACGGCGCGGACGACTGGGCCGAGCCGGTGCGCCGGCCAGCCGAGGATGGCGTGCTCACCATCGCGGTCGAGAGCTTCGAGGGGCCGCTCGACCTGCTGCTTGATCTTGCCCGCGCGCAGAAGGTCGATCTCAAGCAAATCTCCATCCTCGCGCTGGTCGAGCAGTATCTGCGCTTCATCGACAGCGCGCGGGCGCTGCGGCTGGAGCTGGCCGCCGATTATCTGGTGATGGCCGCATGGCTCGCCTATCTCAAATCCGCGTTGCTGCTTCCCAAGGAGCAGCAGCCGGACCCCTCGCCGGAGGAGCTGGCGCTGCGGCTACACCTGCGGCTCCAGAGACTGGAAGCCATGCGTGAGGCGGGCGCGCGGCTGTTTGCGCATGACCGGTTAGGGCGGGACGTGTTCACCCGTGGAGCGCCAGAGGGGCTGCACCGGCCGCGCGCGATCGTCTGGCAAGCCAGCCTCTTCGACCTGCTCCAGGCCTATGGGCGGGTGAAACTGCGTTCCGCCCCGCGCGTCCATATTGTCGCCCGGCGGGCGGTGATGACACTCGACGAGGCAATCGAGCGTGTATCCCGCCTGATCGGCGCGGCGCTTGACTGGACGAGCCTTGCGCGCTTTCTGCCCGAAACGGGCGATCCGGCGCTGCGTCGATCGGCGCTGGCGAGCAGCTTTGTCGCGACATTGGAGCTGGCGCGGCAGGGGCGTGTGGAGATCGACCAGAGCACGACATTCGCACCCCTGATGCTGCGCGCGCCGGTGACCGGCGCGGGAGGGCGGGCATGAGCGAGGCACCTGAGGAGCAGGCGGGCTGGCGCATCGTCGAGGCGGTGCTCTTTGCCGCGACCGAGCCGATGACGCCGGTTGAAATCGCGCGGCAGGCGGCGATTGAGGGAAGCGTTCTGCCACTGCTCACGGCCATGGCGGACAGCTATGCCGGGCGTGGTTTCGAGCTGGTCGAGCGCGGCGGGCGCTGGCACTTCCAGACCGCGAGCGATCTCGCTCATATTCTGCGCCGCGAGCGCGAGGAGCCCCGCAAGCTTTCCCGTGCGGCGATCGAGACGCTGGCGATCATCGCCTATCATGAGCCGGTGAGTCGCGCCGAGATCGAGGCGATACGCGGTGTTGCCGTGGCGCGAGGCACGCTGGACGTGCTGATGGAGGCGGGCTGGGTTCGCCCCGCTGGCCGCCGCGAAGTGCCTGGACGGCCGCTCATCTACGCGACCACGCCGGAATTCCTCACCCATTTCGGTCTCTCCAGTCGGCGCGACCTGCCCGGCATTGACGATTTGCGCGCGGCTGGCCTGCTCGACCCGGTCGATCTCGCCATGGAAGCAGCCGATGTGCAATCGCCGCTGGAAAAGGACGAGGATGACGCCTAAAAGGGGCGGCTTACAGGAGTGGTTTTAATGGGTTTCGGTTCTCCCCTGCACTGGATCGTCCTGGTCCTTGTCGTTGTCCTTCTTTTTGGAGGCGGCCGCGTATCCTCGCTGATGGGCGACGTTGCCAAGGGCATCAAGAGCTTCAAAAAGGGTCTGGCCGATGATGACGATGTGGCCAGCGCGAAGCCTGCGCCGCGCATCGAGCAGCAGCCACCCCGCACCGTAGACCAGGCCGCCGCGCGCGACGAGCAGAAGCTCGACGGCTGAGCGGCGCGCGGACTGCAC
Organism: Sphingobium sp.; assembly: GCA_035911355.1. Taxonomy (GTDB): domain Bacteria; phylum Pseudomonadota; class Alphaproteobacteria; order Sphingomonadales; family Sphingomonadaceae; genus Sphingobium. The sequence goes on from JAMHVU010000041.1 coordinate 11,132, forward strand.
GCGCGGATTGACGGCGCATGTTCGACATCGGATCGTCCGAGCTGCTGCTGATTATAGTGGTTGCCGTTGTGGTTATCGGCCCCAAGGATTTGCCGCGCGCGCTCTATAAGCTGGGCCAGATCATCGGAAAGGGCCGCGCCATGACCCGGCATTTCCGCGCCGGGCTGGACGCCATGGTCCGTGAGGCGGAACTGGAGGAACTCCAGAAGAAATGGGCCGCCGACAACGCCCGAATCATGGCCGAGCACCCGCAGGGCACGGAGGCGCTGACAGAAGCGCCGGAGCCGGATGGCTTAGCCGGGAAGCAGGCGCAGCAACAGGAGCAGGGGGCGGCAGGCGATACGCCCGCGCTCATGACCGGGCATGCGCCTGATGGCGAAGTCGGCCAATTGCCGGAAGAACGCGCCGGACCGTCCGACCGGCAGGGCACGGTGTGACGATGGTCAATGATCTGGACGAGACCAAGGCCCCGCTGCTCGACCACCTCATCGAGCTGCGGCGACGGCTGCTGACGTGCGTCTGGGCGCTGCTCATTACCGGCGCGGTCTGCTTCTATTTCTCGGACAAGCTTTTCGCCTTTCTTGTCCATCCGCTCAAAGAGGCCTTTGGGGACGGTGGCGGGCGGCTGGTCTATACCAAGCTCTACGAAGCGTTTTTCGTGCAATTGAAGGTCGCGCTTTTCGGCGCCTTTTTCTGCTCCTTCCCGATTATCGCCAACCAGTTGTGGATGTTCGTGGCGCCGGGTCTCTACGCGAAGGAGAAGCGTGCGCTGCTGCCCTTCCTGCTTGCGACGCCGGTGCTGTTCCTGTGTGGCGCGGCGCTCGCCTATTATGTGGTAATGCCCACGGCCTTCCATTTCTTCCTGGGTTTCCAGGGGAATGCGGGCGGGCTTCAGGTGGAAGCGCTGCCAAGTACGGATAGCTATCTCAGCCTCGTCATGCAGTTCATCCTGGCGTTCGGCATCAGTTTTCTGTTGCCGGTGCTCATCATGCTGTTGAACCGGGCGGGCATTGTCACACGTGCGCAACTCGTAGGGGTAAGGCGCTACATGATCGTGGCTGCCGTCGCGGTCGCGGCGGTGCTGACCCCGCCGGACGTCGTGTCCCAGCTCATGCTCGCGATCCCGCTCATCCTGCTCTACGAGCTGGCGTTGGTGGCGATCTGGTTTACCGAGCGTCGCGTGGCAAATACGGATGCCGAAGCAGAAACGGTGTCCGCATCGGACTGAAGCCTGCCGGCCGCCCATCAAAAAGGGAAATGGCCCAGGACGCTGCTAAACTTGGGGGAGTGCGCGTCCTGGGCCGAAGGGGATAGCCAGAGCGGGGGGGCAAAATTGCTATCCTTGCCCTGTAGAACGCGCGTGACGGAAACCGGTTCCAGACCGATATGAGAAATAATCTCAGTCGAGCGTGCGGCCGCTGCTCTGATATTCCGGCTTCACGCCCGACACCGGCAGGCGCACTTTCCCCGGATCAAGCGCACCGGCTTGAAGATCGGCATGGAGCGGCGGGTTGCGCGGCCAGTTGGAGGTGGATGTGGGCAGAACTGCAACGGCTGGCGATGCCGGGCTTGCCATGCTTACCACGCCGGTGGGCAGCAGGGCGGGGCCGCCTGACGTGAATGCCGTTTCCACCGGGAGATCAGGCAATGTGGTGGGCTGGGGCCGCACGAAAGCATTGATGCTGGGCCCGGCGATCGTCTCCGTGCCGGCATAGCTGTCCCGATAGCGGATGGGATCGCTGTTGTTGCCCGGCATACGATAGAAGATATGCGCGCCGATGATCGCGACCGGGGTGAGCCGGGCCGACCAGGCCGGGCGGACGGCAAGCGTGTGGTAGAAGGTAGCGAGGCCGGCCGGCGCGAAGCTCTTTTGACCGGCAAGCGCTTCCCCCGCGATCTGGAAAGCGCGCATCCAGCGTGCCCGATCCGGCACGCGGGCCATGGCGCCGTCACATGAGAAGGTGAACTGGCAGCCCAGATCGGTCCGCTCGGTGCCCTGATAGACGACGCCGCACACGCTGTTGGGCCATTCTGCATGGCGCATCCTGTTCAGCACGACCTGTGCGACGGCGCGCTGGCCCTCCTCGGGCTCGTTACCAGCTTCGTAATAGATGGCGTTGGCAAGGCAGGAGAGCGCGCGGCCCCGATCCTGTGCGGTGCGTCCGGCGACGGCATAGGGCGCGGCGGCCGGGCCGATATCAAGCGGGAGGATATGCTTGCTGCCGCGCCATTCAGGCGGCAGCGCATCCGTGCTGGTCACGGTCGCGCCGGAGCGCTCCAGCACATCTCGCACGGTTGGATCATTCGGATCGATGGCGGGCAACGGGGCGCTGACCGGCGCAATGCGCGCATTGCCGTCCGTATCCGTCACCGGCAAACCCGGCGCGGGCAGCAGGCGCAGCATCACGGCGACGAGCGCGAACGGCAGCAGCCAGCGCCATGCCCGCAGGCGCGATGATGGCCGGGCGATACCGGCGGACGAGGCCGTCATGTCGAGTGCGATTCCCACGGGCGCGGCCTATAACCCAATTTCCTAAAGCAATCCGCATCGGTTTACCCTGTTATGTGTCCCACTCGCCTTTGCCCGGCTGTGGCCAGCGCTTCCGGGCGGGCAAGCGGCTTATCATGGCCTCCAAGCCTTCCTTGCTTGCCCGGCGGCGCGCGCGCGCCTAGGTCAGCAGCATGACGACCACGCCCGATACGCTCGCCCTCATCGGCAACACCCCGCTTGTGCGCCTGCGCGGCCCGTCCGAGGCTGCGGGATGCGATATCTTCGCCAAGTGCGAGTTCGCCAATCCCGGTGCATCGGTGAAGGATCGCGCGGCGCTCTTCATTGTGCGCGACGCGGAGGAGAAGGGGCAGCTTCGCCCGGGCGGCGTGATCGTGGAGGGCACCGCCGGCAATACCGGTATCGGCCTTGCTCTCGTTGCCAATGCGCGCGGCTATCGCACAATCATCGTTATGCCTGAAACGCAAAGCCGCGAGAAGATGGACACGCTGCGCGCGCTCGGCGCTGAACTGGTGACGGTGCCTGCCGCGCCTTATGCGAACCCGGGTCATTTCGTCCACACCTCGCGCCGTATCGCGGAGGAGACGGAGGGCGCGATCTGGGCCAACCAGTTTGACAATATCGCCAATCGCAAGGCGCACATCGTCGGGACGGCCGAGGAAATCTGGGCACAGATGGACAGGCGGATCGACGGCTTCACCTGCGCGGCCGGCACTGGTGGCACCATTGCCGGCGTGGGTCTGGGCCTCAAGGCGCGCGACGAGCGCGTGACCATTGCCCTGGCGGACCCTCACGGCGCTGCGCTCTACAATTATTATGCGCATGGTGAACTGAAGGCGGAGGGCAGCTCCGTCGCTGAAGGCATCGGGCAGGGGCGGATCACCGCCAATCTCGACGGCGCACCGATTGACACGCAGTTCCGCGTGTCCGACGCGGAAGGGCTGGAATGGGTTACGCGACTGCTCGCCGAGGAAGGGCTGTGCCTTGGCCTGTCGAGCGGCATCAATGTCGCCGGCGCGGTGGCGCTGGGCCGCCAGCTCGGGCCGGGAAGCCGCGTCGTCACCATCTTGTGCGATACCGGCTTCCGCTATCTTTCCACGCTCTACAATCGCGAGTGGCTGGTCGCGAAAGGCTTGACGCCCTTTCCCTGGCTGGCCCATTAACGTTTCATGGCGGACGTCAACCAGCTCCGGGAACGGCGCGAAAGCATCCAGCGCATCCAGTTCGGCATTGGCGGGCTGGTCGTCGTCCTCCTCATCGTCATGCTGGCCAACATCATGATCCGTAATGCGCGCCTCGATGATCCGTCGCTGATGACGGGGGCGGACGGCGCCATGGCCCCGGCCGCCAACGCCACCATGAACGCGGCGCCGAGTAGCAACGAGCCGCTCGCCGATCTGGGCGTCACGCCGACCAGCGAAGCCAGCGCGCCGACCGGCGCAAGCGATCCAACCGTGGCAACAACCCCGGCGGTGCCCGATCTTGAGCCAGACCCGAAGCTCACGACACCCATGGACCGTGATCCCCGCCAGGCCGCGCCGAACCGGTGACGGCGGCGGGCATTGCCGCTCTCCTTGCGTTTGCGGTGGGGCTGCTGGCTGGCCCGCTCGCGACCGGTCAGATCGATCCGCTGGACTGGCTCTGGCCGGGCCTCGCGTTGGTTGCCGTCATGGCCCTGTGGGCGCGGGTCAAATCTCATGCATGGGCCCCTCTGCAATGGCTGATCATCGCGGCGCTGGCCCTGGTACCGCCATGGGCATTCATGGCGGTTGCGGGGAGTCGGCTGCCGGTGTTGCCTGGGGCGATGCTCATCGCCGCGATCGCCGCGCCCTGCGCCATGGCGATGCTTTTTCCGCGGAAAATCTGGCCGGTGCTTGTCGGGTGCGGCGTGGCGGCGCTGCTGCCATTGTTCGTTGCGCCAGACGGGCCCCTGGCGGACGAGCAGGCTGTGGCGGTCATTTCCGGCCCGCCGCTGTTCGGGGCGGAGGTGCCGCCGGCGCGTGGTGAGGGATACCGGCCATCGCGGGATGGGGTGACGGCCGAGGCGCCATTCTGGACGGCGCTTTCACGCGATCTGCCGCTGCGCCCGATCGATGCGCTTGATGACGTGACACTTGCTGACCAACGCGCGCTGTTGCTGGTCCAGCCGCGGCTGCTCCAGCCGGCCGAGCTAGTCACCCTCGATGCGTGGGTGCGGGGCGGCGGGCGCGTGGTGATCCTCGCCGATCCATTGCTGCTCTGGCCCGATGCGCGACCGCTCGGCAATCCACGGCGGGCGCCGATCACCAGCCTGCTTGATCCGTTGCTGGCCCATTGGGGGCTGAGCCTTGAGCCGGCGCGACTCGACGAGAGCGGCCGTCCGGTGGCAGTGCGGCGTTTGATCGCCGGGGGATGGCTGCTGCATCTGGCCGGCGCCTCCCGCTTTGCCACGACGGGCCGAGGGACAGGCGGGGCGGCCTGTCGACTGGCTGAAGGCGGGCTGATCGCGACCTGCGAAATTGGGCGGGGGCACGCGACGCTGATCGCCGATGCTGATCTCATTGAGGAACGCCTCTGGACGCGCGACCCTGACCGGCCGGGACATCGCGCGGCGTGGATCAGCGATGCCGTGCCGTTCATCGAATCGCGGCTTTTGGGAGAGCGTGGGAGGGCCGAATCGGAGCGAAGCTGGTTGATTGACAAGAATCACATGATTTCAGGTATTTGTTCCGGATTGGCGAGTCTTGTGCTGCTGCTGGCCCTGGCGTGGCGGTGGCGACCCCGCCCCAGCCACGCCATACATTTCGCCGATGTGACGGATGCGAAAGGACCACGCGAAAAGGGATCATAGAAAGACCATAATGGGAACATATGCGGGGTTTGTGAGTGGCTTCTCCCACATGCTGATCATCTCCTCCCATTCTCTCCCAAGCTGACCCACGAAAATGCTTCCCACGGGAGCCCGGCGCTGTTAGAAAATGGCCGGGGCGTTTCCGCTTTTCCGAGACCTTGTGGTCGGCTCGCACGCATGCGTGCCGGTGAGGAGAGGCATTGCGTCCGGCGCAGGAGTCGAGACGGGTGTCGCAGAAGGGGTCATATTACAGCTTCGCGACGAGCTTCCTGGACGGGAAGGAGCGCTTCTCCCTGCGCGCCGACCTGCGGAACATCCTGTGGACGGGCCGTGATGAGGTGAAGAAGCTGTTGCTCCGCCTCGCCGACGACGAACCCATGATCGAGGCCTTTCACGAGGATTATCTCGAGACGGTGAAGGCCCGCCTCCAGAAGAAGTTCGAGGCCGCCGAAAGCCGTGGCGAGGACTTCGATATCGCCGAGCAGATCGCCAGCTACACCCGCGCCATCGTGCCGGTGTCCATCGACAGCGCCGGCCGCTTCTCGATCCCCGAGCGGATGACCAAATTCACTCGCATCAAGGAAGCGGTCATTGTCGAGGGTGCGGGCGAGGTGATGCGGATCTTCGCGCCTGAGGATTATCTGGAGCAGCCAAAGCTGCACCGCATGATCCGGATGGAAGGCGAAGCCTTTCTCGCCGAAGTGGCCGAGCGTCGCGCGGCGGGAGGTACGGCATGAGCGTGCAAGCCCCCCATATCTCCGTGTTACTCCCCGAAAGCCTGGACGCGCTCGTCATCACGCCGGGTGAACTTCATGTCGATGGCACCTTCGGCGCGGGCGGCCATGCCAGCGCGATAGCGGCGCGCGGTGCGCGCATCTTTGCTATCGATCAGGACCCGCGCGCTATCGCCGAGGCTGCCGGCATTCTTGCGGCGAGTGGCGGCGCGATCATGCTCACCCGGGGCAATTTCGCGCAGATGACGGCGCTGCTGCGCGAGGCGGGCATATCCGAAGTGGATGGCGTGTTCCTCGATATCGGCGTGTCCTCCATGCATCTCGATCGCGCCGAATATGGCTTTTCCATCCGCAATGACGGGCCGCTCGACATGCGGATGAGCGCCGAGGGTGAGAGCGCGGCCGACTTCCTCAACAACGCTCCTGAGGAAGCGATTGCCGACGTGATCCATCGCTATGGCGAGGAGCCGCGCGCGCGCCGGGTGGCGCGGGCCATCGTCGCGGCGCGCCCGCTCGCGACGACGAGCGATCTCGCCGCGGCGGTCCATCGCGCGCTCGGACGCCGGCCGGGTGACAAGACCGACCCCGCGACGCGCACGTTCCAGGCGGTCCGCATCCATGTGAACCGCGAGCTGGATGTGCTGGAGGACGGGCTGGAAGCGGCCGAGCAGGTGCTGCGGGCGGGTGGCCGGCTGGCCGTCATCACCTTCCACAGTCTTGAGGACCGTATCGTCAAGAATTTCCTGCGCGCGCGCAGCGGTCAGGAGGCGGGCGGATCGCGCCATCGCCCGGTCGCCACGACGACCCGCCGCGCGCCGACATTTCACAAGCCTGCCCGCGCGGTTCGGGCAAGCGAGGCGGAAATCCGCGTCAACCCGCGCGCGCGCTCCGCGACGCTGCGCAGTGCTGTGCGGACGTCCGCGCCCGCCTGGTCTGGCGAGGTTGCGCCCACATGTTCTGGAGGAGAGTTGTCGTGATCGCGATCAAGCGCCTGGCCGGCGTCATGTGGGTTCTCGTCATCGCCGCGGCGATCCTGACGGTGTACCTCATCAACCTGCGCGTCGCGACCGAACAAAAGCGGGTCAACGACCTGCAGGGCGAGATTTATGCGGCGCGCATGAACATCCGCTATCTGGAGGCGGAGTTTGGTACGCGCGCCAGCCTCATCCAGCTTGAGCGGTGGAATGCGGCGGACCTCAAGCTTGCCGTCACCTCCAAGGATCGGTTTCTCTCCAGTGAGAAGGCGCTGGCCAATCTGGAAGGCATTCAGCCCAATGGCGCGCCTTATGTTCCGCCACCGGTGATGACGGCGATGGTCGAGACGCCGGCTGATGTGCCTGCCGCAGCGACGCGGCAGGCGGCGAGCCCGGCGCCGAGCCAGCTTCGCGCAGACTTCTCGCTCATTCGCAGTGCCATGGCGAAAGAATCTGTGGAGACGGCCGCGCGGCCGCGTCAGGCTGACGCGAAGCCGGAGCTTGCCCGCGCAGAGCCCGCATCAGCCCGCACGCCGAGCCCGGTTGCCCGGCAGGCGGCGCGCATGGCGATGCTCGACGAGAAATTGCTGGCCGATGCCGGTGCCGATGCGCGCGCCAAGTCCGCCCGCGAGGGTCAGAAGGCCCAGCGCTGATGGCCACCGTTCTCGCGCAGCCCATCCGCCGCGCGCAACCCGCCAAGCCTGCCGCGACTTTCGTCAGCATCGCGCACGCGCGCCTGATCCTGACGCTCATTCTCTTCACGCTCGGGGTGGCGGTGCTGGCGCTCCGTATGGGCTATATGGGCGTGGTCTCCGGGCCGGCCGTGCGGACTGATGTGAGCGCGACGCCGGTGCCCGTGCGCGCCGATATCGTAGACCGCAATGGCGTGACGATGGCGCGCAATATCGATGCCTATGCGATTGCGGTGCGGCCCGCGCGCCTGATCCGCGATCCGGCGGAGCTGGCGCGGCGCCTGCATATGATCTTCCCGGACACGCCCGTCGCCGAATTTGAGACCAAATTGCGCGGAAATGGCTGGGCCTATCTGCGTCGTCGTGCGCTGCCCGAGCAGGTCGCGGCGGTCAACGCCATTGGCGAGCCGGGTATCGAGTTTCCGCGTGAGAAGGAGCGGCTCTACCCGCAGCGCACGCTCGCTGCGCATGTGCTGGGCATGGCCGGCGCCGACGGGCATGGTATCATGGGCATCGAGCGGGCCATGGACGCGCGCCTGACCGATCCGGCCAAGCGCGGCGAACCGCTCGTCCTCTCCATTGATACGCGTGTGCAGGCCGCGCTGGAGGGTGAATTGGCGAGCGGCGTGGCGACCCATTCCGCGCTTGGCGGCGTGGGCATTGTCCTCGATGTCCGCAATGGCGAGGTGATCGCCATGGCCAACTATCCAACATTCAACCCGAACCGGGTGATTGGCGGCGAAGCCCCCAACGCGAAATGCGATGATTCGACGGTCTGCAACCGGGCAATCCAGGCGCGCTACGAACTGGGCTCGACGTTCAAGCCGCTGGCTGTCGCCGCGGCCATGGACGCCGGTGTCGTTACCTCCATGAGCAAGCTCTACGACGCGACCAAGCCGATCCAGATCGGCAAGGCGCGCATCCGCGACGACCATGCGCTGGGTCGCTGGATCAACGTGCCCGAGGCGCTCGTCCATTCGAGCAACATCGTTACCGCCCGCATCGCCGACGAAATGGGCCCCGCGCCGCTCCAGCAGGTCTATCGCGCCCTGGAGTTTGACCAGCGGCCAAGCATCGAGCTGCGGGAGCGCCAGGGCACGCTCTGGCCGAGGACCTGGGGTCGGGTCGAGAACATGACGGTCGCTTACGGCCATGGCATCGCGGTAACGCCGCTGCATCTGGTGAGCGCCTATGCCGCGCTGGTGAATGGCGGCGTGTGGCACCCTGCCACCCTCGTCAAGCTTCCGGCGGGTGCCGAGCCGCAGGGTCGGCGCGTCTTCACGCCGGCGACCAGCGCCCGGATGCGCCAGCTCCTGCGCATGATCGTGATGTCCGGCACCGGACGCAATGCCAATGCCGAGGGCTATCGTGTCGGGGGTAAGACAGGCTCGGCCGAAAAGCCGCGTGACGGCGGCTATGCCCGTCGCTCGCTGATCGCGACCTTTGCGGCCGCCTTTCCCATGGAAGATCCGCGCTATGTCGTGGTCGTGATGATGGATGAGCCCAAGGGCAGCGCGACGCATCCCGGCCTGCGGACGGCAGCATGGAACGCGGCGCCGGTGGTCAAGGCGTTCATCGAGCGGGCAGGGCCAATGCTCGGCGTCTTCCCCGAGGCGGTGCGCGACGTGGACATTGCGGAACTGACACCACTGCTGCACGGCAAGGGAGGCGAGTGATGAAGCTGAGCGATCTGGCTGGCCCCGGCCTCTCCGGCACGGACGCGACAGTCACCGGCTTTGCCATCGACCATCGCAAGGTTGCGCCGGGCACGATATTTGGCGCATTTCGCGGCGCGCGCGTCAATGGTGAGGATTTCATCGCCGAAGCGGTGAAGGCCGGTGCCATCGCCGTCGTCGCGCGGCCGGACGCCCGGGTGGAGGGCGCCGTGCACCTGAAGGCGGAGGAGCCGCGCCCCCTCTTTGCCGCGCTGGCCGCGCGCTTCTTCGCGCCGTTTCCCGAGACGGTCGTCGCGGTCACCGGCACTAATGGCAAAACATCCTCTGTGGAACTGACCCGTCAGATCTGGCGGATGATGGGGGAAAAATCGGCGTCCATCGGCACGCTGGGCGTGACCACCGCTGTCGATCAGGTGACGACCGGGCTCACCACGCCGGACATCGTGACGTTCCTTTCCAACATGGCAGGTCTGGCGCGGGAGGGGATCACCCATGTCGCGTTCGAGGCGTCGTCGCATGGCCTTGCCCAGCACCGGACCGAGGGTGTACGGGTGAAAGCGGGCGCCTTCACCAATCTCAGCCGTGACCATCTCGACTATCACGGCACGATGGAACTCTATTTCGAGGCGAAACTGCGCCTTTTCGATGAGCTGGTCGCCGATGACGGTACCGCCGTGGTCTGGACCGATGACCCGGTTTCGGTCGAGGTGATCGCCCATGCAAAGGCGCGCGGCCTCGCGATCCTGACCGTTGGGGAAAGCGGCGAGACGCTGCGCCTCGTCTCGCGCATGCCCACGCAGCTTGGTCAGAAGCTGGAGATCGCGCATGGGGGCAAGGTCTATAAGGTCGATCTGCCGCTGATTGGCGCCTATCAGGCCGCCAATGCGCTGGTCGCGGCTGGGCTGGTGATGGCGACGGGCGGCGCGGCGGACGATGTGCTGCCGCTGCTTGCGCGTGTGCAGCCGGTGCGTGGACGACTGGAGCGCGCCGCCATCACACCGGCTGGCGCGCCGGTCTATGTCGACTATGCCCATACGCCTGACGGGCTACGCGCCGCGATCGACGCGCTGCGCCCGCATACGCGGGGTCGGCTGATCGTGGTGTTCGGCGCGGGCGGTGACCGCGATCCCGGGAAGCGCCCGCTCATGGGCCGGGTCGCCAGCGAGCTCGCGGATGTGGTGATCGTGACCGACGATAATCCGCGCGGCGAAGACCCTGCCGTCATCCGCTCGGCCATTCTTGCCGGCGCGCCCGATGCCAGCGAGATTGGCGGGCGGCGCGCGGCGATTGCCGCCGCCATCGCTCAGGCGGGCGCCGACGATATCGTGCTGCTGGCCGGCAAGGGGCATGAACAGGGTCAAATTATCGGTGAGCGTGTCCTGCCTTTTGACGATGTGACGGTGGCGCGGGAGTGCGCCGTATGATCCCGCTATGGACTGCTGATGCCATCGCGCGTGCAACGCACGGCAAGGCCTCGCAGGGCTTTTCCGCCACCGGTGTCGCATTCGACAGTCGTGAAATCGCGCCCGGCGACTTGTTCATCGCTATGCGCGGCGAGCAGGCGGACGGGCATGATTTTGTGGGTCGGGCCATGGGTGCCGGAGCAGCCGGTGCCGTGGTCGAACATCCGGTGGAGGGGCCGCATGTCCTTGTTGAGGACAGCATGGACGCACTTGTGCTCCTGGGCCTCGCGTCCCGGCGACGGATGAAGGGCAAGGTGGTGGGCGTCACCGGATCGGCCGGCAAGACGAGCACCAAGGAAGCATTATTTCATGCGCTGAGCCGGATTTCCCACGGCAATACTCATCGTTCGCTCAAGAGTTACAACAATCATGTTGGCGTGCCGCTGAGCCTCGCGCGGATGCCCGCTGGCGCGGACTATGGCGTGTTTGAGATGGGCATGAACCATGAGGGTGAGCTCTCTGCGCTGACCAAGGTGGTACAGCCTCATGTCGCGCTCGTCACCACCATTGCGCCCGCTCATATCGAATATTTCGGCAGCGAGGAACGGATCTCCGACGCGAAAGGCGAGATTTTCGAGGGATTGACCGGCGAGGCCGTGGCGATCATCCCCTATGACTCGCCTCATGCCGGCCGTCTTTATGCCAAGGCCAGCCGACATGCGCGTACTATCCTCTCCTTCGGCTTTGGAGAGGGGGCGGATGTGCGGGCGCTGGAGCGGGTTGCGGCGCCGGGCGGCGGCACGCTGGTGACCGCGCAGCTTCCCGATGCGCGACTGACCTTCCATATATCGCTGCCGGGCGAGCACTGGGTGCAGAATGCGCTCGCTGTGCTTGCCACGGTGCATGCGCTGGGCGGCGATCTGGCCGTGGCTGGCCTCGCGCTCGCGGAACTGCCCGGCTTGCCGGGACGCGGCGCGCGGCGGACTATTCCGCTCGCGCATGGTGGCGAGGCGCTGCTGATCGACGAGAGCTACAACGCCAACCCTGCCTCCGTCACCGCGACACTGGCGCAGCTTGGCCGAGAGCCGGGCAAGCGCAAGATCGCGGTGCTGGGCGCGATGAAGGAGCTGGGCATTTTGAGCGACAGTCTCCACGCCGGACTTGCCGACGCCGTGCGGGATGCGGGCGTGGAGATGCTTGTGCTGGTCGGCGCGGAAACGCGGCCACTTGGCAAGCTGCTGCGCGACGAACTGCTGCTCTATGAAGTGAACGAGGTGGAAGCGGCGGCCGAAATATTGCCGGCCTTGATGACGGACGGGGATGTGCTGCTGGTCAAAGGATCGAATAGCGTGGGCTTGTCGCGACTGGTTAGCGAACTCGCGGCGGAGAAGGCCTGATGCTCTACTGGATCGCGGAACAGCTCGGGTTTCCTGGTGTCCTCAACCTCTTCCGCTACCTGACGTTCCGGGCGGGCGCGGCGATCATCACGGCGCTCGCCATCGGCCTTATCATCGGGCCGCGCTTCATTGGCTGGCTGCGACTGCGGCAGGGCAAGGGTCAGCCGATCCGCACGGATGGGCCGCAGACCCATCTGGCCAAACGCGGTACGCCGACCATGGGCGGGCTGATGATCCTGACCTCGCTCGTCATCGCGGTGCTGCTGTGGATGGACCTTACCTCCATCTACATCTGGGCCTGCCTGTTCGTGACGCTGGGCTTTGGCGCCATCGGTTTTCTCGATGATTATGACAAGGTCACGAAGGCGAGCCATAAGGGGCTTTCCGCACGGATGCGCCTTATCGCCGAGTTTCTGATCGCGGGGGTCGCGACGGTGCTGATCGTCAGCCACAATGGCACCGACCTTTATCTCCCCTTCTGGAGCGGCGGCGTGCTGACGCTGGGGCCCATTTATTATCTCTTTGGCGCGTTCGTGATCGTCGCTTTCGGCAACTCGGTCAACCTCACTGACGGGCTGGACGGGCTGGCGACGATGCCGGTGATCATCGCCTGTATGGCGTTCATGCTGATCGCTTACCTCGTCGGCCGCGCGGACTATGCCGCCTATCTCGGCATTCCTCATGTGCCGGGAGCGGGCAATCTCGTCATCCTGTGCGGGGCGATTGTCGGGGCGGGGCTTGCTTTCCTCTGGTACAATGCACCGCCCGCCGCCGTCTTCATGGGCGACACGGGCAGCCTAGCGCTGGGCGGCACGATTGGCGTGATCGCCGTTGCCACCCATCATGAGATCGTGCTGGCGGTGATCGGCGGGCTGTTCGTGGTCGAGGCGCTTTCCGTCATCATTCAGGTGTTCTTCTACAAGCGCACGGGCAAGCGCGTGTTCCGCATGGCGCCGATCCACCATCATTTCGAGCAGCTTGGCTGGGCGGAATCGACGGTGGTCATCCGCTTCTGGATCATCTCCTTCGTGCTGGCGCTCGCCGGCCTCGCGACGCTGAAACTACGGTGATCGTCTCCCACGCCTTTGCCGGAAAGCGCTATGCCGTGCTCGGGCTTGCCCGATCCGGGCTGGCCAGCGTGGATGCGCTGGCGGCAAGTGGCGCCTGGGTGATCGCGTGGGACAATCGCGAGGAGGCGCGCGCTGCTGTGGCGGGCAGGGCGATACTGGGCGATCCCATGGAAATCGACCTTACCGGGCTTGACGGGATCGTCGTCTCGCCCGGCATCCCGCTCAATCGTCACCCGATCGCCGCGCGCGCGGCGGAAGCGGGCGTGCCGGTCATCGGTGATCTGGAGCTGTTCGCGCTCGCCCGGCCTACCCTGCCGCCGCACCGTGTGGTTGGCATCACCGGCACCAACGGCAAGTCGACGACGACCGCGCTCGTTCATCACATCATCCGCAATGCCGGCCTGCCGACACGCATGGGCGGCAATATCGGCCTCCCGATCATGGGCCAGCAGCCGCTCCAGCCGGGCGGCGTCTATGTGCTGGAGCTATCCAGCTACCAGATCGACATCACGGCCAGTCTCGACTGCGATGTGGCGGCGTTGCTCAACCTGACGCCCGATCATCTCGATCGCTATGACGGCTTTGCCGGCTATGTCGCCTCCAAGGCCCGGCTCTTTGCCATGCAGTCCGCCGGCCATGTCGGCATTATCGCCACCGATGACGCGCCGACCCGCGCGATTGCCGCCGGGCTGCCGCAGTTGCGGCAAGTGAGCGCGGCAATGATCGACCCGTCCATGCAGCGCGGCTGGCCGGCGCTGCAAGGGCCGCATAATGCCCAGAATGTCGCCGTCTCCCTTGCCATCGCGGAGGCGCTGGGGCTCCAGCAAGCCGGCGCGATCGCCGCGCTGGAAAGCTATGCGAGCCTGCCGCACCGGATGCAGGCTGTGGCCGAGATTGACGGCGTGCTCTATGTGAACGACAGCAAGGCGACCAACGCGGCTTCCACCGCACCGGCGCTCGCCGCCTATCCGCAAGTCGATGGGCGGGCGCGCATTCACTGGATATTGGGCGGGCTCGCCAAGAGCGACAATCTGGATGACTGCGCGGCGGGTTTTCCGAATGTCGCGCATGCTTACACCATTGGCGAGGCGGGTGCGCTGTTTGCCGATCTGCTGCGCCCGGTCATGCCGGTTGAGGCATCTGGCGTGCTGGAGACGGCCATCGCGCGCGCGGCCGCGAATGCCCAGCCTGGCGATGTGGTGCTCTTTTCGCCAGCTTGCGCCTCCTTTGACCAGTTCCGCGATTTCGAGGCGCGGGGCGATGCCTTCGCCGCTCTTGTGGCAGCCATCGCTGCGGCAGCCGACCAGCAAGGCCCAGCGCTATGACTCCTCCGCCATCCGCATCCTCACCCTCAAGCGGCAGCGAAGGGCCCGGCCCGGCGGCCGACCGCCAGCTCGAACTGGCGCTGACGGCGCTGCGGCCGCGCCCCAAGCGACTGCTCCCGCGTGAGCGCACCGCGCTCTCCATCTGGTTCTGGGAGATTGACCGGGTGTTGCTGGCGCTGATCGCCACGCTGATCGCCATCGGCCTCGTCGCTGTCGCGGCGGCGTCTCCTGTCGCGGCGATCGACCGCTCGACATTGGCCGTGAAGGTCGATCCGCTCATTTATTTCTACCGGCAAATCATGTGGATCGGCCTTGGCGTGCCGATCATGATCGTCATTTCCATGCTGCCGCGGGATCAGGCGCGCCGGCTCGCCATTGCGCTGACCATCCTCTTTGGCGCGATGCTGCTCGTCGTGCCGATCATCGGCACCGAGATCAATGGCGCGAAACGCTGGCTGGGCGGCGGGCTGCGCTTCCAGCCGTCCGAGTTCATGAAGCCCGTCTATGTCGTGACACTCGCCTGGCTGCTCTCGCTGCGCGTGCGCGATCCCTCGCTCCCGGTCATTCCGCTGAGCGCTGTGCTGACCGGGATCGTCGCGATCTTCCTGATGCGCCAGCCGGACTTCGGTCAGACGGTTATTTACTGCGCGGTCTGGGGTGCGATGCTGCTTGTCGCAGGTGTCTCGCTCTATGCGATCGGCGGGCTGGTATGTGCCTTCCTCAGCCTCTTCGTGCTGGCCTATCTTTTTTACGACAATGCCCGTGAACGCATCAACACGTTCCTTGGCCTTGGCGTCAACCCGGCCAGCGGGCCGACCCAGGTGGACCTTGCCCATGCCACCATCACCCATGGGGGCTTGACCGGGGTGGGCGCGGGCAGCGGCACTGCGAAATTTCACCTGCCCGAGGCGCACACCGACTATATCTTCTCGGTCATCGGTGAGGAATTCGGCCTCCTTGCCTGTATCGTCGTTGCCTGCCTCTACCTTGCCATCGTCGTGCGGGTGTTGATGCGCCTGCTGGACGAAGAAGACCCGTTCATCATTCTCGCGGCATCCGGGCTGGTGCTGGAGCTTGGCATTCAGGCGTTCATCAACATGGGCGTCAACGTCCATATCTTCCCCTCCAAGGGCATGACGCTGCCGTTTATCAGCTATGGCGGCTCGTCGATGATCGCGCTGTGCGCGGGCGTCGGTCTGCTCTTGGCCTTCACCCGCCGGAACCCGTATATGGCGCGCTTCCCGCAAGCGGTGAAGTGGAGTGGTAAATGAGTCTTTTCCGCCACTATGTGATGGCGGCTGGCGGCACCGGCGGGCACATGATGCCTGCCCATGCCGTCGCACAGGAGCTGATGGCGCGCGGACACCGCGTCGCGCTGGTAACGGACGCGCGCGGTGCGAAGATCCCCGGCATCTTCGAGGACGCGCAGACCCATGTGTTGCCCGCCGGACGCATCACACGCGATCCGCGCACATGGCCCGCCGGGCTGCGCGCGATCCGCGAAGGGAAGGAAATGGCGCTGCGCCTCTACGAAACCTTCCTGCCGAGCGCGGTGGTGGGCTTTGGCGGCTATCCGGCCTTTCCGGCGCTGTCGGCGGCGCGCAAGGCGCGCATTCCCACCATTATTCATGAGCAGAACGCGGTGCTGGGCCGCTCCAACCGGATGGTCGCCCGCCGGGTCGATGCGATTGCCACGGCCTATAAGGACGTGCAGCGGCTGCCGGCGCGCTATGCGGGCAAGGCCCATCTGGTCGGCAATCCCGTCCGCGAGGAAGTGCTGGCATTGCGCGAGGAGCCCTTCCCCGTGTTTTCCGAGGAAAGCGTGCTGCGCCTCCTCGTCACGGGTGGCAGCCAGGGCGCGAGCATCCTGTCCGACGTCGTGCCGGAGGGGCTTGGGATGCTGCCGGTCAGCCTGCGCCGCCGCCTGCAGGTGACGCAGCAATGCCGGCCCGAGGATATCGAACGGGTGCGGGTGCAGTATCGCGCGCTGGAAATCCCCGCCGACCTTGCCACCTATATCGAGGACATGCCGACCAAGCTCGCCTGGTCCCACCTCGTCATCGCGCGGGCGGGGGCATCCACCATCGCTGAGCTGACCTGCGCGGGACGGCCCGCCATCCTCGTGCCGCTGCCCACGGCGATGGACAACCACCAGTTTTTCAACGCGCGGGAAATGGCGCAGTCGGGCGGTGCCCGCGCGATCGACCAGAGCCGCTTCACGCCTACGGAACTTGCCAAGCAGATGCAGAAGCTCGCCATGGAGCCCGGCGTCCTCCAGAATGCCGCCGCGCGCGCGCGCGGCTGCGGTCTGCCGGACGCGACCAAAGACCTCGCCGACCTCATCGAGAGCTTTGGCGCGGGGCCTCAGCCGGTCGACACCGTGCGCGCGGGGGATGATCTGCCCTTTGGCGGCATGGCGGGAGCTGCGGCATGAAGGGCGTCGCGACCGATATCGGTACCATCCACTTCATCGGCATTGGCGGCATCGGCATGTCCGGCATTGCCGAGGTGATGCATAATCTTGGCTACACGGTGCAGGGCAGCGACGTGGCCGAGGGTTATGTGGTGGAAGGGCTGCGCGCCAAGGGCATCAAGGTGATGATCGGGCATGATGCCGGCAATCTGGGTGATGCCGCCGTTGTGGTGACGTCGACCGCGATCAAGCGCGGCAATCCGGAGGTCGAGCGGGCGCTGGAAACGCGCGTGCCGGTGATCCGTCGGGCGGAGATGCTGGCCGAATTGATGCGGCTCAAATCCACCATCGCGGTGGCGGGGACCCACGGCAAGACGACGACGACATCCATGGTCGCCGCGTTGCTCGATGCCGGCGGGGTGGACCCAACCGTCATCAACGGTGGCATCATCAACAGCTATGGCTCCAACGCCCGGCTGGGCAAGAGCGAGTGGATGGTGGTGGAGGCCGACGAGAGCGACGGCAGCTTCTTGCGGCTCGACGGCACCATCGCTGTCGTCACCAATATCGACCCCGAACATCTCGACCATTACGGCTCGTTCGACGCGGTGAAGGACGCCTTTGTCGAGTTCGTGGAGAATGTGCCTTTCTATGGCGCGGCGCTGCTCTGCCTCGACCATCCCGAGGTGCAGGCGATTCTGCCGCGCGTGCAGGACCGGCGCATCGTCACTTATGGCTTCTCCGCGCAGGCGGACATTCGCGGCGAGAATGTGCGGCCGGTGCCGGGTGGCAACCTCTTCGACGTGATCGTGCGCGACCGCGACGGCAATGCCGAGAAGCTCTCCGACATCCATTTGCCGATGCCGGGCCGCCACAATGTTTCCAACAGCCTCGCCGCGATCGGTGTGGCGCTTCAGCTCGGCATCGCGCATGACGTGATCTGCGCGGGGTTCGAGAAGTTCGGCGGGGTGAAGCGGCGCTTCACCAAGGTCGGCGCTATCCCGGTGGGCGAAGGCGGCGATGCCATTGTCATCGACGATTATGGCCATCATCCGGTGGAGATCCGGGCTGTGCTCGCCGCCGCGCGCGAGGGGGCAAAGGGCCGTGTCGTCGCGGTTGTCCAGCCGCACCGCTTCACGCGCCTGCGCGACCTCATGGATGAGTTCCAGCAGGCGTTCAACGATGCGGACATCGTGTATGTGGCGCCAGTTTATCCGGCTGGTGAAAGCCCGATAGAGGGCGTCGATGCCGACGCGCTGGTCGGCGGGTTGCGTCGACGCGGTCACCGCGCAGCACAAACTGTCGATGGTCCCGAGGGTCTGGCCGGAGCACTGGCCAGCGATCTTCTCGCCGAGGATATGATCGTCTGTCTTGGCGCGGGCGACATTACCAAATGGGCGGCGGGCCTTGCCGGGGCGGTCTCGGCGGCGCGCCAGAATGGAAGGACAGGCTAATGTTCGATCTGATGGAAATGAGCATTCAGATGCAGCGCAGCATGATCGCGGCGCAGGAACAGGGCATGAAGGCCGCGCAGAGCATGTTGCGCGCGGCGCAAAGTCAGGCCGATATGGCCGAGGCGATGATGGAGGCGGGCAAGGCGCAGGCCGCGTTCGCCGACCAGTGGCTGGGCTTCTGGAAAGGGCGGCGTTGAACGCGACACCTGCCTTTTCTTTTCCCGAAGTGCGCGGGCGGCTGACGCCGCGTGCGCCGCTGGCGCCGCTTGTCTGGTTCAAGAGCGGCGGCGTGGCGGACTTGCTTTTCGAGCCGGCCGATACGGATGACCTTGCAGCGTTCCTTGCCGGGCTGGACCCCGCCGTGCCGGTGATGGCGCTGGGGCTCGGCTCAAACCTTATCGTGCGGGATGGCGGTGTGCCGGGTGTGGTCGTGCGGCTGGGCAAACCCTTTGCGATCGCCACGCGGATCGATCCGGTGACGCTGCGCTGCGGCGGTGGCGCATCGGGCATTCTCGTCTCATCCACGGCGCGGGACGCGGGTATTGCCGGCCTTGAGTTCCTGCGCTCCATCCCGGGGACGGTCGGCGGCTTTGTGCGGATGAACGGCGGGGCCTATGGCTGCGAGACGTGCGATATTCTGACCGAGTGCGAGGTCGTGTTGCGGACGGGCGAACGCGTGGTGCTGGACACCGCCGCGCTTGGCTATAGCTATCGGCACAGCACGCTACCCGAAGGCGCCGTGGTGGTCAGCGCGACTCTGCGTGGCACTCCAGGAGAGCCCGCCGCGATCCAGACGGAAATGGACCGCATCTCCGCCGCGCGCGAGGCCAGCCAGCCGCTCCGGAGCAAGACCGGTGGCTCGACCTTCAAGAACCCCGAGGGGGAGAAGGCCTGGGCGCTGATCGACGCCGCCGGCTGTCGTGGACTGACCATTGGCGGCGCGCAGGTGAGCGAAAAGCATACCAACTTCCTCATCAACACCGGCGAGGCGACGAGCGCGGACATCGAGGCGCTGGGCGAGGAGGTTCGCAAGCGCGTGAAGGAGAAGAGCGGCGTGAGCCTGGAGTGGGAAATCCGGCGTGTCGGCCGGGCGTTGACGGGAGAAGCAGAATGAGCGCCGGACCCTGGCATGTCGCGGTCCTGATGGGTGGCTGGTCGGCCGAGCGGCCGGTCTCGCTGATGAGCGGGGAGGGCGTGGCCAAGGCGCTGGAAGCGCGCGGCCACAAGGTGACGCGTGTGGACATGGGCGCGACCCCGGCCGAAGGGCGGGAGCTGCCCGCCCGGCTGCTCGCCGCCGCGCCGGACATTGTGTTCAATGCGTTGCACGGCGTGCCGGGCGAGGACGGCACGGTGCAGGGCCTGATGGATGTGATCGGCATCTCCTACACGCATAGCGGCCTTGCCACCTCCGTCATCGCGATCGACAAGCAACTCACCAAGCAGCATCTCGTGCCGCACGGCATCCCCATGCCGGGTGGCCGGGTGGTCAAGAGCGCCGATCTGTTTTCCGCCGATCCGCTGCCGCGCCCCTATGTGGTGAAACCTGTGAACGAGGGATCGTCTGTGGGGGTCGCCATCGTCACCGACGAGGGCAATTACGGCAATCCGATCAGCCGCGAGGTGGTCGGGCCCTGGCACGACTTCGCAGAATTGCTCGCCGAGCCGTTCATTCGCGGACGGGAGCTGACGATCGCGGTGCTTGGTGATCGGGCACTGTGCGTCACGGAACTGAAGCCGCGCAATGGCTTCTATGATTTCGACGCGAAATACACCGATGGCCTGACCGACCATATCTGCCCGGCAGAGATACCGCAGGATATTGCCGACTATATGATGGGGCTGGCGCTCAAGGCGCACCGCGCGCTGGGCTGCGAAGATACCTCTCGATCGGATTTCCGCTGGGATGATAGTCAGGGCCGTGAAGGCGTGTTTCTGCTGGAGGTGAACACCCAGCCGGGCATGACACCGCTCAGCCTCGTGCCCGAGCAGGCGCGTCAGCTCGGTATGGACTATGGCGAGCTGGTCGAGACGATCATCAAAAGCGCGCTTGCCCGCGCGCACAGCGCCGACGGTACGGATGGGAAGGGAGCGGCATGAGCGGCAGGGCAACGATCCGGCGCGGCGGCCCCGGCGGTCGAACGACGAGTAGCAAGAATCCGAACAAGGGCGGCCGTGCCCGCGTGCGGCAGCCAAGCGCTGTGGAAAAGCTGATCGCCGCCGTGCCGATGAGCCGCGAGAGCCTCGCGAAGCTGCTGACGGCTGGCGTGGCGGTTCTCGCGCTGCTCGCCGTATGGCTGTTGCTGCGCTTTCTAGGTGTGCCGGCGATGGTTGCCGACGAGACCAGCCGCTTTGCCGCGCGCGCCGGCTTTCAGGTGAAGCAGGTGAAAGTGATCGGCGTCGAGCGGATGGACGAATTGCAGGTCTATAATATCGCGCTCGGCGAGATCGACCGCTCGATGCTCTCGCTCGATCTTGCTTCCCTGCGCAAGCAGATCATGACCCTGGGCTATGTGAAGGACGCGCGCATCTCCCGCCGGCTGCCCAATACGGTGGTCGTGGATATCGTAGAGCGGCAACCCGCGGCGATTTGGCAGCGTGACGGGCGCCTTGCCCTCATAGACGAGACGGGCGTCGTACTCGCCGCTGTCGATGCGCGGGCGGTGCCGGATCTGCCGCTGGTCGTTGGTCCGCAGGCGAACCTCAAGACCCGCGATCTCGATCGACTGATGAACGCAGCCCCCGCGCTCAAGCCGATGATCGCCGGGGCGACATGGGTGGGCGACCGCCGCTGGGATCTGCGTTTCCAGTCCGGCGAGACGCTGGCGTTGCCCGAAGGCGAGGCGCAGGCCGCTGCCGCGCTCGTCAACTTTGCGCGGATGGACGGCGTGGACCGGCTGCTCGGGCGCGGTATCCTGCGCTTTGATATGCGCGACCCCGCCCGGTTCGTCCTGCGCTTGCCGAGCGATGGCCGCTCTGCGGCGGACGAAAGCGCGGTAGCGGCAGCACGGCCGATCGTGCCGGGCGAGACGCCGCCAACGCCGGCTGCAACGGAAAAGCCGGCGAGCGCTGCGTCGCCCGCGCGATCAACGCCTGCGCGCGCCACCGGAACGGAGGGCTGAGCATGGCGGGCGGACGCAACGACAAACTCATCACCGCGATCGACATCGGCTCGTGGAAAGTCTGCGCGCTCATCGCCAGCAAGGCGGAGAGCGGCGCGCTCACACTGCTGGGCACCGGTCAGCAGGAGAGCAAGGGCGTGCGCCGGGGCTTCGTGGTGGACATGGAGCAGACCGAGCAGGCTGTCCGCCAGACCATAGAGCAGGCGGAGAAGGTGGCGGGCACCAACATTGAGGCGGTGCAGATCAGCTTTTCGGCGGGCAGTCTGGAAAGCCATGTCCAGCCGGTTGAGATGGCGATCGGCGGGCGCCGGGTCGAGCGGCCCGATATCGAGGCGTTGCTGGACCGGGCGCGGACGCGGATCGACCCGGCCGGCCGGGTGGTGCTTCATGCCGAGCCGACGCTCTACACGCTGGACGGGATGCGCGGTGTCCACCGACCGGTGGGCCTCCATGCCGACCATCTGGGGGTCGACGTGCATGTGGTGGTGGCGGACGGCGCACCGCTCCGCAATCTCGAAACGTCCGTGCGTGGCGCCTATCTCAACGTGGACTCGATCGTTGCCGCGCCTGTCGCCACGGCGATGGCGTGCCTGAGCGAGGAGGAGCGCGACCTTGGCGTGGCGCTGGTCGAGCTGGGCGGCGGCGTGACGAACGTGTCGCTTCACATTGGCGGCATGCTGGTGGGCCTGCGCTCCATCCCGATCGGCGGGGTGGACATCACGGATGATATCGCCTCCGCGTTCGGGCTGCGCCGCAGCCAGGCCGAGCGCATCAAATGCTTCTTCGGATCGGCCATGCAGTCGCGCCGCGATTTTCGCGAGACGATCGACGTGGCGCCAACGCCGGACCAGCAGCAGGGATCAGACGGGCGCAAGATCATTCGCGCGGAGCTGGTCGGCGTTATCTGCGAAAGGCTTGGCCGGCTCATGAAGGAAGTTGCCGCCGCACTGGACGAGATGGGTTTCCACTCGCCGGTTGGCCGACAGGTGGTGTTGGTGGGCGGCGGCGCGGAACTGAAGGGGCTGGCGGACTATGCCCAGACCGCTTTGGGCCGCGCGGTGCGGATCGGCCGGCCGCACGGCATCGGCGCTCTGCCCGAGGCCCATGGCGGCCCGGCCTTTGCGACACTGGCGGGTCTCGCCCTCCACGCCGCCAGTGATAGGGTGGACCTGCTGAACCGACCACATCCCGAAGTTCAGGTGAACCGGATGCGCGGGGCTTTTGGCTTCAACATCTCGCGCCTGTTTGCCGCGCTCAAGGCCGGCTATTGACGGGTGGGACAATTATCGCGCCGGTTTTCGCCTGCTGGTTCAAAAAGTGGATGAATTGGGCAGGCAAGTGGTGCATGACCGAATGTAATCAGGTTGCGCTCGTCCAAGCGCCCGAAGGAGATTAAGGGATGAGTATTGAGATCGGCCCGCCGCATGTCGATGAGCTGAAGCCGCGTATCACGGTGATCGGCATCGGCGGCGCAGGCGGCAACGCGATCGCCAACATGATCGCCGCGCAGGTCGATGGCGTCGACTTCATCGTCGCCAATACCGACGCGCAGGCGCTCAACGCGTCCCCCGCTGAGCGGCGTATCCAGCTTGGTCCCCGCATCACCGAAGGGCTGGGCGCAGGGTCACGGCCGGACATTGGCCGGGCAGCGGCGGAAGAGACCATCACCGAGGTGATCGACGCGCTCTCCGGCGCACATATGTGCTTCATCGCGGCTGGCATGGGCGGCGGCACGGGCACGGGCGCGGCGCCCGTCATCGCCAAGGCCGCCAAGGAGAAGGGCATCCTTACCGTCGGCGTGGTGACGAAGCCGTTCACCTTCGAGGGGTCGCGCCGCGCGCGTTCGGCCGAGGCGGGCATCGAGGAGCTGCAAAAGCATGTCGATACGCTGATCGTCATCCCCAACCAGAATCTCTTCCTCATCGCCAACCCGAACACGACCTTCAAGGAAGCGTTCGAGATGGCCGATGAAGTGCTCCAGCAGGGCGTGCGCGGCATTACCGATCTCATGGTCATGCCCGGCCTCATCAACCTCGACTTCGCGGATGTCCGCTCCGTCATGGAGGAGATGGGCAAGGCGATGATGGGCACCGGCGAGTCCGAGGGTGACGGGCGCGCGCTCGCCGCCGCAGAGAAGGCCATTGCCAATCCGCTGCTCGACGGCGTTTCCATGCGCGGCGCCAAGGGCGTCATCGTCTCCATTACCGGTGGCGAGGATATGCGCCTCATGGAAGTGGACGAGGCCGCGAACCATATCCGCGAACTGGTCGACCCCGATGCGAACATCATTTGGGGATCGGCGTTCAACGAGAACCTCAACGGCAAGATCCGCGTTTCCGTGGTTGCGACCGGTATCGATGTGGATGCCGCCGCTGCCGCCGAGCCGAAATCCCAGCCGTTCAGCTTTGGCGCCATGGGCGCGGGCGTCGCACGCCCGGCCATCGCCCGTCCGCCGATCGCGCCGGCACCGGCTGCGCCTGCCTTCAGCAACGAACCGCCCTTCGTTCCGCCCACGCCTGCGCCTGTCGCGGCCCCGGTGGAGCCTGAGGCGCCCGCGCGCTTCGTTTCCGATCTGGACGACGTGGCCGGTCATGCGGATTTCAGCCTGGAGCCACCCGCCCCGCAGGCGTCCACGCATCATTTCCTTGACGATGTGCCGGCGACCGACACGGATAATGTTGTGAACATTGGCGATAGCGCGCCGACCGTGGAGGACGATTTTGCACTTGACCTCGGTGCGGTCAGCGAGCGGATCGAGACGCCGGCCGCGCCGACGCCCCAGCCCGAGCCGACACCTAAGCCCGCTCAGGGCGGAGGCACGCTCTTCGAGCGTATGTCGGCACTCGCGCGGGGTGGCGCATCCCGGCAGGAAGAGGCGGAAGAGCCGGGCGCCGGCGGTGGGGACCAGCGGGGCGGCGATTTCGGCGTACCGCGCTTTCTCAATCGCCAGAACAACCAGTAATCGGAAGTCCGGCGCCGCTCGCCTTGGAGCGGGCGGCGTCCGGATTGCCCTGTGTGATGAAGTATCATAGGGCGTAAGGTGTGATGAACAAAGTCTTTTCAAGGGCATCTGCCCATCGCAGGGTTGGCCTGACCTGGCTTGCCACCGCAGCTTTTTCCGCTTGTCTTGCGACGGGTCTTTCGGCGCAGCCCGGCGCGATGATTCAGCCATTGCCGTCCGCCGCTGCCGTCGAGCGGCTCAATCAGAATCTCGGCCGTCTCTCGCGCAGTCCGCAGGATGTTCAGGCGCTGCTTGGCGCGGGGCAGGCAGCGCTGGAACTCGGTGATGTGCAGGCCGCCAACGGCTTCTTCACCCGCGCCAACATGGTGGCACCCAATAACGGGCAGGCCAAGCTGGGCCTTGCGGTCGTTTCCATTGCGCTCAAGCAGGCGAATGATGCGGCGGCATATTTCGATCAGGCGGCGGCATTGGGCGCCGATGCCCGCGATTACCTGACCGAACGCGGCCTCGCCTATGATCTCACCGGCCAGCAGGCCAAGGCGCAGCAGGACTATCAGGCTGCGCTGCGCGCGAACCCTGCCGATGCAACGGCGCGGCTGCGCTATGCAATCTCTCTGGGTATTGCGGGCCATGTCGCGGATGCCGAGGCGCAGCTTCAACCGGCGCTGGCGGCGCAGGACCGGGAGGCGTGGCGCGCCCGTGCCTTCGTGCTGGCCATGAACGGCCGTGTGGCTGACGCGCGAAAAATCACCCAGACGGTGATGCCGCGCGGCCTAGCCGACGCGCTAGATCCCTATATTGCACGCGTCGGGCTGCTGACGCCGGGGCAGAAAGCTGCGGCTGTGCATTATGGCGACTTTCCGGCTGAGGTGCTGCGTGCCGCGGCGCCCACTGCGCCAGTCGTGGTAGCCGAGCGTACGGACACGTCATCCGGCAAGGGTAGAACGAGCGCCCGTAATCGCAACCGGCAGGACGATCAGGGCGGGAGTCCGGTCGAATCCGCGGCGGCGCGCGCGCGGGACCGGGCAGCGCAACGTGAGGCGGCCGCCAGCGCGCCCGTTCGGACCGCCAGCGCGCCAGCCACGACGCCCGTGACCCGGACACCGACGCCAGCACCGGCACCGTCGCCGACGCCTGCATCCGTGCCGACACCGGCTCCGGTGGTGCCGCAGCCCGCAACGACGCAGCGCGTGGCCAGCGCGGCGACGGCCCGGCCCGATGCGGCCACGCCCCGGCCAGTGTCGACGCCACCGTCGGAAAGCCGTCCGGCTCAGGTGGTCCAGAACACGCGCGGTGAAGCGGCGCCTGCCACGCCGGGCTTTTCGGCCAACGCCGCGCCAATGTCGGCGGGGGTGCAAGGCCCGGCTGACCCTGCGACGTTTACCAGCGCGTCTCCGCAGCCAACGCCATCCGTCAGACCCGTGCCAGCAACGCCGGCACCGGCCGCGGCCGAGCAGCCCACGCGCTCGCTTGCTGACGTGATGGCCGGGCTCGGTCCATCCGAAGGAGAGCATGTGGCGGGGCCAGCCCCTGTGGATCTGGCTGCGGTGGCACGCATTCAGGCGGAGCGGCGCAAAATTCAGGAAGAGGTCGCAGCTAAGGCTGCGGCGGAGAAGGCCAAGCGCGATGCGGCGGCCAAGGCGAAAGCGGAAGCCGCCGCCAAGGCCAAGGCCGAAGCGGAAGAGAAAAAGCGTCTCGCGGACAATCCCGCGCGGATCTGGGTGCAGATTGCCACAGGCCGGGATGTCGCAGCGCTCGGCTTCGACCTGCGCCGGATGCGCCGCACTTATGCCGATGCGCTTGGCAGCGAAGCTGGCTGGACAGCGGAATGGGGTGCCACGCGGCGTCTGCTTATCGGTCCCTATGCCTCTGCGGCTAAGGCGCGAGACGCCGCCGCCGCGATCAAGAAATCCGGCGGGGACGCTTTCGTCTGGAACAGCGAGGCTGGCGAGGACGTCACCAAGATCGGCGGCAAGTGAGCCGCCTTGCTCCCTATGCCAGCGACCCGGCGCGCACGCGCGGACGGCTCCATGACGAACCGGGTGGCGAGCAACGCGGCGAGCGCGATCCCTTTCAGCGTGATCGGGACAGGATCATCCATTCGATCAGCTTTCGCCGGCTGCGCCACAAGACGCAGGTGTTCGTGGCGCCCGATGGAGACCATTATCGTGTCCGCCTGACGCATAGTCTGGAAGTCGCGCAAATCGGCCGGACGGTTGCGCGTGTGCTGGGCCTCAATGAAGATCTGACCGAGGCACTGTGCCTTGCCCATGATATCGGCCATCCGCCATTTGGCCATGCCGGGGAGGACGGGCTGGAAGCTGCGCTCGCCGGGCAGGGCGGCTTTGACCATAATGCTCACTGCCTGCGGACATTGATGTTGCTGGAAGAGAGCTATCCCCGCTTCCCCGGTCTCAATCTGTGCTGGGAGACGCTGGAAGGCCTGGCCAAGCATAACGGCCCGGTGCTGCGGCCCAACTGGGCCATGCGGGAAGTGGACGCGCTCTTCCCACTGGACCTCACGAGCTGGCCCTCACTGGAAGCGCAGGTCGCCGCGTTGGCCGACGATATCGCTTATGACAATCACGATATTGACGACGGGTTGCGCGCCGGGCTGCTGACCCTCGACCAGATTCTCACCGTACCAATGATCCGCGCGAACTGGGACAGGGTGCGTGCCCGCTTCCCCGAGGTGCCGGCCGCGCGGCTGGTGCGTGAACTGGTTCGCGAGCAGATTGGCGTCATGGTCAACGATCTCATCACCCAGACCCGGGCTAATATCGCGGCATCCGGGGTCGGCAGTGTCGAGGCGGTGCGCGGCGCGGGCCGGGTGCTGGCGACCTTCTCCGATGAGATGCGCGCGCAGGAGCGGGCGCTCAAGCGGTTCATGTACGCCAATCTCTATCATCATCCCGATCAGCTTGCCGCCTCCTCCCGCGCGCAGGGCATCGTGCGTGATCTCTTCGCCGCTTATGCCGCCGATCCGGCGCTGATGGGTGAGGCGTGGCGCGCGCGCTGCCCGACGGAAGAACCCGCACGCAGCCGGACCATTGCCGATTATATTGCCGGCATGACCGATCGCTTCGCCGAAAGCGCGCACCGTGCCGTCTATGCTGGCAAGCTCGAACGGCGCGGCGCGGGATCGGCATGACAGACGCGCCGAAGCCCTGGCTGGCACGGGAGGCCAGTGTGGCGGGGGACGACGCCCGCCGTCATGCGCCCGCCACCGCGCGCAATCGCGATGCGATCCTCATGGTGCTGCGCGAAGCCCTGCCGGCGCGAGGCACGGTGCTGGAAATCGCCAGCGGATCGGGCGAGCATGTGCTGCATTTCGCGCGCGCCTTGCCGGATCTCGTCTGGCAGCCGACCGATCCCGATCCGGCGGCCCGTGCTTCAATTTCGGCATGGGCGGCTGAGGCCGGGCTTGCCAATGTTTGTGCGCCGCTCAATCTCGACGCGGCAGCCGTAGAGGCATGGCCGGTGATACATGCGGATGCGGTGCTGTGCATCAATATGGTCCACATCAGCCCATGGTCGGCGGCGATCGGGCTGTTTGCCGGCGGCGCGCGGCTGCTGCCGCAGGGAGCGCCGCTGATCCTCTATGGTCCGTATATTGAGGATGGGGTTGAGACGGCACCGACGAACATGGCGTTTGATCACTCGCTCCGCGCGCGCAATGCCGCATGGGGGCTGCGTATGCTGGCGAAGATCGACGGGCTGGCACGAGACCATGGTTTTACGCGGATAGGGCGCGTCGAGATGCCGGCAAACAACCTCAGTCTGGTCTATCGCAAGGATTGAGAGATGCCGTAAAATAACCAAATGGGTTATTTTCTGTTGACATTGTCACGCTGATATGGCACGTTCTGGTCATGGTCGGGAATTGGCCGCAACGGCGGGAATGACCTGCCGCTGCGGCCCGGCAGCGCGATCGCAAGCGAGGTTGGCATGACAGGCAAGGCAAGGGAGCGGGGCGCCGATGGCGCAACGCCCACCAGGCTTGGCGGCCGCTGGTCAGAGGCCACGAAAGCCGCATTTCTTAAAGCCCTGTCGCGCAGTCTCAACGTGACGCACGCAGCGCGTGTGGTTGGCCGGGACCGATCGGCCGCCTATCATATCAAGGCGCGTGATCCGGCATTTGCGCGCGGCTGGGCCGAGGCGCTCCATGAAGCCTATGGCGAACTGGAAGGCCGGCTTCTGGATCAGGCGATCAACGGCACCACACGTACCGAAACGGTAAGAAACAGCGACGGGAGCGTCCGGCTCATGCGTATCGTACACAGCTATCCGCTAGGCATCGCCATGGGGCTGCTCGCCGCGCACCGGGACGCGGTGATCGCCCATCGCGCGGGCGGGAACGGCAAGGACCTGGACGACGCGGCGATCGCGGCGGTGAAAGCGGATATGGAGCGCGTGCGCGCAAGACTGCGGGGCCACTATAGCTCCGGTTCAGAGGAGCCCGAGGCTGGAGCCGGAACCGGCGAAGGATGAGCGATACGGCCATAGGCGCACGCTGCTCTGACTATGAGCGTATTGCCCTGCTGGACGACAGGGATCGGGATGCGATGCTGGCCCTGCTCGGCCCACGCGGGATTGCCTGGTTGCGTGATGACTGGCGCTGCCGGGCACGGCCGGAGCAGGTGCCGCCGGAGGGTGACTGGCCACTCTGGCTGGTGCTGGCCGGGCGTGGCTTTGGCAAGACGCGGACCGGCGCACAATGGGTGCATGAGGTTGCGGCGGGAGACCCGCAGGCGATGGTCGCGCTGGTCGGCGCGAGCCTGCACGATGCGCGCACCGTGATGGTGGAGGGCGAGAGTGGTCTGCTTGCGACTGCGCCGGCCGGCGCGGCGCCGGACTGGCAGCCGAGCCGGCGCCGCCTGCGCTGGCCCAACGGTGCGCGCGCCTTCACCTATGGCGCGGCGGAACCTGAAGCGCTGCGCGGCCCGCAGCACAGCCATGCCTGGGCGGACGAGATTGGCCGCTGGTCCAATGGCATGGCGACGTGGGACAATCTGATGATGGGCCTGCGTCTGGGCGCGCGGCCGCGTGCTATGGCGACGACGACGCCCCGCGCCACGCCGCTGGTCCTGCGCCTCGTGGCGCAGCCGGGCGCGGTGGTGACGCGCGGACGAACCTGTGACAATGCCGGCGCGCTGCCCGAGGCTTTCCTGGCGACGATGACGCGGGACTATGGCGGAACGCGACTGGGCCGGCAGGAACTGGACGGTGAATTGCTGCTCGACCGGGAGGGCGCGCTGTGGACGCGTGCGATGATCGAGGCGAGCCGGACCGGCGCGGCGCCGGACGGGCTGGTTCGTGTGGTCATTGGCGTCGATCCGCCCGCCAGCGCGCATGGTGATGCTTGCGGGATCATCGTGGTCGCGCTCGACGGGGCCGGGCGCGCGGTGGTGATCGAGGATGCGACGGTCGAGAAGGCACGGCCGGAAGGTTGGGCGAAAGCCGTGGCAGCCGCTGCGGCGCGATGGCAGGCGGACCGGATCGTCGCCGAGGCGAACAACGGCGGCGAGATGGTCCGCTCCGTACTCAAGGCGGCGGGCAGTGGATTGCCCGTGCGTCTCGTCCATGCGAGTCGCGGCAAGAGCGCGCGGGCCGAACCGGTGGCCGCGCTCTACGAGAGCGGGCGTGTTCGCCATGCGGGCGTGCTCATGACGCTGGAGGACCAGCTTTGCGGGATGATCCAGGGCGGCGGGTACGAAGGGCCGGGGCGTTCCCCGGATCGGGCCGATGCGCTGGTCTGGGCTATCACTGAACTGCTTCTGACGGGCGGGGACGCGGCACGATTGCGCCAATTATGAAGAGATCGCGGCGGGGAAGACGCAGGATCTGCGCGCACGCGCGAATAATTTTCGGTAAGAAACGATAAGGTCATTCTCCGTCGCTGAGGCAATTGTGTGGCGCGACTGAAAAAGAATTCGTCATGATAATATAAATCGCCTTGATTCATTGGAAGATTCAGCGGACCATAATGAATACCCGGAATGCTCGGGGGCATTATGGAACAAATGCTGAAACGAATTGCGAGCGCGCGGTCTCTGCCGGTATTCTGGCGGGATATGACGCGTTTTTTCAATAGCTGGGGATTCCAGGCCGTCAGCTATTATCTGATGCGTCAGGGATCGAGCCAGATCGCGACCTCGCCGATCCAGATGGGCTACACCCGACGTGAAGTGAATGCCTATCTGACAAACGACTTTCGCCGACTCGATATTGTTCATCGGGTCGTCCTCGCCCATGGCACGCCGATGCTGTGGAGTTCGATCTGGGAGAATACAGAGACCAGCGCCGAAGAACGAGGGTTTCGCGAAGCGATGAGAGAGGCGGGCTTCAAGGACGGGCTGGCGCTGCCCCTCTACGGCCCCAATCTGCGTAACGCCTGTGTGGCACTGAGTCATATGACGGATGAGGTGAACCTGAACACCGAGGCGGTGGCGCTGCTCCACTTCGTCGCGCAGTCGGCGCATCTGCGGATTTGCGCGATGTTCGCCGAAGAAACCTCGCCCGACAGGCATCTTTCCAAGCGAGAGAAAGAGATTCTCGACTGGGTGGCGCGCGGCAAGAGCAACGGCGTGATTGCCGACATTCTCGCCATCTCGCCCGGCACGGTCGATACCTATATGCGCCGCATTTATGAGAAGCTTGAAGTATCCGACCGGACATCGGCAGCGGTGAAGGGTGTGGGCATGGGGCTGATTGCGGCCTGACCGACGGCGGATGCCGCCCGCGGGACATGACTGATACGCCCTGATGGCGTGGCTGGCTCGTAGCCGGCCATCTGCAAGGAGACAGCAACGTGAAACTCTTCGCTCGCAAGGGCGCCGGGGGAGCCGGCCGCCCGCCGCTTTCGCGCGCCTGGACCAACTGGGGATCGACGAGTCTGGGTGACTGGCCGCAGGATTATGCCACGCAACTCAGTGCGGCGGTGCTGGCCAATCCGGTCGCACAGCGCTGCCTGCGGCTGGTGTGCGAGGGCGTGGGCAATCTCGCCATACTCGCCCGGACCGACGATGCGGAGCAAGCGGCGCAGGCGCTGCGGCTGGTGCGCGAACGCTCGGCCGGGCAAAGTCTTGTCGAGACGCTGGCGAGCCATATGCTGCTCCACGGCAATGGCTATGTGCAGATCAGCCACTGCGCGCTTGGCCAACCCCGGCGGCTCTATGCGCTGCGCCCCGAGCGTGTGACCATAGAGGCCGACGCGCAGGGCTGGCCGATCGGCTATAGCTACCGGGCCGGTGCAGGCGTCACTTATTATGCGGGGGAGGATGGGGCGGGCCTTGCCGCCATCATCCATGTGAAGGCGCTGAACCCGGCGAACGACCATTATGGTCTGGGCTGCCTCGGCGCGGCGTCCGGCGCGATCGCCATCCACAACGCCGCGACGCGCTGGAACAAGGCGCTGCTCGACAATGCAGCCCGCCCGTCTGGCGCATTGGTGCATGAAGGGCCGGACGGCGGCGCGCTCTCGGCTGACCAGTTCGACCGGTTGAAGGCGGAGCTGGAAGCGGCCTATCAGGGCGCGGCCAATGCGGGGCGCCCGATGCTGCTGGAAGGCGGACTGCGCTGGCAGGCGCTGAGCATGACCCCGGCCGACATGGACTTCGTGCGGCTTAAAGAAGCTGCCGCGCGCGATATTGCGCTCGCTTTTGGCGTGCCGCCTGTGCTGGTGGGTCTGCCGGGCGACAGCACCTACGCTAATTTCCGCGAGGCGAACCGCGCATTGTGGCGGCAGACGATCCTCCCGCTCGCCGACACTATTCTCGCCGCGCTCGCGCAGGGCCTCTCGAACTGTTTCGCGGGGCTGGAGCTGACGATCGACCTGAACCGGGTGCCTGCGCTCGCCGAGGAGCGCGGCGTGCTGTGGGAGCAGGTGACGCGCGCCGACTTCCTCTCTGACACAGAAAAACGCGCCATGCTGGGAATTGAGGCGGCGACGGATGAGGTGACGCGATGAGCGAGATGCTGGCAATGCTGGTCGAGCAGACGGAAGCGGCGGGCGGGGATCTGGTGATGATCCGTGCGCTGGTCGAGGAAGCGAGCGAGGCGGGCGCGGCGCGCGCGCTGGAGCGCGTGGGCCTTTCCGACCGGTCGGCCGGGCAGGATATTGACGAGCTGCGCGATCTGCTGCGCGGGTGGCGCGACGCCAAGAAGGCGGCGCGGGCGGCGGTGCTGGGCTGGGTTGTGCGGCTCTCCGTGGCGCTGCTGTTGCTTGGCCTCGCGGTGAAGCTGGACCTGGCGCGGATGCTGCGCCCGTGAAGCCGCTGCGCTTCGCTGGCTATGCCGCGATCTTCGGCAAGGTGGACCGGGGTGGTGATGTGATCGCCCCCGGGGCCTTCGCCGCGAGCCTTGCCGGGCTGGGTGCGGGCCTGCCGCTGCTCTGGCAGCACCGGCCCGAGGCGCGGATCGGCACGATCGAGCAGATCGCCGAGGATGTACGCGGCTTGCGTGTCATCGGCCGGATCGACGGTACGGGCGAGGCGGCGCGCCGGGCAGCGGCGCTGCTGGCGGCCGGAGCGCTCGATGGGCTCTCCTTCGGCTACCGCGTGATCGCGGCGGGGGAGGGCAACGGCGCGCGGCGGCTCGACAGGCTCGACATCGCCGAAGTGAGCCTCGTCAGTCATCCGATGCAACCGCTCGCACGGGTCCACGCCGTCGACTGACAGTCGAGGCGCGAACAGAACGAAGCAGCAATGGGGCCGGGATGGCCCCTTTTTTATGAAGCAGGAGACGTGACCTATGCTGGAAGTGAAAGCCGACGCGCTGGAGGAGAGCTTCGACGCGATCCTGCAGGGCGAGAAGATCGCCACGCTTGAGGCCGATATCGCCGCGCTGAAAGGTCAGGTGGCTGCCGCGACCCACAGAGGCGAACGGCCGCCGCTCGACGGTGCCAAGGGCAGTGCCCATGATCCGGCGCGCGCCGCTTTTACCGAGCGCTATCTGCGCCGCGGAATCGAGGCGGGCGTGGAACTGAAGAGTTTTTCCGGCGCGAGTGGCGGCACGGGTGGCTATGCCGTGCCGCGTGAGATCGACGCGCTGATCGAACAGCAGCTTAAGACCATCTCGCCAATCCGTCAGATCGCCAATGTCGTGCAGACAGGATCGGCCGGCTATCGCAAGCTGGTGACGA
The DNA here is from genome assembly GCA_035911355.1 of Sphingobium sp. Taxonomy (GTDB): domain Bacteria; phylum Pseudomonadota; class Alphaproteobacteria; order Sphingomonadales; family Sphingomonadaceae; genus Sphingobium. Next base: position 44,832 of record JAMHVU010000041.1, read on the forward strand.
CAGGCGGTACGCCCTCGGGCTGGGCGAGCGAGACCGGCGCGCGCGCCGAGACGGCGACGCCGACTTTCCAGGAGATCGCGCCGCCCTCTGGCGAGCTGTTCGCCAATCCGGCCGCGAGCCAGGCGATGCTCGACGATGCATTGTTCGACGTGGAAGGGTGGCTTGCCGGCGAGATTGCGCTGGAGTTCGCGGCGGCGGAAGGCGCGGCGTTTGTCTCGGGCAGCGGCACCAATCGACCCAAGGGGTTCCTCACTTATCCAACCAGCGCGACCGGCGATGCGGCACGCCCGTTCGGCACGCTGCAATATATTGCCTCAGGCGCGGCCGGCGGCTTTCCGGCGAGCGCGCCGCAGGACCGGCTCATCGACCTCGTGCAGGCGCTCAAGGCGCCCTACCGGCAGGGCGCGAGCTTTGTCATGAATTCGGCGACGCTGGCGCGCATCCGCAAGTTCAAGACGAGCGACGGCGCCTTCCTCTGGCAACCGGCGATGAGCGAGGGCCAGCCCGCGACACTGCTGGGCTATCCGGTCATGGAGGCCGAGGACATGCCGGATGTGGCGGCGGACAGCCTCGCCATCGCCTTTGGCAATTTCGCTCATGGCTATGTGATCGCGGAGCGCGGCGAGACGAGCATCCTGCGCGACCCCTTCACCAACAAGCCGTTCGTCCACTTCTACGCCGTCCGGCGCATCGGCGGCGCGGTGGCGAATAGCGACGCGATCAAGCTCATGAAGTTCTCGGCGAGCTGATTGCCGGGACGGCGCGGCGCGCACGCTCCCTCTCCCTGGCGCGCGCCGTACCCCGGAGCGCCATGCGATGGCTCCTTCCCCTGGCCCGCATGGCGCTCCCTTCCTCCCCCCGTCCCGGCGAAAGGCCCCCGACCATGACCGTGACCCTGGAGAGCGGCGCACCGCTCGCCGTGAGCCTCGATGCGCTGAAGGCCTATCTCCGCATCAGCCGCGACGATGAGGACGCGCTGCTTGAAACCCTGATCCGCGCGGCGACCGATGCCGCCGAGCGCTTCACCGGCCAGATGCTCGCCGCGCGCGGCGTGACCGAACTGCTGGCCGCATCCGCCGCTTGGAAGCGGCTCTCGCTCGGGCCGGTGCGATCGATCGGCGCTGTCGCGGCGATCGCGGCAGACGGCGAGGCCAGCACGCTCGCTCCGGATTTCTACGCGACCGACATCGACGGCAATGGCGACGGCTGGTTGCGGATGATCCAGGCGAGCGGAGCAAAGCGGGTGCGCGTGACCTATCAGGCCGGGATGGCGGGCGACGCGACGGGGCTGCCCGATGCCATCCGCCACGGCATCATCCGCCTCGCCGGGGAATATCATGCCAGCCGCGAGGGGCTGGAGACGAAGCCGCCGGCATCGGTCGCGGCACTGTGGCGCCCATGGCGGCGGATGCGCCTCTCATGAGTGCGGAAATCAGCGCGCGGGAGGCAATCCGCGCGACGCTGGAAGCCGATTTGGCGCTGCGCGACCGCATCAATCAGGTGAGCGATGGCGAGCCGGTCAAGGCGAGCGGCCCCTGGCTGATGCTGGGCGAGGGCAGCGCCAGCGGCTTTGGCGCGTGTGGGGTGAGCGGGGTCGCGCTGCGCGTGCCGGTGATCCTGACCTTGCGCGGCGACACGCCGGGCGAGGTCGGCGCGATCATCGACGCGCTCGACGCCGCAATGGCCGCCGTGCCGGAGGTCGTGGGCGGATGGAAGATCACCGTGCTGCGCTTCGAGCGCTCCCGCCTGCGGCGCGACAAGGCCGGATGGCGCATCGTCACCGACTATGCGCTGCGGCTCGTGCAGTGGAACTGAAGGCAAGCAACCAGCCGAAAGGATAGAAGCCATGGCAGTGGAGAAGGGCAGCGCCTTTCTGCTCAAAATCGGCAACGGGCTCAGCCCCCTTGCCTATGCGACAATCGCCGGGATGCGGACGACGCAGATCAGCGTCAACGGCGAGGCGGTGAACATCACCAGCAAGGATTCGGGCGGCTGGCGGCAATTGCTGCCGGGCGCCGGCGTGCGATCGGTCAGCGTCTCGGGCGCGGGCATCTTTACCGGATCGGTCGCCGAGGTACGCCTGCGTGACCAGGCGCTGGCCGGCTCGATCGACGATTATGAACTTTCCTTCGAGAGCGGCGAGCGGTTGCGCGGCAAGTTCCTCGTCACCCGGCTCGACTATGCCGGCGACTATAATGGCGAGCGCACCTACACGCTGAGCCTCGAAAGCTCCGGCGCGGTGATGGCGCTGTGAGTGAGAGCGCCAACAGCGCGCGCGGGGAGGTGGCCTTCCGTATCGACGGGACGGCGTGGATCGTGCGGCCGAGCTTTGCCGCGCTGATTGCCGCTGAAGAGGAGATTGGATCGCTACTCGCGCTTGCCGAGCGGGCTGCGCTGGGCAGCCTCTCCCTTGCGGAGGTGGAGGTGCTGCTCTGGCACTGCCTCGACGACCGGCGGGAACTGGAGCGCGCGCGGATCGGCCCGGCGCTGATCGAGCAGGGGCTGACCGCCGCCATGCCGGCGGTGCGCGCGATCCTGCGCCAGCTCCTGAGCGGGGCGGCATGAGCTTCGCGCAGGCGGCGCGGCGCCTCGCGGGGCAGACCGCGCTGCTGCTCGGCTGGCGCCCCGACGAGTTCTGGCGCGCGACACCTGACGAACTGGCCGACGCGCTGCGCGCGCTGGGCGAGGCAACGACCGGTATAGGCGGCGCCTCGCCGATCGACCGCGCGGACATTCGCCAACTCATGGAGGCATTCCCCGATGGATGAGGAAATCGAGGCGATGGTCGCGCCGGTGCGGCTCGACCTGCGCGGCTTCGCGACGGACGTGGCCGAGATGCGCGCCGCGCTCGAAGGGCCGCTGGCGGCCGGCGCGGACCGGGCCGGACGCTCGATCGAGAGCGCGCTGCTGCGCGCGGTGCGGACCGGCAAATTCGGTTTCGAGGATCTTGGCCGGGTCGCCATGTCTGTGCTCGGCGGCATTGCCAGCGCGGCGGTGAAGCAGGGGCTGGGCGCTCTTGGCGGAGGCACTGGCGGTGGCGGCCTGCTCTCGGTGGCGAGCGGGCTGCTCAGCGCCCTTGGCCTGCCCGGCCGTGCGACCGGTGGGCCGGTCTCGCCGGGGCGGGGCTATCTGGTCGGCGAGCGCGGCCCGGAGCTGTTTGTGCCGACGGCGAGCGGCAGCATCATGGCGGCGGGGCAGGGCGGCGGTGGCCGTGACGTGCGGATTGCCATCACCGTATCGGGCAGCGGGCAGGACGCGCCGCGCGCGCTGGCGCGCAGTGCCCGGCAGGTGGCGCGCGCGGTGCGCGCCGCCGTGGACGGGTGAGGCGGCGCCATGGGCTATTGGCTGGCGCGCGCGCGCGGCGGGCAGGAGAGCGCGGTCATCAAGCGCTTCTCCCCGCCTTTCTGGACCGTGAACTTCCCCCGGCCGATGATGGCGAGCGTGGTGACGCAGGGCGCCGATGCGCTTCGCGTCGACGCGACCTTTTATGGCTCGGGCGATCTGTGCGGCCTCATCTGGGACAGCGCGGACCTGTGGGACCACCCGCTCACCGCATATGAGACGCGGCGCGACTATGCCGGCTGCGTGCTCTCCTTCCGCTGGCGCAGCGCCGGCATGAAGCCGCTCGACGCCACGCATGGCCCGACCCTCACCATCGAGGGCCGGGATGCGGATGGCGCTCCGCACAGCTGGTATGTGCGGCTGTGGAACTATGCCGAGGGGACAGGCGAGGACGCGCGCATCCGCCTCGACTTCGACGCGCTAGTGGGCGGCTTCGCGCTGCCGGACGATGCCGACCCGGTCTATCCCCACGCGATCGACCGGCTGTTCCTCAGCCTCGTGCCGGCGGACTATGACGCGGGAGTGACAGTGTTTCCCGCCGGGGCGGAGTGCTGGGCGGAACTGAGCGAGATCGCCTGCGCGGGCCATGGCTCCGTGCTCACCATTGGCGATGTGATGGTGCCGGCCCACGGCTTCTCCATCGCCACCGGCTATGACGACGCCTATAATCTCACGCCTGAGCGGGTCGTGCGCGAGGCCCATGCGCTCGGCTATCGCGGCGATATCAACCATTATGTCGGCATGAGCCATTATTTCCGGCTCGAACCGCTGGGCGGAGGCCATTATGCGAGCCTTTCCGGCGGAGTGCTGAACGGCCCCTGCGCGCGCTGGCACGCGGACTTCGCGGAGCGGGCCATGGCGGCCGGCTTTGGTCTCATCCTCTCGCTCTCCTACGAACTGCTGGACGCGCATTGCTGGAACGACTGGAAGCAGCGGGGCGCGGATGGGGCACCGGCGCTGACCGGCTGGTCGCCACCATCGGCGCTGCTCTCCCCGGCGCATGGCGGCGCAATGGCCTATCTTCAGGCGGTGGCGCGCGCCTTTGTGGGGATCGCGCGGGACGTGGGCCTGCCGGTCCGCTTCCAGGTGGGCGAGCCCTGGTGGTGGCTGCGGGCGGACGGCCATCTGTGCCTTTATGACGATGCGGCGCGGGCTGCGCTGGGCGGTAGCCCGCCGGTGATTGCCGATGTGCGCGGGGCGCTGACACCAGTCGAGGAGGCGCTGCTCGATGCGGCAGGGGCAATCCTTGCGGCGTCCACGGCGGCACTGTGCGTGGCGGCGCGGGCGGAAGCGCCGGGTGCGGAGACGCTGCTGCTTGCCTTTTTGCCCACCATTCTCGACGCGCAGGCGCCCGCGCTCAAGCGCGCCAACCTGCCGACCGGATGGGCGATGCCGGTCTTCGATCGGCTCCAGATCGAGGATTATGACTGGGTGACGGCCGGGCGCACCGCGCGCGAGGCGCAGGGGCGTGCGGCGATTCTCGCGCGGCTGGGCTATCCGCTGGCCGAAACGCATTATTTCGCGGGCTTCGTGAATGCCGGCCTGCCGGATGAGGTCGTCTCCGCGCAATGGGCGCTGATCGTCGAGGCGGCGGAGGCGGCGCGGGCGCGCGGTCATGCCGCGACCTATATCTGGGCGCTGCCGCAGATCTCGCGCGATGGCCTCACGCTTTTTACCATCGACGAGGAGGACGACGTGCAGCCATTTGACGACCTGCAGTTCCCGCTCGACATCGGGCGGCGCGCGCAGGTGGCGCCGGGCTTCTCCACCCGGATCATCGAGACGGTTTCCGGTCATGAGCAGCGCACGACCGACTGGGCGGACGCACGGATGCGCTTCGACGCGGGGCCGGGCGTCCGCTCGGAAGAGGATGTGGCGCGGCTCATCGCCTTCTTCCGCGCGCGCCGCGGCGCGGCGCGGGGGTTCCGCTTCACCGACCCTTATGACCATGGCTCGGGCGCATTCGGGGCGCCGCCGGCACCGGGCGACCAGCCGATCGGCAGGGGCGATGGCAACGAGACGCGCTTCCCCCTCGTCAAGCGCTATGGCGCGGACGAGGACGCGCAGGTGCGGCGGATCACCCGCCCGGTGGCGGGCAGCGTGCGCGTGGCGATCGACGGGGTGGAGCCGGCGACCGGCTGGGCGCTCGATCCGGCAGGCATCATCAGCTTCGACGAGCCGCCGCCGGATGGCGCGGCGGTGACCGCAGGCTTCAGCTTCGACGTGCCGGTGCGTTTCGACAGCGATGTGCTGGAGATCGACCGCGAGACTTTCCGCGCCGGGGCGGTGCCCTCCGTCCCGCTGGTCGAGATCCGCGAATGAGCGCGGCCGACATCCTTGCCCAACCGCTCTGCGCGCTGGCATTCTGCTGGCGGCTGGAGCGGCGCGACGGCATCGCCATCGGCCTTACCAGCCACGACCGGCCGCTGATGATCGACCGCTTCCGCTACCGGCCCGCGCCGGGCATCCGCCCAAGCGCGATCCGCCGCGACGGATCGGGCGCGGGGGAGGCGCTGGAGATCGAGGGTGCGCTGGCCGCCGGGGCGATCAGCACGGGCGATCTGGAAGCGGGCCGCTGGGATGGTGCCGCGCTCGCCATCCACCTGACCGAATGGACCGCGCCCGGCGCGCTTTGGCTGGAGCTGGCGCGCGGCACGCTGGGCACCGTGGAAATGCGCGACGGCGCATATCAGGTGAGCGTGGCGAGCGGCTTTGCCATGCTCGACCGGCCAGTGGCGCCCGAGACGAGCCCGACCTGCCGCGTGGCGCTGGGCGACGCTGCCTGCACCGTGGACCTGCGGCCGCTGACCAGCATCGCGACGGTGACCGGCGTGGAGGGTGAGCGGGTGAACATCGCGGGCGCCGACGCCGGGGATGAATATGCCTTTGGCACGCTGCGCTGGCTCGACGGGCCGCTCGCCGGGATCACCCACGCGATCGTGGCAGAGGATGGCGGCGCGCTGATCCTTGCCGAGCGCCCCTTGCGGGCCATCCCGCCGGGGACGCGCGCGCGGCTGGTGCACGGCTGCGACCGGCGGCTTGCAAGCTGTGCCGGGCGGTTTGCCAATGCCGCCAATTTCCGGGGCGAGGCCTTCCTGCCCGGCATGGACCTCCTCACCCGCTATCCGGGAGCATGAACATGATGGAACCGCTTATTGGCCCGCGCATCGCGCGGGCGGCGCGGGAGATGATCGGCGCGCCGTTCCGCCTGCATGGCCGGGTGCCGGAGACCGGGCTGGACTGTGTGGGGCTCTGCCTTGCCGCGCTGCGCGCCGCCGGCCATGATGCGCCCGCGCCGTCGCACTATACGTTGCGCGGCGCGCGGGCGGCGCATGCTGCCCATCTGCTGCGCGCGGCGGGGCTGGTGCCGGCCGGTGTGGCGGGGCCGGGTGACCTGCTGGTGGCGCGCAGCGGGCCGCTGCAGCTCCACCTGATGATCGCCGACGAGGCATGCCTCATCCATGCCCATGCCGGCCTTGGTCGCGTGGTGGAGATGCCCGCGCCCGGGCCGTGGCCCATCCTCTCCCGCTGGGCGGTGGCCGGGAGGGCATAGCCGATGGCGACCCTCATCCTGACGGCGGTGGGCACCGCGATTGGCGGGCCGATCGGCGGGGCGATCGGCGCGCTGGCCGGGCAGGCGATCGACGCCACCATCTTCCGCCCGAAGGGGCGAGAAGGACCACGCCTCTCCGACCTGCGCGTGCAGACCTCCATTTATGGCGGCCGCATCCCACGTCTGCACGGGCGGATGCGGGTGGCGGGCAGCGTCATCTGGTCGACCGACCTTATCGAGAGCAGTGAGACGAGCGGCGGTGGCAAGGGCAGCCCGAGCGTGACGAACTACAGCTATGCGGCGAGCTTTGCCGTGGCACTCTCGGCGCGGCCGATCCGCGCGGTGGGGCGGATATGGGCGGACGGCACGCTGCTGCGCGGCGCGGCGGGCGACTTCAAGGTGCCGCTGGGGGCGATGCGGCTGCATGACGGCCGGCCGGGGCAGATGCCCGATCCGCTGATCGCCGCTGCCACCGGTATCGCGCAGGCAAGCGCACATCGCGACCTTGCCTATGTGGTGTTCGAGGACTTGCAACTCGCCGACTTTGGCAACCGCATCCCCACGCTGACCTTCGAGGTGATCGCCGATGAGGGGGAGGGCGTGGTCGTGGCGGATATTGCCGCCGCCGCCCTCACCATGCCAGTGACGCTGGCTGGCAGCGTCGCGCCGCCGCGCCTTGCCGGCTATGCCTGCGATGGCGAGAATGTCCGCGAGGCGCTGGCCCCGCTCGTCGAGGCGTTCGACCTCCAATATCATCGCGATGCGGATGATAGCGCAATTCAACTCGTGCGCGACCGGCCCACCGCCGTCACCCTCCACGACTCGGCGCGGCTCGCGCGGGTCGATGGGGAGCAGACCGAACCGGCACGGGTAAGGCGGCGCGCGATGGAGGATGTGCCACACCGGGTGGCGCAGCGTTATTATGATCCCGCCCGTGACTATCAGTCCGGTATCCAGTCCGTCGACCGGCCGGGGCCAGGGGTACGGTCGTTATCCGTCGACTTTCCGGCGGTGCTGGATGCCGATACCGCGCGCGCCATGGCGCAGGAACGGATGCAGGCGGCGTTGCGCGGCCGCATCTCCGTGGAACTGTCTCTGGGCTGGGCGGCGCTATCGCTGGGGATTGGTGACACGGTCTCGATCGAGGGCATGGCCGGCGTCTGGCGAATCGCGCAGAGCGAATGGGCGGACATGGCCACGCGCCTGATTCTCAGCCCGGCCGGGCAAGTGGTAACGGTGCAGCCGGGCACCGCCGACCCCGGTGTGGCGGTGCCCAGCCCGGATCATCCCGCCGGGCCGACGACGCTGGCACTCATCGAGCTGCCGGCGCCGGAGGAGGGGGTGAGCGACACGCCGCTCGTCTTCGCGGCGGCGACCGGACCGGGGCGCGGCTGGCGCGGCGCGGCGCTCTACCGGATGGAGGGTGAGACGGCGACTCCGGCCGGCGCCGTAATCCGGCGCGCAGTCATCGGCACGACGCTTGGTGCGCTGTCACCGGGCGGCGCGACCCTGCCTGATCGCCAAGCATCGGTGATCGTGGCGCTCGCCCGACCGGACGATCTGTTGCTGCCAGTGGATGATGCGGGCCTCGCACGCGGACGAAATCTGTGCATGATCGGTGCGGAATTACTGCAATTTGGCGCGGCGCAGGCACTGGGTAGCGGGCGCTTCCGCCTCGCCATGCTGGCGCGTGGGCTACGCGGCACAGAATGGGCCTGCGCTGCCCATGCCGATGGCGAGCATTTTGTGCTGCTCGACGATCTGACGCGGCTGACGCGCATCCCGCTTGGCGCCGATTCTCGCGGCCAGACGCTGATGCTCAACGCCCTGGGCATCGACGACGAGACGCCGGCGGGCGCGACCATCGCCATATCGGGTACGGCGATGTTGCCGCCGGCGCCTGTGCATGCGCGTACGAAGTTTGTCGGTAGCGACCTCCGTCTCGCATGGACAAGGCGCAGCCGGGCGGGCTGGCGATGGGCGGATGGTGGTGACGTGCCGATTGGCGAGGAGCAGGAAGCCTATCAGATCGAGATTATAGCCGGCGCAACCGTACTGCGCACCGCCGAGACGGACGCGCCGGAGTGGACCTACGCCGCAACCGACCATGCGACCGATCTGGCGGCGGCTGGCGGCGCTCCGCTGGTGGCGCGCATTACGCAGCGCGGCAGTCGGGGCGTGGGCCGGCCTGCCCTCCTGACGCTGCTTTCCTCCTCATGACCCACGCAGCCTGTGACGAAAGGATGACACCATGGCCGACGAGACGAGCGCACGCCTGAACCTGCCCCTGCTGTTCGCCGGGCAGGCGCTGAAGGAACTCTTTCATAATCAGGCGCTGGCGACACTCGACATGCTGGTCCAGCCCGTCGTCGAGAGCGCCGGCGGCAACAGCCCGCCCGCCACGCCGGACGCCGGACAGTGCTGGATCGTGGGTGATTCGCCAACGGGCGATTGGGCAGGCGCTGCCCACGCCATCGCCGGCTGGTCGAATGGCTGGCTCTTTGCCATGCCGGCTGCCGGCTGGACGGCCCATGTGCGTGATCGTGGCCATGCGATGCGCTATGACGGCGCGCAATGGCAGGATGATATGGTGCGCGCCTCCGGTCTGCATATTGGCGGCGTACGCGTGGTCGGCACGCGACAGGCGGCAATCGCGGCACCAGCCGGGGGCGGTACGGTCGATACCCAGGCACGCGTGGCGATCGGCGCAATTCTGGCGGTCATGCGCGGCCATGGCCTCATCGCGGAGGGATAAAAATCTGCGACATTTACGCAACAGGGGCGATTTTGCGCGCTTGCAAGGAAACCTTCGCCGCACTACAGCGTACTGGCAGTCCTTTTGCGACCTACTTTGAAAGGGGAATTATATGCGGAAGCTTGGCCTTGCCATAGCGCTCGCTTCGACCGCTCTGGCGTCTCCGGCGCTCGCACGTGACAATTCTTTCTACATTGGCGCCGGCATCGGTGGCATGATTGTGGAAGATACCGATGTCACCTTCGCTAACGGTGTGACCGCGACGACGGATCATAACAAGGGTTATGATGCCGAAGGCACGATCGGCTACGATTTCGGCGGTTTCCGCCTTGAGGCCGAATATGCGCACAAGAAGGCGAAGAACAGCAACTCGGCATACAGCAATAGCGGCCTCGATTTCATCGGTGGTATGGCGCGCGTTGACAGCTTCATGGCGAACGGCCTGCTCGATTTCGGCGACGACGACGGCATTCAGGGCTTCCTGGGTGGCGGTGTCGGTGTAGCACGCTCGAAGATTTCGCGCCTGCCCGACACTCGCGATTCCGACACGGGCTTTGCCTGGCAGGCGATCGCCGGTGTTCGCGCGCCGCTGAGCCGTAACATCGACGTGTCGCTGAAGTATCGCTTCTTCAATCATGACAAGATCGATCTGGTCACGGATCGTGGTGTCAGCTCGAATGAGCGGTTCCGGAGCCACAGCCTGTTGCTCGGCCTGAACTACAACTTCGGCTCCGAGCCGCCGCCGCCGCCGCCGGCTCCGCCGCCGCCGCCTCCCCCGCCGCCTCCGCCGCCTCCGCCTCCTCCGGCTGCGCAGTGCACGCCTGGGCCGTACATCGTGTTCTTCGAGTGGGATAAGTCGGACATCACGCCCGATGCCGCCACCATTCTCGACAACGCGGTCTCGGCCTATGCCGATTGCGGTAATGCGCAGGTCATGCTGGCCGGTCACGCCGACAAGTCGGGTACGCCGCGCTACAATCTGGGCCTCTCCGAGCGTCGTAATGCTTCGGTTCGCGCCTACCTCACGTCGAAGGGTATCCCGGATGGTGTCATCACCAGCCAGGCCTTTGGTGAGTCCCGTCCGCGCGTTGAGACGGCTGACGGTGTTCGCGAACTGCAGAACCGTCGCGTCGAGATCACCTACGGGCCGAACTCGGGCAGCTAAGCCTGACGACCTTCGGGTATCGAACAACAGGAAGGGGCCGGTTCGCCGGCCCCTTTCTTTTTGCGATTCATTCGCGCAAAGTGATGGACCAGTCCCTCAGGCCGAAGTTAGGATCGCCATGACCAGAAATCATCGCCTCACCCTCGTCACGCTCTTATCCCTGTCACTGGGGGCTTGCGCGGCATCGTCCATGGGCACGGGCGCATCAATGTCGAGCAGTCAGGCGCCTGCGCTGACTGCCCCCATTATCAACGCAAGTGGTGCGACGATCGGTGAGGCGCGTCTGAGCGATGCAGCCGGGGGCGTTCGGCTCGCTGTCCGGGTGCGCGATCTGCCACCGGGCGGTCATGGCTTTCACATTCACATGGTTGGCCGCTGCGATACGCCCGATTTCACAACCGCAGGCGGGCACTGGAACCCGGGGCAGCATCAGCATGGCCACCAGAATCCGCAAGGTGCCCATGCCGGCGACTTGCCCAATCTGACCGTTGCGGCCGACGGGACGGCGGTTTTCGATCAGGTGCTGCCCGGTATCGCGCTCAGGAGTGGGGCCGCGCCGATGCTCGATGCTGACGGCGCCGCGATCGTCATCCATGCCGCGCCTGATGATGAAAAGACCGATCCCACGGGCAATAGCGGCGCGCGGATCGCCTGCGCAGCCTTTTCCTGAAGCATGCACCCGACGCCGGCGGTCAAGCATGGCCGCCGGCAGGAATAAACAACGAAAAAACTGTCACATTTTGTGACAATGTCCGGTTTTACTTGAAACAGACGCCAATCCCTACGATATTCACCGGGCGCCAGCACCGGGCTGGCACAGAGGAGAGTATCGAACATGGCGAACTGGCCGGATCCCCGTATGACGTCGGCGGGTTTCAACGGCGGAGCAGCATCGGTGGATTCAGCGGCCCGCGATGCGGGACTGCGTTCTTACCTGCTGTCGATCTACAATTACATGGCAAGCGGCGTGCTTGTCACGGGGGTCGTCGCGTTGCTCTTCGCGCAGAGCGGTTTTGCCGCTCAGGTGCTTGGCGGCCCGGGCCTGCTCAAATATGTGCTGATGTTTGCGCCACTCGCTTTCGTGATGGTGCTGAGCTTCGGTATCAACAAGCTGTCGACAGGAACCGCGCAACTGCTCTTCTGGGCTTATGCGGCGGTGATGGGGCTCTCCATGGCGTCCATCTTCCTTGTCTTCACAGGCACGTCCATCGCGCAGACCTTCTTCGCAACGGCGGCGGCCTTTGCGGGCCTCAGCCTCTATGGCTACACGACCAAGCGCGATCTTTCCGGCTTCGGCACCTTCCTCATCATGGGTGTGGTCGGTATCATCATCGCAAGTCTCATCAATCTGTGGCTCCAGTCCAGCGCGCTTTCGCTGGCGGTGAGCGTGCTTGGCGTGCTGCTCTTCGCGGGGCTCACAGCCTATGACACGCAGAAGCTGAAGGTGCAGTACGACTATGTCGCCGGCACCGACTTCATGGGCAAGGCGGTCATCATGGGCGCGTTGACGCTCTATCTGGACTTCGTCAACATGTTCACCTTCCTGCTCCAGTTCATGGGCAGCTCGCGCGACTGATCCGCGCTGAAGGAAACGAACCAAGTAAGAGGCCCGGCGGAACGATCCGCCGGGCCTTTTCATATTGAATGGGTTTTGGCTGGAGCCGAGCCTTCCGACCGAGGCGCCCTGCCGATCTATCCGTTCTGGGCCGCTGCGATGAGCGCGTTATCCACGGCCTTCGCGGCTTGATAGGCCGGGCGCTGGGCCAGCCGCTCGCCATATGCGGAGAATGCGGGCGTGGCTGTGATCGTGCCGAATGCCAGGCCCCAGATCACCTGCGATCCCACATAAACATCCGCTGCCGTGAACCGTGCGCCGCAGATATAGTCTCGTCCGGTCAGCGCGTGGTCCAGTGCAGCTATCGTGCACTCATAGCTGCCATAGCCGAGCATCCGTTCTTGCTCGGGCGTGGCTTCAAACCCTGCGGTCCGGTTAGAGACAGCCGCTTCCACGGGTCCTGCGGCAAAGAACAGCCAGCGATAATAGTCTGCGCGATCCTCCTGCGCGGGCGCGAGGCCTGCTGCCGGGAAGGCATCGGCCAGATAGGCACAGATTGCCGCTACTTCCGTCACGACATGGCCCGCATGGACGATCGCCGGCACTTTTCCCATGGGGTTGATCGCCAGATAGTCCGGCGCCTTCATGCTGCCTGCATAATCGAGAATATGCTGCTCATAAGGCGCATCGACCTCATGCAGCATCCACCGCGCGATCTGTCCGCGCGACATGGGATTGGTGTAGAACTGGACGGTGCCGCTCATGACGAATTCCTCATTTATGGCCGATGTTGAGGGTCAGGCGTAGAGCAGGGCAAGGCGCCGTCAAGCATGACTATGGTCAAACGCGCCAGTCTTGAGGAAAGTGACGACCTGCGTGCAAGCGGCGCGGCGCCAGGCCAGCATCATGTGACCAAGCGGCAATATCAGATGATCCGTCTCGCCCGCGACATGGGTGGCGGCAACAGAGACCTTGCCATCATGCGGGGCAGGGAGGATGCGGTCTGACACTGCGGGGAGCATCGGCCGGGTGCCGGCGATAACGCCGAGCGGATAGTCGACAGAGCCGAGCATGGCGGCAAGGGCCGCACTGCGGGTCGTGATGAGTGCCGGCGCAGCCCGTCCGAGCAGCAGCCGTGTGGCGCTCCAGCGGTTCAGCAGATCGGCGAGTTCGCTGCCCTGATTGGGCGTGCCGAGCATGACCACGCGGCCCAGCCGGGGTGGCCGATCACGCGCTATCAAAGCGCGCGTCACTAGCCCCCCCATTGAATGACCGACAAAGTGCAAAGGCTCATCTGGTGGGCCTGCACTGGCGAATGCTTCAATTCGTCGGGCGAGGCGACCGGCAATCTCGCCAAGCGGCAGACTCCAGCTATCATAATATGGTGTGAGTGTGCGGAAGCCGCGTGCGCGCAACGCCCGAGAGACCGGGGCCACCATCGCCGGCACACCGACAAAGCCATGAAGCACGACGACCGCGCCGGGCGATGCTCCGGCGCGGTCCGTATTGGTCGCCATCAGCCCTCCGGCGCGTCGGCCTTTGGCTTTGACTTGCCGCCGCCCCGGGGCTTGGGCGCAGACTTGCCGCTCTTGCGCGCCGCTTTGGGCGGTGCCGGCGTGACCTCGAAGGTCAGCGCGTCGTCCTTCAGGCGGACATGCACCTCGCCGCCATGGACAAGCTTGCCGAAGAGCAGCTCCTCGGCGAGCGGCTGCTTGATCTTCTCCTGCATGAGCCGGCCCATCGGGCGGGCGCCGTAGAGCTTGTCATAGCCGCGCGCGGTAAGCCATGCGCGGGCATCGTCGTCCAGGGTGATGTGCACATCACGATCAGCAAGCTGAAGCTCGAGCTGAAGGATGAACTTGTCGACAACGCGGCTGACCACCTCGGGCGGCAGATAGTCGAACGGCACAATCGCATCGAGCCGATTGCGAAACTCGGGCGTGAAGAGCTTCTTCACAGCTTCTTCCTGCACGTCCTCACGGCCGCCCAGATCGCCAAAGCCGATCGTCTCCTTCGCCATGTCGGACGCGCCGGCATTGGTTGTCATGATGAGGATGACGTTGCGGAAATCGACTGTCTTGCCGTGGTGGTCCGTCAGGCGGCCATTATCCATCACCTGAAGCAGGATGTTGAACAGGTCCGGGTGCGCCTTCTCGATTTCGTCCAGCAGCAGCACGCAATGCGGGCTTTGATCGATCGCATCCGTCAGCAGGCCGCCCTGATCATATCCCACATAGCCCGGAGGGGCGCCAATGAGGCGGCTCACCGAATGGCGCTCCATATATTCCGACATGTCGAACCGCTGGAGCGGAATGCCGAGCAGATGGGCGAGCTGACGCGCGACCTCCGTCTTGCCGACGCCGGTGGGCCCCGAAAAGAGATAATTGCCGATCGGCTTGTCAGGATCGCGCAGACCCGCGCGGCTGAGCTTGATCGCCGAGGACAACACCTCGATCGCCTTGTCCTGCCCGAAGACGACACGCTTGAGATCGGTCGGGAGGGTTTCCAGCACCGTCTTGTCATCGGACGAGACCGTCTTGGGCGGAATGCGCGCCATGGTGGCGATCACCGCCTCGATCTCCCTCGGTGTGATGACCTTCTTGCGCTTGGAGGGGACGACCAGCATCTGCATGGCGCCGACCTCGTCGATCACGTCGATGGCCTTGTCCGGCAGCTTGCGATCGTTGATGTAGCGCGCGGAAAGCTCCACCGCCGCCTTGATCGCGTCGGGCGTGTAGCGCACCGAGTGATGCTGCTCGAAGGCGGAGCGCAGGCCGGCGAGAATCCGGATCGTGTCCTCAATCGTCGGTTCGTTCACATCGATCTTCTGGAAGCGGCGCAGCAGCGCGCGATCCTTCTCGAAGTGATTGCGGAACTCCTTGTAGGTGGTCGATCCGATGCAGCGAATCGCTCCGCCGGAGAGGGCGGGCTTCAGGAGATTTGAGGCATCCATCGCGCCGCCCGACGTGGCGCCCGCGCCGATCACCGTATGGATCTCATCGATGA
Source organism: Sphingobium sp. (assembly GCA_035911355.1). GTDB lineage: Bacteria > Pseudomonadota > Alphaproteobacteria > Sphingomonadales > Sphingomonadaceae > Sphingobium. Next base: position 60,208 of record JAMHVU010000041.1, read on the forward strand.
AGAGCACCGCATGCGGCAGCTTTTCCAGTTCGCCGACCACGGCCTTCAGCCGCTCCTCGAAATCGCCGCGATACCGCGTGCCGGCAAGCAGCGCGCCCATATCCAGCGAATAAATGACCGCTTCCTTGAGAACGTCGGGCACGTCCCCTTCCACGATTTTGCGGGCGAGGCCTTCCGCGATGGCGGTCTTGCCCACGCCCGGATCGCCCACATAGAGCGGATTATTCTTGGAGCGGCGGCACAGGATCTGGATCGTGCGGTCGACCTCCGCGCTACGGCCGATCAGGGGGTCGACCTTGCCCTCCGTCGCCTTTTCATTGAGGTTGACGGTGAACTGGTCGAGCGCGCTGTCCTTCTTTTTCTCGGCGCGCTGCTCCTTCTCCTCAGGCTTGGCGGCTTTGGGCGCTTCGGGCTGAGTCGCGCCCTTGCCAACGCCATGGCTGAGATAGCTGACCGCATCGAGCCGGCTCATATCCTGCTGCTGGAGGAAGTAGACGGCATAGCTCTCCCGCTCGGAGAAGAGCGCGACGAGGACGTTGGCGCCGGTCACCTCTTCCTTGCCGGAAGACTGGACATGGAGGATCGCACGCTGGACGACCCGCTGGAAGCCGCTGGTCGGCGAGGGGTCGACATCGCCTGCCGCCTCCAGGCTTTCCAGCTCGGTATCGAGATAATGGGTGACGGTGTCGCCCAGTTCGCCAAGATCCACGCCGCAGGCCTGCATCACCTTGGCGGCATGTTCATCATCGATGAGCGCGAGCAGCAGATGCTCCAGCGTCGCATATTCGTGGCGTCGCTCGGACGCATGGCCGAGCGCGTTGTGCAGGGTGGTTTCCAGCGCAGAGGCAAAAGACGGCATTCTTCTATTCTCCTGCGGCCCGATGGCGAACCGCTACATGCACAATGTCGGACCGGCATGGTCTCCCTTCAAGAGCGACCCGGATGCGGCCCGATGAGACGAAGCCTATACTGTGAGGGTCGGTCCACGCCTGCCGGCGGTTCCGCCCCTCTCTCCCCTCATTTCCGGAATAGCGCGTCTGCGCTTGCCTTGTAGTTAACGGCGCGGGTCTGCTTTGCCCGGGTCCGTTCGATTTCCGCTTCCAGTGCGGCGACACGGGCATCCAGCTCGGCAATCGACAAAGGATCGAGATCCTCACGTGCGAGGCTGGCGAGAGCATCACTCGCTGCATGTCGAGGCCGGTCGTCTTCCGCGTCCATGCGGCACAATGTTGACCCAAAGGCGCAGCCTGTCAATAAGTGCGAATGGGTCGCGCCGGGATGGACGTGGCTGCCTGCCGAACAAGGGAGCGACGATGCATCTGCCGGCCGAAATGAACGCGATCGCCATCACGGCGCCCGGCGGACCGGAGGTGCTGGCTTCTGTTCGCGTGCCCGTTCCAGCGCCACGGCAGGGCGAGGTTCTCGTCAAGGTTGCCGCTGCCGGCGTGAATCGCCCCGATGTGGCGCAGCGCCGGGGCACCTATCCGCCGCCGCCGGGCGCCTCGCCCTTGCCGGGCCTCGAAGTCGCGGGAGAGATCGTCGCCACGGGGCAGGATGTGCCGGCGGATGCACTTGGCGCGCGGGTCTGCTCGCTGGTCGCGGGGGGCGGCTATGCCGAATATGCGCTGGCACGCCATGACCAGTGCCTGCCCGTGCCCGAGGGCCTTTCGATGGTGGAGGCAGCGGCGCTTCCCGAGGGGCTGATGACCGTCTGGGCCAATCTCTTCGAGCGCGCCTATGTGGCTGAGGGGGATTTTGTGCTCGTGCATGGGGGGACGAGTGGCATCGGCACCATGGTCATTTCGCTCTGCCGGCTCTTCAGCATAAGCTGCATCGTCACATGTGGCAGCGCGGAGAAATGCGCGGCGGCGATCGCATGGGGCGCGACCCATGCGATCAACTACAAGACGCAGGATTTCGTCGCGGAAGTGGCGCGTATAACCGGCGACAGGGGCGTTGCGGCGGTGCTCGACATGGTTGGCGGAGACTATGTGCCGCGCAACCTCAAATGCCTTGCCGACGATGGCCGGCACGTCTCCATCGCGGTGCTGGGCGGCGCGAAGACGGAGCTGTTCATCCCCGCGCTCATGACTCGTCGCCTGACGCTGACCGGTTCCACGCTGCGGCCGCGCTCACCGGCCTTCAAGGCCGCGCTGGTTGATGAAATCCGCCGCCTCGTCTGGCCGTTCGTGGAACAGGGTGCGCTGCGTCCCGCCATGGATCGCCTTTTCCCGCTGGCCGACGCTGCTTCCGCGCACCGGCGGATGGAGGCGGGGGACCATGTGGGCAAGATCGTGTTGACGGTCTGAGCGGATGACCGAGCAGCTCATTCTCCATGAATATGCGCCGAGCGGAAACTGCTACAAGATCCGGCTGACCGCTGCCTTGCTGGGCCTGACGATCGAGCGGCGCGGCTATGACATCATGGCAGGCGCGACGCGCACGCCTGATTTCCTCGCGCAGGTCAACCACAACGGGCGTATTCCCGTGCTCCAGATCGGCGACCGCTTCCTCCCGGAAAGCAACGCCGCCTGCATCTGGCTCGCCCATGGCTCGTCGCTGGTGCCGACGGATCGGTTCGACCATGCCGATATGATGCGCTGGCTCTTCTGGGAGCAGTATAATCATGAGCCGAACATCGCGACGCTGCGCTTCTGGCGCATGATGGTGGGGGAGGCGCGGCTGAACGAGGTCCAGAAGGCGCAGCTTCCCGCCAAGGTCGCCGCGGGCGCGGACGCCCTTGCGCTCATGGAGCGGCACCTTGCCCGGCGGACCTGGCTGGCAGGCCCGGCCCTGACCCTCGCGGATATCTGCCTCTACGCCTATACCCACGTCGCCGGGGAGGGTGGTTTCGCGCTGGGAGACTATCCTGCCCTACAGGCATGGATCGGCCGCTTTCCCGCTTTGCCCGGCTATATTTCCATTACGGATTAAGCGCGGCGCGCAATCGCTTGCCCTTGTGCCTCGGGTGCAGTAAATGCAATGCAGAGGGCCGCTCCGTGAGGGGCGGCCGCTTGCGTTTTCAAGGCTCGATAGGAGACCCCGGTGGCCCAGCCGCTCATGCCCCACGCGACCGCTAGCTGGCTGGTCGACAACACTGCGCTCAGCTTCGAGCAGATCGCTGAATTCTGTGGCCTGCACATTCTGGAGGTGCAGGCGATCGCGGACGATACCGCTGCGACCAAATATACCGGCCGCGATCCCGTCCGTGCCCATGAGCTGACCGTGGAGGAAATCCACAAGGGTGAGGCGGACCCGGACTATCGGATGAAGATGGTAAAGGGGCCGGAGCCGGTGCGTCGCACCAAGGGGCCGCGCTATACGCCGGTTTCCAAGCGGCAGGACAAGCCGGACGGCATTGCCTGGATTCTGCGGAACCATCCGGAAGTATCTGACGGGGCGATCGGCAAGCTGATCGGCACCACGCGCAACACCATTCAGGCGATCCGCGAGCGCTCGCACTGGAACATCGCCAACATCCAGCCCAAGGACCCGGTGACGCTGGGCCTCTGCTCGCAGCGTGAGCTGGACGCGCTCGTCGCGCGCGCGGCCAAGAAGGCCGGCATCGAGGCGCCGACGGACAGCCGCCTTGCCGGCGATCGCGAAGCGCTGATCGAGGAGCTGCGCCGCGAGCGTGAGGTGCAGCAGCGTCTGGCCGATGAGGCTCATCACGCCGAAGCCGCCGCGATCAACGATGTCGCGACGATCATCGATCCGTTCAGCAACAATGAGGGCCATGTTTAAGACATGGTTATATGGAGCTGATTTGACGTTTACGAAAACGTAAACCGATTGCATGGCGACGAGGCTTGCCCTAGCCTCTCGCCATGGAGAGCAAACGCTGGGTCTGGCAGGACCATTACGATCATCCGTCCACATGGGAGCAGACCTTCCCGCCCCTCGCCATGCCGGAGATGCTCCGGCAGGCGGTTGCGAGGGCGCCGGACGCACCGCTGGCTGATTTCTACGGCCGCAAATACAGCTATGCCGAGGTAATGAACGGTGCCCAGCGGGTCGCCTGCGGCCTGCAGCGACTGGGCGTTCAGGCAGGCGAACGGGTCGGCCTCTACCTCCCCAATGTGCCGCATTATATCGCCGCTTATTATGGCGCGATGATGATGGGCGCGGTGGTGGTGAACTTCTCACCGCTCTACACGGCCGAGGAACTGATCCATCAGGCGGAGGATAGCGGCACGCGCATCCTCTTCACGCTTTCGGCGACGCAGCTCTTCGGCACCGCGCATCAGGTGCTTAATTCCTCCTGCATCGAGAAGCTGGTCGTGGGGTCGATCGCCGGGGCCCTCCCGGCTGGCAAATCGCTGGCCTATCGACTGTTCAAGCGGCGTGAGACCGCGCAGGTGCCGGATGATCCGCGCATCATGCACTTCTCTCATCTGATCGCTAATGACGGCGTTTGTACGCTGCCAGCGATTCAGCCAGAGGATCTGGCGCTGCTCCAATATACCGGCGGGACCACCGGTACGCCCAAGGGCGCGATGCTGACCCACCAGAATCTGACAGCCAATGCCCGCCAGCTTAACCTGCTCGATCCGCATCTCGAGCGGCCGGACCGGATCATGGGCGTTCTGCCCTTCTTTCATGTCTTCGCCAACACGGTGGTGCTCAACCGCACCATTGCCCATGGTGGCGAGATCGTGATGCTGCCACGCTTCGATGCCCGGCAGACGCTCGCCGCCATTAGTCGCGTGAAGACGACCGCGCTGCCCGGCGTGCCGACCATGTTTCAGGCATTGCTGGATTGCCCGGCGCTGGCGGGCACGGATTTTTCCGCCATGCGGATCTGCATTTCGGGCGGGGCGCCGCTTCCGCAGCAGCTCAAGGAGCGCTACGAGGCGGCGACAGGGGTACGCGTGGTGGAGGGCTACGGCCTCACCGAATCGAGCGGTGTCGTTTCGGTCAATCCCTTTGAGTTGCCCGGCAGGAGCGGAACCATCGGCCAGCCGCTGGCCGATACCCGCGTGCGCCTGCTCGACCGCGAGGATCCGAGCCGGATCGCCCCTGAGGGTGAGCCGGGGGAGATCGCCTTTGCCGGCCCGCAGATGATGCGCGGCTACTGGAACCGGCCGGATGCCGATGCGGATATTTTCCGCGATGGCTATCTGCGGACGGGCGATGTCGGCGTCATTGATGCGGACGGCTATATCCGCGTGATCGACCGCATCAAGGACATGATCGCCGTTGGCGGGTTCAAGGTGTTCCCCAGCCAGATCGAGGATGTGCTCTACCGCCACCCGGCCGTGCGCGAGGCGCTCGTGATCGGCGTGCCGGATGATTATCGTGGTGAGACCCCCAAGGCGTTTGTGACGCTGAAACCGGACGTCGAACCGATTGATGGCGCGGCGCTCAAGGACTGGCTGAACCCGAAGCTTGGCAAGCATGAACGGGTCGTCGCAGTGGAGGTGCGTGAGAGCCTGCCCAAGACACTGGTTGGCAAGCTTTCCCGTAAGGAACTTGTTGCCGAAGAGCGCGCGAAGCGCGGCGAGGCATAGGCGCAGCGCCCGACATGAAAAGGGCCGGGTGGCGCCGCGTATACGCAGCGCCACCCGGCCCCATTGTCCGTCGCTTTCAAGCGCTTGTCAGAAGCCGTAAACCAGCGTCGCGCGGGTCACGGTATCCGTTTTGTCATTGCCGGCCGGCGGATTGGTCTCGTGCCGCACGCTGTAGGAGAGGCGCGCCGAGAGCGCGCCGCCAAGGCTGGCGGTGAGCGCGGCTATGTTGCTGTAGGTCGTGTTGCCCGAACCCCAGAACGCCTGTGCGCTGTCCGTGAAGGTGATGGTGGGCGAGACCTTCCACGCGAAATCCGCGCCGGCAAGGGCGTTGATCTTGCTGGTGGAGGGCAGGCCGATCCAGTTGGTCTTGCGCCAGGCCGGGCCGGCCTTCACATCAAGGGTCATCGTGTCGTTGGCGATGACCGAATAGCCCGCGCCGCCCGAGACGGTGAAGCGGCTGTCGAAGCCCTGGAACTTGTCCCGCTCGAACATGCCGAGGCCGAAGAGATAGAGGCGTGGCGAGAGCTTGTAGTTGCCTTCATAGCTCGCCGTCTGCTGGTTCTGCGTGGTGACACCCTCGGCCCGCTGATAGTCGGCCATGACGTTCAGCTTGTGGCGCCACTGAATGCCATCCTTGGCGAGGTGAAGGCCGGCGCTGACACCCTTGGTGCTGCTGTTGCCGGTGGTGAGGAAGCCGCCCAGCTCGCCATTGCCGTGCCAGTTGTCGAAGAAACCGGCCTCGCGCTTGCTCGCCTCGTCCGCAGCGGCGACACTCGCCTGATGGGCTGCGACGATGCTGTCCACCTCGGCGGCGTCCGCCGGGTTGGTGGCCTTGGCCGCCTTGGCGACGGCCGCGATCTCCGCTGCGTCGCCACCGGCGATCGCGGCATCGAGCATGGCGCGCGCGGGGGCAGGCAGCGCGGCCAAGGCAGGGCTTGCGGCGAACGCAAGCGGCGCGGCGATCGCCAGCGTAGCGACGGTGCGCGCAAGGAAGGACGCTCTGTTCATAATCGAACCTCTTGGTGGGGGAAGCTGAGCGGAGTGAATAGGCGTCCGTTGCCTGCTTGTGCAGTTGAAAAGGCCCAAAGTGAGAGCAGTGTGCCCCGAATAGGCCGGGTTGAGTGCGTAAAGCATCGCGGGCGTGACCCGGATGCAACAGCATTCGTCATCAGCTGCGGTCAGATTTTGCCCAATCGCCGTGCGCTGGCGAGATGATGGGCGTGGGTAATGGCGACGGCGAGCGCATCCGCCGCGTCCGGTCCGTCGATCCGTGCGCCGGGGAGCAGGCGCTGCACCATGGCGTGGACCTGCTCCTTGCCGGCGTTGCCGACGCCGACCACCGATTTCTTGATCAGGCGCGCGGCATATTCGCCCACGTCGATGCCCGAGCGCGCCGCGCCCAGCAGCACCACACCCCGGGCTTGCCCGAGCTTCAGGGTCGACTGCGGATTGGCGTTGACGAACACTTCCTCGACTGCCGCGCCATCCGGTTTGCGCGCGAGGATGAGGTCGGTGAGCGCGGCGTCCAGCGTGAGCAGGCGCCGGGCGAGCGGTGCGGCACTATCCGTGCGGATACGGCCGTTGGCGATGTGGGCCAGCCGGTTGCCATCCGCCACGATCAGGCCCCAGCCGGTGGTGCCGAGGCCAGGATCGAGGCCGAGGATGATCAGCCCAGCTTCTCCATCACCTCGTCGGACACTTCATAATTACCCCAGACGGTCTGCACGTCGTCATCGTCCTCAAGGGCGTCAACGAGCTTCAGCAGAGTCGCGGCATTGCTTTCGTCCACGTCCACGGTGGTCTGCGGCTTCCAGGCGAGCTTGGCGCTTTCCGCCTCGCCGAGCGCGCCCTCCAGGCCCTTTGCAACCTCGTGGAGCGCGTCCTGCGCGGTCCAGATCAGATGCTCTTCCTCGCTCGACTCGACGTCCTGCGCGCCCGCTTCCAGCGCGGCCTCGAAGATCGTCTCCGCATCACCCTTGCCTGCCGGATAGGAAATGAGGCCCATCCGGTCGAACCCGTGCGACACCGCGCCCGAGGCACCGAGATTGCCGCCATTTTTGGAGAAGGCGGTGCGGATGTTGGTGGCCGTGCGATTGCGATTGTCGGTCAGCGCCTCGACAATGATGGCGACGCCGCCCGGGCCATATCCCTCGTAACGCACTTCCTCGTAATTCTCGCCGCCTGCCGCCGCTGCCTTGTCGATCGCGCGCTGGATATTGTCCTTGGGCATGGACTGCGCCTTGGCCGCGTTGATGGCGAGGCGCAGGCGGGGGTTCATGTCCGGGTCTGCCATGCCCATCTTGGCTGCGACGGTGATCTCGCGCGAGAGCTTGGAGAACATGGCCGAGCGCTTCTTGTCCTGCGCGCCCTTGCGATGCATGATGTTCTTGAATTTGCTATGGCCTGCCATCGGCCAGCTCCTGACTTTTTATCTGGGTTAGGGCGCGCTCTCTAAACGGCGCGGGGGAGCCGCGCAAGCGCACCGGCGATCTAACCGGCGCCGCCCGCCTCGCTTTCATCCACCGCATCGCCCTCGCCAGTCATGCCGTAGGTGATGCGGATGCTGACCCAGGCGCCGATCATCGCCTGACCATCTTTGCGCGGCGGCAGCACGCGGAACTGCCAGGCCGCCTGCCGCACTGCCCGCGCGAAACCCGAGCCGGGCGGGGACTCGCCGATCGCCCGGCAATTATCCACGCGGTAATTCTCCACCGTCTTGCAGGCGACGATGCCCCAGCCCCGACGCGGGGCGTTGGCAGGGAGATAGCCGGACAATTCGGCGCCGGTCGGCCGGCGATACCATTCCGCTTTGTAGAGTGTGGCGCCGCCCGGCCCCTCACCGGGGCCATAAGCGACCTTGCTGTCCCCCTGCGCCGACGCGCCGGAGGCCTTGCCGATCCGTCCGATATTGCCGGCGGAGAAGCTGGCGCTGTCCATCTCGATAAAGGCGGACTGGGTGGGCGGCGGCGCAGGTGCCTTGCTCGGCACGGGGAGAGGCGGGGGCTTCATGGCAAGCGGCGGCGCGGTGCTGCTCTCCCGGCGCTTGTCGGCCTTTTCCTGTTTTGCGGCAGTGCTGCGCGCGCGCTCCGGTGCGGCAGGGGCGGGAATGAGGAAGCCGATCAGTCCGCGATCTTCCTTCCGAACCAGCACCGGTCCACGAATGAGAAACAGCGCAAGCACCACCAGAAGATGCAGCGCGATGGTGAGGACAAGGGCAATGATCCGGCCACGGCGTACGCCCGCGTCCGCGCGCGCGCCGGCAAAGGCCATCAGGCCGCCTCCGGCGTGGCAAAGGGAGGGGAGGGGGTCATGCGGTCCAAGCGCGTCGTTCCTGCGGTCGGGCGGCGCCTTGCATGCCGGGCATGAACGCAGGCTGTCTGTCGATGACCGCCGGGCGGCGGCGGGCGTGGTTGGCGCCCGTGCGGCCCGGATGGTCAGACGATGACGGCAGTGCCTGTCGCCGAGACCATGAGCATGGAGCCGTTCGCGCCCAGCACTTCATAATCGAGATCGACACCGATCACGGCATTGGCGCCCAGCGCCACGGCGCGCTGGCGCATCTCGCCCAGTGCTTCCTCACGGGCACGCGAGAGTACATCCTCATAAGCGCCCGAGCGCCCGCCCACGATATCGCGCACGCTGGCAAAGAGATCGCGGAAGAGATTGGCGCCGACGATGACCTCTCCGGTGACGACGCCGCAATAGCGCTCTACCGGCCGGCCATCGATGCCGTTGGTCGTGGTGACGATGAAGCCGCTCTCGCTTGCGCCGGCCCCGCCTGACTCGCCCCATGGGGATTTGGCCATCTGGTCTTCTCCTCTTTCGGTTCGGGGCAGGGCGTGGCGCCAGCGGCTGCTATTCGAGGCCCAGTGCTGCCTTGTAGGTTTCGAGCAGCGCCTCGGCTTCCTGCCGGGCGTTCTTCTCCATCTTGCGAAGGCGAACGATGGCGCGCATTGTCTTTGCGTCAAATCCCGTCGCCTTGGCTTCAAGATAGACGTCCTTGATATCGTCGCCAATGCCCTTCTTCTCTTCCTCAAGACGCTCGATGCGCTCGATGAAGAGGCGTAGCTGATCGGCGGCGACATTGGGTTCGCTCATTGGGTCTCTCGTCTTTCGCTGATGGTTCGTGAGGCGCCCCCATTTCACGAGCGCTCTGTGATGTCCAGAAGCGGGACGGGATCGTCCACAAGATTTTGCTGGGGACGGGATGAGGATGAGCCCGCCCCCAGCCAAGCGATCAGGCGTCCGCCAGTGCCGGAGCCACGAACAGTTCGGCGATCTGCACCGCGTTGAGCGCCGCCCCCTTGCGGAGATTGTCACTCGCGATGAAGAGCGCCAGGCCGTGTTCGACCGTTGGGTCCACCCGCACGCGGCCAACGAAGACCGGGTCCTGACCGGTCGCCTCCAGCGGATTGGGGACAGCGCTCACCACCACGCCCGGCGCCTGCTCCAGCAGGGCCAGCGCATCGGCGGCGGCGAGCGGTCGCTCGAACTCGGCATTGATCGAAAGCGAGTGACCGGTGAAGACGGGCACGCGCACACAGGTGCCCGAGACGGGAAGGGCGGGAATGCCGAGGATCTTGCGGCTTTCGTCGCGCAGCTTCAGCTCTTCCTCGGTATAGTCGTCCTCGCCCAGCACGTAGTTGAGCGGTACGACGTTGTGCGCCATCGGCACGATCCACTTCTCGGCGGCTGGCACGAAATCCGCATTGCCATCCCGCGCCAGCTCGGCGCAGCGATCACCCACGGCCGCAATCTGGCCGGAAAGCACCTCTATGCCTGCCATGCCGCCGCCCGATACGGCCTGATAGGTGCTCACAACCAGCCGCTTGAGCCCGGCCGCATCATGCAGGGGCTTGAGCACCGGCATGGCTGCCATGGTGGTGCAATTGGGGTTGGCGATGATGCCGCGCGGCAGCACCTCCAGCGCGTCGCCATTCACTTCCGCGACGACCAGCGGCACATCGGGGTCAGAGCGCCAGGCCGAGCTGTTGTCGATGACGACAGCACCGGCCGCCGCGGCCTTTGGCGCCAGCGCCGTGCTGGTTGATCCGCCGGCGGAGAAGAAGACGACATCGAGCCCCGCGAAATCGGCGGTCTCTGCATTTTCAACCGTGACCGGCGTGCCCTTCCAGTCGATTGCCGAGCCGGCCGAGCGGGCAGACGCGAAGAGGCGCAGGCTGGCGACGGGGAAATCGCGCTCGGCGAGCAGCTCACGCATCATCGAGCCGACAAGGCCGGTGGCGCCGACGATGCCGACATGGACGGGGCGGTCGAAACGGGGTCTTTGCATCATGATAGCGTCTCCTTGAGTGTTGAGCGGAGGCGCGGGATGCTGCGTGTCGATCGGCAGATACCCCGCGCTCTCGCGGGGGGCGTCCGTCCGGGTGTCGAGCCTCTAGAGGCTGCGCGCGCCCGTGACCGCCCCGCGCGAGCGGGCCGGTTTGGTAATAATCGATGTGGTGATCATCGCGGACATCGCGGCGTCCCATACGCATGCCATGCCATGCTGTAAAGAGCCAGGCTGGCGCATTTCTGTTACCTAGTGCGCGTTTTTCGCGATGCTTTCTTTCATGCGGGCGAGCTGCGCGTCGGTGGCCTCCCCCTGATGCCGCGTTTTCCACTCCGCAAAGGGCATGCCGTAGATGAGCTCGCGCGCGGCATCCCGATCAAGCGTTCCGTCCGCCTCGGCGATCCAGTCCGCCAGACAATTGCGGCAAAAGCCGGCCAGGCCCATCAGGTCCACATTCTGGGCGTCTGTACGGTGACGCAGGTGCAGCACCAGCTTGCGGAACGCTGCCGCAGCGGTCTTGTCATCAAGTGCGGTTAACGGCATGAACTGCTCCCTCTCGTGCCACCCCGGCAACGATACCGGGGCATGGTGATGCGAGTATCAGCAAGGGTGAGGACGTGGCCATGAGAAACTTTGCTCCGCGGACGCGCAAGGTCCGTATTCTCGCCACGCTAGGGCCCGCGAGCAGCAATGAGGAGATGATCCGTCGCCTGTTTCTGGCCGGCGCGGACGCTTTCCGGCTCAACATGAGCCATGGTGCCCATGAAGGCCATGCCGCCAATGTCGGCATTATTCGCGCTCTGGAAAAGCAATATTCCCGCCCGACAACGATCCTTGCCGACCTTCAGGGGCCAAAGCTGCGCGTCGGTGTGTTCGCGACCGGCCCGGTGCTGCTGAAGGTGGGCGCGCGCTTCGTGCTCGATAGGGACGAGGCGCCGGGCGACGCTACCCGCGTGAACCTGCCCCACCCGGAGATTTTCGCGGGGCTGTCGGCGGGCAACCGCCTGCTGCTCGACGATGGCAAGCTGGTGCTGCGGGTCAAGACGGTCGACGACAACCGCATTGAGACCGAGGTCGAGGTGGGCGGCACGCTTTCCGAGCGCAAGGGCGTCAACGTCCCGGACGTGGTGGTGCCGATGGCGGCGCTGACGGACAAGGATCGGCGCGATCTTGCCTTTGCCATAGAGGCAGGGGTGGACTGGATTGCGCTCAGCTTTGTCCAGCGGCCGGAGGATCTGTCCGAGGCACGGCGGCTCATGGGTGGCCGGGGCGGTCTGCTCGCCAAGATCGAGAAGCCGGCGGCCGTCGCGCGGCTTGACGAGATACTGGAGCAGTGCGACGCGGTGATGGTGGCGCGTGGCGATCTTGGCGTCGAACTGCCGCCTTATGCGGTGCCCCCGCTGCAGAAGCAGATTGTGGAGAGCGCCCGGAAGCTTGGCAAGCCGGTGGTCGTGGCGACGCAGATGCTCGAATCGATGATCAAGGCGCCCACGCCCACCCGCGCGGAAGTCTCCGACGTGGCTACCGCCGTCTATGACGGGGCGGACGCGGTGATGCTCTCGGCGGAGACCGCGGCGGGCGACTGGCCCGAGGAAGCCGTCGCCATGATGAACGACATCGCTCACAGCGTGGAGCATGATCCGGCCTATTATGGCCGCCTGCATTTTACCAATACGCGGCCTGACCCGACCACGGCGGACGCGCTGGCCGAAGCGTGCCAGTCGATCACGCAGACCGTCAGCGCGGCAGCCATTGTTTGCTTCACGTCCTCGGGCAACACGGTGCGCCGCATTGCTCGTGAGCGGCCCGCCGCGCCGATTCTCGCGCTCACGCCGCGCATCGATACGGCGCGTCGCATGGGCCTCACCTGGGGCGTCCACGCGGTGCGGACAAAGGATATCGGCAGCTTTGAGGAGATGATCGGCAAGGCCCGCCGCATGGCGCTGCGCCACAATATGGCGCGCGGTGGGGACAAGATCATCGTGCTTGCCGGCGTACCCTTCGGCACGCCCGGGTCAACCAATGTGCTGCACGTCACGACCGTGCGGGGCGACGAGCTGAAGGCGCACGGCGAAGAGTGACGGTGATGATCTCCAAGGCCGCGCTTGTCTTCGCGGCGGCGACGACGATCATCGCTGCATTACTGCACTGGGCCTGCATCGTTCTTGGCGCACCGGCCTTCCGCTTTCTGGGCGCGGGTGAGAAGATCGCTGTGATGGCAGAGCGTGGCCATTGGTATCCCCCGGTCGTCGCCTTCCTGATCGGGCTTGTGCTCATGGCTTGGGGCGCGTTTGCCCTGTCGGGCGCCGGGATCATCCCGAGGCTGCCGCTTACCCGCTACGCGCTGCTGGCGATCGCCCTCATCTTCCTGATTCGGGCGGTCGGCTATCCGCTGCTCAAGCCAGCATTCCCTGAGAATTCGCCGACATTCTGGGTCGTGACGTCGGCCATCTGCCTTGTCATCGGCCTTGCCTATCTCACTGGCGCCATCGGTCTCTGGCGGCGCCTCTAATCGCGCGAGCCGCGAGACTGCGCTCGCGCAGTCTCGATCGCCCGGACTATCGCGCTACGCGCCATGGGGCTGTTCGCCCAGCAGCTTGCGCCCAGCATCGCCGCGATCCGCCGGCAGATATCTTCCGCATCCTGGGTGGCAAGGGCCTCAAGAGTCGTGATGTCCAGCGATTCGAGGCGGTCGAGCACGGTCGGCCCGACGCCCTTGATCGCGAGCAGCATGGCCCGTGCTTCGGCACTGAAACAGGCGGGGGTCATAGTCACCGCATCTCCATGCAAAAAGCCCGCGCGGCGTGAGCCGGCGGGCGTTTCGTCCTGTCTCTTCAGCGGGAGCCCATTATCGGGCCCGCGCGTTCAGCCCTGGCGGGCTTTGAAGCGACGGTTGGTCTTGTTGATGACGTAGGTGCGGCCGCGGCGGCGGATCACGCGGTTGTCCCGGTGCCGGTCCTTGAGCGACTTAAGGCTGTTGCGGATCTTCATGACGCGCGTCCAAATGCTTGTGTTGTTCAGGAAATTCGAAGCCGCGCCTTTATGGATGAGTCTGGCGGAAGTCAAGGCGTGAGGGCCGGGTGGACGTGTTTTCGCCGGCCATTGTTCATCCTGCGTGCATCTGCCGGGGAGAATGGCTAGCACGGAGATATTCGCTGATCGATGCGGAAGGAGTGCTGTCGCCATGCCCAGATTGATGTCCAGAGCCATGCCTCGCGCCCTGTCCGGCCCGGCACTGCTGGCGCTGTCCGCCATGCTGATGGCGAGCGGTGCTGTCGCCGCCCCCCGCGTCGAGCTGACGCGCTTCCATCAGGCCGAAGTCGCACGCTCCGGCGCGGTGCGGCTGGTCGCGGAGGAGGGCATAGATCCGGGGAGCCTTGAATATCGCACCTTTGCCAGCGCGGTCGCCGCCGCGCTGACCCGCGCTGGTTTTACCCCGACGGATGATGCCGCCGCGCCTTATGTGGCGCGTGTTGGGTTCGATCGCCATGTCGATCGCCCGCCCGAGCGGGGTGGATCGCCTGTGAGCGTGGGTGTCGGTGGCTCGACGGGGGGATATCGCAGCGGCCTGGGCGTTGGCATCGGCATCAATCTTTCAGGCAAGCCCAAGCCGGTGATCGGCACCGAATTGCGCGTGCAGATGCGCGCCGCGGACGGCGCGACCTTCTGGGAAGGCCGGGCGCAGATTGCCGCCAAGGAGAACAAGCCTGAGGCGCAGACCGGCACGGCGGCTGGCCGGCTGGCTGACGCGATGTTCAAGGACTTTCCGGGCACGTCGGGAGAGACTATCACGGTCAAATGACCGATATGATCGCTTCCGCTTCGCCCCTTCTCTCCATCAACGCCGCGTTCGACAGTGGCAATATTCGCGTCGAGCGGATCGAGGGTGCCAGCGCGACCCTCACCATCCGCAAGGATGAGCAGAGCGACTTTTACCAATGGTTCCACTTCCGCGTCGCCGCGCCGGCGGGCACGGCGTTGACGCTGCGGATAACGGAGCTTGGCGGCTCGGCCTATCCCGATGGCTGGCCCGGCTACCGCGCCTGCGTCTCGGAGGATCGCCGGCACTGGGCGCGTGCCGAGTCGCGCTATGATCCCGCCGAGGATGGCGGCACGCTCACCATCAGCTACACCGCGACGTCCGACATTGCATGGTTCGCCTATTTCGCGCCCTATTCGCTGGAGCGCCATCAGGAACTGATCGCGGACGCGGCGCTGTGCGAGGGCGTGACGCTGCGCCAGCTTGGCACCTCGCTGGACGGGCGGGCGATCGACTGTCTGACACTTGGTACTGGCCCGAAGCCGGTCTGGATCATCGCGCGCCAGCACCCCGGCGAGAGCATGGCGGAATGGTGGATGGAAGGCGCGCTCGATCTGCTCACGGATCCCGCCAGCGCGCTGGCCCGCCAGCTCCGCGCGGCCTGCACCTTCCATATCGTGCCCAATATGAACCCGGACGGTGCCATTCGCGGGCATTTGCGGACCAATGCCGCCGGTGTGAACCTCAACCGCGAATGGCATGAGCCGACCATCGATCGCGCGCCGGAAGTGCTGTGCGTGCGCGATGCGATGGACAAGACGGGCGTTGCCTTCTGCATGGATGTGCATGGCGACGAGGCGATCCCCGCCGTGTTCCTCGCCGGGTTTGAGGGGATACCCTCGCTCGATGCCGGGCGACTGGCCGCCTTCCACGCCTATCGCGATGCGCTGGCCGCCCGCACGCCCGATTTCCAGAACCGGCTCGGCTATCCCGTCTCGCCGCCGGGCAAGGGCAATCTCGCCATGGCGACGGCGCAGATCGCCGAGCGCTACGGGGCGGTGAGCATGACGCTGGAAATGCCCTTCAAGGATAATGACGACTGGCCGGACGCCGAGCAGGGCTGGAGCCCGGAGCGCTCCATGCAGCTCGCGCGGGATTGTCTGGCGGTGCTCGCCGAGCGGCTGGAGGATTTCTAGGGTCTGTTCTCAGGCTGTTCAGCCCGGAAACAGTTCCGCCAGAAAATCCTGCATTGCCGCGAAGCTGCGCCGGTCCGCATCGGCTGCATAAACGACGCCGCGCTCGGGCAGATTGGCGCTCCTGTCCGTAAAGCCGTGGGCGGTCCGGCCGTAGGCGTGGAGCTGCCAGTCGGCGCCTGCCTCGGTCAGTTCGTTCATGAGCGCGAAGGCGGCGTCCGGCGGCGAGAACGGATCGTCCCAGCCGTGGCAGATGAGGATGCGCGCGGTCATGGGTCGGGCATTGGCATAATGCGGGCGGTCGTAGACGCCGTGGAGGCTGACCACGCCAGCCACCGCCATGCCGGCGCGCGCCATATCCAGCACGCATTTGCCGCCAAAGCAGAAGCCGACGGCCGCAAGTCTCCCGGCATCGCAGCCGGGGAGGGCGCCCAGCGTGGCGAGTGCGGCGGCGAGGCGGTCGCGCAGCAGTGCGCGGTCGGCGTTCAGCGCATCCATATAGCGGGCCGGGTCGTCATCCTGCCGGGTGGCGCGCTTGCCCTGCCCGTAGATATCGGCGACGAGCACGACATAGCCCATTGCCGCGATGCTCTCCGCCTTCTCGAAATCGGCTTCCTTCGTGCCCAGCACGTTGGGGACGAGGAGGATGCCGGGCCGCGTGGTGTCCGGGCCGTCATCCCGCACGGCCATGCTCTCGAACGGGCCGCCGGGGCCATCATGGAGGATGATTTCGCGGGAAATCGTCATGACGCTTCGTGCCTCCTCTTTGCCTGCCTTGTCTTGCGCTGGTGCACACAAGCACGGCCGGGGCGACCAAGGCAAGTTGCGCGGCGGTGCGGCGGCAACTAGGGGTTGCCCATCCTTTGATCCGATTCATGCAGGAGCGCCTGACCCCATGCCTACGCTCGTCCTCATCCGCCACGGCCAGTCCGCCTGGAACCTGGAAAACCGCTTCACTGGCTGGTGGGACGTGGACCTGACCGAGAAGGGCCGCGAGGAGGCCTGGGCGGCTGGCACATTATTGCAGGCCAGGGGCATGGACTTCGACATGACCTTCACCAGCTACCAGAGCCGCGCGATCAAGACGCTCAACCTCGCGCTGGAGGCGATGGGCCGGCTGTGGCTGCCGACGGAGAAGAGCTGGAAGCTCAACGAGCGCCATTATGGCGGGTTGACCGGCCTCGACAAGGCGGAGACAGCCGCGCGCCATGGCGACGATCAGGTGAAGATCTGGCGCCGCAGCTTCGATGTGCCGCCGCCGCTGCCGGAGGCAGGATCACCCTGGGATCTCTCGCAGGATGTGCGCTACAAGGGCGTGCCGATCCCGCAGACGGAGAGCCTCAAGGATACGATCGCGCGCGTGCTGCCTTATTGGGAAGAGCGGATCGCGCCGGAACTGCGCGCGGGCAAGCGCGTGCTGATCTCCGCGCACGGCAATTCGCTGCGTGCGCTGGTCAAGCATCTTTCCGGTATCCCGGACGATGAGATCACCGAGCTCGAAATCCCGACCGGGCAGCCGATCGTCTATGATCTTGCCGATGATCTGACCGCCCGCGAGCGCTATTATCTTTCGGAGCGGTGAGGGGCTTCAGGGAATCTTGCTGATATCGACCAGCGCCTTGCCCTTGTGGGTGAGTGTGCCGATGAGGGCGTTGGTCGAGATCACAAGGTCATAGTCCTCGCGCTCGGCCGTTTCCTTGTCCACCAGCAGCGTGTCGATGGTCGGCAGCACGGCGTAGGTATAGCCGAGATTCTGGCCGATGAGCTGCTCCGGGCGCAGGGCGGGATCATAGACGTCCAGCGCGAAGCCGGCGTCGAGCAGCTTGCGCGCCATATCCACCGCCGGGCTCTCACGCAGATCGTCGGTGTCGGCCTTGAAAGCGAGGCCGACGAGCAGCACCCGCGCGCCCGGCGCCAGACCCCGCGTCGCCTGCGCGAACTGGAAATGCTTGTGCGCCTCGTTCGAGCGGATGAGCGAATCGACCAGATGTGTGCCCGCGCCCACATCCGTCGCGATATGCTGGAGCGCGCGTACATCCTTGGGCAGGCATGAGCCGCCAAAAGCGCCGCCCGGCCGGGTGTAGTAAGGCGAGATGTTGAGCTGCGTGTCCGATACGAAAATCTCGTGCACCTGCCGCGCGGAGATGTCGAGCGACTGGCAGACCCGGCCGATCTCGTTGGCGAAGGCCACCTTGACCGCGTGCCAGCTATTGTCCACGAACTTGGTGATCTCCGCCTCGCGGAAGCGGACGTGAAAGGTCGGCGCGTCGATGCCCTCGTGGAGTGCGGCCATATTGGCGCTGGGCGTGCCCTCCTTCGTGCCGATGACGATCTTGGGCGGATCGAAATAATCGCGAATGGCCGAGGCTTCCCTCAGGAATTCGGGGTTATAGACGATTTCCACAACCTTCTCGAAATCCTCACCGAGACAGGAGCGGAAGATCGGCGCGACGATCTGGTCGATCGAGCCGGGGCGCATGGTGGAGCGGTAGGCAACGGTGAGCAGCTTGCCGCGATCGGCCTTCACCGCCATGGCGATCTGCCGTGTCACCTGCACGATGAAGCTCATATTATGCGCGCCGTCCGCCCCGCTGGGCGTGCCGACGCAGACGATGGCGATATCGCAGCCGTCGAGATGGTCGCCGACCTCCGTCGTGGCGGTGAGCCGGCCTGCTGCCGCGGCATCCTTCAGCAGTTCGTCGAGGCCCGGTTCGCGGATCGGCGAGGTACCTGCCGCGATCTGCGCGACCTTCTTCGCGCTGACGTCGATCCCGACGACCTCATGGCCCTTGGAGGCGATGCAGCCGACAGCGGTGCATCCCACATAACCCAATCCGAATACCGCTACTTTCAGCACGGAACCTCACAATATAAGTTGAACCAGTGGATGAGGACGGAATGCACCGGCCCGGTGCGTCCTATGAGAAACCGGGCGGCTGCTCCGCCACGCATATCGATCTGATGGCGGGTATAGCCC
The DNA here is from genome assembly GCA_035911355.1 of Sphingobium sp. GTDB lineage: Bacteria > Pseudomonadota > Alphaproteobacteria > Sphingomonadales > Sphingomonadaceae > Sphingobium. The sequence continues at coordinate 78,941 of JAMHVU010000041.1, forward strand.
GGCAGTGCTTAAGATTGGCTTTGCCGCAAATTCCCGCCCGGCATTGCGCCAGCCGGCATGGGGCAGGTCAGGCTTCCTTTCCGCGCTGGCGCTTGGCCGCATACATGGCGGTGTCAGCGCGCGCGATGGCGACGAAGTCATTGTCACCCGGCTGGAGCGACGTGCAGCCATAGGACACAGAAATCGGCAGGCAGGCACCGCGGAAATCGCAGGGTTCGCCGGCGATGCGGGTGATGAGCCGGCTTGCCTTTGCATTGGCGGCCGCATCGTCCATGCCGTCGAATAACAGGGCAAATTCATCCCCGCCGATCCGCGCCGCAACATCGGTGGCGCGCACATCCTGCCCGATGATGCGGGCGACATGGTTCAGCGCGGCATCGCCCGCGCCATGGCCATGCGCGTCGTTAATGGCCTTGAGGCCATCGACATCGAGGAAGACCAGCGCGGTCCGCGTGCCGTAGCGTTCCATGCGGCTCAGGCGCTCGGCGAGGCAGTTGACGAAGTGGCGCCGATTATAAAGCGGCGTGAGCGTATCGCGCACGACGATGCGCTCCAGCTCGTCGTTGATCGCGCGCAGGCGCGCCAACTCCTCGCGGAGGGCGGTATTCTCATCGCGTAATGCAGTCAGCCCATCGGATGCGACATCACGCAAGACAGGTCGGCTCGTCCCCCGCGTCAACCAAAGGCCTCCATCGTTCGCCGGACTATACTGCACAGCAGCATACACCGGGCGCAATTCAAGTAAAATCCGCATTCAGCGTTTTTGGCAGATTTCCGGTGGTCCGTTGTTGTTTCCTGACCGGCTGCTGGCTAAAGGCTCCGCCTGAAGCATAAAGGGCGCAAAAGGGGCGCGCATGGACGACCAGCTTGGAACTGCGCTGAAAGTGGGCATTATCATGGGCTCACGGTCGGACTGGGAGACGATGCGCCACGCGACCGAGGTGCTGGCGGCGCTTGGCGTGCCGTACGAGGCGAAGGTCGTCTCCGCCCATCGCACGCCTGATCGGCTTGTCGCTTATGCAAAGAGCGCGGCAGGGCGCGGCCTTCAGGTGATTGTGGCGGGGGCGGGCGGCGCGGCCCATCTGCCGGGCATGGTCGCGGCGATGACGCGGCTGCCCGTGCTTGGCGTGCCGGTGCAATCGGCCGCGCTGTCCGGGCTCGACAGCCTGCTTTCCATTGTCCAGATGCCAGGCGGCATTCCCGTCGGCGCCTTGGCCATCGGTAAGGCGGGCGCGACCAATGCGGGTCTGCTTGCCGCCGCTATTCTCGCGAACGGTGATCCGGCGCTGGCCCTGCGGCTGGAGGCATGGCGCGCCGCACAGACCGAATCGGTCGATGAGCGGCCGGACGTCTGAGCGCATGAAGAGCAGCTCCACCGGCACCACTGTCATTGCGCCGGGCGCTACCATTGGCATTGTGGGCGGTGGCCAGCTCGGCCGGATGCTGGCGATGGCCGCCGCGCAGCTTGGCTACCGCACGCATGTGTTCGCGCCCGAGGCGAGCGGCCCGGCTGCCGATGTCGCCAGCGAATGGACGCGCGGCGCTTATGAGGATGCCGTCGCGCTGCGTGCATTCGCGCAGTCGGTCGATATGGTGACCTATGAGTTCGAGAATGTGCCGAGCGCGGCGATCGACCTGCTGGGCGCCTGTGGCCATGTTCAGCCCAATGGCCGTGCGCTTGCCATCGCGCAGGATCGGCTGGAGGAAAAGGGCTTTGTCGCCGGGCTGGGCGGCCCCACCGCGCCTTATGCGCCAGTGTCTGATCGGGCGGGGCTGGATGCCGCCGTGGCGCGCATCGGCACGCCCGCCATCCTCAAGACCCGCCGTTTTGGCTATGACGGCAAGGGGCAGGCGCGGATCATGAGCGCGGACCCGGCAGCGCTGGACGCGGCATGGGCGGACATTGGCGGTCAGCCAGCAATTCTTGAAGGCTTTGTCCGCTTCGATCATGAATTTTCCCTGTTTCTTGTGCGCGGGCAGGGCGGGGAACTGCACTTCTGGGATGCGCCGCTCAACGTGCATGAGGCGGGCATCCTTGCCACATCGACTGTCCCGGCCAATGCCGCTGTGCGCGCGCAGGTGGAGGCGGCGCAGGCGATCGCGGCGCGCGTGGCGGACGCGCTTGATTATGTCGGCGTGCTGACGCTGGAGTTCTTCTGCGGCGCGGACGGTCCGATCTTCAACGAGATGGCGCCCCGTGTCCATAATAGCGGCCACTGGACCATCGAAGGCGCGCTCACCAGCCAGTTTGAGAATCACATCCGCGCCATCTGCGGCCTGCCGCTGGGCGCGACGGATCGTGTCGCGGCGCGGGTGGTGATGGAAAACCTCATCGGCGAGGCGGCGCATGGCTGGGCGGCGATCCTCGCGGAAGAGACCGCGCACCTCCACCTCTACGGCAAGCATGAGGCGCGTCCGGGCCGCAAAATGGGTCATGTGACGCGGCTGGGCACATGAACACGCCGACGCCGGCTGTCAGCCGCCTCGAGCCGCCGCCCGAGATCGTGCTGCTCCTGGCCCGCGCGGATAATGGCGTGATCGGGAGCGGGGGCGCCATTCCCTGGCATCTCCCCGGCGATCTCCGGCGTTTCAAGGCAATGACCATGGGGACGCCCATGGTGATGGGCCGCAAGACATTCGACAGTTTGCCCGGTCTGCTGCCCGGTCGCCGGCATATCGTGCTGACGCGTGACGCGGGCTGGCAGGCGGCGGGGGCGGAACCGGTTTGCGATGTCGCGGCGGCGATCGCGGCGGTGGGCGACGTGGCGACGCTCTCTGTCATCGGCGGGGCGGAAATCTACCGCCTGTTCGAGCCGATCGCCCACCGCATCGAACTGACGGAGGTCCATTGCGCGCCAGCCGGGGATGCTCGCATCGATGCGCCGGACCCGGCCCGCTGGCGCGAAAGCGCACGTGAGGATCATGACGCTGCGGCTGGCCGCCCGGCCTTCAGCTATGTTAGCCTGCGCGCACGCGACGACTGACGGACGGAGTCGTCCGGCCCGGTGTGGATGGCGATGGAACGCCATTGCCCGGCAGGCGTTGCGGGCATGACTCTATTTCGCTGAGCGGAGACATCCATGTTCATTCAGGTGCGCGACGGTACACAGCTCCATGTTCAGGACATGGGCGGCGGAGAACCTGTCATTCTCATCCATGGCTGGCCGCTCAGCGGCGCCATGTGGGAACGGCAGATCGTGGCGCTGGTCGAGGCGGGCTATCGCGTCATTACCTATGACCGGCGCGGATTCGGTCTCTCGGACAAGCCGGTAGCAGGCTATAATTACGACGTGCTGGCCGATGATCTGGCCGACATCATCGGCGCGCTCGCGCTGGGCAAGGCAAATCTCGTGGGCTTCTCCATGGGAGGAGGCGAGGTGGCGCGCTATCTGGGCCGCTATGGATCGGGCAAGATCCGGCGCGCCGTGCTGGTCGCATCGGTTGTCCCGTTCATGCTGAAGACGGAGGATAATCCGCATGGGGTCCCCGCGAGTGCACTCGATGATATCAAGAGCCAGATCCGCGCCGACCGCTTCGACTTTCTTCAGCATTTCGCGAAGAATTTCTACGGGCAGGGGCTGATTTCCCGGGCGGTCAGTCAGGGCGTGCTGGATTGGCACTTTAATCTGGCTTGCATGGCGAGCCCGCTGGCGACCCTCGCTTGTGTCGATGCCTTCGGGCACACGGATTTCCGCGGTGATCTCGCCGCGTTCGATATCCCCACGCTGGTGATCCATGGCACGTCGGACCATATCGTGCCGATCGATGTGTCCGCGCGGGCCGTGGCCAGGGCGCTGCCGGGCGCGCAGCATGTGGAATATAGCGGGGAGCCGCACGGGCTCTTCATGACGGCGGCGGACCGGCTCAATGATGATCTGCTCGGCTTTCTGGCTGGCGAGGCGGAGCCGCGCAGTCTGGTGGACGAGCGGCGGATGATCGAGGCGGAAGCGCTGATCAGCCCGCCCATCTATCCCTGAGCCGATCCCGGCCCACGCCTCAGCCTGATCCATGCACGGCGAGCGTTGCCTGCCGCGAGCGTGCTGCCTATAGGCCGGCGCCATGGAGCGGTTGACCAGCATCGGGGGCGTGCCCGCGCATTTGCGTGGCGGCATTATCGCGCTCGGCAATTTTGACGGGTTCCACCTTGGCCATCAGGCCGTGGTGGCGCGCGCCCGCGCCATGGCCGCGCCGGAGGGGCGCCCCGTCATCATCGGCACGTTCGATCCCCATCCGGCCCGCTTTTTCCGGCCAGACACGCCGGCTTTCCGCCTCACCATGCCGGACCAGCGGGCGCGGATCTTCGCGGCGGCAGGGGCGGCGGCGATGCTGACCTTTCAGTTCGACGCGGCGCTGGCGGCGAAGAGCCCGGCCGATTTTGTCGCTATGCTCGCCGGCGATTTCGGCGCGGCGGGCGTGGTGACCGGTGAGGATTATACCTTCGGCAAGGCGCGCGCCGGCAATGTCGCGATGCTGGCCGAACTGGCCGCGCCTCTGGGCCTGACCTGCGCGGCCGTGCCGCCGGTGCGCGATGCGAGCGGGGAGATTGTCTCCTCCAGCCGCATTCGTGAAGCGTTGCAGGCAGGGGACTGCGCGGCGGCCGAAGCGCTGCTGACCCGTCCCTTCGCGATCGAGAGCGACGTGATCCATGGCGAAGCGCTGGGTCGCGAGCTGGGCTTCCCCACCGCGAACATGCTGCTCGGCACCTATTTGCGCCCGGCCTATGGCATTTATGCCGTGCAGGCCCGGCTGGCCGACGGGCGCGTGCGCGATGGCGCGGCCAATCTCGGTATTCGCCCCAGCTTCGATCCGCCCAGGGAACTGCTCGAAACCTTCCTGTTTGACTTTTCGGGCGATCTTTACGGCCAGATCGTCGAGATTTCCCTCATCGAACGGCTGCGCGGCGAGGCGAAGTTCGACGGGCTCGACGCGCTCAAGGCGCAGATGGCGGCAGATGTCGCCCGCGCGCGGCAAATTCTTGCGGTGCGGCCCCGGCTCGCGTAGGGCGCGGGGTGATTTTCCGTCCGCCTCCCGCCTTGCGGGGATGAAGGCGCGGCCCCGGTTCCGCCGGGGCGGGGCGGACCTGATGTGGAAACCCGATGTCCGACGCACCCGACTATAAGCCCACTGTTTTCCTGCCGCAGACCGACTTCCCGATGAAGGCGGGCCTCGCCCAGAAGGAGCCGGCGACGCTGGCCCGCTGGGAAGCGATGGACCTCTACGGCAAGCTGCGCGCCGCGCGCGCGGGCGCACCGCGCTTCATCCTGCATGACGGCCCGCCCTATGCGAATGGCGACATTCACATGGGCCACGCGATGAACAAGGTGCTCAAGGATATCATCGTGCGCGCCCAGAGCCTGCTCGGCAAGGACGCGCCCTATGTGCCCGGCTGGGACTGCCATGGCCTCCCCATCGAATGGAAGATCGAGGAGGAATATCGCCAGAAGAAGCTCAACAAGGACGAGGTGCCTCCGCAGGAGTTCCGCGCCCAGTGCCGCGCCTATGCGGACAAATGGGTGGACGTGCAGAAGGCGCAGTTCAAGCGGCTTGGCGTGATGGGAGATTGGGATGATCCCTATCTCACCATGAAATATGAGGCGGAAGCCACCATCGTTGGCGAGCTGCTGAAGTTCGCGGAGACCGGACAGCTTTATCGCGGCGCCAAGCCTGTCATGTGGAGCCCGGTCGAGAAGACCGCGCTGGCCGAGGCCGAAGTCGAATATGAAGACGTGACCTCGACGCAGATCGATCTGGCGTTTGAGATCACCGAGGCGCCGGGCGCGCCGGAGCTGGTCGGCGCTCATGCGGTGATCTGGACGACGACCCCGTGGACGATCCCCGTCAATCAGGCGATCGCTTATGGGGAGGAGATCAAATATGTCCTGCTTGTCGCGGACCGGACCTATCTGATCGCCGAAGAGCTGGTCGATCAGTTCGTTGCGCGCAGTGGAATCGAGGTGCAGGATCGCTCGAACTGGATGTTCGGGAAGGATCTCGCCGGCGCCGTCGCTCGCCACCCGATGCACGCGCTCGGCGGTTTCTTCGCAAAGCCCCGCCCGTTCATCGCCGCGCCGCATGTCACCACCGATGCCGGCACCGGCCTTGTCCATATGGCGCCGGACCATGGCGAGGAGGATTTCCTTGCGTGCAAGGCTGTGGGCATCGACCCGGTGTTCGCGGTCACCGATGCGGGCTTTTATCGTGATGATTGGCTGTGGCTCGCCGGGCAGGGCAGCGTCATCAACACGAAGTTCAATGGCCCCGAAGGCCCGATCCTCACCGATTTGCGCGCCACCGGGCAGCTTCTCTCCGTGGGTGCGCTCACGCATAGCTATCCGCACTCGTGGCGGTCCAAGGCGCGGATCATCTATCGCTGTACGCCGCAATGGTTCATCCCCATGGACAAGCCTGTCAGCGACGGGCTGCTGCCGCGCTGCGCGGAGGAAGAGGCGATTCTGCGGCGGCAGGGCAATGGCGCGACCCTGCGCGCCACCGCGCTCGACGCGATCGAGCAGACCCGCTGGGTGCCGCACCGCGCGCGCAACCGCATTCATGCCATGGTCTCAGACCGGCCGGACTGGGTGATCTCCCGCCAGCGGGCATGGGGCGTGCCCATCGCGCTCTATGTCCACCGCCAGACCGGCGACTATCTCAACGATCCGGCGGTCAATGCCCGCATTGTCGAGGCGTTCAGGGCGAGCGGCGCGGACGCATGGTTCGGCGCGGATCATCAGGCGCTGCTCGGCCCCGACTATGCGCTGGCCGATTATGAGGTGGTGAACGACATTCTCGACGTGTGGTTCGACAGTGGCTCGACCCACAGCTTCGTCGTCGAGGCGCGCTATGGCGCGGGCGTGCGCGCGGACCTCTATATCGAGGGGTCGGATCAGCATCGCGGCTGGTTCCAGTCCTCATTGCTGGAGAGCTGCGGCACGCGCGGCCACGCGCCTTATGGCGCGGTGCTGACGCACGGCTTCGCGCTCGACGGGCAGGGCCGCAAAATGTCCAAGAGCCTTGGCAATGTCGTCGATCCGCTCAAGGTGATCGGGGAGAGCGGCGCGGACATTCTGCGCCTGTGGGTCGCCTCGACCGACTATTTCGACGATGTGCGGATCGGCAAGGAAGTGCTGGCCGGCGCGAGCGATGCCTATCGCAAGCTGCGGAACACCTTCCGTTATATGCTCGGCGCGCTGGAGGGCTTTGACGAGGGCCAGCGCGTGCCCATCGCGCAGATGCCGGAGCTGGAGCGATACATGCTCCATCGCCTCGCCGATCTGGACGCGGAGCTGAAGGCGATCGTCGATGACAAGGCGAGCGAGAGCTGGCTGGAGTTCGGGCGCTATTCCCGCGCGCTGGGCGACTTCGCGAATAATGATCTCTCGGCCTTCTTCTTCGATATCCGCAAGGACTGTCTCTATTGCGACGTCAATCCGGCGACGGGTGCGGAGACGGAGAAGCGCCGGGGCTATCGCACGGTGCTCGATCATCTCTTCCACGCGCTGGTGCGTTATGCCGCGCCGCTGATCCCTTTCACCGCTGAGGAAGTGTGGCAGAGCCGCTATCCCGATCCGGACGGATCGGTCCATCTGCTCGTCTGGCCGGAGGTGGATGCCGGCTGGCGCGACGCGGCGCTGGGTGAGCGCTGGGCGGCGATCCGTTCAGCGCGGACTCAGGTGACGGAGGCCATCGAGCCGCTACGTCGGGAAAAGACCGTCCGTTCCAGCCTGGAAGCGGATGTGGTGATGCCCGTTGTGCCGGAGGACGTGGATTTTGCCGAAGTCAGCATTGTCGCCAGCGTGCGTGAGGGCGGGGAGACCGTGAGCGTGACGCCGACGACGCATCATAAGTGCGGGCGCTGCTGGCGCCACCTCCCCGAGGTGACGGACGATGGCGCGCTGTGCGGGCGCTGCGAAGAGGTGATCGGATGAGTGCTCCCGGCGCGCATCGCGGCGCTGCGCTGGGCCTTGCGGCCGGCATCGTGCTGCTCGATCAGGCGATCAAATATATTGTCACCTATCCGCTTGCTCTGCGTTCCCATGGGGCGCTGGGCATAGAGATACTGCCCTTCTTCAACCTCACCTGGACGGAGAATCGCGGCGTCTCCATGGGCTTCTTCCATGCGGAGACGGAGCTGGCGCGCTGGCTGCTGGTGCTGCTGACCGGGTGTATCGCCACCTTCGTCGCGGTCTGGCTGTTCCGTGAGCGCGCGCGCAGCGACGCTCTGGCGCTGGGCCTCGTGCTTGGCGGCGCGATTGGCAATATCATCGATCGGGTGCGGCTCGGCTATGTCATCGATTATGCCGATTTCCACATCGGCACGTGGCGCCCCTTCCTGATTTTCAATCTTGCCGACGCGGCGATCACCATTGGTGTGCTGATCCTGCTTGCGCGCGCGCTGTTGCTGGGCGAGAAGACGCCCAAGGAGACCCCCAAGGATGCGTAAGACCACCCTCGCACTTGCCCTTGCCCTGCCGATCATCCTGACGGCATGCGGCGGCACCAAGCTCATCAATCGCGACCGGCCGGATGAAATGGCCGTCTCGCGCCAGCCGCCGCTCGTCATTCCGCCTGATTTCGCGCTGGTTCCGCCCGCCGCGGGCACGGCCGCGAGCCAGCAGAGCACCACGCAGCAGCAGGCGCTTGATGCGATGTTCGGCGGCCCCGCGCCGCGCAGCGCGGGCGAAACGTCCGCGCTGGAGCAGGCCGGCCGCACCGTGGCGCAGGCCGGCATCCGGTCCGAGGTGGGTGATCCGGAGACGAAGCTGCTCGACAAGGGTGCTGTCACAACGGATATCGTCGCCGCGCCGGAAGGTGACGGGCAGTTCGCCCGTGCCGGCGTGGGTACGCCGGGCGGCGGCCAGTAAGCTTCACTTCAAGCCGGTAATCCGCAAGCCCCGCCGCGCTGAAGCGCGGCGGTGGCATTTTTATGGAAAGATTCAGGCTCTGACGCCGCTTTCCATCCCGGCGCTATTGTGCCGCAGCGCGCTCAGCACGGTATCGACAATGCCCTGCGCGTCGAGCCCGGCGGCGGCATATTGCACCTCCGGCTTTTCATGATCCTGAAAGACGTCCGGCAGGCGCATGGTGCGGAGCCGGAGGCCGCTGTCGATCAGCCCCTGATCGCTCGCCATGGTGAGCACATGCGCGCCAAGCCCGCCGATGCTGCCCTCCTCGATGGTGATGGCAACGTCATGCGTGGTGAGCAGGCGACGGATCAGCGCCTCGTCCAGCGGCTTGGCAAAGCGCAGGTCGGCGACCGAGGTGGAGAGGCCGCGCGCTTCCAGGAGTTCGGCGGCTTTCAGCGCCTCGTCCAGCCGCGTGCCGAGGGAGAGTATCGCGACGGACTTGCCCTCGCGGACCATCCGCCCCTTGCCGATTTCCAGTAGCTCCGGCACGTCCGGCAGCGGGACGCCCACACCGTTGCCGCGCGGATAGCGCAGCGCGATCGGCCCGCTGTCATGACAGGCGGCGGTATGGACCATGTGGACCAGCTCCGCCTCGTCCGCCGCGGCCATCACCACCATGTTGGGCAGCGCGGCAAGATAGGCGATATCGAAGCTTCCGGCATGGGTTGCTCCGTCCGCGCCGACCAGCCCTGCGCGATCAATGGCGAAGCGGACGGGGAGATTCTGTATCGCGACATCATGCACCACCTGATCATAGGCGCGCTGGAGGAAGGTGGAGTAAATGGCGCAGAACGGCCGCATCCCCTGTGCGGCGAGGCCAGCGGCGAAGGGGACGGCGTGCTGCTCGGCGATGCCGACATCGAAGCTGCGTTCGGGATAGGCTTGGGCGAACGTGTCGAGCCCCGTGCCTGAGGGCATGGCGGCGGTGATCGCGCAGATGGTGGGGTCACGCGCGGCCTCGGCCAGCAGGGCCTTGGCGAACACGCCGGTATAGCTTGGCGGGCCGGCGGGAGCCTTCACCTGCTCGCCGGTCACCACATCGAATTTTTGCACGCCATGATATTTGTCGGCGGCGGCCTCGGCCGGGGCGTAGCCTTTGCCCTTTTGCGTCACCACATGGATGAGGCATGGTCCTTCCGCCGCGTCGCGGACATTCTCCAGCACGGGAATGAGCTGATCGAGATTATGTCCGTCGATCGGGCCGACATAATAGAAGCCCAGTTCCTCGAACAGGGTGCCGCCCATCGCCATGCCGCGCGCAAACTCATCCGTCTTCTTCGCGGCCGTGTGGAGTGGACGGGGGAGCTTCCGGGCGAGGCGGCGCAGAACATGGCGCAGCGAGAGGAACTCGCGGCTCGACACGATGCGGGAAAGATAGGCCGAGAGCCCGCCGACCGGAGGCGCGATCGACATGTCATTGTCATTGAGGATGACGACCAGCCGGTTGCCGGCGGCTTCCGCATTGTTCATCGCCTCATAGGCCATGCCGGCGGACATCGCGCCGTCGCCGATTACCGCGATCGCCTTACCGGGCCGGTCCGCCATCTTGTTCGCGACGGCAAAGCCCAGCGCCGCGCTGATGCTGGTGGAGCTGTGCGCCGCGCCGAACGGATCATATTCGCTCTCGGCCCGCCGCGTGAAGCCGGAGAGGCCGCCGCCCTGCCGCAGTGTGCGTATGCGATCGCGCCGGCCAGTGATGATCTTGTGCGGATAGCATTGATGCCCCACGTCCCAGATCAGCCGGTCCTCGGGCGTGTTGAACACATAATGGATGGCGACCGTCAGCTCGACAACGCCGAGGCCGGAGCCGAGATGACCACCCGTCACGCCGACAGCGGAGATGGTCTCGCGGCGCAGCTCGTCGGCAAACTGCGTGAGTTGCTCGGGCTTCAGCGTGCGGAGATCGGCCGGGACGTCCACCTGGTCGAGCAGGGGTGTGGAAAGAATGTCCATCGCGCCGACATAATGCGTCCCGCGCGCCATGTCGAACGGGATCGCAGGCAGTTTTGACGCGATTATCCCATGTTGGCTTTCAGGCCACAGGATCGGGTTGGCACTTGGCGCACAGGCCCAGCACTTCGATCACGGGGCGCTCGGCCGTGAAGCCCTCCTGTGCGGCCATGCCGCGCACGGTGCTGGCCAGCCTGTCGTCATCAATATGCGTTGCTTCGCCGCACTGCCGGCAGACGAGAAAAATGCAGTCATGGACGCAGCCCGGATGGGCATTGGCGATATAGGCGTTGGCGCTCTCCACCCGCTGTGCGAGGTTGTTCGTCACGAACAGGTCGAGAATGCGGTAGACGCTGTTGGGCGCCACCCGCTTGCCGCGCTTTTGCGACACCTTGTCCGCGATGTCATAAGCGGAGGCGGGCTTCTCTTCGGCGGCAAGCACGGCGAAGATGTCCGCGCGCATATCCGTCCACTGCTCGCTATTGCCTTCCAATGTGCGGCGCGCGGCCTCGGCAAGTTGAGAGCCGGTCGGCTCGGCATGATGGTGGTGGTGGTGCGCGGACATGCCGTGAATGTATGTGTTTGCGCCCTTTCGCACAAGCGCGGCGCGGCCTGCCGGAGCAGGGCGGGGAGAGTGCGCGTCATTCAATTGCACGGTTTTCGGGTGGGCCATGCCGCGCTATGCTGGTCTTGGTGCCGGATCATGGCGCCCCGGGCGGGAGGCAAGGATGAACAGGCTGGATGGATGGCGCCGGCGCCAGTGCGGGGCCTCGTGGTCCCGCGCGGGGCGGCCGGCGAGGGGGCAGGGATGACAAGCCTGCTGGCCTATGGGCTTGCTGCCTTTGCCGAAATTGCCGGCTGCTTTGCCTTCTGGGCATGGCTGCGACTGGAGAAGTCGCCCTTATGGCTGTTGCCCGGCCTGGCTTCGCTTGCGCTGTTCGCCTGGCTGCTGGCACAGGTGGAAACGGCCTATGCCGGCCGCGCTTATGCCGCCTATGGCGGCATTTATATTCTTGCCGCGATCTTCTGGGGCTGGGCCGTGGAAGGCCAGTGGCCTGACCGTTGGGATTTGGTGGGCGGCGCGCTCTCCGTCGGGGGGGCGCTCGTCATTCTCATGGGGCCAAGGGTGAGCAGTTGATGGCAGGTGACGCGATAGGCATGAGGTTCATATGAGTTGGCGTTCGCTCCTCTTCGTCCCGGCTGATCGGCCCGAGCGGTTTGACAAGGCGGCCGGGTCTGGCGCGGATGCGATCATCCTCGATCTTGAGGATTCGGTCGCACCCGATCGTAAACCTGCCGCGCGAGAGGCTGTAGCTGCCTATCTGGCGCAGACGCGGCTGCTGCCCACTCTGGTACGCGTCAATCCGCTGGAGAGCGAGGCGCTCGCCGGAGACCTCACGATGCTGCACGCGATGCGCCCCGATCATATGCCTGATGCGCTGATGTTGCCCAAGGCGGAGGGCGCGGCGTCTATCACTGCTTTGCATGCACGCGTCGGGGCGGGCTGCCCACTTGTGCTTCCTGTCGCGACGGAGACGCCTGTCGCAGTCTTCGCACTTGGTTCATATGCGTCGTGCTCGGCGCAGCTCGCCGGTCTGACCTGGGGCGCGGAAGACCTCCCCGCGGCAATCGGGGCGGCCGGCGCGCGCGAGGAGGATGGGCGCTACACGGCGCCTTATGAGATGGTGCGCGCGCTTGCCCTGTTTGCCGCCCATGCCGCCGGCACCGCCGCCATCGAGACCGTTTATCCGAACATCGCGGACGAGGCGGGTCTTGCGGCCTATGTGGCGCGCGCGCGGCGTGACGGGTTCACCGGCATGATGGCGATTCATCCCGCGCAGGTCGCCACGATCAACGCCGGGTTCAGCCCGTCCGATGCGGAAATCGCCCATGCCCGCGCGATCGTCGCCGCCTTTGCCGCCAGCCCCGGCGTTGGCGCGCTCAAGCTCGATGGCAAGATGATCGACCGGCCGCACCTGACGCAGGCCGAGCGGCTGCTGGCCCGGATCAGGCCTTAGCCGATCACGCTTTTACCGGCCGGGCAAGCGCATTCTCCAGCGCTGTCTGGTCCAGAGCCCCTTCCCAGCGCGCGATGACGATGGTGGCGACGGCATTGCCGATGAAGTTGGTGAGGCTGCGGCATTCGCTCATGAAGCGATCGACCCCGAGGATCAGCGCCATCCCCGCCACCGGGACGCTCGGCACCACCGCCAGCGTGGCGGCGAGGGTGATGAAGCCCGCGCCGGTGACACCCGCCGCGCCCTTGCTGGAGATCACCGCCACCGCCATCAGCGCGAGCTGATCGGCCAGGCTGAGTTCGATCCCGCAGGCCTGCGCGATGAAGAGGGCGGCCAATGTGAGGTAGATGTTGGTCCCGTCCAGATTGAAGCTGTAGCCGAGCGGCACGACAAGGCCGACAATCGCCGGCTTGCAGCCTGCATTCTCCAGCTTCTCCATGAGGCTCGGCAGCGCGCTTTCGGACGAGGAGGTGCCGAGCACAAGCAGGAGCTCGGCTTTCAGATAATCGATGAGCCGGAGGATCGAGAATCCGGCCATGCGGGCAATGGCGCCAAGCACCAGCAGGATGAAGAGCGCGGAGGTAATGTAAAAGGTGGCGACCAGCGCCGCGAGATTAGTGAGCGCTGCCAGCCCGTAATGGCCCACGGTGAACGCCATGGCCGCGAAGGCGCCGATCGGTGCGGCGCGCATGATGAGCGCGACGATGCGGAACGCGAGCTGGCCGAGCCGATCCGTCGCGCGGACGATGGGCTCGGCTGTCTCGCCCATCAGGGCCAGCGCAACGCCCGTGAGGATCGCGATGAAAAGCACCTGCAGGATCGACCCTTCCGTAAGTGCGGAGAGCGGCGTGGTGGGGATGATCGCGAGGAGGAAATCGCTGATGTTGGCATGGGCGGCCTTGCCGGCATATTCAGCGACGGCCCGGGCATCGAGCCGCGCGGGATCGACGCCAAGGCCTTCGCCGGGGCGCACCACATTGGCGACGACAAGGCCGATGACGAGCGCGAGGGTGGAGACCGCGAGGAAATAGCCAAGCGCACGCGCCGCCACCCTGCCCAGATCGCCAAGGCCGCGCATATGCGCGATGCCTGAGACCAGAGTGAGGAAGATGACCGGCGCGATCACCATCTTGATCGCCTTGACGAAAGCGTCGGCCAGCGGCTTCATCGCGCCGCCAAGCGCGGGATTGAGCGCGCCGAGCAGGACGCCGAGCATGATAGCGACCAGCACCTGCACATAGAGGTGTCGCCACCATCCGCCGCGTCGTGCTTGTCTGATCGCCTGCGCCATTCACACCCCCCCGTTGTCGGACTTGCCCTCGTACACGCGCTCCGCCATTCCGGGTAGCGGTCGATCGAACAAGCGGGGAGAGAGAATATGGCGGACTATCGCGCACCTGTGGACGAGCAATTGTTCGTGGCGGATGCCGTAGCGGATTTGTCCGGTCTGGCGGCGCTTCCCGGCTTCGAGAATGCCGGGGTCGATATGGCCGAGGCGATTCTCGGCGAGTCGGCCAAGCTCGCGGAATCAGGGTTCGCGCCACTCGCGCGCATCGGGGATCAACAGGGCGCACGCTGGAAGGACGGCGTGGTTTCGCTGCCGGAGGGCTTTGCGGAGGCGTATCGCGATTATGCGCAAGGCGGCTGGCTCGGCCTTTCTGCCCGGCCGGAGCATGGCGGGCAGGGGCTGCCATTCCTTCTTTCTGTCGCCGTGCAGGAGCAGCTTACCGCCGCTAACATGGCGCTCTCGCTCAGCCCCATGCTGAGCCTTGGCGCGATCGAGGCGTTGCAGGCGCATGGCTCACCCGAGCAGCAGGCGCTCTACCTCGCCAATATCGTCTCTGGCGCGTGGACCGGTACGATGAACCTCACTGAGTCCCAGGCGGGGAGCGATCTGGGCGCGTTGCGCTCCACCGCGACGCCAGCCGGCGATGGAAGTTATCGGATTGCCGGGCAAAAAATCTTCATCACCTGGGGTGAGCATGAGCTGGCGGAAAATATCGTCCACCTCGTCCTTGCCCGCCTGCCGGATGCGCCGGCCGGACCAAAGGGCATCAGCCTCTTCGTTGTTCCCAAATATCTGCCCGATGCGGATGGACGACCCGGGGTGCGCAATGACGTGCAGTGCGTCTCCATCGAGCATAAGCTCGGGATTCATGCCTCGCCCACCTGCACCATGCAGTTCGGTGAAAAGGGCGCCTGTGTGGGCTGGCTTGTCGGCGCGCCCAATGGCGGCCTTGCCGCGATGTTCACCATGATGAACCACGCGCGCATCAATGTCGGCCTGCAAGGTGTCGCCATTGCCGAGCGGGCGATGCAGGACGCCTATGCCTATGCCGCCGAGCGCGTGCAGTTCGGCCCGATCATCGCCCATCCGGATGTGCGGCGGATGCTGATGACGATGAAGGCGGAGACGCAGGCCGCCCGCGCCATCGTCTATGCGAACGCGGCGGCCGTGGATCGCGCCCATGCCGAGCCGGACGCGGAAAAGCGCGCCTTCTGGAAGCGCCGGGCGGACCTGATGACGCCGATCAGCAAGGCCTATGGCACCGATACCGGCGTCGCGGTGACCAGCCTTGCCATTCAGGTGCACGGCGGCATGGGCTATATCGAGGAGACCGGCGTCGCCCAGCATTATCGCGATGCGCGGATCGCGCCGATCTATGAGGGAACCAACGGCATTCAGGCCATGGACCTTGCCGGGCGCAAGCTGCGCGCGGACAAGGGCGCGGCGGTGGCGGAACTGCGGGCGGACATTGCGGGGGATGTTGCCGGCTGGCGGGACGCTGCGCGGCGCGAGGCGCTGATGGCGGCGCTGGCGGTGTTCGACCGCGCCACGGAAACGATGCTGGCGCATGACCAGCCGGGGGCTGGCGCTGCGGCCAGCCCCTATCTCGCACTGTGCGCGGGCGTGCTGGGTGGCTGGCTGCTCGGCCGACAGGCGGAGCGCGCCGAGGCGATGCGCGCGGCAGGCGAGGGCGACCCTGCGCTGCTCGACGGCAAGAGCGCGACGGCGCGCTTCTACATCACCCAGCGCTTGCCGCTCGCCCTTGCCAATCTGGCGGCGATTGAAGCCGGCGCGGAGGCGCTGGCGGCGCTGTAAACGATATGACGAGCGGGCTGGCTTATCGCCGGCCCTGCTCGGTCAGCCGGCGAAGCGCGCCAAGAGCGGCTTCCAGCTCGCTGTCGACATCCTGATCGAGCGGCTCGAGAGGCAAGGCGGCGGGATCGGCGGCTGGCCGGACCGGTGGCGGCGCGACGGATTCAACCGGACGCAGCGAACGCAGCGCGTTGCGGACATTGGAATCCGGCTCGGCGAAGATCAGCCGCTCGTTCAGCAGTGTTTCGGCACTGCGCGCATCGACCACCGCGACGCGGCGGGCAAGGCCATGCTCGAAGCGGGCGAGCAGGCTGGCGAGGCTCTCTTGTTCCTGATCGATCATGGTCTCGTCGGGCATGGGTGCAGGTATATCGGGCCGCGGCGTATCAAATGTCACGTCATTTCCGAGGCCATCATTGCCCGCCGCAATCGGCGCATCATTGACGAGGGCACGGGCCGGCTCGAAGCGGGACGGACGAAACTCCTCGGCAGGCGGTGGAGCCGACGGCGTCTCTGACATTGCGGTCGCCGCTGCCGGTTCCGCTTCGAAGACGCGCGGCCCGTTATAATCGGATTGAGAGGGCGCAGGTTGCGGGGTGATCGCGGGATGGTTGATCGTTACGGCGTCCTGTGGCGTTTCGCGCGGCTCGAAAGGGCGCGGCGCGACCGGCGTGTCATCCAGAATGTCCATGCCGCTATCGGCGACGATCTCGTCGAGCCGGGGCAGGGACGAGGGGGCTGGCATGAGCACGGGGGCTGTCGCGGCGCCGGCTTCAGCCGGCCGGCCGGGTGGCGGCAGATCGCGGCTGGCAAGCAGCGGCGGGCGCGGCGGCGCATCGGGATGCAGGTCTGCCCTGCGCCGGGGCTGTGCCTCGGCGGTTGCAGGCCTTTTCGTGGACTTGCGGCGGAAGAGTGCGCCAAAGCTCGCGGACCAGCCCTTGCGCTGCTCCTTTTTTTTGTGCTGCGCGGGCCTCTTGTCCTTCATGGAATCTCCTTGAGCGGTCGATCGGGCCGGTGCGCGCTTGCGGTGCAGGGTGCGCCAGGCAATGAAGATGAGCACGCCCGCGACGAGTCCCGCCGCCGCCGCGAGCGCCAGCCGGGTCGCCAGCGCGAGCGGAGGGGCGAGCAGTGGCAACGCCATGCCCAGACCGCTCGCCGCGATCCAGTGACCCAGCGTGACGGCGGGTACGGAGGCGACGACGCCCGCCGTGCCCACCGCTGCCAGCAGTGCGCGTGCGCCGGCCGGGCCGAGCATGCTTTCCATTGACCAGCGCCCGTTCCGGGGCGAAACAGCTTCCGTCATGATGGCCGGCTCCTTCCGGCTGGCGGCTTGTCTAGCGCAAGAGAGTAAAAGCTTCGTAATGGATCAGGCATCAACGGCGCCTCTAGTCATAGCCATCAGCGGGATGAAGAGGCTTAACGTGCCCTTCACGGCCCTGATCTAGGGACAGTTCCGGTAACAGGGCGAGCGTTGCGGCACACGGGTGGTCTATGCCGTCTTGCCGCGAATGGAGCAAGGCGGGCAAGACACGCGCGATGATCGACAATCTTTCTCTTCTTGTCAGCCATGGCCTGCTGCTGATCGCCTGCTGGCGGCTGCTCTTCCGTGACGATCTGGATGTGGAGGAGGTGCCTGCTCCGGACATGGGCAACGGGGAAGGAGACACCGGCGATGCGTGATCTCGTCTTCATCGCCTTTCTCGCCGCGATGTGCGGCATGGGGATGCGGCGCCCGTTCATCCTTGTGCTGACTTATGCCTATATCGATATCGTCTCTCCCCAGCGGCTGACCTATGCGCTGCTGAACAGCATCCCCATTTCGCTGATCGCCTTCATGGCGGTGATTGGCGGCTGGCTCTTTTTCGACAATAAGCAGGACAGCCGCTTTTCCGGCCGGCAGGTTCTGATCGCGCTTCTGCTGGCCTATTGTGCCTATACGACGATGCATGCCGACTTCCCCATCGAGGCGAAAACCAAGTGGGACTGGGTGTGGAAGGCGATGGTTTTTGCCATTTTCCTGCCACTCACCTTGCGGACGAAACTCAGGATCGAGGCGCTCTCGCTCTGCCTTGTGCTCTGCGCCAGCTCGATCATCCTGGTAGGGGGGATCAAGACGGCGACAGGCGGCGGCGGCTATGGCTCGCTGGACCTGATGGTGGATAACAACAGCGGTCTTTATGAGGGCAGCATCATCTCCACCGTGGCGATCGCGATCATGCCGCTCATTGTCTATCTGGCGCGTTTCGGCACCATATTTCCGCCGGACTGGCGGGTGCGGCTGTTTGCGGCGGGTCTGTGCTTTGCCTGCCTGCTGATGCCGGTCGGCACGGAGGCGCGCACCGGCCTCGTCTGCGCGGCAGCGCTCGCCGTCCTTGTATTCTTCCACGCGAAACACAAGCTGGCGCTGATAACCGGCGCGGGGTTGATCGCCCTGTGCGCCGTCCCCTTCCTGCCGAACAGCTTTACCAACCGGATGGACACCATCTCCAGCTATCAGGCGGATTCCAGCGCGTCGACCCGCGTGCAGGTGTGGAAGTGGACGATGGACTATGCCAGACAGAACCCGCTCGGCGGCGGGTTCGACAGCTATCTCCAGAACTCCTTCACCTACCAGACGATGAACAAGATCGATCAGGGTGGGACCGTGCGGGTGGAGTTCGCGACGGTGACGGATCGTGGCCGCGCCTTCCATTCCAGCTATTTCGAGATGCTGGGGGAGCAGGGCTATCCCGGCCTCTTCATGTGGCTGCTGCTAAACCTTGGCACGCTCTTTCAGAGCTTCCGCCTGCGCCGACGCTATCTCAACACAGAGCGGGATGAGGATAAATGGGTGGCGCCCTATGCGCTCGCGCTGGCGCAGGGGCATATCATCTATCTTGTCGGCTCGTTCTTCGTGGGTATCGCCTATCAGCCCTTCATCTTCATGCTGATCGCGCTCCAGATCGGCGTGACGACCTATATACGGCGGAGAGAGAAGGCGCGGGAGTGGCAGCCGGTGCGCGTGAACGGGTAAGGAGGCGGATTTGGCCCGCGTGGCTAGGAGGCTAGCCGGCTGCCCGGCTGGCTGCTGATGATCTCCCGTATGTCGTCTGGCCGGGGCAGGCCGCGCATCGCGATTTCGGCATAGTCGCCTGCGGTGAAGATCTCCACATCGCCCACATTGAAGAGGCGCTGCATTGCGCTCTGGCTCACCCGGACGGAGCGCACGCTTTCCAGATGGACCTGCACGCGCTGCTTGGAGAGCAAGCCCCGCTCGGCAAGAATCTCGCCAGGGCGAATCGCGAGCCGCTCACCCCGCACGACGATCGACCAGATGCCGATGACGACCAGCCCGACAATCGAGATGGCGAGCAGGGTGAAGAGAAACGGATGATTGCCGAACATCGCGGGATGCGCGTCATAGAGCCATTGCCGCTGCGGCGAGGGGAGGTTGCGGGCAGGCAGGGCGTCTGGATCGGTGGTCATGGCGCCATGCTTATCGGTGGCGTACCCCCGGTCAAGTCTGGCGGTGGATTGACGCGCCGGCCCGGGGGCGCCAAGCGAAGGGGAGAGATAGCGAAAACTGGAGGGATGAGCGATGGCGATACCGGATCAATTGCGGCGTGGCCTGCGTCTGCCGCTCATCGGTGCGCCGCTGTTCATCGTGTCCAATCCCGATCTGGTGATCGCCCAATGCACCAGCGGCGTTATCGGCGCGATGCCCTCTCTCAATGCCCGGCCCGCCGAGGAACTGGAGCGCTGGCTGGAGCGGATCACCAGCGCGCTCGCCGCGCATGATGCCGCCCACCCCGAGCAGCCATCGGCACCGTTTGCCATCAATCTCATCGTCCATAAGTCCAACGCCCGGTTGATGGACGATCTGGCGATGTGCGCGCGCTACAAGGTGCCGCTCATCATTACCTCGCTGGGCGCCAATGAGGCGGTGAACGAGGCGGTGCATGGCTGGGGCGGACTGGTGTTCCATGATGTCATCAATCAGCGTTTCGCGCGCAAGGCCGTGGAGAAGGGGGCGGACGGGCTCATTCTCGTGGCGGCCGGCGCAGGCGGGCATGCCGGCGGGCAGTCACCCTTCGCTCTCGTCAGTGAGACGCGTGCCTGGTTTGATGGGCCGATCGCGCTGTCCGGCGCCATCTCGACGGGTGCCGGTATCCTCGCCGCACAGGCAATGGGCGCAGATTTCGCTTATGCGGGCTCGCCCTTCATCGCGACGGATGAGGCGCATGCGAGCGCAGCCTATAAACAGGCGATCGTCGACGGCGCGGCGCAGGACATCGTCTATTCAAGCTATTTCACCGGCGTTCACGGCAATTATCTGCGTGGTTCCATCGTCGCGCAGGGCCTCGATCCGGACAATTTGCCCGAGAGTGGCGCGGCCGCCATGGATTTCGGCGCGGCAAATAGCGGTGCCAAGGCGTGGAAGGACATATGGGGCGCAGGTCAGGGCATTGGCGCCATTCACCAAGTCGTCCCCGCCGCGACACTCATTGACGGTCTTGCGCAGGACTATGCGGCGGCGCGAAGCAGACTTACGGCATCCGAGTTTTGAGCGCAGGCGACAAGCCTAGCTCAGCATCTTGATCCCGCTTGCGAGCAGGACGAGCGCGAGCGCCGGCCGGATATATGTGTCCGAGAGGCGGGTCGAGAGCACGGAGCCGATAAGAATGCCGGGGATGGAGCCGATGAGGAGCGCGCCGAGCAGCGAGAAATCGACATTGCCCATCCAGAGATGGCCGAGCCCCGCGACCATGGTGAGGGGCACGGCATGGACGATATCCGTGCCGACCAGCCGTGTCGCGGACATGCGGAGCGGATAGAGCGCGATCAGCATCGTCGCGCCGAGCGCGCCCGCGCCGATCGACGTCAGTGTCACCATGGCGCCCAGTATGACACCGGCTGCGACGGTGAGGGCGGGCTGCATGGCGCGGTAGCGGCTGGCTGCCTCCGGTGTGAGGTTCAGCGTCGCGCGGCGCACCTGCTTCCACCCGAGCGTCGCCAGGGCCGTGACGATGAGGATGGCACCGAGCGCGTTGATGACGAGGCCCTGTCGCATCTGCCCGAGGTCGAGCCGGGAAAGAATGATGAGCATGACGATGCTGGCGGGAATGCTGCCATAAGCGAGCCTGCGGACGACCTGCCAGTCCGGCTCGCCCAGCCGGTAGTGCGCCGCACCGCCCACCGATTTGGTGATCGCGGCGAACCACAGATCGGTGCCGACGGCGGTGGTCGGCGCGACGCCGAGCATCAGCACGAGGATCGGCGCCATGAGCGATCCACCGCCGACGCCCGTCATGCCGACAAGCACTCCCACCAGCAGTCCGGCAAGCCCGTGGGCATAGTCCATGCGTCGGTTGGTTCCCTGCGCCGGCCGCCATTATGGCGCCGCTTATCCGCGTGGGTGGCGCAAGGCACGCGGGATGGCAATGCGGCATGAAGCGGGAGCGACAAACAAATTCTGCATGCGCGCCAAGGCCGGGCATCGCATGATTGCGCGCTAGGCGCTTGCGTTTCCGCCAAAAACGCGCAATTGCGCCGCGCTATGGACAACAAGGCGATATTTGAGGCGATCGCGCTCAAACGCTGCCTGTCGGCGCGATACAACAAGCTGGCGCTCATCCTCGCGCCGCATGTGCTCTACAAGCGCAATGACAGCTTCTTCATTGACGCGATCACGATCAGCCGGGATGGCAATCCGCCGCGCGAGGACAAGGTGGGGGCCTATAATCTCGCGGGTCTTTCCGACATCGAGGTGACTGAGCGCCCGTTTGAGATCCACCCGCTCTTCGACCGGATGGATAGCAAATATCGCGATCATACGCTCTTCATGATCGACGCCGAATAAGACTGCTCCCTTAGCTTCCGGCTTTTTGCGCAGCGATCCATATGGTGATCTGCGCCTCGAGCACGTCGAGCGGCACCGATCCCTGGCCGAGCACCGCGTCGTGGAAGGCGCGCAGATCGAACGTCGTGCCGAGCGCTTCTTCCGCCTTCTTCCGCAAGGCCCTGATCTTCAGCTCGCCCAGCTTGTAGCCGAGCGCCTGCGCGGGCCAGCTTATGTAGCGGTTGACCTCCGCGTTGATATTGGCTTCGGAGAGGGCGGTATTGTCCTTCATGAAGGCAACAGCCTGCTCTTTGCTCCACCCCTTGGCGTGGATACCCGTATCGACGGCCAGCCGGCTTGCCCGCCATGCCTCGTAGGAGAGGCGGCCCATCTCCTTCTCCGGCGTGTCGTAGAGGCCCATCTCGATCCCCAGATGTTCGCAGTAGAGCGCCCAGCCCTCCACGAAGGCATTGAAGAAGGCGGCATATTTGCGGAACGCGGGCAGGTCCATTTCCTGCTGCAGGGCGATCTGGTTATGGTGCCCGGGCACAGCCTCATGCGCGGTCAGCGCGGGCAGTTCGTAAAGCGGGCGCTGGTCGAGCTTGGACGTGTTCACATAATAAGTGCCGGATAGGCCGGCGGGGGGCGAGCCCGGCATATAATAGGCCGTGGTCGTGCCCTCCGCCGTCTCCGCGGGGATCGCGCGCACGCCATAGGGCAGGCGCGGCAGCTTGCCGAAATAGCCGGGCATCTTGCCGTCGATTATCTTGGCCTGCAGCGCGGCGGCGGCCATCAGCTCGTCGGCTGACCGCGCATAATATTTGGGGTCGCTTCGCAACGTGGCGATGAAGGCCTGCCGGCCAGCGAAACCCGCCTTTCGCGCGACGGCGTCCATCTCCGTACCGATCCGCCTGATCTCATCGAGGCCAATCTGGTGGATCGCCTCCGGACTGAGGTCCGTTGTCGTCTGCTGACGGACCTGAAAGGCATAATAGGCCTTGCCTTGCGGCAGTGCTGTAGCGGCAAGGGTTTTGCGGCAATGGGGGATATAATCCTTGCGCATAAAGTCCGCGATCTTGCGATATTCCGGGTTCAGCACATCGCTGATGAGCGTCCGCGCCCGTGCCTTGAGCGCTGCCCATTCCGCGTCCGTCGCATCGGCGGGCTTTGCCTGCCGGAACGGAGCGTAAAAGCGCGATTCTTCCGGCGTGGCGGTGATGACGCCGCTGATCGATGTCTCGAAATTCGCATCCAGCACCGCGCAGGGCTGGACATAGCCCGCCTTCACCGCCCGCCGGGTGATATCGAGCGCGACCGCATTCCCCTGCGGGAACTTGCCCAGACGTGTGAGGTAGCTGGCATAATCGGCCTTGGCGCGGAAGGAGAGGCCCTCCGCAATGCCGGCGATGCTCTGGAACCAGCTCGCATAGGTCGTGAACAGCATCATCCGTGCGCCAAAGCTGTTCGCCTCGATCTGCTCGGCAAGGAGCCGGCGCAGGATCGCCTTGTCCGTGCGGCCGGCCGGCGCGAGTCCCGCATCAGGTATCGCGTCCAGCCGGGCGATGAAGCTCCGTGCTTCCGCCGCCTGCCGGTCCTGCCCCTCCAGCGAATAATCGCCCAGCTCCTCATCATAATCATGGACGCCGAGCGCGCTGGCGTAGACCGGCGCGTTCCGCAGGTACCAGCGCCAATGGTCATCCAGTACGGCCTTCAGGTCGTCGGCCGGCGCGGCCTGGGCCGGCATGGCGACGGTGGCGCCCGTAGCGAGCAGCGCGGCAAGCAGGAGCTGACGCATATCTGGAGATCCCCTCTTTGACTTGGACGTAGGGGTATCATGCACCGCCTCGGGGCGGAAGGGTGCGGCGTTAGCGCTAGAGCAGCGGGCTGACCAGCCGGGCGATGTTCTCCTGCATGCGGGTGAAGAGGCCGCGCCGCCGCCAGACATCGAGCAGCAGCACGTCGCTCTCTGCGAGCGCGTGCCGCTGCTTTCCGCGCAGATCGGCGGCGGCGGCGGGGTCATGGATGAGCAGGCTCGTTTCCGCGTTGAGCATGAAGGAGCGCACGTCCGTATTGCTTGATCCGATGATGCCGAACCGGCCGTCCATGCTCACATGCTTGGCGTGGAGCAGCTTGTCCCGATAGAGATGGACCTGCATGCCGAAGGAGAGAAACTCCTCATAATAGCTGTGCTGGGCAAGCGAGACGATACGCTGATCGACCACGCGCGAGACGAGGATGTGGACGTTGACTCCACGCAGCACCGCGTTTTTGAGCCCGGTGAGCAGCGCCTCGTCCGGGATCAGATAGGGCGAGACGATGACGATCTCCCGTTCGGCGCGGTGGACCATCTCGATGAGCAGCCGTTCATAGCCCGGCACCCCATAGTCGGGGCCGCTGGGCATGGCCTGGAGCAGCACAGGGCCAGCCGGCGCTGGCAAGGGGGCGGGCGCAAGAACCTCCTGCGTTTCGAGATACCAGTCGGTTGCGAAAACCGAGGCGAGGGCGGCGACCACCGGCCCTTCGACTCGTGCGACGAGCTCCTCATTGACGATGCCGGGTTTGAAATCGCGATCGACGATGTTCTGCGATCCGATGAAGCCGATCCGGCCGTCGATGAGGCAGAGCTTGCGGTGATTACGCAAGTCCGCGCGCGCGCGCGGAAAGCGGCCGAAGCGGATGGGGAGCGCGAGCACGGCGCGCAGCCCCATGTCGTGCAGCATCGCGAGCGTGCGTTTCGCCCACGCGCGGCTACCGAGCGCATCGATCAGCACGTGCACCGCGACACCGCGCTGATGCGCGCGCGATAGCGCCTGCGCCACGCTCTGCCCGGTGCGGTCATCCGCGAAGATATAAGTAAGAAGCTGGATGCTGTGCGCGGCGCGGTCAATCTCGGCGATCATCGCCTCGATCGTCGCGTCATAGTCGCTGAGCAGCCGGACCGCATTGCCTGTACAGGAGGGATAGCCCCCAAGCCGACAGGCCAGGGCGGCGAGGCGGGCCTCATCCGCCATGCCTTCCGGCAGCGATCGCGCGGCGAGGGCGCTTGCCTCCCGCGTCTGGGCAAAGCGCGCGCGCCGCCACCGGGGGAAGCGGGCGCGCCCGATGAAATGGTAGAGGATGAGGCCGGGCACGGGCAGGAAGAGCAGCAGCAGCAGCCAGCTTCTCGCCGCTTCAGGCGGACGGCGCATCGGCACGACGACGAGCATGATGAGCCGGATCGCCCAGTCGGCGGCGATAAGGAGAAGCGCGAGAAAGCTGCCCTGACCTGACATGATCGGAAGCTAGGCTAGTGCGGGGCATCTTCGCAATGGCGGATTCCCGCGCTGCCACCTGACCATGATTGCCCTACCAATCCTCCAGGGTCAGCACGCAGAGGGAAAGCTGTGCGCTGTCCGCTCCGTCATGCGCGACAGCATCGACCGCGAGATCGACCACGACATGCCCGGGAAGGCGGAATTCCGCCTCCGGCAAGGTCGTGGCCAGCGCCTCCGCGCGGGCAGAGGCTTCATCGCCGGTAAGGCGCAGCGTTAGACGGTGCTGCGTGCCGATGAAGGTCGCACTGTGCCAGGGACGAAAGCCCTCGAACGTGACTGTGGCGTGTTCGCCGGCCAGCGCGGTCAGCGCGGCGCACAGGCGCCCGCTGCAATCGCGGCGTACCGGGCGGGGCGACGCCGGGCGGATTGCTTCAGGCGGGCGGCGGAGCATGCGCAAGGGCCGGCTGTGCCGGGTCATTAAATACCGGTGGCGAGGTAGGCGGGCTATGCGGGGACCATACCGAGCCAAACGGGATGGAAGGGCCTGAAAAATTGGGGTTTCTGCGGGATCGCAGGCACGTTTGGGCGTCGAAATAATTATTGACCCAAAATTGGGTTTCGACGGGCAATGCGGACCTCTGACGGCCTGAAAACGGCAGTTTTGCGTTGACGCGTGCACCTTTCTGACGCTGCCGCGCGCGCCGTTCAAATGGGCTGCAAAGCCGCTGCAAAGCTTGGGATTTGCCAAAATAGGGCCGGATCGGACGTAGCACGTCGAGTCTCCACTTTCGGGGGGCGCGGCGTGAAAACCGGTCGCGCTGAGGATTGGACGGCGTCGCTGGCGGGGGGGAAATATGGTGCAGCGCAACATGGATTGCGCGATGGGCCTGGCGACCGAAATTGAATATTGAGAGATTGCCGTCTATAAGACGTATCGCGATGCGCGCGATGCGGTGAATCTCCCTCTCCGTAGCGCGAGGCCAAGGCCTTTGACCGCTCAGCGGGGGACCGGGAGTCCCTGCCGCGTATCGCCACCTTCAAGCTATGTCCTCCTGTCCAATATGATCGTCCTGTTGCGCGTCTCGCTGGCGATCTTGCGGAGCGAGCTGCCGTGAAAGCTGACAATCGCAGGGTGCGCGCGGCCTTCGTCCTGCCGGATGACGGCGCGCCATAGCCGGCCTGCTGCATCGCTGAAATACACAAGGCGCGTATCGCCCTGCTGAGCGATGACAAGGGCGTTCGCGACGATATCCGGCAAGTTCCGGTAATCGTCGGTTGTGAGGTCCAGGTGCCCTGCGGATATCTCCGGCATCTCGCCGCGCTGCTTGCGGTAAACGGTTGTCGGCAGCACCACGACGGGCGATTGGGCATTGATAAGCTGCCGTTCCTGAGCGCCGAGAATGGCGACGGGAAAGCTACCGTCGGGCAGCGCCATGAATTGGTCAAAGGCCGCATCTGCGACGATCTCACGCAAGGTGGCGTCTGCTTGCGCTTCCAGCCCGGCCGCGACGGCCGACTCCATGGATGCGGTCGCGCGCTCGGCCAGCACGCGCAGGTGTGCAGTGCCGGGGTTGTAGCCGAATCCGTCATCAATGCCGTTCGGCACGTCGATCGTTTCACCCGTGGCCGGGAGCCATTGGTGCGTACCATCGTCGGGCGGCGGATCGGTGACTGACCAGCCGCGCCGGGCCATGCGCTCGGCCGACACTTGCTCGAAACCGCATTTACAGCCCCAACCATTGGGCGGGAAATGGGTCTGCCACCACGGATGATCGACCGGCAGGATGGTGCCATACCAGGTCTTGTGCAGCGGTCGCTTATGCTCGGCGCTGCTCGCGACGTAGCGCAGATAAGGCAGCACGGATTTTTGACGCTGGATTCGGCTCCAGTTGCCAGCGGCAATGCTCATCCGGACGTTGGTCCGGTAGATGTTGCGCAGGCGCCTTTCATTGATGAGGACCGGTTCGTCCGTGCCTGTCAGCTCGCGATTTTGGACTGTCCCCCACCATCCCGCCCGCTGTAGCTCGGGCAGAATGTTTGACCGCCATTCATCATAGCTGCCACCGGCCGCGATCGTGCGATCCAGCGAGGACTGGACGTTGGTGAGCAGGTCCAGACGTGCCATCTTGGCCACCGTGAATGCAGACGCATGATGCTCGTGCCGCATCTCCGACCAGCGGTCGGTAGGCTGAAATTGCCCGCGCGTGCGAAATGCGCGCACGGTATCGGTCGGCTCCAGAAAGATCGAATATCCGAGGGGGTCAGACAAGAGACAGCCAACCGCGAGAGTGAGCGAACGACAGATCCCAAACAAACTTCAGGGCGCCGACAACGCGCTGCCCTGGACGGATATGTACCCCAAAATCTGCCGCCACCTGCGTGCCGCCGACGATCGACGCTGCGATGTTGTATTTCGTGGGGAACGGCTCCAGATCAGCCTCGTGCCCTCTCAGATGAGGACATATTTTCAGGGCGTGCACGGCGCAATCGTGGTGCACTGGCGCTTCTGTGGTCATAAAAGCGCCATCGGTAATTCGGCCAAGTTTGAACCACCAGCGATCAGTTGGCGCCGTAAGCTCCCCGCATACAGTACAGCGAAACTCGCGAATTGACCGACGCTGCCTGACCATATGAGGCTTTGCGAAGACAGGCTTTCCTGAACCAGGGCGATGCGGTGACCAAATTGCCGGCATACCACCAGCCCAGCGGCATGGCCTGATCTCGTATGCGCCTTCCCCCGTCCAGCCAGCGTTCCACGGCACAGTTGTGAGGCCAGCCTTGTCCATCACGACTCGCTTTGCGCTGAGCGCTCACGTGCCCGGCGATCTTTGACCACGCAATACAGGCTGTTCCAGAAGAAGATCAGCAGAATGCCGCCCACGATGCTGACGATTGCCTTCAGGCCAAACGCCATAGCAAGTTCAAGAAGGACGACGATCAGCCCCAACGCGATCGCTATCAGTGCCAGTGTGATCACAAGAGTGTACGTCGCTTCCGCTGCCGCGCGCCAGTCGATCATGACAGGATGCCCTCCCCGTCGATCGCATTGGCGAACCACAGAAATCCGGTCTCGAAATTCGTGCGCGCGATCGCGAGCGCACGCGGTTCGGTGCCGGGCATGTCTTCCACAAATGACAGTAGCGCCTGGACTGGCTCCAGAGCATCGGCGGCTTTGCTCAATACGTCATCCATTTGAGTGCTCATGCTCGTCTCCATTGGTCGATATCGAAGGGGCTTGCGCTGCGGCTCCAGCGGGTGGGGATAGGCCGTCCATAGATCGGCCAGCTCATCGGCGGTTCACGACCGTTGGCGAGGCGGACCATCACGCGAGCCGATGCCGCCTCGCTCGCCGGGATGCGATCAGCGGGGCAGTCGGTGTCATCCTCGCTATCGTCATAGACTGGGGGATGCCCCGGATTTGGGCGCCACGACGCCATCAGGCGGCCTCGCCATATTTACGGGCTTCATTGCCCCAGACAGTCCAGCGCGGCCGCTGCTGGCGCCCGAATATGTCGAGGTACGGGCCGTCCCAGAGCTGTTCGATATCGTCGTACATCTGGTCGGGCTTCCGACTATGCTCACGCCGGGGCGCCACGATCAGATTTCGGACAGAGCACGAGCGCTCAACGGGGCGGCCAACCTTGCCGACGATGTAAAATTCCGCCGCGCTCCGCAGCACATAGCCGGTGCCGAATGCCCATTTCCTGCCAGTCGTCGACTGCTTGGCCCATGCGCCGCCGGTCACGTAGCGAAAACCGTAGTGCCCCAGTAATTCCAGCGCCTGCGGCATCATCGGGAAAACGCCCCACATCACCATGACTGCATCCGGTGCGGCGAGGTGTCCGACCGGCATCGCTTTCATTTCGTCGATCGTCATGCAATCGTAATGAGCCTGAGGCGACTTTTCGTAGCCCTTGTCGGTCCGCATC
>JAMHVU010000042.1:0-2795 GCA_035911355.1 Sphingobium sp.
GCTCCCGCACTGGCAAGGGCGCTGCTCGGTGCCTACGTGCATCAGCTCTTCGGCGCCGGCGTCTTCCATGCCGACCCGCACCCGGGGAATCTGTTCTTCTTTGACGACGGTCGCCTGTGCCTGCATGACTTTGGCTCGATCGGCGTGCTCGACCCTGCATCCCGGCTCGCGCTCGGCGGCATGGTCGAGGCCATTGCGGCCGACGACGCCGAGGGCGTGCTGGATGCAGCGATCGCCATGGGCTTCTTCCCGCCGCAGGTCGACCGCCGCTCGCATGTGCGCGAGATCCACCTGATCCTGGCCGAGATGGCCAGCCGTCCGCTGGCGCAGTGGTCCATTGCCGAGGCAATCTGGCGCGTGGCACGCATTGGGCAGGGCGCTGGCTTCCGGCTTCCGGCCCACCTGCTGTCCCTGATCCGGACGCTGTTCCTGGTCGAGAACACGCTGCGGGCGCTGGATCCGGATCTGGACCTGCTGGGGACGCTGTCCGCGCAGGCGGCCGCGATCGCCGACATTGCCGAAGCCAGCCGCCCCAGCGGCAACAGGCCGCTTGCCATGCGGCTGGCCCGCACTGCGCGCCAATTGCCACAGATCGCCACCGACCTGTTGCGGCAGGCGCAACTGAGCGACGGACGACCCGCCTTCTCCGTACACCACCATGGCCTGAGTTCCACGCAGGAGGCAATCGCGCGCACGGGCAACCGGCTGGCGTTGGCCCTGGTCACCTTGGGCCTGTACGTAAGCGGTGCGCTGTTGAGCCTGCATTCCGACGGCCCGCAAGTGTTCGGTCACATGCCTTTCCTGGCTATGGTGGCTTTCGCTGCTGCGGGATTGCTCTCACTGCGGCTGGTGATGGCCATCGCCAGATCGGGACACTTGTAACAGAACACTGATCTATCTCCCCGCTGGTGCCCGGCGCATCAGTGCATCCAGGAAGGCAGACCCATGACGCAACACAATCATCATCATCAAGATCATCAGGCGCACGGCGAGCAACCGCCGCATCCCCGCACGGGTGCTGAAGGTGACGTCCATGCCGGGCACGACAAGCATGCCGGCCACAGCGTGGCGAGCTTCCGCGACAAGTTCTGGCTCACGCTGCTGCTGACCATCCCCACTCTGATCTGGAGCGGGATGATCCAGCATTGGTTCGACTACACCGCACCACAGTTCCCGGGGTCGGCGTACATCCCGGCGGTGTTCGGCACGATCGTGTACTTCTACGGCGGCTCGCCGTTCGTCCGCGGCGGATACCACGAGCTGAGAAATCGCCTGCCGGGCATGATGACGCTGATCTCGCTTGCGATCACCGTCGCCTTCCTTTACAGCGCGTTGGTCACGCTCGGCGTTGTCGAGGGCTTGGACCTGTGGTGGGAGCTGGCGACGCTGGTGGCGATCATGTTGCTCGGCCACTGGATCGAGATGCGTTCGATCAACCAGGCACAGGGCGCTCTCAAGGAACTCGCGAAGCTGCTGCCTGATATGGCGGTGCGGTTGGATGAGGCCGGTACCGCGAAGGAAGTCCCTGTCGCGGAACTGAAGCGCGGCGACCTGCTGCTCATCAGGCCCGGCGCGAGCATTCCCGCCGACGGCGTCGTGAAGGAAGGGACCAGCGCCGTCAACGAAGCGATGATCACCGGCGAGTCCAAGCCGATGGACAAGTCGACGGGCGACCGGGTGATCGCCGGCACCGTCAACGGACAGGGCTCGTTGCGTGTCGAGGTGACGGGAACCGGCGACGAGACCGCGCTCGCGGGTATCATGCGGCTCGTCGAGCAGGCCCAGACGTCGCGCTCGCGCGCCCAGGCCCTGGCGGACCGGGCGGCGTTCTACCTCACGATCATCGCCATCGTCTCCGCCGCGGTTACCGCCATTGTCTGGCCACTCCTCGGTCGACCGTGGAGCTTCACGATCGAGCGCGTAGTGACCGTGCTCGTGATCGCCTGTCCCCATGCGCTGGGTTTGGCCATCCCGCTGGTGACCGCCATCTCGACCACGATTGGCGCACGGAACGGCCTGCTCGTGCGCGATCGACGCGGCCTGGAAGAGGCCCGTTTGCTGAACACGGTCGTGTTCGACAAGACAGGCACGCTCACGCTCGGTTCGCACCGCGTCGTGAAGACCACTGCCGCCGATGGACTCACCGACGACGAGGTGCTTCGCGTGGCCGCGTCGGTCCAGCGCGACGCTGAACATCCGATCGCGCAGGCGCTGATGACCAGCGCCAAGGAACATGGCATCGACGTTCCGATGTCGCAGGACTTCGAGTCCATGCCGGGACGCGGCGTGCGCGCAGTCGTCGAGGAGCGCTCGCTCCACGTTGGCGGGCCGGGTCTGTTGAGAATGCTCGCGGTCGAACCGCCGGAGACGCTTCGGCGGGCTGCCGAATCAGCGGCAGCCGATGGTCAATCTGCAACCTACCTGGTGGAAGGCGACCGGGTGCTCGCCGTATTTGCGATCGCGGATGCCATCCGTCCCGAATCGTTCGACGCGGTCAAGCGGCTGCACGACGAAGGACTGGAGGTTGTCCTGCTGACGGGTGATTCCACGGCGGTCGCAAACGCGGTCGCGAAGGAACTCAACATCGACACCGTCTTCGCCGAGGTATTGCCCGAGGACAAGGTGGCAAAGATCGAGGAGCTGCAGGCCCAGGGCAAGCGCGTCGCGATGGTGGGTGACGGTGTCAATGACGCTCCGGCGCTGCTCACGTCCGACGTCGGCATCGCCATCGGCACAGGGACGGACGTCGCGGTCGAGGCCGGCGACGTCGTACTCGTGCGCAGCGACCCGCGCGA
>JAMHVU010000043.1:0-1482 GCA_035911355.1 Sphingobium sp.
CAGCACGTCGACCGGCCGACTGAAAACTCCTTCAACTGGTGAACCAGCCGGCCAGAAACTCGACGCACACCTTGACCTTGGCCGATGCCGACAAGCGGGACGGATAGACCGCCCACACATCGGCCTGCTGGAAATACTGCGGCAGCACGTGCTTGAGGACGCCGGCATCGATCTCCCGCCCCACATCCCAGCCCGAGCGCAGGATGACGCCGTGGCCGTCGATGGCCCACTGGCGGACGATCTCGCCATTGTTGGCCGACAGCGGGCCGCTGACCTTGATCGACGCCAGGCCGTCCGGCCCGCTCAAGTCCCAACGCCCGAAATCCTGGTCGCGCTCGCGAATCGCAATACAGCGATGGGCTTTCAGATCGTCCAGGCTTTGCGGCGTGCCAAAACGCGCCAGGTAGGCCGGCGAGGCACACAGGATGCGGCGGTTCTCGGCGATCCGGCGCTTGATGACCTGGCCTTCGTGCACATGCCCGATGCGAATGTCGAGCTGAAAACCCTCTTCGACGAGATCGACCGCGCGATCCAGCAGCTCCACCTGAATCTCCAACGCCGGGTAGCGCCGCGCCAGTTCGGACAGGGCCGGCGCGAGGCGATTGCGCCCGAAACCGGTGCTGCTGCAAATGCGCAACAGGCCGCGCGGCGTGGCTTTTTCGTGGGCCAGCGCATCGCCCATCAGATCGACATCCTCGAGAATGCGCTGGGCCCACTGATGGACGATCTCGCCCTGGGCGGTCAGCGAGACGCTGCGCGTCGTCCGGTGCAGCAGCCTGTCTTGCAGCGCGTCTTCGAGCAGCGCAATGCGCTTGCTGACCACGGCTTTGGACACGCCCAGCTCCCGCGCGGTGGCCGCAAAGCTGCGCTTGCGCACCACGACACAAAACAGGCGAAGGTCTTCCAGCTGGGGCTTGATGTTCACGAATCGTGGCCTATGGATTCACAGTTACGGCAATTGTAAATACGAACCGGGCCAGTAAGCTGGGAAGCCTGAACTGAGCCACGCAACGGGAGGAAAAGACCATGAAGCACAGGATTGCAGTGATCGCCGGTGACGGCATCGGCAAGGAAGTCATGCCGGAGGGCCTGCGCGTCCTCGATGTGGCGATAAAGAAGTTCGGCCTCGATCTGGAATTCACGCGCTTCGAATGGGCGAACTGCGACTACTACCTCGAACACGGCCAGATGATGCCGGACGACTGGTTTGCCCAGCTCAAGGGCTTCGACGCGATTTATTTTGGCGCGGCGGGCTGGCCGGCGACGGTGCCGGATCACATTTCCCTGTGGGGTTCGCTGATCAAGTTCCGGCGCGATTTCGACCAGTACGCCAACGTCCGCCCGGTTCGCCTGATGCCCGGCATTCCCTGCCCGCTGGCCAACCGCAAGGTCGGCGACATCGATTTCTTCGTCATCCGCGAGAACACCGAAGGCGAGTATTCGTCGATCGGCGGGCGCATTTTTGAAGGCACCGAGCGCGAG
>JAMHVU010000044.1:0-1972 GCA_035911355.1 Sphingobium sp.
CCGTGGCCTGTGCCGGGACGTTGCCGATTGGTGGAACGCGAACCGCGAGGAACCGACCACTGCCGAGGCGGTCGCGCGTGACCTCAAGGTTCAATACGGGGTGATTACGACCGAGTATTCCCCGGTCACTGGCAAGCGGTCGGCGCGGCTGAAATCGACTGCGGAGTACAGCAAGGCCGAAATGGCGTCGCTGATCACCGCAACATTGGCGTGGGCCGCAGATCAGGGAATTCCGCTGCCCGATCCGAGGGGCGAATAATGGCGATCAAAATCACCCCGGCCGATAAATGGTTTTCGATGTGCGTGCGGCTGCGTGCCGGGTGGAAATGTGAAAGGTGCGGGTCGCAGCCTGACCGTAGGGGGCTGCACTGCTCACATTTTCACGGCCGGGGCAAGTGGGCCGTCCGCTTCGATCCCGACAACGCAGAGGCGCTGTGCATGGGCTGCCACCTGTACCTCACGGCCAATCCGGCCGAGCACAGGGGCAGGATGGCCGCGAAACTAGGCCCGTGGCGCTTTGAGGCGCTTCAGGAGCGCGCTAACGACGCGGGTAGGGGTAGGGTAGCGCGCAGGGACCAAAAGGCCATTGCAGCGCATTACAGTCGGCTACACGCTGATATGGCCAAAAACGACTGCCGTGACCTGATCGGATACATCTAGGGGGCGTGATGGATGGCGCAAAAATTATTTGCCGTGACTGCGGCCGGGAAATACCTATATCGCAATTACCCATATTATCGCCATACCATAAGCCCCGCTGCCGGCCATGTGATACCGCCGCCAGGCGGAACGCGGAACGGAAGCGACGGCAATGGGAAAAATAATGCCCGTTACCGGCCAGCACTTGGCGCGGCAGGCCTACGCGATCCAAAAGGCGGAAGCCGACTATCACCGGGCGGCGGGCAATATGCCGGAGGCGGAGCGATGCGAAAACCGGGCGGCGATGATCTGGCGGCGGTTCATCGCTCCGCAGGGGCAGCCGAAAATATGTCGCTTGAGGTAATCGATTCATTGCTGAAACTGTGGGCCGGTGCAGAATGGGCCGAAATTAAATCGGTATGGTATTCGCCGGCGTCGTCGGGATTTGGGATGTGGGAAGCTCCGGTAGATTTGGAGGGTGAGCGGATTATGCGGGGCACGCGGGACGACACGGTAATCGATCGGATAGGCCGCTGCATACATTCGATTGGCGAGCCGCATACAGGCGTGATCCGCAGGCTGTACGTGGGGAGAGCCGACGTAAGGCGCTGGGAGCGGGCGGCGGCGTTGCGGGCGTTTGCGGCGGCGTGGCAGGCGGAATGATCAGCCCTGTTCGCGCATACACAACTGTACTTGCATCCATCCCTAAGCGGTGGTAATATTGACCCCGGATAATTGCGTCCGCAGGAACCCGCCCCGAGCGGGTTTTTTTGTGCCCGCAGTCACCGCGCCAAAATAAGCCACGGACTACCCCATGATCGACGCCGACCACCTGCGCCGCGAGATCGTCGCGCCCGCGCTGCGGCACATCGGCATGTGGTCGGAGGCAGCGGAGAACCTGCTGCTCGGCACCGCGGCGGTCGAGTCGCGCATGGGCACGTACCTGCGCCAGATCGGCGGCCCGGCGCTCGGCATCTGGCAGGTCGAGCCGGCAACGCACCTGGACTGCTGGGATAACTGGCTGGACTACCGGCCGGACGCCGCGCGCCTGGTGCTCGATCTGGTCCCTCGCATCTACCGCCTGCCGGATGACTCGCCGGTCCCGGTGGATCCGCAGGCGCTGGCGTCGTGCCCGCTGTACTGCTGCGCCATCGCGCGGATCGTGTACCGCAGGGCGCCTGAGCCACTGCCTGCGCCGACAGACTGGGCGGCGCTTGAGGCGTACCACAAACGGCGCTACAACACGGTGGCCGGCAAGACAAAGCTCGGCGAGTTCATCGCGGCGTGCAAGGCGTGCGGGGTGATGGCGTGATCCCGCTCCGCCCGTACTACT
>JAMHVU010000045.1:0-1442 GCA_035911355.1 Sphingobium sp.
GTATTTTGCGGTTCGGGGAGATTCTTTGGCGCTAAACGCAGCGTTCAATTTTGCCTCTAGACCACCAATGCGTTCATTCATGGATAACAAAATTGCATCGGTACTTCTGGGATCCACGGCAGCCGCACCCGCCTCCCGGAGGAACCTCTTGCTGGAAATTGCATCGGCAACCGGTGAGGAGTAATGGTCGAGTGCATCAACGAACCCCTGTACAGCAATTTGAGTCTGTCGGACGTCTCGAGGGCCATGCAAGCGGTACATAATTGTTCTGTACCCTGCGAGGTCGAACGGAAGAGTTGCGCCTTCGCGGCACATCATAATAATTGGGGCGTTTAATGCATGGCGAACCCCAACTTCATACATAACATTAGGATTGAGGTCCGTCAGATCGGCGATGACCAATTCAGCTTCCGACAGGAGCCGGACGATGTCCATCGTTATGGTGCTAAAGCTTGCCATCTTGTCTGAGCGGACCACGGAGTAGCCGCGATCAGCAAGAGCCGGCTCAATCACTAGTTCGAGCAGGTCGTCCGCTCGTTGTCGAACTTCCGTCCCTGGGTTGCCTATCGCACAGATTACAAAGCAAGTTCTCATAAAGTCTTCCTTCTGGCTGGGATGCAGCGGGCGTTCCCTATGCGGCCTAACGAATAGGGTTTATCCCTCGCGTGACCCGGCCCCGATTTTTCTGGACACGAATTTGGGGTAAAACCGTGTCACAGGAAAGGGGTTGGAAATGCAAAAGCGGAAGGATGCTGGTGGGATTGCGCCGGGCTCGCCGGAAGGAGCGCGTAGCGCGACTGGAGGCGAGCCCGGCGCGGCCGCGGAAGTGAAGCGGTGGTCGGCAGGCCGGAAGAAAGCGATAGTGCTGCGGCTGCTGCGCGGTGAGGCGGTCGATGCTGTTTCGCGGGAGGTGTCGGTCCCGATATACAAGCTTGAACAGTGGCGTGACCGAGCGCTAGCCGGGATCGACACGGGTCTCAAGGAGCGCGAGAACGATCCGCTCGAGCGCCAACTCGACGAGGCCAAGCGGCGTATCGGCGAACTGGTCATGGAAGTCGAGATCCTGCAAAAGGAAAGGCGGGCGAAGCACCCTTTGGCTGGACGGAGGTCGTCGCGATGAGCCGACAGACCTCCGAAGGCGCTGGCAAACGCTACGGCCTGAAGCGGGTGTGCCGGGTGCTTGAATTTCCCCGTTCGACCCTCTATGACCGGCAGGCCAGAGAATCGGCCACGGAGATCCCCTTGTGCCCACAGCGGCGCGGCCCAAAGCCTAAGGTGGCGGACATCGACCTCCTGGCCGCCATCCGCGCCGATCTGGAAGCATCGCCTTTCATCGGCGAGGGTCACCGCAAAGTATGGGCGCGGCTGCGCATCCTGCACGACATCCGTGTCTCCCGCGCCCGTGTGCTGCGCCTGATGCGCGAGAACGCCTTGCTGTCGCC
>JAMHVU010000046.1:0-4534 GCA_035911355.1 Sphingobium sp.
TGCTCCTGCTCGGCCAGGGTCACGCGGAGCGCGTCCTGTTTGCCCGCGCTCAGAGCAGAGCCTTCGAGTTTCCAGGGCGACCAGAGCTTTTCGGGTTCCGCGAGCCAGGACGGTTTCGGCAGGCTGCCGGCTGTCGAAGTGGGGAGCAGTTGAGGCATGGGAAGCGACCTTGTAACTTGCGCCGTCGTTCAGGCGGCATAACGGGCGGACCACGCGTCCAGAATGGACCGATATGGTTCGATGAAGTGATCCTCGGCGAATTTGCCCTGTTGGACAGCCAAGCGGCCGCGCTCTTCCCGATCGTAGACGATGCGGGAGAGCGAGTGATCCTGGTTCCGCAGGCTCGGCTCGAAGAACTCGCCCGCGACGGAATTGGCGTTGTAGATCTCCGGCCGGTAGATCTTCTGGAACGTTTCCATCGTGGCGATGGTACTGATCAGTTCCAGGTTGGTGTAGTCGTTCAACAGATCGCCGAAGAAGTAGAACGCCAGCGGCGCGGCGCTGTCCGGCGGCATGAAGTATCGGACCTGCATCCCCATCTTCCGGAAGTACGCCTCGGTCAGGGAGGTTTCATTCGGATGATATTCATGGCCGAGAATGGGATGGCGATTTGTCATCCGCCGATAGACCTTGTCATGCGAGACGCTCAGGCAGATCACCGGCGTCTTCCGGAAATTGTCCCTGTACGTGTCGGATTCGACGAAGCTCTGGAAGATCTTGCCATGCAGATCGCCGAAGTCATCCGGCATGCTGAAGCCGGCACGGTCCTTGTTGTGCGCCGGAAGACGGACGCTGAAGTCATAATCCCGCACGTAGGATGAGAAGTTGTTCCCGACGATTCCGGCGATGCGCGCGTCGGTCTTGCGATCAACGATCGTCGTCCTGAGGATTTCGATCGCGGGAAAGGCCTTCCCGGAGCCGTCGACGTCCAGATCGACGGAAACGATGTCCAGCTCGACATGGTAGCGATTGCTCTCGGGATTGTCCCAGCGCGCGAGCGCGTTGAAGCGGTTGTCAATCATCCGCAGCGCGTTGCGCAGGTTGTCCTGACGGCTCTCTCCCCTCGCCAAGTTCGCGAAATTGGTAGTGAGCCGGGTACTGTCGGCAGGCGCGTAATCTTCGTCGAAGCGGATGCTTTTGATCGTGAAGGTGAAGTCTCTGGTCATCTTTATCGGGTCTCCTGGCTTTCGAGACAAAGCCCGAGGCCGTTCCGTTCTCATGCAGGCGTCGTTCTCAGGCCACTCTCAGCCCAGCGGCCGAACCGTGCTAGGGCCGGCGATAACTGACTGTATGACTCAGCCTTCACATGAATAAAAATGACATTATATCAGACAAACATGAATCAGTGTCATGTATAACGCTTTCGAGCTGGAGTCGCGCTGCACGCCGAAACAATCCGGCCGGAAGATCACCCGTCGTCGCCGCGCTGGAGGGGCTGCGGCCGATGTTGCAGCAGTTGGCGGTTTATGCCCACGACCTGCCGACCCCGCTCGACTTTGAACCGTTCGCGGTGGTGGCCAAGGAAGTGGACCGCCGTGCCGAAGTGCTGCGCAGCGTCCTGCCGGTGGACGATGCCATCGCGGCGCTGGACACCGATTGGGCGGACAACCAACCGGCGCTCGAGCAGATCGCCCGCCTCTCGGCGAGCGTCGAGGCGTTGCCAGATCCGACCGACCGCGACGCGGCGCGTGATTACCTGACCGTGGAGCAGAAACGCATGAAATCGTGGCGTCAGGCGATGACGAAGTATGCAGCGGGGAAGGCCAAAGCCGATGCTGCCGCCAAGGTCCACGCGCTGTATGGCACGACCACCGACAAGGCGCTCGAGGCGACTACAAGGAGGCGGAGGCAGAGTTCCGCAGCTACTACCGCGACATCAACGGCGACGACGAAAGCAAGTTCGAGGCGCAGCTCACGCCTGACCTTGCCCCGTGATCCCGGACTGGATCGATCTTCACTATGCGGCCATTGCGCGGTTCATGTCGATCCTTGCCTGTTCCGGTGTGCGATAGCCGATGCTGGAGTGTCGGCGATGGCGATTGTAGAAAATGGCGATGTATTCGAAGAGGGCGGCCCTGGCCTCGTGACGTGAGCAAAACCAGACGCGATGAACCAACTCGTTCTTCAGCGAGCCGAAGAAGCTTTCCATCGGCGCGTTATCGAGGCAGTTGCGCTTGCCGCTCATCGATGTCCGCGCCTTCCAGGCGTCCAGCAGCCGCCGGTGGTCACCGCTGGCGTATTGCACCCCGCGATCGGAATGGCAGATCAGGCCGGGAGCGGGTCGGCGGTTTCGCAGGGCCATGTGCATCGCGTCGACGGCGAGGCTGCTCTTGAGGCGATCCGACATCGACCAACCGACGATCTCCATCGTGGCCATGTCTTTGACCGCGGCCAGGTAGAGCCATCCTTCGTCGGTCGGAACATAGCTGAGATACTGTCGGCGAATTCAGGCGGCATTAGCGAGAGCGGCGAAGCGGGTGACGCGGGTCTTGGCACGCGTGCTTCCAGCCAGCCACCGCACGGCGCGCAAGGCATTCATGGCAGCGGCCGAGCAGGCTTGCTGTAGTCCGGTTTTGTCGAGGCCAAGGTATCTGGCGCGGCGCATGCCGAAGGCGCGCACGCCCTGCGACAACGCGCCCTCGATGCCAGCGCGCACATAGTAGCGCTTTTTCCAGGCCGGATCGTGCATGCGCGCGCGTGCCGCGTTCAGCGCTTCATATTCGGGGCGCGGATGGAAGCAGAGGTAGCGTCCAGACTCTTTCGCACTTTCGCTCATGCGATGGCGGCTCCGAAGGCTGCGTTTTCCGGCGCGCGGAGCGGCGCCATGTTCATGTACTTGCGGGACGACCACTGGGTGCCAGCGATGTGCCGAAGCCGCGCGGCGGCGAGGTTGAGGCAGGACTGACCGTCGGGGAACGCTCCAACGACGCGGGTTCGTCGCTGAATCTCGCGCATGATGCGCTCGAGCGGGTTGTTGGTGCGGATCTTGATCCAGTGGCAGTCCGGAAAGGCATAGTAGGTCAGGGTCTCCCCGACATGCGCCTCGATGAGCTCCGCAGCGCGTCCCATCCGCTGGCGGCGGAGCTCGCCGACGACCGCCGCGGCTTTGGCCTCGGCCGTCGCCCGGGTCTCCTGGGCGTGGATCGCCTTGAGCATGTGGCTGACTTCCCGAAGCCTGGTCACCGGCACGTGGCTGAAGACGTTGCGGTAGAAATGCACGACGCAGCGCTGCCACCGCGCCTCCGGCAGATACTCCGCGATGCTCTCGACGTGATCCTGCCCCGGCTTTGTGGACAGGTTAGGCCGCCATGCGTTCCATTTCGGCCGGAGATCTGTAGCCTGGCGCGGAATGCAACCGGCGTGAATTGTAGAAGCCCTCGATATAGGCGAAGAGATCACGACGCGCCTCGGTCCTGGTGGCGTAAACGCGATGATGAACGCGCTCGACCTTGAGCGTATGGAAGAAGCTCTCCATGGGCGCGTTGTCGAGACAGTTCCCCTTCCTGCTCATCGAGGGCGTTATGCCCGCCGCCGCGAGGGCTTGGCGATACTCATCGGCCGCGTATTGAACCCCGCGATCGGAATGCTGGATCAGCCCCGGCGCCGGGCGCTGGCGCCGGATGGCCATGTCGAGCGCTTCGAGCGCGATCGACGCGTGCAAGGTTTCCCGCATGCTCCAGCCGACGACCTTGCGAGTATGCAGGTCGATGAGCGCGGCCAGGAACAACCAGCCTTCGCCCGTCCTTATGTAGGTCAGGTCGGCGAGCCAGATCTGGTTCGGCGCGGACGTCGTGAAATTCCGGCGCAGCCTGTTCGGTGCGATGGGATAGTCGTGGCGGCTGTCCTTGGTCCGCGCCCGGCGGGGGATGGCGGCCAGGCCGCGCAGCCCGCCGAGGCGCATGAGGCGCGCGACGCGGTTGCGTCCGACGCGCCGGCCCGCGGCGCGGAGCACAGCATGGACCCGCGGCGCGCCGTAGCAGCCGGCACTCTCCGCGTGGATCCGCCGGATCTCCCAGAGCAACGCGCGGTTCTCGACCTCGCGCCGGCTCTCCGGGCGCCAGCGCCACGCATA
The DNA here is from genome assembly GCA_035911355.1 of Sphingobium sp. Classification (GTDB taxonomy): domain Bacteria; phylum Pseudomonadota; class Alphaproteobacteria; order Sphingomonadales; family Sphingomonadaceae; genus Sphingobium. The sequence goes on from JAMHVU010000046.1 coordinate 4,073, forward strand.
GTATCCACTGGCCGAGATGCCGAGGACCGCGCAGATCATGCGCACAGGCCAGAGGTGGCGATGCTCATCGACGAACCCGAATTTCATCGAGTGGCCGCCCCGAAGATGAGCGCGGCTTTTTTTAGGATTTCGCGCTCCGTTTGAACCCTCAGCAGCTCCCGCTTCAACCGGGCGTTCTCGGCGGCCAGATCGGCGGGAGACGGCTCCAGAGCCGACGCGGGGCGCTGCCGAGCGGGGCCCATCGCCTGCCCGTCGAACCGTCTAATCCAGCGACGCAGTTGGGTCTCGTGAATGCCGAGCTCCGCTGCGACGTCCATGATCGTCAGCCCACTCGTCCGTGCGCGCTCGACAGCCTGCCGCTTGAACTCATCCGGGAAATACCGGCGCCTCATCTCCATCGGACACTCCTCGTGCTGGCTCAAAAGCCTATCATGGGTGTCCACAAAGCCGGGGCAGGATCAC
>JAMHVU010000047.1:0-3057 GCA_035911355.1 Sphingobium sp.
GAGAAGGCGACCGGAAAGCCGAACAGCAGGAAGGCGATGAGCCCGGCGAACATCGTCGGCGCCATATAGCCGTATTCGAGCATGTGTCAGGCCCCTCCCGGGATCGCGCGCGTCACTGAACCGGCCGCTCGTATTCGAGCGTCTCGTCGGTTTCTCCCATCAGGCCGGAAACGCGCTTGATGAGTTCGGATATTCCCTGGAGCAGCACGAGGGAAAGGCCGAGTGGCAGCAGGAACTTCACCGGCCAGAGCACGGTTCCGCCCGCGTTCGAGGAATGCTCGTTCGAGGCGTAGCTGGTCCAGAAGAACTCCCAGGAGAAGAAGATCATCACCGAGACGGACGGGATGAGGAAGACGACGATGCCGAAGACATCGGTCCAGAGCTTGCCTCGGTGCGAGCGCGAGCCGTAGAGCAGGTCGACGCGCACATGCTCGTTCATCTTCAGCACATGCGCCGCGCCGAGCAGGAAGATCCCGGCGAACATCTGCCACTGCACCTCGAGCCAGGCATTTGAACTTATGTTGAAGAGATAGCGCGACATGGCGTTCAGCGCGCTCGTGAGACAGCTGAGCAGCACCAGCGCCGCCGATATCCAGCCAAAGAAGAGACTAACGCGGTCGATCGCGCCAGACAGGCCCAGCAGGCTTTTCATCGCTCCTCCCAGAAAGCCGCGGTCTTGGCGCCACGTCCATTCAATTGGTAGCCCGTGGTGACAGGGGCCGGCAAGCCATTTCAGGCACGATGGATTTCGCCGCTACCCCGTGATCCCGTGATTGCCGATCGAACAGGCATTCCGAGGCCTCCGGGGACGGCCGACAGAGGTGCCTTGAACGCCGAGAATGCCCGGAGGCGGAGATCTGCGCGGCGGAGTCGCGCAACAATCGGTCCGTTTTTCCTTCCGACGCGCAATCTTTCTCGCGCAAGCCTGTTGACCTTGGCCTTTCGTCCCAATATGAGCAGGGCCGGAGGATCCTATGACCATGCTGCTAGTAGACGTAGGAAGGCGCGGAGAACCGGCGAGGCCCTGAGCCTTGACCGAAAGCCGCGCCATTGCCCCCTTCCCGGGGGCTTTTTTATGCTTCAAGGACGCACAAGCGACGGAGACGGAAGATGACCCGCCAGATGACAGGCGCGCAGATCGTGATCCAGGCCCTGAAGGACCAGGGCGTGGACACCATTTTTGGCTATCCCGGCGGCGCGGTACTTCCGATCTACGACGAACTGTTCCAGCAGAACGACATTCGCCACATCCTCGTCCGGCACGAGCAGGCCGCGACGCACGCGGCCGAGGGCTACGCGCGTTCGACCGGCAAGCCGGGCTGCTGCCTCGTCACCTCGGGCCCGGGCGCCACGAACGCCGTCACCGGCCTCACCGACGCGCTGATGGACTCGATCCCGATGGTCGTCCTCTCCGGGCAGGTTCCGACCTTCATGATCGGCAACGACGCCTTCCAGGAGGCTGACACGGTCGGCATCACCCGCCCCTGCACGAAGCACAACTGGCTCGTGAAGGATACGGCGGATCTCGCGACCACGATCCATCAGGCCTTCCATGTCGCGACCCATGGCCGCCCCGGCCCGGTTCTCGTCGACATTCCAAAGGACGTGCAGTTCGCCACCGCGGCCTACAAGGCGCCGGAGCAGGCGCGGACCTCGCATTACCAGCCGCGCACCAAGGCGGACCCCGAGGCGATTCTCGCGGTGGTCGAGGCGCTGGAGAAGGCGGAGCGGCCGATCCTCTATTCCGGCGGCGGCATCGTCAACTCCGGTACGGCGGCGAGCCAGTCGCTGCGGGCGCTCGTGGCGGAGACCGGTTTTCCGATCACCTCGACGCTGATGGGCCTCGGCGCCTATCCGGCGAGCGGGCCGGCCTGGATCGGGATGCTCGGGATGCACGGCTCCTACGAGGCGAACTGGGCGATGCATGACTGCGACGTCATGATCTGCCTCGGCGCGCGCTTCGATGACCGGATCACCGGGCGCACCGACGCGTTCAGCCCGCATTCCTACAAGATTCATGTCGATATCGACCCGTCCTCGATCAACAAGAACATCCATGTCCATGTCCCGGTTGTCGGCGACGTGGGCGGGGTGATCGACGACGTCCTCGCGCTCTGGCGCGAGCGCGGGTCGAAGACCAACGCGGCCGGCGTCCAGAAGTGGTGGAAGCAGATCGGCCTCTGGCGCGGCAAGAACTGCTTCGGTTACCGCAACTCCGAGCAGGTCATCAAACCGCAATACGCGCTGCAGCGGCTCGAGGCGCTGACCAAGGACATGGATCGCTATGTCACGACCGAGGTCGGACAGCACCAGATGTGGGCGGCGCAGTATCTCGGCTTCGAGGAGCCGAACCGCTGGATGACCTCCGGCGGGCTCGGCACCATGGGTTATGGCTTCCCGGCCTCGATCGGCGTCCAGATCGCTCATCCCGACAGCCTCGTCATCAACGTGGCCGGCGAAGCCTCCTGGCTCATGAACATGCAGGAGATGGGCACGGCCACGCAGTTCCGCCTGCCGGTCAAGCAGTTCATCCTCAACAACGAGCGGCTCGGCATGGTCCGCCAGTGGCAGGAACTGCTGCACGGAGAGCGCTATTCGGCCTCCTGGTCCGAATCGCTGCCCGATTTCGTGAAGCTCGCCGAAGCCTTCGGCTGGAAGGGCATCCGCTGCGATAACCCCGCCAATCTCGACGCGGCGATCCTGGAGATGATCGAGCATCCCGGCCCGGTCCTCTTCGACTGCGTGGTCGAGAAGCACGAGAACTGCTTCCCGATGATCCCCTCGGGCAAGGCCCATAACGAGATGCTTCTCGGCGAGGACGCGACCCAGGGCGTCATCGGCGCGACCGGCGCGGTTCTGGTCTGAGGCGGAGGAAGAGATGAACGCGCTACACCTCAAGAAGGGCGCCACGAGCCACAGCGCCTATGACCTGCGCAATCCGCTCGGGGATCACCGGGAGACGCATACGCTCTGCGTGCTGGTCGACAACGAGGCGGGCGTGCTCGCCCGCGTCATCGGCCTGTTCTCGGGCCGGGGCTACAACATCGACAGCCTGAC
>JAMHVU010000048.1:0-1025 GCA_035911355.1 Sphingobium sp.
TAACCATTGCCCGCATGACGAAATCAAGCCGCGGATCCTCCAGCGAAACGACGAGTATTTTCCGGTTCCTCCAGCCGTCACGCTTGATGGCTTCCGCGTCCTGGCGGGCCGGAATGAGCCGGCCCAAAGCGCAGGCAGGGCTATATTTTCTGATCCCTTTCACTGCGTCTCCTCCACGCAAACATCAAGCCCGCCACCCTCAACGGCAGGCCCGATCCTGGCCGACAGATTCACCACCTGCGCATCATCGAAATATGCAATTCCGTTGAGTGCGTCCAGGGTCACTTTTATGCAGTTATCAAGGTCCATACGGGTCAGGCTTGCAAGCCCTCGCTTCGTCAGTTTCGGCAAAAGCGCGATTGAAACGCTGACCGGGCCTTGGATCTCTACCACGCCGAACCGCTCGGCGACGGCCCTTGCCGCGGCTTTGTATGCGTCGGCTTCTGAGCTGCGAATCGTCCGCCCTCGGAATGTGCGCCAGTAGCGGTTTGCCGACACCGGATAGGAGAGACGCAAAATCTGCCGTTTAAGCGATTTTTCACCATCGCCGCTATGGTTTCCTATCCGACCCTGTTTCAACGCAGCCACGGCCCGATTTTCGGCATCAGCGTCGATTTCCAGCTGCTTCACTCGATCCACTTTCCGCACTCCCCTCGATTTCCTGCGTTCCATTGCCGTTCGGCCTCCGCTTTCAGGGCTTCGTAGCCCGGGCTCTTGCGCATGGCCTTGATGGCCTCGGCGTTGCGCTCGACGCGCCAGCGGATGAGCTGGCGGACGAGGCAGCGGCGCATGTGCTCGGTCTGCGTCATGCCGGGGTTCAGCGCCACGCTCACGCCGCCGACTCCAGCTTCGGCCGGCATGCCCGCTGGCCGTCCTCGTCGGTCCATGCCTCGCCCAGCGCATCGGACGCCAACGACACCTGGGCCATCATCAGCCGCTCTCCGGCCAGGTAGCGGGAGCGCAGCTTGTGTGCCCATGCCTTGCTGGGTACGTTCGCCGCGACCTTGGCGGCGATGGCCTCGGCT
>JAMHVU010000049.1:0-16428 GCA_035911355.1 Sphingobium sp.
CGATCTCCTCTGGTCGACGGTCAATCTCTTCCATCGCGCCGCCGACCGGGTCGAACGCGAACTCGACGACAACGAGCAGGGGCAGCGCCGCCTTCAGCGGGAACAGGATGGCAGCGAGGTCAAGAGCGTCGAACTCGAACGCCTCACGGCGGAGGGACAGACCCTGGTCGAACGGCGCAACAGCATGGAACTCTTCCGCGATCTCTCGGCGGACGCCTTCGAGCACCACACCGGCACGCCCTGGCGGCCGCGCAGCGGTTCGATGGTCAACCATCGCAACCTCACCTCGGCAATGATCGACAGCCGCGATTTCCTTGCCGCTAAGCGCCGGGCCGAGACCGAGGTGCTGCTGCCCGCCGGTCCCAGGGTCGCCGTGACGGGCGGTGCGGACTTCAACGATCACAACCTGATCTGGACGAAGCTCGATCAGGTCCATGCCAAGCACGCGGACATGGTGCTCCTGCACGGCGGCTCGCCGAAGGGCGCCGAACTGATCGCCTCCCGCTGGGCAGACAGTCGCAAGGTGCCGCAGGTCGCCTTCAAGCCCGACTGGACGAAGCACGCCAAGGCCGCGCCCTTCAAGCGCAACGACGCCATGCTCGATGTCCTGCCGGTCGGCGTCCTGGTCTTCCCCGGCACCGGCATTCAGGAGAACCTTGCGGACAAGGCGCGCAAGCTCGGCATTCCGGTCATGAAGTTCGACGGCGGCGCGTAAAGCGCCGCCGCTCGGCGGCCTGCCAGCCGCCTCTACTTGACTGAACACGAGGTTGATGGCTTTCTTGAAGAATATTTGCAGCAACGGCGAACTGGCATAGTCGCAGGCGGAGCGTATTATCCGGCAGCCTGTCGTGATCCTCAATCGTTCATGCGGAGGCTGCCGTGACCCTCATTCTGCTTGCCATCTCCCTGACGATCGCGCTTTGCGTCATCGCCTACAACTTTGCCATCTACGCCTTGCCGTTCATGGTCGGGCTGACGGCCTTTCAATATGTCTATGGAATGGACGCCGGCTTCCTGCTGTCGGCGCTCGCCGCCCTCGGAGCGGCGCTGCTTTCCGTGGCGCTGGTCATCGCCGTCGTAGGCTTTGCCAAGAACCCGGCCTTGCGGCTCATCGCCCTCGCCGTATTCGCTGTGCCGGCGATGATCGCCGGTTATGCGCTCGTGCATGGCGTCACGAAGAATTTCGTCGACTCGACGATCATGCTGAACCTGCTCGGCGGCGCGGGCGGTCTCTTCATCGGCATAGCGGCGATGCTCAATCTCAATGCACTCGGCACAGGCGTCCTGTCTCGCTGATGCGGCGATTGCGATCCGCCGCTCGTCACAAAAATCTGTGCCGGCTTGCACCGCCGGGCTCCTGGCATCCTGCTCAGAGGAATGGTCTGCCGGCGCTGTATCGGCCAGGGTCTTCGCTATGCTTGGTCCGGATGTGGAAGTCGGTCATTGGCCGGTGCTCTCTGCTGTAGCAAGGCCTCCACGCTCAGCCTCGTTTCCCTCGGTGTCGTGGCGTCCGTGAAAACCTTCCTGCTCTGCGGCCCTGCAATTCCCTAGATCGCACCTTCAGCCACCGCGGGCGGGAACGGCGCCATGCGCCCCGGAGCGCGATAGTCATTTCTTCCTGGTCTCGGCTCGCCTTCCGGCTGGTGGCGTGCTGTGGCTGCTGACGGCGATCCCGGCGGCGCACACCCTGCTGAAGCGGGTTTCATATCGGGGCTGTAGCGCCCTCGTTGCCGGGAAGGACGAACGGTTCTGCTGTGCGTCCCCGGTGTGAGCTTTCCGAGGCGCCAATCCCTCCGACTGACTGATCCCCTAAGTCCGTTCGGTTTCCGACCGCAACCCCCGCGGCTCCGGACCGTGTTGCCGCGCAAGCGCGGCTGCCCGCTCCACTCCGGGCCTTAAGGGCGAGGTGCCGCCAAGGCGGCACTTGCTGGCGTCTCCCGACGGCCTTGGCCGGGTCTCGTCGGAGGGATGGTCCCTTCGAGAAGCAACGGAGACTTACAATGCAGAACATCGTCATTCTTGCCGGCAACATCGGCCAGGACCCCGAAACCCGCAACACCCAGAGCGGCACCTCGATCACCCACTTCACGCTGGCCACCTCGCGCCCCCGCTACTCGGAAGGCAAGGTTGTCCGAGACAAGGACGGCTACCGCGTCCAGGACACCGAGTGGCACCGGATCACCGCCTTCAACGGCCTCGGCAAGACGATCCAGCAGCATTGCGAGAAGGGCATGAAGGTTCTGGTTCGCGGCCGCATCCACTACACCAAGTGGACCGATCAGCAGGGCGTTGAGCGCTACGGCTGCGAGATCATCGCCGAGACGGTGGACTTCCTCAGCCGGGCAAAGCAGACCCAGAACGACGACGGCAAGTTCATCGACGACGATGACATCCCGTTCTGAGCGGGATACCGGGAGCCCGGCGGCGTAAGTCGCCGGGATTTCCTAATTGTCTGGCGTTCCTGGCATGAGTAGTCGTCTCCCGGCAGCACGATAAGCTTCGAACAATCTTTCCTGCCCGCCTTGGCTTGCGGAGAGAGAACCCAGCACCGCCCGAATCGCCCCCGCCACTGACCCGACGTCAAATCTTTAGGAACACCGATTCTGGGTCGCTTTCCACTCCAACTCCGTCTATAATAGCCGTAGTTCTGGCGTGACGTTGACGCACGGTGGGAGGTGATCATGCATGATCACTTCCCGACAAACACGGGCCGCGCGCGCATTACTGGGTTGGACACAGGAGATGCTCGCTGACAAGGCCAAGGTTTCGCTGACGGCGCTCAAGCGCATGGAGTCGGCCGCTGAACTGCGTGTGTATGAAAGCACCAGCGACCAGGTCCGCAGAGCGCTTGAGGCCGAAGGAATCGCCTTCATCAGATCGGGCCGCAACGAAGGGGTTATGCTTGTCGATGTGCACGAAGCAGCCGAACGCAGCAGAGTCCGGTAATTCCCACCCTTCTATCGCCTCCCGCTTGTCATCGTCGCGCTGTAATGGTGCTTAAGAATAGCAACCGCCATCCCAGAGTGTCACGTGCCGACTAATGACCACAATTGATTTCCTCGACGAAGCCCCTTCCATGCTGTCGCTCACCGAATATGACCGACAGCACATCAAGCTCTATGCTCGTCTGCTGGACGCAGAGGCAGATGGAGCAGACTGGCGGGAAGCGGCCGAGGTTCTTTTCGGCATCTGTCCAAGGACTGAGCCGGACCGCGCTCGCCGCGTCCACGACAGCCATCTGGCTCGCGCACACTGGATGACCGAGCAGGGCTACCGGCAGCTCAGGCGCGGCCGGCCTCATTAGATCCCGTGTTGTCTCAAGTGCAACGCCTGTTGCGCCTTGCAACCTTCCCAAGAAATAGAATCCCCGGAATCAATTCGCTCTGTACGCGTATTCGCTGAACGGGGAGGATTAAATGACGCCCGATACAAGAGAATGGCGATCATCAACTACATACGACTATCTTGATCGGGCAGATGTAGATGCACTGGCGTGGGAGTGCCTTCGGCGCAATCTCGATTACCAGCGCGACTACGCAAACTCCATCCGCACGGCCTCCAAACCTGGGCCTGAGACCGAAGCGATCGGCTATCGCTGGGGTCTCCGATTTCCCCGCCAGGCCCAGCCTGAATGCACTCGAACAACCTGTTTTCTGGACGCCGGAAGCTGACACCAGCGTAGTCCATATCGGACCCGCCCCGGAAATTGAGCAGGTCAGCCCTCGCATTTTCGAGGATATTCGCTCGGAAATCAGCCGCAGTTCAGAGGAAGGACTGCATATATCGGTTCTCACCGGAAGCGGTCGCCTGCATCTTGTCGCGAGAGCGGGTCTCGAGCCGACGCAGTCCATCGCCGCCATCATTCCGATGGACGCCCACAGCCTGGATCGTGTCCAGTCTCTGATCAGACTCTGGCGAAGCCTTCACGGCCTGTCTGTTCCACAGGACAGCCGGATGACGGCGCAGCAGCGCCGTCGTCTCAAAAACATGCTACGCGCCGCTGACGGCCGTTTGCACAATGCCGACTATCGCGAGATCGCCGAAGCGATTTTCGGCGTTGAACGCGTTGCCAGCGACCCCTGGAAAACGTCCGCGCTCCGGGACGCTGTCCTCGATCTGGTCAAGGACGGCTTCGCGATGATCGACGGTGGCTATCGCAAGCTTCTTCGCCACCGCCGTCGTTCATAACCTGCGCTACTAGGGCAAGGTGTGCGAATTAGGCCCCCTCAAGTTCGCACTCCCCCCTCGCTATTCTTCTTCGCCACCGTGGCCTTCGTTCGCCGCTGATCGCCAGCGGCTCCCGCGAAAGCCACGGAGGCCACCATGAACGCCAATCTCGCGACCCTGCCGCCGCGCTTCCTCCGCACCAAGGAAGCCGCCGAATTCCTCAGTCTCTCGGCCCGTACCCTCGAAAAGCACCGGACCTACGGCACCGGGCCGGCCTATCGCAAGCTTGGCGGGCGCGTCGTCTATTCCGTCAATGAGCTTGAGGCATGGGCTGAACGCGGCGCCGTGACGTCCACCTCCGATCCGCGGGGCAGCGTGCTGCCCGCGAAACGCCATGAGCCCGCACCGGCATCCCATGCCGGCCGTCACGCCCGCTGATCCGCGCGGTGTTTTCAATGACGACGCGGCATCGCCCATCTCCGGAGCGCGGACAACTCGATCTGTTCCACGCGCTCCCTGGCGATTTCGCGCCCCGCGACGCGCAGGACCTCATGGCCTATCCGTTCTTCTCCCTCTCCAAGTCACACCGCACCGCGCCGATCGATTTCGTCGCCGGCGACGTGAGCATCCGCGTCGAGGCAGTTCCCGATCATGGCATGGCCACAATCTGGGATGCCGACATCCTCATCTGGGCGGCGAGCCAGATCGTCGAAGCGCGCGACAAGGGTCTTCGCACTTCGCGCCTGATGGCCGCCACCCCCTACGAGATCCTCAATTTCATCGGTCGCGGCGTATCGATGCGCGATTATCAGCGCCTCAAGGCTGCACTCGACCGGCTGCAGTCGACCACGGTCGCAACCTCGATACGGCAAGCGGCCGAAGGCCGCCGCCACCGTTTCTCCTGGATCAATGAATGGCAGGAGCGCACCGATCGCCAGGGGCGTCCCGCCGGCATCGAGCTGATCGTGCCGGACTGGTTCTACCGCGCCGTTCTCGACGATGCGCTCGTCCTGACCATCGACCGGGACTATTTCGGTCTCACTGGAGGCCTCGATCGCTGGCTCTACCGCATTGTGCGCAAGCATGGCGGCAAACAACGCAATGGCTGGCGCTTCGACTTCCGCCACCTGCATCAGAAATCCGGCAGTCTATCGCCATTCAAACGCTTCGCGTTCGAGCTGCGCGACATCATTCGCCGCCAGCCATTGCCTGGCTACTCGCTGTTCCTTGAGGTCGAAGTCGGCGGCCGGTTGCTGCTTGCTTTCGAACCATCGGCGGCCTGTGGACAACCTGTGGACGGCCTCGTGCTATCAGGAACCCGACCTATCGTGCTATCGGGAACCGGAGGCTCGTGCTATCGGGAACCGAAACAGGGTGTAAGCTCTGGAAACAAAAAACGAAATCGCGCCCTTAACTTAGAGTCTAACCAAGAATCTAACTTTGAAGAGCGCGCGCGCGATGTGGAAAACATCGCCGGAAGGCGGCCGAACCAGGCCAAAAAGCCATCACTTCAAGCGCATGTAACCGATCAGGCTCTTCGTAGCTCCGCCTGTACGGACCGCTCTTCCGGCCACGCGCATCGCACCTTCGGCGACGAGCCTGGAGGCGCGAAATGATCGTCGCGCTTCTCAATCAGAAAGGCGGCGTCGGCAAAACGACGCTCGCGCTGCATCTTTCCGGTCAATGGGCGCGTGAAGGCAAGCGCATCACCCTGATCGATGCCGACCCGCAGGGATCGGCGCTCGACTGGTCGCAGCAACGCACCCGCGAGGGCCTGCCTCGCCTGTTCGGCGTCATCGGCCTAGCGCGCGACACACTTCATCGCGAGGCGCCCGAGCTCGCGCGTGACGCCGCTCACATCGTCATCGACGGACCACCGCGCGTTGCAGGTCTTATGCGTTCGGCGCTGCTCGCCGCCGATCTTGTCCTGATCCCTGTGCAGCCGTCACCGCTCGATGGCTGGGCCTCGGCCGAAATGCTGGCGCTGCTCGCAGAGGCCCGAATCTATCGGCCGCAACTCATGGCCCGCTTCGTACTCAACCGCTGCGCTGCACGCACCGTCATCGCCCGCGAGACCGCCGAGACACTGGCCGATCACGATCCGCCCCTGCTGTCGGCGACGATCGGCCAGCGTGTCGCCTTCGCCGACCTGGCACAGTCCGGGCGCCTCGTTTTTGAGGCCGACGACAATAGCGCGGCCGCGCGCGAGATCGCCGCCCTGACTGCGGAAGTCGGGAGGTCGGCGCCATGACCAAAGCCAGCGCCCGGCGCGGCTTCGTCGCCCGTCCTTCCGACCCAGACGACTGGATCAAGTCCGCTGAACCGGGGTCGCCCGGTCCAGCTTCCAGCACGGGCTTCACCGCAAGGCTGACCATCGACGTCACGCCGGAGGTGCGCGGTCGCATCAAGATCGCCGCCTTTCAACGCGGCGTCACCGTCGCCGACATGCTTCGCGAATTGCTCGCGCGCGAATTCCCCCAATCGCCAGGAGACCCGTCATGACCGGCATCGCGGCCCCCCGCATGCGCGGCGGCTCGACGCCGTCGTCTTTCCAAACCGACCGTCTCACCCACGTCGAGCTGACATGGGTGGAAAAGCAGATCGAATACTGGATCAGGTTCGGTCAAGACGTGCAGGAGACGATCCTTGATCGCCGCCGCCGCGTCCTCTCCTTCAGGCCCGGCACGACTTTCGCCTTCGTCCGGTGGGCCTCCAACGACTTCGGCACGATCATCTCGCGCATCGATATCGTGCGCGCCATCACGCCCGGCGAAGCCTATCAGACGCTGCCCTTTGTACGCCCCGGCGGCGACATCCTGCTCAAGATCGAAAGCTGGCCGAAGGTCGAACGCGTGCTGCAGCTCATCGACGCGATCGAGGCCCTTTCGCTCGATCCGGCCGAAGCCGCGCCAGACTATTGGCGGCATGTACACAACCGACTGAGCGCCGGCCAGGACGCACGCCGCTACTCGCGCGATCAGCACCAGGCGTGGCTTAAGCGCCGGAGGATCGCGCCATGACCGACCTCAAATGGGCCATGGCGACGTTCGTAGCGTCCAGCGCGATCGCCGTGACGACGTGGATCGACGCCCCCACCAAACTCATCTGGAATGCCTCGGCCAGCACCCCGATCGGTTTCTATTCGGTCGAACCTGCAAAGCGGCTCGAAGTCACCGATCTGGTCGCCGTCGCTGCGCCGGAACCGATTGCGAGCTTTCTCGCCGACGGCGGATACCTGCCGCGCGACACGCCGCTCCTGAAACGGGTTCTCGGCCTTCCCGGGCAGACCGTCTGCCGCTCCGGCGTCCTGATCAGTGTCGACGGCGTCGCGATGGGAACGGCTCTCCAACGCGACCGCATCGACCGCCCGCTCCCCGATTGGCAGGGCTGCCGCATCGTCTCGGACGGCGAGGTCTTCCTCATGAACTGGGACGTTCCCGACAGTCTGGACGGCCGCTATTTCGGCCCGATCCCGGCCAGCGCCGTCATCGGCCGCGCGGTTCCCTTGTGGACCGACGAGGACGGCCACGGCCGCTTCGAATGGCGGGCGCCAACGCGGTGATCGCCCAGCCTGGGGCGGGCGTACTGCTCGCCCAATCCTTCTCCACCGCATCTTGAAAGGAAACCGCCATGCCGCAAATCGGCGAATTCACCCGCGAGGAATCCGGCTTCACCGGCCGCATTCATACGCTCACCCTGTTTCGCGAGATCACCATCGTTCCCGTCGATCCTTCGGACGTCGAGAACGCGCCGAGCTACCGCGTCCATCACGGCGCGGATGACAACGCACCGGAGATCGGCGCGGCCTGGACGGAGTCCAGCGAAAAGGCTGGCGAATATCTCTCACTGCTGATCGACGACCCCAGCTTTGCGCAGCCGATCTGTGCCCGCCTGTTCCAGAACGGGGCTGATACGACCTCCTGGTCTTTGCACTGGAGCCGCCCTCAGAAGCGCGGCGAACGGGAATAGCGCATGCGGATCGCTCGCACGAAGCCCGCATCGCCGATGTCAACCGGGCGGCCTCGCGCTGCCCGGTGCGTCATCCTCTTCCTCCTTTCCGGCCTGTCTATTTCCGCCGCGCCGCCGCTCGCCGTTCTCGCGCAGAGCGCCCCGTCGATCGCGCAGCCAATCCGCGACCCTCACGCCGCCTTCGTGACCGAAGCCTCGCAGCGTTTCGGCATTCCCGAACACTGGATCAGGTCGGTGCGCCGCGTCGAAAGCGCCGATGACGTGCGCGCCGTCTCATCGGCGGGCGCAATGGGCCTGATGCAGGTCATGCCCGCCACCTGGGCGGAATTGCGCGTCCGTTATGGCCTTGGACGCGATCCGTTCGACCCGCGCGACAACATCATCGCCGGTACGGCCTATCTGCGCGAAATGTACGATCGCTACGGATCGCCGGGCTTTCTTGCAGCCTATAACGCTGGACCCGGACGCTATGAGGAATACCTCGCGGGCCGCCCCCTTCCGGCAGAAACCCGCGCCTATGTCGCCACGCTCGCGCCATTGATCGGCGGGGCAAACCTGTCGCCACCCGCACCGGGGACCGTCGCCGTTGCCGCCGCCGACCCGCACGCTTGGCGACGAGCGCCGCTCTTCGTCACGCCGTCAGCCCACGGTCTGGATGCGCGCAAAACGATATCCGAACCGCAAGAAAATGACACCCCGACTGCGCCGTCATCGGGGGAAGGTCCCGCCAATTCTGCGCAATACGGCAGCATTTTCGTTGCCCGTGCCGATGATGGAGACCCGCAATGAGCCGGTTCGCATTATGGCGCAGCTTGGCGTGTTCCCGAGAGCGTTGTGCGGAAGGGTGGGAGGAGCAGAGAGCAGCGACAGCAGGACGGCGAGATAAAAGGGCCTCGCCAAATTCGCACAAGCCATTGACATGGCTTGGCTTTTGGCGTGCCGGTCGGTCGGGTCGCGTGCCGCGACTGCTGGTTTACCCAGCGATTTCAACGCTGTTTTCGGCACTGTGCGCCTTCGCGCCGTCTCGGGAGGTCCTCCCATGAGCGAAGGCGACAGCGATTTCCGCGTCCGCCCAGGACGCATCAAATCCACCCGCGCGCCCAAGTCCAAGAGCTTCATCAATCAAGTGCTGAGGGCCTCGAAGAAGGCCGGGCACAGCTCTGGCGAAGGGCAGACCGCCAAGAGAAGCGCCGGCCGTGGTCATTCAACCTTCGGGCGTGGACGAACCAGTTTCAGCCGTTCGCGCATATTCAGTGCTTCGCGCCGTGTCGTCATCAAGGCGCGCGTGGTCCGCCATCGGGGCAAGTCATTCCGCTCCGCGCCACTCTCGGCTCATGTGTCCTACCTGAAGCGCGAAGGCGTCAGCCGTGACGGGGAGAAGGGGGTCTTGTTCGACGCGACGAACGAGCGCGCCGACGATCTCGCCTTCTCCGACCGATGCAGGGATGACCGGCATCATTTTCGATTCATCGTCTCTCCCGAAGACGCGGGGGACATGACCGATCTGCGGGAGTTCACCCGCGACCTCGCCAACCAGATGGAATCGGATCTGGGCACCAAGCTCGACTGGGTCGCCGTCGATCACTGGAACACCGACAATCCGCATGTGCATTTGCTTGTGCGCGGCGTCGATGAGACCGGCGCCGATTTGGTGATCTCGCGCGACTATATCAGCCGCGGCCTGCGCTCCCGCGCCGAGGATCTTGTCTCCATCGAGCTCGGCCCCAAGCCCGAACATGAAGTCCGCAACGCGCTGGAAAAGGAAGTCACCGCCGAGCGCTGGACCCGGCTCGATGTTGAAATCCGCATCGCCGCCGACGAGACCGGCTTTATCGACCTGCGCCCCGAGGCGAACGGCAAGGCCGATCCCTCGCTGCGCCGCCTGATGATCGGCAGGCTCCAGCATCTCGAAAGGATGGAGCTCGCGGCACAAGGCTCTCCAGGGGAATGGACCGTCGGGCTGCAGGCCGAACGCACACTGCGCGATCTCGGCATTCGCGGCGACATCATCAAGACCATGCACCGCGCCTTTACCGAGCGTGGTCAGGATCGCGGCGTCAGCGATTACACGATCGACGGCGGCGGGGCGGGTTCACCCGTTATCGGCCGCCTGGTCGATCGCGGCCTGCATGACGAGCTGACCGGCGAAGCCTATGCGGTGATCGACGGCACGGACGGCCGCGCGCACCATGTCCGCTTCCGCGGGATCGAGGCCTTCGAGCATGCGCCCCCGATTGGCGGCATCGTCGAGGTGCGTCGCTTCGGCGGCCCCGACGATTCCCGGCCGACGCTGGCGCTCGCCAACCGATCGGACTTCGATCTCAACCGCCAGATCACGGCGCCGGGCGCGACCTGGCTGGATCATCGCCTGGTTGAGCGCGAGGCGATGCCCATGTCGATGGGAGGCTTCGGCGCCGAGGTGCGCGACGCCATGCAGGCGCGCGCCGAGCATCTGGCCGATGAGGGCCTTGCCCGCCGGCAGGGCCAACGCATCCTGCTGCAACGCGATCTGCTCAATACGCTGCGACAGCGCGAGCTCGATGCCGTTGGCACGAAGCTCCAGAGCGAACACGGACTGCCGTACCAGAAAGCGCAGGCCGGCGAGCATGTCGCCGGTGTCTATCGCCAGCGTATCGCGCTCACCTCGGGCCGCTTCGCCATGATCGACAACGGGCTCGGCTTCCAGCTCGTGCCCTGGACACCGCCGCTCGAAAAGAAGCTCGGCCAGCATATCGCCGGCGTCGCCAAGGGGCATGGCGGCATCGAGTGGAGCCTGGGCCGCCAGCGCGGCCTGGGCCTCTAGCACCACAAGCAGCAAGAAAGGACCCGGCGAATGTCCGCCACCAAAATCCTCTGGGGCCAGATCCTTACCGTCTTTTTGATCATCCTCCTCACCACCTGGGGCGCGACGCAATATGTCGCCTGGCAACTTGGCTATCAGGCCCAGCTCGGCACACCATGGTTCGAGCTTGCCGGCACGCCAATCTATTATCCCCCGGCGATCTTCTGGTGGTGGTACTTCTTCGACGCCTATGCGCCGGGCGTGTTCGCCAAGGGCGGCGTCATCGCCGCATCAGGCGGCTTCATCGCCATCTCGGTCGCCATCGGCATGTCGGTGTGGCGCGCCCGCGAACAGAAGAACATCGAAACCTATGGCTCGGCTCGATGGGCGAAACCGCAGGAGGTGAAGGCGGCGGGCCTGCTCAACCCTGACGGCGTCGTCCTCGGTAAGCTCGATCGTGACTATCTTCGCCACGACGGACCGGAGCATGTTCTGTGTTTTGCTCCGACCCGATCCGGCAAGGGTGTCGGCCTCGTCGTCCCAACCCTGCTGACCTGGCCGGGCTCCGTCGTCGTCCACGACATCAAGGGCGAAAACTGGCAGCTCACCGCCGGCTTCCGCTCGAAGCACGGTCGGGTGCTGCTGTTCGACCCCACCAATCCGAAATCGGCCGCCTACAATCCTCTGCTCGAAGTGCGGCGCGGCGAGTGGGAGGTGCGCGACGTCCAGAACGTCGCTGACGTCCTGGTCGACCCCGAGGGTTCGCTGGAGAAACGCAACCACTGGGAAAAGACCAGTCACTCTTTGCTGGTCGGCGCCATCCTTCACGTCCTCTATGCCGAGAAGGACAAGACCCTCGCCGGCGTCGCAGGTTTCCTGTCCGACCCGAAGCGCCCGATCGAAACCACGCTGGCGGCGATGATGACCACGCCACATCTCGGCGAGGCCGGCCCGCATCCTGTCATCGCTTCGACGGCCCGCGAACTGCTCAACAAGTCCGACAACGAGCGCTCCGGCGTCCTGTCTACCGCCATGTCCTTTCTAGGCTTGTATCGCGATCCCGTTGTCGCCGAGGTGACACGCCGCTGCGACTGGCGCATCGCCGACCTTATCGAGGACGCGCGGCCGGCGACCCTCTACCTGGTGGTCCCGCCATCCGACATCTCGCGCACCAAGCCGTTGATCCGGCTTGTGCTCAACCAGATCGGCCGCCGCCTGACCGAGGATCTGCACACCAAGGCCCGGCGACACCGGGTCCTGATGATGCTCGACGAGTTTCCGGCTCTCGGCCGTCTCGACTTCTTCGAAAGCGCGCTCGCCTTCATAGCCGGCTACGGCATGAAAGCCTTCCTCATCGCTCAGTCGCTCAACCAGATCGAAAAGGCCTACGGCGCCAACAACTCGATCCTCGACAACTGCCATGTCCGCGTGAGCTTCGCGACCAATGACGAGCGCACCGCAAAGCGCGTCTCGGATGCGCTCGGCACCGCCACAGAAATGAAGGCGATGAAAAACTACGCCGGGCACCGTCTGTCGCCCTGGCTCGGTCACCTCATGGTGTCGCGCTCTGAAACCGCGCGTCCGCTGCTGACCCCCGGCGAGATCATGCAGCTTCCGCCCAACGATGAAATCGTCATGTTGGCGGCGACCCCGCCGATCCGGGCCAACAAGGCGCGCTACTTCGAGGACAAGCGCTTCGTCGAGCGCGTACTGCCCCCACCGGACCCGGCTAAAACCAGTCGCACGACGCGCAAGGATGCGTGGACAGAGCTGAAGCCGCAGGCGCCGGACGCTGCGCTGCTCGCCGAGATCCAGAAGGCCGAGCAAGACGCGGCCAATAGCGGCCTTCGTCGAGAGCCCGAGCTTCCCGACCATGTCGCAATCGTCAAGGAAACGACCGATCCGAACCCTGCCGACGAGTTCAAAGCCCTGCTCGACGACGAACCCGAGGACGCCGCGCGCCAGCGGCAAGCGCTTCGCCGCCAGATGAGCGGCATCGCGCGCCAGGTCGCCATGGACCCCAACGACAATATGGAGCTCTGAGCCATGCGCGACCGGATGAACGTATACTTCCCGCCCGAGATGCTGCGCCAGATCGCAGACCTTGCTGACCGAAAGAAAATCTCACGCTCGGCGATCGTCGAAGCCGCAGTCGCATCGTTTCTCTCGCCAGATGGCGCAGACAAGCGCGAAGCCGCCCTCACACGCCGTCTCGACCGTATGACAAGGCAGATCCAGCGCATCGAACGCGATCTCGGCATCACCGCCGAGACGCTAGCGCTATACGTTCGCTTTTGGCTGTCGGTCACACCGCCGCTGACCAGCGACGCCAACGCCGCTGCGCAGCCAAAAGGCCGCGAACGCTATGAAGGGTTCATTGAGACAATCGGGCGACGACTACAGCAGGGTCAGAGTTTCCTACGGGAGATCCCGGACGACGTGGTTCCTGACCTAGAACCTGGCGAAGGCGATTCGCCAGAAGCGAAGCAATAGTTATACCCTTTTCGAATCTTCCCGAAGTCCGCTCCGCCGTTCGCCTGTATTTGCACTCTACGCTACTACTACGACAAAGACTTGTTGAATCAGCCCAACTTCGGGCTCTTTTAATCGTCCCCGATCCAGGGCCGGCTGAACGGTCCCTGGCCGCAAGGGGACGACATGGCGGCATCTCACCAGAAATCGGAAGCGATCACGCGCGGCGCGCGCATGCTGCGCACAGCCCTTGGACCGGCCATCGCGCGGTTTCTGGAAGACCCGTCGATCGTCGAGGTGATGCTCAATCCTGACGGCCGGCTCTGGATCGACCGGCTGTCCGAAGGCCTGTCTGACACAGGCGAGCGGCTGGCGCCCGCAGATGGCGAACGGATCGTGCGACTCGTCGCGCACCATGTCGGCGCCGAGGTCCATCCCGGCAATCCGCGGGTGTCGGCCGAACTGCCCGAAACGGGGGAGCGGTTTGAGGGCCTGTTGCCCCCGGTTGTTGCGGCGCCGGCTTTCGCGATCCGCAAACCAGCCGTCGCAGTCTTCACGCTCGACGACTATGTGGCCGCCGGAATCATGTCGGCGGACCAGGCCGAGGCTCTGCGCGGGGCGGTCGCCGCCCGGGCCAACATCCTTGTCGCCGGCGGCACCTCGACCGGCAAGACCACGCTCACCAATGCGTTGCTCGCCGAGGTCTCCAAGACCACGGATCGCGTCGTCATCATCGAGGACACGCGCGAGCTGCAATGCTCCGCACCCAACCTGGTCGCCATGCGCACCAAAGACGGTGTCGCCACCTTGTCGGATCTGGTGCGGTCCTCACTGCGATTGCGCCCAGACCGCATTCCGATCGGAGAGGTCCGCGGCTCCGAAGCTCTCGACCTGCTTAAGGCCTGGGGAACGGGTCATCCGGGCGGCATCGGCACCATCCATGCCGGCACAGGGATCGGTGCGCTGCGCCGCCTCGAGCAACTCATCCAGGAAGCCGTCGTCACCGTCCCAAGGGCGCTGATCGCCGAGACCATCGACCTCGTCGCTGTCCTCGCTGGTCGTGGCTCGCAACGCCGGCTCGCCGAACTCGCGCGCGTCGATGGCCTCGGCCCGGACGGCGACTACCGCGTCACTCCCGCAACCTCAGCCTCAAGCCCAACAGGAGATCCCTCATGATCCGTCACGCCCGGCGCATCCGCCGCCATGTCACGGCAGCAGCAGCCGTCACCTATGCGACCCTGATCCTCACCCCGGCCGCTCACGCTTCCGGTTCGTCCATGCCCTGGGAGGCGCCGCTTCAATCGATTCTGCAATCGATCGAGGGCCCGGTCGCCAAGATCGTCGCGGTCATCATCATCATCGTCACCGGCCTCACACTGGCCTTCGGCGACTCGTCCGGCGGGTTCCGCCGTCTGATTCAGATCGTGTTCGGTCTGTCGATCGCGTTCGCCGCATCCAGTTTCTTCCTCTCCTTCTTCTCGTTCGGCGGCGGGGCGCTCGTCTGATGGCGGGGAGGCTGGAACAGCTCGACGAGGTGCCGGGCTTCACCGTGCAGGTCCACCGGGCGCTAACCGAGCACATCCTGCTCGGCGGCGCCCCGCGCTCCATCGCCATCATGAACGGCACTTTGGCCGGCGCCGTCGGCCTCGGTCTGCGCCTCTGGCTTGTCGGCCTTGCCATCTGGGTTGTCGGCCACTTTGCCGCCGTCTGGGCCGCCAAGCGCGACCCGCTCTTCGTCGAGGTCGGGCGGAGGCATCTGCGCATCCCCGGCCACCTGTCGGTCTGAGGGAGCACCGCCCATGATGAACCTTGCCGAATATCGCCGCACTGCCAGCCGCCTGGCGGATTTCCTGCCTTGGGCGGCTCTGGTGGGCCACGGCGCCGTCCTCAACAAGGACGGTTCGTTCCAGCGTACCGCACGCTTCCGCGGCCCCGACCTCGACAGTGCCGTTGCGGCCGAATTGGTCGCGGTCG
Source organism: Sphingobium sp. (assembly GCA_035911355.1). Classification (GTDB taxonomy): domain Bacteria; phylum Pseudomonadota; class Alphaproteobacteria; order Sphingomonadales; family Sphingomonadaceae; genus Sphingobium. The sequence goes on from JAMHVU010000049.1 coordinate 15,365, forward strand.
CGGGACGCCTCAATAACGCCTTCCGTCGGCTCGGCTCTGGCTGGGCGATCTTCGTTGAAGCGCAACGGCACGAAGCCTCGACCTATCCCAAGAGCCGTTTTCCCGATCCGGCTTCGGCCTTGGTCGATGCCGAGCGTAAGGCCGACTTCGAAGAAGCCGGCGCTCATTTCATTTCCGGCTACTTCCTGACCTTCACCTACCTGCCGCCGGCCGAAGATGCGGCGCGTACCGAAGCGTGGCTCTATGAAGGACGCGACCGAAGCGGCGTCGATCCGCACGAAGTCCTGCGCGGCTTCATCGATCGCACCGACCGGGTGCTGTCGCTGCTCGATGGTTTCATGCCGGAATGCGGCTGGCTCGATGACGCCGAGACGCTGACCTATCTGCATTCCTGCGTTTCAACCAACCGTCATCGGGTGCGGGTCCCCGAAACGCCGATCTATCTGGATGCTCTGCTCGCCGATCAGCCGCTCACCGGTGGGCTTGAGCCGCGTCTGGGACATTCCGATCTGCGCATCCTCACTATCGTCGGCTTCCCCACCGCGACGACACCCGGAATCCTGGACGAGCTGAACCGTCTTGCATTCCCCTATCGCTGGTCGACACGGGCAATCCTGCTCGACAAGACCGACGCCACCAAGCTGCTGACAAAGATCCGGCGGCAATGGTTCGCCAAGCGCAAATCCATCGCCGCAATCCTGAAAGAGGTCATGACCAACGAGGCGTCCGCCCTCGTTGACACCGACGCAGCCAATAAGGCCGCAGACGCCGATCTCGCACTTCAGGAACTAGGGGCCGACTATGCCGGCCAGGCTTATGTCACGGCGACCATCACCGTCTGGGACCAAGACCCGCGGATCGCTGACGAAAAGCTGCGTTTGGTCGAGAAGGTGGTCCAGGGCCGCGACTTCACCGCCATGCCCGAGACCATCAACGCCGTAGACGCATGGCTCGGCTCGCTGCCGGGCAATGTCTACGCCAATGTTCGGCAGCCGCCGATTTCCACGCTCAATCTCGCCCACATGATCCCGCTTTCAGCGGTGTGGGCGGGGCCGGAACGGGAC
>JAMHVU010000050.1:0-3026 GCA_035911355.1 Sphingobium sp.
CGTAAGCGTTCAACTTCGACGTGGTGACGAGACCGTGCGCTCGGTGATAAGCTGGGCCAATGGAAAAAACGAACGGGGAAGAGACGAAGAAGCGCTCGCGGAGTCGGCGACATACGCGGGCAGAGATCGAAGCAATCCTGGCGCGGTATCGCGCGAGCGGCCTGGCTCAGGCCGAGTTTGCGGCGCAGGCGGGTTTGGCGCCATGGACCTTGCGCAATTGGCAAAGCCAGCTGCGGCACAAAAGACCCGCCGGGCCGGGCGGAGGTGAGCCGTCTTTCGCGAGCGTGCAACTGCGGCCGGTGCGGGTGGGCACGATCACGGTGCGGTGGCCGCAGGGAGTCGCCGTCGAGATCGCGGTCCCGTTGGATGAGGCGAGTGTCGTGCGGTTGGTGCAGGACTTGGTGGCGCCATGTTCGCGATAGGAGCGGCCACTCAGGTTTTTCTGGCCACCGGGGTGACGGATTTGCGGAAAGGGGCGAATGGATTGTATGCACTCATCCAGTCGCAATGGGCGAACCGCAACGCGCTCGGCGGCGACCTTTACCTGTTCTGCAATCGGCGGCGGGACGCGCTGAAGATCTTCTTCTGGAGCGAAGGGGCGATGTGGGTGTGTGCGGCCAGACTGGAGCAAGGCACTTATCGGTGGCCCGAGGCCGGCGCGCCGACGGTGACGATGACCGCGAGCGAACTGCACCTGCTTTTGAGCGGGATTGATCTGGCAGGCGCACGGCGGCGCACCCGATGGCGCGCGGAATAAAAGACCCCACGGGAGTATTTTTTGCTTTACGGAGGCGTTACAGTATCCAAACTACGGATACTATAGTGACTGCTGCCGCCGCCACCTCATCCGACCCCGAGTTTCTCCGCCAGGAGTTGCAGCGCTCCGAGGCCAAAAGCCGCTGGTTGGAGTTGCGGGTCAAGGATCTGGAGACGCAGCTCTACGGCCGTAAATCGGAACAGCGCCGGGGAAGCGCGGACGACGACACCCTCACTTGGGACGAACTGCTCAAGGAGGCGCAGACCCTCGCTCCGGCGAACGAGCCGGCGCCGGCTTCGCCCCAGTCGGCTCCGCGCCAGAACCGTTTGCCGAAGGGGCCGAAGCCGCTTGATCCCGCGTTGCCGCGGGAAGTGATTCAGGTGCCCAGCCCCGACCTGAAGGAATTGATGTGTCCGGTGACGAAGCGCCCCATGCAGCCGGCCTTCGTCGATGCGGTTGAGGTGCTCGCGCGCAAGCCGGCGGTCTATTTCGTCAAACGTTACGAGCGCACCGTGTTCACCAGCCCGGCGAAAACGGCTCCCATCTATGCGCCGTGGCCCGCGGACATTCTCCCGCGCGCGCGAGTGCACGCGAGCATCGTGGCGCACATCGCCGCCGCTCACTTCTGCGAACACGTCCCTTATTACAGATTGGAAAAACACCTCGAACGCATCGGCGTCGATCTGCCGCGCGTGTGCCAGGTGTCGCTGATGGCGCAACTGGACGAACGGGTGCAACCGCTCGTGGCCGCGATTGCGGCGCAGGTCTGGCAGAGCGGCTATATCCACCTCGACGCGACGCCCATCGACCTGTGCGATCCGGCGCGGCCGGGGGCCGCGCGGGAATCGACGTTGTGGGCCTACCGCGCCACCGCTGGGCCCGTCTGGTTCGAGTTTCAGTTGAACAAGTCGCCGCAGAGTCCCGCGCGGCGGCTGGCCGACTATCGCGGGATTCTGCAGACCGACGGAGCCGCCGGCCTCGACAAAATCGGGACTGACGACGGGCGCGTCACGCACTTGGGCTGCTTCAGCCACGCGAGGCGTTATTTTGTGAAAGCCGTCGACGCCGGCGAGCGGGACGCGGCGCCCTACCTGCGCGCTATCAATGCGCTTTTTCGAATCGAACGGCTCGCGAAGCATTTTGCGCTCGTTGGGGCCAACCGTGCTGAACTGCGGCGTCGCCGCAGTCTGCCCCTCTTCGACCAACTCTGCGCCGATGCGCTCATCGCTCTGCCCAACGTGCCGCCGAAGACGCGGCTGGGCCAGGCGCTCGGTTATCTCCTCGGGCAAAAACCCTCGCTGCGCCGTTGCCTCACCGAACCACGAGCTCGCATCGATAATAACCTCGCGGAGCAATGTATCAGGCCGCTGAAGCTCGGAGCGAAAAACTGGATCCAGATCGGCCACCCCAAAGCCGGCCCCCGTCTCGCGAATCTGTTTACGCTGGTTGAAAATTGCCGCCAGGAGGGCCTCGACCCGGAGGCTTATCTCATCGATCTCATCACTCGGCTCCCCGATCACCCGATGAGTCACATCGCAGAGTTGCTGCCGCGCGCCTGGAAGGCCGCGAAATCGCCTACGCCGAAATCCCAGCCTGCTGCCTGAGTTCACGCCCCAGAGTATACCGGCCCGCGTGCCTTCCGTCACCCTGTCGAAGTTGAACGGTTACGCCCGCGTATGTCGCCGACTCCGCGAGCGCTTCTTCGTCTCTTCCCCGTTCGTTTTTTCCATTGGCCCAGCTTATCACCGAGCGCACGGTCTCGTCACCACGTCGAAGTTGAACGCTTACTCTTCCCCGTTCGTTTTTTCCATTGGCCCAGCTTATCACCGAGCGCACGGTCTCGTCACCACGTCGAAGTTGAACGCTTACGATCCAGCGGCCGCGGGCGATGGTGTAGTCGAGCGTGTCGAAGGCATCGAGCAGCACCTTGAATTCCTTCTGCGTGATCGTGACCTCGAGGCCGAGGTCGCGGCGCCACATTTGCTGCACGGCTTCGGCGAGGCGTTGGTTGATCTCAGAAGAGATCGTCGTGAGTTCGAGCGGCGGCAGGCCCTTACCGTCGGGGTAGCCGGCCTCGGCGAGGAGCTTTTTGGCGGTCGCAAGATCGCGCGTCACCGCGGCGGGCGGCACGTAGCCGGCGAGTCCGGGTGGCGTGAGCGCCGTCGCAGCCACTTGGCCGCCGCGCAGGACGTTTTTCACAATCGCCTCGCGGTCGATCGCGAGGGAAAGCGCGCGGCGGAGGCGCACATCGGAGAAGAGGCGGTGCTTC
>JAMHVU010000051.1:0-4940 GCA_035911355.1 Sphingobium sp.
CCCAGCTTCGGCATGGCGCTGATCGGCCGCACGCTGGAGGCCCAGGGTTTCCGCGTCGGCATCATCAGTCAGCCCGACTGGCGTTCGGCCGACGCCTTCCGGGCGCTCGGCAAGCCGCGGCTGTTCTACGGCATCACGGCCGGCAACATGGATTCGATGATCAACCGCTATACGGCTGATCGCAAACCGCGCTCCGACGACGCCTACACGCCGGATGCCGCGCCCGACAAGCGCCCCGACCGGGCTGTCGTCGTATATGCCCAGCGTGCCCGCGAGGCCTACCCGGACGCCAACATCGTCATCGGCAGCATCGAGGCCAGCCTGCGCCGCATCGCCCATTACGATCACTGGTCCGAGAAGGTGAAGCGTTCGGTGCTGCCCGATTCCAAGGCCGATCTGCTGATCTTCGGCTCCGGCGAGCGCGCGACCATCGCCCTCGCGCATCGCCTTGCCGCCGGCGAGCCCATCGAGGCCATCCGCGATCTGCGTGGCACGGCCTTCATGGTCAAGCCCGGCTGGCATCCTGAAGGCTTTGTCGAAGTCGACTCGATCGCCATCGACCGCCCGGGCCCCGTCGAACCCCACCGCGACCCCTACGAGATGGAGCCTGAAGGGGCGACTGCAGGGGCGACTTCAGTCGCCCAGCCCGCGGCCCAGCCGATCCGCATCGTGCCCGCCGCCGAGCGGGTGGCCAGCCGCAAGGCCGACCGGGCCCGTCAGGTCATCCGCCTGCCGGCCTACGAGGTGGTGAAGGACGACAAGGTGATGTACGCCCATGCGTCGCGCACCTTCCACCTCGAATCCAACCCCGGCAACGCCCGGGCGATGGTCCAGGCCCACGGCGTCGGCCCCGGTTGCCGCGACGTGTGGCTCAACCCGCCGCCGGTTCCGCTCACCACCGAGGAAATGGACTGGGTCTTCGGCCAGCCCTATGCCCGTCGTCCGCATCCGGCTTATGGCGAGGCGCGCATTCCGGCCTGGGACATGATCCGTTTCTCGATCAACATCATGCGTGGCTGTTTTGGCGGGTGTACCTTCTGCTCGATCACCGAGCACGAGGGCCGCATCATCCAGAGCCGCTCGGAAGGCTCGATCCTGCGCGAGATCGAGGAAATCCGCGACAAGACGCCGGGCTTCACTGGAACCATCTCGGATCTGGGCGGCCCCACCGCCAACATGTACCGCATGGCCTGCAAGGATCCGCAGATCGAGGCCTCGTGTCGGCGCCTGTCCTGCGTGTTTCCCGGCATCTGCGAAAACCTCGGCACTGACCACGGCCCGCTGATCAGCCTGTACCGCAAGGCGCGGGCGATTCCCGGTGTCAAAAAAGTGCTGATCGGCTCCGGTTTGCGCTACGACCTGGCCGTGCGTTCGCCTGAATACGTCAAGGAGCTGGTGACCCACCACGTGGGCGGCCTGCTCAAGATCGCCCCCGAGCACACCGAGGAAGGCCCGCTCGGCAAGATGATGAAGCCGGGCATCGCCACCTACGACCGTTTCAAGGAGATGTTCGATCAGTACTCGAAAGAGGCCGGCAAGAAGCAGCACCTGATTCCCTACTTCATCGCCGCCCACCCCGGCACTACCGACGAGGACATGGTCAATCTCGCCCTGTGGTTGAAGTCCGGCAACTTCAAGCTCGACCAGGTGCAGACCTTCATGCCGACCCCGATGGCCATGGCAACCACCATGTATCACTCGGGCAAAAACCCCTTGCGCAAGGTGTCGGAATCATCGGAGGCCGTCGATACGCCGAAGTCCGGTCGTCAGCGTCGCCTCCACAAGGCCCTGCTGCGCTACCACGACCCCGAAGGCTGGCCGCTGATTCGCGAGGCGCTGCGGGCCATGGGGCGTGCCGAGCTGATCGGCAGCGCCCCCCGGCACCTCGTGCCGCGGGATCAGCCGGTGATCCTCGACCGGGGGCAGGGCAGCGGTGAACAAAAAACCGGCAAGGCGTCCAGCCCGACAGGCGCCCGCCGCGCGCCGCCGCTACAGCGTGGCGGCGGTGGAGCAGGGCGTCCGCGCGGGCGCTCCTGAATCACGTCCGGTTCCACGCCGCTGCGTGTGCCATGCCCCGGGAATGCCGGCTTCGTCTGCGTGCGATACGGAAGTGGTGCACAAATGCGGTAAACGATTCCGGGTATGATTCGGCCTCCCAAGCCGGGCGGGTGGTCGATCTGCGTCCTTGATTCAAGACACTTTTTGCAACCAGGCCGGCTTCCGTAAACTGCAATACTGTTGCGCTGAAGTCAGGGTGGCTTTCGCCTGCCCTGTGACGATTCTGGTGGCCGCGTGGATAAGTTTGAATACCGAAAGACCCTGGCCGGACGGCTCGATTCGCTGATCGACGTCGGCTTCGCTACCTTTCGGGGTTTTGTGCGACTGGTGCTGGGCGAGCTGGAGTTCGTCAGCGGCCGTCTGCAGCCTTTCGTCCAGATCCGGCCGAAGGAAGTCAGGCGGCTGGTTTTTGTGTGCCTCGGCAACATCAACCGCAGTGCTTTTGCGGATGTCGTGGCCACCGGGCTGGGCGCACACTCCGCGTCGTTTGGCCTGTCCACGAACACCGGCGAGCCGGCCTTCGAAAAGGCCGTCAGCACCGCCCCGGTCTACGGCTACGATCTGGCCGCCCACCGCGCGACAAATTTCCCCGATTACACCTTCCAGCCCGGCGACCTACTGCTGGCGATGGAGGTGCGGCATGTGCGCGAACTCGTCCGGCGCGGCATTCCGGAGGATTCGATCGCGCTGCTCGGGCACTGGGCGCGCCCCCACCGTATTCACATCCACGACCCGCATCGTCATACGGATGCGTATTTCCGCACCTGTTTCGCGATCATTCATTCGGGTGTGGCCAACCTCGTCGAAGAACTGCGCCAGGCAGGCAGCCCATGTCTCAAGCGATGAACGTCTATCTGAGCTTCGACATCGAGGTCTGGTGCAACGGCTGGAAGGATCTCGACGGGCAGTTTCCGGCGAGTTTCGAGCGTTACGTTTATGGCCGCTCGCAGAAGGGCGACTACGCGCTGCCCAAGACGCTCGAAATCCTCGAGCGCAACGGGCTCAAGGGCGTTTTTTTTGTCGAGCCGCTGTTTGCCGCGCGCTTCGGGATCGACAAACTGGCCGTCATCGTCGACCTGATCCGTGCCGGCGGGCATGACATTCAGCTTCACCTGCACCCCGAATGGTCGGACGAGCTGCGGCCCATTCCGTTTCCGGGCGCCGTAAAAAAGCGCCAGCACCTTTCCTTCTACACCCTCGACGAGCAGATCGCGCTGATCCGCCTGGGCCTCGACCTGATGGCGCAGGTGGGCGTCGAGGGCATCCGCGCCTTTCGTGCCGGCAGCTTTGCCAGCAATGCCGACACCTACCGGGCGCTGCATGTCTGCGGCATCGATGTCGACAGCAGCCTCAACGCGGTGTGCGCCGACAGCGGCCCCGACCTGCGCGGGCAACTGGATTTCACCTCCCCGCAGGATTTCGAAGGCGTGCGCATCCTGCCGATGACGGTTTTCCAGGATGGAACCGGGCGCCAGCGTCCGGCGCAGCTGGGCGCCTGCAGTTTTGCCGAACTGCGCGGGGCGCTCGAATCGGCCGAAAAGCTGGGGGTCGAGCATTTCGTACTGCTGTCACACAACTTTGAAATGCTGAAGCAGGGCCGCAGCGAGCCGGACGCAATCGTCGTGCGGCGTTTCGAGGCGCTGTGCCGCTATTTGGCAAGTCAGCGTGATAGATTTACTGTCTCCACCGTGGCTATGCTGCCAACATCAGCCCCGGCTCAACGGGCTGCTTCGCTGCCTTCTGCGGGCTTGCCGGCAACCCTGTGGCGTCATGGAGAACAGCTGGCGCGCCGCTTTTTGGGCTAGTCGCCCGGCCATTCGCTGATGTCTCCATGGGCGGTCTCGTTGAGGCTGCTCCTGCCGTGAGCGGCGATCCGGCGGCCCAGCGGCCTAACTCCTCTGTTGAATAGACACTCCAGCCCCCCCGATGACGTCCACTTTCCACCGCCCGGTGACCGGGCAGAGCCCCGCTTCCGCAGCACGGAGCCGTTCGTGAGCGAGGACGTTGGCGGCCGTCTGACGCCCTTGCTGCGGGCCGTGCGCCGGGCATCGGCGGCGCGCTACGCCATCACCGGCGTTGCGCTGCTGGTGCTCGATATCTGCGTTTTCTTTGTGCTGGCGCGGCTCTTCATGGTTCCGCCGGCGGCGGCGCAACTGGTGGCGCGTAGCGTTGGCGCGGCGGCCGGGTTTTTCGGGCACAAGAATTTTTCATTCAAAAAATCGGGTGACACGCCGGGTGCTCCGCTGCGTCAGGTTGTCCCCTACCTGCTCCTGACGTTGACCACCATCGGCGTGTCGCCGGTGGTCCTGATCGGGCTGCTTGCGCTGCTGGATAACCTGGTGGCGGCGAAACTTGGAACCGAGGTCGTCATGGTCGCCTTAAATTACTTCTGCTTGCGAAGGGTGTTTCGATGAAGCTGCATACAGACAAGGCAGAAATATCGATCGTAGTGCCGGCATTCAACGAGGCAGAAGGGCTTCCCCGTTTCCTCGAAGTGGTCGACCGGGTACTCAAGCCCCTGAACGTGCGCGCCGAGCTGATTTTTGTGAACGACGGTTCGCGCGATGCGACGGAGAAGGTTCTCGAGGAGATCGCCCGGGGGCGTCCGGACGTGGTGCCGGTCAATTTCTCCCGTAATTTCGGCAAGGAAGCTGCGATGGCCGCCGGCCTCGCGGTGGCCTCGGGCGACTGCGTCATTTTCATGGATGCCGATCTCCAGCATCCGCCCGAGGTGCTGGGCGATCTGCTTGCCAAGTGGCGGGAGGGCTATGACGTCGTGAATGGCCGCAAGCGCCAGCGCGGCGAGGAACCGGCCGCCTACCGGGCATTTGCCAACCTGTTCAATGGCCTGATGAGCCACGCCGTGGGCGGCAACATGGCCG
>JAMHVU010000052.1:0-118504 GCA_035911355.1 Sphingobium sp.
AAATGCGCTCTTCGCCGGATCCGACGAGGGCGGAGACAACTGGGCCGTCATCGCCACGCTCATCGAATGCTGCAAGCTCAATGCCGTCAACCCCCACGAATGGCTGACCGATACGCTCACCAGCCTCGCCAACGGTCATCCCGCAAACCGCGTCGGCAACCTCATGCCGTGGACCGCCGTGGCCTGAAAACACCGCTTACATTGGGGTCCACCTTTCGCGCCATGGAAATAGTGCCGTCGAGATGAAGGATGCCCGTCTTGTCGGTGGGCTCCAGTTCAACCGGCGGCACGATCATCCGCCGTGCATCCGTATCTATACCCCCCTGAATGAAACCACGCTTGGGGTCGGTCTTGGCGCGGGCCACACGATAAAATGTCGTGCCATCCAGCCGTCCATCATCGACATAGGCAAGGAAATTAGCGCTCGTCTTGGGCGCTCGGCGCGTATCGAGCGCGACGGTGATCGCCCCGGCACTTGTCTCCAGCCGTACGCGAACGGTGGCTGGCTCGGCAGCAACAGCCGGCGCCGACAGGACAACAGCCAGAACGGGGAAAAGCTTACCGGAGACCTTCATGGCGGTGCTCATGCGCGAAAGCGACGCCGGCTGCTACCCTTGCCGAAGACCAAGCGACGCCTTTTCAGCTTTCATCGCCCCAGCCGGACCGGAGACCAGGATCGGCAAGACCCGTGAGGCGCCGCGCCGCACGCCGGGCAAGGCGCTGCACCTCAGCCTTCCGCCGCGCGGCCGGCAGGGGTTCGCTTGGCGCGGCACGGACGATCTCGGCATCATATTGATCGGCAACAATGAGCCCGGTGCGCTCCGGCCAAAGCGCCTCGGACTCAAAAAGACCAAGATCAAAGCCCGCCGGCACCGCCCAGAAATAGCGATCACAATAGTCGAAATAGTCCGGCCATTTGCCGTCGCCCATGAGATCGGCCCGGCTGCACTTGATCTCGACCGCGACGATGAAACCACGCGCATCGATGGCCATGATGTCCAGCCGCCGACCATTGGGCAGAGGCACTTCTGCAATGCCAAACATGTCGTGCCGAGAAAAGAGCCGCAACACACCGCGCGTGACAGCAAGCGCCGTGCCATCCAGGCAATCAGAGACAGACATATCGGATGCCATCACGGCAGGCTGGCTGGACATAGCCGCACATTAGAACATCACATGAACAAATGGAAGCGCCGGAGCGCTCCCTATTCGCTCAGCGGTAGAAGATATGATTGTCGATCTGGGTCATCCGCTGCCGACCCCACCCCGGGGACAGGCGGGACGCGTGAAAAAACAGCGCACCCTCGGCCTGGCTTTTCCAGCCATTCTCCATAGCGATCTCGGCAATCGCCCGGGCGTTGCGCCACTGGGTCACATTGCGGTCCGCATTGGGCAATTCACCGCCGCGTACGAAGCTGAACTGGCCTGGCTGCTTCACCACGCCGCACAGGCTGCGAGGGAAGCGCCCCGACGCCGCGCGATTGACGACAACCCGCGCGACAGCCAGCTGACCAGCCAGGCTTTCGCTGCGCGATTCGTAATAAATAGCGGTGGCGAGGCAATGTTCCTCGGAATCCAAGGCATCGGAATCGTCATGGTCGGCCACCAGAGCGGCAAGCGAAACCGGCGGGGATGCATCATCATCTTCAACGTCTGCGGCAACGGCGCGAATCGGAGCGGGAGCCGCTGTCAACGATACTTGCGCGGGCGCGGACGGAGGTGATGCGGAAAGCGTAACGGCCTCATCGGCCTTGAGCATGATCGGCGCCTCATAGGAGCCGGGCTGTGCATTGGCGGTAAGCGAGACAATGCCCGCAGCGCCAAGAGCAAGGGAAGACATGATCATCGTCGCCATACCGGCGACCTTTATCTTGAAAAGCATCTACGTCTGAAACTGTGCGGTGAGGCGACTATCGTTGCCCGGTCAGCCGATTTTTCGGTCTGTATGGCCCCGTGTCGCTCCCCGTCTGCGTGTTTGCCTCACGACCCCCACGGTCGCAAAAATGGCTACCTTCGCATTCAACTGGCCGCCAAGTAGCGTCAGGAAACATCGAGTCAACCCACGCTCAGGATTCGCGCGGCGAGCCGTTCTCCATCAGCGATATCAAGTTCGATTAGCCAGAGGTCGGTATCGGATCGCACGCGACGATCAATATAACTAATGATTTCATGATCTTCCGCATTTTCGGCCGGTCCGCAGCGCGATAGTGTCATTGTCCCAGAAAGATCCGTAACCCGCTCAAATATGCCCCAAAAGCGGCCGCGCTCATTAATCTGCACCAGCAGCGTCCCGGCAATCGGATCGCCCTTGCGGACGACAAGCGCGAACCCTCCGGCGGCATTGGCCTGCCGAATCAGCGCGGCTGCGAGAAGATCAGTTGTCGCGCGCGCTTCAAGGGTCATGGGTTCAGGCTGGGGGCGTAGCCGGGCAGTTGTGCAAGCGGAATGGAGGACCGCATGAACGTGCCCGTGCCCCGCCCCACTTCCTCTCCTTCGGAATCGACGAGCCGCGCCTCCGCGATATAGATACGGCGGCGACCGCTCAGCCAACGACCTTCCGCGACGATCCGGCCCCCACGGATCGGACGCGTGAAAAGCAGGTTGAAGCCGGTCGTTAACAGGAAGCGATCATTGACGAGGCTGTTCGCCGCATAAAAGGCCGCATCGTCCAGCATCTTGAAATAGAGCGTACCGTGCGTTGCCCCGGCAGCATGGAAGAAGCGCTCATCAACATCGAATGCGATGGTTGCATGCCCTCCCTGCGGAATGGAGAGCGTAGACGGGAAAAGCTGGTTGACCGGCGCGGAAGCATAGAGGCGTTCCAAAGCACGAAAATGCGCCAGCTCACCAACCGCCGGAACATTTTCAGCACCGCCATGCTCTATTCCCGACGCCACCATCAAACCCCGAGCCCGGGCCGCCGGGCGTCAGGCAGCGTCACGCGTCTTGCCACCCGCAAGCAGGGCGAAAAGCGCCGCATCCGATCGCGCGCCGCGCATCCGCGCCAAATGCGCTTCGTTACGTAGATAGCGGGACACCCGTGCCAACGTCTTCAAATGCTCAGCGCCACAATCCACCGGCGACAAGAGCATGAAGATGATGTCCACTTGCGATTCGTCTACGGAGTCGAATGCGATAGAGCTATCGAGTCGAACCACGGCGCCGCGCACCTGATCGATCGTCTCCAGCTTGGCATGGGGGATGGCGATCCCGCCGCCAAAACCGGTTGAGCCCAGCCGCTCACGCTCGGTCAGCTTCTCGACCACCAGGCCAGCGTCCAGCCCGTAAACATCCGCCGTAAGCGCAGCAAGCTTCTGGAAGAGCTGCTTCTTGTTCGCCACCGTTATGCTGGCCGCAACAGCGCCCGGCACGAGCAAGTCATCGAAATGATCCATGGTCAACTCTTGTCGCAACGGGATCAGCGGATGCGCCGCGCGAGCCAAAGGCCGACTGGAACATCGCGCTTGTGAGGGAAAATCTCCCTCGCCCATAGGTAGAATGACCCCACAGGTCAAGAATCGCAGGGCCGGCACCGCCGATGAACGACGAGCCGGCCCGCTTCTTCATGATTACCGATGCGCTTAACGGGGCGGCTCGACCCAGCCGATCGATCCGTCGTTGCGGCGATAGACCATGTTGAACGCGGAGGTTCCGCTATTCACAAACATCAGTGCATTCGTATTCCGCAGATCGAGCATCATCACCGCGTCCGAAACGCTGGCGCGGGGAATATCGACGCGCATCTCGGCGACGACCACGGGCGCGCTGTCCGGCGCAATGTCTTCCTCTTCGTCGAGACCGGCAAAAATGGTGTAAGCGGCATCATCATAACCACTGCCGGTGATATCCTGCCCGGCCACGGCCGCAATGCGGTTAGCCTCGGCAGCAGCGGTCTGCTCGTGACGATTTTTGAGGCGTCGCATATATCTGCGGAGCTGCTTCTCGATCCGGTCCGCAGCCCGGTCAAACGCCAGATGCGCGTCCTGCGCCTCGCCCGCGCCTTTGAGAATCAGGCCGGCCATCACATGACAGACGATATCGCAATGAAAAGCGCCGTGCGGTGCACTACCGAATGTGACGTTGGCACCGATCGCGCGGGAAAAATACTTATCCGCCAGACTGAGGAGCCGCGTCTCGACATGGGTCTTCAGCGCGTCACCTGTCTCGATCTGGTGGCCCGATACGCGAATTTCCATGATCCTGCTCTCCTTCTTCATGGGCGGGCATAAATGCCCGCGGTAAAATAATGCTGTCAGATCGCCGCGCCGTCCCGCCAGAGTGGCGCATTCAGTTCATCGATAAAGGCGTGATGACGAGCCAGCTCTTCAGCTGATGGCGCGAACACCCGAGGCGGATGGCTCGAGCGGACTGAAGATGACGCCGCGACCTGCGGCAAACGCGGCTCGGAGCTGACAGCCACACTCTCCAGAACCACGCGGGTTTCGCTTACAAGACCAAGGCCAATCTGCCTGCCGCCAGTCAGCTCGATATAAACCTGGGCCAGAAGCTCAGCGTCGAGAAGCGCGCCATGCTTGACGCGATGGCTACGATCGATACCGAAACGCACGCACAATGCATCAAGGCCATGCTTAGCGCCGGGATGCAGTTTCCGCGCCATGGCAAGTGTATCCACCATGCGCTCTTCGTCGACTTCCGTGCGGTTGCAGTGGCGCAGCTCGGCATTGAGAAAACCGAAGTCGAACCGGGCATTGTGCGCGACCAGACTGGAATCCCCTAGAAAATCGAGAAGTGCGTCGACATCCTGCGAAAAAAGCGGCTTTGCCGACAGGAATTTCTCGCTGAGACCATGCACCGCCTCAGCGGAAGCCGGCATGGATCGCTGAGGATTGAAATAGGCATGATAGGTCGCGCCGGTGGGAATGCGGTTGATCAGCTCCACACAGCCAATCTCGACCATCCTGTCACCGTTGAGCGGGTCAAAGCCCGTGGTTTCGGTATCAAAAACGATCTCGCGCATTACGCCTCTTGAACCATCCCACCGGGAATGAATCATCGAACCGACACTATCCGCGCTTCCGCGCGGCAAGGCAAGCGACGACACGCGCTATTTGCGCGCAGGTCACCCATTTTGGCCGGGCGGTCTCGACGATGATGTCGGCACGGCGGCGCTTTTCATGGTCCGGCATCTGACTGCGCAGGATTCCCGCGAAACGCGCGGCCGTCATGCCCTTCCGCCGCATCACCCTGCGGCGCTGCACATGGCCTGGCGCGGACACCACGACCACGATGTCGACATATCTGTCCCCCTTTGTTTCGAAGAGCAGTGGCACATCGAGCACGACCATCGGCCGGCTGCGATAGCGCCGGAGGAAAGCTTGCCGGGCCTTACCGACAAGAGGATGGATAATCGCTTCCAGCGCAGCCATTTCAGCCGGATTCCCGATAACACGCTTGCCAAGACTCTGCCTGTCCACACCATCCGGGCCGGTCGTGCCGGGAAAGCGCGCCTCAATCGGCGCGATCGATGCGCCATCTGGCCCTTGCAGCGCATGAACGCAGGCATCAGCATCGAACACCGGAACGCCAAGCCGGCGAAACATCGCCGCCACGGCCGATTTCCCCATACCGACCGATCCGGTGAGGCCAATACGGATCATGTTGCGATCAGGCGCGCACGCAGTTCTGCATCATATTCTCGCGGAGCGGGCATGTCGAAGAAGATATCGAATGCAAGCGCAGCCTGACCGATAAGCATTTCAAGTCCGTCGACCGTCCGGAGCCCGCGCGCCCGCGCAGCTGCAAGCAATTCGGTTTCAAGGGGATTATAGACGATGTCATACACAAGCGCGTCATCGGCAAGCACCCCCAGATCGGGCGCATAAGTCGGCTGGCCCACCATCCCGAGAGAGCTGGTGTTGACCAGCAGGCGGGTCTCGGGAAGCGGTGTCGCGAAATCGATGACATGGCCATTGAGACCAAGCCGGTCCAGAAAAGCTTGCCCCTTGGCGGCATCGCGTGCGACAAGCGTCAGGTGGGTGACACCTACCGAGCGCAGCGCGAAACCCACGGCCAGCGCCGCTCCGCCTGCTCCCACCATCACTGCTTCACTTCCGCTCCATCCCGTACCAAGCAGCGGCTGGAGGAAACCGCCCGCATCGGTATTCGTACCGATCAGCGGCCCGCCCGTTTCACAGGCGACAGTATTAATTGCGCCGATCCGCTCCCGAATGCCACCGGGGTCATCCACATAGTCCAGTGCGGCAACCTTATGGGGCAGAGTGATGTTACAACCCAGCCAGTCCGGGTCTGCCCGGCGCTGAAGGAAGTAAGCGGCAAGCTCCCCCGATTTCACGTGGGTCTTGCGATACTCCGCTTCGATACCAAGCATTTCCAGCCAAAAATTATGGATGATCGGCGATTTGCTATGGGCAATGGGGTCGCCGATCACTTCGGCATAGGGAAGAGCGCTCATACAGGCAGAATAGAGCGCGTACGCAGATAGTCGAGCAAAGGAAGCAGAGGCAGACCCTGAACCGCAAAAAGACTGCCCGTGATCTTAGAAAAAAGCTGCACGCCGGGCCCCTCAATCCGGTAGCAGCCGACGCACCAGCGACAGGCATCCCAATCACGATCCACATAGTCCGCGATAAATGCTTGGGACAGCGCGCGCATATGGAGCGTTACTGTCTCGATGTGCCGCCAGACGGGTGAGCCGTGCTCCGCAATCACAGCGGCGGCATGCAATCGGTGCGCCCGACCGGATAGACGAGCGAGAAGCGCAACGGCTTCCTCACGTGTTTCCACCTTATCGATACGGGCACCATCGTCCGTTTCCAGAGTCTGATCGCACCCGAGCACAAGGTCTCCCCCTGCTCTCATCGACGGACGTATCGCCTTCAGTTCAGCAAGTGCGTCCGCCATCGCGCGGGCGCCGACAGCTTCACCATCAAGTGCATCTCTGGCCGCGTCTTCATCCACCCCGGCACGAACGGTCTCGAACGGAACATGGGCAGCCGCGAGCAGCCGATGTCGGCTTTCACTCTGCGAGGCCAGCAATAATTTCGTCACGTATCGCTACCCGCCCGATCCTTAGCAGAGTTTTCCAGCCATTCGCCGTAAAGATTGATAATAGCCGCGGCGGTTTCCTCGATAGAACGCCGCGTCACATCAATGACGGGCCAGCCATTGTCCGCAAAGAGCCGGCGTGCATGCGCTACTTCGCTCTGAACCTTGTCATTATCAACATAGGATGTCTCCGGCGCCTGATTAAGCGAGAGCAGGCGGTTTCGCCGGACCTGAATCAAGCGTTCGGTACTGGTGGTCAGGCCAACGACCATCGGATGCTTCAATCCATAGAGACTCGCGGGCGGCGGTGACTCCGGCACAAGCGGGATATTCGCTGTCTTATAGCCCCGATTTGCGAGATAGATGCTCGTCGGCGTCTTGGATGTGCGCGAGACACCGGCCAGCACGATATCCGCCTCCTCCCAATTCTCCCAGCCCACGCCGTCATCATGGGCAATGGTGAACTGGATCGCATCGATCCGCGCGAAATAGGCTTCGTCCAGTACATGCTTACGGCCAGGACGATTGCGCGTCTCCTGACCCAGAAGATTGGACATCGCATCGGTCACCGTATCAAGCGGCGCCACGTAGGGAATGCCAAGCGTGCGGCACCCCTTTTCCAGCTTGCGGCGTAAGGCCGGATTGGCGAGTGTGAACAGCACGAGGCCGGGATTGCGCGTCACTTCCAGAAGAATACGATCCAGATGCACTTCCGAGCGCACCATGGGCCAGAAATGCCGGATGCTCTCGACATCATCGAACTGGGCAAGCCCCGCCTTGGCGATATTCTCCAGCGTTTCCCCGGTAGAATCCGAAAGCAAGTGGAGGTGAAAACTGGTCATTCCCCAGCTTGTGGATATTTAGCGGGACAATTCAAGGGATGAATGCGTGGATAGCCAAACGTCGCGGATTCATCCTCGCTATGCCATCCCTTATCCACAATATTGCTCAATGCCGCGATTTCCTCTCCCGCTCTGTGAATCCTGTGGACAACATATCGGACTCCACGGCAAATATGGCGATAGCGAAGGTCAAGCTGTTGGCAAAAACGGGAGAGATGCCTAATCCCCGTCATCCGGCGACCAACAGATTCCATCAATCTTTATTAATTTACCTTTTGTTAGGATATAGCCGACGTGTCCGTGAATCCCGTGCCTGCCAAACCCTTGCTCGCAACCCTGAAAGGGGAGCGTCAGACCATACCGCCCCTTTGGATGATGCGGCAGGCAGGGCGTTATCTGCCGGAATATCGTGCGCTGCGGGCAGAAAAGGGCGGTTTTCTTGAGCTTTGCCATGATAGCACGGCAGCTGCGGAGGTGACTCTTCAGCCGATTAGCCGCTTCGATTTTGATGGCGCGATCCTCTTTTCCGACATTCTCGTCATTCCCCATGCGCTGGGACAGACGCTTTGGTTTGAGACGGGAGAAGGACCGCGCCTTTCGCCACCCCTCGCCACCGCAGAGCTTTGCGATCTCATACCCCAACCCGACCGGCTGGCACCGATCATCGAGACCGTGCGACAGGTGAAGGCGCGCTTGCCTGCACGAACGACATTTCTTGGCTTTGCAGGCTCGCCGTGGACGGTCGCCACGTACATGGTGGCGGGAGCGGGCAGCCGGGACCAGGGCGCAGCGCGGCGTCTTGCTTATGCCGATCCGATCCGGTTCGGGGCGATCATCGATGCAATCGTCGCGCTGACCATCGATTATCTTTCAGCGCAGATTGTTGCTGGCGTGGAAGCGGTGCAACTGTTCGATAGCTGGGCTGGCTCGCTCAGCCCGGCGCAGTTCGAGCGCTGGGTGATCGCGCCCAATGCGGCTATTGTTGCTGGCGTCAAGGCCCGGCATCCCGACATTCCCGTGATTGGCTTTCCCAAGGGCATCGGCGCCAAGTTGGTCGATTATGCCGCTGGTGTGGGCGCCGATGCCATCGGGCTGGATGAAACCATCGACCCGGTCTGGGCGAACCATGTGCTGCCCGCGCAGCTGCCGCTTCAGGGTAATCTTGATCCGCTGGCGCTGATTGCTGGCGGTACCGCTCTGGATGCGGCGGTTGATCGGATACGCGCGGCGTTTTCGGACCGCCCGCATATCTTCAACCTTGGCCATGGTATCCTGCCCGATACGCCGATTGACCATGTTCGCCGACTGGTCGATAGAGTGCGCGGAGCCTGAAAGGATCGGCTTCACGGCGAGTGACAGGCGGAGCGCGGACGTGGGTATCGGCTTTCTGGGCAACACCTATCCCTGGGTGCTGGCCGCACATGTGATCTTCGTCATCTTCCTGATGGCCAGCCTCTTCATGATGCCGCGCTATTTCGTTTATCACCATCAGTGCGCGGTCGGATCGGATGAGGACCGCGCGTGGATTGAGCGGGAAGCGCGGTTAAAGCGGATCATCATGAACCCTGCGCTCATCTTTGTGTGGGTGTTCGGGCTTATGCTTGCGTTGAATATCGGCGCATTTTCAGATGGATGGTTTCACGCCAAGCTTCTGCTGGTGTTCATTCTCTCGGGTTATCATGGCTGGTGCGTAGGCTACGCCAAAAAGCTCGCGCGGGGCGAACGGCCGATGCCCGAGAAGCGGTTACGGATGCTGAACGAAGTCCCGGCGCTGCTTGTGACGCTGATTGTCATTTTGGTCATGGTGAGGCCTTTTTAGCAGCGTGAACAGGCTGGCGAATGGGCCGATTTGATTGCCTTGACTTGATTTCCGCGCACGCGTAACGCTCTGCGTGATCCAATAGCGATCCGCCATGGCCGTCCGGCCGACCTTCCTGCGGAGCGCATTCCAGATTTCATTCATCCTGCAAAACCACATCCCGGAATCAGAAAACCGATGCATTTCAAGGACCTCAAGCGCAAGGCGCCTGCTGAACTCGTCTCCATGGCGGAGGAACTGGGTGTCGAGGGCGCATCAACCTTGCGTAAGCAGGATCTCATGTTCGCCATTCTGAAGATGGAAGCGGAGAACGGCAAGGAGATCATCGGTGAAGGCACGATCGAGGTTTTGCCCGATGGGTTTGGATTTCTGCGGTCGCCGGAAGCCAATTATCTTGCGGGACCGGATGATATTTATGTTTCCCCCAATCAGGTTCGCAAATTTGGTCTGCGAACGGGCGATACGGTGGAAGGCGAGATTCGGTCTCCCAAGGATGGCGAGCGCTATTTCGCACTGACACGGCTTATTTCGGTCAATTTCGATGATCCCGATGTGGTCCGCCATCGCGTCAATTTTGACAATCTGACGCCGCTTTACCCCAATGAGAAGTTGCGGCTTGATACGCTGGACCCGACTGTAAAGGACAAGTCTGCACGCGTCATCGACATCATCTCGCCACAGGGCAAGGGGCAGCGCGCTCTTATCGTGGCGCCGCCCCGCACCGGCAAGACGGTGCTGCTTCAGAATATTGCTAAGGCAATTACGGACAATCATCCCGAGGTGTTCCTGCTGGTTTTGCTTGTTGATGAGCGGCCCGAGGAAGTAACGGACATGCAGCGCAGCGTGAAAGGTGAGGTTATCAGCTCAACTTTCGACGAACCCGCAACGCGCCATGTTCAGGTTGCCGAGATGGTGATCGAAAAGGCCAAGAGACTGGTGGAGCATAAGAAGGATGTCGTCATCCTCCTTGATTCCATCACACGTCTTGGTCGTGCCTATAACACGGTTGTGCCAAGTTCCGGCAAGGTTTTGACCGGCGGTGTTGATGCCAATGCTTTGCAACGGCCCAAGCGATTCTTCGGCGCTGCGCGCAATATTGAAGAGGGTGGTTCGCTCTCGATCATCGCAACGGCACTTATCGATACCGGCAGCCGTATGGACGAGGTGATCTTCGAAGAGTTCAAGGGAACTGGTAACAGCGAAATCGTGCTTGACCGCAAGGTTGCCGATAAACGCATATTCCCTGCGCTTGATGTCGGGAAATCCGGCACACGCAAGGAAGAGTTGCTTGTGGAGAAGGACAAGCTTTCCAAGATGTGGGTGCTGCGTCGAATCCTCATGCAGATGGGGACGGTTGACGCGATGGAATTCCTCCTCGACAAGATGAAGGATTCGAAGACCAACGAAGACTTTTTTGCAACGATGAACCAGTAAGGCGAACGGTCGCCGGAGGACAGATGATCGATATGCTGTTTATGGCGGCTGTGGCCGCGGCAAGTGGCGGCTTTGGCTCCCTGAGCGATATTTGGGGGCATATCGTTACTGATTTCTCCAATATCGGTAGCCCGGCGGCATTGGCGGCATTTGGCCAGGTGCTGATGATCGATCTGGTTCTCGCTGGCGACAATGCCATTGTTGTCGGCGCGCTGGCGGCGGGATTGCCGCCGGAGCAGCGCCGTAAGGTCATTCTCATTGGTATCATCGCAGCTTTGGTGCTGCGAATTGCTTTTGCGCTCGTGGTGAGCCAGCTTCTCCAGATCGTTGGTCTTATCCTCGCCGGTGGTTTGCTCCTGCTCTGGGTCGCATGGAAGATGTGGCGCGAGATTGCGCCTGCGACTGCGGGACATAGCCCTGGATCGCCTGAAATTGCCGGAGACGAGACGAGCGGTCTTCGTCCCGCAAAGAGCTTTGCGAGCGCTGCCTGGGCGGTTGCCGTCGCGGATATATCGATGAGTCTGGATAATGTGCTGGCAGTTGCCGGCGCTGCGCGTGAGCATCCAGGCATCCTGATCGTGGGTTTGATCCTGTCTGTGATCTTGATGGGTGTCGCGGCCAATATCATCGCGCATTATATCGAGCGCTATCGCTGGATTGCCTATCTTGGCCTTGTTGCGATCCTCTGGGTGGCGGTGTCGATGGTTTATGAAGGTATTGTCGATCATAATGTCGGGGTGCTTCAGTTTTTCGGCTGATATTTTCTCCCTGAGTTAATTATCGGCGGAAATGTGATACCATCCCGGTTGATGGTATAAGCGCCATGGAGACGGAGGCAGGCGATGCAGTTCACGGTGAATGTTGATTGCACGCCGGAGGAAGCACGCAGTTTTCTTGGTCTGCCGGACCTGTCTCCGATCCACTCGCGCTACATCAAGGCCGTGCTGGATACGATGGAAGGCCAGACAAGTCTGGAGCAGATGGAGAAAATGTTTCGCCAGGTTTCGCCGCTTGGCGATGCAGGTCTGAAGCTGTTTTCCAGTATGATGGACCTGTCCCTGGGATCGATGGCTGGGGCTTCTGGCAGTGCAGGTAAGAAGCAAGCCTGACTGAACGATTGGGTGTCACCCATTTAAGACAGTCGATGAGCGAGATCGATACGATCTTTGCGCTATCAAGTGGCGCACTTCCTTGTGCGATCGCTATCATCAGGATTAGCGGTCCAGCGGTCTCCCGCATTGCGGATGCTATGCTAGGTGGTTTGCCTCCTCCGCGACAGGCCGCTCTTCGCTATATTCGGCACCCTGGCTCCCAAGAGCTTCTCGATGAGGGGCTTGCCCTCTATTTCCCTGCAGGCGGCAGCGTCACGGGCGAGGATGTGCTTGAGCTGCATTGCCATGGGTCGCGTGCAGTCGTGGCAGGGATCAGTGAAGCGCTGACTGAGCTTTCACGGGTACGGATCGCGGAGGCGGGCGAGTTTACACGCCGTTCTTTTGAAAATGGCAGGACGGATCTTGCGCGCATAGAAGGCCTTGGAGATTTGCTGGCTGCTGAAACGGCGGTTCAGCGCCGTGTGGCCTTACACATGATGGAAGGGCGATTTTCAGCTCGCATTGCGGCGTGGCAGTCCGCCTTATCCGGCATTGCGGCGGAGATAGAAGCGTGTCTGGATTTTGGTGATGAGGATGATGTTTCGTTGCGCGGTGATGGAAAGGGGAGGGTTGATGATGCCATATCCCGCCTCATCGTCGACATTGACAGTCAGCTGACATTGCCATCAGCGGAGCGTTTGCGCGATGGCTATCGCGTGATTATCGCGGGACCGCCGAATGTTGGAAAATCTAGCCTTTTCAATATATTGATCGGTCGCGATGCTGCAATTGTTTCCGATATAGCCGGAACAACCAGAGATCTTGTTGAGGCGCAGATATCGCTTAACGGGATTCCATTCGTCCTTGTGGATTCAGCGGGTCTCCGTGACAGAGCCGATGACCGCATAGAGGCAATCGGTATTGAACGCGCTGCAGCAGCGCTGGCACGTGCCGACATAATTTTGTGGATGGGGGAAACCTCCGAACAACCTGCCTGTTCGGCCCATGTCATTCAAATTTTCGGCAAGTCGGATCAGGCTGGGTCTCACCGATGGGATGATGGTATCGCCGTTTCCAGCGTGAGCATGGCTGGCATAAAGGAGCTCGTCGCCGAGTTGACGCAGATCGCGCACGAGCTCGCGCCAAGGCCTGATGATTATGCGTTATCCGATCGGCAACGTGGGATTTTGCTTCGGACTCGCAATGCTCTCGCAGATGTTGAGGGACTTTCCGATGATGTTCTTCGCGCGGAATCTGTGCGGGCGGCTGGCGCGGCCCTGGCGGAGCTGACGGGTGTTGCGGCAACAGAGACGATGCTCGACGCGTTGTTTAGCGGTTTTTGTATCGGTAAATAGTACGACGTTCCACGTGAAACATCGCCCCGTTTGGGCTTTTGACGGTGCTGCGCGCTTGCCCTAAAGACGGGGCATGATCGACTTCGACGTTCTCATCGTTGGCGGTGGCCATGCCGGAACCGAGGCTGCTGCGGCAGCAGCGAGACGTGGTGCCAGAGTGGCGCTGGTCACTATGGACCACACCCGAATCGGGGAGATGTCTTGCAACCCGGCAATTGGCGGTCTCGGCAAGGGCCATCTTGTTCGGGAGATTGATGCCCTCGATGGGATTATGGCGCAGGCAGCCGACATGGCGGCCATTCATCGCCGCATGCTTAATGCCAGCAAGGGCACCGCAGTGCGCGGCCCACGTGTACAGGCTGACAGGCGATTATATCGCGCGGCCGTACAGCGCAAGCTGCGCGAGTTCCCCAGTATCGAGGTCATTGAAGGGGAGGTTGCGTCGCTCGTGACGGGGCCGGGGGGCTGCCTCGGCGTTATACTGTCCGATGGGGTGCCGCTTGGCGCGCGCGCTGTCGTTCTGACAACCGGCACATTTCTCGGCGGCAAGCTGTTCCGGGGGTTGGAACGCACGGCTGGCGGGCGCGTCGGTGAGCAGGCATCCATTCGCTTAGCCGATCAAATACGGGATCTTGGGCTCCCGATGGCGCGTTTGAAAACGGGTACTCCAGCCCGTCTGGATGGCCGAACGATCGATTGGGGGCGCTTGCCGGAGCAGCGTTCGGACCATGAACCATGGCATATGTCATTCATGCCCGATGACGGGATCCGCCCGGCCGAAATATCCTGCGCGATTACGCGCACTAACGCGGAAACGCACAACATCATTCGGGATGGCCTGGGAGAATCGCCGCTATTCTCGGGCGATATTCAAGGACAAGGCCCGCGCTATTGTCCGTCCATAGAAGACAAGGTTCATCGCTTCGCCGATCGCGATAGCCATCAGATATTTCTGGAGCCGGAGGGCCTCGATACACATCTGGTTTACCCCAACGGCCTCAGCTCGTCTCTTTCTGTCGGCACCCAGGCGCGGATGATCCATTCGATAGAAGGGTTGGAAAGCGCCGAAATCATTATTCCGGGCTATGCCGTCGAATATGATCATATTGATCCGCGCTCGCTCGATATCACGCTTGCTGTTGCTGACATGCCGGGGCTCTTTATGGCCGGACAGATCAACGGTACGACTGGCTATGAGGAGGCAGCCGCGCAGGGCCTGGTTGCCGGAGCAAACGCTGCCGCGGTCGCCCTCAATCTGGCGCCCCTGATTCTCGATCGTGCGGAGAGCTACATCGGTGTGATGATCGATGATCTGACGCTGCAGGGCGTGACAGAGCCCTATCGCATGCTGACGGCGCGCGCGGAGTTTCGCTTGCGCTTACGCGCTGATAACGCCGCGACACGCCTGACCGGCACGGGCATTGCACTCAGCCTTGTCGGGGAGCGGCGTAAGGCGTGGTTTGAGGCGCGTGAGGAAGAACGAGCACGTCTTTCCACCGGATTCTCGCGGATTGTAGCGGCTCGCAGGCTTCGGGAACTTGGCGTCGATGGCATCCGTCCCGACGATCCAGCTCGGCCTCTGGCTGAATGGGCGCGGTTTCCAGTGATTGATCGCGAATTGCTGACCGCGCTCGTTTGTGATGGTACATATGACGATGCGGTGTTTGATGAATTGATGGAAGACGCGATTTACGCGCCCTATCTCGCGCGCCAGGATGCAGAGGTTCGCGCGTTGCGCGCCAACGAGGCCATCAGTCTTCCCAGCGATCTGAATTACCGTGCCATTGGTGGTCTGAGTACGGAAATGATCGAGCGGTTGGAGAAAGCCCGGCCAGCGACACTGGGCGCGGCTGGGCGCCTGCGGGGAATAACGCCGGCTGCTCTCGCGGCGTTGCTGTGCGCCGCGCGGTCGAAGGTGGCCTGATGACGGACGACGAGGCGAAGCAGTGGCTGCATGATCGGGGCTGGCTGACCGGCGATATCGGCGCAAGACTGGAATGGCTTGTCGCGGAAATATTGAGGGAAGGGGCTGCTCAGAATCTGATATCCGCTGCATCCCGAGACGTTATCTGGGCGCGTCATGTTGTGGATAGTGCCCAGCTTCTGGAGGCTGCGGATGTGCGCGCCGATTCGACTTGGATGGATATCGGTTCCGGGGCGGGCTTTCCGGGTTTGGTCCTCGCGTGCATCAACCCGGCGCCCATTTTACTCGTTGAGCCGCGCGCGCTCCGCGTAACGCATCTCCGGCACTGCGCCGATGTGCTGGCTTTGCGGCATTGTTCAGTTGTGCACGGCCATGTCGAGAAGGTGCGGGAAGCGGTGGCAGTCGATGTTATAACGGCGCGGGCTTATGCGCCGTTGCAGAAGATTTTTGGAACGGCTCGCCATATGGCGGGCTTATCCACAACTTGGGTGCTGCCTAAAGGCCGGAATGTCGAAATGGAACTGGCATCGGCGCGCCAGCAATGGCAGGGTGTGTTTCACGTGAAACAGAGCGTCACTGACCCGGAGTCCCGGATCGTCGTGGCTAGAGGTGTCGCGCAGATCGCGACAGCACAAAGCGAGCAACGCCGCCGGATACGTGGGAAGCAGGCATGATAAGCATAGCGATTGCCAATCAGAAGGGCGGCGTCGGTAAAACGACAACGGCCATAAATCTTGCAACGGCGCTGGCAGCGACGGGGCATAGAACCCTATTGATCGACCTTGACCCACAGGGAAATGCATCGACTGGCCTTGGCCTTACGCAGAAGGATCGGCAGTCTTCGAGCTATGATCTGCTCATCGGCAATAGCAGTATTGCTGATGTCGTGCGCCCGAGCATTGTGCCCGGGCTGGATGTCGTGCCCGCCACGCAGGACCTGTCCGGTGCCGAGATCGAGCTCATCGATGTGGCAGAGCGCACCCATCGATTACATCACAGCATTGCCGCAGCGGAGACGGGTCGCTGGGACGTGTGCCTGATAGACTGTCCTCCCTCCCTTGGCTTGCTCACGGTGAACGCGATGGTTGCCGTGCAATCCGTGCTGGTGCCGCTCCAATGTGAATTTTTTGCACTTGAAGGCTTGTCTCAGCTTCTTCAGACGGTCGACCGCATCAAGGGTAAGTTCAATTCCGGGCTGTCCATTCTCGGTGTCGCACTCACCATGTATGATCGGCGTAATCGCCTTACCGATCAGGTTGCAGAGGATGTGCGATCCTGCCTTGGTCCGCTGGTTTTCAAGACGGTGATTCCCCGGAATGTCCGCCTTTCGGAGGCGCCGAGCCATGGAGTTCCCGCGCTTATCTACGATATGCGTTGCGCGGGATCGGAAGCCTATTTGCAGCTTGCGCGCGAGGTGATCGGGCGCCTTCCCCAACAGGATCTTGCGGCATGAGTGAAGATAGCCAGACAGCCAGGGCAGCGCCGAGGCGATCACTAGGTCGCGGCTTATCCGCATTGTTTGAGGAAACGCGCGGTGCGGTTTCATTGGAACCGGACTCGGGAGCCATTGCTGCCGACGGGCGTGATCAGGCGCGTGTGCAGATGATCGACGTCGCGCGGATCAAACCTCATCCCGATCAGCCGCGTCGACATTTTGATGCCGAGGCACTGGATGAGCTTGCGGAAAGCATTCGCACGCGCGGTGTGATCCAACCGATCATTGTCCGGCCGATGGCGAACGAGCATTATCAGATCGTCGCGGGCGAACGCCGCTGGCGGGCCGCGCAAAAGGCACAGCTTCATAAAATTCCGGCGTTGGTGCGGGACTTTGATGAAGCGGAAACGCTTGAGATCGCGCTGGTTGAGAATATTCAGCGCCAAGACCTCAATCCGATCGAAGAAGCGCAAGCCTATAAGCGACTGATCGGCCAGTTCGGGCATAGTCAGGACGTGCTTGGCCGGCTCGTCGGAAAATCCCGCAGCCATGTTGCCAATCTCATGCGCTTGCTGGACCTGCCCGATGCGATCCAGGACCATCTCGTAGCCGGAAGGCTGAGCATGGGGCACGGGCGAGCGCTCATCGGTGTGCCCGGTGCTGAAAAGATCGCTGATGAGATTGCTGGAAAGGGTCTTTCCGTTCGGGATGTCGAGCGGCTGGTGCGGCGCGTGCGAGGAGAGCAAGGGGAGGCGCGGGCAGGGCGCCAGTCCCTTGGCCAGACGGGCTTTCCCGGCAGCGAAGCCGATGCCGACATTCAGGCGTTAGAGCGCAAGATCGGCGATATGCTCGGCCTCAAGGCGCAAATCATGAGCAAGGGTGAAGCTGGCACGGTGACCCTGCATTATTCCAATCTGGGCCAGCTCGATCTCATTCTGGAGCGCCTGCACGGCAGCGGCTATTAAAGCGTTACCCGAATGCGCGTCATCGCTCACGATCATAGCGATTGACGAAGCATGCGGGTGGTTCCATGCGCCCTTTATGCGCTGCTTTTCGGACAATGCCGCTCCCGTCGCTCCAGCGGTGATGGCCGCAATAGAGACGGCGAACGTCACAGACACCGCCTATGATGGCGATGCGTTCAGCCAAAGGCTGGACCATGCGTTCTCCGATCTGTTTGAGCGCGATGTCACCGTCATATGGATGACGACCGGGACGGCGGCAAATGCCTTGGCCCTCTCCCTCCTTTGCCCTCCCTATGGTGGCATTCTGTGCCATGAAGAGGCGCATATCATGGCGGACGAATGCGGCGCGCCGGAGTTCTTCACACATGGCGCGCGATTGCTACCCAGTCCGGGCGATGGCGCGAAGCTGCTGCCAGAGACATTGGCCGCACGGCTGGAGCGTGTTCGCCCGGATGTTCATCAGGTACAAGCGCGTGCGGTGTCGATCACCAATGCAACGGAATATGGCCTGTCTTACAGTCCGCCAGAGATCGCCCAGCTTGGCGAATTCTGCCGGGGACGGGACCTCAAGCTGCATATGGATGGTGCCCGTTTCGCCAACGCCGTTGCCTTTCGCGAGTCTTCGCCTGCTGCGCTGAGTTGGCAGGGAGGGGTGGATGTGCTGAGCTTTGGCTTCACCAAAAATGGAGCGATGAACGCGGAGGCGCTCATCCTGTTCGATCCCGATCTCGCTGATGAGGCAAAGCGGCGGCGCAAGCGGGCGGGCCACTTGCTGTCCAAAGGGCGTTTCATCGCTGCCCAACTGCTCGCGATGCTGGATGGCGCACTCTGGCTCCATCATGCCCGCCAGGCCAATGCCGCGGCGCGGATCATCGCCGACGCGGGGAAGGCGCGTCTGCTTCACCCGGTGGAGGCCAATGAGGTCTTCCTGCGCCTTGAACCCGGCGAAGCGGCATTTCTCCGCGCGCAGGGCCATGACTTCTATGATTGGGGCGATGGAGCGGCCCGGTTGGTGACGAGCTGGCATCATGACGAACCGCAGGTGGCGCCGCTCGCTCGCGCCATCGCGGCGCTTTAAAAGTCGCCCTTATGGCGGAAGCCATGCCTAGGGGTGGGGTGATCGGGCCGTTCATCATCGTCACCCTGATCTGGAGCTCGACGTGGATCGTGATCCGCGATCAGCTTGGCATTGTGCCGCCTGCCTGGTCCGTCTGCTACCGTTTCGCGATCGCAGCGGTGGGTATGGCGCTGGTGGCACGGTTTACCGGCGTGTCGCTCGCCATCGGCCGGCGCGGCGTTGCTTTTTCCGCGTTGATGGGCGCCACGCAGTTTTGCCTCAATTTCAACTTTGTTTACCGGGCTGAGGCGTTCATCACCTCTGGTCTGGTGGCGTTGGTTTTTGCCTTGCTGATCATCCCGAACAGCCTGATGGCGCGGTTGTTCTTTGGCCAGCGTGTCGGCCGTGCTTTCATTCTCGGTTCGGCTATAGCTACTATCGGCATTGCCCTCCTTTTCGTGCATGAATATCGCGGTGCCTCTGCCGACGCGGCGAATGTGCTGCTGGGAGTCGGCTTCACCTTATGCGGGTTGATGAGCGCGTCAGCGGCCAATGTCATGCAGGGTTCGGCAACTGCGAGACAATGGCCGGCCGTGGCCATGCTGAGCTGGGCAATGGCTATCGGCGCAGCGCTGAACGCGGCATTTGCGTGGATTACCGCCGGACCTCCCGTCATCGAAATGCGTCCGGGCTATTGGATGGGCACGATCTATCTGGCGCTGGCCGGGTCGGTCATCACTTTCCCGCTCTATTTCGGTCTGATCCAGCGCATCGGCGCGGGGCGGGCTGCCTATTCGAGCGTCGCGATTCCCATTCTCGCAATGGCGATCTCGACAGTCTTTGAAGGCTATCGCTGGACAGGACTCACCATATCCGGCGCGGCCCTGTCCATCATCGGCATGGTGATTGCGCTCCGCTCGCGTCAGACTGTGCCCGTGCAGGCCGAGAGACCCTCCGCATAGCTCGGGTAAAGAGGGCGCCAGCCGAGCAGTCGCTTTGCGCGGCCATTAGCGACGCGCCGCTGCTCTGAATAGAAAGCACGCGCAGCTGGGGACAGTCCGGGGGTATCCAGTGGAAGCAGCGGGGGCAGGGGCATGTTCAACAACTGGCAGGCATAGAATACGACATCGTTCTGGCTCGCGGGCATGTCATCAGCAAGATTGTAGACGCCGGCTGGCCCGGAAAGGCTTGCCAGCACACCCCCCACAATATCGTCCACATGGACGCGGCTGAACACCTGACCAGGCAGATCAATGCGATGCGCGAGGCCCGCTCGAACCCGGTCGAGCGGACTGCGCGCCGGCCCATAAATGCCCGGTAGCCGGAAAACCCACACATCGCTGCGTAAGGTCTGCCAGCGCAAATCGGCCTCGGCCCGTGCGCCGCGTCGACCAAGGCCAATTGGCGCGGTTTCATCCACCCATGCCCCACCGGTATCGCCATAGACGCCGGTCGAGGACAGGTAGCCCAGCCAGCGCGCGGGTGCCGCGCGAATAAGGCTGCCGTAGCGGGCCAGAACGGGGTCCCCTTCTTTCCCCGGAGGGACGGACGAGAGAATATGTGTCGCCCTCGCGAACTCCGCGGCAATCGCAGCCTCGTCATCGAAAGCGATCATGCCCGCTGAACCTGTGGCGGAGATCGTCCATCCACTGCCCAGCAGACGAGTGGCAAGGCGACCGGCAGTGTAGCCGAGGCCGAAGATGAGCATATGCGGCATATCCGCCGTTCCTGCCGGTGTGGCCGCTCCAAGTCGAGGAAAAGCGCACGCCGCGAAAGCCGGTGTGCAAAAGCGATTCACATTCTTCAGTATGATGTTCTAAGCATTGGTCATCATGATGGACGCCCGCACCACCCCGCCGCCCGCCCCGCAGATCATTCACCGCAGCGACTATCGCCCGCCGGATTGGCTGGTGCCGCAGGTGGCGCTGGATGTGAGGCTTGACGCGGAGACGACGCGCGTGCGCGCCACGCTTCACGTCGCCCGCAATGGTGAGCATGACCGGCCGCTACGCCTGGATGGTGATGGGCTGACGCTGCTTTCCCTGAGCATCGATGGCGCGCCATGTGCCGCTGGTGACTGGTCCATGGAGGGAGATGCGCTGCTGATACCGCTCGGCGGTGCCGGGCATGTGGTGGAGACGCTTGTTGAGATCCATCCGGCTGCGAATACCAAGCTTATGGGCCTATACGCTTCGGGCGGGCTGCTTTGTACGCAATGCGAGGCCGAGGGGTTCCGGCGGATCACCTTCTTCCCGGATCGGCCGGATGTGCTCTCACGCTATGAGGTCCGCATGGAGGCGGACAAGGCGCTCTACCCGGTCCTACTGTCGAACGGCGATCCGGTGGCGAACGGCGATCTCCCAGATGGTCGTCACTGGGCGCAGTGGCGAGATCCGTTCGCCAAGCCCTGCTATCTGTTTGCGCTGGTCGCGGGTGACCTTGCCTGCAATGCGGACCGCTTCACCACTGCCAGCGGCCGCGATGTTGCGCTGGGCATCTGGGTGCGTGAGGAGGATCTGCCCCGTACCGCGCATGCCATGCAGGCGCTCAAGGCGTCCATGGCGTGGGACGAGCGCATTTATGGCCGCGAATATGATCTGGACGTGTTCAACATCGTGGCGGTTTCCGACTTCAATTTTGGCGCGATGGAAAACAAGGGGCTTAACGTCTTCAACTCACGCTACATCCTGGCCGATCCGGAGACGGCGACGGACATGGATTATGACGCGGTGGAGGGCGTTGTCGCGCATGAATATTTTCACAACTGGTCCGGCAATCGGGTCACCTGCCGGGACTGGTTCCAGCTTTCGCTGAAGGAAGGCTTCACCGTTTATCGTGATCAGACGTTTTCCGCCGATATGGGAAGCGCGGCGGTCAAGCGGATCGAGGATGTGCGCGTGTTGCGCGCGGCGCAGTTTCCGGAGGATGCCGGGCCGCTCGCGCACCCCGTGCGGCCGGAAAGCTATATGGAGATCAGCAATTTCTACACGGCGACCGTCTATAACAAGGGCGCTGAGCTGATCCGTATGATGGCGCTCCTGCTGGGGCCGGAGCGGTTCCGGAAAGGATCTGACCTCTATTTCGAGCGGCACGACGGGCAGGCCGTGACCTGCGAGGATTTTGTCCGCGCCATGGAGGATGGCGGGGATATCGATCTCGCGCAGTTCCGTCTGTGGTATAGTCAGGCCGGGACGCCGCGTGTGGCTGTCCGGCTCGATCATGATGAAGAGACCGGTACGGCACGCCTCGCGCTGCATCAGATGGTGCCGCCCACCCCCGGACAGGAGGACAAGGCGCCGATGGCCATCCCGCTTCGCCTCGCCCTGTTCGACCGGGAGGCTCAGAAGCATGGTGGCGAGGAGCTGCTGGTTCTCACCGACATCGAAACGGTGGTCGAGCGGCGTGGCTTTGCGACGCCACCGATTCTCTCGATTAATCGCGGCTTCTCGGCGCCGGTCGTTGTGGAGATGGAGCGTTCCCACGCCGATCTTTCCTTCCTTTCTGCGCATGATGACGATCCGTTCGGCCGCTATGAGGCCATGCAGCAACTGATGGTGAATGTGTTGCTTGCCCATGTTGCCGGTGGTCCGCTGGAAAGCGCGCCGGTCATCGAGGCGGTTGCTCGCACCATTGCGGACCCGGCGCTTGATGGTGCGCTGGTGGCGGAAGCGGTACGATTACCGAGCGAAGCCTATCTTGGAGACCAGATGCTCCTTGTCGACACGGATGCGATTCACGCTGCCCGTGAGGCTTTACAGCGCGAGATCGGCGGTGCCCTCTCCGGTGAATGGCGGGCGATGCATGAGCGCATGGCGCGCGGCGAATTTTCTCTCCTGCCAGAGGCGAAGGCTGCGCGGCGCCTGCGTACCGTTGCGTTGGCTTATCTGGTAGCGTCTGGGGCGGAGGACGGGCCGGCCATGGCGCTACGGCAGTTTGAGCGCGCGCATAACATGACCGAGCGACAGGGCGCGCTCGCGGTTCTTGCCAATGCGTCTTCGCCGGAGCGGGATGTCGCGCTTGCCGCGTTTCATGCGCGCTATGCCGGCAATGCACTGGTCATCGACAAATGGTTCCAGACCCAAGCCTTTGCCTTCCATCCAGAGACGGTGGAGATGGTCGAAGCGCTGAGCAGCCATGCCGACTTCACGCTTACGAACCCCAATCGCGCCCGTGCGCTTTTTGGTGCATTTGGTGGCAATCAGTGGGCATTTAATCGCAGGGACGGCAAGGGCTATCGGCTCCTGGCCGATGCGATCATCGCGCTCGATGCCATTAATCCGCAGACGGCGGCGCGGTTCATCACGCCCTTTGGCCGGTGGCGCCGGTTCGATGACGCGCGCGCGGCACTGATGCGGGGAGAGCTGGAACGGATTGTCACCGCGCCAGGTCTGTCCAAGGACGTTCTGGAGCAGGCCGGGAAAAGCCTGGCGGGATGATTCCGGAGGTCAGCAGTGCTGTGCGCGTGATCGCGACAGAGGGGCTTGCCGGATCATAACATTCGGAGTAATTGAGAATCAATCGCAACAATGCGCTGACGCATATAAAGGGGTGTTTCAGAAAGGACTGAAAATGACCCGCCAATTCTCGCTGCCGATCCATCAGACGACTACGCCAGCCACGATGCTGGTCGAGGCGATCCGATGCTGGAGTGCTGCGCGATTTGCGGGTGACCCTGTCCAGCCGCGGTTATGCCGAGTGCTCGTGGACTATGATTGCGCCATGCTGGCGCCCGTCCTCGACAGTCTCATTCACCTGTACGAAATCGGATTGGGGCGCCCGGTAAAGGCCGGCGACGGCCCCATTATCTCCGATGACGAGCATCTGTTGCTCGATCTTATCGACGGGAGGTTCTCCCGAAATAGCTGCCTTGTCTGCGACGCAGGCATTGCCTGCGCGCTCGATTGCGCCATTTGCTCGGCGCGGATCATGATGGCGCTTGCGGTGCCGGCCAGTGCGTTTCTGCACGTGCCAGAAGACCGATCATCCGATTTTCCCTTGCAATGACGCCGCAGCAACGGTGCGCCGTGGCCGGTTCGGTCCGGATGTTGTAAGCCCCACGACATAATTTTCCCGCCGGGTTTGACTGCGGATGGATCGATGCCGCCTTGATAAAGGCGGCTGCGACGCTTGGGCAGATATTGCGCGTTGCAACATAATCCTTATAACAACATGCGTGCAGACCGGCGGGGCGGAATCCCCGAGCTTTGTCAATGACGCGAAAGGGCCCCGTTTTGCCCGAGAAATCTGCTACACTCATTCTGTTCGGCGCAACGGGTGATCTCGCGCACAGAATGCTCTTTCCATCCCTCT
This sequence comes from Sphingobium sp., assembly GCA_035911355.1. Taxonomy (GTDB): domain Bacteria; phylum Pseudomonadota; class Alphaproteobacteria; order Sphingomonadales; family Sphingomonadaceae; genus Sphingobium. Next base: position 24,259 of record JAMHVU010000052.1, read on the forward strand.
ACAATCTTTATTCTGATCGGCTCCTTCCAGATTCGTTCCATATCCTGGCGTCAGGACGGACCGCGATGGACGATGCAGCCTTTCGGGATTCGATCAGGGAGGCGCTTGGCAAATTCGTGCAGCCGGACATGCTGGACGAAGCGCGGATCGACGCATTCCTCTCGTTCATCAGCTATGCCGCCGTCGAAGCGGGCAATACGGAGCAGTTCAAGCTTTTGGCCAAAAGGGCGAAGAGCCTGGGTGACGGGCCAATCGCTGCCTATCTATCCACCCCACCGTCCCTCTTCGCGCCAACGGCCGAGGGGCTTGCGGCTGCTGGGCTGGTGACGCGGCATACCCGCATCGCGATGGAGAAGCCGATTGGCAAAGATCTGGCGTCGTCGCGTGCCGTGAACGATGCCATCGGCGCGCTTTTCGCCGAAGATCAGATTTTCCGGGTGGATCACTATCTTGGCAAGGAGACGGTGCAGAACCTCATGGCGCTTCGCTTCGGTAACCGGCTGTTCGAGCCGCTATGGAATAGCGAGGCAATCGACCATGTGCAGATCACCGTTGCGGAAACGGTGGGTCTGGAGGGGCGCGTCTCCTATTATGACGGGGTCGGCGCGCTGAAGGATATGGTGCAAAACCATATGCTCCAGATTCTCTCGATTATCGCCATGGAGCCGCCGGCGCGCATGGATTCGACCTCGGTGCGCGATGAGAAGGTAAAGGCGTTGCGCTCGCTTCGTCCGATGACGCCCGAGACGGTGCGCACCCATAGCGTGCGCGGCCAGTATCGTGATGGCGCCGTGCAGGGCAAGCTGATCGTCGGCTATGCGGAGGAGCTGGGCGCTCCGTCCGACACGGAAACCTTCGTGGCGCTCAAGGCTCATGTCGATAATTGGCGCTGGACCGGCGTGCCGTTCTATTTGCGGACCGGCAAATGCATGCCCAACCGCCAGTCCGAGATCCTCATCCAGTTCAAGCCGGTGACGCACAGCATCTTCGGCCGGAGCGGCTATGGTCCGGCGCTGGAGCCCAACGCGCTCATCATCCGCCTCCAGCCGGACGAGAATATTCGTCTCTGCCTGATGGCGAAGCGTCCCGGGCTCGATCGGGATGGCATCAAGCTCCAGGAAGTCGGCCTGGACGTGAGCCTTGCTCATGCCTTTGCAGGCGAGCGGCGGCGCATCGCATATGAGCGCCTGCTGCTGGATCTGCTCGAAGGGGATACCACGCTTTTCGTCCGCCGGGACGAGGTGGAAGCGCAGTGGACGTGGATCGATTCGATCACGCAGAGCTGGCAGGACTCCGGACAGAAGGCGGTCCATTATGCCGCCGGAACATGGGGGCCATCCGCCGGCATTGCGCTGATCGAACGGGATGGAGCAAGCTGGTATGACTGACCTCCATCCGACTGTCGCCGCCGTTACCGAGCGGATCGTGAAGCGTAGCGCGGTGTCGCGCCGCAAATATCTCGACCTTGTGGATCGTGGGCGCGATGCGGGGACGAACCGTGCGCAGCTCTCCTGTGGCAATCTTGCCCATGCCTTCGCGGCCAGCGGTGAGGATAAGCCCGTGCTGCGGGGAGGCGGCGCTTTTAACATCGGCATCGTCACATCCTATAATGACATGCTCTCGGCCCATCAGCCTTATGGCCGCTATCCCGAAGCGATCAAGCTCGCCGCACGGGAGGTTGGCGCCACCGCGCAGGTCGCCGGCGGCGTGCCGGCCATGTGTGATGGTGTGACGCAGGGGCAGGCTGGCATGGACCTGTCGCTGTTCTCGCGGGATACCATTGCGTTGGCGACCGCCATCGCCCTCTCGCACGCCATGTTCGAGGGCACGCTGATGCTGGGCATTTGCGACAAGATCGTGCCCGGCATGTTGATGGGGGCGCTGCGCTTTGGCCATTTGCCGACAATTTTCGTGCCCGCCGGCCCAATGCCCTCAGGCCTTGCCAACAAGGAGAAGGTGCGGGTGCGCCAGCTCTATGCCGAGGGCAAGGTCGGTAAGGCCGAACTGTTGGAGGCGGAAAGCGCGAGCTATCATGGCGCGGGCACGTGTACATTCTACGGCACGGCCAACTCCAACCAGATGATGATGGAGATGATGGGCCTCCATATGCCGGGCGCAGCCTTCGTCAATCCTGGAACGAAGCTGCGGACCGAGCTGACGCGCGCCGCAGCACAACGCGTGACGGCGATCGGCTGGGATAGCGATGATTATCGTCCGCTGGGCCATTGCGTCGATGAGAAGGCGATCGTCAACGCAGCCATTGGTCTGCTCGCGACCGGCGGTTCGACCAATCATGCCATCCACCTTCCGGCCATCGCGCGGGCGGCCGGCATTCATATCGACTGGACCGATCTTGCCGAACTGTCCCATGTCGTACCACTACTCGCGCGCGTCTACCCAAATGGTCCGGACGACGTGAACCACTTTCACGAAGCGGGTGGCATGGCGTGGATCATTTCCGAGTTGCTTCGCAACGGCTTGGCGCATCGCGATTTGCTGACCGTCGCACGAGAAGACCTCACCGATTATGGTCGGATGCCTGAGCTGCAGGCGGATGCGCTTAGCTGGGCCGCGCCTCCCGTACAGAGCGGCGATGACAGGATTTTGCGGACGGTCGCCGATCCATTTAGCCCGGATGGCGGTCTGAAGCTCCTGGAAGGCAATCTGGGCCGTTGTGTCATGAAGGTGAGCGCGGTTGATCCGGCGCGCTGGACCATCGAGGCGCCCGCGCGGGTCTTTTCCGACCAGAACGAGGTATTGGCCGCGTTCAAGGCCGGTGCGCTGGATTGCGATGTCGTTGTGGTTGTGCGGTTTCAGGGGCCACGCGCCAACGGGATGCCGGAATTGCACAAGCTGACCCCTCCGCTCGGCGTTCTGCAGGACAAGGGCTTCAAGGTCGCGCTGGTGACGGATGGCCGCATGTCCGGTGCGAGCGGGAAGGTGCCAGCCGCGATTCATCTTTCACCCGAGGCGTTGGGTGGCGGGCCGATCGGCAAGCTGCGCGACGGGGACTTGGTGCGCGTTTGCGCGACGAGCGGCATGCTCACCGTGCTTGTCGATACGGCGGAGTGGGCGGCACGCGATCATGCCGTCGCGCCGCCGCCGCCCTATGACACGGGACGTGAACTGTTCGCCTTGTTTCGGCAGGAAAGCGACAGGGCGGAAGCGGGCGCATCACCTATTCTCGCAGTCATGGAGCGTGAGCTGTGAGAGACATTATCGCAGCCGACATCGGCGGGACGAATGCCCGCTTTGCCCGAGCGACCATCAGCGACGATGGTATCCCGGAACTCGGCACCGTACGCAAATATCGCGTGGCTGACTTTCCAAGCCTTCAGGCCTGCTGGGCAGCCTTCGTTCAGGATGATGGTGGCCCGTTGCCATCGGCTGCCTCCATTGCCTTTGCGACGGCGATTACCGGAGAGACGATCAAGCTCACCAACTCGAGCTGGGTTGTTCGGCGGGATCATCTGGCTGCCGAGATCGGCGTGGAGACGCTTCGGCTGGTCAATGATTTCGAGGCGATCGCATGGGCCATTGCGAAGCTGCCTGCCAGTCGTTTCGAGACGTTGTTCGGGCCGGAGCAGGCGCTGCCGGTCACGGGTACGGTGACAGTGATCGGCCCCGGAACAGGCTTGGGCGTGGCGATGATCCTCTTCGAGAATGGCGTTGCCCATGTTGTCGCGACGGAAGGAGGCCATCTCGATTTTGCGCCGCTCGATGTGCTGGAGACGAGGGTCGTCGACTATCTGAGGGAGAAGTTCCGCCGTGTCTCGGTGGAACGGATCGTTTCCGGGCCGGGGCTCAATTATCTGTACAAGGCGCTGGCGACGATCGGCCATGAGACGGTCGAGCTGATGAACGATGCCGATCTCTGGCAGGTCGCTATCGATGGCAGCAATATCTTCGCGCGGGGTGCGCTGGAGCGGCTCTGCCTTGCTTATGGCTCGGTGGCGGGAGATCTGGCGCTCGCCCATGGTCCGCACCATGTCGTGCTGGCCGGCGGCCTTACCCAGCGGATCAAGGATTATCTGGTTGAGGAGAGCGGTTTCCATGCACGCTTCTGTGCCAAGGGGCGGTTTGAGAGCCTGATGCGAAACATCCCCGTGCAAATGGCGGTGCATGACGAGATCGGACTGTTTGGGGCGGCCGCGGCCTTCCGGGAGAATTGAGCGATGACGATGACAATTGACGATGTGATGGCTCTCGCTCCGGTCATTCCGGTCCTGGTGGTGGACCGGGTCGAAGATGCGGTGCCGCTTGCCACGGCACTAGTGGCCGGGGGGCTGCGCGCGCTGGAGGTGACGATGCGGACGCCAGCGGCGCTGGACGTGATGCGCGCAATGGCGAAGGTGCCGGGTGCGGTGGTCGGCGCGGGGACGGTGCTCAATGCCGACATGCTCGATGAGGCGCTGGACGCGGGCGCCAGGTTCATTGTCTCGCCGGGCCTTACCAAGCAGCTTGGCAAGGCGGCGATCAAGAGCGGGGTACCGTTTCTTCCAGGCACAGCCAATGCGGCCGACATCATGCTGGGTCTGGACCTTGGCCTCACACGCTTCAAATTCTTCCCGGCGTCGACGAGCGGCGGCCTGCCGGCACTGAGGGCGCTTGCCGCGCCGTTCCACATGGTGCGCTTCTGCCCGACCGGCGGGATCAGTCTGGACACGGCACGAGACTGGCTTGCCGAGCCCTTTGTCGGCTGTGTTGGCGGAAGCTGGATTGTGCCCAAGGGGCCGCTCGATCCGGCAAAAGTGGAAGCCCTCGCGCGTGAGGCAGCCGCGCTGCCGAGGCAGGGATAGCGCGCGTTCGGGTCCGACGCCTGACCGCATTGTCATGGACTTACCGATGAGGCCACCGCGTCTTGCACCGATTGACATTCTCTACTTGACGAATAGTAATATGCGTCCTGGCCGTTGACGGGATGTGTAATGCAGGAAGCGACAAGCGGCAGCCTCCGGCGCTTTGGTTCTGGCTCCAGAGTCGCGATCATAGGCGCGGGCTTTTCCGGGACCATGCAGGCGATCAATCTCCTGAGCCATGATGGCCCGCATGCCGTGATTATCGAGCGACGGGCGGAGCGGATTGGACGCGGGGTTGCCTATAGTGCGGCGCATCCTGCCCATCTGCTCAATGTCCGCGCGGGGAATATGAGCGCCTTTCCCGATCGCCCGGATCATTTTGCCCAGTGGCTTGAGCGGCGGGATGCCGGAGGGCCGCACAGCTTCGTGCCGCGGACGGTCTATGGCGCTTATCTGCGCGAGATGCTCGATACGACGGCGCAAAATGCAGGTGAAAGACTTCAGGTCGTTCAGGGGCATGCTGTCGCGATAGACGAGCGCCCCGCAGGGCTTGTGGTGACGCTCGATGATGGCAGACATGTCGAGGCCGATGGCGCCGTACTCGCACTCGGCAATCTTCCTCCGCATGTCCCGCCGGGCTTTGATGGGCCCGCGTTGGGAAGCGATCTCCACCGGACGGACCCGTGGTCCGGCGATATCGCCGACGGCCTGACGGATGACGACAGCGTTCTCCTGCTCGGCACCGGGCTTACGGCGATCGATGCGGCGTTGTTGCTGGACGCGCGCGGGTTTCGCGGCAAGATTTACGCCTTGTCACGGCGGGGCTGCTTGCCTCGGGCACATTGGGACAAGAAGCGTGAACCGGCCGAGTTGCTTGACCGTCCCCCCGGCGATCTGTCGCAACTGATCAGCTTCATGCGTGCCCGGTCCGCGCAGCGTGGCTGGCGTGATGCTGTCGACGATCTGCGGCCGATGACGCAGCGCATGTGGGCGGCCGCACCGGAGGCGGTCAAGGCCCGCTTTTTGCGCCATTTGCGGCCGTACTGGGATGTACATCGCCATCGTCTCGCCCCCGCGGTGGCAGCACGCATAGCGGCGTTGCAGGCGGAAGGGCGCCTCAGCTTCATGGCGGGCAAGACGCTGTCGGCCGCGCCTTTTGAGAATGGTGTGCGGCTGGGCTGGCGGCCCCGCGGCGGCGATGCGATTGCCACCATGGATGTTCGCCGCATTGTGAACTGCACGGGCCCGCAAGGCGATTTGTTGCGAAGCGACGATCCGTTGCTGAAGACCCTGCTAGGGCGTGGTGTCATTCGTCCTGATCGGCTGCGTCTGGGGCTCGATGTCGATGCTCAGTCGCGGGTGATCGGCAAGGATGGCAAGGCGCGCGATCGCCTCTTCGCAGTGGGACCGATGACACGCGGAGGCCTCTGGGAGGTCGTTGCGGTGCCTGATATCCGCTATCAGACCTGGATGCTGGCACGGCGGCTGTCCAACGCCCACTGGGTCGGCGGGGAAGGTCTTTAGGCAGCGTCGCGGCGCGTTGCTGGAGCGCGCTTTTCCACCTTAGCGTTATTGCATTCCATCATCGGGCGTTGTGTCGTGCCATGATGAGCTGGCTGTGGGCCGCTTGGCCAAAGCGGGGCCATCCTCATTGTTTCACGCGTCGAACACGGCAACCAATATCGTCCTCTTTATAGGACGCAGCGTTTGAGTCGGTTATCTTTTCGCCATGTCGTTGCAATGCTATTTACAAACCAACAGGCGGCATCTCATTTGAAAGCCGCCACGGAGAATAGCCATGAGCAAGAAGGTTCTCGGCCGCTACGGTAATAATCGCGGCCACTGGGTGGGCGACGGTTTTCCGGTCCGCTCGCTTTTTTCCTATAACGACCTTGGTAAGCACATCAGTCCGTTCCTGCTGCTTGACTATGCCGGGCCGCATTATTTCGATCCGACGACGGACAGGCGCGGCGTGGGCCAGCATCCCCACCGGGGCTTCGAGACTGTCACCATCGTCTATGATGGGCAGGTCGAGCACAAGGATTCGGCTGGCAATGGCGGCATCATCGGCCCCGGCGACGTGCAGTGGATGACGGCGGGTGGTGGTATCCTGCATGAGGAATATCACGCGCCGGCCTTCGCCAAGACGGGAGGCCCGTTCCGCATGGTGCAGCTGTGGGTTAATCTGCCGGGCAAGGACAAGATGGCCCCCGGTGGCTACCAGGGCATTGTTTCCGCGGAGATTCCGGTTGTCGATCTGCCCGGTGGCGCAGGCAAGGCGCGGATCATCGCGGGTGAGCTTGGCGGCGCCAAAGGGCCGGCCAAGACCTTCACGCCGATGAACGTCTGGGATTTGAGGCTTAATCGGGATGCCGATCTCACGCTCGATCTGCCGGAAGGACATACTGCGATGCTGGTCGTGCTGACGGGGCATGTGACCGTCGACGGCAATCAGGAGGCGGGAGAGGCGGAAGTGCTGCTACTTGACCGCGAGGGTAGCGATATCGCGATCCACGCTGATGGTGAGGCCATGCTGCTTGTCCTGACCGGCGAACCGATTGACGAACCGATCGTCGGCTATGGCCCGTTTGTCATGAACAGTGAGGCGGAAATTCGCCAGGCTATCGACGATTTCAACAACGGCAGGTTCGCGCAGGCGGCCTGACAATGAGCCCGGCCCCTCTTTTCCCGAGGGGCCGGGATTTCGTTGTACGGACGAGGCGCGCGTGCCCCACCCGCTCTCCAGACATGTCCGCGACCTAAATATCCGGCACGACGCAAGAAAGGAACGATATCATGTCGAGTGAAACTATTCGCGATCCCAAGGCCGATCGCCTGCTGACACCGCAGAATTCGGCGTTCATCATCATCGACTATCAGCCGGTACAGGTGCAATCGATTGCCTCGATGGATCGTCAGTTGCTGCTCAATAATATCTCGGGCTGCTCGAAAGCTGCCATCGCCTACGGCCTTCCGATCATCCATTCGACCGTGAATGTAGCGACCGGGCTCAACAAGCCGCCCGTGCCCCAAGTGGGGAAGATACTGAAGGACTATCCCACTTATGACCGTACCAGCATCAACAGTTGGGAAGATGTGGAATTCCGCAAAGCCGTTGAAGAGACTGGCCGCAAGAAACTGATCATGACCGCATTGTGGACGGAAGCTTGCCTGACCTTCCCGGCGCTGGATGCGCTGGCCGAGGGCTATGAGGTGTTCGTTCCCGTCGATGCGGTCGGCGGCACTTCGGTCGCCGCGCACGAAGCGGCGCTGCGTCGGATCGAGCAGGCCGGCGGCAAGCTGATTTCCACCGTGCAGCTGTTTTGTGAGCTCCAGCGGGACTGGAAGCGCAGCGAGACCGTTCCTTCATTCCTCGATCTGTTCATCTCGACTGGTGGCACCCCGGGTATCCAGTTCAGCTTCGATCTGGACGAGAAGAGGTAAGGCAGAGCGGGATTATGATAAGGGCAATCTGCTGGCGTTTCGATGTCAGCAGATTGCGCCGCAAGGAAAGGAGGATCGCATGAAGGATATCTCGCCTGATCAGGTGCTGGACAACCCGGCCCATCATCGCTTTGAAATCGCCCTTGGCGGAGAGGACATCGCCGCCGCTTATTACCGGCGTGACGAGAATGGTCATATCGTGCTGACCCATACCGAGGTGCCGTCGGACTATGCCGGGCAGGGCATTGCGTCCAAGCTTGCGCGGGGAGTATTCGATCAGGCGCGTGCACGTGGCGACAAGCTCGTGCTCAAATGCCCGTTCATGGCGGCCTGGTTCGTCAAACATCCCGATTATGGTGACATCGTCGCCGGTTGAAAGGACAAGACAATGATCGAGATGGTGATTGAACAGCGCCGCCGGAACCTGGGCGGTGGCGTGGAGGTGGGTCGCGTATTGCCATTCGCAAAGCGCCGAATGGTCGGCCCGTTCATTTTCTTTGACCATCTGGGACCGCTTGATCTCGCGGCCGGGGTCGATCGTAGTGTCGATGTACGATCGCACCCGCATATCGGGCTGGCGACGGTCACCTATTTATACGCCGGGGAAATGATGCATCGGGATAGCCTGGGATATGAGCAGGCTATTCGCCCGCAGGAGGTCAACTGGATGACCGCCGGCAGCGGGATCACGCATAGCGAGCGCTTCGAGAAGGCGCGAGCGGTGGGCGACCATGTGCATGGCATCCAAGCCTGGGTCGCGCTGCCAACGGCCGAAGAGGAGACCGCGCCATCCTTCTCACACCATGCGGACGATGATCTGCCGACATGGAGTGATGCTGGCGTCCATGGCCAGCTCATCGCGGGGAGCGCTTATGGCCTGACCGCTGGCGCACGCACGCTTTCGCCGCTTTTCTATGCTCATCTGGAACTGGAGGCCGGGGCATATGCGGAAATCCCCAATGGCTTCAGCGAGCGGGCGCTCTATGTCGCGCGTGGTGAGGTTGAGCTTGGGTCCGAGCGTCTTGAGACAGGCCAGATGGCGGTGCTGGGCAAGGATGCGTCATCGCTCCGCGCGAGCCGCCCCGCCACGGTGATGGTGCTTGGCGGGGAGCCGGTGGGTGAGCGTTTCCTGTACTGGAACTTCGTTTCGTCCTCTAAAGATCGGTTGAGACAAGCGGCGGAGGACTGGAAAGCCGGCCGAATGAAGCTGCCTGACGCAGACGACCAGGAATTTATTCCGCTGCCGGACGACGGGTCGCCGATCAATTGACGCTATTTGACTATTCAGGCTGTTCATAACCGGGTCGCGGCAATTTGCTGCGGCCCTCTTGCGTTCTGGCTCGACATAAGCGGGATAGATGCATGGTCGGAAGGCCGAGCGATCAAGTGTTCACATGGTGCTTAATGCTGCAATGTTGAGCTCTTCATGAACCTCGAAGCTGGCCAGAGCCGTTTGGAAATGTAGCTAAAGGACATACAGAATTCATACGGTAGCGAGTTTATCCCATTTCCCGGAACCTCTGCAAAAATTTCCCATTTTTTGTAAGTGATGCTTTAGACTGGCTGCCGGCTCAGGACCGGGGCGGCGCGCCGCCCGTTCTTCGATTATGTGAAAGGCGGCAAGCAAATGTCATCGCTCAGTCCCATGTTGACCCTCTCCTTGCTTGTGGCGGCGATCCTCGTTGTGCTGTGGTTCACAGGACGCAGGCGCCGCGACGGCAAGTCCGGCGGCCGGGCAGATCCGGGCGTTGCGCCGCCGCCGGAGGTGACGGCGCGGGATGCAGAGGCCGCGCCGATTGCACAGGCCCTGAAGGCGCAGGAGGTTATAGCGTCCCCGGTCGCGAACCCTCGGGATGTGGATGTAGCGCCGGCGGCTTCTGCGCCCTCCCCGGTGGCGCCGATAACGACGAGTGAACCGTCAGTCGCCGCCGCGCCGTCCTCTGCGCCCGCTGAGGAAAAAAGCGACGGAGCCAAGCCGGCACGTAAGGCCAAAGCGCCGGCCAAACCCAAGAATCCAACGGCAGACGTCTCCGCGAGCGAGACGGCGGACGTAGAGGCCAAGACGCCCCGAACGAGAGCCCGTGCCGTAAAGGCAGAGCCGACCGAGGTCGATGCGGCGCCCAAGCCGCGAACAACAAAGGTAAAAGTGGCATCGCCGAAAATTGCTAAGACAAAGGCCATTGTAGAGGCAGCGCCAGAACCATCGCCAGCGCCTGCCGTGGAGGCCCCTGCGGTTTCAGTCGTGCCTGCGCCGGCCACGCCTGTCACCCCGGCGGTGACTGTGCCTGGGCTTGCTACGGTGACCGCCATTGGCATTCCCGGCGCGGCGGGCGCGCCCGATGATCTGCTGGTGCTCAAGGGCGTAGGGCCGAAGCTTGGCGCATTGCTCGCCACGCTGGAGATTCGCCGGTTCGACCAGATCGCAGCCTGGGGGCCGGCGGAGATCGCCAAGGTTGACGAGAATCTGGGTGCCTTCAAAGGCCGGATCGCGCGGGATGCCTGGGTCGAGCAGGCAGCCTTTCTGGCGCGCGGAGACATTGCCGGATATGAGGCGAAGTTCGGTAAGCTGGAAGGGAGCGGCGGCTAAACCGTTCCTCCAAGGCGCGTCTGCCCGTTTGCGATCCTGTCAGATCAGGTGAAAGACATTCCGCGCGAGGAAGATGAGCAGACACGCGCCGAGGACGGAGCCGATGCATCCCGCAGGCTGGACTGGCGTACCGGCGCCGCGTCCGCCAAGCAGTCCACCCAGAAAGCCGCCAACCCATGAGCCGGCTATGCCGAGCACGATGCTCCACAGCCAGCCGAGCGGCACCGGCCCGGGGTAGAAGAAGCGCGCGAGAATACCGACGAGGAGGCCGACGATGACCATGCCCAGAAGCTGCATCATGGTGTGGTGACCCTTTGCTGTTATCTGTTGCCGAAATGACCCGACGCCTGTTCTTCGCGTCTTGTCGGGCAAGATGCAAGCATGGCCGACACGCTGTTCCTTTTTGACCCTCTTGATCGCGCGGCGCGGGGGGCTATTGCCGGGATGGATAGCAGGCCGCCGGAAAGACAGGAATCCATGACCGTCATCATCAAGACCGCCGATCTCATCGAGAGCGTTGCCGATGCGCTCCAGTTCATCAGCTACTACCATCCGATGGACTATATCCGCGCGCTGGGTGATGCCTATGAGGCTGAGCAGTCCCCTGCCGCCAAGGACGCAATCGCGCAGATCCTGACCAACAGTCGTATGTGTGCCGAGGGGCACCGGCCGATCTGTCAGGATACCGGCATCGTCAATGTGTTCATCAAATGGGGCATGGACTGCCGGCTCGATGACACGAGCCAATCCCTCCAGGACGTTGTCGACGAAGGCGTGCGCCGGGGTTACCTCAATCCCGAGAACAAGCTGCGTGCCTCCGTACTGACCGATCCCGCGTTCACGCGTCGCAACACGAAGGACAACACACCCTGCGTCCTACAGGTCGAGATGGTGCCCGGTGGCAAGGTGTCCGTGGATGTGGCGGCCAAGGGCGGCGGCAGCGAGAACAAGTCCAAGTTCAAGATGATGAACCCGAGCGATTCGATCGTCGACTGGGTGGTGGAGATGCTTCCGCAGATGGGTGCGGGCTGGTGCCCGCCCGGCATGCTGGGCATCGGCATTGGCGGCACGGCCGAACATTGCGTTCTGCTCGCCAAAAAGGCGCTGATGGACCCGATCGACATGGGGCAGCTCAAGGCGCGGGGGCCACGTAACGACATCGAGTCACTCAGGATCGAGATTTTCGACAAGGTGAACGCGCTCGGTATCGGCGCGCAGGGGCTGGGTGGTCTCTCGACGATTCTGGACGTGAAAATCATGGACGCGCCGTGTCATGCCGCCGGAAAACCCGTGGCGATGATCCCCAATTGCGCGGCGACCCGCCACGCGCACTTCTCGCTCGATGGCTCCGGGCCGGACTATCTGGAGCCGCCGAAGCTTGAAGAATGGCCTGACGTGAACTGGGCGCCGGACAAGGCGGCGATCCGCGTCGACCTCGACACGTTGACACAGGAAGATGTGCAGGGCTGGAAGCAGGGCGACAGGCTGTTGCTCAACGGCAAGATGCTGACCGGGCGTGATGCGGCGCACAAGCGCATCCAGGATATGCTGGCCGCAGGCGAGCCGCTGCCAGTCGAGTTCCGTGGCCGCGTCATCTATTATGTCGGTCCGGTCGATCCGGTGGGTGAGGAAGTGGTCGGGCCGGCAGGGCCTACCACCGCCACGCGCATGGACAAGTTCATGCGGATGATGCTCGATCAGGGCCTGCTCGCCTGCGTGGGCAAGGCTGAGCGCGGCCCGGCCGCGACTGAGGCGATCCGCGACCATAAAAGCGCCTATCTGATGGCCGTGGGCGGCGCAGCCTATCTTGTCGCGCGCGCCATCAAGGGGAGTAAGGTCGTTGGCTTTGCCGATCTTGGCATGGAAGCGATCTACGAGTTTGAGGTGCAGGATTTCCCGGTCACCGTCGCGGTGGATAGCGAAGGGAACAATGTTCACCAGCTTGCGCCGCTTGTCTGGCAGGAGAAGATCGCGCGTGAAGGCCTGCTTGAACGGGTATCATGAGAAGTAAGGTCTGATCGACGATTTCATCAGGCCTTGATGCGCGTGATGGCGGGCGGCGGCGCGCCTTTTGTCTCGCCATTCATCGGTGATGGGCGGTTGCGTGGCGAGACCGCAATCAGGCGCTCTGGCCCATGGACGTCCAGCAAGGGAGTTAGGCCGGGGTGCCGAACCATTGCTCGACCGATGACGCGGGTACACTCTGCGATCCGATATGGAATATGGCAGAGCGTCCTGCCAGTTCCGGCTTGCCAAGCAGATCCTCGACGACATGGTAATGAGGGCGAACCGTATAATCATCGAACATCAAGACAGCATGTGCGTTGGCTTCATGGGCGCGTCGCGCGCTTTCCAGAGCGCAGGCAACCCGGTAGCGGCCATCAACCAGAATGAAATCAGGGAAAGGTGCGCCTGTCTGCCAGGGCGCTGAAACATAGGCTTCCGCCAGGCGCGGATCGGGAAACAGTGGAAATCCCCATTCGCGGGTCAGTCCCATCCCGATCACGATCTGGCGTATGGACCCGCCGTTCAGTCGAGAGGCAACGGCCCGCGCATAAAAGCGGTCATTTTCGACACTGATGCCGGGAATGCCTTGCCGATCAACAAAGACGCTGCTCCCGCCGGAGCCGAACTCCACATAATGGCGGGCGCGCGAGACCTCCGCCTTGAAGCGTGCAATGCTGGCTTCATCCATGAATGGCTCGTCACCAGGGGGAGAAAAGCCCTTGATGCGTTGCACGTATAAAAAACGCAGCAGGTCAGTCGCGCGTTGGAAGCGATTCGTCATATCCTTAATCTATTGGAATTTTTGGACATGCACTACTCCGCGTCCTTGAACGGGTTTTCCCGCGCGGTTGCCTGCGTCTCTAGTCCGATGTCATCGCCAGATGGAAAGACGATCATGCCCGTGCCATGAGGGGCTGGCGCTGGGGCATGATCGTCTGTTCCTTCGGGGCCGATGCGGTCTATGCCGCGTCGACCATCACCAGTTCGCTGTCTTCAAGCGCGGTAATGCGGACCGTGTCGATATCGCTCATCGCCACGCCGTCCCGCGCATTGACCCGCACAGTGTCGATCTGCACGGCGCCGCGCGCGGGGACCAGATAGGCCTTGCGGTCTTTCCCCAGTGCGTAGTCTGCGCTTTCCCCCTTGGCGAGGGTCGCAGCTACAACCCGCGCGTCGGTGCGGATGGGCAGCGCGTCCTCGTCTTCGGCATAGCCGGAGGCCAGCGTCACGAACTGCCCGGCGCGTTCACCACGGGGAAAGGGGCGCGTGCCCCAGCCGGGCTTTTCGCCATTGCGCGTCGGCATGATCCAGATCTGGAAGAGTCGGCAGGTTTCGTCATCCATATTATACTCGGCATGGGTGATGCCCGTGCCGGCAGACATCACCTGCACGTCACCCGCTTCCGTCCGGCCCTTGTTGCCAAGACTGTCCTGATGCGTGATCGCGCCTTCACGAACATAGGTGATGATTTCCATGTCGCGGTGCGGATGTGGCGGAAAGCCACTTTTCGGCGCGATGGCATCGTCATTCCACACGCGTAGATTACCCCACTGCACGCGACCAGACTCGTGATAGTCGGCGAAGGAGAAGTGATGCGTCGCGTCCAGCCAGCCATGATTGGCATGGCCAAGGCTGTCAAAGGGACGAAGTTCGATCATGGTTGGTCTCCAAAGGGAGCAGCCGCTTGTCCGGGCAACTCCTGTTGAGAGCAATATAGAGACTTGAAACTTTCCTGATTAGCTGGATAATATGGTCCATATTATTCAAGGAATTCGAAATACCAAAGCTTGGCACGCCGACGTTCGATCAGCTCCGTCTGTTCCTTGCGGTGGTGGACAATGGCAGCTTCGCGGGTGCCGCGCGCACGCTCAATCGCGCCGTCTCCGTAGTGAGCTATGGTATCGGCAATCTGGAAGCCCAGCTTGGCGTGCGTTTGTTCGACCGGGAAGGGACGCGCCGCCCGATATTGACCGAGGCCGGCCGCGCGGTCCTTGCCGAGGCGCGCACTGTAGCAAGCGGCATGGACGGTCTGCGTGCCAAGGTGAAAGGCATGCTCGAGGGGCTGGAAGCGGAAGTCAGCCTTGTTGTGGATGTCATGCTGCCGCCTGAGCGGCTGGCACGTGTGCTGCGCGCCTTTGCGCGAGTGGTGCTGCGCCTGCATGTAGAGGCGTTGGGCGCCGTCGCGGCACGGGTGCTGGACCGGCAGTGTGTGATCGGGATCAGCGGGCCGCTCAATATCGGTACGGAAGGGTTGGTCTGGAGCGAGGCCGGGTCGGTGGAACTGATCCCTGTTGCCGCGCCCGATCATCCACTTGCGCGCGCGGGCGTGCTGAAGCCGGGTGCGGCGCGCGAACATGTCCAGCTTGTACTTAGCGATCGCTCGCCGCTCACGCAGGGACGGGACTTCTCCGTCCTCAGCCCTCGTAACTGGCGGCTTGCCGACCTTGGCGCCAAGCACGCGCTGCTTCGACAAGGCATAGGTTGGGGTAATATGCCGTTGCCGCTGATTGAGGCGGACTTGATGGCGGGCACGCTGGTGCGGCTACATATGCCGGACAGCCCGGCCCAACCCTATCCCTTCTCGATCATTTGGCGCACAGATACGCCGCCTGGCCCGGCGGCGTGCTGGCTGGCGGAGCAATTTGCCCGTTGCCCGGAGGTGGAACGGGCCGAAAGTGCTGCCAGCCAGAACTGACGATCAGGCGAGCGTCACACGCCAGCCATACGGATCGTCCTGTCGGCCGGTCTGGATGCCGACCAGCCGTTCGCGCAGTGCACGGCCGACTTCGCCGCCTTCGCCGTTACCGATGATGAAGCCGCCATCCCTGCTCTTCACTTCGCCGATCGCGGTGATGACTGCCGCGGTGCCACAGGCAAAGCATTCCTTGAGGCGGCCGCTGCGGGCATCGGCTTCCCACTCGTCGATGCTGTAGCGCTGTTCCTGCACCGTATATCCGGCCTCACCCGCAAGCTGGCGCAACGAGTCACGAGTGATGCCGGGCAAGATCGACCCATCGAGCGGCGGGGTGATGATCGTGCCGTCGGTCATCACGAACATGATGTTCATGCCGCCCAATTCCTCGATCCATTTGCGCTCTACAGCGTCGAGGAACAGCACCTGATCGCAGCCATGGGCAATCCCTTCCGACTGCGGCAACAGGCTTGCGGCATAGTTGCCACCGCATTTCGCGGCGCCTGTGCCGCCGGGGACGGCCCGGACATAATCCTGACTGATCCAGAGCGTCACCGCAGTTTTGCCGCCTTTGAAATATCCACCGACTGGCGAAGCGATGAGGCAATAGAGATACTCGTTGGCGGGGCGCACGCCGAGAAAGGCCTCGCTGGCGAACATGAAGGGGCGCAGATAGAGGCTGCCCTTGTCCGCGGAGGGCACCCAGTCCTTGTCTGCGCTGACGAGCGCGCGAATACTCCCGACGAAAAGATCCTCGGGAAGCGCCGGCATCGCGAGCCGGCGGGCCGACTGGTTGAACCGTGCTGCATTCGCTTCCGGCCTGAAGCTCGCCACCGACCCGTCCGGCAGGCGATAGGCCTTGAGCCCTTCGAAAATCTCTTGCGCATAGTGCAGCACGGCTGCGGCGGGATCGAGCGGGATTGGCTGGCGCGGTCCCAGCACCGCGTCGTGCCAGCCCTGGCCTTCCGTATAGCGGATGGTCACCATATGATCGGTGAATACACGGCCAAATCCCGGATCGGCCATCAGGGCGGTGCGCGCATCGGCGGATGTGGGGGTGCTGAGCGGAACAGTGGTAAAAGCGGTCATTGCTGGGGTTGACTCATTTTATTTCAAGATTTGCTACAATATTAACATAAGATTTCAACTTTGTCACGCGCTCACGCGACGACAAGGCGAGCATCGTGAGAGAGGCCGGCAAGGAAGCCAATCATGCCGCTCATGGCAACACCCGGTATGAGCTGCTGGGCTGAAAAGCCGCTCATGGCAAGGCCAGATTGGCAGGCGGTGATCGCCGCGCCATCGGTCAGTGCCTCGCCAATCAGCGTTGCAAGGGCCGGTTCGCCGGCCGCAACCCAGCGCATATCGTCCTCCAAGCGCACATCTGCTGCGAGTAGCGCGACGGCATTGCCCTGCATGAAGAGCCCGGCTGCGCCACCCAACGCGATCTCGCAGCGAGCGAGGGTCAGGGCCGCGCGCATTCGCTCGGGCTCTATTGTCGTGACGATCAGAGCCAATGGACGTCTTGTGCTCATGCCGGGCTATGTTGCGCCGCGCAAACCGGGCAGGCGGGATCTTTGGGAATGGTGAATGTGCGATAGCGCTGAGCCATCAGGTCCGCGACTAGCAGCCGGCCCGTCATCGGCGTTCCGAAGGGGACGAGCGCGCGGATCACTTCCAGCGCACCCAGCGTGCCGATGACGCCGGAGAGGGCGCCCAGAACACCCTCGCTGGCGCAGTCGCGCCCTGCCTCGCCGGGATCGCTCCCGACAAGGCAGCGATAGCACGGCGCTCCCGGTTCCCAGCCCCGCCACACACCGATCTGCCCGTCGAACCGGCCGACCGCCGCGCTGACCAGCGGCAGGCGTAGGCGCGTCGCGGCGTTTGACACAATAAGTCGCGTGGAGAAGCTGTCACACCCGTCGAGCACGATGTCTGACTCGCGCAGCAGCATGTCTGCATTATCCGCGTCGAGACGCATGTTGATCGGGATGAGGTGGCAGTCCGGATTGAGGCGCACGGCGGCATCGTGCGCCGCCTCTCCCTTGGGCCGCCCGATATCCGCCGTGCCGAAGAGAATCTGCCGCTGAAGATTGGAAAGCGCGACATGATCCGGGTCGATGACGCGAATCGTGCCGACGCCTGCCGCCGCGAGATAGGCGATGGCGGGGCAGCCAATGCCGCCAGCGCCGATCATCACGACCTGCGCGGAGAGCAGGCGCGCCTGACCGGCTCCGCCGATCTCCTGTAAGAGAATATGGCGCTGGTAGCGCTCGATCTGCGCGTCGCTAAGGCTCATCGGACTACCAGAGAAAGCGAACCTGCGAGCGCATCCAGCGCGGATCCGCACTGGCGCCATGTTTTGGGAAGCTGCTTTTCAGCGCGGTCTGTATCTTGGTGCCGACATAGGCGTCGATTTCCGGGCAATGGCTGTTCACCGGGATAATTTTCAGGGGCTTACCGTCGGGGGCAAGGAGGAAGAGCACGTCTACTTCCAGCAGGTTCGCGCCTTCATAGGGAACGGCGCTGGTGCATTTGCCGCGCTTGTAGGCGCGCTGTGCCTCGAACGACCAGCGCGGCGAGATGCGGCGGCCGAGCCAGCCCTCGATCACCGGCACGTCTTCGAGCGAGGTAGGTATGGCGGTTGCTGACGTTGCCGCAGTTCCTGTCGCGGTAGTTGCGGCAAGCACGAGTGTGAGCAGAGAGATCATGACACGAGCACTCCATGTTCAGACGAGGGCGCAACCTTGATGGTAAGGGAGACGCCGCCTCGCGATCATCATCACTTCTGCCATGGGCCGGCAGCCTAACACAAGCGGCAGCTCGCCTGCTCAGTGCGGTTCTGCTTCTGAGATCGGTCCGCCAGAACACGGAAAACCGAGATCGTCCGGAATGACGAGCCAGGGCTTGCCATCCCGATCTTCGCGATAGGGCGTGATTGGCCGGATCGGGAATGCCATGGTCTGTGTGTGCGCGTCGGCGAAGCTGGGGAACAGGGCCAGTCTTTCAAGGTTGCGACGCGTGGGGAAGATGATGTGAATATCTCCTGTGTCAGCCATGGTCAGCGCGCGGGCCGCCGAGGTCCAGAACAGGCGGGTAGTCTCCGATCCGTCCGCCGCGATATCGACATTGCCCGAGCCGAGATCGGTCAGATAGAAGCGCGTGTCGAACGCGCCCTTGAAGTCCGGTCGCCAGTGCGCGAACGGGCAGAGCTGGTCGAGCCGCAAATTCCAACCGAAGCGATCGAGCACGGCAGCGAGCTTGCCCATGCGGATCAGCCAGTCTCGCGCTGCCCGGGCCTCGTCGGCATCGATACTCTGTTCGATCCCAACGATAAGGCCCGCTTCCTCGATCGTTTCGCGTACCGCAGCGATGCGCGCGGCCATGTCTTCCAGATCTGCCTCGCCGCCAAGCGCTCTCGCGAGGTCATGATCGGCTGCGTCCACCCGTCCGCCCGGAAAGACGGCCGCACCTGCTGCGAAGCGCAGCTTCCCCGAGCGCACCGTCATGAGAATTTCGGGGTCGCCCCCGTCAGACGCGTTGCGAAAGATGATGAGACTTGCGGCGGGGATAGTGGAGGGATTGCCTGAAGACATGGCTGGACCCTCTGCCGTTCGCCCGCGCGGGTCAAGAGCGCTACCGTGCGAGTCGCCTTGTGCAGGATGGGGCAAGCGGCATCATCGTCATGCAGCGGGTTGATCCGGTAGTCGCCCGGGGGCCTGTCGCTCAATCAGTGCTGATCATCGCATATCGGGTGCAAAGCCCCGAAAATGCGACCTTCTTTTCTTCAAATAAAACACGGGCGCACTTTCGCATTCCATTGTCGAGAGGGTGTGTCAGATGGCCAAGGATACCAGCCGGATTGGCCGTGGCGGCGCGAAGAGCCGCATTATCGATAAAATCGTGACCGTGAAGGCGGCGGCCGCCAAAACGGATGTTGGCGTTGCTGCGGCGGGGAAGACCCTGGCCGATATTGGCCGGGTCGTGGGCGGGCTTGAGGTTGATCTCGGGCGCTATGTCCCGCTCCTGCAGGACCATGTTCGTAACATTTTCGAGCCTGGCCGACTTGGCCGACCTGCCGTGCGTGCCGATGATCTTGTCGCGCTGCGGATCGAAACCCGCAATCTTGACGTGGTTGCCGGGCAACCACCCCGGCTGCGGAAGACGGCGCGCGGTACGGCTTATTTGATTCTGCATTTCCCTCCACAATCGTTCGCGGAGGAAACATTTTTTCAACAGAAACCGCCTGTGCTCAAGAATGAGCTGAAATCCGGCGACAAGCCCAAGCCGGAGCCGGTCGGTGGTGGATCGGAAGTGCTTCGGCCGCCGCCTGTCCGCGCGCGGATCGCCAATGAATCACGGCTTGTCTTCACCGTACCAGACGGGTTCGATATCGAATATTCGCTGTCCGCCGTTCTCGATGCCTGCCGTTCGCTTGCCCTCAGCGTATCGCGTGCTGCCAAGCCCAGGGCCGCCAAGATCGGCCGTTTCCATTTTGAGAATCTGCTCAGTCGCGAGGTGATCGCCGCGCTGCCGCTCAAACGCCGCGCAGCTTTGGCGAGTGTGGCCGCCAGCACGATGCGGATCGGCGCCGTATCGGGCGATCTCGCGACCGTGCGGGCGCGCCAGATTTCAGTTGGAGCCGGCTTTTCACCGACGGTGACACTGCCCGGCGCAATTGAACTCATTCCTTTCCCTCTTGAGACCCTCTCGCCGCCCAAGCCTGCCATGCCCGGCGCGACGACCACCGCGATTGAGATGCCATGGCGGCTTATCCTCTCTCCCCATGCTGGCGGGCGCTGGCGCCATGCGCCGCATGCCGTCACGTCATCGGCGACGCGGCGCACGGAGTTGTGGCACTCACGACTGGTGACACCGCGCGAGGATGGCGTGGAAATCCAGCCGCCCTATCCGGACGACAACCGGACGACACGGGCAATCTGGGCCTTGTCTGGCGCGCAAGCGGAGGCGGCGAGCCCGCCCATGCAATCCAACTGGCCGGACAGCGCGGCTTTGCCTCCGCCGGGCACGAACCCTTTTCGTACCACGCTGGATAATTTCGATCGTTATCAGATCGCGCATCTGTCTTCGAACTTCAGCCGTAGCGGCTATGTGCCCGAACCGCTCGATACCAACATGATGATGCTGACCGCGCTTGGTGGCTGGCTGGACTCGCGGGGGGCGTGGGATCCGCCGGGGCTCAGCGTAGAGGAATGGGTGCATCGCGCGACCATGGGGCGCGACCATTATGTGCGCGTCGTCTATCGGGGTTTCCTCTTCCCGTTCGGGCACCGCGTCTCGCTGGTGAAGGTGAGCGAACGCAAGTTCCACAATGGGAGCGAGATCGAGCAGCGGCCCGGCAATCCGGCCTATTTGCGCCAGCGGCTGTTCATCGTGGTTCGCGAAAAGGAGCGGACCTATGCCGATAGCGGGTTCCTGAACGCGAAAGCGGGTTCAGGTGTTGTCCCCGCCCGGCAGTTCCCGTTCTCGCGCGTCAGGATATTGACGGAGACGACGCCCGATCTTGCCGATCCGGCGCAGGCGCCATCGGCCATCTATCAGGGCCAGCGTATGTTCTGGCCGCACCTTGCGAGCAAGCAGCCCTTCCGCTTTCAGTGCGTCGCCACGGACCTCGATGACCGCCGGATCGCCTTCGACCTGCCGATGATCTTCGTGGACAATACGCTGGCGGGACCGCGCAAAGCCGGCACGAACGCGTCCTCCTTCGTGCCGGATTACGAAACGGCGGAGGAAGCCGCGCGGATTGCCGCGCAGGCTTATGCGAGCGCTGCGTCCAGCTACCGCACCGCACCGCTCGACTGGCAGCGCGTGGCAATGGCCCCCAGCCTCAAATCCGGTGATACCTCCGTGCAGGTCGACGCCATGGTCTTTGGTGGCTTCACGGAAAAGGGCAATGCCAGCCTGCGGGCATTCAGCCAGGGCCTGACGCGACCCATATGGATACCCAAAATTGAGAGCGCGACGGCGCGGATCGGGCCGATCGCGCATCTTTCCGGCGATCAGGGCGCTCACCGGCTGACCTATAATCAGACCTTCCTTCGGGTCGGTTTCAGTGAGGCGGCCACGGGCAATCGCGGCGAGGTCTTCGTGGATGTCGCGCCCGGCTCCGGCCCTAATCTTGATTTTTCGAGTCAGGGGGACAAGTCGGGCGGCTTCCTGCAGCCCAATCTGAAGCCGGCGGCCCTCTCCCGTCTGGCCGGACCGGTGATGAGTGATCCGGCGCGCTTCATCAAGGGCGAGATGCCCAAGGGCGCAGGCTTCCCGACGTCCGCGTCAGACCTGCCATTGCCGTTGCTTTTTGGCTGCATTCCGCTCGGCGCGCTGATTGATGAGGTGGCCAATCTCGTCGACACGCCGGACCGGGTGCCCAAGTTTGTGAGCGAGGCGAGCACCAAGATCGAGAGCTTCGTCAACGGTCTTGTCCGGCTCTACGAGTTCGTGACGGATGTCGCGGCGCAACCTGCCAGCATCGCGGACGCGGCGCTCGCCGCCTTCAGGGCAACGCTGGAAGATCTGGTCGCGCAGGCTGCGGCTTATGCCGTGGCGCAAGTCCAGCCGGTGCTGGCGGCGGTGGACGATGTGCAGAGCAGGCTCGCGGACGTTGCCGCCATGATGCAGGCGCTGGCCAGCAAGACTCTTGATGCGGCAGCGGCTGCGCCGTCGCTGGCCGATCTCCCGACCGGCATTGCCGCCGCGCAGGCCGCGGTCGCGAATCTCAGGGCCGCCGCTAATGCCACGCCGGGCGGCGTGTCGTTGCCTGCCGGCTTTCGCCAGTCGGCGCTGAACGCCGCGCAGAAGATCGACGTATTGCTCGCCCAGATTGGCCAGTTGCAGGCGCTCATCACCACCGGAAAGGGGCTATGGGATGCGCTCGGAGCCATTGTGGGCGATCCGGCCGTGCTCCCCAGCCTGTTCAGTGATCCCGGCGCGCTCAAGACGCGGCTGGACGCACTGGTCGCGGCGATGGCCGACTTCCGCGTTGCGCTGGAAGGCTTTGGCTTGCTCGATGGCGCACCGCGTAGCGCCATTCTTTCGGCGCTGCGTGCGGTCGAGGAGATATTGGGGGACGCTTCGGCGCTGCTCAACCTTATCGAGATGTTGACGGGCGACGAGCTGACCATCCGCTTCGACTGGAACCCGATGATCAGCAGTTGGGGGCTTGATGGTGGGTCGGCGAGCCCCGACCCGTTGTTCCGCGCAAATGATAAGCATGGTCTGCTTGTCGCGGTCGAGGCGAAGGTCAAGAAGAACGGTTCGTCCAGCCCCAAGATCAGCGCATATTGTGGACTGAAGCACTTTGATCTGGTGATGATTGCACCGGCCAGCTTCCTGGAGCTGAATTTCGAGAAGATCGCCTTCTCGGTGGACAGCGCGGCGAAGATGGATGTCGACGTACTGCTCTCGGATATCAAATTCCTTGGCCCGCTGAGCTTTGTCGAGACTCTGCGCGATCTGATCCCGCTCGACGGCTTTTCGGATCCGCCTTATCTGGACATCACGCCACAGGGCATAGACGCTGGATTTGATGTTGCGCTGCCATCTATCACCTGCGGCGTTCTGAACATCGCAAACCTCAGCCTTGGGGCTGGCTTCACTGTGCCGTTTATCGGCCAGCCGCTCAGTGTACGGTTCAACTTCTGCCGGCGCGACCAGCCTTTCCTGCTGACCGTCTATATCTTTGGCGGCGGCGGTTTCTTCGGGGTCACCATCGATCCGCACGGCGTACAGATTCTGGAAGCGTCATTTGAGTTTGGCGCGGCCTTCTCCATCGATTTCGGCGTGGCTTCGGGCGGTGTCCATGTCATGGCCGGCATCTACTTCCGGATGGAGGGGGACGCCGCCTCGCTCACCGGCTATTTCCGCCTGGGCGGTCATGTCGACGTGCTGGGGCTGATCACGGCGTCGATCGAGCTGTATCTCGAGTTGCGCTACGAGTTCAGCAGCGGAAAGTGCGTCGGCAAGGCGCAACTGACGATCGAGATTTCGTTGTTCATCTTCTCGGGCAGCGTGACGATCACATGTGAGCGCAAGTTTGCCGGCTCGAACGGCGATCCGACGCTGCGTCAGATGCTCGGCCATGAACCGCAGCTGCCGCTGGCCGCTGAACTCGCGCGGATCGACGAGACGGTTGACTACGCCTGGCGCGAACAGATCGAAGCCTTTGCCTGAAGGGGACCATGAGCCATGGCCAAGATGCAAATTCTATGGACGATCCTCCCCAATGGCATGAGCGATGCGGGACGGCGGCGGCACCAGCGGCGGGTCAGCGTCGTCGTTTCTCCACGGCTGACACCCGAGGCGCCGGGTGAGGAGATTCTGGCGGCTTTTGAGGCGTTCGTCGACTGGCCCGGCACGCTCAAAGGGGCGAAGTTCGCTGTGGAAAGCGCCGGCAAGAGTGTTGGCCTGCGCCTGAATGCCGCGCCAGACCCGGATCTATGGGCACAGCTCTTCCCCAAGGACACGCCTGTTGCCGGATTCCAGTATATGGATATGAGCAGGGTCAACCTGCGGAGTTATTCGGTCCGCAATATGCTGGGCTATGTGAAGCGCCATTATGGCCGGCTGGCGGTGCAGGCTGCGTCGAACCACCCCAGCCTGCTGCCCTGGCGCAACGCCCACCCCGATCTCAAGCAAATGCTCGACGACGCGGGTACCCGCACGGTCAAATATAATTTCGGCAAGGAGCAGGTGGAAGTCGCGGTGCCCGGCCTTGGCCGCTTTTTCGACGAAAAGATGGAGAAGGCGCTCGACGAGCAGGTGTTTGGGCAGAAGGGCCTCTACTTTGGCGAGGTGCCGGCGCCGGATGCCAGGGACACCGGTCTACCCGGATCGGCCGGACGGCACGTGCGGCGAGCGATGAGCCCTGACTGGTATAACCCCCGTCCCGGCGGGACTGGCACGCCGCTGGTCGCGCGCGCTGATGCGGCCCTGATGGACCAGTTCCGCTCGGCTGATGAATATAATCTCTATCAGGCCGACCGCTTCTACCGCCGGTCACGGCCGAGTGATGAGCAGCGGCGGATGCGCCGGCCGACGTTCAAGGATGTCCCAGCGCCGCTTGCTGAGCCGGACTATGACTTTCACCGAATCGTCGCGTCACTCTCCGGCTATCCTGCGCTGATGCGCCGGCTTGGGCTCGTGCTCGACTTCGTGATGGAGGATGAGGCATGGCTTGAGGAGCGGATCGGCGCTGCAGGCGGCTCGCTGGAGGGGCGGCTGCGGCTCCATATCGACTGGGATAACAGCCATGACCCGGCGGTCGACATATGTCCGTACACGGCCTTTCTCGCGGACAAGGCGCGGTTTGTCACTCGGCCGCGCGGGCACGATCAGACACGCGGCTTGCTGCGTCTCGCCCATTCCGATGACAGCCACGCGCAGACCAAGGAGGGGCTTTTCGACCTCTATCAGGTCGACCCGGACGGTGCGGCGCTCAAAACGGTCAACTTCACGCTCACCGCGCAGAATCTTGTCGATCGCCATCTGCGGCCGACGCAGAAATATGGCGAGGTGACCTATACCACGGGGGATCGGCAAGGGGTCGCCGCGCTGCGGAGTGGCGGGCTCGGTGTGTCGCGCCATGGCCGTGCCGTCGAGGTGGCGACAGCGGCGGCCGCCGCCACGGCGAAGAATGATGCGATCGCGGGTGGTGCGGGTAACAATATGACGCTCTTCGCCGAGGATGTGCATCGCGGCTATCGCATAGATGTGTCGGCGGTGCCGGACGAGGTGCAGCCGGGAAAATGGCACACGCTGTGCGCACGTGTGGGCGACTATCGGCTGATGCGTGACGGCGACGTACTCGACTTGCCACCTGATGAAGGCTGGGTCTCCGGTGCATCCACGACGTCGGGTGATGCGGACGGCGCTAATCCCGACGACCATTATCTCCATGAATCGCTGTTCCGCTGGACGGGCTGGAGCCTGTGCGCGCCGCGCCCCGGCCTTGTCATCAAGGCGGAGCAGGCCGGAGACAGCCAGATCCAGGCTGACGTGCCAAGCACGATCGACGCGACCGCCGAGAAAGGCAATGGCGTCATCGCAACATTCAAAACCCAGAAGGGCACGCTGCCGCGCCTGCGCTTTGGACAGCTCTATCGGTTTCGCGCTCGCATCGTCGATCTTGCCGGTAACAGCCTTACGCTCGACGACCCAACGCTTGCCCCGTTGGAGCAGGCAAGCGAGGCCGTGGGCTATTGGCGTTTCGAGCCGATCGACCCGCCTGTGGTGGTGCATCGCGCGCGCGTCTCCGAAGGGGAGTCGCTGGAGCGGATGGTGATCCGCTCCAACCATGATGTGTCAGCCGAGGCCTATCTCGATACCCCGCTTTTCCGCGATGCGATTGCGCTGCCGGCTTCACAGGATTTCGCCTATGGCCCGGTCAACGAGCGGCATCTCGTTCCGCCCAAATCCTCCCAGCAGCAATGCGAAACACATGGGCTGTTCGATCCCTATTTTGGCGACTGGGAGCAGATTAAAAAAGGCTATGAGATCGCCGCGCGCGAAGCGGGGACGCTCTATGATGCATTGCCTGGCACCGATGTGCAGCTCGTTACACCGACCATCCTGGCCGATGTCGCGACGACACAAAGCGTGCCCCCTGCGTTACCGGACGAAAGCAATCCGGTGGGAGACCGGCTGGCCGGCGGACAATATGTCATCCATGGCGAAGCGCAGGTGCCGACGCCATGGCTGCCGGACGGGGCCTCGGGCGGCACGGCGATCCGGCCTGCATCGGGGCATCATCTGCCCGGAGTGACGGGTGAACGTGTGCTTGGCCCTTCATGCGTAATCGAGATGACGCCTTCCAAGCAGTTCGTCATCCGCGTCTGGCACGGCAAGGCGTGGCCGGACAGCACGGGTTTCCGTCTGATCCTCGCGGAGCGCAATGCAGAGATCACCGCGCTGCCCTGCACAGAGAAATTTCTGGATGAAGGCGAACCGGTGTGGGACGAGGACGCGCGCACGCTCACACTCTTCGTCGCGAAAGGGCGGATCGTGCGGTTGGTCTATGCGAGCTTTGCGGCCAGCGCCTTCGTCAAGACGCTCGGCATTCCGCGATGGGCACCGGACGGCGCGCAACGCGACTTCGTCTACCGAACGGCAATGCAGGGCGCCAATTGGCTCGTCACGCCGTTCCGGGATCTGACGCTGGTCCATGCCACGCAGGCGCCGGTCTGCGAGCCGGCCTTCAGCTATATGCAGCCGAACCGCGAGGCAGGATCACATGACGCCATTCTTAGTGCGCGTGAAATTCTCCTCCACGGGCCCTCAACCGGGAAGATCGAGGTGGAAGCGGAATGGGATGAATGGGTGGATGACCCGGCAAAGCCCCGCCCGGTACGGATGCACTATGAAGGCCGGCTTCCCGAGATAAGGCTGGCGGAGAATCATCCCAATATCGTCAGGCTGGAGCAGGCGGTCGCCGCGCAGATGATCGACCCGAAGGCGCAGCGCGGCGATGTCCATGCGCTGGGTGATACGCGCTTTCGCCTGATCCGTTATCGCCTGCGCGCGACGACGCGCTTCCGCGAATATCTCCCGCCCGCCATTTATGCGCGGGAAGACGCGGTGACGCGGCTCGGCCCAGTTGCCACCGGACAGCCGTTCGCCTTGCCCCCGGAGGATGACGCGGGCGCTCCGGTGCTGCAGAACGCTGAGGGGAGCGACCGGCAATCGCTGGTGCGGGCGAGCGCTCCGCCGCGCGATCCGCGTGTGCTCTATGTGGTGCCGACCTTCCGCTGGCAGGATGGAAGCGTGCGTGGCAGCGGTCGCAACATGACCCGCCACGGCAATGGTCTGCGCGTCTGGCTCGACCGGCCCTGGTTCTCCTCGGGGGATGGCGAGTTGCTGGGCGTGATTATCGCGGGTGACGGCAAGCGCTTCACGGATATTGCTCCGGCGTTTCAGTCGCTCGTAACGCAGTGGGGAATTGACCCATTTTGGGACAGCCCGCTGCCGGATACACAGACTCGCGCGCATGATTTTCCCGCCACGGTCACGTCCGACCATGTGCAGCTACAGGAGCGACCCGGCGATCCCGCCGTCATGGTGCTGGGCCACCGTGTGCACTGGGACGATGACCGGCGGCTCTGGTATTGTGATATCGAGCTTGATCCGGGTGCGAGCTACACGCCTTTCGTGCGGCTGGCTCTGGTGCGCTACCAGCCCAATGCCATTGACGGAGCCAAGGTCTCCAAGGCCGTCCTCGCCGATTTTGCGCAGGTGCTGCCGCGCCGTCGCGCGACGATCAAGGTGGGCGGCGAGAAAGTGGTGGCCACGCTGCATGGCCCGAACCCAAGCTTTGGCCCCATGAAGGCGTCGGTGGATGCGCCGTATCAGAGCATGTCGATGATGCACGGTCTGGAGACGGGGCGCAACCGGGTGGAACTGGTGCTCCAGACGCGCGATCCCGCGATCGACAGCGATCTTGCCTGGGAAGATAGTGCCATTCTCGCGAGCCATGTCGTTGGGGAGCAGGGTGCCGTTGCGCCGACACCGGGCGGCATCGCTGGCCGGCTGGCTGAGACGATCCAGACCGGGCGCACGCTGGCTGGTGCCGTCCAGAAAGCGGCGCAGATCGCCACGCAAGCGTCTCCTGCTGGCCGGGCCGTCGAGACGCGCGCCGGAGCCAAGGTGAACGTCGATCTTTCCGTTGACCTGGGAAGGATCACGGATGTCGTGGCCCTACCCGGTGTGCTGTTTGATCCTGCTTTCTGGGAGGGGCATGGTGTCCTGCCACGCGGCGACGGCCGGCCCCGCCGCCTGATGCTGCGTGAGTTCGAACGCTTCTACAGCGATAATGTCATGAAGGAGCGTGCGAACTATCGCCGCGTCATTGAGGAGCGGCTGGTCTTTGCAGATATCCTGCCACTCTGAAGACGAGCGACCATTCCCATGGACGGGGCGTTGCTCTAGGACGCTCCCCCATGACCGATCCTTGCCCGCATGTGGAACTGAAGATTCTCGATCCGCGCCTTCATGGCTGGGGGCTGCCTGATTATCAGACGGCCATGTCCGCCGGTATCGATATGTATGCGTGTATTGATGCGCCGCTGGTTATCGCGCCGCAGGCGCAGGCGGTTCTGATCCCTTCCGGGATCGCGCTGCTGATGAACGATCCGCACATGGTGGGCTTCCTGCTCGCACGCTCGGGACTGGGCCATAAGAAGGGACTGGTGCTGAGTCAGGCGGTCGGGACGATCGACGCGGACTATAGCGCGGAGATCTTCATCAGCGCTTGGCTGCGGAATCCCCCCGGTTCCGAACCGGTGACGATCAACCCCGGGGATCGCATCGCCCAGCTCGTGTTCCTGCCGATTCTGCGCCCGGTCTTTTCGGTGGTCGAAACGTTCAGCCGTGAAACGGAGCGTGGCGAAGGTGGGTTCGGGTCGACCGGGATTGCTGCGCCGACGGCTCCACGGGAAGCCTGAGCTGCCCGCGCCCGTTACAGATACTTGCCATCCTGAAAGATAAGCGGCTCAACCATCTCGCTAACCCGAACGGCTTCCACACGCGCGATGACGATGCTGTGCGTGCCATAGGGCATGATCTGCTCGATAGCGCAGGAAAGATTGGCCTGCGCCTCATCCAGCATCGGCAGCGCATTATGATCCGGCACCCAGTGCCCGACCGTGAAGCGTTTGTCCCGCGCGACGGTACCGCCAAAGGCCGCCGAAACATCGCGCTGATGCTGGGACAGGATGTTGATGCTGATCGGGGCCTTGGGCGACAGATGCGGGTGGATGCTCGCGGACTGGTTGATGCACACCAAAACGGCGGGCGGGTCCATCGTCAGGGAGGTGATCGACGTTGCGGCCATGCCGACGGGCGCCTCCTCCCCTTGCGCGGTGACGATCGCCACTCCGGAAGCCAGCCGCCGCATGGCACTGCGAAAGCCCAAGGCGACGTCCGCATTTACCGGCAACTCCGCCGGGCTGTCGATCACAGTGTCGGTGGCGACGGAAGGCGAAGGGATATGCGGTGAACTCATCGATGCGCTCCACTTGAATCCGATGTCGGACCCCATTGCCACCCTGCCAGACAGGACTTCCAGGCAGTTCAAGCTGCATCAAGGCAAGATGCTCGTCCTGTCAAGGGCATGTGATGTGGCCGGCGGATTCGGAACGCCCCCGGCTTGGCTCCAGGGCAAGCAGCGACCGCGTGGACGGGAGACGTTCTGGTTTGCTAGTTATTCCGGCGCGTCGCGGGAGGCTCGTCTGGGCCGCGTATCGGAGAAAGTGGAAAATATATGTTTCGCATCAGGCTGGTGGCGAGCTTCGGCATGGCGATCACTGCGACGCTGGCAATGGCCGAGATGAAGGGGCCAGATGAGGCGCGGGTCCGGGCGCGGGACGCTGGCATTGTCATCGGTATATTGGAGCCGGGACCCGGCAACGCGATTACCGACGTTTCCGGTGTTCGCGTGGGCCACGCCACGCTGAAGGACGGCGCGCGGATCAACACCGGCGTGACCGCCATCCTGCCTCATGCCGGCAATTTGTTTCAGGACAAGGTGCCGGCCGGCTTCGTCGTTGCCAATGGTTTCGGCAAGTTCATGGGCAGCACCCAGATCGAGGAACTGGGTGAGATCGAGGCGCCGATCCTGCTCACCAATACGCTTTCCGTGCCGGAGGCCGCCGCCGCCGCCATCGAATGGACACTGGCGCAGCCGGGTAACGAAGCGGTGCGCTCCGTCAATGCTGTGGTCGGGGAAACCAATGACAGCGTGCTCAACGATATTCGCGGCCGACATGTGACAGTGGCGCTCGCCCGGCAGGCAATCGCGGCCGCGCGCTCGGGTGTGGTGCAGGAAGGCGCCGTGGGTGCGGGAGCCGGCACGGTGGCTTTTGGTTACAAGGGGGGAATTGGCACGAGTTCGCGCATCCTTCCCGCTGCGCTTGGCGCTTACCGCGTTGGTGCGCTGGTACAGAGCAACTATGGCGGCATCCTGACCATAGCGGGAATCCCCGTGGGCCAGCGGCTTGGCCGGTATATGATGAAGGACGCGGTAGAGCAGAAATCGGCTGACGGTTCTGTCGTCATCATCCTTGCGACAGACGCGCCACTGAGCGATCGCAACCTTCGGCGCCTTGCGGCACGTGCGTTCATCGGTATCGGCCGGACAGGATCGCCCTACGCCAATGGCTCGGGTGATTATGCCGTTGCCTTCTCAACCAATCCCGCAACGGTGCGGACGGCGCAGCGGCGGGCGGGCGTCGCCGCTTACGCCGAGCTTGGCAATGACAGCATGACCGCGTTGTTTCAGGCGGTCACCGAGGCCGTCGAGGAAGCGGTCATCAACTCGCTGTTCGCGGCAACCAGCGTGAAAGGCTTTAACGGGACCGTTGAGGCGCTGCCTGTCGAGCAAGTGATGACGATCATAAGCGAGGAGCGGCCGGTTGGTCCGGCGCGGCCATGATCGGCCGCGCCAGTACCCTGTGAAGACAAGGCCGGTGGCCTGCCGACGTGATGGCGATGCTTCAGGGCAGCGCGGCGGTGACGATGATCTCTACCTTATAGTCGGGCGTGGCGAGGCGTACTTCGCCAGTGGCCCGTGTCGGCGCATTGCTGCCGCCGATCCATGCTTCCCATACACCATTCATAGCGCCGAAATCGGCCATGTCGGCCAGCCATATGGTGGCGGTGAGCAGGCGTGATTTGTCCGTGCCGGCCTCGGCGAGCAGTGCGTCGATGGACGCGAGCACGGCGCCGGTTTGCGCCGCAACGTCTTCGCCCGGCGCGCCGATCTGCCCGGCGAGGCTGACGATGCCGTTGTGGATCACCGCCTGGCTCATGCGTGGGCCGGAATGCAGTCTCGTGATGGTCATGAACGTCTCCCTTAAATGAAGGCTGAGGGGCCGTAGCGGGAAATGGCGAGATCAGCCGCATCAATTGGCGGCGCTTCACCGCCAATGATGCTGGTGATGACCCGGCCGGATCCGCAAGCCATTGTCCAGCCAAGTGTGCCGTGGCCGGTGTTGAGGAAAAGATTGGGGATATGCGTGCCCCCGACGATGGGCGGTCCGTCCGGGGTCATGGGGCGCAAGCCGCTCCAGAAGTTCGTCTGGCCTGCCGCCATGGCGCCGGGGAAAAGGTCGTTGAGGGAATGCAGCAGGGTTTCCTCACGCTGCGGTGGCAACACATGATTATGGCCCGAAAGCTCCGCCATGCCGCCGACGCGAATGCGCGTACCAAGTCGCGTGATGGCGATCTTGTAACTTTCGTCCAGCAGGGTGGAGACAGGCGCGCGCGCCTCATCGGCGATCGACACGGTGATCGAATAGCCTTTCACCGGATAGACGGGGAGGGCGATGCCGAGTGGGCGTAACAGCGCGGGTGAATGACTGGCGAGCGCCACCAGCACGGCATCGGCCTTCACCACGCCGCGATCGGTATGAATGGCGGTGACACGCCCGCCGTCCTGCTCCAGTCCGCTAATATGGGTATTATAGCGGACGTCGACCCCGCGCGTGGGCAGCCGTTCGGCGAGTGCACGGGTGAAAAGGTGGCAATCGCCGGTTTCGTCGCCGGGGAGGCGAAGCCCGCCGACGAAATGATCGCGTGTGGCGGCGAGGGCGGGCTCAGCGCGCACGCAGCCTGCCCGGTCGAGCACGTCATAGGGCACGCGGTAGGATTGGAGCACGGCGATGTCGCCGGCACTGGCGTCCAACTGCTTTTGCGTACGGAAAAGCTGGAGGGTGCCTTGTGAGCGCTGGTCATATTCAAGATCGAGGCGGCCGCGCAGGGCGATCAGCTCATCCCGGCTGAACTCGGCGAGACCGACCATGCGGCTCTTGTTGACCGCATAGCGCGCAGCCGTGCAGTTTCGCAGCATGGCGAGAATCCAGCGGAGCATTGCCATGTCCGGGCGGGGTCGCAGTATGAGCGGCGCGTGCCGCATCATCAGCCAGCGCACCGCTTTCATGGGAATACCGGGACCAGCCCAGGGCGATGCATAGCCTGGCGAAACTTCGCCGGCATTGGCAAAGCTCGTCTCCAGCGCGGGGCCAGGCTGGCGATCGATCAGTACCACCTCATGCCCGGCCTCGGCGAGATACCATGCGGATGTAACGCCGATGACGCCGGCGCCGAGAACGGCAACCCTCATGACAGGCCCTCCTGCTCATCGTCCAGATAGATGCGGACATGGCGGGGGCCGAGGCGCGTCAATATCTCATAGGCGATAGTGCCAGCGTCGCGGGCGACATCATCGAGGGACTGGGCAGGCCCCACGAGACTGACGAAATCGCCTTCGGCCAGCGCCGCTTCGGGCAGCGCGCTGATGTCGACAGTCAGGCTGTCCATGGAAACGCGCCCGACAATGGGGAGGCGGGTGGCACCGTGCCAGGCAGCGCCTACCCCACCGAGCGAGCGTGGCCAGCCATCGCCATAGCCGATGGCAATGGTTGCAAGCCGGCGCGGACCCGGTGCGACATAGTCCAGTCCATAGCCGACACCGGTTCCCGCAGTGACATGTCGGATCTGGAGGATGCGCGCATCAAGCCGGACGACGGGGCGCAGGCCCTGCGCGTGGGCGCCGGGCGCGACGCCGTATAGGGAAACCCCGGGCCGGGCGACATCCAGCCGGAAATCGGGTGAGAGGAACGTGCCGCCGCTATTCGCGATGGAGGCAGGTACGGCCGGGAAATATGCGCATGCAGTCTGGAAGCGCCTGAGCTGGTCTGCGCTGGCGTCGCGGGCCGGTTCATCGGCGCAGGCGAGATGGGTCATGATCAGCCGCAGGTCGATCTCGCGTGGCAAGGCCGCGTCTTGTGCCAGAGCGGCGGCCTTTTCCGGCTCAAGGCCCAGGCGCGACATGCCGCTGTCGATCTGCAAGGCTGCGGGCAGCCGGCAGCCGCGCGCACGAGCATGGGTGCGCCATGCGGAGACCTGACTTGTGGCATTCAGCACGGGGATGAAGCCGGCATCGGCGCAAGGCGCTTCTTCTCCCGGAGCAAGCCCATTCAGAATGAAGAGCGTCGCATCGGCGGGCAGCACCGCCCGCGCCGCGACGGCCTCGCGAAACTGGGCGACGAAGAAGAGGCGGCAGCCTGCACGATAGAGCGCCGGAGCGACGGCATTTATGCCGAGGCCATAGGCGTCCGCCTTGACCACCGCGCCGCAGCGCGCAGGCGCGACTCGGCCAGCAAGCAAACCATAATTGGCACGAATTGCCGCGAGATCGATGATGAGCCGGCTGGACCCGACGTCACATCCTCCCGCCGCATGTGTGCCAGTCAGCGCACAATTCACAGGGTCGGCCGCCATGCAATGCTCCTCTCTGCACCACCTATAGCGGAGATCGTGCGGCATTTGCGCTTCATCTGATGCATGAATGCACGGAATTTTGTATTATTATGCAATATTCTGCGGAAGAATGGCATAATTGATATGCAAACATTGGATGAGATTGATCGCCGGATTCTCACGTGCCTGCGACTCGATGCACGTATGACGAACAGCGCTCTGGCTGTGGAAGTGGGGTTGTCGCCGTCTGCCTGTTTGCGGCGGGTGCGCTTGCTTGAGCAATCAGGGACGATCAGGGGCTATACCGCTATCGTTTCGGGCCGCGCGCCGGACGAAGGCACCATCGCTATCGTCCAGATCGCACTGGAGCGGCAGACCGAGGACTATATGGCGCGGTTCGAGGCGGCCTTGCGCCAGCACCCGGAAATACAGGAATGGTATCTGATGACCGGTGATGGCGACTATATTTTGCGCGTGCAGATCGCCGGGATCGATGATTATGGAGCATTTCACAGGGAGGTGCTTTCGCGCCTGCCCGGCGTGTCACGCATCACATCCAGCTTTGCGATGCGGAGCCACCGCCGGATGTGAGCAGCGCGATCTGCTGCTCGGGGCCAAAAGCGGACAAAAAAGCGGCCGGAGCGGACATGCCACCCCGGCCGTCAGTATTGGGGGTCGGTGCGACAAGGGGAGCTGCACCGACCTCGGGACGTCAGGTAAAGCCCCGCCATCTGTTCGGATGCAGCATGGCGGGGTGTGCACCGACAGGAGAGAGAAGCCGGTGCGCTTGAACGGACCTTATTGCGATTCGTTTGCAACGTCAACGCTAATGAGAATCTATTGCAATAAAAATGCCGGCGCCATTCCCCGATCCGGGTCGGGATCGGGGCGCGCGTCAACCAGACAGGCCGGTGAGCCAGTCCTCGATCATGCGACGGCCCGCCGCCACCGCAACCGGACCATGATGGTCGTGTGCGGACCGGAGCGCCTGCGGGCAGAGACCGGCAGTCGCAAGCGAGTCGGCGGAATCGCTGATCCACGTATCGAACCGGGGGTCCTCACCCATTTCCGCATGGAACTGGAGGGCAAGGAGATTGCGTCCGCGCCGGAAGGCCTGATGATCATATATCGCGCTGGAGCCGAGCAGGTCGACATTGTCCGGCAAAGTGAAGGTATCGCCATGCCAGTGGAGCACAGGGACGGCATCAATGTGGCGCAACGGCGATGCCGCACCATTGTCATTGAGTGCAATGGGGTGAAAACCAATCTCCTTTGCCGGCCCGGCATAAACCTGGCCACCAAGCGCAGCGGCGATCATCTGTGCGCCGAGGCACACGCCAAGCGTAGGCCGGTCTGCCTCGAGTCGCAGTTTAAGACGGCGCAATTGGCAGGCGATCCAGGGATGCTGCGTCGACTCATAAACGCCCATCGGGCCGCCCATCATGATGAGCAGATCCGGTGCACTGAGGTCCAGTGTGCTGAAACAGGGGTCGGTGACGTCAACGCGACTGAGTTGATATCCCGCCGCCTCGATCGGCGCTCGGAAGCCAGCAATCCCCTCATAGGGAACATGACGGATGATCAGCGCGGTTTTCATGAACGATGTTCCTTAACTCCGTCTATCACGTGGTAGATCGATACCAAGGAACATTGTCTATCAACGAAGTTAATTTAGCTGTACGATCCTGACGTGAAAATGGCCACCCGCTGAACAACGGGCGGCCATCGTATTGGCGGGATGATCTGGGCGACTAAACTGGTCAGGCTCGGAAATTGCCCCGGTAACCGACCTCGTCGAGTGGCTTGCGGCCGCTCACCACCTCACGCTCACGCAGTGCATCGGGCAGGATCGCGGGGTCGCCGATCTTGCCGACCACGAAAGCCGCCTCCAGCACATGGGTTTCGGGAATATTGAGTTCCTGCGCTGCGCGGTCCCAGTCTACGCCGGCCATGCCGTGCGTGTGATAGCCAAGCAGCGTGGCCTGTGTGGCGAGCAGACCCCAAGCCGCGCCGGTATCAAAACTATGGTTGCGGTTGGGTTTGTCCGGGGCGCCCATGTAGCGATCCGAGACGATGAAGAAGAGCGCGGGAGCATTCTTCGCCCAATCCTGATTGAAGGGGACGAGGAGGGAAAGGAAGCGTTCCCAGTTTTCATCACCCTTCAACGCATAGAGGAAGGTCCAGGGCTGGTAATTAAACGCGGAAGGCGCATGGCGCGCTGCGTCCAGAAGCGCGTCAAGATCGTCCTGTGGAATGGGCGTGCTGTCGAACGCGCGGGGCGACCAGCGATCGAGAAAGAGCTTGTCCAGTTTTGTATGGGTCGTGCGTCCGGTCATGGAAACTCCAATGGGCAGATGTTGCGAGGGAAACATGGTCTCCCGCATCGGATGGCATTGAGCATCTCGGCGATCTATTGGAATAATTTCCAATCTAACATTCTACTAAGTTGAAATGCATCGCGTGCCGGTGGCGATTTGCGCTGTTCGTAGACATGGCTTTGCGCCTTGCCTTTGCGCGACTTCCCTCCTATAGCGCCGCGCTTCCGCGCATTGTGGAAACCCATGGAACGGGCCGGCCGGTACGGGCTGCCGTGTCCGTTCGTAATCGTCGGCGCGCTCTGTGCGCGCCACAGCAAGGAGACGAAAATGCCCAAGCTCAAGACAAAGAGCGGTGTGAAGAAGCGGTTTAAATTTACCGCTTCGGGGAAGGTGAAGCACGGCGTTGCTGGCAAGCGGCACCGCCTCATCAGCCATAACGCCAAGTATATTCGCCAGAATCGCGGCATGGAAGTGCTGTCCGATGCGGACGTTGCCCATGTGCGCCTGTGGGCGCCCTACGGCCTGAAGTAAGGAGTAGAGGGACATGGCACGCATCAAGCGCGGCACAACCACGCGCGCCAAGCACAAGCGGATTCTGGAGCAGGCCAAGGGCTATTATGGCCGGCGCAAAAACACGATTCGCATTGCGCGTCAGGCTGTCGAGAAGGCGGGACAATATGCCTATCGTGACCGCAAGGTTAAGAAGCGCAGCTTCCGCGCGCTCTGGATCCAGCGCATCAATGCTGCGGTCCGCATGGAAGGGCTTACCTATGGCCAGTTCATGCATGGTCTGAAGCTTGCGGGTGTTGAACTCGACCGGAAGGTGCTGGCGGATATCGCCATGCATGAGGGCGAGGCGTTCAAGGGCATTGTGGCGCAGGCACAGGCCGCGCTGCCCAAGGCATAAACGGGGCTTCGACAGCAAGATCCAACCGATCACAGCAAGCGGGCGCCGGAGCAGAAAACAGCTTCGGCGCCCGTTTCCGTTTACGCAATATCGTAAACCGGAGAATGCAATCTCGCGCCGGTATACCAGACCGGTAATTCGCTGACTGAACGTCGCCCGCAGGAGATGCGCTGATGACCCTTGCGACCTGGTGGCTCTATGCCGTGGCGGTGTTTCTCATCTCCGCGACGCCGGGCCCGAACATGCTCCATGTGATGACGCGGAGCATTGCTGTCGGCCCGCGCAGGGCGGTGATGACCATGGCCGGTTGCATGGCGGCGGTATTGCTCTCGCTTCTTGCGTCGGCTGCGGGGCTGGGCGCTCTGCTCAAGACCTACCCCCATATCTTTGATGGCCTCCGCTATACCGGTGCGGCTTATCTCATATGGCTCGGGATCAAGGCCTGGCGTGCGCCGGTGAGTGGCGGTATCGAGCAAATGGCCGACGGTGAGGGAATGTTCACGCCCGTCCGCCTGTTTACCGCTGGTCTGTTTACCGGCCTTTCCAATCCCAAGCTCATTATCTTCGCAGCCGCGCTCTTCCCGCAGTTCATAACCGCCGGCGCGCCCTTTGGCCCGCAACTCGCCATTCTGGTGGTGACATTCATTATCATCGAAACCTTCTGGTACCTCGTTTACGCGCTGGGTGGCGCGCGATTGCGGCGATGGCTGGAGCCGGCCAACCGCCAGCGTCTCTTCAACCGGCTGACCGGCGGGCTTTTCATCGCTTTTGGTGGCGTCCTCATCGCGGGACGCGCCTGACTTCCCTTGAGGCGCGCAGCCTTGTAAGGCCCGCGCCATGAGTGAGATCACAGCATTGAAGGACGGCCTGCTCGCGGACATCGCGGCGGCCGACAGCGCGGAAGCGGTAGAGCAGCTTCGCGTCGGCGCGCTCGGCAAGAGTGGAGTGGTGACAGCGCTGCTCAAGACGCTGGGCGCGATGACGCCGGAAGAGCGGCAGGCCAATGGTCCCGCCATTCATGACCTGCGCGAGAGCGTGACGGGAGCGATCGCCGGGCGGAAGGCGGCGCTTGATGCCGCGGCGCTCGATGCGCGGCTCGCCACCGAGCGGCTGGACATGACGCTCCCGGCGCCGGAATCCCCGCAGGGCAGCGTTCACCCGGTTAGCCAGGTGATGGACGAGCTGGCGGAGATTTTCGCGGATCTGGGCTTTGCCGTCGCCACCGGGCCGGAAATCGAGGATGACTGGCGCAATTTCACCGCGCTCAACATCCCGGAGACGCACCCGGCGCGGGCCATGCACGACACCTTTTACTTTCCCGACAAGGATAGCGAAGGGCGAGCGATGCTGCTGCGGACGCACACCTCGCCGGTGCAGATCCGCACCTTGACGAGCCAGCCGCCGCCGATCCGGATCATCGCGCCGGGGCGCGTCTATCGCTCCGACTCGGACGCGACACACACGCCGATGTTCCACCAGATCGAGGGGCTGGTGATCGACAAGGGCATTACGCTCGGTCACCTCAAATGGACGCTGGAGACCTTCCTCAAGGCCTTTTTCGAGCGGGACGACATCGTGCTGCGCCTGCGCCCGAGCTACTTCCCGTTCACCGAGCCATCGGTCGAGGTGGATGTCGGCTATATGGTGGAGAAGGGCCAGCGTGTCATCGGTGGCTCGGGCGATGCGCCGGGTGGTGGCTGGATGGAAGTGCTGGGCAGCGGCATGGTTCACCGCCGGGTCATCGCCAATTGCGGCCTTGATCCCGATGAATGGCAGGGCTTTGCCTTTGGCACGGGGGTCGATCGGCTCGCTATGCTCAAATATGGAATGAACGACCTGCGCGCCTTCTTCGACGGGGATTTGCGCTGGCTGCGGCACTACGGCTTCTCGGCGCTGGACGTGCCGACATTAAGCGCGGGTGTTGGAAGCGGAGGAACGGGCGCATGAAATTCACGCTGTCCTGGCTCAAGGAGCACCTCGCGACGGACGCGTCGCTCGACGCGCTGCTCGGCGCGCTCAACGATATCGGCCTTGAGGTCGAGGGTGTGGAAAATCCCGCCGCGAAGCTGGCCGGTTTCCGGGTCGCGAAAGTGCTGACGGCGGCACCGCACCCGCAGGCGGACAAGCTTCAGGTGCTGAGTGTCGATGCGGGGGATGGCGCGATGCAGGTCGTCTGCGGCGCGCCCAATGCGCGTGCCGGCCTGGTTGGCGTGTTCGGCGCGCCGGGCGCCACGGTGCCCGCCAATGGCATGGTGCTGCGTGTCGCGGCGATCCGCGGTGTCGAATCGAACGGTATGATGTGCTCGACCCGCGAGCTGGAACTGGGTGAAGACCATGACGGCATTATCGAGCTTCCGGCCGATGCGCTGGTCGGCACGGCCTTTGCCGAATATGCGGGGCTCAACGACCCGGTGATTGAAGTCTCGGTTACGCCCAACCGGCAGGATTGCATGGGCGTGCGCGGTATCGCGCGGGATCTGGCCGCCAAGGGGCTGGGCGCGCTGCGTCCGCTCGCCGAGGTCTATCGGATGGAAGAGATCGCGCCGGTGCCGGGCGATGCACCTGCGCCCGATGTTCGCACGCTTGACCCGGAAGGCTGCCCGGCTTTCTACGCGCAGGCCATCTCCGGCATCACCAATGGCGCTGCGCCGCCGTGGATGAGCCGGAAGCTAACGGCCATTGGCCAGAAGCCGATTTCGGTACTGGTCGACATTACCAATTTCATCTCGGTCGATCTTGGCCGCCCGCTCCACGTCTATGATCGTGCGACGCTGAAGGGGCCGCTCGTGGCCAGGCGCGCCAAGAACGGCGAAGAGGTTCTGGCGCTCAACGGCAAGACATATCGGCTGAACGAGACCATGACCGTGATCGCCGACGATGCGGCCGTGCATGATATCGGCGGCATCATGGGCGGGGAGCATTCCGGCGTGACCGCCGACACGCGTGATGCGCTCGTCGAGTGCGCCTATTTCACGCCAGAAAATATCGCGCGCACAGGGCAGGCGCTCGCCCTCACGTCCGATGCGCGGCAGCGCTTCGAGCGGGGGGTGGACCCGGCGTTTCTGGATGATGGCCTTGCCATCGCGACACGGCTGATCCTCGACCATTGCGGCGGTACGCCGAGCGCGATCACGCGGGCAGGGCAGTCGCCTGTCACGCCGCGCAGCCTCCGGTTCGATCCAGCGCTGACGCTGGCGCTTGCCGGTGTCGACATCCCGGCTGAGCGGCAGGCGGAGATACTGCGCGCGCTGGGCTTTGACGTGACTGATCTGCCCGGGGATGTCGTCATTCCCAGCTGGCGGCGCGACATCGACGGGGCGGAGGACCTGGTCGAGGAAGTGGTGCGGATCGAGGGACTGGAGAAGGTGCCTTCAACGCCACTACCGCGTGTGCCCGGCGTTGCCCGACCCACCGCGACCGACGCGCAAAAAACCGAACGGCGCTTACGTCGCGCGGCGGCTGCGCGTGGACTGAACGAGGCGGTCAACTGGTCATTCATCAGCGTGGACGAGGCGGCTCATTTCGGCGGCGGTGACTGGACTCTCGCCAATCCGATCAGCGAGGATATGAAGGTGATGCGGCCGACGCTGCTTGCCGGCCTGCTGTCCGCCGCGCAGCGCAACATGGATCGGGGCGCGGCGTCCGTCCGCCTGTTCGAGATTGGCCGGCGCTATTTCCGTGGCGCTGACGGCGCCAGCGATGAGCGGCCCACCCTTGGCTTCGTTCTGGCCGGGGAGAAGGCGGCGCGCGGCTGGCAGTCCGGCAAGGCGGCTGGCTTTGACGGCTATGACGGCAAGGCGACGGCGCTTGCGTTGCTCGGCGTGGCCGGTGCGCCGGTCGCCCGGCTCCAGATGATGGACGGCGCGGGCGATGCCTATCATCCCGGACAGTCCGGGACGTTGCGCCTTGGCCCCAAGGTGGTGCTGGCATCTTATGGCGCACTCCACCCCTCACTGGCCCGCGGTTTCGATCTTGATGGCGCGGTAGTCGCCGGGGAGCTGTATCTGGATGCGCTCCCTGCGACGCGGCGCAGCGGGTTCATGCGTGCGCCCTATGCGCCGCCAGCGCTCCAGTCGGTCACGCGGGATTTCGCCTTTCTTGTCCCGGATGCGCTGGAAGCCGATGTACTGGTGCGCGCTTTGAAAAGCGCGGACAAGGCGGCGATTACCGATGCGCGCCTCTTCGATCTCTTCGTTGGGCCGGGCATAGCTGATGGGCAGAAGAGCCTCGCCATCGAGGTGACTCTGCAGCCGGGCGACAAGAGCTTTACAGAGGCGGAGCTTAAGGCCGTGGCGGACCGGATCGTCACTGCCGCTGGCAAGCTCGGCGCGCAACTGAGAGGGTAGGATCAGCCCTCCCCTCTCGCCGCTGCTGTAAGGCGACTTCAGGGCAGCTTGCACTTCCCTGCGGTGGCGAGTCCGCGCAGATAGCCTCGACGTGCGAGGCCGGCATTGACCGCCGCGTCGAGCCGGCGCTCGGCGGGAGCGGCGCCGCTCACCTCGCGCACGATACCGCGAAACGGAATGAGCGAGTTCACCACTGCTGCGCCGCCGACGGTGGCAAGCCGACCGAACTTGTCTTCGTTCGCTTTGGTATCGTTGGTGAAGTCCGGTCCGAGGACGCTGTTGAGTTCCGCGATGTCCGCGCTGATGCCCGCGCATCCGCTTTTGCTGGGGGCCGCATAGGGCTGTTGCTGGGCATCGAGCAGAATGGCGGGAATTTTCGTCTTGGCGATACCAACGTCCCGCGCTGGCTGGCTCGCAATCTCGCCGGCCTTCTTCAACGTATCGTCGGTTTTCTCAGGTGCGGTGCTGGTTTGTGCCGGGGCGGCATCCTGATTGGCGAACGCCGGCTGGCCGAGAAAGAGGAGGCTGATGACAAGCGCGTGGGCGTGGTGCTGCATGGGAAGCTCCCTGATGACTATGACCACTAACGACTGGAAGGATGCTTGCGTTCCACGCCCGGTCCGGCTGGATGTGGTGCATGGATGTGCCTCACGCTGAGAGGCCGGAGTTTTCCTGTCGCATCAAGCGGCCGCAGCCTTTATGCATTCGCGGGCATGACACAGCCTTTTATTTCCATTTCCGGTGATGCGCTTTCGGCCAGCATCAATCCACTTGGGGCCGAACTCTGGACCCTGGCCGATGCGGACGGGCACGCGCTGATGACGGATGCGAATCCGGCTTTCTGGACAGGGCATGCGCCGTTGCTCTTCCCCATCGTCGGGCGGCTCTGTGAAGATCGCTACCGGATCGGTGGGCAGAGCTATCCGATGAAGCAGCATGGCTTTGCGCGGCGACGTCTCTTCACGGTAATCGCGCAGGACGCGGACTATGTGACCTTCCGTCTCGACGCCGATGACGAAACGCGCGCGCAATACCCGTTCGACTTTCGACTCGACATGCATTTTTCCATCACAGGCGCGACGCTGGCTATGGAAGCGCGCGTGACCAATCTGGGTGACGAGGACATGCCGTTCAGCTTCGGCTATCATCCCGCATTCGCCTGGCCGCTGCCTTATGGTGGCGCGATGGAGGACCATCGCATTCTCTTCGCGCAGGCCGAGCCCGGCCCGATCCGCCGTATCGCGTCTCAGGGCATGATCGGTCCGGATGCCGTGCCAACCCCGGTGGTCGACCGGACGCTGACCCCTACATATGCGCTGTTTGAGGCGGATGCGCTCATCTGGGATAGGCTGGAGAGCCGTTCGCTGCTGTGGGGCGCGCCGGGGCATCGCGCATTACAGATCGACTTCCCCGATACGCCCATGCTTGGGCTCTGGCAGACGCCGGGTGCGGGCTATCTCTGTATCGAGCCCTGGGCGGGCATTGCCGATCCGCTGGGATTTGTGGGCGACCTTTGGGAGAAGCCGGGCATCATGCGTCTTCCGCCGGCCGTGAGCCGCACCTTCCGCATGGATGTGACGCTGACCGGGGTGTGAGGGCGGGCCCTCGCTCCGGCCGGCTCTGGCACTGGCGCGGATAATCGCTATATGCGCGCGCCATGACTATTCCTTCCCGCCGGACCTTCGCGATCATTTCCCACCCGGACGCCGGCAAGACGACGTTGACCGAGAAGCTGCTGCTCGCGGGTGGCGCCATTCACCTCGCTGGTGAGGTGAAGGCGCGCGGCGCCAATCGCCGTGCCCGCTCGGACTGGATGAAGATTGAGCAGCAGCGCGGTATTTCCGTGACGTCCTCCGTCATGACCTTTGAGCGGACTCAGCCGGATGGCAGCGTCATCACGTTCAACCTGCTGGACACGCCCGGCCACGAAGACTTCTCGGAAGATACCTATCGCACGCTCACCGCCGTCGATTCGGCGGTGATGGTGATCGACGCGGCCAAGGGCATTGAGCCTCAGACGCGCAAGCTCTTCGAGGTGTGCCGGCTGCGCTCCGTGCCGATCATCACCTTCATCAACAAGGTGGACCGGGAAGCGCGCGAGGCCTTCTCTCTGCTTGATGAGGTGGCGGATGCGCTGGCGCTGGATGTGTGCCCGATGAGCTGGCCGGCGGGCATGGGCGGCACATTCGAGGGCATTTATGACTTTACGGGCAATGCGCTGCGCCAGCCGAGCGGGCCAAGCCGGGAATATGAGGGGAGGGAGGCGCGCTTCTCCGGCCTGGATGATCCGACGCTGGCCGACCATCTCTCACCAGACGCCCTTGCCCAGTTGCGCGACGAGGCGGAACTGGCGCGGGGCGGCTATGCCGGCTTCGATCTCGCGGCCTATCGCCATGGCGACCTGACGCCGGTCTATTTCGGTTCGGCACTCAAGAATTTCGGCGTGATTGACCTTATCGAGGCGCTGGCTACCCACGCACCGCCGCCCCGCCCGCAGCCGGCCGAGCCGGCGCCGGTCGAGCCGGACGGCGATGAAGTGACTGGGTTCATTTTCAAGGTGCAGGCCAATATGGACCCACAGCATCGCGACCGCATCGCCTTCATGCGGCTTTGCTCGGGCAGGTTCCGCAGGGGCATGAAACTCACGCCTTCGGGGAGCGGCAAGCCCATTGCCATCCATTCACCGATTCTCTTCTTCGCGCAGGACCGCGAGATTGCGGATGAGGCCTTCCCCGGCGATATCATCGGTATCCCCAATCATGGCACGCTGCGGGTGGGGGATACGCTTTCGGAGAAGGCCGGCGTGCGCTTCACAGGCCTGCCCAATTTCGCGCCGGAAATCCTG
Organism: Sphingobium sp.; assembly: GCA_035911355.1. Classification (GTDB taxonomy): domain Bacteria; phylum Pseudomonadota; class Alphaproteobacteria; order Sphingomonadales; family Sphingomonadaceae; genus Sphingobium. Next base: position 68,474 of record JAMHVU010000052.1, read on the forward strand.
CGCCGCGTCGCGCTCAAGGATCCGACCAAGACCAAGCAACTCCGCAAGGCACTGGATGATCTCAGCGAAGAGGGTGTTATCCAGGTCTTCTATCCGGAGATTGGCAGCCAGTGGATTGTCGGTGTGGTCGGTCAGCTCCAGCTTGATGTGCTGATTTCACGACTGGAGGCGGAGTATAAGGTGGAGGCGGTACTGGAGCCGGCGCCCTTCGATACGGCGCGCTGGCTAACGGCTACCGCCGCGAAGCTGGAGGAGTTTGCGTCCTGGAATCGCGCTGCCATGGCGCGGGATCGCGATGATAACCCCGTCTTCCTTGCCCGATCGGCCTGGGACGTGAACTATCAGGCGGAGCGCAACCCGGATGTGCGCTTCAGCGCGACGCGGGAGCGTTAAACCGCTTCTTCAGGCCGAAGGGCGCAGTCTTCTTCGCCGCGCTCGATCTGAATGGTGGGATGGTCGATGCCGAAGCGCGCATGCAGCCCCTCGGCTGACGCGCGCAGGAATGTATCGCTGCCGCCGGCAGGCATGACGAGATGGGCGGTCAGGGCTGTTTCGCTCGTGCTCATGGCCCAGATATGGAGATCGTGCACTGCCGCGACACCGGGTTGGGTCGCGAGCCAGGCCCGCACCGCTTGCGGATCGATGCCAGCGGGCACGGCCTGAAGGGCCATGGCGGCAGCCTCCCGCAGCAGACCCCATGTGCTCCATATAATCACCGCGACGATGATGAGCGACACCGCCGGATCGATCCAGACCGAGCCTGTCGTGCGAATGAGCAGCCCCGCAACCACGACGCCGGCGGAGACCATCGCGTCAGCGGCCATATGGAGATAGGCGCCGCGTATGTTGATGTCGCTCTGGCCGCCGCGCATGAAGAGGAGGGCGGTCCCCCCGTTGATGAGGATGCCGATCGCGGCGACGATCATCACCTCGTTCCCGGAGACGGGCTGGGGAGAGAGGAAACGCTGTGTGGCCTCAAGCGCAATGGCGCCGGCGGCGAGCATCAGGATCAGCCCATTGGCGAGCGCGGCCAGGATTGTCGCGCTGCGAAGTCCGTAAGTGTATCGCTGCGAGGGTGGGCGGCGGCCGAGGGTGAAGGCGATCCAGGCGATGAAGAGCCCGGCGACGTCGCTCAGATTATGGCCGGCATCGGCCAGCAGGGCCAGTGAACCGTAGAGGAAGCCATATGTGCCCTCGACGCCCACGAACGCGATATTGAGCGCGATACCGATCGCGAAGGCTCTGCCGAAATTCGATGGCGCGTGGCTGTGACCATGATGATCATGGGAGTGGGCATGGCTATGACCATGACCGTGATCATCATGTTCATGCGTGCCTTGCATATGGTCGTACGCGCCCAAGGGGTTTAGACCGTGCCGTGTAGCAGGAAGACGGCATGCTCCGCGAAGAAATTCGCGCCGGCATGGGTCGTCTCACGATCGCCCTTCAGGAACCATTGCCCGTCTATATGCCAGCCGCGCTCCTTCACCATTGCGCGGAAATCGTCGATCGTGAGGTGATGAATGTTGGACGTGTTGTACCAGCTTTCCGGCAGCAGTCGCGTGACCGGCATCCGCCCCCCCCACAGCAGCGAGAGTCGCCCGCGCCAGTGCGCGAAATTGGGGAAGGAGACAAAGGCCTGCGTCCCGATGCGGAGCAATTGCTCGACGACCAGATCGGGCCGGCGCGTGGTCTGGAGCGTCTGGGAGAGAATGGCATAATCGAAGCTGGCATCGGGATAATAGTCAAGATCCGTGTCCGCGTCGCCCTGCACCACGGAAAGACCCCGGCCCACCGCCGAGGCGACCTTGCCCGGATCGAGCTCCAGCCCGCGCGCGTCCACCTGCCGCGCATCGCGCAGTTCGGCAAGAAGCGCGCCGTCCCCGCAGCCCACATCCAGCACACGGGCATTGGGCGCGACATGGCGTGCGATCATCGCGAGATCCGGACGCAGCGCCTCGCTCACCCCTCACCCCCGCGCAGGAAACCATCAATCACCCGGTTCATCTCCGGCGCATCGAGCAGGAAGGCGTCATGTCCGAAAGGGCTCGACAGCTCGATGAAGCTCGTCTCGCGCCCTGCGGCATGGAGGGCATGGACGATGTTGCGCGACTCGCGCGTGGGATAGAGCCAGTCCGTATCGAAACTGATGATGCAAAAACGCGCGCGACTCTCAGCAAAGGCGCGGGCGAGGCTGCCGCTCCGGTCCTCCGCGAGATCGAAATAATCGGCCGCGCGGGTGATGTAGAGATAGCTGTTCGCATCGAACCGCTCGACGAAGCTGATTCCCTGATGGCGCAAATAGCTCTCCACCTGAAAATCCGCGTCGAAGCCGAACGTCTTGGCGCCTTGCGGGCTATCAGGCCGCACCTGAAGCCGCCGGCCGAATTTCTCCGTGAGTCCGGCTTCGGAGAGATAGGTGATGTGCGCGGCCATGCGTGCCACGGCAAGACCGGCCGTGGGCGCGTTCCCGTCCACATAATAGTCGCCGCCGCGCCAATGTGGGTCGGCCATGATGGCCTGCCTGCCGACCTCGTGAAAGGCGATGTTCTGCGCGCTGTGTCGCGCTGTCGACGCAATGACGATCGATGAACGAACCCGGTCGGGAAAGAGCACCGGCCAGCTCAGCGCCTGCATTCCCCCCATTGATCCACCGATGACCGCGGCAAGGCGTGCGACACCCAGATGATCGAGCAGCATGGCCTGCGCGCGCACCATGTCCGCGATGGTGATGACCGGGAAGCGCATGGCCCAGGGGGCGTCTGTTGCCGGATCGATGCTCGCCGGGCCGGATGAGCCGAGGCAACTGCCGATGACATTGGCGCAGATGATGAAATGGCGGTCCGGGTCCACGGGCTTGCCCGGCCCGACGGCGCGCGTCCACCAGCCCGGCTTTCCGGTGACGGGATGCTGCGAGGCGACATATTGATCACCGGTCAGCGCATGGCAGACGAGGATCGCATTCGATCCGTCCGCATCGAGGCTGCCGTAAGTTTCATAGGCGATGTCGACCGGCGTGAGGATCGCTCCGCTGTCCAGATGCAGCGGGCCGGGCAGGCGCACGGTCTTGCTGAGGCCGAAGCGTGCATCATCGCTCAAGGAGAGGGAAGTCGCCATCTCCGTGCGCTAGTGCATTTCGCCCGCGCGGGTAAACCGCTTTCATGTTTTATGCCCGGCTGTTGTGGAAGGGCGCGCCTGTTCCTAGGATCGCACGCATGATCCATGCTCCCGACGCCGCGCAGATTGAGGCGCTGGCCCGCCGCGCTCTGGCGCAGATGCCACCGCTGTTCCGCGATCAGCTCGCCGGGGTCGTGCTCGTGGTGGAGGATTTCGCGGATGAGGAAACACTGGCCAGCCTCGGCATGGAGGACCCGTGGGAACTGAGTGGGGTTTATGAAGGACGTCCGCTCACGGAGCAAAGCATCTGGGTCTCGGGCGATATGCCTGCCCGCATTCGCCTCTTTCGCCGCCCATTGCTTGACGAGTGGATCGAAACCGGCGTGTCGCTGGAAAGTCTTATCACTCATGTCCTCATTCATGAGGCGGGCCATCATTTTGGCTTTTCGGACGAAGAGATGGAGGCCATCGAGGCGTCGGCGGGGGAGGGGTGAACCACCTGACAGCGCATAAGCGGGTCAGGCTATGAACAGGTCTTATAGACACGGAGACCGATACGACCCCTTTGCCAACCGCCCCCGGCAGGTCTAAAGCCCGCGCCATGACAGACACAAACGATACCAGAGAAAACGGCGGCGCGCCGATTGCCAAGCCCTGGATCCGGGCAATCGCGCCCTATGTGGCGGGCAAGGCTCAGACGGATGATGGACGCAGGGTCTCCAAGCTTTCGTCGAACGAAAATCCCTTCGGTACGCCAGAGGTCGCGCGAGAGGCATTTCGTATGTCCGCCGCGACGCTGGAGCGCTATCCCGATGCGAGCGCGGTGGCGCTGCGCGAGGCGCTGGCGGCGCATTACGGCATCGATGCTGCGCGGATCGTTTATGGCACGGGTTCGGACGAGGTGCTGCACCTTGCTGCCGGGGCCTTTGCCGGGCCGGGCGACGAAATCATCTATTCGCGCTTTGGTTTCACGGTCTATCCCATCGCCGCGCGCCGTGTAGGCGCGGTGCCGGTCGTCGCGCCGGACAACGATTATGCGACGGATGTGGACGCCATCCTCGCCTGCGTGACGGAACGCACCCGGGTCGTCTTCGTCGCCAACCCCAATAATCCGACGGGAACCTACACGACGCAGGCCGAAATCGCCCGGCTGCATGCCGGTCTGTCGCGTGATGTGCTGCTCGTGGTGGACCAGGCATATACGGAGTATCTCGATCCGGAGGATGAAGATGGCGCGCTTGCGCTTGCCGAAAGCGCTCCGAACGTGCTTGTGACGCGTACCTTCTCCAAGATATTCGGCCTCGCTTCGGCGCGTGTGGGCTGGGGCTATGCGAGCGCGGAGGTGATCGATGCGATGCATCGCATCCGTGCGCCCTTCGCCTTCTCCATCGGCGCGGCGGAAGCGGCGATTGCGGCGCTTGGCGCGGAAGACTTCATCACCCGCAGTCGTGAGCATAATCGCGACTGGCGCGCACGCTTCGCGCAGGAGATCACCGCGCTCTCCAACAAGGGGTTGCGGGCCATCCCGTCCAAAGCGAACTTCGTGCTCGTGCTCTTCGAGGGCGATGTGAGCGCCGAGACCGCGTATAAGGGGCTGATGGACGCGGGCTTTATCGTTCGCTGGCTTCCGGGGCAGGAGCTGCCGCACGGTCTGCGGATCACCATTGGCACGCCCGAGGAGATGACCGGACTGATGGCGGCGCTGCGTGCCATCGTCGGCGCCTGATCGCGCAGATCCGCCGATGCCGTTTGCCCGCATTGCCATTATCGGCCTTGGCCTGATCGGTTCATCGCTTGCCCGTGCGATTCGCGCGTCCCTGCCTGAAACGCGGACGACCGGCTATGATGCGAGCGCACAGGTCCGTGAGATCGCTCGGCGCATCGCGCTTGCCGACACCATTGCGGATACACCCGCTGATGCGGTTGCCGGGGCGGAGCTGGTGATTCTCTGCGTGCCGCCCGGAGCCATGGGCGCGGTCGCGCAGGACATCGCGCCCTATCTTTCCGACACGGTCATCCTCTCCGAAGTTGCGTCCTGTCAGGAAAGCGTGATTGCGGCGATCCGCGCGGCGGCGCCGGATGTCACGCTCGTCCCGGCACACCCGGTCGCGGGTACGGAGAACAGCGGGCCGGAAGCAGGCTTTGCTTCGCTCTTCAAAGGGCGCTGGTGCATATTGACGCCGCCCGTGGGCACAGACCCCGCGGCGATCGCGCGCGTGGACCGGCTCTGGCAAAGCCTGGGCGCGGATGTCGAGATGATGGACCCGGCGCATCATGATCTGGTGCTCGCCATCACCAGCCATCTCCCCCACCTCATTGCATACACGATTGTCGGCACGGCAAGCGATCTGGAGGACGTGACGCGCAGCGAGGTCATCAAATACTCGGCCGGCGGCTTTCGCGATTTTACGCGCATCGCTGCATCGGACCCGACCATGTGGCGCGATGTCTTCCTCGCCAACAAGGAGGCGGTGCTGGAGATGCTTCAGCGCTTCTCAGAGGATTTGACGCATCTCCAGCGGGCGATCCGGCGCGATGATGGCCAGACGCTGTTCGATCTGTTCACGCGGACGCGGGCCATTCGGCGCTCGATCATCGCGGAGGGCCAGGACGATGCCGCACCGGACTTTGGCCGCACGCACGAATGATCGGCATTACTGGCGCGATCAGTGATCGTGCCCGCCATGATGCAGGGCTTCAAGCACATCATCAAGTCGGGCGGGGTCGCCAAGGGCAATGACTTCGCCTGCGCTGGCGTCCGTCAGCGGGTCGCCTTGCCAGTCGCACATACGGCCACCCGCGCCTTCTACCACCGGCACGAGCGCGGCGACATCGTGGAGCTTCAGCCCGGCCTCGACCACGATATCCACATGGCCGGACGCGATCAGCCCGTAATTATAGCAATCTCCACCCCAGAGCGTCTCGCGGCACTGACCGGCGAGAATGGAGAAATGCTCGCCTGTGCAGCCGGGGAAATATTGCGGACCGGTCGACGCGAGAATCGCCTGGTCCAGGGCGCGGCAGGGGCGTGTGCGAACCGATGCGCCATTGAACGTCGTTGGCTGGCCGGTCGCGCCGGCCCAGCGCTCGCGGGCGATCGGCTGATCGATGATGCCGATGATCGGCCAGCCATCCTGCATCAATGCGATGAGCGTGCCGAAAATGGGGCGGCCGGCAACGAAGCTGCGCGTGCCGTCTATAGGATCGAGCACCCAGACGCGCGCCGCGCCCTCCCGCGCATCGCCATATTCCTCGCCGATAATGCCATCGGTCGGGCGGTGCTCCGCGATGAGGGCACGCATCGCGATTTCGGCGGCGCGGTCCGCCTCGGTCACCGGAGAGGCGTCTGTCTTCTGCTCCAGGCCGAACTCCGCTCGGAAGAAAGGCCGTATTGCGGCGCCAGCCGCATCGGCGAGCGCGTGGGCGAGAGCGATATCATCCTGGAGACTCATGGTGGAGACAGCCTATAGTAGAATGATGGCGACATGCCAGTCGCACGCAGCGCCTGGCCCTGAGGAGAGCGTATCATGTCCGTTCGTCCCGCGATCATTCCCTGCCTCGTCTATGCCGATGCGCTCCGCGCCATCGATTTTCTCTGCGAGGCTTTCGGTTTCACGCGCCACGCCGTCTATGCCGATGGAGAAATGGTGCATCACGCGCAACTCATGCTGGAGGGGAATCTCGTGATGCTTTCGTCCGCGTCTCCCGAAAATGAAGCGCGCTTTGGCATTGTTCCGATGACGGAACTGAACGGGCGGGCAGCGGTCTCGATATACGTCGTGCTGAACGATCCGGATACGCACCACGCCGTTGCCAAGAAGGCCGGCGCTGAGATCGTCGCGCCGCCCCACGACAATGACTATGGCGGGCGCGGCTATGAAGCGCGGGATAGCGAGGGTATTCTTTGGTCTTTCGGCAGCTATGATCCTGTCATGCCGGGCTAAAGCAGGCGCCTGAGCCGCCGTCCTAGTCGAGTGGAGGGTTTCCCACACTCATGCGCCTGTTGCTCTGGTTCCTGACGATCATGCTGGCGCTCGCCGGACTCGCGCTGCGGGCCGACCATGGCTTTGCCGGGGCCGACCTCGTCGCAAAGGGGTGCATCATCGTCGCGGTGCTGGCCTGCCCCTTGCTCTGGGCACGACCGGGCGGGATTGTATCCGATGCGCTGGGCGGCATGATTTTCACCGGCAAGGACCGGTTGATGCTGACACTCGCCCTCTTGCTGAGCGCACCGGTGATGCTGCCCTGGCCTTTCTGATCCGAGCCGACTCAGATATTCAGATATAGAGCGAGATTACATTGCCGAAATTATGCAGCATGATCGGCAGCAGCACGCTTCCTGTCCGCAAGCGTAGCCACAACATCACGAAAGCGGGCAGCATGGTCAGCAGCATGATCAGCATGTCGAAGGAGAAGGCGCCGTCCGCATAAGAAAAGGCGTGGGCCAGACCGAAAAGCACGCCCGAAAACACCGCGCCCCAGCTCCAATCTACCCGGAACAGGCGGATACGGCGCGGAAACGCATTGCCAAGCGCGAGGAGCAGAATGCCGCAATAGAACGGATCTTCTTCCAGCCCGGGCATGATGATCTGGAAGGCTACCTCTTCCGTGGTCGGCCGTCCCGCCGGGAAAATGAGGGCGAGAAGGAGAATGAAGGCACAGTAGATGCCGATTACCGGCGCGCTCGCAATCAGACTGCCTCGACGCTGACGAAGCCGGAGGCCCGAACGTGCCCAGCCAAATTCCGGTCGTCCCGCGATAATGATTGTGGTCGCCAGCGCCATCACCTTTCCCTGCCAGTTCCACGAAGAGGCCGGAAGCAGGTCGGGTAGCAGGCCATAGCAGCGAGTCAGCATCACATCGTTGAGCAGGACAAGCCCGGCCGAAATCAACAGCCAACGTGGCGAGAAGGCGCCGCGCTGGCCAGCGCCGACCAGTGCTCCGGCGATGATGAGCATGGCGATGATAGCGACGATAGCGAAGAGGCTGTTCATGCAGCAGGGGCGCTCCGGGGGATGGCGTTCGGTGGGTCTAGCGGTGCCGGAGCGGGCGGGGCAAGGGAAGACACCCGGAAATGGCGCGGTCTCCCGCCGCTTGACCCATCGCCTGCGCATCGCTATAGGCCCGCACGCTTCGCGGACCTGACCGCCGAGTCCATATGGAAACGGCAGAATCGTCCGCTCGGAGCAAAGCAGAGCTGAACATTGCCTATGCTTTTCATGGGGCCAGGAGGTCGATTGCGGCCGCCCGGTCCCCTTGTCGTTTCCTGATATGATCGTTTCTGTCGATCAGTCCGGCGCGGCGTGAAAGGCGGACGGTAAAGTAACTGAAAAAGGTGAAGGGCTTCATGCCAACGATTAACCAGCTGGTCCGCAAGGGCCGCGAACCGCAGAAGGCCAAGAGCAAGGTCCCTGCGATGGATGCGAACCCGCAAAAGCGCGGCGTTTGCACCCGTGTTTACACGACGACCCCGAAGAAGCCGAACTCGGCGCTTCGCAAGGTTGCCAAGGTTCGCCTGACGAACCAGCGCGAAGTCATCACCTATATTCCGGGTGAGGGCCATAATCTGCAGGAGCACAGCGTTGTGCTGATCCGTGGCGGCCGTGTGCGCGACCTTCCCGGTGTGCGCTACCACGTGCTGCGCGGCGTTCTGGATACCCAGGGCGTGAAGGATCGCAAGCAGAGCCGTTCCAAGTACGGCGCCAAGCGTCCGAAGTAAGGGGAGACCAGAACCATGTCACGTCGTCGTCGCCCCGAAAAGCGCGTCATCCTGCCCGATCCCAAATTTGGGGACATCGTGCTTTCCAAGTTCATGAACAGCATCATGCTGGACGGTAAGAAGTCGGTTGCCGAATCGATCGTCTATGGCGCTTTCGACAGTGTCGAGGCCAAGGCGAAGAAAGATCCGATCCTGCTGTTCCACGATGCGCTGAACAATGTGAAGCCCGGTATCGAGGTCCGCAGTCGCCGCGTTGGCGGTGCGACCTATCAGGTTCCCGTCGAGGTGCGCCCTGAGCGTGCTCAGGCGCTCGCTATCCGCTGGCTCATCAACGCCGCGCGCGGCCGCAGCGAGACCACAATGGCCGCACGCCTTTCCGGCGAGCTGCTGGATGCCGCTAACAACCGTGGCAATGCCGTGAAGAAGCGTGAGGATACGCACCGCATGGCGGAAGCGAACCGCGCCTTCTCGCATTACCGCTGGTAAGCGCTATATTGGAGCGGGGTGCGGTGGAAGCCGTGCCCCGCTTCTGAATATTCTGGTGGACCATGCGTTCCACCGCTCATTCTGCGACCGGGCCGAAGGCTATCCGGATGAGCGGCGCGAACGGGAATGCCGCCACTATCGACCGCAATCTGTCACCAACAGCCGGACCATCCGGCAACGGAGTGAAAATCATGGCCCGCAGCCATCCGCTCGACCGCTATCGCAATTTCGGTATCATGGCGCATATCGACGCCGGCAAGACGACGACGACCGAGCGTATCCTCTATTACACCGGCAAGTCCTACAAGATCGGCGAAGTCCATGACGGCGCCGCGACGATGGACTGGATGGAGCAGGAGCAGGAGCGCGGGATCACCATCACGTCCGCTGCGACGACCTGCTTTTGGCGCGACCACCGCCTGAACATCATCGATACGCCGGGCCACGTGGACTTCACCATCGAGGTGGAGCGTTCGTTGCGGGTGCTGGATGGCGCGGTCGCCGCGTTTGACGGCGTGGCGGGCGTTGAGCCCCAGTCGGAGACGGTGTGGCGCCAGGCGGACAAGTACAAGGTGCCGCGGATGTGCTACATCAACAAGCTCGACCGCACCGGCGCCAATTTCTATTATTGCGTGCAGACGATCATCGACCGTCTGGGTGCCAAGCCGGCTGTTCTCTATCTCCCCATTGGCGCGGAGAGCGAGTTTGTCGGTCTTGTCGACCTGGTTGAAAATCGCGCGATGATCTGGAAGGACGAGAGCCTCGGCGCTGAATTCAGCTATGCAGAGATCCCGGCTGATCTCGCTGACAAGGCTGCCGAATATCGCGAGAAGCTGATCGAGCTTGCCGTCGAGCAGGACGATGAGGCCATGGAGGCGTATCTCGAGGGGAATCTTCCCGACGTCGATACGCTGCGCAAGTTGATCCGTAAGGGCACGCTAAGCCAGGCCTTCGTGCCTGTGCTGTGCGGCTCCTCGTTCAAGAACAAGGGCGTTCAGGCGCTGCTCGACGCGGTGGTGGACTATCTGCCCAGCCCGCTCGATATCGAGGACGTTCAGGGTATCAACCCGGATACGGACGAGCCCGACTCGCGTGCAACGTCGGACGATGCGCCGTTCGCCGGCCTCGCGTTCAAGATCATGAACGACCCCTTTGTCGGGTCGCTCACCTTCCTGCGTGTCTACTCAGGGACGCTGACCAAGGGCACATATCTGAACTCGGTCAAGGACAAGAAGGAAAAGATCGGCCGTATGCTGTTGATGCATGCGAACAGCCGCGAAGATATCGATACGGCCTATGCCGGCGATATTGTCGCGCTGGCGGGCATGAAGGAAACGACCACCGGCGATACGCTCTGCGCTGAGAAGGCGCCGATCATCCTGGAGCGCATGGAGTTCCCTGAGCCGGTTATCGAGCTGTCCGTGGAGCCCAAGACCAAGGCTGATCAGGAGAAGATGGGCATCGCGCTCAATCGCCTCGCGGCCGAAGATCCGAGCTTCCGCGTGTCGACCGACCACGAGTCGGGCCAGACGATCATCAAGGGCATGGGCGAGCTTCACCTCGAAATTCTCGTTGATCGGATGAGGCGCGAATTCAAGGTTGAGGCCAATGTCGGCGCGCCGCAGGTGGCCTATCGCGAATATCTGGGTAAGCCGGTCGAGCTGACCTATACGCACAAGAAGCAGTCGGGTGGCTCCGGTCAGTTCGGTGAAGTGAAGGTCAAGCTGACGCCGGGCGAACGGGGCTCCGGCTTCACGTTCATCGACTCGATCAAGGGCGGCAATATTCCCCGGGAATATATTCCGTCTATTGAGAAGGGCATGAAGGAGACGGCGGAAACCGGATCGCTGATTGGCTTCCCGATCATCGACTTCTCGGTTGAGCTGCTCGACGGTAAGTATCACGATGTCGACTCCTCGGCGCTGGCATTTGAAATTGCCGGCCGTGGCGCAATGCGTGAAGCCGCGCAGAAGGCAGGCATCAAGCTGCTGGAGCCGGTTATGAAGGTCGAGGTTGTGACGCCGGAAGAATATCTGGGCGATGTCATCGGCGACATGAACTCGCGGCGTGGGCAGATTCAGGGCACGGATACTCGCGGAAACGCACAGGTTGTTGAGGCCATGGTGCCGCTCGCGAACATGTTCGGCTATGTGAACCAGCTTCGCTCGTTCACACAGGGCCGCGCACAATATTCCATGCACTTCTCGCACTATGACGAAGTGCCGCAGAATGTTGCCGACGAGGTGAAAGCCAAGCTGGCCTGAACTCCCGAGGGATTTTGGACAGTTCGGACTGGATTTAACGAAAATTGCTGCTATGGGGGCGCCTTCGCGTGGCGTCCCCGAGCGGTTGACCCCAAGCTGATTGGACTGTGAAGAGGTAGGAAATGGCTAAGGCTAAATTTGAGCGGACCAAGCCGCACTGCAACATCGGCACCATCGGTCACGTTGACCATGGTAAGACGTCGCTGACCGCCGCGATCACCAAGGTGCTGGCCGAAACCGGCGGCGCGACCTTCGTTGACTACGCCAATATCGACAAGGCGCCTGAAGAGCGCGAGCGCGGCATCACCATCTCGACGGCGCACGTCGAGTATGAAACCGCTGACCGTCACTATGCGCACGTCGACTGCCCGGGCCACGCTGACTATGTGAAGAACATGATCACCGGTGCTGCCCAGATGGACGGCGCGATTCTCGTCGTGTCCGCGTCTGACGGCCCGATGCCGCAGACCAAGGAGCACATCCTGCTTGCCAAGCAGGTTGGCGTGCCCACCATGGTCGTGTTCATGAACAAGGTCGATCAGGTCGACGATCCGGAAATTCTCGAGCTCGTCGAGCTGGAAATCCGTGAAGAGCTCTCCAAGCGCGACTTCGACGGCGACAATATTCCGATCGTCAAGGGTTCGGCTCTCGCCGCTCTCGAGAACTCGGACGACGTCATCGGCCGTCAGGCGATCCTCGAACTGATGACCGCTGTTGACACCTGGATTCCGCAGCCGGAGCGTCCGGTTGATAAGCCGTTCCTGATGCCGATCGAAGACGTGTTCTCGATCTCGGGTCGTGGTACGGTTGTGACCGGCCGTGTTGAGACCGGCATCGTAAAGGTTGGTGAGGAAGTCGAGATCGTCGGCCTCAAGGACACGCGCAAGACGACCGTGACCGGCGTTGAAATGTTCCGCAAGCTGCTCGATCAGGGCCAGGCTGGCGACAACATCGGCGCGCTGATCCGTGGCGTTGGTCGTGAAGAAGTTGAGCGTGGCCAGGTTCTGGCCAAGCCCGGCTCGATCACGCCGCACACTGACTTCGACGCCGAAGTTTATGTCCTTTCCAAGGATGAGGGTGGCCGTCACACGCCGTTCTTCGCGAACTATCGTCCGCAGTTCTACTTCCGCACGACGGACGTGACCGGCGAAGTCGTTCTGCCCGAGGGCACCGAGATGGTGATGCCGGGCGACAACGTGAAGCTGGGCGTAAAGCTCATCGCGCCGATCGCGATGGATCCGGGCCTGCGTTTCGCGATCCGCGAAGGCGGCCGGACCGTCGGTGCAGGGGTTGTCGGTTCGATCACGAAGTAATATAGGCAGTGAGCCGCTCGGGTCGGATGATTCGGGCGGCTCGCCGTTTTCCACTGCTTCGCGCCGCTTCGATGATCGATATGGTCTTGAAGCTTGGGTGAAGCAGTTATTTTTGGCTCTTTCGCATCGGTATAGTGGACATGGAAACGCAGAATATCCGTATTCGTCTCAAGGCCTTCGATCACCGCGTGCTCGATCAGGCGACTGGTGACATTGCGGACACCGCCCGTCGCACGGGCGCTCTTATTCGCGGTCCGATTCCGCTGCCGACGCGCATCGAGAAGTTCACGGTTAACCGTGGGCCTCATGTCGACAAGAAGAGCCGTGAGCAATTCGAGGTTCGCACCTACAAGCGTATGCTTGATATTGTGCAGCCGACGCCGCAGACGGTCGATGCGCTGATGAAGCTCGACCTTGCGGCTGGCGTGAATGTGGAGATCAAGCTCGCTTAAGGGCTGATTTCAGGGATACCGCGCGGCATTGCTCTTTCGGAGCGTTTGGCCGCGGTCCTGGTCCCCCGTCGTTCCGGTTTCGACCGGAGCACCCAACCCGGACGGGGTGACACGACAGCTTGGGTTGGCCGCGAAGGGGAATCCCGACGCGGTTTTTTCGTTGGATACGCCCGGTGCCATTTCGGCTGCGGGCCTCTGTTGGGAGAATGGATCATGCGTACAGGCGTGATCGCGAAAAAAGTCGGGATGACCCGCCTCTTTCAGGATGATGGCCGTCATGTGCCGGTCACCGTTCTGGCATTGGAAGGCAATCAGGTCATTGCCCGCCGCGAACAGGATCGTGACGGCTATGTCGCCGTGCAGCTCGGCGCTGGCGTTGCGAAGGCGAAGAATGTCGCCAAACCGCAGCGTGGCCATTTCGCCAAGGCGGAAGTTGAGCCCAAGGCGCGTGTCGTTGAATTTCGTGTCGCCGAGGATGCTCTCCTCGATGTCGGCGTGGAAATCTCTGCGGATCATTTCATCGCTGGCCAGATGGTCGACGTGTCCGGTCATACGCAGGGTAAAGGCTTTGCCGGTGCCATGAAGCGCTGGGGCTTCGGCGGTCTGCGCGCGACGCACGGCGTTTCGCTCTCGCACCGCTCGCACGGTTCGACCGGCAACCGTCAGGATCCGGGTCGCGTCTTCAAGAACAAGAAGATGGCGGGCCATATGGGCGACCGTGAGCGGACCCAGCAGAATCTTGAGATTGTCCGCACCGATGTCGAGCGCGGCCTGCTCTTCGTGAAGGGCAGCGTTCCCGGCGCCAAGGGAAGCTGGCTGACGGTCAAGGATGCGGTCAAGGTTCCGCGCCCGGCCGACGTGCCGTATCCGGCCAGCCTCAAGGCTGCCGCCAACAGCAATAGCGCTCCGGTCGATGCGCCGGCTGAACAAGCCGTCGCTCCCGAAGCCACCGATGGCCAGGAGGGCTAAGCCATGAAGGTCAAGGTTCAAACCCTCGCCGGTCAGGCATCGGGTGATGTGGAGCTGAACGACGCCGTTTTTGGTGTCGAGCCCCGCGCCGATATTCTGCACCGCGTTGTCACCTGGCAGCTTGAGAAGCGTCGCGCTCCGGCCGCCGCGACCCGTGAGCGCTCGGATGTTGCCCGCACGGGCAAGAAGTTCGGTCGTCAAAAGGGTGGCGGTACGGCGCGTCACGGCGATCGCCGTGCGCCGATCTTTATCGGTGGTGGTAAGGCGCATGGTCAGCGTGCCCGCACTTTCGGTCATTCGCTGAACAAGAAGGTTCGCGCGCTTGGGCTGCGCATGGCGCTTTCGGCCAAGGCTGGCGCAGGCGCCCTTACGGTGCTGGACAGTCTGGATGTGAAGGACGGCAAGACCAGGGAGCTGACCGCAAATCTCGCGAAGCTCAATCTTGGTCGCGCGCTCTTCATCGATGGTGAGGCGATCAACCTGTCCTTCGCTCGGGCGTCGTCCAATCTGGTTGGTGTTGATGTGCTCCCGGCCATTGGCGCCAATGTGTACGACATTCTCCGCGCCGACAGCCTGGTGCTGACGCGCGCGGCGGTCGAAGCTCTGGAGGCCCGGTTCAATGGCTAAGAAGCAGGCAGCAGCGGTCGAGAATCGTCATTACGACGTCGTGCTCGCGCCCCACATCACAGAAAAGGCGACGCTCGTTTCCGAGAATAATGCCGTGGTCTTCAAGGTGGCGAAAACCGCCTCCAAGCCCGAGATCAAGGCGGCGGTCGAGGCGCTGTTCGGCGTGTCGGTGAAAGCCGTCAACACGATCGTCCAGAAGGGCAAGACCAAGCGCTGGAAGGGCAAGCCCTACAAGCGCTCCGACGTGAAGAAGGCGATCGTGACGCTGGCCGAGGGCCAGTCCATCGACGTCACCACCGGTATCTGAGGCTAGGGCAAAGCAATGGCACTCAAGCATTATAATCCGACGAGCCCGGCCCAGCGCGGCCTCATTCTCGTCGACAAGTCTGGCCTGCATAAGGGTAAGCCCGTCAAGGCGCTGACCGAAGGCAAGCGCAAGACTGGCGGTCGCAACAATAAGGGCCATGTGACCTCGCGCGGTATCGCCGGTGGTCACAAGCAGCGCTACCGCATCATCGACTTCAAGCGTCGCAAGTGGGACGTTGAAGGTACGGTTGAGCGTCTGGAATATGACCCCAATCGTACGGCGTTCATCGCTCTGGTGAACTATGCGGATGGTGAGCAGGCCTACATCATTGCCCCGCAGCGCCTCGCTGCCGGTGACAAGGTGATTGCGGGCAAGAAGACCGATGTGAAGCCGGGCAACTCAATGGAGCTCGGTCAGATGCCGGTCGGTACGATCATCCACAACATCGAGATGAAGCCGGGCAAGGGCGGGCAGATTGCCCGCTCCGCCGGGACCTATGCTCAGCTTGTGGGTCGTGACCGTGGCATGGTGATCGTGCGTCTTCAGTCGGGTGAGCAGCGCTACATCCGCTCGGACTGCATGGGCACGGTGGGCGCGGTTTCCAACCCGGACAATGCAAACCAGAATTTGGCGAAGGCTGGCCGCAATCGGTGGCTGGGCAAGCGTCCGCTGACCCGCGGCGTCGCCAAGAACCCGGTCGATCACCCGCATGGTGGTGGCGAAGGCCGGACTTCGGGCGGCCGTCATCCGGTCACGCCCTGGGGCAAGCCGACCAAGGGTGCGCGCACCCGCCACAACAAGGCGACGGATAAGTTCATCATCCGTAGCCGTCACGCCAAGAAGAAGAGGTAAGCGAGATGGCTCGTTCCGTCTGGAAAGGTCCTTTCGTGGACCTGCACCTGCTCAAGAAGGCCGAAACGGCGCAGGACGCCGGTGGCCGTGGTGGCCCGATCAAGACCTGGTCGCGCCGCTCGACGATTCTGCCACAGTTCGTTGGCCTTACGTTCAACGTCTATAATGGCCGTAAGCATGTCCCCGTTTCGGTGAACGAGGATATGGTGGGCCACAAGCTGGGCGAGTTTGCGCCGACGCGCTACTTCCCTGGCCACGCCGCCGACAAGAAGGGCAAGCGCTGATGGGCAAGGAAAAATCTCCCCGCCGCGTAGGCGACAACGAGGCGCTGGCCGTCGGCACGCAGATTCGCGGTTCGGCCCAGAAGCTGAACCTTGTCGCTGCGCTGATCCGTGGCCGTAAGGTCGAGGACGCGATGAATGTTCTCGCCTTCTCGAAGCGCGCCATGGCCGTCGACGTGCGTAAGGTGCTCGCCAGCGCGATCGCGAACGCCGAAAATAATCACAATCTGGACGTCGACTCGCTGGTCGTCGCGGAAGCATCGGTGGGCAAGGCGTTCACGCTGAAGCGTTTCCATGCTCGTGGCCGCGGCAAGTCGACCCGGATTCTCAAGCCCTTCAGCCGCGTGCGTATCGTCGTTCGCGAAGCTGCCGAAGCGGAGGCGTAAGGCCATGGGTCACAAGAGCAATCCGATCGGTCTGCGTCTGCAGATCAACCGCACCTGGGATAGCCGCTGGTTTGCGGAAGGCCAGGATTATGGCCGTCTGCTGCTTGAAGATCTCAAGATCCGCAAGTTTGTGATGAAGTCTCTGCCGCAGGCAGCGATCAGCAAGGTCGTCATCGAACGTCCAGCCAAGCTGTGCCGCGTCTCGATCTATGCTGCCCGTCCCGGTGTCATCATCGGCAAGAAGGGCGCGGACATCGAGAAGCTGCGGAATAAGCTCAGCGCAATGACCGCCAGCGACGTGAGCCTGAACATCGTCGAGATCCGCAAGCCGGAAATCGACGCGAAGCTTGTTGCTCAGGGTGTCGCCGATCAGCTCGAGCGCCGCATTGCTTTCCGTCGCGCCATGAAGCGCGCGGTGCAAAGCGCTCTGCGTCTGGGTGCCGAGGGCATCAAGATCACCTGCGGCGGCCGTCTGGGCGGCGCGGAGATCGCCCGTACGGAATGGTATCGTGAGGGTCGCGTGCCGCTCCATACCCTGCGCGCTAACGTCGATTATGCCGAGGCTGAGGCGCACACCGCCTATGGCGTCTGCGGCATCAAGGTGTGGATCTTCAAGGGCGAGATCCTCGGCCACGATCCGATGGCGACCGACCGTCTGATGCTGGAGGCTCAAACCTCCGGCGTCCGTCCGGCACGCTGATCGGGCCGGGAAGGGACAAGGTAGAGCATCATGCTGCAACCAAAGAAAATGAAGTTCCGCAAGGCTTTCAAGGGCCGGATCAAGGGTGATGCCAAGGGTGGCACTGACCTGAATTTCGGCGCTTATGGCCTTAAGGCGATGGAGCCCGAGCGGATCACGGCTCGCCAGATCGAGGCGGCTCGCCGTGCGATCACGCGCCACATTCGCCGTCAGGGCCGACTCTGGATTCGCATATTCCCGGATGTGCCGGTTTCCAAGAAGCCTGCTGAAGTCCGTCAGGGCAAGGGCAAGGGTTCGGTTGAATATTGGGCCGCCCGCGTCAAGCCGGGTCGCATCCTATTCGAGCTGGACGGCGTGCCCGGTCCGCTCGCGGCTGAGGCTTTTTCGCGTGCCGCGATGAAGCTGCCGATCAAGACCAAGGTGGTCGCGCGTCTCGGCGATACCACCCATCTGGGGGGCGAGTAAGATGGCCAAGATCGCTGATCTTAAGGCGAAGACGGATGACGAGCTGGCCGGCGAGCTGGCCAATCTGAAGCGCGAGCAGTTCAATCTGCGCTTTCAGGCCGCGACCAATCAGCTCGAGCGCCCCAGCCGGGTGCGCGAGGTGCGTCGTGCCATTGCGCAGATCAAGACGTTGCAGACCGAGCGCGCCAGCGTCTCGGCCGCCAAGTAAGAAAAGGAAAACACGATGCCCAAGCGCGTGCTGACGGGAACAGTGGTTTCCGATAAAGGCGACAAGACGATCGTGGTCCGCGTGGAGCGCAAGGTGAAGCACCCGCTCTATGGCAAGATCATCCGTCGCTCGAAGAAATATCATGCCCATGACGATGCCAACGAGTATCGCGAGGGCGAGACGGTTCGTATCGAGGAGACCGCGCCGATCTCCAAGCTGAAAACCTGGAAGGTTATCGGTCGGGTCGACGCGCACAAGGCTCCCGAAGCAGCCGCTTAAGATTAACCGGAACCGCCAGGGCATCCTGGTAGGCCGAATGAGAAGGAACCGGATCCATGATCCAGATGCAGTCCAATCTTGAGGTCGCTGACAACAGCGGTGCCAAGCGCGTCCAGTGCATCAAGGTGCTCGGCGGCTCCAAGCGTCGCTTTGCAGGCGTGGGCGACATCATTGTCGTCTCCGTGAAAGAGGCAGCGCCGCGCGGTCGCGTCAAGAAGGGTGACGTGCATCGCGCCGTCATCGTTCGCACCGCCAAGGACATTCGCCGTCCCGATGGCAGCGTCATTCGTTTCGACAGCAATGCTGCCGTGCTGGTCAACAAGAATGAGGAGCCGATCGGCACCCGCATCTTCGGCCCCGTTGTGCGCGAACTGCGCGCTCGCGGTCACATGAAGGTGATCAGCCTGGCTCCGGAGGTGCTATAATGGCTGCTAGGATCAAGAAGGGCGACACGGTCGTCGTTCTGGCGGGCAAGGACAAGGGCCGCACCGGTGCGGTCCTGCAGGTGATGCCCAAGGAAGACAAGGTGCTGGTTGACGGCATTAATGTTCACGCCCGGCATCGCAAGCCCGATCAGGCCAATCCGCAGGGTGGCATTGATCGCAAGCCGGCGCCGCTTCATATTTCCAATGTCGCGATTGCCGTGGACGGCAAGGCCACGCGTGTCCGCTTCGAGGAGCGTGACGGCAAGAAGGTGCGTGTCGCGGTCAAGTCCGGGGAGGTCATCTGATGGCTGACAAATATATCCCGCGCTCGAGAAAGCTCTATGACGAGACCATCGCCAAGGCGATGACCGAGAAATTCGGTTACAAGAACGTCATGGAAGTGCCCAAGATCGAGAAGATCACGCTCAACATGGGCGTTGGCGAGGCCACGCAGGACAAGAAGAAGGTCACGTCCGCGGCCGAGGAAATGGAGCTGATCGCCGGTCAGAAGCCGGTTATCACGAAGGCGAAGAAGTCGATCGCGCAGTTCAAGCTGCGTGAGGGGATGCCGATCGGCGCCAAGGTCACGCTGCGTCGTGAGCGCATGTACGAGTTTCTCGATCGTCTGGTGACGATTGCGATGCCGCGCATTCGTGACTTTCGTGGCCTTAATCCGAAGAGCTTCGATGGCCGTGGCAATTATGCTTTCGGTATCAAGGAGCAGATCATCTTCCCGGAGATCAGCTACGACCGCGTCGACAAGGTGCGCGGTATGGACATCATCGTGACGACCACGGCGAAGACGGACGAAGAAGCGCGCGAATTGCTGCGTCTCTTTGGTTTCCCGTTCCCGGCCGAGGCCGAGCAGCAGGCCGCCTGAGCGTGGCCCGCGTCCCTGTTATTTGAGAAAGAGAGCTTAAGTCCATGGCGAAACTGAGTTCGATCAACAAGAATGAGCGTCGTAAGCAGCTGGTGAAGAAATATGCCGGCAAATATGCGAAGCTCAAGGCAATCGCGAACGATACCTCGCTCGACGAGTCCGAGCGCCTTATCGCGCGTCTGAAGCTGGCCGAGATTCCCCGCAACGGCAACCCGACCCGGGTTCGCAATCGTTGCGAGCTGACCGGCCGTCCTCGCGCCTATTACCGTAAGTTCCGGCTGTGCCGTGTTCAGCTGCGTGATCTCGCCAACAAGGGCCTGATTCCCGGCGTCACGAAGTCGAGCTGGTAAGGATTTAGAGACATGGCACTGACCGATCCCTTGGGTGATATGCTCACCCGTATCCGCAATGGCCAGCAGGCGCGTAAGGACAGCGTGGTTTCGCCCGCGTCCAAGCTGCGTGCCCGCGTGCTCGATGTGCTTCAGCGCGAGGGCTATATCCGGGGCTACAGCGAAGAGAAGCTGGGTGATCATCCCGGCCTTCGCATCGAGCTCAAATATTTCGAGGGACAGCCGGCGATTAAGCATGTCGCGCGCGTGTCCAAGCCGGGACGTCGCGTCTATTCGGGCTCCAAGGAGCTTCCGATTGTACGCAACGGTCTTGGCATCACCATCGTCTCGACGCCCAGGGGCGTGCTTTCGGATAGTGAAGCGCGTGACCAGAATGTCGGCGGCGAAGTGCTGGCGGAGGTGTTCTGATGAGCCGCATTGGCAAAAAGCCGGTCACCATCCCTTCGGGTGTGACCGCGACCATCGACAATGGCGAGCTTTCGGTGAAGGGCCCCAAAGGGACCCTCGCGATGCCGCTCGCCGATCTCGTGACATACGCGATCGAGGACGGCGCCATCAGCGTGAAGCCGGCGAATGATACCAAGCAGGCGCGTTCCTTCTGGGGCATGCAGCGTACGCTGGTTCAGAATCTCGTTACGGGTGTGACCGAGGGCTATACCAAGGTGCTCGAGATCACCGGTGTTGGCTATCGTGCCAACGCACAGGGCAAGACGCTCAAGCTCGCGCTGGGCTATAGTCATGATGTCGACTTCGCCGTTCCGGCGGGGATCGAGATCAAGACCCCCGATAATACCACGGTCGAGATCAGCGGCATCAACAAGCAGCAGGTCGGTCAGGTGGCGGCGGAGATCCGTCGCTGGAGGAAGCCGGAGCCTTATAAGGGCAAGGGCATCAAGTATCGCGGCGAGTATATCTTCCGCAAAGAAGGCAAGAAGAAGTAAGCCATGGCGAAACTCTCTCTCTTCGCGCGGCGTCGCCGCCGCGTCCGCACCGCGATCAAGGCACGTGCTGGTGGGAAGCCCCGCCTCAGCATTCATCGCTCGGGTCGTCACATCTACGCCCAGATCATCGACGATGCCGCTGGCAAGACTGTTGCCGCTGCCTCGACGCTGGACAAGGACGGCAAGGGCCAGACAGGCGCCACGGCGGCAGCCGCTGCGGAAGTTGGCAAGCGCGTTGCCGCTGCCGCGACCAAGGCCGGTGTCACTCAGGTCGTTTTCGATCGTGGCGGCTTCCTCTTTCATGGCCGCGTGAAGGCGCTGGCCGACGCCGCCCGTGAGGGCGGACTGGAGTTCTGATATGGCAGACGAGACCCAGATCGAAGGCGCTGCTCCTGGCGTAGAGGCAGAAGCTCCCGCGACGGAAGGTCGCCGCGAGCGTGGCCGTGGCCGTGGCGATCGCGGAGGCCGTGGCCGGCGCGATGATCGTCGTGGGCGGAATAATAATGATGAGGACGGTGGCGAGGAATTCGTCGAGAAGCTGGTTCACATCAACCGCGTGTCGAAGACGGTGAAGGGCGGTAAGCGCTTCGGTTTCGCCGCGCTGGTCGTCGTGGGCGATGGCAAGGGCCGTGCGGGCTTCGGCCATGGCAAGGCACGCGAGGTTCCCGAGGCAATCAGCAAGGCCACCGCCGCAGCCAAGAAGGCGATGATGCGCGTGCCTCTGAAGGAAGGTCGCACACTTCACCATGATGGCCGCGGTCATTTTGGTGCGGGCAAGGTGACGGTTCGTTCGGCGCCGGCCGGGACCGGCATCATCGCTGGCGGCCCCATGCGCGCCGTTTTCGAGAGCCTCGGGGTTGCGGACGTGGTGACCAAATCGGTCGGTACGTCCAACCCTTATAACATGATCCGTGCGACCTTCGCAGCGCTCGGCGAGCAGACCAGCCCCAAGGCGGTCGCGCAGCGTCGGGGCAAGAAGGTTGCCGATCTGCTGCGGCGCGGTGGCGCCACGGTTGAGGTCGCTCAGGCCGACGCCGAAGCGATTACGGAGTAAGAGCGATGGCAAAAATCAAGATCCGGCAGATCGGCTCGCCGATTCGCCGCCCGGCTGCCCAGAAGAAGATTCTGGTCGGTCTCGGCCTTGGCAAGATGCACCGTGAGGTGGAGCTTGAAGACACGCCCGAAGTTCGTGGCGCGATTGCCAAGCTCCCGCACATGGTGCAGGTGATCGGCTAAGCAGAATCCAGGGGCGCAGGGTACGTCGTGAGGCGATACTTGGCGCGCGCGAACAGTGCCGGCCCTGCCCGGCCAGCGAAAGCGAGTGCAACGACATGAAACTGAACGAAATCAAAGACAATGATGGTGCTCGCAAGGGCCGTATGCGCGTGGGACGCGGCATCGGCTCGGGTAAGGGCAAGACCGCGGGACGTGGCCAGAAGGGCGCCAAAGCGCGCTCGGGCGTCGCGATCAACGGCTTCGAGGGCGGCCAGATGCCGCTCCATATGCGTCTGCCGAAGCGCGGCTTCAACAATGTGTTTGCCAAGGATTATTCCGTGGTGAACCTCGGTCTGGTTCAGAAGGCTGTGGATGCCGGCAAGCTCGATGCCGCGTCGGTGATCGATCAGGCTGCGCTGCGCGCGGCCGGCCTGTCCCGTGGCGGTAAAGATGGCGTGCGTTTGCTTGCCAAGGGTGAATTCTCTGCAAAGCTCAGCTTTTCGGTTGCCGGCGCGTCCAAGGGCGCGGTTGAGGCCGTTGAGAAAGCGGGCGGCAAGGTGGATGTCATTGCGGTGACGCCGGCCGGAGAAAAGGCCGCTGCCAAGAAGGGCAAGGGTGAAGCAAAGACCAAGGCCCGCGCGAAATACGAGGCCGACAAGGCCTGAATCCGCTCCGGCGGACTTGCAACACAGGCCCCGCTGCCCAATATGGCCGGCGGGGCCTTGCTTTTTGGGGACATCGCGTGACTGCGAATCCCTCTTTAAGAATGCAGGGTGCCGGTCTATGGCCGGGCACAACACGTTCCGCCCCCCGCCGGCCCGATGTTCAGGCCCGGCCGGTATCGGGGCTCGCTTATTTCAGGATTGCAACGGATCATGGCATCACGCGCCGATCAACTGGCTTCCACCTTTTCCCTTGCTCGCTTCAGTCAGGCGACGGATCTCAAGAAGCGCCTGTGGTTCACCATTGGCGCGCTGATCGTCTTTCGCTTTCTGTCGTTTGTGCCGCTGCCGGGCATCGATCCGACCGTGCTCTCGCAGCTTTCGCAGCAGACGCAGGGCGGCATTCTCGACATCTTCAACACCTTCTCGGGCGGATCGCTCAACCGCATGAGCCTCATTGCGCTCGGCGTGATGCCCTACATCACGGCCTCGATCGTGGTGCAATTGGCGGCGTCGCTTTCGCCAACGCTGGCGGCGATCAAGAAGGAAGGTGAAAGCGGGCGCAAGAAGCTCAATCAATATACCCGCTACGGTACGGTGGGCCTGACGGCGGTTCAGGGCTATTTCATCGCGGTGGGGCTGGAGAGCTATGCGGTGCAATCCGGCCTGCAGGCGGTGGTGATGCCCGGGCCGTTGTTCCGCATCGCCGCAGTGGTATCGCTGATTGGCGGCACGATGTTCCTCATGTGGCTGGGTGAGCAGATCACCTCGCGCGGGATCGGCAATGGCGTGTCGCTCATCATCATGGCCGGCATCGTCGCGCAGTTGCCCGTCACGCTTGCAAATCTGTTCGAATCGGGTCGGACGGGCTCGATCTCGGGCCTGCTTATCTTTGCCGTGATCGTCATGTGCTTTGGCCTCATCCTCGCCATCTGCTTCATGGAGCGGGCGCAGCGCCGGGTCCTGATTCAATATCCCAAGCGCCAGACCCGTCAGGGTCTCATGCAGGCCGACCGCAGCCATCTGCCGCTCAAGGTGAATACCGCAGGCGTCATCCCGCCGATCTTTGCGTCCTCGCTGCTGCTGTTGCCGCTGACCATCACGCAGTTCGCGGGGCAAGGTGTCGCCGGAGAAAGCAGGTGGGGCGATATGGTGCTGACGATAAACCAGTATCTGGCGCATGGCACGCCGCTCTATATGGCGCTCTACGGGCTTGGCATTCTCTTCTTCTGCTTCTTTTACACAGCCGTGGTCTTCAACCCTGAGGAAACGGCGGATAACCTCAAGCGCAACGGCGGCTTCATTCCGGGCATTCGCCCCGGCAAGAACACCGAGAATTATCTGGACTATGTGCTGACCCGTATCACCGTAGTCGGGGCGGTCTATCTCGCGCTCATCTGCCTCATTCCGGAATATATGATCGCGCGGGCGGGTATC
The DNA here is from genome assembly GCA_035911355.1 of Sphingobium sp. Lineage (GTDB taxonomy): Bacteria > Pseudomonadota > Alphaproteobacteria > Sphingomonadales > Sphingomonadaceae > Sphingobium. The sequence goes on from JAMHVU010000052.1 coordinate 92,809, forward strand.
CCCTTCTATCTTGGCGGCACGAGCCTGCTCATCGTCGTCAACGTGACGGTGGATACGGTGACTCAGATCCAGAGCCATCTCATCGCGCACCAATATGGCGACCTTATCAAAAAGGCGCGGCTCAAGGGGCGGACGCGCTAAGCGCGCTGTAACGGAACGCTCCGACACCTTTAATGGAGGCGGCAATGAACATCATTCTTCTGGGACCGCCGGGCGCGGGCAAGGGCACGCAAGCGCAGCGCCTGGTTGCCGAGCGCGGCATGGTGCAACTCTCGACAGGTGATATGCTGCGCGCCGCCGTGAAGGCCGGGACGCCCATCGGCCTTAAGGCAAAAGCCGTGATGGAGGCGGGAGAGCTCGTTTCCGACGAGATCGTCTCGGGCATTATCGGTGAGGCGCTGGACGCGCTGGCGCCTGAAACGGGCGTGATCTTCGATGGCTATCCGCGTACGGCCGCTCAGGCTGAATCGCTCGATGGGATTCTCGCTGACCGTGGGCGCAAGCTTGATCACGTAATCGAGCTGGGTGTGGACGAGGACGCACTGGTCGAACGGATTACGGGCCGGTTCACCTGCGCGGCATGTGGCGAAGGCTATCATGACCGGTTCAAGCAGCCAAAGGTCGACGCCGAGTGCGACAAATGCCATGGCCATGAGTTCAAGCGCCGTCCGGACGATAATGAGGAAACGGTGCGCACCCGCATGGCGGAATATCGCGCCAAAACCGCCCCGATTCTTCCGATTTATGAGGCGCGCGGCATTGTTTCGCGCGTTGACGGGATGGCGGATATCGACGTGGTCGCCAAAGCAATCGACGCGATACTGGGTTGAAGCCCTGAAAGGCATGGCGGGCACCGGCCTGCCGTGCCCTCATCAATGGTGAGAGGCGTAGCGGCCTTTGGTGCGCCACAAATGCGTTCGTCCTGATATTTTCCGTCCCGGGCTGTGACGGCTCGGCTTGCCCTTCCCACGGCCGGTCGTCCCCTATGGATGGACGTTGACGCCCGGTGGCCAAGCCCGGATGATGGTGTGAGACGATTATAAGTCATTGAATTAAAATGATACATCGCGTTGCGATGGACGCGAATGATCCGCTATCGCGCTGCCTCTTCACAGGGTCGTGTCGGGTTCGTAACAGATCGACAAGCGGGTTGTGCCCAAATCGTTAACGTGCATTGAGCGGGAGCAACATGGTCGCGCTTCCTGCCACTCGCCCTCACTCTCGCCTCCGCGAACTGGACGCCCTGCGTGGCATTGGCGCATTGCTCGTCGTCAATTTCCACTACTCAACGCGGTTTCCCGAGCTGTTCCCACGCGCGCACCACGTGCCCTTCCACATCGTTGGCGGCAACTACCGGGTGCTGCTGTTCTTCGCGCTGTCCGGCTTCGCGATCTTCTTTTCGATGGGGCGTCTGCGCGCGGCGAGCGATTTCGTGGCCGGCCGCGCAGCGCGTCTGCTACCGGCCTACTGGACGGCGATGGCGCTGACCCTGCTGGTCGAGCATATGGGTGGGATAAGCCAACTGTACATTCCGTGGAGCGCCACTTTCGTCAATCTCACCATGCTGGAGGAATTCTTCTTTCTGCCAGCGGTCGACGGCGCTTACTGGACGCTGACCATTGAGATCGCGTTCTACGCGTGCATATTGGCGGCGTGGATGCTGTTTCGGCTGCGGCATGTCGAGCGCCTGATCTTCGCATGGCTGACGGTGAAGCTGATCTTCGCGTTCATCTGGCCGGATATGCCCGAGCGGCTTGTGATGCTGCTGATCCTGCGCTGGGTACCCTTTTTTGCGATCGGGATGGCGACTTATCGGGTGTGGAGTGGGCAGCGCAGCTTGCGGGAGCAGGCGCCTGTCCTGGCGGCGATCGTCGCGACGCTCGCGCTCACCGAGTCGCTGAGCTATCTCATCGCCGGCGTGGGGCTGATCGCTATATTCTGGGGGGTTATCTCGGGTCATCTACGCTGGATCTGCATTCCGCCGCTGCTCTGGTTCGGCAAGATCAGCTACTCACTCTATCTCATCCACCAACATGTCGGTTTTACGATCATGCTCACGGCCGACGAGGCGGGGTGGAGTCCGGTCGCGGGCTATGCGGCGGCCTGTGCTGTCGCCGTGCTGCTGGGCTGGCTTCTCAATCGCTATGTGGAGCAACCCGCCGGTCGCTATCTGCTGGCGCGCTGGGACCGGATGCAACTGCGCCGCGCTGCACGTATGGCCCAGGCCCGCTGACGGAAGGGCGTTGTCACAGGCCGCTCGTCCAGTTGACAGGGCAGCCGACTCGCTGTAACGCCCTCCGGCCCCCAATGACCGTAACAGAGCGGCAGCGCGATGAGCGTGAAGGCCGTCTTTTGTGCGTCAGGGCTATCGAAGCGACGAGATAGGGCACCTGCCAGGGGCCCTGTGGAGCAGGAGAATAATTGGTTATGGCACGTATTGCGGGTGTTAACATCCCGACCAACAAGCGCGTGATTATTGCGCTGACTTATATTCATGGCATCGGCCCCAGAAGCGCCGTTCAGATCGCCGACAAGCTGGGCATCGACCACAGCCGCCGCGTGCAGGATCTGTCCGATGCCGAGGTGCTCCAGATTCGCGAAGCGATTGACGCGGGCTACACGGTCGAGGGTGATCTTCGTCGTGACACCGCGATGAATATCAAGCGGCTCATGGATCTCGCCTGCTATCGCGGCCTGCGCCATCGCAAGGGCCTGCCGGTTCGCGGCCAGCGCACGCACACCAACGCTCGCACCCGCAAGGGCAAGGCGAAGCCGATCGCGGGCAAGAAGAAGTAAGAGCACGCCTAGAGGCGCACTCGTCTTTTTCTTAGCCGGAGGCAGCGCGATAACAAGCGCACCGTCTCCGCCAGCACCAGTTTCAAGCAGGATTAACAGCACATGGCACGGGAACCGCAGCGGCTTCGTAAGCGTGAGCGCAAGAACATCTCGGCGGGCGTCGCGCACGTCAACGCCAGTTTCAACAACACCATGGTCACCATCACCGACGCGCAGGGCAATGCGATCAGCTGGTCGTCGGCCGGCATGATGGGCTTCAAGGGCTCGCGCAAGTCGACGCCCTATGCCGCGCAGGTCTGCGCCGAGGACGCTGGCCGCAAGGCTGCCGAGCACGGCGTGCGAACCCTCGAAGTAGAGGTGAAGGGGCCGGGTTCGGGTCGTGAGAGTGCGCTGCGCGCCCTTCAGGCGGTTGGCTTCACCATCACGTCGATCCGTGATGTGACGCCGATTCCACATAATGGCGTGCGCCCCTCCAAGCGTCGCCGCGTCTGATTCTTGCCGTCGTTTCAACGGCCGGAGCGGACGCGCGCCGGCCGTCCTGAAAAGCTTCACAGGCCGGAACCGATTGGGCCATTACGGATCGGTTCCCGCCAAATCCCAAGGGGATATACATGACTGTCAACATGAAGAACTGGCAGGAACTCAAGAAGCCGAGCGGTCTCGACATCAAGCCGAGCGGGGACGGAAAGCGCAAGGCGACCTTCGTCGCAGAGCCTCTGGAGCGCGGCTTCGGCCTGACGCTCGGCAACGCGCTGCGCCGCGTGCTTCTGTCCTCATTGCAGGGCGCGGCCGTCACCTCGATCAAGATCGAGAATGTGCTGCATGAGTTTTCCTCGCTCGCCGGCGTGCGTGAGGACGTGACCGACATCGTGCTCAACGTGAAGCAGGTCGCGCTCAGAATGGAAGGGGAAGGCCCCAAGCGCCTCCAGCTTTCCGCCACCGGCCCGGCGACGGTCAAGGCCGGCGATATCGCGGTAACGGGCGACATTCAGGTGATGAACCCGGATCTCGTTATCTGTCATCTCGATGAGGGCGCCAGCTTCAACATGGAGCTGACGGCTGACATCGGGAAGGGCTATGTCCCTGCGGTCGCCAACCGTCCGATTGACGCGCCGATCGGCCTTATCCCGGTCGATGCGCTCTACTCGCCGGTGCGGCAGGTCGCCTATAAGGTGGACAATGCCCGCGTCGGTCAGGAGCTGGACTATGACAAGCTCAGCCTGACGATCGAAACGGATGGAACGGTGACGCCTGAGGACGCGGTGGCCTATGCCGCGCGCATCCTGCAGGACCAGCTCCAGCTCTTCGTCCACTTCGAGGACGCGCTGCCTGTCGCGGGTCCGAGCGCGGGTGCCGCCGCTCATGCGGTGGAAGATGCCGAGGGCGACGCCAACCAGATCAACCGCTATCTGCTCAAGAAGGTGGACGAGCTGGAGCTTTCCGTGCGCTCGGCCAACTGCCTCAAGAACGACAACATCATCTACATCGGTGATCTCGTCCAGAAGACCGAGGCCGAGATGCTCCGCACGCCGAATTTCGGCCGCAAGAGCCTCAACGAGATCAAGGAAGTGCTCTCGTCCATGGGTCTGCGCCTCGGCATGGATATCCCCGGCTGGCCGCCGGAGAATATCGAGGAGATCGCCAAGAAGCTGGAGCAGGAACTGCTCGGCTGAGAGGTGGATGGGCAGGCTCCTGCCCGACTTTGAGAAACAGGCATGGCCGGAGCCTCGTTCCGGCCGTCGCCGTAAGGGGTCTGGGCAGCGCCCCATCTTCGCTGCCTGGGCGGGAGTGCCTCATACGGCTCCCGCACGAACGAAAAGGAAGACATCATGCGTCATAAAGTTGGCGGTCGTAAGCTGCAGCGCACATCGGGCCATCGCACGGCGATGTTCCGCAACATGGCGGCCGCGCTCATCAAGCATGAGCAGATCACCACCACCGTTCCCAAGGCGAAGGAGCTTCGCCCCTATGTCGAGAAGCTGATTACCCTCGCCAAGAAGGGTGGTCTGTCCAATCGTCGCCTCGCGCATGCCCGTTTGCTGGACGACGCACAGCTGACCAAGCTGTTTGACGTGCTGGCCGCGCGCTACAAGGATCGCAACGGCGGTTACGCTCGCATCATCAAGGCTGGTATTCGCGCGTCCGACGCGGCGCCGATCGCGATCATCGAGCTGGTCGATCGCGACGTTTCGGCCAAGGGGCAGGATTCCGGCCCGGTGCAGAATGTCGATGCCGAGGAACTGGAAGCGGCCTGACCGCGTCTCCGGCTAATCCGGCCAGCAGAAAAAGGCTCCGTGGCAACACGGGGCCTTTTCTCGTTCTTGAGTGGCGGGCGCCGCCGCCCTAGGATCGCGGGATCTAGAAGATGAAGAGGGTGTCGCCTGCCATGCTCCTGTCCCGCAATGTCGCTGCATTTTTGATGGTGTCCCTGATGTCGACCGCTTCCACCCTTCACGCCGCGCCGGCGGCTCCCGCGTCATCCGCTGCTCCGGTGGCGATCACCTACCCTGATACGCGCCGTGTTGACCAGGTGGACGTGCAGTTCGGCGTCAAGGTCGCCGACCCGTATCGCTGGCTTGAGAATGACGTGCGTGAGGACAAGGCGGTGGCGGACTGGGTCGCAGCCGAGAACAAGGTGACAGAAGCCTATCTCTCGACGTTGCCGGGCCGGGATGCCCTCAAGGCGCGCATGGCTGCGCTCTATGATTATGAGCGCTATGGCGTCCCCCGCAAGGCCGGCACGCGCTATTTCTACACCCGTAACGCGGGACTCCAGAACCAGTCTCCGCTTTATGTGCGTGAGGGGCTGACCGGCGAGCAGCGGATTTTGATCGATCCCAATGGTTTCGCGAAGGATGGGGCGACTGCGCTCGCCGAATGGCTGCCCTCCGACGACGGCCGATATCTGCTTTACGCGGTGCAGGATGGCGGCACGGACTGGCGTATCCTGCGCGTCATTGATGTGGCCACCGGCAAGGCGCTGGACGACGAGTTGCGGTGGGTCAAATTCTCCAACCTTTCCTGGCGGCAGGACGGCAAGGGCTTCTTCTACTCGCGGTTCGAAGCCCCTAAGGCGGGCGGCGAATTCCAGTCCACGGTCGAAAACCAGACTGTCTATTATCATGCGCTCGGCACGCCGCAGAGCGCGGATGTGAAGATCTACGCGACGCCAGACCGACCCAAGCTCGGCCATTCGGCCGAGGTGAGCGATGATGGCCGCTGGCTGCTCATCACCTCCAGCGCTGGTACGGACGAGCGCTATGAGCTGACCTTACTGTCGTTGACGGCAAGCAACGCCAAGCCTGTGACACTGGTCAAGGGACTGGACAATGATTGGGAGCTTGTCGGCAATATCGGCGATACGCTCTATTTCCGCACAGACAAAGGTGCGCCGCGTGGCCGGCTGGTGACGCTGGATGCGCGGAAGCCAGGCGCCGCTCCGGTCGAGATCGTTGCCGAGCGACCCGAAACGCTGGTGGGTGCGCAGATGATCGGCGCGCGCGTTGTCCTTGCCTATCTGGCCGATGCCAAGACGGTGGCTGAACTGGTCGATCTTCAGGGCAAGCCGGCCGGGGACGTGCCGTTGCCGGCCATCGGAACGGCGGCGGGCTTTGGCGGCAAGGCCGGTGACCCGGAAACCTTTTTCTCTTTCTCCAGCTATACGCAGCCGGCGACCATCTATCGTTTTGACACGGCGACGGGACAGACGAGCGTGTTCGCCGCGCCGAAGCTGGCTTTTGACCCCGCGAGCTATGACACACAGCAGGTCTTCTACCCGTCGAAGGACGGCACCAAGATCCCCATGTTCATCGTGCGCCGCAAGGATGTGGCGGCGGCCGGCAAGCCGACGCCCACATTGCTTTACGGCTATGGCGGCTTCAACATCTCGCAGACGCCGGGCTTCTCGCCGACCAAGCTGGCCTGGGTTGAGCAAGGCGGCACGCTGGCCATTGCGAATCTGCGCGGCGGCGGCGAGTATGGCAAGGCATGGCACGATGCCGGCCGCCTCTCCAGCAAGCAGAATGTGTTCGATGATTTCATCGCGGCGGGCGAGTATCTGAAGGCGAGCGGCTATACCGGGGTCAGCCAGCTGGCGATTGAGGGGCGCTCCAATGGCGGTCTTCTGGTCGGTGCGGTTGTCAATCAGCGGCCAGACCTGTTCGCCGCGGCTCTGCCGGGTGTTGGTGTCATGGATATGCTGCGGTTCAACCGCTTCACGGCCGGGCGCTATTGGGTAGACGATTATGGCTATCCGGACCGCGAGCCGGATTTCCGCAATCTTTATGGCTATTCGCCCTATCATAATATTCGCGACGGTGTGAACTATCCGGCGATTCTCGTGACGACCGCGGATACGGATGATCGTGTGGTACCGGGCCATAGCTTCAAATATGCCGCCGCGCTGCAGCACGCGCGGATCGGCGACAAGCCGCACCTCATTCGCATCGAGACGCGGGCAGGCCATGGTTCGGGCAAGCCCACGGACAAGGTCATCGACGAGATGGCCGATATGTATGCTTTCATTGGCAAATGGACAGGCCTTGCGATCGGCGGAAATTAGGCGCCGCCGCGTGGCGTTCAGCACCTGCTCAGCCTTGTAACATTAGGGCTTGAACCATGCCGGCGCTTGGGCCGGTGGATCGAAAGGATCTGCTGAGGTGGGTAAGGCAAGCAAATATGCGGGAGCTCTGGCGGCCGCCGCCATGGTGATGACACCAATGACGCCGGCTTTCGCACGGTCAGGCTGGGGCACGCCCGGCTATGGCAGCGGCTACGGCAATGGCTGGCGGCGGTACAAGCGTGACGACACTGGCACGGTGATTGCGGCCCTTCTGGGCGTTGGCATTATCGCCGCGGTGGCCGCTTCGGCGAGCAGTAACAGCAACAAGGCGAAGCGGGACCGCGATTATCCCAACCGGGATTATCGGACTGACGATTATCGCAGCGATGACAGCCGTTATCGGGACGACCCATATTATAGCAGTTCGCGAGGATATGATTCGCGTGCAACCGGTACCGGGTACCAGAGCGGCACAGGCGCCTATGCCGAAGAGGATGCCGCCGTGGACGCCTGTGCCATGGCCGCACGGGATGAAGGCTCACGCGGAGGCCTCTTCGCCGAGGTGCGGGATATTACTGGCGCACGCCGCGCCGGCAATGGCTACACCGTCACCGGCACATTGGAGCAGCGCCAGAGCTTCCGAGCCGGGAGTGGCACGCCCCGTGGTTTCTCATGCTCATGGGCCAACGGCCAGACGAGCGTGCGGCTGAGCTGAAGATAGCCGAACTTACAGCGCTGGGATTTGGCCAGCGCCGACCATTGATGAGGCCCGATCCGCTCCATGGGAAGCAGACCGGGCCTCGCTTTCTCCCATCTCGCATGATTTCCGTGCGGCAGATGTTCCATCCGGCTCGAAATCACTCTAATCGCCGGCCATGCCCGACTCCGCACCCACCCATGATGCCGCCCTTCCTGACACAATCCTGATCGTCGATTTCGGCAGTCAGGTGACACAGCTCATCGCCCGCCGTGTGCGCGAGGCTGGCGTCTATTCCGAGATCGCACCGTTCACGCAAGCCGAGGCAGCGCTGGCGCGGTTGAAGCCGCGCGGCATCATCCTTTCCGGCTCGCCGGCCAGCGTGCCCGATGCGGGGAGTCCACGTGCGCCGGAGGCACTGTTCGCGGCCGGTGTGCCGGTGCTTGGCATCTGCTATGGTCAGCAGGTCATGTCGCATCAGCTCGGCGGGGAAGTTCGCCCTGGCCATGAGACGGGTGATGGCGGCGAGTTCGGCCGCGCCTTCCTCACCGTCACGGAGCCATGCGCCCTGTTCGATGGGCTCTGGCAGGTGGGTGAGCGTCATCAGGTGTGGATGAGCCATGGCGACAAGGTGACGCGCTTTGCGCCCGGCTTCAAAATCGTTGCGGTGTCGGACGGCGCGCCGTTCGCGGTCATCGCGGATGAGGAGCGCCAATATTACGGCACCCAGTTCCACCCGGAGGTGGCGCACACGCCTGATGGCGGCAGGCTGATCGCCAATTTTGTGCGCCATGTCTGCGGCTGCGCCGGTGACTGGACGATGGCTGAGTTCCGCGCGACCAAGATCCGCGAAATCCGTGAGCAGGTTGGCAGTGGCAAGGTGATCTGCGGCCTCTCGGGTGGCGTCGACTCGGCGGTGGCGGCGGTGCTGATCCATGAGGCGATCGGTGATCAGCTGACCTGCGTCTTCGTCGATCATGGCCTGATGCGGCTGGGTGAGGCGGAGCAGGTGGTGAGCCTGTTCAAGGGACATTATAATATTCCGCTTGTCCATGTGGATGCGAGCGAGACCTTCCTCGGTGGCCTTGCCGGTGTCACGGACCCGGAGGCGAAACGCAAGTTTATCGGTAAGGCGTTTATAGAGCTGTTCGAGGAGGAGGCGCGCAAGATCGGCGGGGCGGACTTCCTTGCGCAGGGCACGCTCTACCCGGATGTGATCGAGAGCGTCTCCTTCACCGGCGGTCCGTCGGTGACGATCAAGAGTCACCATAATGTCGGTGGTCTGCCCGAGCGGATGAACATGAAGCTCGTCGAGCCGCTGCGCGAACTCTTTAAGGACGAGGTGCGTGTGCTCGGTAAGGAGCTCGGGCTCCCTGATATATTTGTGGGCCGGCATCCCTTCCCCGGACCGGGCCTTGCCATCCGCATTCCTGGCGAGGTGACACGGGAGCGCTGCGACATATTGCGCAAGGCTGATGCGGTGTACCTGGAGGAGATTCGCGCCGCAGGGCTGTACGACGCGATCTGGCAAGCTTTCGCCGTCCTTTTGCCGGTGCGAACTGTCGGTGTGATGGGCGATGGGCGCACCTATGACCATGTGCTCGCGCTACGCGCCGTGACCTCGACGGATGGCATGACGGCGGACATCTACCCGTTTGATGCCGCTTTCCTCAGTGGCGCTGCAACCCGTATCATCAACGAGGTGCAAGGCATCAATCGGGTCGTATACGACTATACGAGCAAACCGCCCGGGACGATTGAGTGGGAGTGAATTTAGTCCCTTCAGAGAGGACAAAGTCCTCTCTCGCATACGTCCTAACTCACTGATAATATATATTCTGTTCCAACAGCATTCGCCGGCACTCGGCGAGTGCCTTTTCGGCGTTCACGCCCTTCTCACCTGTACGCCGAAAGCCCTTCGATCCGCCCAAATCATGACCATTTGCACAGTATGCTACATGAATACACGTCTATTCTCGTGACTTAGAGTGCTCTTTCATAAAATCCACAATGTCATCAGCCATGACGCTCATTATTGAGCGCCGAGAATATTTTTCTCGGAACAGTGTTCGATCTATCGATGAGGGCGGCGTAGAGGCCAGGCTGTCAAATGCGGCCACCAGTCCATTCGCGTCGAGAGGCGAGAATACGCCTGTCGCCTGCGGCAGGGCATCCTGGAGGAAACGAGCTGCGAAACCGCCCACGCCAGCCAGAATGGGCTTGCCTGTTGCACCATATTCAAAAATCTTTGACGGCAGAACCTTCTCGAAGGCCGGATAGTCATTGAGATGCAGAAACAGGATGTCAGCTTCGCGATAATGGTCATGCAACTGTGCTCGCGGGACAGGGGGCAAGAGTTCAACATCGACCTTGGCTGCCGCCAGCGCTTCAACCAGCTGGTTAAGCCGACCACCATCGCCAATCACACGGAAGCGCGCTTTTTTGGCAAGCAATGCTGCAGCCTGAGGGATAATATGGTTTAAGCCTTGTCCCTCGCCAATATTCCCCGCGTAAAGAATAAGAGGCAGCTCACCCGGCTTTTTGTCGCCCTTTGTAAAGTCTTTGACGAGAAATTCATCGTCAATACCATTGGTGAAGCTGCGCAGTGGCACTGCAGGCGCAACCCCGCGAATATGATCGGTAAAGCCATCTGACACGATGCTTATCCGGCGGGCAGTCCGAAAGGTGCGTCGCTCAAGAAGGCGGACGAATGGCAGGCTCATCTTCATGGTGCTGCCGGCGAACAGATCACCGATAGTATCGGTAAAAAGGTCGCGGATATCGAGATAGAGTGGCAGTCGCTTGCGGCGCGCGATGTGCGCTGCCAATGCCGCTGTCATGAGCCGCGATGATGTGGCAAAAATCGCGTCATAATTTTCCGTTTCGACCTGACGAAGAACGGCTCGGGCAAAAGTCATGAAGGCGCGGGACTGATCGAGCATGCCGCTTTGATGTGCTGGCAGCGCGACACGGCGCACGCGAAGCCCGGTATGCCGTTCTTCCGTCGGCGCGGCTTCCCTCATGCTATGATAGCGATTTGGCATCGATGTGAGAACATCGATTTCCAGCCCGGCCTCACGCTGTGGCGCCAACGCCTCCACCAGCGCCGCGCATCGAAAAGACCCGGCGCTCAAATCAGGCGGATAGTAGAGGCTCAGAATAAGCAGTTTCATGCGTTGCTCCAACGAGTAGTGGCTACACGCCGCATCGGCGGAAATCCTGACAACTTAATGCAAAAAAATTTGCACGAACCACGGTGGCGCCGAAAAGACACCCTGCCCTGTGTTTGCCATCACGCAAAACCCGGCGATACGGATGAGCGGCGCACTCTATCTGAGCAGGGACGGCGTATGACACGCGCGGACCCCTACCCGGGCTGGCGGCTGATGATAAGGGGTAATTTCCCCTTTTGCGGGGGTGGCGGGACAGATATAGCGCAATGAGAATCATTCGCATCAACTGTCGGAGGCCGTTGGGCATAAGACGCCGTGGGAAGATGGAATTGAAGCATAATCCCGTGTCATTGCAACTATATGAGCGGCACCATGACGCGCTTGTCTGCTATGCCGGCCGTATTGGCGGCGATGCGGCCAATGCGGAAGATGTCGTTCAGGACGCGTGGATTCAGCTCGATCGACATCCCGAACCGCAGCGGCTTGTCGAACCGATTGCCTATTTGAAACGGATCATTCGCAATCTCGCCATCGATCGTGCGCGACGGCGGCGCCTTGAGAATATTCGCGACGACGCGCTCGATCTGGCTGCTGATGCGATTGTGGACCCCAACCCTCTGCAGGATCAGCAAATCGTCGCGCGGGAGGAGGTGGATGCGGTTCTGGCCGCGATTGCCGATATGCCCGAGCGCCAGCAGATCGCCATGCGAATGCACCATTTTGAAGGTCGCCGTATCCGGGAGATCGCGGCGCATCTCGGCATTTCCAAATCCCTCGCCCATATCCTCATCAAGCAAGGGCTTGAGCAGTGCGACAGGCGGCGCGAAATTGGACAGCATGAGGGAAGGCCGTGCGATTGATCCTCTCCTTACAAGCGCTGCTCCGACCAGTTGCCGACGCTGGGGATTGCCGCCTGGTCACCCGCTTGCTGGATGAATACATCCGATGCGGATCAGCTTTGCTGGACAAGGTGATCGCCCGTTCGTCACTGATCTATGGAGTACCGATTGCGACTGCCCGGATAATCAATGGAAGACCTCCCCGACCCCATCGTCCCGGTTGGAGCGTGTGTGGTGAGTGATGAGCGCGCGCGCGCGCGCGGCGAAGCCGCCGAATGGCATATCCGGCTGCAGGAAGACCCTGACGATATGGCGCTGATCGCGCGATTTCAGGCGTGGATATCCGCGGACGACATGCACCGGACGGCGTGGACCGCCATGGGCAGGACGGTCGCCGCGCTCGATCGTGCGGCAGTCAGCGCCCCAGCCGCGCATCTCACGGCGACGCGCCTCCCTGTGCCGCCGCGTCATGATCGTCGCCGGCGTGGAGCCGCAGCGGTGGTGCGCAAATATGGTCGTTGGGCGGCGGTGGCTGTCGCGGCGTCCGTTGCCGTTCTCGTTGCGCCGGCGATCCACCTTCGACTGACGGCCGATCATTTGTCGGGCGCGGGGGAGGTCCGTCGGGTCACCCTTGCGGATGGCAGCCATGTGGTGCTGGGCCCGCAAAGCGCCATCGCGGTCCAGTATAGCGCCAGCGCGCGGGTCGTCCGGCTGATCTCCGGACGGGCCCACTTCGAGGTGGCGCATAATCCCGCGCGACCCTTTCGGGTCGATGCCGAGAGTGTTCGCACAACGGTTCTGGGCACCGTCTTCGATGTGGAGACGACCGGACCGGCTGCGGCGACCGTGGCGGTCACATCCGGCCGTGTGCGCGTGGAAGGCAAGGGCGGCGGACAAGGCTTTGCATCGGTGCTGACGGCGGGGCAGTCGGTCCGGCTGTCTCGGGGCGTGGCCGAGCGGGGGCGGGAGGCGCCCGCTCTGATGAGTAGCTGGCGGACGGGTGATCTCCCGCTTCGCCATCAGGCTATCGCGCAGGCGATCGATCAGGTGCGGCCCTGGTATGGTGGCAAGATCATCCTGATGAACGCTCAACTGGGCAAATTGCCGGTGACCGGTATCTATAATTTGCACGATCCCGAGACGGCGCTGGCGCTGATGGTGAGCCCGCATGGCGGCGAGGTGGTGCGTGTCACGCCCTGGTTACTCGTTGTTCGGTAAATAAATATTAATATTTCTTAATATCTTACGCCTTTTTCTCCTGAAAATTGCCCGGCTGCGTTGGACAAGCGCATGCCCTGAACGTCCAGCCTTTAGAGGCCGGTGATATTGCTAATGACTAGCAACATTGGCGTTCGTTCATGGTGGAGGCATTTTTGATGAGCATTCGGGGGAATGGGAAGGGCGTGGCCACGGCCCGGCAGGCGCCGCGTGGCAGGACTGTCGCCGCAGCACTGATGATGACCAGCGCGATGGCCGTGGGGGCGGCCTGGCCGATGGCGGCACAGGCGCAGGCTTCCCAGCGCGACTTCAGCATTCCCGCCCAGTCCCTTACCGAGGCTCTGCTCATTTTTGGCCGCCAGTCAGGCGTGCAGGTCACAGCGGATGCCACGCTCACCACGGGACGATCGAGCACGGCGGTCGCGGGCGCACTGGCACCCGCTCAGGCCCTTAGCCAGCTGCTTTCCGGCACGGGCCTGACGTTCCGCTTCATCGGCGCGAAAGCCATCCGCATCGAGCGGGCACCGGAGGTGGATGCCGGATCGGTCCGGCTTGGCGCGGTCCGTGTGGAGGGCAGTGGCGCGGGTGGCGCCGGCGGTTTCGCCTCCGCCGTGGCGAGCACGGACATGACAGCGACGGAGAATAGCCGCAGCTATGCACCGATTGGCGCGCATGTCGGCAAGACGGCGCAGACATTGCGGGAAATCCCCCAGTCCGTCACCGTCATCACCAGCCAGCGGCTCGAAGACCAGTCCCTGCGGACGCTCGACGACGTGCTGAACCAGATGACCGGCGTGACGCGCGAGCAGGGCTGGCGCTCCTCCACCTACACCTCGCGCGGGCTGGCGCTGGACAATATCCGCTATGATGGCGGCGCAAGCAGCTCCACCTATTTCAGCTCGCGGACCGAGGATGCCGCGCTGTTTGACAATGTTACGCTGCTGCGCGGCGCCGATGGCCTTTATGGTGCGGGTGAGGCGGGTGGCGTCATCAACCTCACCTACAAGCGGCCGCTTGCGGAAACCCAGATCAAGGGGATGCTCTCGGCGGGAAGCTGGAACAACTTCCGTGGCGAGTTCGACATCACAGGGCCGATCGCCGCCAATGGCGCGATACGCGGCCGGCTCGTCGCGGTCGCGCAGGATCAGGACTATTTCGTCGATTATGACAAGCGGCGGCGCCTCCTCATTTATGGAGCGCTGGAGGCGGATCTCAGCCCCAACACCACGCTCTTCGTGATGGCCAGCCGTCAGGAAGACGATAATGATGGTTTCCGCAACAGCCTGCCACGCTATAGCGACGGCACCGATATCGGCCTGCCGCGCAACACCAGCACTGCCTCGCCCTGGAGCTTCCAGGATCAGGACAATACGGTGTTCATGGGGCGGCTCGACCAGAAGATCGGGACGCGCTGGGCAGCGCGGGTGACGCTCCGCCATACCCGCAACGCGGACCGGATGCACTCCGCCGAGCTGGAGAACCCGGTGGACCCCGAGACGCTCGCCGGCCCCTATTGGTATATCTGGCCGCACCACATCCGCGCGCATGAGACGAGCATGGATGTGAACCTGAGTGGCAGTTTCAGCCTACTGGGGCAGGAGCATGATCTGACGGTCGGCATGGACTATGTCGATTATCACCAGCTCTATGGCTACGAGCCCGGCGGCATGGGTGGACAGGATGACAACAACATCTTCAACCCCACCTACCCGGCTTATGTGCCCTGGCCGGAGGGCAACTTCCCGCCGGTCGCGACCGATCGCGACAAGATCAGCCTTTACGGCTCGCTTCGTATACGCCCTGCCGCCCGGCTATCGCTCATTGCCGGCGGGCGGCTCAGTCTGCGGGACCGGACCGTCATTGACGATCAGCGCGGTTACTCCTGGAGCATGAGCGCGACGAAGAAGGAAGACACGCGCCTCATCCCCTATTTCGGCTTCATCTATGATGTTGGCGCGCTCAGCGTCTACGGCAGCATGACCGAGATTTTCCAGTCCCAGTCCAATCAGCTTTCCGGGCCACTGCCGGGCACGCCGCTGGCACCCGTGAAGGGGCGCAACTATGAGCTTGGCGTCAAGACCGATCTTGTCGAGGGGCGGCTGACCGGCAGCCTTGCCTTTTACCGCGTGGAGAAGAAGGGCGCCTCTGCCGCCGATCCGGCCTATCCCGGCATGGCCTGGAATGCGAACTGCTGCTATATTCGCGATGGTTTCCTGCGAAGTCAGGGCTTTGAGCTTGAGTTGAACGGTGAACTGCTGCCCCGCTTCCAGGTGGCGATGGGTTACACGTTCAACGACAATGTGAACAAGCGCACGACCGATACGCGCTTCAGCACCAAGACGCCCAAGCACCTGCTCAAGCTGTGGACGGACTACCGCTTTGGCGGGCGCCTTGACGGTTTCAACCTCGGCCTCGGCGTGCTCGCGCAGAGCAAGCACTACCAGTCCGGTTCGGTACGGATCAAAGTCCCCGGCACGGTGGACCAGTATGGGCCATGGCTCGACTACCAGTTTACCGAGAAGAGCTATGCCATCGTGTCCATGGCTGCGGGCTACAAGGTTGGCGAGAATTACTCGCTCTCGCTCAACCTCAACAACATCTTCGACAAGACCTATTACAGCACGATCGGCGGCACCGGTTACGGCAATTTCTACGGCGATCCGCGCAACTTTCTCGTCACCGCGCGGATCAAGCTGTGAAGGAAAGCCTGCGCCAGTCCATGGCCTGGCTCCATACCTGGGCCGGCCTTGTTGTCGGCTGGGTGTTGTTCTTCGTCTTCCTCACAGGGACGGCGGGCTATTTTCAGCAGGAGATCACCCGCTGGATGCAGCCCGAGCGCGTGCCGGTCGAGGCGCTGCCGTCGGCCGACAATGTCGCGCTGACGGCGCTTGCCCTCAACCGGCTGGAGGCCGTCGCGCCAGTAGCCGCCAACTGGCGCATCACGCTGCCGCATGAGCAGTCAAGCGGGCGAGGCTGGGAAGCCTTCTCGATCGGGTGGGAGGCCATGCCGCAGGCGGGCCATGAATATGGTCCCAGCAGCAGCGAGCGGCTGGACCCGGCCACCGGCGCCGTGCTGCCGCCCGAGCCCGAGCCGCGCGCGACGGCGGGGGGGCGCGGGCTCTACCGCATGCATTATGCGCTGCATTATCTGCCCTATGACTGGGCGATCCGCATCGTTGGCATCTGCACCATGCTGATGCTGATCGCGATCGTCAGCGGGGTCATCACGCACAAGAAGATCTTCAAGGACTTCTTCACCTTCCGCCCCGGCAAGGGCCAGCGCAGCTGGCTGGACGCGCATAATGCCGTGAGTGTGATGGCGCTGCCCTTCTTCCTGATGATTACCTACAGCGGCCTCATCTTCTTCCTCTTCACGTACATGCCGGCCGGCAAGGACGTGCTCTATGGCGCGGACGAGGAGAGCAGCAGCGCTTATTATGATGCGCTCTACGAAGAGGGCGAACATAAGCACGCCCCCATCGGCCGGCCTGCCGCGGCGCTCGCGCCCCTGATCCGGCAGGCGGAGGCGGCATGGGGGCCGGGCAAGCTCGCCTCCATCGTCATCGAGCAGGACGAGGGGGAGGCGCCCCAGATCATCCTTTCCCACGTTGCGCGCGGGCTCGATCACTGGAACGCGCCAAAGCTGCACTTCCATGCCAGGAGCGGCGTGCCGCTGCCAGAGGAGCCACGCGTGGGCGGCGCGACGATGATAACCGAAAATGTGATGATAAACCTGCATGAAGGCTTGTTTGCCGACTATTGGGGGCGCTGGCTCTATTTTTCGGCCGGCCTGCTCGGGTGCGGGATGATCGGCACGGGGCTGGTGCTCTGGACGGTCAAACGCCGCCGGCATCATCTGAGCGAAGAGAAGGATGCGGGCGAGCATTTCGGCATGAGGCTGGTCGAAAGTCTCAATGTCGCGAGCATTGCGGGACTACCACTGGGTGTTGCCGCCTTCTTCTGGGCCAACCGTCTCCTTCCGCTGGGCATGGCGGACCGGGCGGAGTGGGAATATCATAGTCTTTTTGCGGTGTGGCTCGGCAGCCTCTTCTATGCGCTCGGCCGGCCGCTGCGCCGGGCATGGCGGGAGCTGTTGTGGACGGCGTGCGCCGCTTTCGCTCTGATCCCGTTCATCAACGCGCTCACGACCCGCCAGCATCTGGGCGTGACGCTGGCGAAGGGCGACTGGGTGCTTGCCGGCTTCGATCTCGTCATGTTTGGCCTCGCGGGCGCCTTCGCCTTTGTCGCGGTCAAGGTCGGGCGGCGTCTTGCTCCGGCGGCGGCCGCCGCTCCCTCCGGCACACCTGCCCTGCGGGAGCGCAAGGCATGAGTGGCGGCGGCAAGGATAAGGGCCCGTCCGCCCGCTATCGCTGGGCCGTAGCCTCGCGTGTCGCGGCGGCGGCACTGGGCGGCTATGCGCTGACATCGGCCGCGACGGTGGTGCTGGCGTTGCTTTGGCCGATCCCGAGGCCGCAGGCCGTGATGGCGGCCACCATGCTGAGCTTCACGCTCTACACTATCGCCGTCATCTGGGCGATCCACACCACCAGCGCGACGCGGGCATGGTGCGGGATGCTCGGCGGGACGGTGCTTCTGGCGGTCATCGGCTGGATGCTGGGTGCGGGAGCCGCGACATGACCGGCGCGCATATCTCCACGCTCGTCCTCGCGCTAAGCGCCTTTGCCGCGCTGGCATTGGCGACGGAGCGCCATGCCAAGCATCTGTTGCGTTTTCTGCCGGCGCCGCGCTGGCGGCTGGCCGCGCGTGTGCTGGGTTGGGTGCTGCTGGGGCTGGCGCTCGTCTGCGCTATGCGCGGGCTGGCCACGCCGGGCATCGGCATTGCGCTGGCGCTTGGCTGGATGGCGATCGCCGCACTCGCGATGGTCTTTGGCTTGCCGAAATGGCCCTGGCAGCCTCCGGTCAAGGCGACACCGGCAAGAGCGCCGCGCGCAAAAGGCGGCGCGGGGCCTGAGGAAGCGCTGCGCGTGCCGCGCCGGTGGATCGGCTGGGGACTGCTCGGCGTCACAGCGGCGGTCTTCTCCGTGGCGCTGCTGCGCGTGGAGACGAAGCCGCTGCATCGCGCGGATGCCATTCGCGGCCAGATCGGGCCGTGGGCGTTCCGCTTCGCCGAGGCCGATCGGGACACGCCGGAGATCGCCGACATGCAGGTGCCGCTCAAGGCCTATCGCCTTCGTTTCTGCGAGACCTGTGATACCGAGATCATGCAGGCCTATCTGAAGGTGAACCGGCCGCGCGCCCTGCGGGCCGCCGGCATGGCATTTGATGGTAGCCGGTGGGATCGGAGCGTGGAGATCCAGCTGCCCGCGAACCTGACGGCAAGCAGCGAACTTTGGCTGACCGTCGTGGGCAAGGACGGCTCCGTTCACCAGACCCGGTGGCCGATGCGTACGGTATCGCCGACGACCGTGGACTGGTTCGAACAGCAAAGGAGTGCGCGATGACACCGGCAAAGACGAACCGGCTACATGGCCTGCTGGCTGTGGGGTTGCTGTGCGGGGTGGCAACACCGGCTCTTGCCCATGGGCCAGTCCTCAAATGTGTGTTGCTTGATGATGCGACCGTGCGATGTCGAGGTGGCTACGCGGAAGGGGAGAGTGCGCCCGGCGAAACCGTGCGGGTGATCGACTATGCGGAACGGACGCTGGCCGCTGGCAAGCTGGGCAAGGATTCCACGCTCACCTTCGCGCGGCCCAAAGGCGGCTATTATGTGCTGTTCGACCTCGGGCCGGGCTATCAGGCCATTGTCGAGCATGATGAAATCGCACGCCCCCGCCCCGCGGACAATGCGCGTTGGATGCGCAGGTAGCGCAAGGCGATGTTGGCGATCCACGCTCCGGTAAACAGGCGGACCTCATGATATTGGAAGCAAGTCGCCGGGCCATGGCGCCCGAGGATACGGCCCCGACCATTGCAGAAACGACTGTGGAGGCATCCGGGCCGCCGGTAAGCGCGGAGATCTGGCGGCCTTCGGGACGCTATACGGACCAGCCGATGAGCCTGCGGACGCGGCTGTTCGGTATGGGCGGGGTGACGAGCGTGGCGCTGATGATTGCCGCCGGAGCGCTGCTGAGCTGGACCGGATATCAGGCCGTGCGCGCGCCCGATGCGCTCAATGTCTTCAACATATCCCCACCGTCCGCGCCGCCAGAGCAGCCGAGCGAGATTCCGCCCGGGCCCGAGCAGATCGAGAAGGAAAAGCAACAACCGCTGCCCGACACGCCGGACATCGCGCCACCGGAAGTCGCGGTGCCGAGCGCCAACCCGCTGCCGCAACCGGTGGCGCGGCCCGTGCCCGATCCCGGGCCGCCAGTGAAGGATACGACCGCACCGGAGAGCAAGCCCGTGCCGCCCGCACCGCAGGCCTCGACCGGCAAGCCGACATGGGAAGGACTGGTGCTGGGGGCGCTCAACAAGGTGAAGCGCTACCCGCGCGAGGCAGGTTTCCGCCGGCAGCAGGGCGTGCCGTGGATCCGCTTCGTGATGGACCGGGACGGCCGGGTGCTCTCCGTCCGGCTTGAGCGCTCCTCTGGCTTCCGCCCGCTGGACGATGAAGCGGTGGCGCTGCCCAAGCGCGCGCAGCCGCTGCCCAAGCCACCTGCCGATGTGGCCGGCGAAACCATAGAACTGGTCGTTCCCATCGAGTTCTTCATGCGATGAGCGGGGTCGCAGCGCTGATCGCGAGCCTCGCCGCAATGGCTGGAGCGGGGGCGGAAACGGGTGTGATGGAAACGGGGCTGGAGCAGCCCGATGTTGCCACCGAGCGCCCGCACCCTCCCGTGACGCCAATTGGCCCGGACCCGGTTTATCCGGCGGCCTTTTACACCCCCTTCCAGCCCCAGACCGCTCTGGAAATGCTGGAGCGGACGCCCGGCTTCTCGATATCGGGCGGCAGCAGTGTGCGCGGCTTTGGTGGTGCGGCGGGCAATGTGCTGGTGGACGGCCAGCGACCTACGGTGAAGTCCGGCGGGATCAGCGAGGTGCTGCGGCGCATCCCTGCCGCGCGCGTGGAACGGATCATTCTGTTGCGCGGATCTGACGCGGCCGAGGCGCAAGGCCAGACTCTCGTGGCCAATGTCATCCTCAAGGCCGACGCGCATGGTGCGGGTAACGCCACTATATCGCTGACCCGCACCTCGGATGGCGGCATATCGCCCAACGGGCAGATCAGCTATGCAAAGGCCGTGGCCGGCTGGCAGACCAATATCGAGCTGATGGCGGGCACGGCGCGCTATCCCTCCCATGCGCGATTCCACAATTATGATGCGGCCGATGCCCTGACGCTGGGCCGCACGCAGTACGACATCGGCAAGGCGCCTGAATATGGCCTCGCGGCTTCCGCGTCGCGCCCGGCGGCAGGCGGCACGCTCACACTCAACGGGCGCCTCAACCATGACCGCTACAGCTCGGCCACGCATGTCGATCTCTACGTCGGCGCTATTGCCGGCACGCCCTATGGTGCACGGACGATTGCCTATGCGGAGAAGGGCAGCAGCGCGGAGCTTGGCGCGGACTGGACACGCGGGCTCGGCGCGGGCTGGACGACCAAGCTGGTCGGGCTTGGCCGCGTGGAGACGGGCCGCACCGATGAGGATTATGCCGAGCCGGGCTATCGTGGCGTCTCTCAGCTGCGCCAGAAGCCGCTCGAGCTGATCGGCCGGACGACGGTGACGCGGGAAGGCGATCATCGCGTTCGGCCCGAACTGGGCATGGAAATCGTCTATAATCGTCTTTCCAGCCGGCTCGACTATGCGGAAGATCTGGGTGGCGGTATGGTGCCCGTCGCGCTCAGCAATGCCGATACGCGCGTTGCCGAGCTACGCGGCGAGGCTTTCGCCAATGCCAATGTGAAGCTCGCGGCCCGGCTGGACCTGGAGGCGGGCGGTGCGGTGGAATTCTCGCGCATCACGGTGAGCGGCGACGGCGATCAGGCACAGAGCCTGTCCTATTTCAAACCCTCAGCGGCGCTGCTCTGGTCACCATCGGGCCAGACCCAGCTCCGCCTTGCCATGCGGCGCACCGTGGATCAGCTTGATTTCGGCGATTTCGCCGCATCGGTGGATCAAGCGGACGGGCGGCCGATGGGGGGCAATTCCGGCTTGCGTCCGGCCCGGATCACCCGCGCATTCCTGCGGCTCGACCATCGCTGGGGCAAGGGCGGCGCGCTTACGCTGGAAACCTATCATCAATGGCATAAGGACCGGCTGGGCTATGTGGTGCTCCCTTCCGGGGACGAAGCGCTCGGTACCATCGGTGATGCGCGGCAATGGGGTCTGACCGGCAATGCGACGCTGCCGCTCGACAGGCTCGTGCGGGGCGCGCGTCTCACGCTTAATGGCGCCTGGCGGAACTCCCGCTTCCGCGACCCGGTCACGCATGACGTTCATGTCCTGAACGACCTGCCGTCGACCAGCTTCTACGCCGAGTTCCGCCATGACGCGCCCGCGCTCCGGTCATCCTGGGGGGTGAGCTATGAAGCGCCGGAAACAACATATGTCTATTATATCGGCGAGCGGCTCCGCTTGCGGGAGGCGCCTGTGTTGGATGCGTTCATAGAGACGACTGCTTTGCGCGGTTTCAAGACGACACTACGCGTCAGTGCCATTACCGGCGACGATAGCCAGCGCACCCGGCGCTTCTACAGCCCCAATCGGGCAGGCAGCTACTCCGGGCGCGAGGCGCGGGAGATGCGGCAGGGGGCGGTCCTCGCATTGACGGTTTCGCGGGCACTGTAAGCGGTGCCCGCGTGGCGGGCGTTCAATGGGCGCGGCGGTTCAGCTCGTGGCCGAAGGCGAGGATCGCAAGCCCAAGGAGCGTGAACACCATCTCTTCCGTGCCGTGCGGCATGGTAAGCGCGCCGCCCATCACGCCCAGTCCCAGAGAGCCGACCGCCACCGGCAGCAGCATGCCATGCTGCAGCGCGCCGAACCCCAGCGCTACGGCGCCGAGCAGAATCGCCACCGCCAGACCCGCCTCATGGATGATCGGGGCGGAAAACAGGCTGGCCATCGAGGAAAACATGCCGATGAACAGCGCGGTCGCGAGACAATGCACCGCGCACAGGCCGGAAAGGCCCATGGCAAGACGGTCAAGCCGCCAGCTATTGTCCGCGCGAAGCGTTGGCATGGCGTGCAGATAGCGCATGCCATGCCAGGTTACAACATAACATTGCAGAAGAATGACGCAATCATTGGCATGCGCCGCGATCAGGCTGAAGCGGGTCAAAAGTTTTTAGAGCCTTTGACAAGAGCTTCTGGAGCACTAACCGACCGCTAAAAGGGGTCTCGAAGCCCTCTCAGGCGCAACGCTCGTCCCACCCCGGACCAAATTCCCCCTCGACACGCGGCGCTCTCATCGGCAATCTGGACTCCGGACTGTGGGAGTTCAGAATATGAAGAAGTTGATGGCGCTGGCGCTCGCCAGCGCGGCATTTATTGCGACACCGGCGCAGGCGGTGCTGGTACTTGAAGTTTGGGGAACGGCCGAGCTTTATAGGGAGGACAGTTTCTACAGCCCTCCTTATCGGACGAGCTATTCCACGACCGAGGGCACCTTCAGCATCAAGCTGACCTGGCCGGATTGGGGCTTCCCCGTTCAAGATTCCAACGTCGGTTTTATCTGGAGTTATCCCACGAGCACCAGTCTGGATATTAAGGGCTGGGGTAGCAAGAACGGGCCGATCATCCTCATAGACGGCCCGTTTCCAGCGGCCTCGCCGGATTTCGTCGAGCTTCCCGGCACAGGCGAGTTCTTCCTTCCGCTGATCGACGTATTCGGCTTTGGCAGCGTCTACCGTGGCACCATCAGCTCGGCATGGGTGCGGACCTATGACGATCCTGATTTCACGATCGCGCAGATATCCGCCGCCATTCCAGAGCCCGCGACCTGGGCAATGATGATCGCGGGCTTCGGCCTTGCGGGCGCGGCGCTTCGGGCACGCCGGGCGCGGGTGGCGCACGCCTAGCCTGCGCCCACCTGCGCGGCGACCCACTCCACGGTCGCATCCCATGCGCCATTGTAGAGCCCGCTGGCGTCGACCCAGTGGCCCCAGCGGTCACGGAGGCCGGCGACCATGCCGCCGATGTCGGTGTAGATGCAGACAGGGCCTTCGGTGGTCTCTGCCACGCGGTCGAGAATGTGTGTCACGGCGGCGCGGAACTCGGGAGATGCCCGCAGGGCTTTCTCCTGTGCTACGGTCATGTCGAGCACCTTGAGGTTGTACCCGAACTCATAGGCACCGCGAGCGATCCCCCTTGCGTCCAGCCACGAATTCCACACGTCTGCGTACCCGCGCGCGATCTCGAACCCGCTGATGAGCCATGCGGCAACGTCTGCGGGAGCGAGGCTGGCGGGGCGTTCGTCTGTGCCGGAACCGGCATTCGGGTCGCCGCCGACATAGGGCGCGTAGGCCACCATGTCGATCTGGTGCCCGCCGTTCCACTCGGCCTTGAGGCCCGGAGAGGGGAAGATGCCAGCCGTGGGATTGAGAAGTTTTGTCTGGTCGCCGAGAGGTACTGCGTGCTGCACGCTCAAAACGCGCACAAGATGCGTCAGCGGGATTTTCTTCTCTACCTCGGTCATCTGGGTTCGGTGCGACCAGAGGCGCTCGCAACTCCGAACAAGCCATTGTTCGTTGGCCAGCGGGATGGTGTTGCCGTTATAGGTGACGGTTGTTGGGTAGCGGCCGGCAGCGATGCCAGCCGACTCCATCGCGGCCGGAGGCGCAGGCACGCCGCCCCAGAGTTCGTTAGCGTTCTCCGCATACACCTTAAGGCCCTTCGTCGAGAGCCCGTAAGGCAGATCGGAGCCGACACCGGACCACAGGAGGTCCGCTGCGCGGCGCGTGTAGTCCAGCCCGGCCTCGCCGACATAGGCGCCCGCGACGTGCAGGTTCCACCAGAGCGGGCGGTCGGAGATGTGGCAAAGTTCCACCATGTCCTCAAGCGGCAGACCAAGGCGATGCCCGGCCAAGCCAATCATGGATCGGCGAGGGCGTTTGGCCCAGACCATCCCATGGTCAAATTGCCCGAGCGGAAGATTAACCTGCGAGCCGTCCATATGGCGGATCGGCCCCTTGAGCGCATGGATCATGGCGAGCCAGCGCGGCGTCCAGCGCTGCGAGAGGTCGGCGCCGACCAGATGGATAGAAATGTTCTTCGGCGGATTGAGCGGGTCAATACCGACAGTCGCACCCATAAGGCCCGTCACGGAGCCGTTGCCGGTCGGGCGGATATGCTCAGGGTTCTGGCGCACCGTGAAGCGGAAGCGGCTCTCGGAGCCCGTACCAGTGAAGCTGCGGGTGCCCGACTGGGTGCCCACACTGCCTAGCGCGATTGTGTCGGTCGCCGCAGTGTCCTCCAGATACATGATGTTACCGAAGGTCATCGGGCCGCCCGTCCACGTAACTTCGATTTCGCGCACGGTGTCGGTTGCGTCCGGCCCACGGAAGCGGATCGGCAGGCCATTGACCAAGGGCATCCCGTCGGCGTCGAGTTGCGGGCTGCTACCCGGTTCGAGCACTTCGCTGGGCTGCCAGTATGACTGAACCGCCATATTGGTATAGATCTGCATCGGGCTCCACGGCTGCTGAATGCCGGCGTAGTTGCCTGCGTTCACGCCGATGGAGACGGGGGCGTTGTACTTGATTTCCGTGCTGAGCACGGTCCCGTCGCCGACGCGACGCACCTCGATCGTGAGCATCCGGCCTGCGTAAATTTCGGGGACCGTAGACGCACTTGTCAGGCGGGCCACGCCCGCCACCGCATTGTCAGACACATTGGCGACTGCCCAGCCCAGCGCCACGTCTGCGCCGGCCAGCACGCGCATTTCGTACTGCGCCGCGCTCGGTGTCCAGTAGTTTAGGACAAGGTTGACGCGGCGACCTGACGTAAAGCCGGGCTGGCTCACCGTCGTCGGGTAGGCTGTCGTCCCGGAGATTGCGAGGCTCCCAGCCGAGACGATGGCCGTGCCAACAGAAATGCCAGCATAGGTGCCAAGCTGCGCGCGCAGGGCCTCGGGTACGGCAAAGGTAGCCGTCGCGAGCATCGTACCGGGCAGACGCACGGTCACGGTGTCAGGTAGCCCGTCATGATCCGCGTCGAGCAACTTGACCTCAACGTCGCTGGAGATAGGCCACGTCCCAGCCGGGCTGTGTGTACTGAGCACGGCGGTCGTACCATCGGAAACCCTGTTGAGGCGCCACTGGCCATAGTGCCGCGTGAGGATGAGCGTCAGCGCGGCATAGGGGGACGCGCCCGGATTGGCGCCGAGGGCCAGCGTAAGCCCGGCCGCTGCGTCTCCAGAGCCCCAGTTGACGCCGCTAAGGTAGATCGTCTGCTCTTTGACGCCGACCTGTCGGATGACGTGGCGGGGACCGAAGGCGCCGCCAGTCGTC
>JAMHVU010000053.1:0-39856 GCA_035911355.1 Sphingobium sp.
GCGAGGTCGTCAATACCCGGGCCGCCAGCGGTACCCATATCGAGCCTGATCTACTCGCCCACGTCTCGCCGTTGGGATGGGAACACATCAATCTAACCGGGGAATATCGCTGGCCCAAATCCTTAGCGTAGGATTCCGCCCCCTCCCGCAAACGCCCCCTATATCGGATCGGCCCCCAACGGCACGATCGCGGCCGGACCCGCCGTGGCTGCTAACGCGGCGGTCCAATCACGCTTTATCGAATTTCCCGGCGAACTCGCGATCGGCATAGTAAGCGAGCTTGGTGGCGACGATCGGCCGTTGTCCCGCGAGGAACAGCAGTTCGAGGTTCGCCGGCATCGTGCGGACCTCGTCGGGGGTGAGCAGGGCGCGGCCGACATGCTGGGTGCCGAACGAGAGGCCGGTTTCCTCCGCGTCGATCGCGCGGCTCATCGTTTCGAACACGACCGTCTCCTGGCCGAGCAGATCGGAGACGAGCCTGGCGCTGTCGTGATCGTTGACCCCGAACACTTGCAGGACGCCGGCGTTCGACAGGAAGGTGCCGGCGCGGCACTCATAGGTCGCGCGGAGCTGGTGGACATCCTGCAAGATCGGCCAGAGCTGGACGCCATAGCCCGCCATCAACCCCATGGCGCGCTCGACGGGATCGAGGCGGCCGAGGGCGGCGAACTCATCGAGCAGGAACAACACGTGGCGGGGAGGGGCCGTGCCGGCGCGGGCCAGATCGGTCAGCCCTTGGGCGACCATCAGGCGCAGCCAGCGGGCATAGGTGGCGAGCCGATCGGGCGGCAGGACGAGGAACACCGTTGCCGGCGTCGCCTTGAGATCGGCGAACGTAAAATCCGATCGGCCCAGCACGGCCGTCATGCGCGGGCTGTCGAGAAAATGGGTATGGCGCTGCGCCGCCGACAGCACGCCGGCGGCTTCGCGATCGGACTTGCCCAGGTGGCGATTGGCGGCGCGGGCGGTGAGGCCGCCTTGCGCCTGCATGGCGGAAAGCAGGGCGGCGAAGGCTTGCGGGGCGAGCGTCAGATGATCGCGCAAGGTCGCGAGGGTGCGCGTCGCAGGCGGCTCGCTGGCGACGATATGGAGGATGAGGCCGGCGATCAGCGCCTTGGCTTCCTCGTTCCAATGCGCCTCGCCCGCCTCGCCGGGCGCGTCATAGACCAGCGCGTCGGCGAGCGTCATGGCGTCGTCGGCGAGATCGAGGCCGGCAGGGTCGATGCGGTCAAGCGGATTGAACGCGGCCGAGGGCTGGCCCGTCACCCCGAATGGATCGAGGACATGGACCGGGCCGAACTTTCCGCGTTGGCGCGCCGTGACACGCGCGTTCTCGCCCTTGGGGTCGATGCAGACCACGGAGCCGGGATAGTCGATGAGGTTGGGGATGATCGTGCCGACGCCCTTGCCGGTGCGGGTGGGCGCGATCGTCAGCAGATGGGCGGGACCGGCATAGCGCAGCAGCTTGCCCGACTTGCGATCACGGCCGATCAGCAGGCCCTCGCTTTGGGCGAGCGGGCGCGTCTCACTTGTCGTGGCGAAGCGGGCCGAGCCGTGGGTGGCGTCGCCGTCAGAGCCGCCATAGTGGAGGATCAGGGGCTGGAACAGCGCGCGCAAGCCGACGAGGATGACGGCGAGGGCCACCAGCATCATGACGGTCTGATAGATATGGGAATCGCGCGGCAGGCCCATGAGGGAATGAAGGACAAACTGCGTCCCGCCCAGCAGCACGATGCCGGTGATGAGAAACAGGATCAGGACGCCGAACAGGTGGCGGATCAGCTTGACGGGGCTGAGCGTCAGCGCGGTGATCGCCCATATCGGGTTCTGGCGTGCGATGCGGACGAGGTTGCGGATCGCGCGGCCGAGCTGGCGCAGCCATTCCATCGTCAGGCCGCCCCGATCGGCGTGATCGCCAGCGCCGGGTCGGCATCGGGATGGCCGAGCAGCTTGAGGACAATCCGGGTGGCGAGGGGAGGAGGCACGGCCTCGTCGCGCAGCATGTCGAACAGCGCCTCCTCGTCGGGCGTCAGCGCCATGTCCTCGATCGCGAGGTTGGCGCGGGACTCCGCATCGGCTTCGCGCCAGGCCGCGACCTCGGCCGGCGAGCCGCGCTTGAAATACAGCGCACGGACCTCGGCGCGGATCGCCTCGACATCGAGCCTGGTCATGATGGTTCGCTCCCTTCCGCTTCGGCATCGAACGCGCGCTTGCCGCGCCGCTTCCACAGCGCCAGCGCGCCCCCATCCTCGCGCGCCTTCGCGGCCGCTTCGAGCAGCGCTCCGTAGAGGGTGGCGCGATCGTCGTCGGCCAGCTCGACCAGGCCGGCCTTTTGCACGAGGCCGCCCAGCTCGATCAAATGGCGGGTGCGTTCGCGTCGGGCCACGACCCATCCTCTCGTATCGGCGCGGCGCTGTCCGGCTTCAACGCGGTGTCTCGCCTGCACCAGTTTCCTTTCCGCCGTCTCCGTCATAGCGAGGGCGGAGCGTAGCTTTGCGGCCCTTGCGCTGAAAGAAGGCAGCGCCCTTCACTCGCCATGCCTCCTTTGCTTCCGCGTCCGCTTCCACCGCCGCGATGAGCACGCCCGCCAGCACATCGAGATCGAGCGCATCGGCTCCGGTGGACGTGACGAGTTCGCCGAGCTGCTGGACCTTCTTCGCCTTCAACGCCTTGGCCTTGTCATTCAGCGCCCGCAGCTCCGCGTCATAGTCGCGCGTCTTTCGCATCCATTCTTCTCCACGCTCAAGGAACCGAGCCGCAGCGTAGCACGACCACGCGAGCGAGAAATGCCCCAATCCAAGAAATGCGGCGAAGTCAATCATGCGAACGGTAGAGAGTGTGAGTGCGCGCTTATACGTTGTTGCCGACGTGCGCTAAGAAGGGCAGTACAGTAGCCATCATGGCGATCTACCATTTCTCGGCCAAAGTCATCAGCCGCGCCAACGGATCGAGCGCCATTGCCAGCGCGGCCTATCGCGCGGCCGAACGGCTGCATGACGACCGGCTTGGGCGCGACCATGATTTCTCGAACAAGGCCGGTGTCGTCTATTCGGAAGTGCTGTTGCCCGATGGAGCGCCGGAGCGTTTAAACGACCGCACGACCTTGTGGAACGAGGTCGAGGCGATCGAGAAACGCAAGGATGCGCAGCTTGCCCGAGAAGTCGAGTTCTCGATCCCGCGTGAGCTGAACCAGCAGCAGGGCGTCCAGCTCGCGCGCGATTTCGTGGACAAGCAGTTCGTCAATCGCGGGATGGTCGCGGACCTCAATGTGCATTGGGATTTTGCCGAGGACGGCAGTCCCAAGCCGCACGCGCATGTCATGTTGTCGATGCGCGAGGTGGGACCGGAGGGGTTCGGTCAGAAGGTGCGCGACTGGAACCGGACCGAGCTGTTGAAGGAGTGGCGCGAGGCTTGGGCCGATCACGTCAACGAGCGTCTGGCCGAGCTGGATATCGATGCGCGGATCGACCATCGC
Organism: Sphingobium sp.; assembly: GCA_035911355.1. Lineage (GTDB taxonomy): Bacteria > Pseudomonadota > Alphaproteobacteria > Sphingomonadales > Sphingomonadaceae > Sphingobium. The sequence continues at coordinate 3,476 of JAMHVU010000053.1, forward strand.
ACGTTGGCGGCGCAGGGCATCGAGCTTGAGCCGCAGCACAAGATCGGGCCGGCGGCGTCGCGTATGCCCGAACAGGGGCTTGAGGCCGAACGGGTCGAAGATCATGCCCGGATCGCGCGCGAGAATGGCGAGAAGATCATTGCGCGGCCCGAGATCGCATTGGACGCGATCACGCGGCAACAGGCGACGTTCACGCGGCGTGACCTGGCGCAGTTCGCGTTCCGGCACAGCGACGGCAAGGATCAGTTCGACCAGGTGATGAGCGCGGTGCGATCCAGCCCCGAGCTGGTGGCGCTGGGCAAGGACGGGCGTGGCGAGAACCGCTTTACCTCGCGCGACATGATCGACACCGAGCAGCGGTTGAGCCAAGCCAGCGATCGGCTTGCAGGACGGGCGGGGCATGGTCTCCCGGCGACGTCGTTATCAAGGGGGGCGGACGCCGCCGGGAGTGGTGGCCTGGTGCTGGGGGACCAGCAACGGGACGCGCTGGCGCATATCACCGGCAGGAACGACCTTGCAATCGTGGTCGGCTATGCCGGCACCGGCAAATCGGCCATGTTGGGAGTCGCCCGCGACGAATGGGAGCGCGCCGGCTATCAGGTGCGCGGGGCGGCCTTGTCGGGGATCGCGGCCGAGGGCCTTGAGGGCGGTTCCGGCATTGCCTCGCGCACGATCGCCAGCATGGAATATCAGTGGGAACAAGGCCGCGAGCTGCTAGGCCCGCGTGACGTGCTTGTCATAGACGAGGCCGGCATGATCGGCACGCGCCAGATGGAGCGCGTGCTGTCCGAAGCGACAAGGGCAGGGGCGAAGGTGGTTCTTGTCGGCGACGCCGAGCAGTTGCAGGCGATCGAGGCCGGCGCGGCGTTCCGTTCCCTTGCCGAGCGGCACGGCGCGGCCGAGATCAGCGAGGTTCGCCGGCAGCATGAGGACTGGCAGAAGGAGGCGACCCGCGCCCTCGCCACAGGCCGCACTGCGCAAGCGATCCATGCCTATGAGGCGCATGGCATGGTCCACGCAGCCGAGACGCGCGAGCAGGCGCGGGACGAGCTGGTGGACCGTTGGGACGCGCAGCGCCTTGCCGATCCGGAGCAGACCCGGATCATCCTCACCCACACCAATGCCGAGGTGCGCGAGCTGAACCTGGCCGCGCGCGATCGGCTGCGCGACGCCGGCGAGCTGGGGGACGATGTGCGGGTTTCGGCCGAGCGGGGTGCGCGGGAGTTCGCGACCGGCGACCGCATCATGTTCCTGAAAAACGAGCGCGGGCTTGGTGTGAAGAACGGCACGCTGGGCAAGGTCGAGCGCGTGTCGCCCGACAGCATGGCGGTGAAGCTGGACGACGGCCGATCGGTCGCGTTCGACCTGAAAGACTATGCCCATGTCGATCATGGTTATGCCGCCACCATCCATAAATCGCAGGGCGTGACGGTCGATCGGGCGCACATCCTTGCCACCCCCGGCATGGACCGCCATTCGGCCTATGTGGCGCTGTCGCGGCACCGCGACGGGGTGCAGCTCCATTACGGCCGCGACGACTTCGCCGATGAGCGCCAGCTCGTCCGCACGCTGTCGCGCGAGGGGGCGAAGGATATGGCCTCAGATTATCCGCGCGATCGGGAGACGGAGATTCGGGATTTCGCCGATCGGCGCGGATTGTCGGGCGAGATCCGCTTGGCGGATGCGCCCGACAGACCGCGGCGGGGCATGTTCGACGGGTTCAGACCGCGCCCGCCCGAACGAACGGCCGAGCCGGTGCAGGGCGCACAGGAAAAGGCGGCTCCCAGGCGCAGCATGTTCGACGGGCTGAAACTGCCCCAGCGCACGCCGGCGCCGATGCCGGCAAAGGAAGCCCCCGCGCGCGCCGATCGTGGCGAGGACCGCGCCTTTACACGCGCGGTCGAGCGGGCCTCGCGTTCGGCCGAGGCGGTGTTGCAGGCGCGCGCATCGGGCGGGCCGGTGTTGGAGCATCAGAAAGTCGCGCTCGAGCGCGCGACGGCGGCGCTGGATCAGATCAGGCCGGGAGCCTCGCGCGATATGGCGTCGGCGATGCAGCGCAATCCCGGCCTGGTCCGAGACGCAGCGGCGGGGCGTAGCGGCCCGCTGATCGACGCGATGGCGCAGGAGGCCCGCGTGCGCGTCGATCCCGCCTTGCGCGCCGACCGGTTCGTGGAACGCTGGCAAGGGCTCGCCCAAGAGCGGGACCGGCTTTATCGCGTCGGCGACATGGCGGGCCGTGAGCGCGCCGGAAAGGAAATGGCGGGTCTCGCCAAGAGCCTTGAGCGCGACCCACAGATGGAATCGGTCCTGCGCGGCCGTTCCCGTGAGCTGGGGCTTGAGATGGGCATGAACCGAGGTCGATCGGTCGGTGCCGAGCTGACCCAGCAACTCGGGATCGGCCATGATCGCGGGCTCAGCCGCTAGGAGAGACGGATGGACGAGGACGAGTATCGCGACAGCCAGGCCGGCGACGATCCGGCAGCGGCGTTCGAGCGGCTGCGCGGCGAGGTGTCGTTGCTGCGCAGCGCCATCGAAGGGCTGACCGCTACCCGCGAGTCCATCGAGATTCCCGACTATGAGCCGACGTTGGAGCGGACCGAGAAGATATTGGTGGCGTTGGTCCGGCAGATCGATGCGATGGGCAAGAGTCCCGCGATGACGCTCACGCCCGAAAACATGGGGGCACGTTTAAACGGCGCGGTGAAGGAGGCGGTGAACACGCTCCGCAGTCACACCCAGGCGTCGAAATCGGCGCTGGACAGCACGGTGGGCGAGCTGCGTGGCCTGGTGCTATCGGCACGCCGCGCCGACGAGCAGAACCGATGTCTGTATATGATCGGCGGCGGTGGGGTGCTGCTGGGGCTGTTGCTCTATGCAGCGCTTGCCGGGCCGATTGCGAGGGCAATGCCGGATAGCTGGCGCTGGCCCGAGCGCATGGCTGCGCGTGTATTGGCTGAGCCGACACAATGGGAAGCCGGGCAGCGGTTAATGCAGACGGCCGCGCCGGCTAGCTGGGCGATGATCGTTGCGGCCGATCCGCTCGCCGATGGAAACCGCGAGGCGATCGATGGATGCCGCGAAGCCGCCGCAAAGCAAAAGAAACCGGTGCGCTGCACGATTACGGTTGGCGCTGAGCGAGGCTCATAGCTCGGCGGCGATGGCGAGGTCCACCAATGTGTCCAGCGGGAACTTGTCGATCCTGCCATGCAGCGCTCTCCTTCACTTTCGGGCTGCTTACCGCGATCATGCAGGCTGGATTTGTTACGCATCCCGGCCCGTCTCAGCTCTTGGTGGTCAATCTAATCGCATTGCTACCGCCGGTACCGCAGCCGCCGCGCTCGCCGGTCTCCGACACGCCAGGGACAGTGGCCCTGCCGAGGCACGGTGAGCCGGTTGCGGTAGCCGACCCTAAACTCCCTGCTGTCGTGCCAATTGCGGTCGTTGCAGAGACCGCCCATGCTGATCGGCCGGTGACGATAAGTCCAATGCCCGTGCCGGAGCACCCGGCCGCAGCCATTCCAGCATCGCCGGTGATCAGAACCGCCGACTTATCAGTGCGGCTGCTGTCGGCACCACAACCGCGCTCCCGATCGAGTCCAGGCCACGGAGGGAGCAGGGAGAGGTCGTACTGAACGTGCTGCTGGACACAGTTGGGCGTGTGCTGGAAATATCGGTTGCACGCAGCAGCGGATCGGACCGGCTCGACAAGGCAGCGCTGGCGGCCGTCAGCCGCTGGCGCTGGTTGCCGTTGATCGAGGCAGGGGTCCCCGCGATGGTCTGTGGCGTCGTGACCATCCCATTCGTGCTGCAAAGCTGACCAAACACAGCTTCCAGCCCGAGTTCGAAACACCCTCGCACGGGCTGGACACCCCCCCCTACGGTCGCTAATAGATATTGAGACTGATTATCAGTATTAAAGGGTCTCTTCGTGTCATCGCTCAGCCGCCTCATCTATCTTAGAAGTCCCGCAACTGCCTTTAGCCTTGTCCACAACCGCCCGGGGCGCAAGAGCCGCCCAGGAGCCGATGCGCGGCCGGGGGGAGGGGTGACCGTCTACGGGTGGCTCCGCTTCGAATTTTGAGCAGCAGAGAGTCGCTTGCCTCCGCCGGATCGCTAATGGCCCTAGGCTTGCCTTGCCTAAGGAGGCCCGATCGCAAGCGGCGACAAAGGTGCGCTCAACGATCAACTCTTGCAACCTAATGGCGTGTAAAACGGGGAGTACATATGATAAAACAGGCGCGTTCCGGTCTTTTCTATGCGCGAACAAGCGCGTCGGCTCTGGCGCTTTTCGTGTCCATTTTCGTCACGGCAGTTCCTTCAACGGCTTTCGCGGCGCCGGCGGGCGATCCGCCTCGGCCGGGCGCATCGCCTGATGCCGCAGGCGACACAGCGTCTGAAATTATCGTCACGGGCACCCGCCTTTCCGATTCCGTGCAAACCTTTCCAGGATCGGTCAGCGTCGTCGGCGAGGAGGAAATTCAAAAGCAGCTCAGCACCACGCGCGATATCGCCCAGATCCTTTCCTTCGCGGTACCCGGCATAGCGCCGGGCAACGACACTGCGGCCAACGTGGATCAAAGCCTTCGCGGACGCCCCATGCGCATTTTCATCGACGGCGTGCCCGTCTCTAATCCGCTGCGCGACGGTGGGCGCGACGTGCGCCTTATCGCGCCGACGGCATTGGGCGGTATCGAAGTCATTCGCGGCTCTTCGGCGCTTTATGGTCAGGGCGGCGCGGGCGGCGTCGTCAACTATATCACCAAGAACGGCTCGGCCACGGATGACTGGGCGTTCCGGACAGAGGTGGGCTCGAGCTTTTCGACCGAGCATTTCGGCGACAGCATGCGCCCCTATATTTTCCAGAGCGCCAGCGGCGGGCTCGGCGGCTTCGACATCAATGTCAATGGCAGCTATGAACGGGTGAACGGCCAGTTCGATGCCGATGGCAAACGCCTTCCGCCCGACCCAAATCTGTTCGGCGGTATCGCGGATTCCGACATCTACAACTTCTACGGCAAGATCGGCTATTCCTTCGGCGGCACCCAGCGCGTCGAGGCGATGGCCAATTATTACCAGCAGACGCAGAACACCGACTATGTGGTCGTGCCTGGCGACATTGCCCAAGGCATCCCAGCAGGGGCCACCAAACAGGCGCAGAATCCGCGTGCGCTCGACCAGCGCAACCGAAATTTCGTATCCTATCTGGCCTACACGAACAGCGATATTCTGGGCAGCTCGCTGCGCAGCCAGATCTACTATCTCAAGAATTACTCCGTGTTCGGATTTGAAGCCGCGCGGCTAGGCGGCACACAGACGACGATCGAATCCGAGAAATACGGATTACAGACCGATTTCAAGACCAGGCTGGATGGTCTCGGTCTGGAGCAGGGGCTGCTGCTGTGGGGCTTCGACATCAACCGCGATACGACGCAGCAGCCTCTGATCCCGCTCACCGCGATCGACGGTCGCGCCTTCGCGCCGCCGATGCAGCAGACCAACTATGCAGTGTTCGTTCAGGCCGATTTGCCGCTCACCGACTGGTTCACGCTGCGAGCGGGCGTCCGGCACGACGAGTTCCGTATGAAAATCGATCCCTTCGTGGCGGGACTGACGGGTGTCGCGGTGGAAGGCGGAAAACTTTCCTATCGCGCGACTCCGGTCAATCTGGGCGCTACGGTTGAGGTTGCCGAGGGCATTCAGTTCTACGGAGGTTTTTCGCAAGGCTTCTCCGTGCCCGATATTGGCGGACCGTTCCGCAATGCGCGCTTCAGTTCGATCGATGTCCTCAAGCCCAAAGCGGCCATGGTCAACACTTACGAAGTCGGCACGCGCGTGAGCTTCGGCGGCATCAAGGCCACGGCTGCATACTTCATCAGCACGTCAAAGCTCGGCACCGATTTCGTCATCAATCCCCTCGCGCCCACCGAAGCCCTCATCATTCGTGAGAAAGAACGGATTCACGGCTTTGAGGCGACGCTCGACGGCAAGCTGGGCGAGGCCACGCGTTGGGGCCTCGTCTTCTCCTGGTCTGAAGGCAAGCGCGATGCTGATGGTGACGGCAGGGTCGATACGCCGCTGACCGGTCGCCGGATCAGCCCGGAAACGCTGAACGGCTTTATCGAGCATGACATCACCGGCCGCTGGAATGCGAGGATCCAGTTTGCCTACACCGGCGACCGCAACCAGTTCCCCGGTGCGCCTGTCGGAACTTTCTATACCGGTAAGGTCGAGCCCACCACGCGCATAGACGCATCGACCCGCGTCGAGGTAGGTCCTGCCGGCATCACCCTCGGCGTCAGTAACCTCTTGAACAACGACTACTACACGGTGACGTCGCAGATGCTCAACCGAAACGAGCGTTATTCAAAGGCGCTGGGCCGGACCGTCTTTGTGCAAATTGGGGTGGATTATTGAAGTCGCCAATCTGGACCAGCCATCGTGCCAGTCCAGATTGGCAATTCTTTCCGAATGTGCCAGAGGTTGGGGGCAGGGCAAGGACCAGACCCAAGGCGTGCGCCGGCCCTAAACCGCAGCAAATCAAAGCCAACCGATCTTCTCTAAACCCCATTCTATAGGCGGTTCAAAGATTCGGACCTCAGTTTCGACGGAGCGGGGCCGTGCCAGTAGGCCGGGCTTGCAATAACAAGGTGGTGAATCAGGTGGCCTCGTCCTGTGGCCTGCCCTGCTGCGACTGACCTCAGATTGGCACGCGCATCCCGATAAGCGGGCAGTGAGGATCAGGATCATCGGCTTAGCAAATGTTAGCGGACGCGCCATTGGGGCCGGAGTGCTCTGCCGGCGGTTGGAATCAGACTGCCAAGTCGCGCGTGCCACCATGCTGCGCCGCGCGCTTTCGGGAACGCGCGCGCTTGAACCAGAAGGTCCAGACTGCAAGCGTTCCGAGGAGACCGAGCGACAATCCGGAAATTGTCATTGCGAGCTTATAGGGGAGGCCGCCCACCTTTGCCGCGTGCAGGGGATAGAGTAGATTATAAGCACGGACCGGTAACGACAGCGAACGGGCGTCCCGCGAGGCGACCAGAGCGCCGGTGTCAGCCGCGAACCAGAGGGTTGTCCTGCCGTTCGGCAGCCATTCCTCCGGGCGGCGCATGCGCAGCGTGATCAGGCCGTTGTCGCCGCGCGGCAGGCTGAGGCTGCGCACTTCAGCGTCGGGGAAGCGCGCGCGGCCCGTTTCGACCATCGCGCTCCAGTTCAGATCCTCGCTAAGCCTGGCCTTGCGCGGCGGCGGTCCGGCGAGCGCGCGGTCGATCTGCGCCGGCGCACCTGGCCCGAGGATCAGCGCCGCCAGCGGCCGGAACACCAGAACCGCGCCCGTGATCAGCGAGATCAGCAGCAGCGGAGTGACCACGACGCCGAGATCGCGGTGATGCCGCACGACGGCAGGCCGGCTCAGTCGCGCAGGAAGCAGGCGCGGCTGGAAGGTCTTGCGCGTCCGCCACCACAAGATCAGCCCCGTCACGACGAAGAGCAGACCGGCGATCGCCGCTATTCCGATGATCGTATCGCCCGTTTCCCCGGCAAACAGATGATGATGGAAGTCGAACAGCCACAGTTCGGGACGTTCCCACTGGTTGGCCCACTGCGCGACCGGTGCGCCGGTCTGGTCGATATAGGCGCCGCTGCCATCGGGAAACGCTAGCCGGTGCAGGCCCAAGTCGTGCGGAGCGAAAGTGAGCGACTGCGGGCGCGCGGCGGCATCGCCCATCACCTGCTGCGTCACCCTGGCAAGCACAGCGGTGTCCTGTACCTGCGCATCGTTGGCGTGGAGCAGGAAGATCAGCGCGTTGCGATGCACAAGGATCGCGCCGCTTAGCCCGAGTGCCGCGAGCAGCAGCCCGATCAACCCGCCCGTCCAGCGGTGCAGCAGGTCGAGTGTCCGCATCAGAAGCGATAATCCCAGGACAGCGTGAAATTGCGCCCCCGTCCTGCGAAGAGTTTGCTGTTGTCAGTCGGACGCACGGTGTCACTGTAATAGTCGATGTAGAAGCGGTCGAAGATGTTCTGCGCGGACAGCGTCAGCGCCCCGAAGCCCGTCTGATAGCGGATGCTAGCGTCGGTGACATTGTAGCCGCCGAAATCATAGACCGTGTTGAACGTGCGCGGTGTGCGCTCGAAGGTACGCGCCAGGAAGAATTGCGTCTGTACCCGTGTTGAGAGGGGGCCGTTGCTGTAGCTCGCCGCCAGGTTAAGCCGGTCCGGCGAGATGTTGGCACCATCGAGGTCGCGATCGACCGCGTCGACACCGTTCCGTGAACCGTCGGTGCGGCCGATCAGATGCGCATAGCCGGTCGAGACCGTCAGGCCAGAAACCGGTGTCTTCACCGCCAGATTTATCTCGAGGCCTTGTATTTCAACCCGCTGGCGCAGAACCTCGAACGCGCCGCCGGCTACCAACTGCGTCAGCACCGACCCGTTCTTGCTCGTAGACCAGAAATAGGCGGCGCTGGCGTCGAGCGGCCCCTGCTTCACCTCCACGCCGACCTCGCGATTGTTGGAGACGATCGGGCTGATGTTGATGGTGTCCACGTCGAAGCCGGGCTTGCTCACCGCGCGCGCGATGCGGCCGACATCGGGAACGGTATAGCCCTCCGCATAGCTTCCATACGCGCGGATGCCCGGGACCGGCTCGAAGATGATGCCGCCGTTTACCAGCGTGTCGCGGAAGGTGGGGCTGCCGCCCAACACGGACTGCCCGCCGCCATAGCTTGCGAGCGTCCGATAGTCGTCGATAGTGACGCGCACATCCTCATAGCGAACGCCGCCCGCCAAACGAAGCTTCTTTTCGAACAGTGCCAAGTTAAGCTGTGCGAAAGGGGCAAGACTGCGATAATCGGTAGGCGGCACCCAGATGCGGCCTGTGGCAATCAGCCGCTGCTCCGTCAGGTCGAACAATGCGTCAAAGCCGATCGTCGCCGTCAGCGCCTCAAAGCCGGGAACTTCGCGCTCGTAGCTGACCTTGCCGCCATATTTGCGTGATCTGTTCTGTGACTGGTCGAACAGCGTGCCAATCGGCGCAAGGGAGGCGTCTTGGAAGGTTGCGATCGATGCGATCTCGCCGCCATAAGTATCGCGTGAGCGGTTGAAGAAGAGCTGGCTGACGAAGGTGCCACCCCACAGGTCGGAATCGGTCAGCGATAGCGCGGCGCTTTCGGTGCGGCTGGTGGCGGGAACGCCGGGGGGTGTGCCGCGTACCGAAGTGGTTGGAAGGCCAATTCTGAAGTCACCGTTCCTGGCGACATAATCGCCATCGCCCTTCAGCTCGAAGCGGCTGAGCGTGAGGTCGAGCCGCGCCGTCTCTCCGAGCGAATAGCCGAAGCGGCCGAAAAGCGACCAGCTCCTGCTGTCTTGCGTCTCGCCTTGAGTGAGGTCAGTGCCGACGCGGTTTCCGTGGCCGTCATAGAAGACGCCGCGCTTGTCGAACGCCGCCCCGATAGTTGCGTCGAACCGATCATGCTTCCACGAGAGCAGCCCGGCGATCTTGCCGCCGATGCCGTCGCCATGGAAGCCAGTATCGGCATTGCCCTGTAGCAGCACGCGGCCGGAGAGGCCATCGACGGCGGGTGGCGGCACCGTCACCTGATTCACGATGCCGCCGGCGCCACCGATGCCTTGCAGCGCGTTCGAGCCGTAGATCAGTTCGACCCGATCCACGAAAAAGGGGTCGATGGTAAAACCGTCGCGCGCCCCGTCGCGCAGCGGGGCCGTCTGCGGAATGCCGTTGATCGCATAGAGCGGCGACCGCCCACGTAGCGTTTCGCCGGCACCCGACAGTTTCTGCCGCGTGGGGGAGAAAGAGGGCGTCAGATTGGCGACTGCGTCCACGACCGACCCGCTGATGGCGACCTGCTGGTCCAGCGCCTTCTTGTCGATGACATCGATCGTGAGAGGCAGGGCGCTGGCCGGAAGCGCGCTTCGGGCAGCCGTTACGATGATGTCGAGACTGTCTTCTGTTGCGGGCGCAGTGGACTGGGCATGAGCCGTCCCCACGATTGTCGGCGCGGCAAGGATGCTCATGCCCAACAAAAATCTTCTCACGTCTGCCCCTCTGTTCCGAATCATCAACGTCTTGACCGCCGACTAGGCTGTATGCGAGTGCTTCGCAATAGCGGAGCGAGAGCAGTGAACGATGACATTCATGATACGTGTCGTACCCGAGTTGGCCGACGTTGAGCGGGTTGTGGTGCGGCTGCTACGCCGCTACGCGGTGTGCCAACAGCTTGGTGAGCCGTCCCTTCCGCCGCTTACAAAACTCGGAAACGAACTCGGAATTCGGCTCCGGCGACCGTTGCTCTCGCCAGCGTTTTTCAGCTCACCGAAGAATGCCTTGGGTGGCCGCTGGTTGCCGAATGCTGTTGTAGTCCGACGCTCAGCGCGGACGAGTGCGCGCTCGTGCTGCTTCTTTCACGGACGATGGGTGCTGAACCTACCTGGGGCAGCTTGGACATACCTCATGGTTTATCGGGTGCGCTTGTATGGGCCGTCGCGAGCACACGCCGGCTGCTCGATCCATCCTTCCCTACGCGCATGGTTAACCCCAACAGGCCTGCGGTGACGACCTGCCCCTTCGCCGGATGAGGCGATATCGCAATCCTCGATTCCCCTTTCCACTACATATGATAAAGGACATTATCCTATATTAAAACGGAGCCGAAATGCGAGCGGTGCATAACAAGATCGAAGGCCCCTATGCGATTGCGGAGGACTTGGCCGTCTATGGTCTTATCACCGCTGGCGCGACCTTGTGCAGCGGCGTGAAGCTGATCCTGCACGGCACAATCGCCGGCAACCTCATCATCGAGCCAGGCGCGCGCGCCATCGTCCATGGCACTGTCGCGGGATGCATCTGCAATGACGGCGGGCGCGCCGAGATATTCGGCTTTGTCGATGCCGTCGAAGACCTTTCCCCGGACGCCGTAACGGTCATCGACCCCGCCGCCCATGTGCGGCGCGGGCGAGCAGGCGCATGAACCAGCTCGCCCCCCTCCCCGCGCCCACCCTGGTGCTGCCAGCGCTGGTCGCGGCGGCCGACGAAGCCACGCGGCGGCGCTTCCTTGAGTTCTTCGCCGTCACCATTCGCAACCCGCACACCCGCCGCGCCTATGCGCGCGCGGCCAGCGACTTCCTGGCCTGGTGTGAGGCGCGCGGTGTCGTATCGCTCGCCGGCGTGCAGCCGCTGCACGTCGCCGCTTGGATTGAGCAGCTTGGCCGCAAGGTGAGCGCGCCCACCATCAAGCAGCAGCTCGCCGGCGTGCGTCACCTGTTCGACTGGCTGGTGACGGGTCAGGTCATGCCGGTGAACCCCGCCGCATCGGTGCGCGGGCCGGCGCATAGCCAGCGGCGCGGCAAGACTCCGGTGCTGGCCCCCGACGAGGCGCGGCGCTTGCTCGACAGTATTGACGTGACGACGCATGCGGGCCTGCGCGACCGAGCGCTGATCGGCCTCATGGTCTATTCGTTCGCGCGGATCGGCGCGGCGCTGGCGATGAAGGTGGAGGACGTGTTTGTACAGAACCGCCGCCTATGGGTGCGACTGCACGAAAAGGGCGGCAAGCGGCATGAGATGCCCTGCCATCACAATCTTGAGCATTATCTGGCCGAATACCTGAATGGTTGCGGCTTGCGTGAGGATCGCAAAGGGGCGCTGTTCCGCACGATCGCGCGCGGGACCAAGCGACTAAGCGACACCCCCCTGCCCCAGGCCAATGCGTTCGCGATGGTGCGCCGTCGCGCGGCGGCAGCCGGGATCGAGACGGCGATCGGCAACCACTCATTTCGCGCGACGGGGATCACCACCTATTTGAAGAATGGCGGCACCTTGGAGACGGCCGCGACGATGGCGAACCACAGCTCGACCCGCACCACCCAACTCTATGACCGGCGGCCCGATGACGTGACACTGGACGAGGTGGAGCGGGTGTTGATCTAGGCGGTGACGGATTTCGCCACAATTCGGACATTCGTGCCGGCCTGCAGGCGACCCATCGCGGCCCAAGATCGGCTCGCCCCAGCGGAGGGAACTTTCATCTGAGGCTCTCTTTCAGGAGTAGGCCGCAGCCTGCTCAAACCATCAGGAGAACATGATGCATCACATGCAAGAAATGATCGCCACCCATCCCAGCGTTCAGGGCAAAACCAACGAGGCACTGATCCGCTGCCTTGAGGAATGCTACTCATGCGCCCAGACCTGCACTTCGTGTGCTGACGCCTGCCTTGCTGAGGAAATGGTTGATCAGCTACGCCAGTGCATCCGGCTCAACCTCGATTGCGCCGACCTCTGCCTAGCAGCCGGGACGGTCGGCATTCGCCGCACCGGTAGCAATGAGCAGGTCATCATCGCTACGATGCAGGCGTGCGCTTCAGCTTGCCGGGTATGTGCCGAGGAATGCGAAAAGCACGCAAGCAAGCACGAGCACTGCCGAATTTGCGCCGAGCACTGCCGCCGCTGCGAGCAGGCTTGTAACGAGGCTGCTCAATCTGTTCAGTGATGTCGGGTGGGCGCTTGCTTCGGGAAGCGCTCACATCCGCTTCCCACTCCAATCCGTAATTTCCAGCCTGCTGTCCGACGACCAGGTCTTTTGCGCGGTAACGCCGGGACGTAGCAAGGCGCTGAACTCTCCGCCACTTTCCCCGTCGCGGCAAGCCGACCGGCGTCGCTCCAATAGCGTTCGAGGATGGGGCATCCGCTCGGCGCTGCACGTGCCATTCATCGTGCCGGTTGCAGGCTCGATCGCCGCGAGATCATGGCACAGCACGCCGGCATTGCCGGTGCTTTCCCCATGCCGGATGAAAATCGCCCGCATGGCTACTTCAGCAGCAGGGCGGCCGACCCCTGCCCTTTCAGCAGCTTCACCGCCTTTCTGTCGAACGACACGAAGGTTTCGCCGCCGAGCCATTGGCCGTCGAAGGCGATCACCCCATCCGCGAAATCGCCGCCCGCATCGAGGACGGCTAAGCCCGCTTCGACGGCGGGGCGGTTCACGACGACATTGCGCGTGTTCATGAAACGGCGGATCGCGGCGGCAATGTCGGGTCGTGCCGCGTCGTAGCTGCGTTCCATCACCCATGCGAGTTCGCACAGCGAATGGACGCTGATCGCCACGGAATCGGCTTCCTTGAGCGTCTCGATCGCGAGCTTTTGTTGGCGCTCATCGCCGGGGACGACGAGGCGCAGCAGCACATTCGTATCGGCGGTGATCTTCATTTCTTGTCCATGCCCGCCATCCCGGCTGCCGCGCCCGCATCGGCGATCGCGTCGTTGATTTCTTCGATCGACAGCCGCGCGCCATTCGTCTTTCCGGCAAAGAAATTTCGCAGATCGTCCCAGGAGCCATCGGGCTGATCGGCCTTCAGCTCTGCCCTGCCATCGGGCAGCAGGTCGAGCCTGATCTTGCCACCGGGCCGGATGCCGAGATGCTTCAGCACGTTTTTCCGGAAAGTCACCTGGCCCCGCGCGGTGACGCTCAATGTCGTCATGGTCATTACCTCCATATCAGCGTAGAGGTAATGCAGAAACGCATTATTTTCAAGGCCCAATCTTGATAGCCAAAAGGAGGCGGGCGCCCGCCGCTGGCGCGGCACCGTGGCTCTACTCGCTTCGCTCCCCAAGCCCGCAAGCGGTCTTGGCCCAAGGTGACGATCCACATGGCGGAAGCGAGATCGCTGCGCGGATCTCGCGGGCGATGTGCCGGCGTTTCGCCGGCGTCGATATTCGTTCGAGGGGGAAAGGCGGTCCCGGCCGCCTCTCCCCCGCAACGGGATTAGACGGGGCCGTGCCTCGCTGCGCTGCGGCCGCTCCACCCCCGTCGAATCCCGCTGCCCCCCTCTCTCGCCAGCGTTCTTGGGGTGACTACACGAAAGTGACGTATCTGCACGGTAAGGGCGAACGGATAGCGAACGTCATGCGGCTAACAGGGAGCTGACGGCGCGCAGCGGTCGCAACGCATCCGGATCGGGCCGATCATCGACATTCCAGCTATAATCACCGGTCAACGAAATATGCTCCCAGCCCAAGGGTGCGATGTGGCGGGCGATCTCATCGGGCGTGCCGATGTCCGCCAGCGCCATTTCGAGATAGCGGGTGTTCCACAAGATGATGGCGGCGACGAGCAGATTGAGGCCGGAGGCACGATAGGTCTGGTTCTCGAACCGACGATCGCGCAGTTCGCCTAGCTGGTTGAAGAAGATCGCGCGGGCGAGCGCGTTGCGGGCCTCGCCCTTGTTCAGGCCCGCCTGGGTGCGCCGGCGCAGATCGATGTCGCGCAGCCAGTCGAGCATGAAAATCGAGCGTTCGAGGCGGCCCAGTTCGCGTAGCGCGAGGGCCAGTCCGTTCTGTCGCGGATAGGCGGACAGGCGGCGCAGCATCGCCGAAGCAGTGACGGTGCCGGTGCGGATCGACGTGGCGAACCGCAGCAGTTCGTCCCAATGCGTCGCGACATGACCCAATGCGATCGGCTCGGCTGTCATGCCGGTAAGCAAAGGGCCGGATTCCTGGCCCGGAAGAAGGTGCAAACGACGCTCTTTGATGTCGCGCAGGCGCGGTGCGAAGCGGTAGCCGAAGAAGGGCATGAGGCCGAATACATGGTCCGATGCCCCGCCCGTATCGGTGTAGTGCTCCTCGATCGTCAGGCCGGTCTGGTGATACAGCAAGCCATCCAGCACATAGGGCGCTTCGCCAGCGGTTGCCGCGATCACCCGACTTGCGAAGGGGTCATATCGATCCGAGACATGGGTGTAGAAGGCGACGCCCGGTTCGTTGCCGCTGCGCGCGTTGATATCGCCGATCGCGGCCCCACGGCCCCCGGCATGAAATTGCTGTCCGTCGCTCGACGAAGTGGTGCCGTCTCCCCACAGCGCGGCGAGCGGCATGGCGCGATGGGCGTCGATCAGCCTTCCCAGCGCTTCGCCATAGGCTGCCTCGCTGATGTGCCAGTCGTGAAGATGGGCGAGCTGGCGCAGACTTGCGCCCCGGCAGGTTTCCGCCATGCGTGTGAGGCCGAGATTGATGCCATCGGCGAGGATGACCGTGAGCAGCGCATTGCGATCGTCGGCTTCCCGGCCCGAACGACGATGGATGAAGCATTCGCTGAACCCAGTCCAGGCATCGACCTCCAGCAGAAGATCGGTGATCTTCACGCGCGGCAGTCGATCATAGGCGGCGCGACGGGCAATCTCGGTGGCGGGCGGTGTTGCCGCTTTCAGCGGCGAGATGACGAGGCCGTTTTCGTCAAGCCTGACCTGAGGCAGCTCGCCCTGTCGGGCGAGGACCGTCACCTGTTCGATCGCCGTGTCGAGCCTGGTGCGCCTTTCCTCGATATGGTGATCGAAATCCGTTTCGATGGCGAGCGGCAACAGCCCCTTCTCGCGAAGCGCCGCAAAGGTCGCCGGCGGTATGAGATAGCTGTCAAAATCGCGAAACTGCCGGCTTCCCGCGACCCATATATCCCCAGCTCGCAACCGCTCGCGCAGTTGCGACAAGGCGCATAGTTCATAAGCGGCACGATCGACGATGCCATCCCGCAGGACGAACGCCCGCCATGAGGATGGCACAAAGCGCAGCGGCACGCGATCCGGCAAGCGCCGTTTGCCGGTCCGGTATAGCTCCGCGATGATGGCCAGCGCCGACAGGAGACCCTGCACCGCACCGGCGCCGCGAAATTCAAAGGCGTTGAGAAAGTGGCCGGCAAAAAGTTTCACCGTGCGATGCCGCTCGATCAACTCGGCGGTGCGATCGACGGTTTCCGGTCGCCCGAGCACTTCGGCCTGCTCGACGGCCACGGCGAAGCGCTGCCAGTCCAGCGCCTCGATCTGCGCCAGCGAATCCACGCCCTTGGTGTGCGCGTCGATGAGGAGGCGGCAAGAGCCCGTGAGCATCCGGAGATGACCTTGCAACTCGCGCACCGTCTTGAGGGCTTTGTCGCGGGTCCGGTTCTCGGCGCGGCGCACCATGCTGCCTAACAGTTTATCGAACATCGTCAGCGCCGCGTCGGTCAGGCTTTCCTCAAGGCGGATGCCGGTTGCCGCCAGCGTCGCATGCCGGCGCAGGGGATTGAGTTCGCCAAGGTGCTGGGGTGTGATGCGGCTGCCTTCGTCCGCCAGCCTGTCAAAAGTCAAAGCCGGGATCATGTCAGCACGGGCGCGATCGAGGCCCAGCGCGCGGATATAGGCGAGCCGTTCGATCAGGCGCAGGATGTTGCGCGCTGCCGGCGACTGTGGCGCATTGCGCAGCCAGGATAGCCATGTCGCGGCCTGCCCCGGTCGTCGGGCCAGCAAATCGTCCAGGCCTTGAAGGGTGTCGGGCAGCAAGCCATTTGTGAGCACTTCATAGGTAAGCTGTTCGGCTTGCTGGCGCGCCTGCCGCAGCACCGCTTCGAGAATCGACGAGGAAGGCAGGAGGATCTGCCGACGTCGGAGTTCATCGACGATGACGCCTGCCATCTGGCCGGGGTGGATGATGGTCTGCGCGATTGGGATCGAGAAGGCGACAACGTCACGGAACGCTTGGCGGTCAAAAATCCTGAACCCGTGCGATCGTCGGATTTCGACGAGATGCTCGCGACGGGTCTGGTCCCGATGGGCATAATCCGCGAAGGCTGCCGGCGCGACGCCGAGTTGCTGCGCCACATAGGCGAGCACAGGAGTGGGCGGGACTTCGCCCGCTTCCAGCGCACGGCCAGGCCATCTCATATATAGCATGAGCAGCGCATAGCCGAGCCGGGTGGCATCGCCGCGACGGCGGCCGACAATTTCCAGGTCGTCGCTGGTCAGCGTATAATGACGCGCGATCTCGCGCTCATCGAGCGGCGCGCCATAATGCCCCGCCCAGATTTCCGGGCTCACCAGTCGCCGTCTCGCCAAGCATCATCTCCTTCGCTTTGCGTGTCCTGCAGACGGTCCTCTGGCGGCCAACAGGAATATGTCCGTTAACTCTGGACCTCCAACGGCGATTCGGACAAGATTGCATAATGACGGGAAAACGGACAGGATCGGACAGTCTGTGGCGCTGATCGGCTATGCGCGAGTCTCGACCGCAGACCAAAAGCTCTCGCTTCAGCTCGACGCGCTGAACAATGCCGGGTGCGACCGTATATTCAACGATCACGCATCAGGGGCGAAGGCCGATCGGCCTGGTTTGACCGAAGCGCTCGCCTATCTGCGCAGCGGTGACACGCTGGTGGTCTGGAAACTCGATCGTCTTGGCCGCTCCATGAGCCATCTGATCGAGAAAGTCGGCGAGCTGGCGGCGCGCGGCATCGGGTTCCGCTCGCTCACCGAAAACATCGACACCACCACTTCCGGCGGGATGCTGGTGTTCAACATCTTCGGCTCGCTTGCCCAATTCGAGCGCGATCTGATCCGGGAACGCACCCATGCCGGCCTCAAGGCTGCTCGCGAGCGAGGCCGTCCCGGCGGGCGTCGGCCAGTGGTCACACCCGACAAGCTCCGCAAGGCACGCGATCATATCGCTTCCGGCCTCACCGTTCGCGAAGCCGCCGCGCGCCTCAAGATCGGCAAAACCGCCCTCTACAAAGCCCTCGAAGCCACGGAGAAGGACGCAAAGCCCAAGCGTTCCCGATCCGTTCACCCTTAGCGTGCAGATACGTCACTTTCGTGTAGTCACCCCTTCTTGGGCGTCCGTGTTCCGGCCGATGGCATGGCCATCGCCGGACAGGCGATTTGAAGGAGGAAAATCAGATGGTCCACGAAACCCGCGAAAGCTGGCTCAATGCGGTGGCGCTGGGCATGGCTCCGCTGTTCGAGGCGCTGGACGCCCCCCTGCCCTCGCGCGTGCGCGTCGCGATCGGCTTCACCAGCTCAGGCCGGAAGGGCAAGGCGATCGGCGAATGCTGGGACAACCGCTTGAGCGCGGACGGGCATTTTGAAATCTTCATCCGCCCGGACCTCGCGCACGCGCCCGACGCGATGCCGGCGCAGATCGCGGCCATCCTCGCGCATGAGCTGGTCCATGCCGCCGTTGGCATCCCGGCAGGGCATGGGAAGGCGTTTAAACGGGTTGCGCTGGGACTTGGCCTGATCGGGCCGATGCGCGCCACCACCCCCGGCGAGGCGTTCCTAGCGGTCATCGCGCCGATCCTGGAAGGCGTTGGCCCCCTCCCCCATGCCCGTCTCAATACGGACGGAGAGTCGACTGCGCCCAAGAAGCAGAAAACCCGGATGCTCAAATGCGAGTGCGCGGCGTGCGGCTATACCGTGAGGACCGCGCGCAAATGGCTGGAACTGGCCGGAGCGCCGCTTTGCCCGATCGAGGATCACGGCCAGATGCAGCATGAGTCGCTGGACGGCGATGAGGGCGAGGGGGACGATGGCGAAGGGGGTTAAGGCCCCTCCCTGCCCCTTTCATTCGGGCACGGCGTGCGTTATGCCCACATGCAAACATGCGGTCATGTAAGGATAATCACATGCCAACAATCGCGATCATCAGCCAGAAGGGCGGCGCGGGCAAGACCACGCTTGCCCTCCATCTCGCCGCCGCCGCCGAGGATTCGGGCCATACCGCCCTTGTGATCGACCTCGACCCGCAGGCGACGGCAAGCCAATGGGCGGCATGGCGGCAGGATGCGCCCCCAGTCGTGATTGACAGCGCCCCCCCTCGCCTCGCCGCCAAGATCGAGCAGGCGACGGCGCAGGGCGCGGCGTTCATCGTGATCGACACCCCGCCCCATGCCGACAGCGCGGCCAGCGCCGCCGTCGAGGCGGCCGACCTGGTGTTGATCCCTTGCCGCCCCAGCGCGTTCGACCTGGCCGCGATCAAGACGACCGCCAGCCTTGTGAAGATGCGCGGTAAGCCCGCTTTCGTGATCTTCACGGCGGGAAGCCCGACAGCGCCGCGCATGTATGACGAGGCCGCGCAGCTCGTGCAGGATTATGGGCTGGACGCCTGCCCGCACCATGTCGCCGATCGCGCCGTCTTCCGCCACGCGGCAGCCGAGGGCAAAACCGCGATGGAGATCGAGCCGAACGGCAAGGCGGCCGACGAGGTGCGCGAGCTTTACAAGTGGACATGCCAGCATGTAAACATGCAAGCATCCAAGAAGCGGAGGGCCAACGCATGAGCAGCCGGAAAGGATCATTGCTTGCATTGCGGGATCGCGATCCCGCGCCATCGCCGGCGACGGCCGAGCCGGAGGGGATGGCGACCGCGCCGATCACCACCAGTGCCAACCCAGGCACCGCCAGCAGCCCGGTTGCGCCAAGCCGTCAGGGCAAGAAGGCCATGACCGGCTATTTCAGCCCGGAAATGTCATTCGCCATGCACATGACCGCCCGCAAGCACGGCATGAGCCTACAGAACGCAATGGCCGAGGCGTTCAACGACTGGCTTCGCAAGATGGGAGAAAGTCCTGTAGGCAAGTGATCTTGCTTACATGCAAACATGCGGGCATGTGAGCATGGTCACTTGTCCGCATAGACGGGCGTCAGCGTAATGGCTTGCGTTCATGCCGTTTCTTGCAGAAGCCGAGGAAGGCCCCGGCGGGGCTTTTCAGCTCGGGCTTGCCCATGTCGTGCCACCACGACACCCATTCGTCATAGAGCGCGTAAACGTCATATCCCGGCGCGGCCGTCCTGGCGTCGTGCATGGTTTCAGGGTCGATATAGGGCGCATCGTCGGCGACGGCGACCGGATCGGGCTTAGACTTGAGGCCCGAGCGGTTGCGGAACAGAATCACGTCATCGTCCATCGTGACGGCATAGTCGGGGAAATGGCCGTGGTCGGCGTCATGCTCGCAGACCTTTTTGACCAAGGCTCGGAAAACCCGGATCGGGCTGTTGGAACCGCATTTCTTCTGTAGCAGCTCCAGGCCGATCTTCCATTCGTCCTTAACGCCGCAATGCTTGCGGGCCAGCTCATACATGCGGCGCTCGAACGGCTTGCGGAGCCGGAAATAGTCCCGGTGGAGAGTCAGTACGTTCTTGCTGATGACCGAGCGATACACCCATTCCGACAGGGTGATTTCAAGATCGAGCATCCGGCCATCGAACGTCTTGCGGGTGATCTTGGCTTCTTCGATCAGGCCAAAAATCCGCGTTTCTTCGACGCCGCCGGTCTGGATATTGGTCCGCACAGTCGTTCCGCGCAGGCGGGTGAGGGCGTCGGCCATCAGCCGATAGCCTTCGCCGCTGGTCTGCCGGTTGGTGGCAACCAGCATGTCATAGGCTTGCAGGCGCACGGTGCGGCTGGGCTGCTCGCCCTGGTTCATCTTCGCGATGAGCTGCGAGATGCAGTAGATCAATATGTCCTTGTCGTGGATCGTCGCCAGACCCTTGCCCGAGGGGATAATCTCGATGACGTTGCCGTTGTGCTCGTAGCGCCGCGTCCGGTTGTCGGGTTTGGTCGAGAGCGAGAACACCGGATGCTCCATCGAGGCCATGTCATCCTTCGGGATCGCGTCCAGCACGTCGCAGATGAACAAGTCCTGGTTAGGATGCCGCACCGGCAGCAGGGGCGTGCGATCGTCGCCGTCCACAGCGGCGGGCGGCACGGCGTCGAACAGGGAAGGGGCGGGGCCTATCGTCATTTCAGTGACAGAGAGCTACTATCGTCATTTCACATACGCAAGCAAATTATCGTCATTTCAGATTCACCCTCCGCGCTATCGTCATTTCGATTACGCTTGGAGGACGCGCGGAGGGCCTAGCTCTATCGTCAGAGTGGATTCACCCTATCGTCACTCTGGATTCGCCTTTTCGTCAGAGCTGATTCACCCGCCCGCAAAAATCGGCCGTTTAACTGTCTATTTTCAACAGGATACAAAATCGCCGGAATCCCGTAACACATCACTAAACCCATATTTTAACACTAGGCGAGGCTGTGGATAACTCTGGGCCATCACCCTTCCGACACGTCGAATAGAAGGAAAGCACCGCCTCTTGGGGGCCTCGCCCCCGCCGGCTCGCGGCCTTCGGCCGCCCCAGATCGCTTTAGCGATCCTCCCACCCGGCATCCCCCATGATGAGCCGGCTTCGCCGGCGCGCTTTTGTTGGTTTGGTTATCGTTTAAACGCTGCGCCTCTATCGCCACCACAGTGCCAGCGGCACCGTCGCAAATTGGCTTTCCAGAAAAGCCAGGTGGATAGGGTGGCGATCAAACCGAGAGGGCGGAACAGGCGGAAACGTCGCCGAAAGCGCGATTTCCGGGCCGCTGAGCCTCATTCTGGACGTTCAGCAGGGTTGGGAGGGGTCGAGCGCCTCATGCCGCTCTACGGGCTTCCCATGCGGTCGATTTCTGGAAAGCCAGATCCTCACCACACACCCGTCGCGCGGATGATCGGGACCGGCTATATGGGGGCGTTTGCGGGAGGGGGCGGAATCCTACGCCAAGCTCGCCCAGATAGCCGGCGCGAGATCTTACTTGTTGCTGCCTTCTACGGTCGCGCCAGAAAGGCGACGGCTCAGTTCTATCCGGCGATGGCTACGCATTTTGAAGGTGTCTGGCCCAACGCGCCGATACTCAATGAAGCCGAGAGAACGCCAAAATCGCTCTGCCGCTTCATTCGCTTCCAGCACGGCCAACCGAATCTCTGTGGCACCTCTCGCAGCGGCCCAGCTTTCGACCGTCGAGTAAATTGAGCGTCCGACGCCACGACCACGCTGTGCGGCATCTACGATCATGAAGCCGAGATACCATGTGCCATCACGCGGATAATCGCGGAGGATGGCCGCGATTGCATATAGGCCGCCAGGCCCCTTCCATCCCAGGACAGCTTGATTGTGGGCGCTCTTTTCGGGCGGCACATCGGAGAAAAGCTCGCGAGCATCGTCCAGCGTGGGCGCGGCCCCGTCCTGCAACAGGAAATAGTCGCTGCAACGGTTGTACAGGTCTGCAACGTCTGCGGCGTCCGCTTGGGTAAGTTTGATCGGGGCTCCCGTCATCATCATCGCGTTTTGGCAGCAAGCACGCGCTGACCGTAATCCCGGAGTTCCCCGTTGGGACCGACATAGCGGTAGAGAGTGACGCGCTCGATCCCGAGTTCCTTGCAGAGGTCGGAAACGGACGTGTCGCGTTGGGCCATAGCAGCCTGAGCGAGCCGCACCTGGGCCTTGGAGAGGGCGAACTTGCGGCCACCCTTGCGTCCCCGCGCGCGGGCAGCGGCCAGGCCAGCCATGGTGCGCTCGCGGATCATATCCCGCTCAAACTCCGCCAGTGTGGCAAAAATGCCGAACACCATCCGGCCTGATGGCGTCGTGGTGTCGATCTGCGCGCCCTTGCCGGTGAGCACCCGCAGACCGATACCGCGATCCGACAGATTCTGCACCGTGCTGACCAGGTGGGTGAGCGTTCGGCCGAGCCGGTCGAGCTTCCAAACGATGAGGACATCGCCGTCGCGCAACGATTTCAGGCAGGCGGCAAGACCGGGGCGATCATCACGGCTACCGGATGCACGATCATCATAGATATTGCCTGGCTCGACACCGGCAGCGCGAAGGGCATCGTGCTGCAGGTCGAGCGACTGCGAGCCGTCGGCTTTGGACACGCGGGCGTAGCCGATCAGCATGGATCACAAACGAAGGTTTGAGGCGGTGACGAACATGAGCACATAAGATTGGGCTATTGTGTATCTTAACCAGCATCTCAATCAAGCTATCTCAAACCGTAGCTCGGAAAGAATAAGGAGCATGTATGCCGCGTCGCGTGACCCTGACCGATCGACAGCGCGAGGCGCTGCTTCACTTGCCGGTCGATCAAGGTGAGCTGCTGCGGCACTATACCCTCAGCGATGAGGATCTCGGGCATATCCGCCAGCGCCGGCGCGCCCACAATCGTTTTGGCTTCGCGCTGCAACTGTGCGTCCTGCGCTACCCGGGCCGGGTGCTCGCTCCTGGCGAGTTGATCCCGGCGCAGGTATCGGATTTCATCGCGGCCCAGCTCGGCCTGACCAGCGACGATCTACTCCTCTATGCCGCGCGCGAGGAGACCCGGCACGAGCATCTGGCGGACCTTCGCCGAATCTACGGCTATCGCTCGGGGCTGTTGAAAATTGCGCCGCTGGCACCCGGTACGGTTGAGGCGGAATGACACCCCAAGGCATAGCGATCCCGTCCCACAAGGATCGACAAACGGGACGCCCTAACCCTTCCCCAAAACCCGTCGCCGGGTGAGCGGTGAGACACCTGATCCACGAATGGGTAAGCAAGACTTGCGACACGCCATATATCCGCTATGCTAGAATTATGGAAACTGGTTCGGCCATCGCTGCACTGGGTGCTCTTGCGCAGGGCACGCGCCTCGATGTGTTCCGCCTGCTGGTCCGCCACGAACCTGCTGGAATGGCGGCCGGCGAAATCGCCCGTCAGCTCGACGTGCCACAGAACACCATGTCGGCACACCTCGGCATTCTCGCCCGCGCTGGCTTGGTCCGGTCTGAGCGCCATAGCCGATCGATCATCTACCGGGCCGATCTGGACGGCCTGCGCGCGCTGACGCTGTTCCTCGTCAAGGACTGCTGCGCCGGCTCGCCTAAACTGTGTGCGCCACTCCTCGCCGAACTCGCCCCCTGCTGCTGAAAGGACGCCCCGTGGCCGTCGATATCGTCATCTATCACAACCCCGCGTGCGGCACGTCACGCAACACCCTCGCCATGATCCGCAATGCCGGCATCGAGCCGCATGTGGTCGAGTATCTGAAAACCCCGCCCGCCCGCGCGCTGCTGGTCGCACTGATCGACCGCGCCGGCATGACGCCCCGCGAGCTGCTGCGCGAGAAGGGCACACCCTATGCAAAGCTGGGCTTGGGCGACACGTCGCTGTCTGACGACGCGTTGGTGGACGCGATGATGGCGCATCCCATCCTCATCAACCGGCCGCTGGTCGTCTCGCCGATCGGCGTGAAGCTGTGCCGACCGTCCGAAGCCGTCCTCGACCTGCTGCCAAGCGGCCAGCTAGCCGCATTCGCCAAGGAAGACGGCGAACAGGTGGTCGATGCGTCAGGCCAGCGCGTCGCCTGATGCTCCTTGCCGTCCTGATCTTCGTCGCGACGATCGCGCTCGTCATCTGGCAGCCCAAGCGCCTCGGCATCGGGTGGAGCGCGATGGGCGGGGCGGTCGTGGCGCTGCTTGCAGGCGTCGTCACCCTGTCCGACGTGCCGGTGGTATGGGGCATCGTCTGGAACGCAACCGCCGCGTTCGTCGCGATCATCGTCATCAGCCTGTTGCTGGATGAAGCCGGGTTCTTCGAATGGGCGGCACTGCATGTCGCGCGCTGGGGCGGGGGGCATGGTCGCCGGCTGTTCGTCCTGATCGTGCTGCTCGGCGCAGGTGTATCCGCGCTGTTCGCCAATGACGGTGCGGCGCTGATCCTGACGCCGATCGTCATCGCTATGCTGCGGGCGCTCGGCTTCAAGGACAGAGCCACGCTGGCGTTCGTCATGGCGGCGGGGTTCATCGCTGACACCGCCAGCTTGCCGCTGGTCGTCTCGAACCTCGTCAACATCGTGTCGGCCGACTTCTTCGGGATCGGGTTCGGGGAATATGCGTCCGTGATGGTGCCGGTCGATCTGGTGTCGATCGCCGCTACGCTGGGCGCGCTGCTGATCTTCTTCCGGCGCGATATACCGCAGGATTACGATGTCGCGGCGTTGCGCGCTCCTCATGCCGCGATCCGGGATGCCGCGACCTTCCGCGCCGGATGGATCGTCCTCGCGCTCCTGCTCGCCGGCTTCTTCCTGCTTGAACCGCTGGGCGTGCCAGTCAGCGCCGTTGCCGCTGCCGGCGCGATCCTGCTGCTGGTGATCGCCGGGCGAGGCCATGTGATCCAGACCGGCAAGGTGCTGCGCGGAGCGCCGTGGCAGGTCGTGATCTTCTCGCTCGGCATGTACCTGGTCGTCTATGGCCTGCGGAACGCAGGGTTGACCGACCATCTGGCAGCGCTGCTCGATCGCACCGCGCAAGGCGGCGTGTGGGGTGCGGCGCTGGGAACCGGCCTGATCGCGGCCGTCCTGTCGTCGGTGATGAATAACATGCCGACCGTGCTGGTGGGCGCGCTGTCGATCGACGCCGCGCACGCAACCGGGGCGGTCCGGGAAGCGATGATCTACGCCAACGTGATCGGCTGCGACCTCGGCCCCAAGCTGACGCCGATCGGCTCGCTCGCAACGCTGCTGTGGCTGCACGTCCTGGGACAGAAGGGCATTCGGATCGGGTGGGGCTATTATTTCCGGGTCGGGGTGACGCTCACCGTGCCTGTCCTGCTCATCACACTGGCGGCGCTCGCGCTGCGAATTGGGATTGCCTGATGCCTCTGCGTGACCTTGCCGACCCCGATCATCTGCCAGCGCTTGATAGGCGCTATGCGATCGATCGTCCCGCCCTTGGGCTGGGCGCTGGTGATCCGCCGCCCCGCATCCTGCTGCTCTACGGATCGTTGCGCGAACGATCCTATTCGCGCCTGTGCATCGAGGAGGCGGCTCGCCTGCTCCGCTTCTTCGGCTGCGAGACGCGCATCTTCGACCCGGCGACGCTGCCACTGCCCGACCAGCACGCAGGCGACGATCACCCTGCCGTCCACGAGCTGCGCGAGCTGTCGATGTGGTCGGAGGGACAGGTGTGGTGCAGCCCCGAACGCCACGGCCAGATAACCGGCATCATGAAGCTGCAAATCGATCACCTACCGCTCAGCATGGGCGGGATGCGTCCCACCCAAGGCCGCACGCTGGCTGTCATGCAGGTGTCGGCGGGATCGCAGTCGTTCAACAGCGTCAACACGCTGCGCGTTCTCGGTCGTTGGATGCGGATGGTGACGATCCCCAACCAGTCGTCGGTCGCCAAGGCGTTCGACGAGTTCGATGATGCAGGCCGCATGAAGCCGTCGAGCTATTACGACCGGATCGTGGACGTGATGGAAGAGCTGGTGCGCTTCACCGTACTGCTGCGCCCACATACCACCCAACTGGTCGACCGCTACTCCGAGCGAAAGGAAGCCGGTGTACCGATCGATCCGGCAACGGACCTGTCGGCCATCGCCGTTGCTCCGGGGCGCTGATCGCCATTCACGCAAACGACCCAATCGAAGCCTAGGTTACAGCCATGCAGAACATCGCACCCATCGATCGTCGTTCCTTTATGGGCCTGACCTCACTCGCGTTTTCGGGCCTGGCGCTGAGCGGTTGCGCGACATCGAGCCTTTCTCGTTCATCGATCGCGGCAGGCTATGGCCCGCTGGAGGCTGACCCGCGCCAGCTCCTCGATCTGCCGCGTGGCTTCTCATACCGCGTCATTTCCGCCCTGGGCGATCCGATGGACGACGGTCTGCGCGTGCCGGATCATGCCGATGGCATGGGAGCGTTCCGGCTCGATGCGCGCCGGGTAGCTTTGGTCCGCAACCACGAGCTGTCGCCGAAACATGGCAGCATCGGTCCGTTCGCGTCCGCTCGCAGCACGGGGTCCGGCTTCGACCGCGGAACGGACGATAGCTG
Source organism: Sphingobium sp. (assembly GCA_035911355.1). GTDB lineage: Bacteria > Pseudomonadota > Alphaproteobacteria > Sphingomonadales > Sphingomonadaceae > Sphingobium. The sequence continues at coordinate 29,922 of JAMHVU010000053.1, forward strand.
GTTGCCGGGCGGGACCACGACCCTCGTGTACGATCAGATGACCGGCCAGGTTGAGCGCCAGCATCTAAGCCTCGTCGGAACCATCCGGAATTGTGCAGGCGGTATCACGCCGTGGGGAAGCTGGCTCAGTTGCGAAGAGGACATGTCGCGCGCGGGAAATGGCCTGCGCGAGGATCATGGCTGGGTGTTCGAGGTTCCTGCCGCGCACGCGGGGCGGATCGAGGCCGTTCCGATGCGCGCCATGGGGCGCTTCAACCATGAAGCAGCCGCCGTCGATCCGCGGACCGGCATCGTCTATTTGACCGAAGATCGCGACGACAGCCTGTTCTATCGGTTTCTTCCTGCATCGCCCGGGCAGCTCGCGCGCGGAGGTCGTTTGCAGGCGCTGGCGTTCGTGGACCAAGCGCTCGGCACCGACAGCCGCAACTGGGACACGCACACGCTGTCCGTAGGGCAATGGGCCGATGCCCGCTGGATCAATCTCGACGGCACCGACAGTGCGAACGACGACTTGCGGAAGCGTGGCAATCTGGCAGGCGCCGTGCGTTTCGCCAGAGGCGAAGGCATCCACTTCGGGTCAGGCGAACTCTACTTTTGCTGCACTTCCGGGGGCGCGGCGAAGCTGAGCCAGATCATGCGCTACAAGCCCTCTGCCAGCGAGGGTCAGGCCGGCGAAGCCGACGCGCCGGGCAGGCTTCAGCTCTTCGTGGAGTCGACGAGCACCGCCATGCTGAACTTCGGCGACAATCTGACGGTCGCGCCGAACGGGCACCTGATCGTCTGTGAAGACCAATATACCGACGTGGTCGACAACCACCTTCGTGGGATCACGCCGCAAGGGGCGGTCTATTCCTTCGCCCGCCTCCATGCGCAAACGGAGCTGGCCGGCGCGTGCTTCTCACCGGACGGCCGAACAATGTTCGTCAACCTGTACAGCCCTGCCAAGACGCTGGCGATCACCGGCCCCTGGAACGCTGTCACCGTATAAACGCGGCGACAGTGAAACCATCGATCCGGCACTATCAGGGAGCCGGATCGGTAACGGCCATCGATGTGTCGGAAACCCTGGAGCCGGCGCGTGACGCACGTTTCGGTCCCAACAAAGTACGAAACGGCGCTTCAACGACATGAAACGTGACGAAGGCCGTCGCGATCAGGGCGAGCGCCATGCCCAGACACCATGTGCCCTGCATAGCCACTGACGAGGCCGGCCTGAAACGCCACGCCAGGTCGCCGAGAAGGATGATCGGGAAGTTCAGCAGGTATAGGGAGTAGGATATCTTCCCGAGCATCTGCGCAGGGCTTCGCGATAGCGGCGCAGCCAGCACCCCGCGATCGTCGGCCGTCGACGCCAGCAAGAGCGCGAGAAAGGGGATGGCAAGCCAATCGCTCCGGAACACCATCAAGGCGAGCATCATGCCGGCGAGACTGGCTGCCTGCATGGTCGTCGCCAGCAAGTCGCTCAACGCGCCGTGCCGGCGCCTTGCCTGCTCGATCGACACGCCCGCCAGGAACCCGGCAAGACAGCGAAGAACCGCGAGAGGGTCGAGTACGTCCAGCGAAGTACGTGTCGTCAGAATATAGCCGTAGATCAAGACCGCCGCGATCGAGGCGACGAGGCAGACCCGTCGAGGCCATTTGGCTAGCGCGACGGCGATGAGCGGCACGAGAAGATAGACGTGCATCTCCGCGCTGATCGACCATGACGGGATATTCCAGCTCAGCGCCGCACCGGTATTCCAGATGTGCACGAGTGCGGCCTGAAGGATCAGATAATCAAAATCAGGCGCGTCGAGGAACGACCAGAACCGGGCGCCGCCCAGCATCGCCTGTGTCGGGCGAAACGCCAGAACCAGCGCAGCGAGCAAGGCCAGCGCCGCCAGATGCATCGGCAGGATTCTGGCAATACGCGCACGTAGGAAACCGATGACATCGGGTCTGCGCCCGCTACCAAGTCGATCGAAATAGGAGAGCGACAGGACGTAGCCGCTCAGCATGAAGAAGAAGTCGACCCAGAGATATCCACGATCGACCAGCGGCGTGAACGGCCCGAGCGGCATCCGGTAATTCGGATCGAGCTGGAGATGATAGGCAAACACGGCCAACGCCGCGATGCCTCTCAACGCATTGTGGCAGGCAAGAAAGCGGCGAGCTTCAACGACCACCGCGCGTCCCGAACCAATGTCGGTCGAGAGACCAATCACCCGCACCGACGATCAGCAGATACAGGCAACCGAGGAGCATCGTCAGGTCGGCGCGGGACTCGTGCTGCGCGCTCCAGAAGCCATAGCGTTTGAAGTCGGGCAGGCTGAAGGGGCCGAAGCCCTCGCCGAGCAGGATGGGGAGCTTCGTCGAAATCAGCGCCACGATCATCGTGACGATCAAAGGGATCGTCGCCCACCTCGTGAACAGGCCGAGGATGATGAGGGCGCCGCACACCAATTCCACCACGCCGACGAACGGCCCCATAATCTCGGGCGCAGGAATGCCAATCTTGGCGAAGCGTCCGGCGCCTAGGATGTCGGGGAAGATCAGCTTCTGGATGCCTTCGGGAAAGAACACCACCAACCCCACCGCAAGACGGATCAGGATTGTCCATGGGCTGGCGTTGCTGTCGGCCCAACGTGCACGCATCGTCATCGGTGATTTCGTCCTTTGCTCTCTTTGGTTGCGACCCACCTGGATGCAGCTCGGCCGCCCAGCTCGCCGGCGATAAGCGCCGCCGCCAGCAGGATCGTACCGGCGACGGGTTCCTCTTCGAGAAAGAACAGGCTGCCACCGACGACTGCGCCCACGACATTGACCCCCGCCCATGCCCATTCCGGTTTCGATATCTGTGACGGCGACATCAGGCGGTCATCCGCCGGGCAGCGATGCCGTGAAGCGGGCAAGGTCGGAAAGGCCGAGCGCCTGCTCGATGGCACCGACACGGCTCAGCGCGGTATCGAAGCCATCAGCACCGAACTGCTTGTGTTCGATCTCCTCGAACTGCTCACCCAGCTCCTTGAACCGGTCCTCCCCCAAGGCCTTTTTGAAGGCGGGAAACACGACCGTATCCTCTCGCGCCGAATGTGCTTCATACATGCGTGCAAAGCCGGTCATCGCCTTCGCCATAGCTGCCGCCTGGCCGGTTGCGATGGTCCCCGCCTTGGTCTGATCGATGATGTAGTCGGTGATCTGACGGCCCCGCTCGTGCTGGGCAAGGAGGACGGCGGGTAGCTGGGCCGCGGCACCCCCGGCCTTCTGCACGGCCGGAAAGACATAGGCCTCCTCCAGCATCTTCTCGTGATATTGCTCCCCGAAGGCACGAAAGAGCGCGGCGGCCTGATTAAGCGCGCCCACGTCGATCCGGGCGCCGGATGCGATCAGCGGCCCCGCCTCGCGATAGACGATCAGCACACGGCGTAGCACGCCGTGCTCGCGCATCAGGTCTTCGTTCGCCGTAACCTCTTCCTCGCCGCCCTCCTTGTGTTCGCCCCCACGATCGTGATCGCCTGCCTCCCGCGAGCAGGCCGCGGTCGCCAGCATCGCTGGGATCACCAGCCCCGCGGTGGTCAGCAGGGCACGGCGACCGACATCGTGATCGTTTATAGGCGAAGCCATGTTATACCTCCGGTGAGACGAAAGGGACGATCGAAGTACGTGAGGGACCGTAAACCGACATTCACAAGGACGCTATCGGTTTTCGACATCGAAGTTCGTCTGTATAGCTCGCAGGATGATGATTGATGGATCACCGCGAGCTACTGTCCGGATTTGTGCGCCTGCACATCCTGCTTCATGCGGCCGACGCGCCGATCTATGGCCAGTGGATGATGGAGGAGCTGGCGCATCACGGCTACCGTCTGAGCGCCGGAACCCTGTACCCGATGCTGCATGGCATGGAGAAGAAGGGCTATTTGACCAGCCACGAGGAACGGCACGGTCGCGCGGTCCGCAAATTGTATGTCGCGACCGATCTTGGACGCGAAGCTTTGGAGATCGCACGCGGGAAGGCGCACGAGCTGTTCGGCGAACTGGTGGAAGGGCATGGGCGTGAGCGGCGCCCGGGAAACGATACCGCCTGATGCCAGCCGGGTCGGCGAGGTGTTCCTCGCCTTCCTCAAGCTCGGCCTCACCTCGTTTGGCGGACCGATCGCCCATCTCGGATATTTCCGCGACGAGCTGGTGCTACGTCGCAAATGGGTCAGCGAGGAAGCCTATGCCGAGCTGGTGGCATTGTGCCAGTTCCTGCCTGGCCCAGCGTCCAGTCAGACCGGCTTCGTGCTTGGCCTCCTGCGCGCAGGTCCGCTTGGCGCGCTCGCGGCGTGGACGGCGTTCACGTTGCCGTCCGCGCTGCTTATGCTGGCCGTGGCATCCGGCGCATCAAGCCTTCAGGGCGCCGTCGCGGCCGGCGCCATTCATGGCCTCAAGCTTGTTGCCATCGTGATCGTCGCCCAGGCGGTATGGGGAATGGCGCGGTCGCTTACTCCCAATCTCCGGCGCGCGGTGATCGCGATAGCGGCTGCCCTCGTCCTCGTCCTTTCGGGCGGGGCGATCGGGCAGGTCGCGGCCATCATCATCGGCGGATTAGCCGGCCTTGTCCTATGTCGCGATCTGGCGGCATCTCCCGGCGATGGCCTGCCGGTACGGGTTCCCCGTCGTGTGGGCGTCACCAGCATGATCCTGTTCGCGGTGATGCTGCTCGCATTGCCCGTCGTGAGTGCAGCGCTCGGCGGGCCGGGGTGGAACATGTTCGACATCTTCTACCGAGCCGGCGCACTCGTATTCGGGGGCGGCCATGTCGTCCTGCCGCTGCTGCGCGCTGATCTCGTTCCAACGGGTCTGATGACGGACGATCAGTTTCTAGCGGGCTACGGTGCCGCGCAGGCGCTTCCTGGCCCCTTGTTCGCCATCGCCGGATACCTTGGCCCGATTGCAGCCGGCAGCGCATGGGGTGCGCTTCCGGCGCTCCTTGGCGTGTTCCTGCCCGGCTTGCTGATCGTCATCGGCGTCCTGCCGTTCTGGTCGCGCTTGCGGCTTAATCCCGTCGCGCGATCGATCGTAGCGGGCGTGAACGCCTCGGTAGTCGGCATCCTGGGAATGGCGCTCTACGATCCGCTTTGGACAACCGGGATACGCTCGCTAGCGGACGTGGCGGCAGTTGGTGTGGGACTGGTCGCGATGATGCGCTGGCATATCCCGCCGATCGCGCTCGTTGTTACGATGGTCGTCTTCTCGGGAGCCGCAGCCGCACCGCTATGATGACTGCGCAAGGCCTTTCCCAAAAACGAACCTCCAACGGGACGACCGGCACCGGCACAAAAACACGCCCTATCCCCGCTGGGGCTTTCCCAAAATATGTTCCCGAAATATAAGTCCCGAAATTCGCTGTTTGAGATGGGATAACGGGACTCATGCTGGTTGGTTATGCGCGTGTCTCGACTTCCGATCAGGACCTGACGCTACAAACCGATGCGCTGACCAAGGCTGGCTGTGAAAAGCTGTTCACCGACAAGGTGAGCGGCGCGAAGCTGAACCGTCCCGGCCTGACCGAAGCTCTCAATTTCGTGCGGGCGGGCGATACGCTGGTGATATGGAAGCTCGATCGCCTTGGCCGTTCGATTGGGGGCCTGATCGAACTGGCGGCGGACTTGTCCGCCCGCAAGATTGATTTCCGGTCCCTGACGGATGGGTTCGACACGGCCACTCCATCCGGGCGGCTGCTGTTCCACATTCTCGCTTCCGTCGCGGAAATGGAGCGCGAACTGATAAAGGAACGGACGATCGCCGGTTTGGCAGCGGCACGAGCCAAGGGCGGCACGGGCGGAGGCCGCAAGTCGGTCATGACGCCCGACATGCTCGATACCGCCCGCAAGCTGCTCAAGGCCGGCGACAAACCAGCGAAGGTCGCCAAGCTGCTACAGGTCGGCCGTTCCACCTTCTATCGCCACTTTCCTGCGGCCGAGCGCGAACCTGGCTGACCGGCGTCAGAAGATCGTCGCGTAGTAGGATTGCTCGAACCGGCCCCGGCTGATCCGGGCCATGTGGTCGATCCGTTCAGGCACCGGGGGCGGGCGGCGGGTTCGAGCCGGTCGTGCGTCTGGGCGGGCCAGAAGCACGAGGTTGGCAATGGCCGCACCCAACAGGAATTCTTCCTCGGCACCGCGCAGGCCGCGAAGGTGCAGCCGGGTCAGCCCCCGCTTACCCTTCGCATCGGCAAACACCCGCTCTACGCCCCGACGCAGCCGCATCGACCGCTTGAATAGTGGCGTCTGCATCTCGCCGCGCACCAGCTCGCGCACGTCCTCATATTCGCTGTGCGTGACCGACCTATTGCTGCCTGCGGTACATTTCCGTTTGAGGTGACAGGCGCGGCAATCGGCAGGACTGGCGCTGTATCGGAGAAAGCCGGCCCGACGATCGGCACCGCGAAAGGGCAGTATCTTGCCAGCAGGACAGACATAGCGGTCCTGCTCCCGCTCATAGCGGAAGGCTTCGCGGGGGAATTTGCCCTTGGTCTGTTCGGATCGTTCCAGCACCGGGATATGCGGGATGGTGCCGCGATCGGTGACAAACGCCAGGAACGCGGCGCTGCCGTAGGCGGTGTCAGCCGCGACGCGCTTTGGCCGGTAGCCGAACCGATCATCGGCCCGTGCCAGCATGGTCCGCCCCGCATCGACTTCCGCCGCGAAGCGGGCGGGACTGGCCTCCACGTCGATCGTCACCCCTCCCGGCGTGTCGATCAGGATATTCAGGGCATAGCCGAACCGGCCCCGCGCCGTGCGCGCAGACCAAGCCGACGCCGGATCGGTGCGTGACACCTCGGCCGGCTTGCCACGCGGCACGCCATGTTCCTGCGGTGGAGCATTGGCCTGATCCGCCAGCCATTCGCAAACCGGGCGGGGAAGCCGGGGCGCGGCTATGTCGGCGTCCCGCATCTTGCGCTGCCAGCTTGCGTCGGCCGCGACAAACGATGCGTCGATTGCGGCATCCTTGTGGGCGATCAGCCGCGCGTCGGCGCAGCGCCGAACAGTCTGCTCGAACAGGATGCGGAAGATGCCGGCATCGCGGAAGCGGCCATGCCGGTTCTTGCTAAACGTCGAGTGGTGCGGCACCCGCGCGTCGGGCGGCAATCGGCAGAACCAGCGATAAGCGAGATTGAAGCGGACTTCCTCGCACAGCCGGCGTTCCGACGTGATGCCATAGAGGCGAGCGATAAGCGCCATGCGGACCAGCAATTCAGGCGCTATCGAGGGACGCCCACGGCGACTATAATGCGGCGCGAGCGCATCGCGCAGTTCACCCAGGTCGATCAGCCCGTCTATCCTGCGTAGGATGTGATCGGCGGGGATCATCGCTCCCAGCGCCCGCCAACCTGCACCCTTGCCGCCTCGCTGTTGCTCACCCATCATGGCCGCTGCTCCCGATGTGTCGAAGCAGGGAACCCGTTAGGAACGCGATCGGATCACCCCGCCTTTTTCAACAGCCCCGCTCCTTTTCGGGGCGGGGCGCACGGGATTTGCGCGAATGGATCGCTCGGGAAGCCGAGGCAGCGACATCGAATGAGGATCTTGCCCGTCGCTTCGTTGCGGAGTGTCGCCGCACCCGCACGATCCTTCCCGGCTCCTCGACGATCGAGCGCCTTTGCGCCGATGCGCTGGTTGAGGCCGAGCGCCGGATCGAGGATCTTATCGCCCATCGCATCACGCCAACCCTGAGCGAGAATTTGGCTCACCTGTTGGAGGATACGGTGGATGGTCGCGTCACGCGCTTCGTATGGCTGCGACAGTTCGAGGTTGGCGCAAATTCAGCAGCCGCTAACCGGCTGATGGATCGACTGGAATATCTTCAAAGGTTCGATCTTCCGGCGGATTTGCTGGACGGCGTGCCGGCGCATCGTGTGACCCGGCTTCGCCGGCAGGGCGAGCGCTATTACGCCGACGGCATGCGTGATCTGCCCGAAGACAGGCGGCTTGCGATCCTCGCTGTCTGCACCCTGGAATGGCGGTCATCGCTGGCCGATGTCATCGTGGAGACCCACGATCGCATCGTAGGCCGTCTCTATCGGGCCTCCGAACGCCTTTGCAACACCAGGATCGCCGACGAAAAGGCGGCCGTTCGGGACACGCTGAAGTCCTTTGCCGAAATCGGTGGTGCTTTGCTTGGAGCGCAGGACGATGGCACGGCCCTGGACGGGATAATCGCCACCGGGCCTGGCTGGGAACGGTTCAGAACCCTTGTCGCCACGGCCTCCGCGCTGACCAACGTGCTCGCGGCCGACCCGCTCAGCCGTGTGCTGGACGGCTATCACCGTTTCCGCCTCTACGCGCCCAGGATGCTGCGCCTGCTCGACATGCAGGCGGCGCCGATCGCCACGCCTCTTCTGGCGGCCGTTGCGATGCTGCGTAACGGGATCAAGGTCGATCCGCCGGTGGATTTTCTACGTCCCAACTCGAAATGGCATCGTCATCTTCGCGCTGAGCCCAGCGGCGACCACCGGCTTTGGGAAATCGCGGTGCTGTTCCACATCCGCGACGCCTTCCGGTCCGGTGACATATGGTTGGCGGGATCGCGCCGCTATGGCGACCTCAAGCAGCTTCTGGTCCCGCCACAGGCGATAGAGCAGACCGCGCGGCTCGCCGTGCCGCTGCGACCCGGCGAATGGCTGGCCGAGCGCAGGGCTCGACTGGATACACGGCTGAAGGAGTTTGGCCGCGCGGCGCGAACCGGCACGATCCCAGGCGGCATCATCGAGAACGGCAAGCTGCACATCGACAAGCTGAGGGCCGACACGCCCGAAGGGGCCGAGGATCTCGTGCTCGATCTCTATCAACAGCTCCCGCCCGCGAGGATCACCGATCTGTTGCTGGAAGTCGATGAGCGAACCGGATTTTCCGAGGCGTTCACGCATCTGCGCACCGGCGCGCCCTGCAGCGACCGGATCGGCCTGATGAACGTGTTGCTGGCGGAAGGCGTCAATCTCGGTTTGCGCAAGATGGCGGCGGCGACCAACACGCACAGCTTCTGGGAATTGCTGCGGATCGCGCGCTGGCATGTCGAAGGCAGCGCCTATGATCGGGCGCTCGCCATGATCGTGGAGGCCCACGCCGCCCTGCCCATGGCCGCCTTCTGGGGACAAGGGCAATCGGCATCCAGCGACGGGCAGTTCTTCCTTGCTACCGAGCAGGGCGAGGCGATGAATCTGATCAACGCGAAATATGGCAACGTCCCGGGCCTCAAGGGATACAGCCATGTGTCCGATCAATATGCGCCGTTCGCAACCCAGGTGATCCCGGCAACGGTCAGCGAGGCTCCCTATATCCTGGACGGGCTGCTCATGAATGACGCGGGCCGCCGCGTTCGCCAGCATTTTGCCGACACGGGCGGCTTCACCGATCATGTGTTCGCCGCCTGCGCCTTGCTCGGCTACAGGTTCGCCCCCCGTATCCGCGATCTCCCTCAGAAAAGACTCTATGCCTTCACGCCCAACGCGACGCCGGCCAATGTGCGAGCGCTGGTCGGAGGTAAGATCAATGAACCGCTCATCGAGCGCAACTGGCCCGACATCCTGCGCATCATGGCGACGATCGCAGCGGGGATCGTCGCCCCCAGCCAGATTCTTCGCAAGCTCGCCTCTTACCCGCGCCAGAATGAGCTGGCCCTCGCATTGCGAGAGGTGGGCCGCATCGAGCGAACCCTGTTCATGATCGACTGGATTCTTGATGCCGGCCTCCAGCGCCAGGCTCAGATCGGCCTCAACAAGGGTGAGGCCCACCACGCCCTAAAGCGCGCCATCAGCTTCCACCGCCGAGGTGAAATCCGGGATCGATCCGGCGAAGGCCAGCACTATCGCATCGCCGGAATGAACCTGCTCGCCGCCATCATCATATTCTGGAACACCATGAAGCTCGGCGAGGTCGTCAATACCCGGGCCGCCAGCGGTACCCATATCG
>JAMHVU010000054.1:0-20157 GCA_035911355.1 Sphingobium sp.
AAATGCGCTCTTCGCCGGATCCGACGAGGGCGGAGACAACTGGGCCGTCATCGCCACGCTCATCGAATGCTGCAAGCTCAATGCCGTCAACCCCCACGAATGGCTGACCGATACGCTCACCAGCCTCGCCAACGGTCATCCCGCAAACCGCGTCGGCAACCTCATGCCGTGGACCGCCGTGGCCTGAAAACACCGCTTACAGTCCCAATGCGCGAGCGTGCCGTCCGCCCAGGCGCACTCGATATGAAGCGGCAAGATTGGGTGCATCGTGCATTCGGGAGACACCGAGCGCATGTCGAGATCGGTGATGCGCTCCTGATCGAAGTCTGACAGGTTACCGGTGACGAGATAGGGATCGACGAGCAGAGCGCCAGTCTGGAGTGCCTGGAGTGAATCATCTCGCAGGATCGTTCGCAGATCGGGTCCGGTGTAACCCCAGATCTCGACTTCATAGCGTCCTGAAGCCTCATTGTAGGGCACAAACAGCGGCGCGGCGCAAGTCCGATTGCCGACCTTGAGCCAGAGACGGATTATCGTGCCAGGCGATCCATCGGTGGCGTCCCAGAGCGGCGTTCCTGGCCCAGCCTGATAGGTCAGTCGAAGAAATGGACCGATCCAGCCGCCCGTCGAGACCCATCCGCGCACCAACTGGGTCGGCGCCATGGTGATTGTCTTGAGGTTCTGCTTCTGAAAGTCGGTCTTGTTGTTCTGGCTCCTAGGATCAAGCTGGTCAGCGTCGTCACCTGCAGGACCGTAGAGTTCCAAGGACGAGATCGGAAAAAGGAATTGAAGATGATCGCGCAGGTACCATTCGCGATCAACGGCAAAGGCGGCATCCTCGACCAGCGCGGTCAGCGAAAGCAGAGGATTATCGCTATTATAGTTCGGCGTCTCGCCAGCGGGAACGCGGAACACCCGGTCGCCGTGCAGGATCTCCATAGGTCGTCGCTCCTAGACCGTGTGATAGAGGAAGGCGACGAAGCGCAAGGGCTCGGTGCCGTTGTTCAGGATACCGTGAATGCCACCGCTCTTGGTGTAGATGACGCTTCCTTTCTGCACCTTGAGTTCGCGGCAGGCGCGCCGGTCGAAACCGTAGACATGGCGATCGACGAGCGGAAAGCGGGCATCATCTGCGAGGTCGGGGTCGTCGCCTTCGCCCATATAGGCGATGCCCTCACCCTCGGTGATGCAATAGAGCTCCTCGGTGCCGATGTGCCGGTGTGTGCCTTCGACCATCCCCGGCGGGATCGTCACCTCGTGGAAGAACACCATCGAGGAGGCGAATTCGCGCTGCACGATCCATCGCATCTCGATGATGTTGTTCTTGTCCTGCTGAGGATTGTCGTTGTCCATCATCGCGTTGCGGTAACGGACGGGCGCCAGGTCGCGCAGGTTCGAGTAGAAATAGCCGCGCCGGAAATCGACAAGATAGTTCAGCTTGGCGATGGTGTTCTGGAAGGAGGAAGGATCGTCGGTGACCGGCTTCTGGAAGCTGCGCAGGTAGTTGTTGTCCCAGACTGGATCGGCGATCTTGTTGCGGGTGATGCTCTCGACGGCGGGCTCATGGAAGGCCAACTCGACCTTGCGGACATCGAACAACCGGGCCATCAAATCCTTAAATGCGTATACGGCGGTGATGGAGCCCGAGAGTCCGATTTGGTCGAGCACGCGAAAGTCGTGTCGCTTGCCTGGCGGCGGCGCAACGGTCTCCCATATCTCGGCCTGATAAGCGTTGATCCACTTGTCGTAGTGCAGGACGACGTCGTTCTCGGACGGTCCTTCTTCGCCTTCTGCATCGGCCTGCTCGGGATGGATGAGCTTGATGTACATGCCGATCTGATCGCCGAGCAGCCGGCCCTTTTCGCGCGCGACCTCGGTCAGCCGCCCGGCGCGGTATTCGACACGCAGAACGTTGCTCAGGAATGTGCCGTCGAGATAAAGCTGCGCCTTGATGACGGTGATATCGAAGGCGTTGCGCACTTCGCGAACGTTGTAGCGGTAGCGCTTGCTGCGCGTCGCGTTCAGGTAGGCCGCATGATAGACGCGGTCGGGGTAGAAGACGACCTGAAAGACCTGGTTCCACGGGTCGGTGAAGACCTCGTCGAACTTTGAATGCATCGTCGCTTTCAACGATTCGGCGTTAGGTGGAGCCGCCGCATCGGCAGTGACGCTTTCGGGGGCGAAGAGGCTCTTGAAGCGCGGATCCATCGTATCTCCCTAGATCAGGCCGCTAGCGGCCAACTTATGCCCGACGCGGAAGGCGTTCGCCTGAATGGTGAGCGTGGGATTGGCGCCGCCCGACGTCGGCATGAAGGCCCCGTCTGCGACGAAGAGATTGTCGAAGTTCCAAGCCCGGCAATCCACGTCGAGCACCGAGTCCGCAGGATCGCTGCCAAACCGCGCGCCGCCCAGGATATGGTTGGCGATACGCGCGAGCGAGTTTTCGCTCATGAAGACGCCTCCATAGCCTTCGACCGGATAGTTGCCCTGACCACCGTCGCCACCGAACGCGAGGATGTCGCGGCATTGTCCCGCGAGGGTCATCATCAGGTGCTGGTCATGAGCGTGCCATGTCTTGATGACGTAAGCGACACGCCGGCCCCACTTGTCGCGGACATCGGGATGGAGCTCGATGCGGTTGTCGCGTTGCGGCAATTGATTGGCCATGAAGCTGACCGAGAGGCGCCGCCCAAACTGCTGGTTGAGAAAGTGAAGGAAGCTGTCGCCGACGGTAGCGGTATCATTGTCGAAGGCGTGCCACAGCGTATCGAGGTCGTTCGCACCGTGCGTGCGTCCCAGCGAGATGGGCAGCGCTTGGTCCGAAGTGTTGTTGTAGATCGCCCCGCCCGCCCAAAGATTGTTCGCCTTGATGAAATCCTCGGTCGCGCAGTGATCGGTCGCCCAGTCGCTGTCGATCGTCACCGACTTATCATGCCGTCCCGGCATTACGGTGGACGCCCCGCCGAAGCAGTGTGTGAGAAAGTAGCGGCCCAGAAGCCCGTTGCCATTGATCCGTTCGGCGAAGTCGGCATCGTACTCCGCCGACAGCATCAGCAATCGAACAGACTCTATTGCCGAGCAGGCCACGATCACCACCTTGCCGCGGACAATACGCTGGCGGCCGCTGGCATCGCGAAGATGCACGCGATCGATCCTGGCGCCCTGCGCCTCAAGATGGGTCACCACGCAATTGGGCCAGAGCGTGAAGTTGGCTGCCTTGGAGATCGGACGGAGCAGGGATATCCAGGCCGACGATTTGTAATCGAGCGCATCACCATAGCGGTTGACGTAACCGGTTTTGGGCCCTCCGGCGAAAGCGGGATTAGCCAGATTGCCCACCTTACGGCCGCTTGGCGCGTGATCCTCGGTGATCACCGCTTGTGGGGTACGGTAGGGCTTCATCTTCAGCGCAGTCATCCCGTCATAGGCAAACTGACTGATCGAATTGGGCGATAGCGGTTTTTGGTAAAAGTCCTTGGTCGCAGGCTTCAGCTGGTTGGTGCGATCACCGTTGATCCCGACCAGCTCCTCGGCCATGCAGTACCAAGGCTCGAGATCGTCGTAGCTAAGCGGCCAATCTCGGATCTCGTCGATATCGCCTTGCGTCATTCCGACGGGCAGATTGGCGCGGCCATCGTTGAAGCTACGCAACTTAAAATCGAGCGGAGAAAAGCGCAGCGAAACGCCGCCATAATGCTGCGTGCCGCCACCGACACATTGGCACGTATAACCCTCGATCGTGGCATAGTCCCTACCACCGGCACCGCGGTAGACATGCGGCTCATCGTTGAGGTCAGGTTCAACGTGGCTGGTGTAGAAAGAGGCTCCGGTATTGGCGAGACCAGGCAGGGTAAGCACCTTCTCCGGTCCGTCCGAGATCAGCTCGTCGCGTTTATAATCGCTCAGGCCCAGCGGGTCGTCGCTCTGGGTTCGGAACAAAGGCCCCTTGTCGATGACGAGGACCGTCTTTCCTTCACGAACCAGGGTATTGGCAATCGGAGCGCCGCCACCGCCGCTCCCGATGATGACCACGTCGAACTCTGCTACGCTCGCCATCGCGTTCACCTCACATGTCTAGCCGTGATACTCTTCGTTGCGACCAAGCGGCGCTTCGTGCGCGCGAGCCCAGTCGAAATAGGGCGCCGGCGCGTTCACCGCCTGCAGAGTAGGAAGCTGCCCTGTCGCAGGGTCGGTCAGGTTGCTCGCAAGGAACTGCCAACCGGCGGCGCCGACATTCCCACCATGTTTGGGATGGGAGAACGCGCCAGTAAAGGTATGCCGCCGCAACAACTGCAGGAAGAACCGCGGGTTCTGATACCGACCATAGTCCCAACCCGGAATGGCCCCTGCGACAGGCATGGCGAGTTGCTCGTAGAGCGCTGCATATTCGTCCCGCGCCAGCTTCAGGGGGTCATCGTTCGGGTGCCAGTACTGCAACAGACGAAAACACAGATCGAGGCAGATGCGATAGTCGACGAGCCGGTGCCGCTCCTGGCGCGCGAGCAACTTGTCGATGAAACTGACCGCGCCGACTGATTGGTCGAGCTGAAATGCCCGCGCAAACTGGCTCCTGCGAGCCCCCTTATCGAGGGAGTCGTGGTACTGACTGAGCCAGCGCTGACCCTCGGTGGTCCGAAACGGCATGATATGGTCGGTCAGCCGCCCGAGCAGCTCAGCTTCCCAAGGCTCAAGCGTGACCAGGCTCGTGCAGTACTCCGTGAAGAAAACGGACCATTCCGACCCGTCTGGACGCCGTGTCCGCTGCGGGTTGATCGGGTCAACCATAACCCTACTGCCTGCAAGATACTTATATGTGTGAACCGCTCCCTTGGGGACGGCGACGCTCACAGCCCAGTAGTCGGTGTCCTCGATCTGCTCGAGCGGGATCGGCTCGATGAGGCTCGCAAAAGAACCAATGACGCCGATCACCGTTCCCAGCGCTTCGGTACGATTGACGCACACGAATGTGACGAGATTGAATTCCTGACCGGTTCCGTCGTCGGGATTTCGATAGCTATCGATGATCGGGAAACGCCAAGCTTCAGCAATCGATGCCGCCCGGTCGTCTGAACCATATTGGCCGTAGTCATGCCGACGGTCGACATTATCTCGCGCAAGCGAGCGAGCACAATGATTTAGAACGTAGAGGGCATCTTTTCTGACAACAGTCGCCATACGCCTCCGCTCCCCAAGTTGCGAATGCTGCCGAAAGTCAAAAATTACGCTTAACTTCGGTCAGCCTATCATCTCATCGAAGCTTTACAAGCGATTCGTTGCAGTGCAGCAGAGATGAGCATGAACTCTCGAAGAACTTTTCCCGAAGAATTAGATTCATCGCGGCCCCGGGCATGTCATCTCGAAAAACAGGGACGCGAGCCGGCGCCTCCCAGAATTACGGATTCCGACAGCTCTTTAACTGTCAAGATTGTGAAAGGCCGGGTTAGGTGTAACCTACCATTCCCGCCATCTCATCGGAACGACGTTTGTTGGTCGACACTGAAAACTTGATTAAGCGACTACCTGTCTGCTCGGAACGACAGAACGACCCGCATGGCATTCAGAGCCCTGCCGGACCATGACATCCACGATGAATCCATTCCGCTTCATGGACGATGCGGAGCCTGCGCTTGAGGGCTCCTGCCTGTTGAAAGCCGCGCGGCTGACGATCGCCTATATCGACGAACACGGCCCCATCGGTTTGACACCGGCCAAGGCCCTCAAACGCCATTTCGTCGCCTGGGCCGCCGAGGCGTTCGACTGGCCCCACTATCGCGCCGACGATCTCTATGCGGTGAACAAGGTTCTCAATGAGCCCGATTTCCCGCCGCTGATGGTTCTGCACCATGTCCTGCTCAGCGCCCGGATCGCCCGGCACAGCAAGAGCAGCCTCGTGCTCACAAAGCTCGGCCGTGACCTTGGATCCCGGCCGGCACAGCTCTGGACGCTGCTTGCAACCCATCTGCTGTTCGCAATCGATCATGATCAATTCACCCGCACATCCGAGCCGCTGCAAGGCAATTGGGACATTTTCCTCAACGTGATCAACATCGAGGCGCAGACGGGCATCACCGATGATCAGCTCTGTGCGCTCCTCTATGGTGGCGAGATCGAGGACATCCGTCATGACTATACGCTCGTGGCTGCACTCGCCATCAATGTGCTGCGCCCGCTCTGCTGGGCTGGTCTGCTCGACGAGCATCGAACCGGCACCGGCCTGACCCGACGCCGCATCTATACAAAGACTCCGCTTTGGGCTGCGGCGCTCGCGCTCGACACCGATCGGTTTTTACAGCCTGTCACCCGGCATTGAGTGTCCCGCGCGGTATCGGTCCAACCGCGCTTCTCGTCTCAGGATATTTCCGGCCCGGCACGCCCGCGTCCGAACCGCCAGCTGATACCGTTTTCACGCATGACGCCGCTCGCCTCGCGTCCGATCTGTTTTTCCAGCACGGGGCGCCAGGGCACGAGCGTGAATTCCCGGGATTTCTCGACGAGCGCCATCCGTTCTGATTCCAGATCGATGCGGCGGGTGATCCTGCCCTCGATCCGATCGCCAGGACCGGCCTCGACAAACGCCTTCCCAAGGTCGCCCGAAAGCCCCGCCGCGACCGACAGCAGTTCGCGACGCTGAAGCAGCGCGAGTGCGCCGGGCCGCAGGCTGATGCCATTTGCCCCGGCATCGGCGAGATCCTGATCGAGCAGCCATTGCCGACGCTGATCGAGCGCGGTGCGAACCTCGCGGCCAAATCCCGCATCGCGCGCATGAAGCCCGGAAGGCTCGGCCAGTTCCCGGTCGAGCCAACTCGCCCCACCAAAATCCCCAAGCCGTTCGACCGGCCGGGACGAGAGCAGTTGGACGGCGACGGGACGATCGCGCAACTGACGCTGTTCGAACCGGGCGGCTTGGTCCAGATGGCCGGCACCGATCCGCCAGCTGCCATCCGCCTCACGCGCGACATCCATCCCTGCTCGCCGCATGGCCTCGAGGCGCCGCACATGCGTCTCGGCAAAGACCTGGCTCGCGGTCGCATCATGGCGCAGATGAAGCGCGACGGAATAGCGCCCGTCATGGGCCGCGGCGATCCAGGCGATCGTACGATCGGCCGCGCGCACTTCGGCGACATTCGGGACGATCCGCACGGTCGCACCGTCCGGCAGAGCTTCGAGCGCATCGCCCGCACCGATATCAACATAATGCGATCGCCCGTCGGTGCCGTCCACCAGCAGATAATGACGATCACGATGCTCGTCCGCGAGGCCCCTGATGATGACCCGCCCGATCAGCTGACCGTCGCCGACCTCGTAGATGCCATGATCGCTACGCCCGAGCCTGGCGCGTGTCATTTCACGCTGCATCAGCCGGATGATGTCGCCGCGCTCGCCCATGTGACGCAGGGTGGTTTCTAGATCGTCGGCAAGACGCCAGCGTCCGCCGCCCTGATCCTCGGCCAGCTCCATGCGCCCGAGCACCTGCAACCGGCCCGTCTCCAGCGCCTGAAAGAAGGGATCGTTCGTGCGCGGCGCGACGATACGTTCGTCGTCCATCCGCGCGAGAAGCCGGCGGTCGATCGCGGTCAGGCGTTCCTGATCGACATCATGGCGCAGCCGCGCCTCAATTTCGCGCGTGGTGCGCGGCCCCAGATCTAGGGTGACCAGTTCGGCGGCCCGCTCGCGCAGGCCATGGCTGATATATTCGCGGGCGATGATGAGATTGTCGCCGCGATCGTCGACCCCGCGTATGACGATATGGCTGTGCGGATGGCCGGTGTTGAAATGGTCGACCGCCACCCAGTCGAGCTTCGTGCCGAGATCCTGTTCGACCTGATCCATCAACCACCGGACAAAGGGCTTGAGATCCGGATACTGGTCGCCGTCCTCGGCCGAGACGATGACACGGAACTGGTGACGATCCTCCTGGCAGCGTTCGAGAAAGGCATTCCCGTCCGCCCGGTCGGTTCCGGCGCCATATAATTCGCCGGGTGATCCGTCGCGCGTCACGCCGTCGCGCTGGATATAGCGCATATGCGCGCGTGCCGCGCCAAGGCTGCGCCCATGGAGCCGGACGAGCCGGGTCTTGACCATTGCCCGGCGCGCGCGGTGTCCGGCGAGCCGATCCCGGCTCGAAAGCAGACGGCCGATGCTCGCCCCCCGCCCGATCCGGCTGCCGTCGAACCGCCCCCTGCCCCCGCCCTTGCCTTTGCCGGTGTTGAGGCCGCCAGCCACCACGATGCGACCGGCATATCGGGCGTCGCGCTTGCCATTGGTGCCGCCGACCCGCCCAAGGCGTGGCTCGAAATCGTCATCACCGGCCATGGATTGCGGCTCCAATGCCCTGTCTCGCGATTGTCTCGCGCAGTAGCTGCCTGTCTCCAGAAAAAACGACGTGCAGACAGGCCTTTGGCGATGTCCGCGAGACATTGCCTTTATCTTGTTGTCCCCGTCCCATCCCTTCATTTCCCTTCATCCCGCCCCAAGAAGAAGGCGGCGCCAGGCTCGCGCCGCCCTCCTTTCCGGTGATCCGCCGCATCTCAGTCATTCCCCGTTCGGATCGCGAATAGGGAATCGGGACGGGTATCGGGCTCGCGGCCAGAATCGCGCCGAACAGCGAACAGGGAGACGGGCGCGGGCAGTGTTGACGGGGTGGGCACGGCACCGATGGCGGCGATATAGGCCAGTGTTTCCACAGGAAGCGGGCGACCGGCGACATGCTCGGCATAGCGGCCGGGTCCGGCATTATAGGCGGCGAAGAGGCCCGGATAACCGAACCGGTCATACATCAACCGCAGATAATAAGTGCCCGCCAGAATGTTGGCGCGCGGGTCGTCGGGATCGTCGGGAAGGCCGAGCGCAAGGCGTAATTCCTGCCATGTGCCGGGCATGAGCTGCATCAGGCCGATCGCCCCTTTGCGGCTGCGGATGGGGCGCCCGCCCATCTGCGTATGACCGGCGCTTTCGGCCTGCATGACGCGCTCGATCCATTGTTCCGGCACGCCAAACCGTGCCGACGCCTGCGCGATCAGCCCATGCCAGCGCGCCACGTCGCCGGCATGGGCGGCGGTGCTCGACAGCAGGGCGGCGAGCACCGCCAGCCCTTTCAACGCGCCCATAGGAGTGTCGCCGGACCGATGATATCGGCGCGCCGGCTGATCCCGAAATAGCGCCCGTCAAATGATGCCGGACTGGCCGCCATCAGCAGAAAATATTGATCCGAGCCCAGCATGTGGCAGCCCTGCCAGCGCGGCATGGGACGCCCCTGACCATCAAATGCGCGCCGCCATGCGACCAGATTTCCGTTGATGAGGATCGCCGCGCCGCGTCCGCAGACACTGTCGCCCGGCCCGGCCGCCACGCGTTTGACCAGCGGCACATTGGACGGCAGATAGCGCCGCCGGGCGGCCAGACTGCGCCACGGTTCGGCGAGACGGGCCAGCAC
The DNA here is from genome assembly GCA_035911355.1 of Sphingobium sp. Taxonomy (GTDB): domain Bacteria; phylum Pseudomonadota; class Alphaproteobacteria; order Sphingomonadales; family Sphingomonadaceae; genus Sphingobium. The sequence continues at coordinate 9,434 of JAMHVU010000054.1, forward strand.
CATGGCACCCGGAGAGACGAACTTGCCGGGCGCGACGGCATAAAGGCCGACCGGCGCGCTGGCGCTCGCATTCCAGACGAGACGGGGCGAGGGCGGGACGATGATGGTCATGCCGAGCGCGGCAATGCCCACCGCGAGCGCGACGCCGGCGCGGCGCAGATGGCGGCGACGACGGGCGGCAGCGCGCAGCGCGTCACCCCAGGCACGCAGTGGAGCATCGCCGCGCGAGGTCCGGCGGCCGATCAACGCCCCTGCTCCCGTTCGCTGCGCGCGCAGCTCCAGGCATCGAGATCGTCGATATGATATTGGACGAACCGGCTGTGGCGGCGGAACATCGGTCCCTCGCCGCGCGCCCGCAACTGCTTGAGGAGACGCGGCGATATCTTGAGATAGGCGGCGGCCTGCTCGGTATTGAGAAAGGGTGACCCGCGCTTGGCGAGCGCCGCGCGGGCAATATCGTCATTGCTGTCCATCTGTCCGTCCGATGCGGTTCGGCGCGGCGGCGAAAGGCCACCGGCGGCACCGGACATCGCGTCCATGGCACCGCAGGCAGAGGCTCGATCCGCATGGGGGTCAGTTCGAGCCTATCGATGGTGACGGATATGTCGCTCGCGGCGCGCCGTCGGAGAACGGGCGCCGCGAGGAGCCGGTCAGCGCGACCAGATCAGCTTGTGCTCATCCTTCTCGCCCTGCACGAGCGTTGCGTAGATCGGCGCCGCGAACGCGGGATCGTCGAGCTTGACGGAGAGATATTCAGCGCCGGTTTCGCGGGCGTTCCGCGTCCAGGCCGCACCGAAATCGGGGACGCCCGGCGCGCTCAGCCGATAGTCGGGCGCCTTGTCATTATCCTTTGTCAGCGGCGCCATCGTCACGCGGACATCGAGGTTGAGGGTACGAATCTGGCCGACCAACGCGCCATTTTCGCTACGGGTGAAGCTGCCAATCTGTGCCATGTCTTGAACTCCTTCGCTCTGGGCAAGCCCGCGTCCATCGCGGCCTTGTGGCGATCAGAAGCCCCGTGACGGCCGCCCCGCACCCTTGAGGGCCTCAGCGCAGCGAAGGACGGCGAACCGGCAAACTTGTTGTCGCGCGAGGAGCCGGCGCAGCCGGCGGGGAAGAAGATTGTCGGTTCGCCGTTGCGGGGAACAGGCCGGGTCGAAGACCTCATCATGGGGCCGATCCGCCACGGCAAAGGCGGCATGGACATGGGCTATCCTGTGGCGATAGCGGGACCGGCGCACGGATTGGGAGCTTCACCCGCAATATGCCACGGCCATTGTCGGCCCTGCGCCGGTTATTCGTCGTTCGCCGTGCGGCGATGGTGGCGAAGCGGGACAAAGGATGCCGCGTCACCTGGCCCCGCCGCCCCGCCCCGACCTTGCGCTGCCATCCACACAAGACCGGCAAACCGCGCGCCGATGCCATGATGGGCATCAGCGCGCGGCCGATTTTACCGGTTTGCCACTAGGCTAGCGGATCGGAAAGGACCGCCAGACGATGCGGCATTCGACGATCCGGCAGGGCCTGTCCTGCCCCGCCGCTTTTGCTCTGGCCTGTGCGAACGAGCGGTAGATGCCATAGTCCGACCAGTAGCTGCTATGGCCCTGCCGGTGCGGATATTGCAGGTCGAGCCGGTAGCTTGGACGTTCGAGTGCCATGATGCCCTCCACAGCGATGGGGATGGCGGCTGCGCCGCCATCTCGTGGTTGGACATCAGGCCGCGACCCGCTCGGGCGCGTCCTGCGGCTCGGGCTAGCACGCATCCCCCATCCGCGCCGCCGCGACCGCAATGGCGGTTTCGACGGTGCCGCCGCCGCCGCGCGCGGTATAGGCAGATGGCGGGAACGCCATCCAGCGCGGCACCCAATTCTCGACTCTGGCGCGCCCCTCGGCTCCGGCGAGATGATCGCGCGCGATGCGTTTGAGGGTCTTGGCCTTTTCCCCGGCATTGGCGCTGGCGACGCTTTCCCCGGCCACCTCGGCGACGATCCGGGTCAGCACCTCGCGGTCGCGGATGAGATCGAAAAAGGCGTCATCCGCCTGCCAGTAGCTGGCCATATCCACACCGATTTCCTGCCCGACCACCTCGACGGCGGCACTACCGCTGGCAAGCGTCTCGCCCATCACGATGGCGACGATCTCCATGATCGCCTGATCGGGAAGCCCTGTGAGCGCGAGGAACAGCCCGACCAGCCCGAACGCATCGCCATTGCCGCCGGTCACGGTCGGCTCCTCATCGGAGAAACCGAGCAGGGCCAGTACGCCACGCCGCCGCGCGTCGAAATCGGCCTCGCCCCGGCATGTCTCGACGCTTTCGCGGATCGCATCGTTGCGGCTCGTCTGCGGCTCGGGCCTGACCGTCCACAAGGGCGATCCGGCGATGGCATGGGCGACCATCAGGCGCAGCGCCACGCCCGGATGGCCGGTGAGCGCCGCGCGGACGGCGGCATGGCGATGGAGATCGACATATGTCTGGCATGGCCCGGTCATTTCCGGGCGGGGCGGCTTGTGACCGCTCTCGAGCGGCTCGCCTTTTTCCAGACGGCGCGCTTCCTTGCGGGTGACATAGCCTTCATGGAAGGTCACCTCGCCATTGGCGCGCAGGTCGATATAGACTCGCCCGCCCTTGCGCTTGGGGGCCTTTTCATATTCCCATGTCGAGAAATGCTCGGCGGCAGGCACGATGATGACATCGGACCATCCCGCATCGAGATAGGCCTTGCGCCGCGCCGCGACGGCTTCATTCTGTGCGGTCCAGAAGGCATCACCATCCGAAAAATAGCGATCCTCCCCGAACAGGTCGGCGACAATCCCCTTCATGCCTTCGGTATCGAACAGGGCATGCCGGACGGCGATGGACTGACCGCCCAGCAGCCATGATTTGAGCTGGTGGCCGGTGGGCAGGTAGGCTTGGGGATCGTCCATCAGCGCCAGCCATGCGCGTTGCTGGCTCTTGCTCGCCATGGTGAGGTGGCGGACGGTGGCGGCATCGATGTCGCCGTCGCGATAGAGGGTGCGGATGCGCGGCATGAGATTGCCAAGGGCAAGGATACGCTTCACGCCCAGTTCGGGAATGCCGAACGTCGCGGAAATATCGCCGATATCGCGGCCCTCGCGGACCAGCCGGGTGAAAGTCTCCCATCGGGTCACCTCGTCGGCATCGAGCCGGGCAACATTCTCGATGAGCGAGGCCTCGACGGCATCGGCATCATCGCTGTCGGACAGGATGGCGCAGGGCATCGAGTCGACGTCCAGCCCCTGCGCCCGGCGTTCGTCGGCGACCAGACAGGCAGCGGTAAAGCGCCGCGCGCCCGCAACGATTTCATAGGCATCGTCGCCCTCGTTCGGGACCGGATTGGGGCGAACCAGCACCGGCACGATGACGCCGCGCTTGCGCACGGTCGGCAAAAGGTCGGCCACATCGGGAGCCTTTTTCGCATAACGCATATTGGCCTTGCTGATCGACAGCTTGCAAAGTTCGATAAATTGCAGTTCCATGATACTCACCTCAAAAAGGTGCCGGTCCGTGTTTCTTTGCTGGAGTGCGGATCGGCTTTCATCTGGCGGGAAACGCCCGCCTCGCGTCATCCGTCTGGTGACGGAAGCTTATGGGCGGCGGCGCAACAGGGCCTCCGCTCTGGATATGGAGCCAGTCCGGCGCGACCATTCGGCCCAGACCGACAGCCGATGCGCCGTCCCGAAACCGGTATCGCGTTCGATGCCGAGGCCGAAGGGAAGGCGGACGCTGGCGATCTCGGACAGGCTGAACACGCCCGGTTCCGGGCAGCCAAAGCCGAGGTCGGCAAGGCCGAACAAGGTATCGCCATCCTCGTAAAGCTCGGTGGCGAGCCATGTGGCTGCACCCAGCGGGTTGAACAATTTGATCACCGGTCTGGGGTCGAACGAGCCATGCGTCTCGCTTGACGGATCAGGCTGATCGCCCCGCATGGCCGCGTCATGGCAACGCTCCATGGCCGCGCGCTGCTGGAGGGCATTGGCGCGCAGGGCAAAGCGCAGGTCGGGGTCGAGCAGGATCATGCCGCCGACCGCAGCGGCATGTCCGCGCAGCGCCTCCCCTGCCCGACCTGCGCCGCGTCGCGGCGTGCGAGCAGCCAGTCAGCGGCCCGGCAAGCGGCGCTGGCGGCACGGAAGATCGCCCGATTATCCTCGCGCAGAACGGCAAGCCATGAAGCGATATAGTCGGCGTGGCGGACGGTCGGGACAATGCCGAGCGCGGCGCAAAGAAAGGCCGATCCCATTTCGGCGACCAGTTCCTCGCGGGCATAATCCTTGCTTCCGAATGGGCCGGTCTGGTTGCGGTCGAGACGCGCGCGATGGCCGCTCGCGTGACAGAGTTCGTGCAGCGCCGTCCGGTAGAAATTGATCTGGTCGTAGAAGGCCGGTTGCGGCGGCACCTGCACATAATCGGCGGAGGGCACATAATAGGCCTTCTCGCCGCCGATACGGAAGTCGACGCCGGACGCGGCGATCAGCTCCTCGGCGACTGGTATGATCTGGCGCTCGGGCAAGGGGTCGGGATCGGGTGCGAGGTCGGGGCGCAGGCCTTCGCACTGGGCGAGATTGAAGAGGGTGAAGCGTTTGAGGAACGGCACGGCTTTGGCGTCTTCCCCGGTTTCACGGGCGCGCTCCTTCTCGGCTTCGGGGGTGAAGCGGTCGGCATAGACGACGGTCACGCCGCGCTCGCCCTTGCGGACACAGCCCCCGGCCTCGCGGGCCTGACGGAAGGTCAGCCAGCCTTGGGAAGGATAGGCATGTTCGAACAGCGCGCCCCACAGGATGAGAATATTGACGCCAGAATAACGCCGCCCGGTCACCGCATTGCGCGGCAAGGCGGGACTGGCGGCGCCGACCTTGCCCCATGGCTGGACCCATGGGATATGCCCTTCTTCCAGTTCGGCGATGATCCTTGTCGTGACCTCGTCATAGAGACTGGCGCGTGGGATAGCGGGCTGTTCCCCACCCTCTCCCCGCATGGATCGCTTGGTATTCCGGCGCATCGCTTGACCTCCTGCACCGCCCCAAAAACCCCATGGCCTTCCCCGGAAAGCGGGGGTGGGCGGCGAGTTGCGACCGGAAAGGCCCGCGCAAGCGGATGGCGGCACCGATAGGGCGCAATGCAATGGAGCACCCCAAGCGCAGCGCCGGGGTTGCCGCAGGCCGCGGCGGGCCTAGGAGGAAGCGCCGCCCACTCCCGCGTCCCCGGGAGAGGCCCACAAACAACGCCGCCGCGACGCGGCGACGACAGGCAGGGCCACCGGCCCGGCCTTGCGCCAGCGCTCGTAACCATATGGCCGGAACGGCGTCAGCCGGTCCGGCGGAGCCGCACGGCGCGCCAGCGACGGGCGGCGTAGTAGAGCGCGATCAGGCTGGCAAAGCCCGGCTGAGGCGCCCTGATCGTCCCTACACCGGGTCTGATGCTGATCTGGCCCAACCGGAACACGTACAAAGGCAGGCATCTCTTCCCGACCCGCCGGAGCGACATTGCGCCCTGCTGCACGGTGGATCCGCTACCAGATAGCGGGCGTCTTGAGACGGTTCGCTACATCGCCGAGATGCCATCTTGCCCGACGTCCGGGAAAGATGGCTCGAGGCTATAGAAATGGGACAGCAGATTTCCGTTCGATTTGGTGCCGGTCGCCGAATTCGATCTTGTGGTCATTGGTGAATTCAACGCTTTATTTTGGAAAGCTGACGTTCGCATTTAAGGAAGCCGGATGCCGCTTCCGCGGCATCCGGCTCTGCAATCGTCTAGGTCGCGCGCTTTAGAATGAAGTGCGGACCAGAATAGGTTCGCACGGGATTACCCCGTTCCAATTGATTGTGGAGCGCCCATTCCGCTCGTCGGCCTTGCGCCTGGGAATGGGCACGCCGTTCCTGTAGCGCCATCGCCAGCTTGAGCTTTGCCAGCTTCCGATTGGCATGCTGGGATCGCTGTTCCTGCGCGGTGGCGACCAAGCCGGTCGGCCGATGGGTTGCCCGCACCGCACTGTCGGTCTTGTTTACGTGCTGGCCGCCGGGGCCACTGGCCCGCATCGACTGATAGTCGATATCCTCGTCCCGCAGGTCTGCAATCGCATCGGGCTCCGGCGCGAGGCTGACGCCGACGAACCAGTTGCGGCGCTTGTGATGAGGACGAAATCGACTTTCACCCGTCCACACGATCGTGCCCACCCGTTCCGATGCGAAAATGACGGCACCGTCACCCGATAGTCGAAGCAGGAGGGAAGATGGGAAGCCCTCATGGCTTTCTATCAACGCGCAGGCGATCCCGTTCTCCCTTGCCTCCCGGCCGAAAGCATCGGCAAGCCGGGCCACCACCCAGCGACATTCCTCCGGTCCACTGCCGGAGGTCAGATGCAGGATGATCTCGCTCATGCGCGCCTCGTCTTGTAGCTGAGGAGAGGTCGCAAAAGCGCGATCACGCGGATCAGCCCGGCATCCTGCAGATCGCCGATCACGGAACGGATGTCCTTATAGGCCTGGGGTGCCTCCTCGAAGATCAGCCGCCGATCCTCACAGATCACGCGGCTGCCGAGGTCCGTCCGCTCCAGTTCCGCTGGCCGGTAGCGGCGGGAGAGACGGGCATGGGCATCCTTGCGGCTCCATTTGCGCCCCGCGCCATGGGCGAGCGAATGGAGCGCGACATCGGCGCCGTCAGCCAATGGCTCGACCAGATAGCTGAAATCCCCGCGCGAACCGGGGATCGTGACCAAACCCCGATCGGCTGGCGCAGCGCCTTTCCTATGCAGCCAGCCGCCCTGATGCGCGGTGACGCTGTTGTGGCAGATGTCCAGGATTCGGCGTCCTTCGCATCCCAGCTTTTCCAGGAAACGCCCGGCGATGATCTGACGATTAAGCACCGCCCAGATCAGGGCATGATCATGCGCTCGGAGATAGGCGCGGCCAGCCGCCTCTTCCGCTGTCAGCCCAGCACTGCCGTTCCGCGCCGCATGGTCCGCCAATATCGCATGACCGATCCCCCGCGATCCGCTGTGGACCATCATCCACAGCCTGTCGCGATCCAGCGCCAGAACATCGAACCGCTCTTTGTCGACAATCTCCTCGATCCGCTGCAATTCGACGAAGTGATTGCCACCACCAATGGTGCCCAGCGATGGATCGCCCATGTCGATTGGCAACCCGGCGGCAACGAGCGCTTCTTCCTGATTTCCCGACCAGGGTGTGTCGAGATCCTGCAGCTTTCGGTCGGCCGCCCCGAGACGGAACTTGCGGAGCGAAAGATCCGTCTCCCACAAAGCCATGCCACAGCCGATGTCGCTACCGACAAGATGCGGATAGATATGGGTTTCGGACCAGAAGGCGGCACCGACCGCAATACCGTTGCCGGCATGAAGATCGGGCAAGCCGACCACGCGCCCGATCCCCTCCAGCCTGGCGGTCGCATGAAGCTGATCGATGGCGACCGGATCGAGACGCGCAGGATCGCTCGCGATGAGGGTGAGAGCTGACTGTTCCATCATGCGCCTCCCTTCCGCGAGCGATTGACCGACGGCAGCCTGCGCTCCAGCTGGGCATAGTCCTTGAGCAACCCGTCTTGCGGATCGACGAAGAACAAGCGGCGCCGGAACCAGCGCCCTTCCCTCTCGAGCACTTCGCCCTCGAACATCCATTCGCCATGTCGGCCAATGGAAATGCGGGTGAGCACATAATCCTCGATATGCTGGCGAACGTGCATCTTCACCGTGCTGCCGGTGTCGAGGCCAGCACAAATTTCCCTGAAAACCGTATCCCAGGGCTTCCCCCGCCTGCTGCGCAGGAAGCGGACAAGCGGTGCGAGATTCTCATTGAGGCTCTTGGTGTAGGGCGCCGCAATCTTGGCATGGCGTTTCAGGCCGATCTGTTTGATGCCCTGGCTGGCTTTTCCTTTCAGCTTTGCGGATCTGGCATGGCTCGCGCCCCAGCGCGGCCGCTCCACGATGACCTTGAACATGTCAGCGCGCATGACCGGCCTCCTTGCTGATAAAGGAAGCAGCCCAATGGCTGGCGTCGAAATAGGTGAAGTTGACCTGACCCGCGCGATGCAGGTCAGTAATATACGTCAGGTGAGCGAAGTCACCTGCAGGGAGATTGCCCATGCAATGTCATCCTGAATGGTCTGGATAAGAAGATTAACTGGCTGGCTCGCAGATGCTGCGCGCATGTCATTCTCCTTTCCGCATTCAGGACCGGCCGGGATTGGCTGCGGGCGCTTTACTGGATTCACCGTGACTTGGCAACGCGACATTATAGGCGACCATGCTCCGCTAAGCACGGAGCATGGTCGCCCCTTCTATCGAACAGTCAGGAGATGCGTCCCACCGGGCTGCTGGGCAAAGCCAAGCCGCCGGTCGAGGAAGCGTCCGATCACGTCGATTGCCGTCAGGCTGTGCTGGCTCGGCTTGACCGTGGTGAAGCTGCCTCCGCCCGCGAGCGCGAAGGGAAGCAGCAACTGATCGGCCAGATAGGGACCGGCAAAGGCATCCGATTCCAGAAACCCAAGCATGCGCCCGACCGCCTTTTTCGCCACCCGTTCCGCCGTCACGCCCAACTGGCCGAAGCCGCTGACGATCTCGGTTCCATGCTCATACTGCGCCTCCAGCAGCAGGATGTTCCCCGGCCCCTGATCTTCAGGCAGTTCGCGCACGCAGGCCTCTCGCTCCGACCAGCCAAGGTCGCGCCGCACGACATTGATCTCGCGCTCCGCAATCTCGAATGGCAGACCTGCGATCAGCGCATGTCCGCTGACGCCAAGCAGCGGCCCACGCTCCAGGCAATCGATCGCCCGCAACGGAGCCGGGATGATATCCACCTCGATCCAACCGCCACCGCGCGGGTAGAAGCCGTGTCGGACAAGCCGTGCCTCAACCTTTGGCCCCATGCGATTGATGACCGGCAGGAAGCATTTCGCGATAAAGTCGAACGGCGGGGCGAGCATATTATGCGTGCCGCCCTCCAGCACGAGCCGCGACGGTCCGGCAGCCAAGAGCAGCGGCATCAGCACCGTCTGCAAGACCAGCCCTGTCGATCCGGCCGTGCCGACCGCGAAATGATATTCGCCCGGCACGACAGGACCCGGCGTGAAGCTGAGTGCGGACGACCCAACGTGCAGCCCCTGGCATTCTGCATTGCCGATCACGCACGCAGCCTCAACTGCGGTCACATGCTGACGCATGAGCCCCGGCTTCGACCGCCTGGCGCGAACATTCTCGATGCGGACGGCCTTGCCGGTGACGAGCGAGAGCGCACACGCATTGCGCACGACCTGCCCCCCGCCTTCGCCTTCCGATCCGTCAATGATAATCATGTGTCTACCAGTTCGAGAAAAAGTTGATCTGCCTGCGTGTCGGCGTCGGAACCTAGCTCCCGTGCCGCCACTTCGCCCGCGCGAGACAGCTCGTCGCGGATCAGCGTGTCGAGAGTCGCGATACGTGTGGCATTGCTCCGTTCATTGCTTTGCAGCTTTGCCTCGACCAGCGCGGCGATCTCATCCTGCATGGCCCCTGGCAGCGCACATCGCTCGACAAGCGCCTGAAGATTCATCGGCGGGCGCTCGTCTGGATGGAGACGAAGGCAGCGGATCGCCAGCGCTGGGCGAAGAGCGTAAAAATACTTCTTCACCGGCACATCGCCGCCATCCGTGAGCCAACGGTCTGCGGCATTACTGCCGAGGTTGGCATAGTGATGGGCGATGCCGCGCGCATCCGTGGCGCAATCTGCCAAGGCGGAGAGCCTTGCGACAACCGGATGATCGGGACGATAGCGGATCGGGCTTTCGATCCATTCGCTGACCACCGCGTTGGACTTGAGCAACAGGCCCAGCGCCTTGCGGATATCCCATCCGTTCAGGTCAATCTCGTCTTCGATCGGTGTCTCGATCACGTCACGTCCCGGTTTCAACGACAGATACCAGTTGCGCCGGCGCACATAGACGAAGCGCACATCATAATCGCTGTCTGGTGAGGGAAAGCCCCAGGCGCGCGAGCCGGATTCCACCGCCAACAGGATACGCACGTCATGCGTCCGCTCGATATCGTCCAGTCGAGCTTCGATCTCGCGCCGAAGGGCTGCGGGAATAGCGGTGTTGGTGACGGTCTGCATGATTCTTCTCTGTCGGTAAGTGGTGCACGCCAAAGGCTCAGCCTTTGACGCATACCACCTGTTTCAACGTGTGGACGATCTCCACCAGATCGGCCTGGGCGGCCATCACGGCTTCGATCGGCTTGTAGGCCCGGGGCGTTTCGTCGATGACGCTCTCGTCCTTGCGGCACTCGACGCCCGCCGTATCGGCGATATGCTCGTCGAGCGAGACCAGCTTCTTGGCCTGGGTACGGGACATCACGCGGCCCGCGCCATGACTGCAGCTCTCGAACGATTCCGCATTGCCGAGACCGCGCACGATGAACGATTTCGCGCCCATCGAGCCCGGGATGATGCCCATCGTGCCCTTCGCCGCGCGCACCGCGCCCTTGCGGGTCACGAGCACATTCTGACCGAAATGGTTCTCCCGCGTCACATAGTTGTGATGGCAGTTCACCGCTTCCAGCTCCGCGTTGAAAGGCCTGGCGATCTGGCCGCGCAGCGCCCGGATCACATTGGTCATCATCATCCGGCGGTTCAGCGCGGCGAAGTCCTGCGCCCACTCGACCGCCTCGACATAATCGTCGAAATGGTCGGTCCCTTCCGGGAAGTAGGCGAGGTCCTCG
>JAMHVU010000055.1:0-1547 GCA_035911355.1 Sphingobium sp.
AGAGGGTGTCGCAAAACCCCCTCTCTGTCACTGATTTTGGCTACGATGGATCCAACGGATTGGAGCCGGCAATGCCCATGAAGCTCAAGCGAATCAAGCGCCCGGTGGTGCGGATCGACACGCGTCCCCAGATGCCGTTGTTCGACGGTGATCGGGACGTGATGCCGGTGAGGGGTGCCACCACGGTGTCGGGCCCGGTGCGGTTCGTGGAGCCGGACCCGCGGGAGATCCGGTTCGGGGTGCTCGGACTCGACGAGCACCTCAAGCAGATGGGGGTGACGGACGCGCTGGTGGTGCGCGAGTTGCTGGGGAGCTGCGACTGGAGCGCCTTCGAGGCACGCTACGCCCCTGACGGGCGGCCGTCGTACGCGCCGCGGCTGATGACGGGCATCGTGCTCTTCGGTCTGCGTCGCGGGGTGAGCTCGCTGCGCGAGCTGGAGCGCTTTGCGCGCACGGATCTGGGCTGCATGTGGGTGAGCGGCGGGATCACGCCGGATCATTCGGTGTTGGGGCGCTTCATTCAGCGTCACGAGGCCGAGTTGTCGCGGGAGTTGTTCGCAGCGGTGGTGGATGAGGCGCTCAAGCGCACGGGTTCGAACCGGGACCGCCTGGCCGGTGACGGGACGACGCTGGAGGCGATGAGTTCGCGCTTTGCGCTGATGAAACGCGAAGCGCTCGCGCAGTGGCGCGAGCGCCTCGGTCAGTCGGGAGGCGACGGCGCCGAAGCCGAGCGCGCGCAGGTCGATCAGCTCTGCGCGGTGCTGGCGGAGCGGGAGCAGGCGAAGGCGATCGTGCCGGCGGAGCCGGAGGCGGGGTTGCTGAGGCTGAAGAACGGTCGCGGGAGCCGTCCGGCCTACGAGGCGCTGGTGCTGGCCAACAAGGCGCGGGTGGTGGTGGACGCGCAGGTACATTCGACGAGCGAGATTGCGCCGATGAAGGAACTTCTCGAGCGTCTGGATGGCGAGCAGACACAGGAGTTGTTGCTCGATGCGGGTTTTGCCAATGACTTCGAGTTGATTGAGCGCACGGTGGCGCAGGAGATCAGTCTGCTGTGCCCGGAGCGCGCGGAGACGACGCAGGGCAAGGAGCCACGGCTGATCCCGCTGCGCGAGTTTCGTTACGACGAGGAGCGCGACGGGTATGTCTGTCCCGAAGGGAAGTGGCTGAGGGCAACGAATCGCTGCGCAGCTAACGCGGCCGAGGGACGGCGCCCCTACGTGCGTTACACGGCATCGGCGCTCGATTGTGGCGGGTGTGCGCGGCGGGCCACGTGCACGGACGCCAAGGTGCGCAGCATTCAACGCACCCAGGGGCAGGAGTACAAGGAGGCATTGCGCGTGGTGATGGCACAGCCGCGGGCGAAGCGGATCTTTGCGCAACGCAAGGCGATGGTGGAGCCGGTATTCTCGGTCCTGCGCGAGCGCCAAGGGCTCCACCGCTTCCGACGCAAGGGTTTGGCCGGTGTACGGCTGGAGTTACGGCTGCATCTGATCGCCTACAACATCAGTCGGGCGGTGGCCTACGCGCAGCGCCGTGCTGGGCGCGGT
>JAMHVU010000056.1:0-2924 GCA_035911355.1 Sphingobium sp.
CGTCCGGGCTGGCGATCACGTCCTTGGTCCAGTGGTGGTTGATCCCGCCGGCGGGCAGGTCGGCGATCTTCTCGCCCGGCGCCGTGATCCGGGTCTCCCCATCGCAATACGGAAAAGCGAGCAGCGCGTCGGTATCCGCGACATAGAGCTCGCCGCCGGAAAGGGTCATGCCAAAGGGCGAGTTGAGCCCGTCCAGGAACATCCCGCTATATTCGGCGGCGCCGTCGCCGTCGGCGTCGCGCAGCATGTCCGGCATCAGCACTCCTGGGACACCTGAGTTGATTTCGTAACGGAGGGTTTCTGGCTCGTCGTAACCACCAAGGAGTGGAGATGAGACAGAAACCCGGAACAGCGCAGCCGACGGCCGAGGCTGTCGTGAAGGACATCCGGCGCCGGACCCGGAAGCATCACTCGGCCGAGGAGAAGATCCGGATCGTGCTCGAGGGCCCGCGGGGCGAGGAAAGCATTGCCGGGCTCTGCCGGCGCGAGGGGATCGCGACGAGCCTCTATCACAGCTGGTCGAAGGAATTCCTCGAGGCCGGCAGGAAGCGGCTGGCCGGCGACACGGCGCGGCAGGCCAGCACCCCGGAGGTCAAGGGCCTGCGCGCCGAGGCGGCCGCGCTGAAGGAAGCCGTCGCGGACCTTACCCTGAAGAACCACCTGCTCAAAAAAGCATGCTCGGGGCTGGGGAAGACGAGGAATGAGGTACCCCGCATCGGAGAAGCTGGAAATCATCCGGCTGGTGGAACAGTCGCATCCGCCGGCGAAGCGCACCCTCGGCATGATCGGTATCTCGCGCACGACCTTCTATCGCTGGTACGATCGCTATCTGGCGCTTGGCGCGGCGGGGCTGGAGGACCGACCCTCTCGCCCGTCCCGGGTCTGGAACCGCGTCCCGGACAAGGCGCGGCGGCGGCTCGTCGACCTGGCGCTCGACGAGCCCGGGCTCTCACCGCGGGAACTGGCGGTCAGGTTCACGGATACCCGGCGCTACTTTGTGTCCGAGGCCAGCGTTTACAGGATCCTGAGGGCGCATGACCTGGTCACCAGCCCGGCCTTTGTGGTGATCAAGGCGGCGGACGCGTTCCGCGAGAAGACCACCGGACCGAACCAGCTCTGGCAGACCGACTTCACCTATCTCAAGGTCGTCGGTTGGGGCTGGTTCTATCTCTCGACGATCCTCGACGACCACAGCCGGTATGTCATCGCCTGGCGGCTTCGCACGACGATGAAGGCCGCGGACGTGACCGCGACGCTGGAGGACGCCCTCGTCGCCTCGGGCTGCGATCGGGCAAGGGGCGCCCACCGGCCTCGGCTGCTCAGTGACAATGGCAGCGGCTACATCTCCGGGGAACTGGCCGACCGGCTTGCCGATCAACGCATGGACCATGTCCGAGGCGCTCCCGGGCATCCCCAGACCCAAGGAAAGATCGAGCGCTGGCACCAGACCCTGAGGAACCGCGTCCTCCTGGAGAACCACTACCTGCCCGGGGCGCTCGAAGACGCCGTGGCGGCCTTCATCGAACACTAAAATCATCACCGCTACCACGAGAGCATCGGCAACCTGACGCCCGCCGATGTCTACCTTGGGCGGGCCGACGCCATCCTCGAACGACGGAAGGAAATCAAGGCCAGGACCATCCAGAAACGCCGCTGGCTGCATCGCCAGACCGCGGCATGGATTGAAGCCAGAACGAGCCAGACCCTCCGGACCGGATCAGGCCATCGTGTCCCATTTCATCTGACGACGGACAAAATTCGGTGGCTCGCATGGTCCACCCGCAAGGGCGCAGTCCAGGATGCGGTGGGTAGACTACAAACGCACAAGAACGCCCATGCCGGCCGGTATCTCCAGGTATCAGATACCGGTGCTCACGATGGCGGACCGCGCGGGCGCCAGACGCGCGGACGTTCTGCCCAACCACTCCGCGCCGCCGCTGATGGCCGTGCTCGCGCGACATTTGCGCGGTGAAGCGGTCCTGTGCAGTGATCGGGACCCAGCCTACGATTTCTTCGCCCGGCAAAATAGCATGCCGCATTACCGCATCGATGCGAAAAAGGGCCCCCTCGTCATCGACAAGGCATTTCACGTCCAGATCATCAACAGCCTGCATGACCGCTTCGAGCGCTTCATGGAGCCGTTTCGCGGGCCGGCGACCAAGAACCTGACCGGCTACGCCTCGTGGTTCATCGCGCGCTCCGTCCGAACCGAAACGGAGCGCGTCAAGGATGCATGGGATCGATTGATGGCCGCATGACCAACGCATTCTGCAGACATGGCCAAATGAATTGAGCGATATCATATGGTTGTGATTCACGTCGGTTCGCGAAGACTGACGGAGATCGGATGCCTTAGAATGATGCCGTTCGGCGAGACTATGTCCGTCGGGGGGCACGCTATGCAAGTGATCTGACGGATCGGGAATGGGCGCTGATCGTGCCGTTCCCGCCGTCGCCGCGCCCGGTCGGCCGGCCCCGGACGACGGATTTGCGGGAGGTGATGAGCGCGATCATCCACATCGCGACGACCGGCTGCCAGTGGCGCATGCTTCCGAAGGATCTTTCGCCCGCCTCGACGGTGTAGCGCTGATCTTACGAATGGCGCGAAAGCGGCTTGTGGCGGACGATCAGCAATCACCTGGTCACGGCGGCGCGCGAACCGGAGGGGCGAAGAGGGTCGGAAAACAGTCCTCCGGACTGTTTTCCGACGAACGGGCGAGCCCGAGCACGGGCATCATCGATCGTCAGAGTGCGAAACCCACCGAGAGCGGCGGGATTCGTGGCTTCGACGCCGGCAAGCGGGCTAGGGTCAAAACCCGATCATCATATTGATTTGATGATGCCTCTCTGATTCTGTCCTGACCATCGGCGGTGGAGGTGAGCGATGGCGGGGGAGTTTTGGCTTTCGGACAAGGCATGGGCTG
>JAMHVU010000057.1:0-10129 GCA_035911355.1 Sphingobium sp.
AGAAACAAGCGCTCGACAGTGGTTTGCGTGTGGTTCCACTTGTAGAGCCAGCGATACGTTTTGCCGTTGTATTTGTATTTGATAGAGATGAGCTTGTCGCCCAAGACGACCGCGCCTTGCGTGACGTTCCAGAGCGCGAGCGAACGCAGCGACATCGAGGGCAAGTCAAGTTGCACAATGCGGCCGGTGTTGGCCTGCTCGATGGCGATGGCGTCGCCTAAGTAGCTGGCACTGCTGCCGGACGCGAACACTTCGGCTTTGTTGCCGTAGGCGATGTCGCTTGCCCATGTGACGGCGGCAATATCAAAACGATCAATGATGGCGGTGCCGCCGCGCGGACAGAGTAGATAGCGCAGATTTAAGAGCGCTTTTTCGTCGGTCCATTCGGGCGACGAGACGGAGTGCGCCCACAGCGATTGCATACCCGCAACCGGCGCGCCAGCGCGGGCCGCGACCGGGGAAATCGTCGACCACGCGGTGGTCGATAGGGTGTAGCGGTAGAGCGTTACGGCACCGTTGCCCTGAAGGAGAATCTGGTCGTCGTTGCCTTCGAGGCTGAACGTGTCGTCTGCGACGACAGCAGACGGGAACGCGGTAACCGTGATGGTGTCGGCGGTGTTAGACGCGACGGGGCGAATGAGGCCGGCGTTGGCGCCCGTGAGGCAGCGGACTTGGCAGCAGTTGGCGAAGTTGGAGCCGGACCAGCCGGCACCCGTCTTGACGATGGTGGTGGTGCTGCCGCCAGTGGCGGTGATCGCGATTTTTTGGCCGATCGTGGAGCATGTGACGTTCATGCGCGCGTCGGTGCCCCATGTGCCGGGCAGGCCGGTCACGACGAGGTTGCCGGAGACGGTTTTGGTGGCCCAGTCGAAATACTTGAACGAGCCGGCGGCGACGGTGCCGGCGTTGAGGACGTAGTAGCGGCCGGTGTAGAGGATGTAAGTGGAGGTGTTGTCGAGCGCGGTGTCGAGCACGCCGCCGCCGGGCTTGCGGATACTCAAGACCGAGGCGCCAGCGGCGTTGGTGTTGGCGGTGATTTCAAACCATTGGCCCGCGCCGAGGCCGCCGGTGATGAAGCCGGTCCAATACTCGTCACCGACCGGGCGCAGATCCGCGAGGAGCGAGAGGTTGGTTTTTAAGAGCGAATCGGAGCTGCCGGCGAGCGCAGTGCCGGACGGGCCGACAGCGTGCCAACGGCCCGTTGCGCCCGCGCCAAACGTGCCCGCGAGCGCGAACGTCGGGAGCAATACGGGCAAGGCGTCGGAGTTGGCGGGGGCGGCGTCGGGAGCGGTTTGCGTGATGAGGCCATTGGTGCCGAGGTAGATCGGTTGGCCGGGGAGCCACGACCAACCGGAGAATTCAAGTTCGCCCTCGTTTTGCACGAGCACCGATGCGCCAGCGTTGGCGGCGGTGACGGTGATGCCGAGAAGCACGTCGCCGTGTGCTTCGATGGTGTTGTCGGCGTAATCGACGCTGGTCGCGCCGGTGGAGCGGACAACACGGTGGCCACCGAGCGCCTGGGCGGCGATGCGCGTGAAGTATTCGTTGGCGCCGGCATTGGCGGCGGGGGCGGGGGCGGAGCCGCCTTAGGTGAGCGGTACCGGCGTTTTGGGGTAGGTGCGCGTGATGCGTTCTAGATCGACGACACTGAACCAACCCGTCGCCTTGAGCCGCGGGGGGCTTTTGACGCGGTAGTCGACGCTGTCGACCGTGAGGATGTGGCCTACATTGAGGCCGGGGAGCGCGGTGGTTTCAAACTCGGCTTCGTAATGGGTGTGCTGGGTGCCGGTGTCTAAAAAGAGTTCGTCGGGCTCGCGCATGCCGACGCGGACGTTTTGGTAAACCGTGCCACCGATATTGACGGTGGTGGCGAGCGCGAGCATGCCGGCGTCAGCAAATGCCGCCCAAAATTGATCGCGCTGCCATGACATGATTTACTAAGCCGTGAGCTTGGCTTTTGCTTCGGCTTCTTCCTTGGCTTTTGCATCGGCTTCTTCCTTGGCTTTTGCTTCGGCGGCGGCGATTTCTTCGGCGGTGGGTGCCGCTGCTGCTTTTTTGGGCGAAGCTACGTCGTCGTCTTCGACGATGGCGCCGAGCGCGAGCAGGCGCGTGTATTCTTTTTCGCCGTCTTTGCCGGCGAGTTTGAACGGTTTGCCTGGCGGGATGTCGTTGACGGTGCAGACGGTTTTGTAAGTTGGCATGTGTATACCTTGCGAATTGCGGTGAATGTGTGGAGATGAAAACGGGGCGGCGTGTGCAGCCGCCCCGCGAGAGTCACCCGCTCGGCGGGTTAGGAGATGGTCGCGGCAACGATGGCGTTGACGCGCTTGGCGGCGATCAGCGGTGCGCTGTCGGTGTCGATGTTGATGGCCGACCCGTTCGGGACCGCCCATTCGTGGTGAAACGCGTCAACCGAAGTGACGCCCTGCTCTACGGCCGCGAGGTGCTGGATGAGGCCGTAAATCTTGACGCCACAGAGAGCGTCGGGACCTGCGGCGACGCAGAGCACTTTGTTGGCAGGCAGATAGCGCTGCTCGACACCAGATTCGTCGAGGTATTTGGTGTTGACGACTTCAATCTCGAACGAGCCGTAGCGACCTTTGTAGTCGATGACGGCGGCGAGTGCCGGCGAGATGTTGGGGATGGGGCCGCCGTTGCTCTTGAAGTTTTTGTATTCTTCTTTGAACTCGTCAGTTTTGGAGGCGTAGTCGAACGCTTCGGGCGACATTATGAGACGGTTTGCGGCGACACCCGCTTTGTCGAGCGTGATGCGCGACCATGCGGCCCAGTTGGTGAGCGGCTTGGCGGTGGTGGGTGCACTCCAAAGCGCAGCGCCCGAGAGAACGACAGTGTTGCCAGCGTCGCGACCGAAGTTGACGTTTTTGGTGGGGTAGTCGTCACCTTTGACGTCATACGCGCCGTCAAGCGCGTATTGCCAACACATGAGTTCCATACGCGTGAGGATGGAGCGGCGGTGTTGGCCGAGGCGCTTGATTCGGGCGTCGTCGAGGTTGGCCATGCGGTCAACCGGGGTGTTGATCGCTTGGCCTGGGCGGCGGCGCGAGATTTGCTGCAGGGTGATCGGGTCGGAGAGCTTGACGTAACCGGGCTTGAAGCCGCGCGATTTGGAGCCCAAGTGGACAACGGGTTTGCCGTTGGACACAGGCGATACGAACGGGGCGATGAGCACGTCGTCGAAGACGTCTTCAAAGATGAGTTCGTCGGTTTCGAGGTTGAACGTGTCGTCATTGAAGACGCGTTCAAGCATGTAGAACGGACGCGGTTGGATGAATAGGATAAGGGCACCCAGCTCGGCGCTGGAGTAGAGATCAGCCATTGGTGAAAATTCCTTGTAGGGGTTTGAGTGCGGTGGTTATTTCGGAGCGGTGGGCGCGGCGGCGCTTAGCTCAGGAATGCCAACGGCGTGGAGAAGACGATGCCGCTTCCGTTCGCGACGGCGCGCCATGCGTCGACCGTGCTAGAAGGAACGGTGATGTTGGCGCCGTTGAATTCACCGCGGATGTAGACGCTGACCTTTGGGGTGCGCGCGGCGGCAGCGGTAGCCGTGAGGTTGTCGGCGGCGTAGGCAACAACACCGACGATGTCACCCGCGGCGGGGGCGCCAGCGATCTTGACGAGGGCGGTGCCGGCGAGCTTTACGAGCTCGTATTGCACGACAGCGGTGTTGCTCGGCATGTCGTAGTTTTGGGTGGGATGTTCGGAGCCGAGGAGCGTGTTGTCCGGCACAAAAGTGTCGGTGCTCGTGCCCGCAAAGCCGGAAGGGAAGACTTGCGTAGTCATGGGGTGGGTTTCCTATGGTGGAGGCGTGAGGACGGGAGAGCGGGCGGCGGCGAATGGGCGCGGCTCGCGGTGGGTGCTGCGTTTGCGAGTGGAGAGGGGTCTAGCGGATGCCGGGCAGCGGCTTACCGAGGCGCGCTTCGTTGCGCGCGACGACGGCGGCGGCTTTGGCTTCGGGCGTTTCGAGATCGGCGGCGCTTGGCTTGGCGGCACCGACACCTACGTCGACGTTTTGGTTTTCTTTGGCGCTCATCGCGGCATCGAGCAGGTTGGTCGATGCGCCGAGGGCGGCGGCGGTTGCGGCGGCGGCTGCAGCGGCGTCCGGTGCAACGGCTGACGCGGCTGGGCTGTCAACAGCGCTCGCGGAGAGCATGGCTTTGGCTTCGTCGGCGGACATTGCGGTCTTGAAGGCGATGTGCGCGGCGAGCTTGGTGCGGCCCTTGGCTTCTTCGCTGTCGAGAATGGCGCTGATGCGTGCGCGCTCTTGCGTTGCGCCGGCTTTTGCGCCGTCCGCAGTGGCTTTGGCGATAGCCTCATCTTTGGCTTGCTGTTGGATTTCTTCGTAAGTAGGGGATGACATAGCGATTGTTCCTTTGAGGGTGGGTGAGTTCGCGGGTGCGGTGGATTTCTTGCCAGCGCTGCCGGCGGTGCCCTTGCGCATGGCCGCGACCATGCTCAGGTGAAAGTCAGAGACGGTGGAGATGGTGTCGATGAGGCGCGCGGCCTTGGCCTCTTGGGCGTCAAGCGTTGCGCCCTCAAGGGCTCGAATGGCTTTTTCAGAGACGCCGCGCGCTTGGGCGACATGGGCGATGAAGCCGTTAGCGGCTTTGTCGACAAGCCCTTGCATGCGCTCTACGAGATCCGGAGAGATGGGCTCCATGCCAGAGCCGAGCATTTTTTGCGAGCCGGAGCGAATGATGGTTGCGCCAACGCCGGCGCGGTCCATTGCTTTGGTGAGATCGCGCAGCACGATGACGGCACCGATGCTGCCGGTGACGCCGTTTTCGATCATGGCGAAGCGCGAGGCACCCGCACCGATCCAGTAGGCGGCGCTTGCGGCCATGCTGTTGCCGATGGCCCAAATGGGCTTTTGCATGGCGGACATTTGACGGGTGACAATGTCGACGCCGGCCACTTCGCCGCCGGGGCTGTCGATCTCAAGCATGATGCCGTTGACGGCGGGGTCGGCTTCGGCGGCTTTGAGCTGGGCGACGATGTATTCGTAGCTGGAGATTCCAGAGATGGCATCCATGTTGCTGCCACGATTGAGGAGCTTGCCGCTGATGCCTACGACGGCGACGCCTTGGTCGATGAGGTATGGCTTTTTGCTGCTGCCGGCGATTTGTTGCTCGATCGGGCGCGCGAGGAATTGAGCCGGGATGTCGGCATCGTTGGCGGTGCCGTTGATGCGAGAAAAAAGATAGTCGGCGACGATGCCGGCGGCGTCTTGCGTGAGAAACAGCGGCGCGCCGAATGCACGCTCGGCGAGGTGGGCGTATCGCGACATGGGCTAGGCTTTCTCTTGTTTGTCTTTGGCCGGGGCGGGCTGGTTGGGCGGGTCGTCGTTGTTGTTATTGTCCGAGCCTTGCTGCGGCGCACTGGCGGCGGCGACGACGGCGGGGTCGGTGTCGAGACTGACGCCCTTCTCTTCGGCGTAGGCCTCTTCTTTGGCGATTTGGTCGATGACTTCTCGCCAGTCTTGGCCCTGCTCTGCGCATTCGATTTCGAGCGTGGAGACGCGGGTTTTGATGGCCAACGCGCTTGCGGTGACTTCTTTGACGCGGTCGGTGTAGCCACGGCCGGCGCCGAGCCAGTCGGCGCGGCAGTAGGCTTTGAGGTTTTGGTAGAAGCCTGGGGCGTCGATGCGGCCCGCGTTGACGGCTTCTTCCATGATGAGTTCGTAGATCGGTTGGTTCCAACCGGTGGCGAGCCAGTAGCGTTCGCCAGAAAAGAAGCGGTAGGCTTCGGCAAGGCCGGCACGGATGCCGACGTAGCTGCTCTTGGAGAAGTCTTTGGTGAAAAGCTCGTAGGGGATGTTGAGCGCGGAGCAGAGTTCACGCGTGAACGAGAGCACGAACGATTCGAGCTGGGAGCCGGGCCGATTGGGGCTGTAGGGCGACATTTTTTCGCCGGGCTTGAGCTGGATGACTTGGCCGCCACCGTTGAAGGTGGGGGGGACGCGGTTGCCGAGCGCGGTGATGGCTTGTTCTTGGTTGGCGAATAGTCCGATCAGATCCTCGACCGGGGTTTCGATGACCATGCCGATGAGGGTGTTGAGCATCTGGTTTTTCATCTCGTAGTCGAGATACATGTCCAGTTGCTTGAATTGGGCGAGGATGGGGGCGAGGCGCCCTATTCCGCGGTTTTGGCCGTAGCGCTTGCGCTTGACGAGCTGTATTACCCGGCGGCGGCCCCAATTGGTTTCAAGCGGGATGCGTTCGGTGTTGTAGCTGTAGCCGTAGGCGTAGGCGGTTGGGCTGTCGCCGGGGCGGGGCGTGGAGATGTGTACGGCGATCGGACGGCCGACGGCGTCTAGTTCGATGCCGCCGCGGAGACGGTCGCTGTCTTGCTCGCCCATAGGATTGCGCACGCGATGGGCTTCGATGCCTTGGAGTCGCGTGGACCAGATACGGCCGGGCTTGGGGTCCCATTGCGGGAGGGCGAAGCTGTCGCCGTCAGCAAATACGCCTTTGAATGCGATGCTGGTTTGGTCGGCAATGTCGTTGACGCCGTAGTAGTCGCATTCTCGGGCGTCGTGGGCGAAGCTGGAGTAAAGAGCTTCGGCTTCGGCGGCGAATTGGGTGGCCCACTCTTCGGTTTTGCCGAGTGCGCGCCAGTTGGGTTTTGCGGCGAGGCGCAGGCCCTTTGCGCCGACGATGTTGTCGTCGTAGGTTTGTTCTGCGCCGGCGGCGTAGCCGTTGTTGCGGATGAGGTCATGCGAGCGACCGTCAATGATGCGCTTTTCGCGCAGGATGTTGCCGTCGGCGGTTTTGACCGGGGCGGACCATGAGGAGAGGGTTTTTTCGTCTTGGCCAGCGCCACGATATGCAAGCGCGCCGACGGTGGGGAGCGTGGCGACGGCTTGCGGGGCGGCGTCTATGGTTTTAACGGCGCGAGGGTCGTAGAGAAATCCGGCGGTGGCGATGCGCGCGCCGGTGCCCCATGCGTTGGCGGCACGGTATGGGGTTTGGAGTGCGGTCATGGGTTCTTTGAGTTAGCAGCGGCCGGAGCCCATTGAGGGCTGTGCGATTCGCGAGGATGCGGTGTAGCCGGCGCAGCCGTTGGCGCGCAGTTGGCCGTGGATGTATTCGCGCTCGTCGGTCATCGCTTTGATGTTGCCGGCCTGGTAGGTGACTTTTTTGTCACCGTATTGCACTTCGACGCGACGCTCGCCACGGTGCAGGGCACGAATGGCGGCGTCGAGCGCGTCAAGATCGGCTTGTAGGGTGGTGCAGTCGGCCATTGAGTGGGGGTTCGGTTAGATCGCGGGTTTGGTGGTTTGGTAGTTGCCGGTGAGCATGGCTAGTAGGGCGGCGTCTTGGGCGGAGCCAATCGACGGGGGCTTCGCGGGTGATTCGGGTGCAGCCGAGTCACCCGCGAATAGCGATAAGTTGCCGCCGAGGCCGTGCAGTTGATCGCGGAGATCCCATTCGGCATCTTGCATGCGATCCATGCGGATATTTGAGTGTTGCGTGGCGGCGATGCAGAGGACGACGCAGTCAAGCCCTTCGTTGCGGTGGCCGGGCATTTTTTCGTAGCGCTGCTTGTGTGGGTCGAAGACCTCAGAGCAGAGAGTTTTGAAAAATTCGTCTTGAAGGTCGGCGGAGAAGCGGAACTTTCGATCTTGCAAGAGCCGGTCTTTGTCGGCGTGAAGGTTGGCGTAGACGATGTCTTTCGCGGTGTCGAGGCCGATTTCGTATTGTTCGGCGCCGCGCTTGTCGACTTTGTCGCCGTGCTTTAGCTCGACTTTGCGGGGCTTGGTGATGAGTGGTTTGTTGCGGTAGCTGGAGCCTTTGGTGCCGTACCAGCGATCGCCCTTGTGCATTCGGGTGAAGGCGAGTACGTCGTGCTGTAGGTAGCCGGAGTCGATGAGGGCGATGTCTATGCGCATCGCAGGGCCGAGCTCACTAGTGAGCGGACGGCTTAGGTATTCTTCGAGCAGGACCCATTGGGTTCGGTCGGCGGTGTCGCCGGCGATGATGGCGTAGTCGAGAACGGTGGCGTTGCTGTGCCGATCCCATCCGAGAATGACGATTTCCCAGCGGTTTTTCTGGACGTCTACGCCAGCGGTGATGAGGCCGCAGCGCCGGGGGACGGTGCGCAGCTTGTAGGGTTCGGCCCTACCTTTGACGACTTCCCAATCGACCTTTTCGTCGTTGTCAATCCAGCATTCGGCAAGCCGGGTGTTGACGAATACTTTGAGTTTGTTCTTTTCGCCTTTGCAGGCGAGGAATTCTTGGGCTAGGTCGCCCCATGTTTTGCCGAGGCCAACGGGGCTGTATAGCGCGGAAATCTGGAAACTGCGGTGTCGAGCGCTGCGCTCGGGGAATGTGGCGCGCCATTGGGCTACGCCATTCTTGAGCATGTGCGCTTTGTGGTGCTCTTCGATTACACAGCCGGTGTGCTCACAGATGTAGTGGGCGTGCTGCGGTTTGTCAAGAGGCCACTTGACGCCTTTCCACGTTAGGCGCTGGTATTCGCCACAGTGGGGGCATGGGACGTAGCGGTAGCTTTGATCGCCGCGAAGGAATGCGCGGTTGATTCGCGAGAGCGATTCAATCGTTGGCGAGGATTCTTTGTAGCGCTTGGCGCGGTCGCCGAACATGGTGGTTCGGGCGTCAGCGAGATCGCAGGGGTCGCCTTCGCCGTCGACGTCTTGCGGGAAGCGGTCAATTTCAGATTGATTGACGTAGCGCGCTGTGATCGAGGCGAGATCGCTGGGGGATTCGGCGCTACCAAAGTAGAGAATGCCGCCGTCGAAGTCTTTGAGCTCGGTGCTGTCGCTGTCTTTCCGGCTTCGGGGCTTGAGGGCCGTAGCCATGACGGGCGTGCAGGCGGCGTTGCGATCAAGGCGCTTGCTGAACCGCTTGATTTGCTTGTGGTTCGGCATGACCATGAGGATTGAATCCGGGTCATGCGCGATGATGTAGCCGAGCCAGTTGATGCCGGTGTCGGTCTTGCCGCTGGTCTGCGACGAGCCCATGAAGGTTACGTCGGTGCACGAGTGCGACGGACTCATGGAAACCATGATTTCGCGCAAGTGGGGCATGCGATCCGTTGACCACTTGCCCGGCGCTGGGCTCATGCCGGCGGCGATGTAGCGATATTTGTCGGCCCATTGGTCGACGGTGAGCGGCGCGGGGAACATGAGCCCGCGGTGCCATTCGCCCGCGAGTTGATGCGCCGGGCCTTGAATGGCCTGGGCGGTCATTTGATCGAACATAGGGGGCGATCAGTTCGATTCGGAGTCGAGGCTTTGTGCGAGGACCTTGAGTTGTTCGGCTACGTTTTCAAGCGCGCCGCGGTGCGCACCGATGATGGCTTGCGTGACGGCGTGACCAATGGCGAGCACTGCGTCAGCGTCGGCATTGGGCATCTTTTCTTTGACGATGGCGACGATGCCGGTGGGCAGCGTGTTTTGCACTTCGGTGAGCTGGTTACGCCATGATCGGCCGGCCTCAAACGCCATGCGGGCGGCGACGTCACGGAGCACGTACTTGCCACGCATGACGTCGTAGTCAAAGCGCGCTTGATCCGCAAGCGCGCGCTCGCGGTCGTACTTCGCGTCGGCAAAGCTTTTTGTTGACGATCCCGACTGCGGCGATCTTTCAGGCGGCGCGGGCTCTACCTTCGGCAGATTCGCAAGCACCTCGCGCTCGCCTGCATCAATCGCAAGCGAACGCTGCACCGCCGGATTTACCAGCGGCTTGCCGTAGCGCTCAGCGTTTGACTTGATGACTGCGGATTTCGATGGATCTGCAATCGCGGCCAATGCGCTATCGGCTTTGTCGCGATCAATTTTTTTTTCAGCCGTGAGCGTGATTACACCCGAGCGAACCAACTTGTTGACGTACTGCTTTGAGCACCCACAGTGCGCAGCGTACTCAACCTGATTCATCAACATCGGTAAACCAGTCAACCTTAGAACGGTCAACTAGTCAACCAGTCAACCAAGTGAGAAAAATCGTTCACACCTTAACCCTCGCGGGCCGAATTACCCTCGGGGGGCGGGGGTGGGCGGTAAGGACCCGTTCATTTATCGGGCGGTGCGTTTGGCGTTGGCTAGGGCCGCGATTAGGTTGCGCTCGAATGTGGCGTTGAATGTGCGTTG
>JAMHVU010000058.1:0-3380 GCA_035911355.1 Sphingobium sp.
GGCGCTGCAAACCAACCTGCAAACCGGACCTGCCGATTTCCTTTAAGTGTTGGTCGGGGCGACTGGATTCGAACCAGCGACCTACGGTACCCAAAACCGTCGCGCTACCAGGCTGCGCCACGCCCCGTGTCGGCTGCTCTAGCCCGGGCGGAGGCGCGAGAAAAGCGGATTCGCGCCTCGGCGGGAAAGGAGTGGCCCGACGTCCGCGCGCGGCGCGTGGACGGGAGCCGGGCCGGAGCCGGAACACGCTGACACCGGGCCGCGGCGCGGGCTATATCGAAGGGCCGGGGATGGAGATGGCAGAACATGGCGAAGCTCGTATTCGGAATGAACGTGTCGCTGGACGGCTATGTCGATCATCTGGCGTTCGCGCCCGGCTCGGCGCTCTTTCGTCACTGGATCGAACGCGTATCGAGCATCACGGGCAGCATCTACGGGCGCCAAGTCTACGAGTTGATGCGCTATTGGGATGAGGATCATCCCGAGTGGAGCCCGGCGAACCGCGATTTCGCGATGGCGTGGCGGAGACAGCCGAAATGGGTGGTCTCGCGAACAATGGATTCGGTCGGCCCGAACGCCACGCTCGTTTCCGACGATTTCGAAAGCGTGATACGGGGGCTCAGGGCCGATCTCGCCGGCGAGATCGACGTTTCCGGCCCGGAACTGGCGCGAAGCCTGGGCGAGCTCGGGCTCGTAGATGAGTACCGGCTCTATTTCCACCCGGTTGTGCTTGGGAAGGGAACGCCCTTCTTCGCCGGACCCCGGCCACCGCTCCGCCTGACGGCGAGCGACCAGATCGACGGTGAGGTCATCAGGCTAACCTACGTTCCCGCCTGACAGCGGGGCCAGCCCGGCGGCGGGCGTGAAAGGCTAATGCTATCCGCAGGGCCAGGCCGCGACCTTCTGATCGACGGCGGGATGCCGCAGTTCCGCCCCCGGCTCGATGCCGAGCGTTTTCGCCATGCCGCCGTTCAGTTCCAGAACGAAACGGATGTCCTGACCGCCCGGGATCGGCGTGGTGTCGAGCGGCTTCGCATTCTCGTGAATGCGTTCGAGCCGGCCCGAGGCGTCGAAGAACAACATGTCGAGCGGGATGAGCGTATTCTGCATCCAGAAGGCGACCGGCTGCGCGTATTCGTAGACGAACAGCATGCCGGAATAGCGTGGCATCGACTCGCGGTACATGAGGCCGCGCTCCCGGCCCTCCGGCGTATCGACCACCTCGACGGCGACGCGCGCGGAGCCATCCGCGTCACGGATATCGACGCGGGCGGGGTCGCAGGCATTTTCCGCCCGCGCCATGCCCGCCCCGAGAAGCAGAAGCAGCGCCAGCGCGGGTCCGAGCCGCGCTGGTTCATACATCCGGATCGCCCGCCTGCTTCTGACGCGCGACATAATCCCAGCTGCGCACTTCATAGACCATCGGCCCGCGTGGCCCGGAGGTGATGCGTACCGCAAGCACATCGCCGGCCAGCACCTCGCCATAGCCGTACTGGCGCAGCGTCTCCATGTGCAGGAACACGTCCTCGGAACGGCCATAGACGTTGACGAAGCCGAAACCCTTGACGCGATCGAACCATTTCACCCGCGCGGGCTGCAACGGCCCGCCGGCCGCCCCTTCCATGGGCACCACGGCCTGGGTCTCGTTGGCCGGTGCCGAGGCCGGCAGGATATCGACCACTTCCAGCGCCTGGCGACCGCGCTCCGTCACCTGGACCCGCAGGACGATCTCAGCCCCCTCGGCCACCGAGGTGAAGCCAAACACGCGCAACACATTGCCGTGGAGAAGGATATCGCCCTCCCCATCCTCGGCGACCACGAAGCCATATCCCTTGGTGGTGTCAAACCATTTAACGTGACCGCGTACTACCATTTCACGATACTCTGACTCTTCGGACAGGTCCGTCAGAGACGACCGGTCAAACTCCGTACAACTATTATTCTCCACCGCGTGATTCCGACTCCGCCTTTCCCCGCATATCGCTCGTCTTATCCCGAAAGAGCGAGCGCGCAACGAGAAACTGGGTCACACGGGATCAGCGGCGAAAATTTTCAATCTCAAGTTGTGAGAATCGGCAGTACCAATGGCGCGATCCGCGTAGCCTCCGTCAAACATGCTGGCCCCCATTGATCTCGATCTCCACACCGGAAACATAGCCGCTTTCCGGCCCACACAAAAAGAAAATCGTGTCCGCGACCTCGCTCGGCTGGCCAAGGCGGCGCAGCGGGATCGCGGCGACGAGATCCTCGGTGCCGGGAGAGAGAATATCGGTCTCGATTTCGCCCGGGGCGATGGCGTTCACGCGGATGCCCATTGGTCCGAGATCATGCGCCATTTCGCGCGTCAGCGCCGCGAGCGCGGCCTTGGACGTCGCATAGGCTGGGCCGGCGAAAGGGTGGACGCGGCTGCCCGCGATCGAGGTCACGTTCACGATCGCACCCCGCGCCGCCTTCAGCTCCTCGATCAGCCCGCGCGCGAGCACGACCGAGGCGAAGAAATTCACGTGGAACACATGGCCCCAGGTCCGAAGGTCGGTGGTCAGCGTGCTGAGACGCGAACCGCCCTCGCCCTTTGGCGAGATGCCGGCGTTGTTCACCAGCGCCTCAAGGCGGCCACCCTTCAGCCGGCGGCGAATTTCCTCCACCGCGTTGATCGTGTCGTTCGGGTCTGCGAGGTCGACCTGGATGTGATCCTCGGCGCCGGCGGGCCAGGGGCAGTTCTCGGGGAAGGGGTGGCGCGAGCAGGTGATGACGCGCCAGCCCGCGGCCGAGAAGCGCTTCACCGTCGCATGGCCGATTCCCCGGCTCGCGCCGGTCAGCAACAGGGTCTTGCGTTCCGGCATGGCGGACTCCGAGTTCCGGCGTTTTATCAGAGCTAGAGGCCCGCGCGCGGCGGATCAAGAGTCCCCGGTCAGTGAAACCGTGCCATCAGGCCGATCGAAGCGCAGGCGAGCACGATACCAAGTATCTCGCGGGGGGCGAGCTTCTCGCCGAAGAGGAGCACGCCCATCGCCGCGAGCAGGATCAGCATCAGCATCGAGTAATAGACGCCGATCGCCGCGAGCGAGAGATGGCGCATCGCGAAGAGCCAGCCGACCGCGCTCAGCGCGTAGATCACCACCGCGCCGACGAATTCCGGGGTCGTGAGGCCGCCCGGTTTCATCGACGCCAGTTTCAGCAGATAGTCGCCGAACATCGTCATCGCGACCACGCCCAGCATGAAAAGAATTCCGCTCACCTTCTTCCCCTTTCCGGGCATTCACCGTCGCCGCTGCGAGATCGTCCTTGCGGCGGTGGATTAATTAAGCGTTAACGAGGCCATCATGGCCGAGCCGCCGGACATCGCCGGGATCCTCCGGGAAATTCATGACGCGCTCGCG
>JAMHVU010000059.1:0-2574 GCA_035911355.1 Sphingobium sp.
AGAAACTGTAGGTTCAAAGATCGCGAATCTCGTCGGGACCGCGCCTCCTAGCTCGGCGGCAATGCCATACGCGCTGGCAGGCGGGAGTTCTGGAGGGCTGACCTGTGACGGAGTGTATAGCGCCTACGCAAACAGGGATCGCGATGGCGATGGTATCGAATGTGAGCGCGCGCCTTCGACGTCATCAGTCGGGATATTGCCTGCCTACACTCCAAGCTATAGCGGAGGCAGGGTACATGTCAGGGGCTACTACCGAAAGGATGGGACATACGTCCGATCCCACACGCGGCGGCGTTGAAAGCTCCGGCCAGAGAGCGCCGCGCCCCGGCGCAGTCGGAGGCAGAGTGACGCGTCCGCCTCATTCCGGAGCACTCCCCGTCATCCGCGCCTCCTGCCCGCGCGCCGTCGGCACGTATCCCATCGGCCCCTAGCCAAGCGATGAACCGGACGCTGTGGGTTAGTAGGGAAACCATCGCGCGGCGCCTCGTTCTCCAGTACGCTTGCGGAACGCGTTGGAGGGCATAGATGAGGCTGTGGCGGATCGAGATCTTCGATAGCGCGGAGAGCCGGTCCCCAGTCCGGGTTGGATACGTGAATGCCGAGACTAGAGAGCAAGCGACGAACGCGGTGTCACACGCCATGGGCAGCTGGACGCGCGCCGAGGTGACGATCGTTACGCGCGCGGCTTCGACGCTGCCGGCATTGCAAGTATTGTGGGTGCAGCCTGATGAATGAGCGGCCAAAAGCCTCCTCTGCCCGGTCTGGGCGAAGAGCCAAGGATCTGAAACGAGGGGTTAGACGCGGGTCGCGCAGGACGAGATTGCCTGTATGCTGACAATTATCACGACGCCGCGCAGCGCTGAAAGGGCGGCCCGAGCAACTTGATCCGCGCCGGAGGCGACTTGACTGAAGCCGACATCGTAGCCCGCTTGCGCCGCGCCTGGGCGCACCCCGCGAGCGTGCCGGAGGATGAGATGCGGGTGCTGATCAGCCAGGCGATCACCGAGATCGAGGTGCTGCGCGTGCTGCGGGAGGAGGGGAAGGTGCGCGGGGTCTGGGAGGCCATGGTGCGGGCGCAGAAGGATGCGGGGTAACGTGATCGCGGGAGAGTGCGATCGTGCACCGAGCCCTCCTCGAAACTGGACTTTAGCGCCTCGAGACTCTATATGGAGACCACTCATTCTCTCCCACGGAGATCGGATGACCTACCTCCTGGAAAACATATAATCACCCCAATGGCCTATAACGCCCGCAAAGCCGCGCAAACGATCGCTTTCTTCGCCATGAAGAACGGCGCTCAACCGCTTGCGGTCATTAAGGCGGTGAAGCTGGTATACCTTGCCGACCGCGAAAGCGTTCGCCGATTTGGCTTCCCGATCCAGGATGAGGCCCGGGTTTCGATGCCGCACGGGCCGGTCAACTCCGAAACCTATTCGATGATTAACGGTGAGTGCGACCCCGTCGCCTCTGGTTGGGCGGAGTTTTTGCGCGACAGGGAAGATCACAACCTCTCGCTGGCGCGGCCAGGCTTGGCTGAGGAAGACCTTGATGAACTCAGCGATGCCGATGTCGAGGTTCTGAACGCGGTGTGGGACCAGTTCGGCCACATGACTAAATGGCAGTTGCGCGACTGGACACATGTTCAGGCAAATGTCCCCGAGTGGGAGAATCCGGGCAGCTCGTCTTGGCTGATTCCGCTTGAGCGGATGATGTTGCACCTCGGCGTTCCAAACGTGGAAGACCAGGTGGCCACGGTCCGAGATTTCGACCGCATCGACGATTTGTTCCGGGCGCTCTGACCATCAGCCATGCCCTATCGCCGCGCCGGAACACTGCTCATTCCCTCGGGGCCGTCGCACGATCCGGCGCGGCCGCACCTCCATGTCGTCTGTAACGATACGGATGCCAATGGCCTGAATCTCTTGGTTTCGGTGACCAGCTGGACGAACGATCTTTGCGACGCGACGTGTCTGCTTAAGCCCCACGAGCACCCTTGGCTTCGCCACGACTCCTACATCCTATACAGGAAGGCCGAGGTGCGCGAGGCAAGCAAAATCGACGCCGGCATTCGCCAAGGGGTCTTCACCCTTCGGGAACCGATGAACGGCCAGACCTTTCTGAGGGTCAAGAGCGGCGTCTGCTCCTCTCCCCACACGCCACGGCGTATCAAGGTCTATTTCGGCTGTCAGTAGCATAAGGGCCTACCCTTACCGCCGCCCTTCCTCGAGCCCCGCCCGGCGGGGCTAATACCAGCGTGCGATGATCGGAACTCATGCGCTGCCGCATTAGCTCGAGAAAGCGAGGAAGTTGGACTACCAACGGGAGGCAAAGCACCTCGGAAGCGTCCTTCGAGCCCTTGGCCTCATGGGTTCTGAGTATGCGGCGTTTCCAGCCCATTGATTTGATGTGTTCCTGACGCCCGGCGCGCCTGCGAGAAGGTCTGCAGCAGCAGATGGAGGTTTCGCATGGCGGATGGTGGTGACGGGTTCATTGGGCGTTGCGAGGTTGTCGAGCCGCGGCGGCGTGGCAAGCGGCGGTGGCCTGATGAGGTCAAGGCGCGGATTGTCGCCGAAA
>JAMHVU010000060.1:0-27746 GCA_035911355.1 Sphingobium sp.
GCAATAAGGAGTTAATTTTTCGGGATGCTAGGTTGCCAGTTGTCGTGGCAACCTAAGCATGAAACAGGCAACAAAACTCGCCGTCGCTCCCTTCGAGAACCGCAACGGCTCCACCTCATACCGCGTCATCGGTTGGCTGCATGGCGAGCGCGTGAGGAAAAATTTCAAGACCCGCGAGGAGGCTTCAGCTGAGAGGGCGGCCTTGGAAATTCAGTCGCTTCAGACCACCCACGGAATGCGAGCAGTCCCGACCACGCTGTCAATTGAGCAGGTGCGCGACGCAGAAGTGGCCTACCGTCGCCTCGAGGACAATTCACGACCGCTTTCGTTCTACCTCGATTTTGCGTTGGCTAATTATCGCGAGCCGGAAAAGCAGAAGCCGCTCGCCGACGCCATTGCCGAGTATGTAGCTGCGAAGGAGCGAGAGTTTGAGCAGGATCAGATTTCTGAACCGCAATTTGACCGCATCGGATGGGAACTGAAACGGCTGGCGGTTTATTTCAAGCGGAAGACTGTGGCCGAAATCACCGCGTCGGCTTTGGTCACGTTTTTAGAGGTCGGCCAGCCCGGCATGAAAACCTACAACAACCGGCGCGGCATTCTCTCCACCTTTTTCAAATTTTCGTTTCAACGGGGCTGGATAGCCGAAAACCCGATTCCGAAGGTGCCGCATTTTCGCATTCGCCGCCGCCGCGGTGTGGCGCAGACGCTCTCTGTCGCGGAGGCCCGCGCGCTTATGGAGCATTTCGAGACCTTCGAGGAAGGGCGCTGGGTGCCGTATTTCGCGCTCTGTCTCTTTGCTGGAATTCGTCCCTGCGTGCCCTACGGCGAGATCTCGAAGCTCAAGCCCGATGCAGTTAATCTCGAAACCGGCATCATTCACATTTCGGCGGAAGTTTCGAAAGTCCGCGAGCCGCGGAAAATCATGATTCAGCCGAACCTCGCTGCGTGGCTGCGAGCCTATCCGCTGGCGAAATTCCCCATCGTGGTCGGAAACTTCAAGAAGCGGCGTGAGAAATTCCGCGACCAGTTCCATCTAACGCACGATGTCCTCCGGCACACCTACATTTCGATGTTCGTAGCAAAATTCCGTTCAATCGGCGAAGCGGCTATCCAGGCGGGCAATTCCGAGTCGATCATCCGGAGGCACTATCTCGATTTGAAGTCGACCACGGAAGCAGAGGAATTTTTCGGGATCATGCCAAAGCACCTTCACAACACCGAACTGAATGCCGCCATCGTTGATATGGCGTGCGACGCTGGACTTTCTGTAGCGGTGTAGTTGCAGGCGGGGCGACTTGACGAACGAACTATGTTGAATGGACGAAATCGATGCACCCGCCAAACCCACGAACCAACTCACGGACATCGTGGGATTGCGCGGGTGTGGAGTGTTCCCGGCAGGCAAAGAGCCATCGATCCGCACGCTCAGGGAATGGACCAAACTTCGGCGTATTCCCTATCACAAGGTAGGACATTTCGTTTACTACGATCCCGTCGAGGTGGCCTTGCACATTCGCACTAAGTTGAAGGTGCCCCCTCGGGGCTGAGGCCTCAGTTTCAATTCACACTAGGGTCGCGCGGAAACGCTCCGCTTTTCTCATTGATCAATGACGGAAACGTCGCTCGTCGTCGGATGGCGTCGACAAAATCGGTCAGGGCTTGGATTTCGGTCAGTGCAAGGCTAGCCGTTGCGTGCGGCCAGCGCAGCCAGACCGCGCGAAGTTGATCGGCGGTTCTTGCGGCTGTTCGCAGGTCACGCAGGAGGCGGAAAGGCAGCACGCGAGCGGAAGAACCACGATTAGCCTTCCCCAGGGCGACATACCGACGAATCCTCCGCCTGAGCTCCGCGGTCGGGAGCGACTCGTTGGCGGAGATTTCGAGCCAGCGCTCAATCTCGGAAGGATCGGAGAAGGTCGTCCCGACTTCGCAGTGATGACTCCAAGTGAGAGTGTCACGACGTCGTGACAATGGTATCCGGCGGCAGACCATCATGGCATTGCGCAGCGTTCCCGGATTGAGACCGGCCACCGAGGCGCACTGGACAATCTGTCCACGACGAGGAGCACGGTCATGGACCAAGATGTCCCCGAGCCAAGACGTGAGTGTCTGGCGCGCTCCCGCGGCCGAGCGGGTCAATTGCGCGACCAAACCCAGAAGTTCTTGCCACCTGACGCCGTCCAATTCGGGAACGGCCGCCAAACCTACATTGGTAACGCGGACAATCGCGCCCGAGGGAAGCGAAGCCGCGAGTCTCTGCAGGTCAGCCTGCATGTCGTTGCATCGGACGAGTCGGCAATTTCAGACGTTGCTGGAGTGCGAGCACGTGGTGGCGAAATCCCTCCGATGTGAGGCCATGTCTTTGGGCGCAGCCTCGCAGACTCGTTCGTTCAAACTCGGCGATACCAGTGGCGTAGATCAAAGCGTCGACCGCCAAGTCACGGTTGGGAGCGCTGGCAAGTTCGTAGACAAGGTCGCGGACTGCGCGCAGAGCGGCACCACTATCGCCCGAAGAATCCGTTCCCAGTGCAGCGCGGAGTTCATTGAGTAGGCCTGCGTTGGCGCAGTCTTTGAGAAGTTCATCCACATCGAACCGCGCAGCAGGCGCTGCGATACCGATGTGATCGAAATGGCTTTTGCCAAGGCGCTTCATATTATGGTCGGTATTTCCTCGCAGTCTCAGTCGAGCGAAACATGCCGATCCGTCCTGTCCCTCTTGGCTACGTGAGATGCGGAGCGGGTTTTGCGCGATGTTGATACGCGCACACGTCGGCGCGCCGGAAAATCCCGAATGCAATCAAGATAGTCCTTGGCAATCCCTTCGGGTGTGCGGTGCGCGAATTGGAACTGGATCAAAGCCAGTGTATTCGGCGCTTTCGCGCCGCATTCAATACGCACTAGGCGGGTGGCGAGGACAAAGATTCTGTAATCGCTACGATGGACAGGGATTTTGATCACGGTCGATTTCATGGTAGTTGGTGCTTTTTATTTTATGGGTAAGAACGCGTCGCAACCATGACGATTGGTCGTGACTGGGGACTCGATCCCCGGCGGCCGGACTATCGGGCCGAACTGGTGCTGAGTAGCCCAATTGTGGCGCAATGTCGCAGAACTGCCTTAGTCTATCACGAGTCCGCTCCCGGCGTCTCGGCAACCCGCCCGAAAAAGTCGGCGCCCCTCACTGCCTAGCGACATCACGAACATCACTTGGATTGATATGTCGCAGATCCCAAAACCAGCGCGCCATCTGAGTCTGATCGCAAAAGCCACACTGTTGGGCAATGTCGATGACCTTTAGATCGGTGGTCTGGAGAAGCACGATAGCGTGCTCTACTTGGCAGCCGCGGTAGTAAGTGCGCGGAGCCCGGCCTATCGACTTTTCGAACAATCTACAAAAATGATTTCGGCTGAATCCAGCAATTCGCGCCAGTTTGGCGAGATCGTAGTCTTCATGGTAGTGAGCGTCGATATGCGCGATTACGCGTCGTAACGCCTCTATCGGGAGCCCCCCGCGTCGATCGATGGGCGCTTCTCCATCGAAGAGAGTATGCAAGACGTGCGTTGCCATCACAGTGCCGATACACTCCACATAAAGTGCAGTCGGCTGCTTTTCTCCGCAACACAAGCTGCGGAAGGCCGCGATTGATTGAGCTAGCAGAGCATCTCGGCGACCAAGCGCGACAATATCCCCAGTTGTTACTCCTGCGACTTCCGATCTCGCCGTTTCGAACACGAATCTAGGCTCTAGTATTAGCATCACGACATTTTTGCAGCTACTCGATTTAAACACATAAGGAACCCGCGCTCCTACGACGATGACCTTTGTCCCTTCAAAACGACAATCTCTCCACTCGCCACTCGATGCCTGGAATAGAGTTTCACAACAGGCACTCGCTTCGAGAAGCGCAACTACGAGCACTTGCGCGCGACTCGTAACACTATCGCGCGAAAATCGCGGACCAATTTGCACGCTGACACCGCGGCCGGGGATCAGCCGGAATTCGATGCCTTTGCTGATAGATGCATCTGTAGGGACCGTGATCGATTCCTTGGTCGTTTCTGAAGATATTGGTAGGTCGGGCATTCGGAAAATGCCCCCGATGCCGCCCTGCGGGCATTTTGCTAACCATAGCAGAACGACACGTAATCGTATCGGCCCGCTTCACTTTTGTGTCGGCTTTGCGCACTATCCAATCAAGCCCGCGTCGAGTTGAGATAGATTGGAAGACTGCTATCAATACCATTAAGAGATCAAATTGAGACTCTCAATTTCCGGACTACACTTACCGATTCAGTAAACGACGAGTGCAACATTTCGGTCGCACCTATCCAATACGAATTTCAAGTGGGCGCTCTTATTGAGCTCGGCTCCTATGAGACGAATCGCGAGGTTCTTGATGTCGCCGACGACGTAGCGCGGGGCGCTTGCTGAGGTGGGGCAGCTAGATCTCTACATGTTCATTGGAAAGCGGTTTCCGTCGCCAAAATGTTCTTCGCGTCGGGCGTTTTTGCGTCGTAAACCAATGGTGTTGGCGTTCACTGATTGACGTATGGTGGGTTCGGTGCGCGACCATCGAATAAAATAATGCGTTTCTATAGTTCCAAGTTGTTATAGACGATGGGGCACTGCTCGAAGCCATCAGATCGGCGGCGGGACGGAATTGACGAAAGAAAAGGGAGCGTCACGCGTTCAGCCTATCGAAACTCCTTAGGACCGGCAACCCACGAGAACACGGGGGATGTGGTTGTTCCAGCCTTACGTAGCCTTGTGTGGGTATACACGCTGCCGTAAATACCCGGCACCACGCGGAGGGATCAGAACAATCATCATGAGCCCTCGACTCCCTCTGCCAGCAGGCGTCCAATCTCGCAGCCAATCGAGAGATCGGAGACAACGCCGAAATGCTGTTGACGGACGCGTCCGAGTGCGTCGATCAGCACCAGGGTCGGGGTGCCTTGCATCGCGTAGGCCTGCATGGTCCGAGGCAATGGGTGGTCGTCAGACGGCTGGTCGACCGCGATCGGGAAGGTCAGGCGGTATTCGTGTGCAAACACGCGCAGTGCCGCCGGTGTCATCACGTCGTGGTGTTCGAATACGCTGTGCAATCCGATTACCGCCAGCGTTTGCGGGTCGAAGGTGCGTTGAATCTCGATCGCCTGCGGCAGACCGTGGGAGACGCAGCCGGGGCAAAGCATCTGGAAGGCGTGGAGGACCACGACACGGCCCTTCAGTTGCGCAAGCCCGAGAGGCTCCGATGTGTTGAGCCACTGTGAAGCGAATAGGGGCGGTGCGAAGCGATGGGCCGCAGACGCCGCGGCGAAGGCGGAGAATTGTGCAGGCATCGGAAGAGGGCGTTCCAAAAAAGAAAGGAGGAAGGTTTCCGTTCGCCAGCGGCGGACGCCTTCCTCCGAAACGAAGTCCGTGGAATGGGACTACTTCAAAGCGCTCATCGGAGCGCCGAAGTTCAGATGAAGCGTCTGCCCGCCGACGACGAGCGCCGGAACGGATTTCACTCCGGCGGCCTCGGCCTCGGCGACGCGGTGCTTGGCGGTGCCGAGGTGGACGACCTCGAGGTTTACCTTGGCGTTATCGAGGTAGCGCGTGACCGCGCTCTCGGCGTCGAGACACACGGGGCAGCCGGCGTGATAGAAGGTAGCGATGGTTTTGCTCATGGGATTTTTGTCTGCGGTGGATTTTTGTTATGCGGCGAGAAACGGAATGCCTCGCTCAATGTTAATTTAACTCATCCATGCGCACGTTCGTAGAGGGCACGATTCGGAGAGTGGGCACCGTTTGGTGCCTACTGGACGCAACCCCCGGACAGCGCATACTTGTGCGGCATGAAATCGAAACATCTCACACTCAGCGAACGCACGGCCTACCGAGGGCTCGAAGATGTGGTGGGGTGCAAATGGTCGGCCGCCGTCGTGGGTGCGTTGCAGCGCGGGATCACGCGGCCCGGTCAACTGGAGCGTTACATTCCCGGTATCTCGACGAAAATTCTCAACGAGCGCCTGCGCAAGCTGCTCGCCTACGGTTTAGCCACGCGCGCAGATCATTCGGCGACATCGTTGCACGTCGAGTATCGTCTCACACCCACAGGCGCAAAACTCGCGAGCGTGATCGAGCAACTGCACGATCTGCAGGCCGAACACTCCGCGACATTGTCCGCATACGAATCCACGGCGACAATGCGGGGTGGCCGAAGCGGAGTCTCGGGTGTGTCGTAGACTTTGATCGGCGCGCTAACGGGGCCCGGGGCAAGGTCGTATGACTTCGTCTCGCAGAACCGAGTTCAACTGATGGTCGGTTGGGCCGCGACGACGATGCGCTTGCTTAGGAGCACCCAGAGACCGGCGGTGAGAGCACAGCTAACATCGAACACAACCGCACTTTTTCCGGCTGCCCACGGTTCGGACCAAAATTCAATGAAAAACGACTGCCCAAAATATAGACGTAGCACACGACCCCGAGCGCGGGCACGAGGCTAAATAACTTGAGGCCACCGACGATGAGAAGCCGGTGCCTATTCGGCATGATCGCGGCGAGATTCCCGAATAGAAAAGTAAGTATCGCGAAGAAGGTCGAGGTCGTGCACCACCAGACTTAGGTGGCGAGTAGGTCGTGCAGGTAGGCGCCTTCGAACATGGAAAAATTAGGTAACATCGTTGGTGGTTACCGGGAACGCAGGCGGTAGGTTTGAAGCTGCTGACGGGTGAAGGTCGCGGGGAATGCGCGGCCAAGTGTGAGCGCGACGGATTCAAGATTCGTCTCGATGTGGGTCGTGCGGTGAACTCCAGCTAGACCGGAAGGGAACGTGATGGTCGCCGTAGCCGGGGAATCAGAAATGTTCCACAGACGGGCAATGATACCGGCTGCGCCCCCCTCTTCTGCCGGCTTCACGGACCAGAGAAGGACACGGGGATCACTCACGCTCAAAAGAGAAACTGTATTGGCAGGCAGCACGGAAGCCGGACCGCCGTGGACCGCCGCAGCGAGCGGCGGATTTTGGTGTTCGAGAGCGAAGCGCATGGCGGCAACGGGATCGTAGCCGAGGTGAGGACGAAGCGCGAAACGTTGGAGGAAATGCGATGCGCCGTTTTGGTTGCGGACACCGAGCTGATCGCCGTCGACCTGGCCGCCTGCAAGCACGTGGAGTTGCGCGGTCGCAGTGTCGAGGGCGTCGGGCTTGCTGCGGCCGAGGCGCACAAAGGAGCAGTCCCAATTGGAGAGCGTGACGCCCCGGACGCCGGTGCCGTCGGTGAGATCGGCGAAATGGTTGAGCGTAGCGTAGTCGTAGCGGGCATTGCGCTCGGCGTAGTCGCCGCCCGCGGATTTCGTTTTCAATCGAATGATGGCGCCGAGTTCCTCCGTGTGCACGTCGGGGGCGGAGAGGTTAAAACCAAACGCCCAATGGCGGACGTCGCCGAAGTTTTCCGTAATCTCGTTGTGTAGGTCGATACGGTCGGAGTCACGGTAAAGCGTAATACGGGTAACATGATTGCGGGCGGCACCGCTGGTGGCACGAACCGTCACGGAGACGGGGCCCGAATTCTCGACGACGAGGTCACGGCCTCCGGTTTCGTGCGCGGCGAGGTCGTTGACTTTCAAGCCGTCGATGGTGGCGGCGAGTTCGATGGTGGGCGCACGTTTGTCGATCAGGCCCGCGAGCGCTCCGTCGCGATCAAGGGTGAGTTTAACGCTGGAGTTTTCCAACACGCGCGCGGTGAGGGTTGCGGCAGGCTCGCGGGAGGCCGAGCCCGGACCGGGTCGCAGCTCGAAGACTTTGTATCCGAAGGACGGCAGCTCGCGGGCAAGAATGCGCAGGTGCTTTCGGCCCAAGAGAGTGACGAACTGATGAGGAGTGTCGGCGGCGTCCGTCAAGTCGTGCACGTGTATGTCTTCCGGGCCGTCGTAGGCTAAGTCGGCGGCGTCGGAGCGCGACCAGCCGAGGGGATTGAAGACGTAGAAACGCGGGCGTGGAGCCGTCGAAGGGATGAGGGCAGAAAGGCGCGCGGCGGAATCGCGGAGTAAGGTGTCCACGTAGGCGGTGATGCGGTCCGCGAGCACATTTTGCCATTCGGCACGGGCGGAGCGCGAGACGGGACCGTCGGCAGTCCAGTCGTGCTCCCAATAGAGACCGAGGTCCATGAAGGCTTGGTCGCGGGCGGCGGTATTTGTCCCCGGAGCAGCGGAATCGTGGAGCGCGACTATGGTCGCGAGCGCCTCGGCGGTGCGGAGCCGCTCGACAGCCCGGCGGACACGTGCGGATGTCTCGGCCATCGATGCGCTATAGAGATCCCATTCGTTGCCGTAGGTGACGGATTCGGTCGGGAGCTGCGCACCGTAGTGTTGCGCGAAATCGCGGAAGAAGTCCTCCTGGTTGGAAACGATCACTTGGCGCTCAGGCGTAGTTTCGGCCTGTGCGATCACGTGGAAGTGATCGGCGAAGGGATAGGTCTTGGGATCGGCTGTATAAGGGACGCCGGTCTTGCGGTTGAGGGCATCCCAGCCGAAGCCGAAGGCGGCGCGGACGCCGTAGGGCTCGGTTACGCCCGGGGCGCGGTAGCGGGAAAGGAACTTGGGGTTGCTCGCGAGGAAGCGGATCGCCTTCACTGGGTCGAAGGCCTCCGCGTATCCTCCACTCTGCTTGCTGCCGCCAGGCACGAAGGAGTGCCATTTCATGAGCACACGCTGCCCGTCGGGGCCGGCGCACCAGTAGATCTCGTGCTCGCGGTCCGCGAGCGAGGTGTTCTTCAGTTTGCTCGCACAGCCGCAGACGCCGCGCCAACTGAACTCGGCGCCGGAGCCCGCCCAGAGCGAGGCGAGGCCGAGTGGGAGAGATTGGTTTTCCATGGCGACGGCCTGTGGAAAACGCAGTCCGAAGCGACGCTCAAGCCGGCCGGCGTAATACATGCCGCGCAGCACGGCCTCCGTGGGCTGCGCGCCGTAGCAGGAAACGGCCGCGGTGAGCGGGGAGCTGAGATGGCCGCTCTTGAGTTGAGCGATAACGCGCGCGAATTCGGCGGGGGATTTGTTTCGCTCGTATTCCCAAAGCCAAAGCGCTCCGTCGGTGTTGAAGCGGCTTTGGAACGGCGGCGGATTGCCCGCAGTGTCGTCGGCCAGCTTCATGTAGTAGTCGAGTAGCTCGACGAAGACCCGACGGTAGGTGTCGGCGTCCGCCGTCCACATATAGTCGGTGTGGTCGTCGTTCGCGAGATAGAGGCGCACAGGCTCGGCAGACGCCGCGAGCACGCCGACAACGCCCATCGCCCAGATCCGGCGAACGAACCTCGTCAACCGATTTGAAATCGGTGGCAAAGCCGGCGTGCACCGCCAATAGGTAGAGCGTTCGACGCATTCCCGGCGTTTCATCGGCGTGGATATCCGCCGGCGTTCAGAAGCTGAAGGTGTTGGTGAGATACCAACGGCGCTCCGGAGCAAGTCGGACGGTCGAAGGCGCGCCCCAGGGCTGCGCGCCGATGGCGATCGGCTCTTTGCTTCCGAAGAGGTTGCGGGCGTTGAGCTGCACTTTCCAGTTGATGCGATTCTGCCAGACTTTCCGTTCGTAGCTCACCCAAGCGTCGAAATTTGTTTCGGCTGGAGCGTAGAACGGGTGCGCGAGGTCGAGATTCACGCTCAGGTTGGTATTGCGCGTCGTCGGATAGCCGATGCCGAGTCTGTCTTGCCAGCGCACGGCGGCACCAAAGCCGAGCCCCTTAAGTTTTTCTCCGAGAGGGGAGTCGGTGCGGAAGGTGTAGTTGGTGACAAGATTCGCACGCCATTTGCGCTGCTCGGCCGAGGCGGAGCCCTCTGTGGCAATGGCGGTGGCAAAGGGCACGAGCACATTGGCGTCGAGGTAGTCGCCGTAAGTAAGTTGGGCCGGGACGGGCAACGGATCGGTGGGCTGGTAGCCGACCGGATAGGCGAGGCGGGGCCGGTCCCGCAACTGATCCCAAACCGGCGTCATGAGGCCGATCAGCTTTTTCAGAAATGGCAGGCTGTTGTTCTGGATCGATTCCTGCCTGGCCACGTTCATGAGGATGCGCCAATTGCGGGAGGGGTTGTAGACAAGCTCGATCTCGGTGCCTTTGGCGGTGAAGTCGGTGGTGTCACCGGCTCCGCTCAGTCCGGTGAGTCGGCCCGCAGCGGCGAGGTTCGGGGCGGTGCCGACAATGCCCCAGCCGTAGAGTTGCCGGAAGTTGGCGGGTAGCGGGCTAAAGAGCAGGGCGATGTCGGCATTGCGCGAGGCAGCGAGCTGCGGGTTGACGTTGGCCTCCACGCCCCAGATGTCGGCCGCCTGGAGAATGGCGTTGTTGATCGTCGTGTTGTAAACGCCCGGGGTGAAGCTCTGGCCCTGCACGTCGGTCTGAAACCGGCTGACGCGGAGGCTGAGTTTGTCGTGGAAGGCGGAAAGGCTGAAGCCGTATTCTCTGGTTTTTCCGCTTGGGGAAGCGAGCGGTTGATTGAACCCGTCGACGCGGCCGCCGGACGGAGTGAAATTTGCGGACTCGTTGTAGGAGATGCTGAAATCGGTGCCTGCAGGAAGCTTGATGATCTGCTTCGGCCACCGGAGAACGCCGCTGTAGGTCCACGTGTCGGCGGTGACGTTCAGCGGCGGGGTGCCGGGCAGCGTGAGGTCGTTGAACCCGTAGTGGACCTTGCCGGGGTCGTTAAGGTTGGCGGGATTGGCGACAAAGTTGATGTTCTGGCGGGCGAAGTAGTCTGCGTCGCGCCGCCAGCCGACCAAGGTAACAAGGTGATCCCGCAACCAGTAGCTCTGGAGCAATGCGGCGCGGGATTTGATCAGATCCCGCTCGGCGTTGCCGCCACCGTTGATCTCAACGAGTGAGGCGGGTGCGTCGACGAAGGCCCCGGGGGTAGTGGCGTCGGCTGGGCGGACAAAATAGCGCACGGGAACCGACAGTGGGCCGGCTTGGATCGCGGGGATCTGGATGGGCGACAGTTGCAGCGGGTTGCTATTTCCGATGAGGGAAGGCCCGAGGTAAACGAGCACACCGGGCCGGCGGGCGAAGATATTGATATTGCCATTGATGTCACGGGCAGCGTCGCCATCGGCGGCAAACCGGTGGGTGTAGGCGATCGAGTCATTCTTCGATTCTTCGTAGAGACCGGTCAGGGTGTGGCGTCCGAGCCACCGGCCCCATGACGACTTCGTGTCTTTGAAGTCATATTTCACAAAACCCGTGGCGCGCATAGTTTCGCGCTCGCTGAAATTGTTGAGCCAGTTTGCCTGGCTGTAGATGTTGGCGAACGGGCGCCCGTAGTTAGGATTGGGCTGACCAGTCGGGAGCACTTGGTTCACATCCACCCGGATATGGTTGGAATTGCCTTGGGAGAAACCGGAATTCCTGGTGCGGCGGTCGATGCGTTGAGTATCGTAGGCCAACTCAAGACCGATGCGATCCTCCCATGCCCGCTGCTCGAAAGCGACGTTGAACGTGTGAAAGCTGTCGCCCTGAAGCGCGGTCT
This sequence comes from Sphingobium sp., assembly GCA_035911355.1. GTDB lineage: Bacteria > Pseudomonadota > Alphaproteobacteria > Sphingomonadales > Sphingomonadaceae > Sphingobium. The sequence goes on from JAMHVU010000060.1 coordinate 11,495, forward strand.
CGTCGATCATCCGACGACGGAAGTCGAAGGCGTCAAAATCTGTAAAACCCTGCATCTTGATACCGGCGGGCGCCACGCCAGATTGTTGCCCGGGCAAGACGTTGGCGCCGGTCCAAAAGGAGCCAATGAGCTCGCCGGCATTCACGGTGGTGAGCAGCGGAATGGAATCGTTTGCGAGGTCGCGGTTGACTAAGGGCTGGAGAAGCTGGGCCTTCACTGCATTGGCCACGTTACCGGTGGTGACGCGGGTCTCACTGCGGAAGGCGTAGGCGGGCGAGGAGGCGCCCGGGCTGGAGTAGACCTGCAAGACTTGATCGAAGAGCTGCTGCTGGCCGAAGAGATTGCCCCAGACTGTGGCGTTTACGGCCTGGGTGGCGGCGGCCGGGTTGCGCGCGGGATCGTCGTAGAACGTCCAATCGAAGCCGGGCCGGGCCCCGTTGAGCCAAGCGTCGGAGATACTCTTGAACGGAAGCACGGTGATGGGCCGATTGGCCCTGGTGCGGCCCGTCTCGAAATTGACGCGCAGGGCGGTGGACTTGAAGGGTTCAAACGTCGCGGCGCCGTAGAGGCGCTTCTTCTGTTCGTAGGCGGGACGTTGGTCGTAGCGCTCCTCGTCGTGGAGAGCGGCGAGGCGCACAGCGAGTTTACCCTTCATCAGCACGCGGTTGAGATCAAATGACTCACGCAGGCTGTCGTTGTCGCCGTAGCGCACTTCGACCTTGTTGGTATCACGCCGGAGGTTGGGGCGAAGCAGCGAGGTGTCGACGACGCCAGCGGGACTGCCGACGCCGAAGAGGATCGCGTTTGGGCCACGATTGATCGTGACGGTCTCTGTGTTGTAGCTATCGAAGGCGATGCTCGTGGTGTAAAAGCCACGCGTGAAATTCGGCGCGGACAAACCACGGGTGCGGCTGCCCTGTTGGGGATTGGCGCGCACGGAGTCGCCGACGACCTGGACGGAGTTGATGTCATTCGTCGCCCCGGAGAAATTTCCGCCTGGACCGGCTGCTTCCATGCCGGTGGCGAAGATAAGCAGATCGCCGGAGTTGGTCGCACCGATGTCGGTGAGAAAATCTTTTGTATAGATCGAGATGGAGGCGCCGAGGTCTTTGACCGGTGTATTGAGCCGCGTGCCGGCCAGTGTGGAAGCTGCTTGGTAACCCGTGTCTTTTTCCGACTGGACGACGAAGGGAGAAAGTTCGATGGCCTTCTCTGTCTCCGGGGTAGCGACAGCGCTGTTGCCGCCGGGCAACGATTGTGCCGCAAGTGAGACAGGGCCCAGAAAGAGCCCAAGAAGCAGAGTGGAAGGCAATGGGGTATGTAGTCTGTTTGGTTTCATAGTTTTGCGGGGCGCTCCGAGGGGAAAGAGAACAGAGGCAAACGCCTCTGCCGGCAGGTGTGGCACGCCCATCGTGTATCTGCGCCGAGTGGGCGGCACGTCGTGGACAATATAGACTAGGCTTCCACGCGACAACCCACGTAAACACGGGGAGGAACGGTCGGCTGCATCGCTGCCCTGCTAACCTGCCGGAGGGTTGTGGAGGAGTGCCGCGGCGCTCCTCCACATCATACGGCGTTCCCGCCCTGTGAGGGCTTTGAGCCCACGTGTTTCCGTGGGTTGCCTGAACGATCATCTGCTGCGACAATGCAACACTCGCGGTGCCGATGGCTCACGCGGCCTCTCACCCCAATGTCTCGGAGACGGAGCGACCCATTTCGGCAACCCGGAACAAAGCGGTCGTCCGCCTCAAAAACGCCACCCCGCCCCCGCCTATTCGTGCTTTTCCATCCATGAACCCGCACCGTTATTTTCGTCGATCGCTGCTAGTCCCGGCCATGGCTGTCCTCGTTCTGGCGAGTCATCTTTTCGCGCAGACTAACCGTTTCGGTGGTCTTGACGCCGTGACGGTCAAGGCGCCTGGCCGGTTTGCGTTGGAAAAAATCCGGGACCGCTGGTGGTTCGTGACGCCGGACGGCCACGCGATGATCGCACTCGGGGTGAACCATCTCAATGAGGTGAGAAACGCGCCCGAATATCCCGGCACGGTCCTCGCGCAGCGCTTCGGCAAGGACTGGTCGCGCGTGCATGCCGAAATCGAAAGCCAAATCCGCTCGTGGGGCTTCAACAGCGCAGGGTTTTTCCCACCGCAGGAAATGCGGCGCACGATGCCTTACATCGTCACCACCAAATTTATATCCGCTTCGTTTTGGAGTGAACCGCTCGCATATGTGGACGTGTTCTCGTCAGCCTTCGCGGCGGAGGCCGAGACCAAGGCGGTCGCCGCCGCCACCGAAATGAAAGCCAATCCCATGGCGATGGCGTGGGCGTGGAGCGACTCGCTGAGTTGGGATCTTAAACTAACGCGTCAGACGCGAAACACCGACTTCGTCTCTTTCCTGCGCGGTCTCGCGGTCGGCGCACCGGGCCGCGCCCGTTACATCGCGTTTCTGCGCGCCCGGCATGATGGAGACATTGCCAGGCTCAATGCGGCCTATGGTTCCACTTTTGCCTCTTTCGAAGCCGTAGGCGGCGCTTCGCTCAACCTGGATCGAGCGCCCGTTTTCGCCGACGACCGCGAGTTCCTGCGACTCATCGCGCGACACTACTACCAGACCATCAGCACCGTCTTTCGCCGGGAACATCCGCATGGCCTCCTGATGGGTGAACGCTTTCAGTTGCGCGACCATCCTGACGAAGTTCTGGAGGAGGCCGCAAAGTTCATCGACGTGCTCGGAATCCAACCCGGCGATCATTTCTACCCGCCGGTCGCCAAGCTCACCCGCCCGGACGAGACTTGGTTCGACACCGCGGAATTCGACCGCCTGCACCGACTCACCGGCAAGCCCGTCGTCGTCGTCGATCACCAGTGCGGTTTCTTTGATCAACAAACGCCCAAGACCGGAGGCTGGCATCAATATCCAACGTCCGAGGAGGCCGCCGCGAGCTACGACCGTTTTCTGCGCGATGCGTTCGCCCGTCCTTACCTCGTTGGCTACTTCCGCTGTCAGTATCTCTCGATCTACAAAGACCAGCTCAAGCGTTTCAAACAAGGACTACTCAGGCCTGACGGCAATCCGTTCGAAGACTACGTGACGCGCCTCACACGCACCAATCGGGAGGTCGTGCGCCAAGTTCTGGCTAAGCCGTAAACCATTCTGCGCCGCTCGTCGCTGAGCGGAGACCTCGGCGCATTTTTCGCTGCTCGAAACGCCCCTGAAACTCCAATGCCCCCCAACAGAACCGTCGCCTTGCTGATCCGCCTGACTGCCCTCGCCGCCACCATCCCGGCCTCCGCCGCTACCGCGCCTGCGCCTGCCGCCTCCCCGCCGACAGGATCCGCGAGCGCTGGGTCTACTGAAGAGGCCCTCGTCCTCAGTCCATTTTCGGTCACCGCCAGCTCCGATGTCGGCTACGCGGCCACCAGCACGCTGGGCGGCACACGCCTGAAGAGCGAACTGCGCGATGTGGCTTCGCAAATCGATGTGATGACAGCCGAATTTCTCGACGACATCGGCGCACTCACCCTCGACGAGGCGTTGCGCTACTCGATGAACATCGAAACGTCCGACGAGAATTTCTCTCCCGGCACGGACCCGAACACCAACAGCGTATTCGCCTCCAACTATGGCAGTAGCACCCGCGGACTCAGCCGCTCCAACAACACCCACGACTTTTTCGAGACCAACGTCCCGCTCGACACCTACAATACCGGTAAACGCTTCACGCTCGTCTCCGGCTCCAATGCCATCCTCTTCGGCGCCGGCTTCGCGGGCGGCACCAATGACGTCGCCTTCGACCGGCCCGACCTCAGGAAATTCACGGGCAACGCGACCGTGCGCGTCGACTCCAACGGCAGCCTGCGCACCTCCCTCAATCTCAACCAGCCTTTGATCCGCAACCTCCTCGGCTTCCGCGTCGCCGGCCTCCGCAGCAACGACCGCGACTATCGCGACGGCGTGGGCACGAAGACGCAACGCCTCTACACCGCCCTGCTGCTCCAGCCCCACCGGCGAATTTCCATCCGCGGGTGGCTCGAGAAATACGAATCTCGGCAACGCAATGCCGCCAACACCCTCGTGGCCGATCGCGTCAGCCCCTGGCTGGCCACCGCCACCCGCCCATTCTTCAATAACGCCGGCCTCACGCCCGCCAGCACCGCGGCGCAGTTCAACACCGCGTTCAACGCCCAGGGCGCCGACCTTGGCGGCTCCGCCGAACGTTTCAACAACGTCACCTCCGCCGGCACCATCGTATATAACCTCGACGGCCGCCAGCCCACCGCGATCCGCAACTGGACCAACACTGTCACCTCACGCCGGCCGCTCGACGGCACCCAGGATCCCAGCATCACCGATCCTTCCATCTACCCGCTCGACCAGAATGTGATCGGCAACGCGCTCCAACGCCGTTGGCGCAGCAGTATCCACGGCTTTGTTTTCGAGCTGAATCCCTGGCGCGATTTCTACATCGAGGGCGGTTACAATCGGGAAGTCTTCGACACCCGTTCGCTCAGTTTCCTCTCCGGCAACAACACCGATCTCCGCGTCGAACTGAACCGGTTTCTGCCGGATGGCGTCACCCCCAATCCCAACCTCGGCAAATTTTACGTCGAGGACGACATCACCGGCAGCATGTGGCGGAACCACCGCACGGAGCGCCGTCTCCAGACCGCCTACGCGCTTGATTTGGAAAAACGCCGCGGCCTCTGGCGCTGGCTGGGCACTCATCAAGCAGCCGTCATGTATACCGGGGGCGTGAACATGCGCGTGCAGCACAACAACAACAGCCCCCGCATCATCTCCGACAACACCTTCGACGGCATCGCCTATCCGGCCGGGACAAACGCCGCGAATGACACGACCCGCAGCACCCGCCGCCTTCGCACACGTTTTTACCTCGACACGCCCCAAAACAACAGCGGCACCGGGCAGTTCTCCGTGCAAGCGCCCTTCAACCTCTGGGATGGTGAAACCCTCGTCGTCGGCAAGGACTCGGCCGGGCGCGACGTCGTGGTCAACACCGGCATGAGCAGCCCCTATGGCGCCCAAGTCGCGATCTCGAACGGCAAGAAAAAGGAGGATGCGATGCAGTATGGCGTGCAAAGCAGTTTTCTCCAAGGCCGGCTCAACCTCACCATCGGCGAGCGTTTCTCCAACGCCTCGTTTGCACCCTGGGTCGGCCAGGGCGGCGGCGCGAACAGCCGCCTGCCGCGCCGCTACAACGCCGCCACCGGGAAGTATGAGGAACCCGTTCGCAGCGGCGCTGCGACCATCTTCCCCAGCAATGGCCAACCGGTCGGCAACGCTGGGTTCGAGCCGTGGGACGCGATGCTCAGCCGCGGCGGCGAATTCGACTCGCTCGAAGCCGCGACCAGTTACCGCGTGACGTCGCGTCTCAAGGGGGTCGTGCTGCACCCGCTGGGCCGCAACGGCATCCCCAGCCTGCACTACACGGAGTCGTCGTCCGCGTTCGTGGCAGACTTCACCCGCAAGTCGCCCACCGGCGCCGAAGCGCAACTAGACGATGGCACGACCCGTGAGTATGGCGTCTCGCTGCGCCTCCTCGAGAACAAGCTGGTCCTCCGCGTCAACGCCTACGAATCCATCTATCTCGGCATCTCCGGGGGCACGCCCACGGTGCCGAACCCCGCCGCCGTCGGCGGCAATTCCGGCATGGATCGCGCCGATATCCGCTGGACCGCAGTTCATATCGAGAAATCGGTGCAGAACTACCGTCTCCTGAAATCCGGCGGACGATATGAAACCCCCGCCACCGGATCCGCCGTGCTCGGCGGCACGACCAACGGAATCGATCCTGCCAGCCCGATTCGCTTTTTTCAGGACGATGTCCTCGGCTGGGCGAGCGAAGGCGCCGCCGGCAATGTCTTTGGTCTCAAATACGCCAACGCCTCCGATCGCATCGCGAAAGGCATCGAATACCGGCTCGTAGCCAATCCGACCCGCGGCTGGAGCGTCAGCGCGAGTTTCGCGAAAAACAAGACGCGCAGCGTCCGCATCTCGGGAGACTGGTTCGGCGTGTTGGCCTATCGACTACAGGACTGGTTGACGGCGGCCAACGACCTCTCCGCCCCTCAGCGCACCGGCGGCACCGGCCCCACCCAATTGCACTTCAACGCGGCGACCAATGCCAATGAGACTCTGCTCGCCTACCTGCGGAGCGCCGCTTTGGGCTGGGCCTTCCTCCGGGAGAGCGAGGGACGGGCAAACAGCCAGGAGGTCGCGTGGCGCGGCAACCTCACCAGTTCGTATCGGTTTCAATCGGGGATACTGAAAGGCCTTCGTGTCGGCGGCAGCCTGCGTTATCGCGGTGACCGTATCCTGGGCTATTGGAACAAGACGGTTTCCGCTGCGGACCTCTCCAAGGATCCGATCCTCGGCGCACCGGGACTTTTCCCCGCTGGGGCCAGCCTCACTCTCGCCGACACATCGCGGCCGATCCGAGGCGGCGCCACTTTGAACACCGACGCCGTCCTCGGCTACTCGGCGGCGCTCTTCAAGAAAAGCATCCGCTGGAACGTGTCACTCAACGTCCGCAACCTCCTCAACGACGACAAACTCATCGCCCAAAACGGACTCTCTGCGGCCCAGACACCGATTGTGTTTCAGTATCCTGAGCCGCGAATTTTCCTGCTCACGAACAGCTTCGATTTTTGATTATCGGTGTCCCGCATCTGCCGTCCGCTCAATAGGCCTCGAAACCAAACTCCCGCCCAAGCCACCCCTGCGCTCCGTCTCCCTTGTCCCGTCCTCCGATCATCATGACCTACACCCCGAGCCTGTTCCTTCTTGGCCTCACCGCCCTGCTGTTTTCGCTGCCCCCGAGTCTGCGGGCAGTCGAGAAGCCGAGACCGAATATCCTCTGGCTCACCAGCGAGGACAACGCCCCGCTCCTCGGCAGCTACGGCGCCCACCTCGCTCACACTCCGACACTCGACAAACTCGCCCGAGAGGGCGTGCTCTACGAGCGTTGCTTCGCCCAACCGGTCTGCGCACCCGCCCGCTTCACCCTGATCACGGGTATGTATTCGGCGACTGCCGGTCCGGCTCAGCACATGCGCGCGCAGGGCAAGATTCCCACTTGGCTGAAAGGCTTCCCCGCGCTGCTCCGCGAGGCTGGCTACTACACCTCCAACAACGCCAAGACGGACTACAACTCCCCCCTCTCCGTGGCCAACGCGTGGCACGAATCAGGCAAGAACGCGCACTGGCGCAAGCGTCCCACTCCCGGCCAACCGTTCTTCAGTGTGTTCAATCACGAGGTTACGCACGAGAGCTGTCTGTTCCCCGAAAAGGAGCTGCCATTGGATTTCCCGCCGATGGATCCGGCGAACGTGCGCATTCCACCGTATCAACCCGACACACTGGAAATGCGCGCCGACTGGGCGCGCTACTATAATCACATCCGGCTTATGGACGGACAGATCGCCGCAAAACTGCACGATCTCGAAAAGGACGGTCTCGCCGACAACACGATCGTCTTCTACTATGCCGACAACGGCGGCGTGCTGCCGCGCAGCAAACGTTTCCTTCAGCAAAGCGGCACACATGTGCCGTTGATTGTGTATTATCCGCCGAAGTGGCGGCACCTCGCCCCGGCCGCACCGGGATCGCGAATCAAAGATCCCGTGAGCTTCGTGGATTTCGCGCCAACCGTGCTCTCCCTCGCCGGCGTGAAAATTCCCGACTATATGCAGGGCCGCGCGTTTGCTGGACCGGCCCAGGCCTCGCCGAACGAATTCGTTCTGACCACCCGTGACCGCATGGACGAACGCTACGACATGATGCGCTCGGTCGTAGATTCGCGCTGGCTCTACATCCGCAATTTCCGTCCGGACATCGCTTACGTCCAGCCGCTCGAATACATGTTCAAAGCGCGAGGCTACAAGTCGTGGGCGCGGATAGCGGCAGAGGGCAAGCTCACTGCCGAAACCGCCCAGTTCTGGGGCGAGAAACCCACGGAAGAACTTTACGATATGCACGCCGATCCCGACAACGTTCATAACCTCGCCCGGACTGCCGCGCATCGCTCGACGTTGGACCGAATGCGCGCGCGATTGCGGCAACGCATGGTGGAGATCAAGGACAACGGCCTCCTCCCGGAGGGCTCTGCTTTGGAAGGCTACGATGCCTCACGCGTGCCCGGAGCCTGGCCGGTCGAACGAGTGCTGGATCTTGCGCTCCTCGCCTCGGAGCGCGACGTCGCGAACCTGCCGAAGTTCATCGAGGCCTTGGGCGACGCCAGCGAGCCCATCCGCTGGTGGGCCGCGCAAGGCTGCGCTCTCCTGCGCGAAAAGAGCGGACCCGCCGAGGCCGCGTTGCGTCAAAGGTTGAATGATACATCGGGTGCCGTGGCCGTCGCGGTCGCCGAGGCGCTCGCACGTCAGGGTCATACCGAAGCTGCACTCTCCACGCTCGAACAACTGGCGCAAAATATCGATGCGCCCGCAGTAATTCTACAGGCCTGCAACGTGCTCGACCGCCTCGGCGAGATCGCCCGTCCGGCACTACCCGCGATGAAGCGCGCGCTCGCGGCTGCGAAATTTACACCAGGCGGCACGTATCCCCCTCAATACATCCTGAACCATGCCGTGGGTGTTCTGGAAGGGCGCGTCGAAGCCTTGATTTACCCGCCTGCCACCGCGATAGCCCACTGACCTCCGGGCGTCGTAGTCGCGCCAATGCGTGAACAACGAACGCCACCCCACGAAGCTCCTCACCATGAACGCACGCCTCCACCACTTCCTGACCATCGGCACTTTTCTCCTCGCCGGCACGCTCGCGCGCGCGGCCGAAACGCCGATCTTCCGCGACCTATTTAATGGCAAGGATCTTACGGGCTGGGTGGACGTGAACACCCGCCCAGGGACGTGGCGCGTGCAGGACGGCGTGTTGATTTGCAGCGGACAACCCATCGGAGTGATGCGCACCGACCGCCAGTATGAAAACTTCGTGCTGCACATCGAATGGAAACACATGGAGGCCGGGGGAAATTCCGGCGTATTTGCTTGGAGCGAGGGCACCGTGGCATCCGGCAAGCAGCTGCCCAAAGGACTCGAAATCCAAATGCTCGAACTGGAATTTATCCAGCTCTTCCCGGAGAAAGACGGCCGGCCGCGTCACCAGGGCTACGTCTCCGGCGAACTCTTCGGCGCCGGCGGCCTCGAGGTCACCCCGGACAATCCCCGCGGCAAGCGCAGTATGTCCCTGGAGATGCGCTGCAAGGGCAAGGGCGAGTGGAACGCTTACGATGTGGTTTGCGTGGACGGCTCCGTGAAGCTCGCAATCAACGGCAAATTCGTGAACGGCGTCAGCCGCTCCAGCGTGCGAAAAGGTTACCTGTGTCTTGAGTCGGAGGGGGCCGAGATTCATTTCCGAAATATCCGGCTCATGGAGTTGCCCGGAGGCATGGCGACCCCGGAGCAAACTGCGCCGGCCGTGACGAAGTAGCGTCGCTATCCATCTCCCCGTCACCATGATGCCAATCGGAGCAGGGCTAGCACGGCAAAGCCTTCGGCCTCGGGCCGGGCGCATGACCGAATGGGGCCACACACACCGTCAGATCTACGCGACCGCTCTCACAAAAAGCGGCCTCACCATCCAACCTGCGACCCAATGTGGTGAGCGCGCATGATGGACATCGCCGAGTCTCCACGATTCTTTGCCACTGTGACCGCATCCACATCAAATGCCCCGCTGTTCGTCCGGCTGGGAGGCCGGGCACGCTTACTGTATCTGCTGCGGCACTTTTACGCCGATGTGCGGCAGCACGAGGAAATCGGTCCGATCTTCTCGGCGCACATCACCGACTGGCCCGCTCACTTGGAAAAAATCACCGACTTTTGGTCGGGTGCCACCGGAGGCCCAGCGCTCTACAGCGGCCCGATGCCGTTCAAACACATCAACCTCGGATTGGAGGAACGCCATTTTGCTGCGTGGCTCGATTTGTGGCAAAGACATTGCCGGGCGCACCTTCCGGCGGTCGAAGCTCAACACCTGATCGCGCTGGCCGAATCGATCGGTATGCGCTTGCGGCAGATCGCGATGAGACCGGACAGCTCCCGACCCTGATTTCAGTGATAGTCTGAGGAATTGCCCAAAACGCTGGTCCGCCGGGCACGCTCTGAGATCGGCGCTATTTTTTGGGGAGGCGAAACCGTCGACGCCGATTGAGTTCAGGGATGAATAGCGGGGGGCCGGAATTGCAGTTCGATGAGACGGATGGTTCCCGCCGAAACGGTGAGCGAGAGGCCCTCGTCGAGAGGGCCGAGCGTCGCACCCGTGAGCCGATCCACGGCCTGCCATCGGCCGGGTATTTGGACGGCGATTCGCACGGTGCGGTCCGCGGGGTCGAGCCAGCCGGGATCGACGAGCGCGAGGACGTAGCGCTGCGGCGACACTTCGATGATTTGGTGAAATACGCGGCCCGTCACGGCGAACGGGAACGCCTTCGCGCCGGCGGCGAGATCCGCCATGAGCGCGGTGCGCGCGTCGCGGAGTGAGAGAGACTTTCCGTCGCGCACGAGGCGGTCGCCGTTGGTGGTCCAGAGCGTCTGCCAAGGGCCATCGGCGCGCGGAGTTTTCCCGGGGACCAGAGCGACGAAACCGTGGGACGTGGTGGTCGCCAATTGCGACGGATCGCGACGCGTGCGACCCCAGAGATACGTGGCGACGTCAGTGGGCGGAAGAGGCGCCATGCCCCAATAGCAGTCGAGCCGGTCGAACGCCCAAGGCTGGCGGTCCGTGCCGTCGTTATTCCAATTGGCCTCCTGATGCCCGTTGGCGCCGTGTTGGGCGAAGCGCTCGCTGGGGTTTTTCACCACCAGCGCGACCGGCGAGATGGCGCGCAGTTGGTCGCGACGCGGCGGAGTGATGACACCGCGACCGAGCAGGTGCAGGAACGTGGCGGTTCCCTCGTTGCCGACACGGGTCCATCGCCCCGTGCGCGGTTCGCGCTCACCGTTGAGAGTCATGAAGACGCGGGCACCGAGGAACGCCTGCGCTACATAGTAGCGCAGTTGGGGGTGTCCCGTCATCGGATACTCCCACTCCCAGTCGCGGTTGAAACTGAACCAGTCGGCGGCGCTGCGCACAGCCCAATCATCGACTTGGCCGTCGAGCCAGAGGCCGACGCGGGCGGAGAGATTTACGTCCGGGCTACGGGAATTGCTGTCCTCGACCGAGGGCAGCAACGCCGAACGGTAGCGGGGATCGAGAATGGAGGCGCGGAGGGCAGGATCGGCGGGCGTGTGAGCCCAGGCGATATTCTTGCTGGTGACGATCAGCCGTCGTTGGTGCTGCACACATAGTTCCAGCACGGGCTTGAGGAAGTGCTCAAAATAGTAGGGCAAAGTGTCGGAGGGTTCGGCTTCCGAGCTGATGAAACCCCGCAGCATCGTGGGGGCCGCCGTGAGCATGGCGGCCACGGTTGCCACTTCGACGTAAGGCGTAGAGCTGTGGCCGATGTGAATCCAGAAAGGGCAGCGTTGGGTCTCAAAATGGTTTGCGGCAGCGACGATCTGCGCGCGTGTCTGGTCGTAAGTGAGGCGTCGTTCGCGGCCCCATGGCTTGCCGTCGGGCCGAAGCATCGAGGACTTCTCCGAGGGCCAAAAATCGAAGGCAAAGCGCAATCGTGAATAAGGAAATTGTTTTTCGTAGTCGCGCACCTCGGCGATCCAAGCGCCGAATCGCTTCGGATCGCCGCCGTTCCACCAATAGCTGCCGACGATCACATCGAACGGCCCGTCTGCGCCGGGCATCGCTTCACCGCGCCAAGCGGCGGCGGCGTCACCCAAGTGCTGCAGGTCGCCGCCGATTTTGGCCATGACACCCCGGCGTTCGAGACGTTCGAGCGATTTTTCCCAACCGGGAGCAAAGGTCAGCCGGTAGAGATTGTCGTCGCCGTTGGGACTGGACCCGAGCAGGACGCTGCCGTGGGGTCTGCCGGGTGCGTAGACTACGTCGGTGAAACCAAAGGGTGCGGTGGCGTGGCCGAGTTCCCGGCCCGCGGCATCGTAGAGCCCGATCTGCGCCCCTTCGAGGATGACGGTCTCGCAGCCCGGCCGGTCCGTGAGATCGCCGGAAGCCACGAGGCGCATGTTGTAGTGGGAGTCGTAGCTGCGCTCTTTGAAGCGCGGCGGGAGTGTGAACACCGAGTGCAGTCCGCCTTTCAGGCTGTAGGCCCCGGGTTTCCAGATGAGTTCGTGGGCACCGTCGCCATCGAGGTCGCTGACGATTCCGTTCGCTTGCTTCAGGTTCATCGCCGGATCGCGCGGCTGCGTGCCTCTCGCGATTTTTTCGACGAGTGGGTCGAGGGCGGAGCCCTTGAAGAAGTGCATGTCTTGCCGCGCAAACCCGCCGATGAGGAGGGCCGCGACTGCATCGGCACCACCGCCGTCGAAGTCGCCGGCCCGAAGGATGCGAATGACACCGTCCACGGGCTTGGAAACCAAGACGGCTCCGTTTGCGTTGAGCGCGACGATCTCCCGCGAAACTCCGCCGGCGACTACGACGGGCTTGTGCCCGTCGAGTTTGGCGATCGTGACCTGATAGACGGGGGCCTGGAGGTCGTGTTTCCAAAGCAGTTGTCCCTCGTAGGAGAAGGCGTAAACCACACCGTCGGCGCTCGCGGCGATCACTTCGTCGCGCCCGTCGTCGTCAAGATCGCCTGTGGCGAGATCGAAAACGAATCCGCCGACGGGCGCGTCCCAGCGGTAGCTGCCGTCGGCGGCGAAGGCGCACACGCGATTATCGTAAGTCGAACCGACGATTTCCTTGCGGTCTCCTTGGCCGTCGAGGTCGGCGACAGCGAGGCGGTAGACATTCCGTCCGTGGGTGGAGATCGTTTCCACATTGGCCACGGCCACAGCGGAAGTCGCGGCGAGGAAAAATATATGAGTGAGTGCTTTCATGGTGAGGGTTGACGCGCGAGGTGAACCGCCCCGGTGCCAGCATTGAGCAACCCTCACGCGACAAGGAGGGTGCCACGAACGCGCCGACCGCTCAATCCACGCAAACGCGGGGGGCATAACCGAATCCGCGTTTGCATGGACTGAGGTATTCCGAGGAATGGACTCCCTGCCCACGATGACCGCACATGACGCGTCTGAAGGATGGACGCCTCCGGATCGCCGGTGTCCATTGGATCGCAGTTGATGACCGTGCCAGCACTGGCCATCTCAGCGCGTTCAATTCGACGACACACTGGGAGTCGCCAGCCCAGATCAATCTGGAAATTGATGACAGCCATCGAATCAGGCGGAGTTGTGTGCAAGGAAAGAGCCTCCCATGGGAGCGCCTGATAAGATGGAAACGGACCGTCGATAGGAATGTGTCCACGGGATCTTGATGGTCGCGTTGTTGGCCGAGGCATAGGAATCCGGAACACGGAGCTAGGCGCCCAGGGCCGTTTACCAAGGATCGGCGACCGAAGGCGAAGGTGGCGGCACGAGGCCGAAAAGTCGGCCGAAGTGTTACGCACAACCCACGTGAATTCGTGGGGTGCCTGATCGGGCAAGACGCTTGACCGAGATTAATAATCAGAATGTTTAAACAAAGTGAAAACTTTCGCCGCGAGCTCCACTGCTCTGAAGCCGAATCGTCAGCCGCTTTCGTTACGCGGTCTGCGACTTGATCCCGACAATTCGCTGCCGCTGCATGCCCAAGCCGAGCAGTCATTGCGCGCTCTGCTCGCTTCACCGGACCAAGGCACCGGCACCCTGTTGCCGGATGAAGTATCGCTGGCCAACGCGATGGGCGTGAGCCGCAATACCCTTCGCGCCGCGATTGCGCGCTTGGTCAGCGAAGGTCGGCTTGAACGCAAGGCGGGCGTGGGCACACGGGTCGTCGAATCAAAGGTGCATTCCGGGGTCGGGGCCTGGCAGAGCTTTACTCGCGAGATGGAGGGGAAAGGCATCAACGTTGAAACCTATTCAATTGCGGCGCGCCTCATCGAAATACCGCCGGATGCCGCGCCCAAGCTCCATCTCAATGCCGGCGTCAAAGTGCTTTGTCTCGACCGTGTCCGCGGATGGGGGGGCTGCCCGGTGGTGCATTTTCGCTCCTACCTGCATCCGCGCCTCAAGTTGGCCATAGACGATGATTTCAACCAGCCGCTCTATGAATTGGTGCGGAGTCGATGCGGAATCATCGCGGATCAATCTGACGAGGAATTGACTGCGGTTGCCGCTGCCAGCCGACTTGCCCGGGTGCTCGGCGTGAAGATCGGTTCTCCTCTTCTGCGGCGTAGTCGCACGGTATACGATACGCGGGGAAACCCGATGGAAAGCTGCGTTGTTCACTACCGAGGGGACCGCTTCGAGCTCAGCCTTAACCTGCGCCAACGGTGATCTTCCGGCCCCGGCATACCTGATATGAAAACTGAACCGCAACGCCCCCTGCGTTTCGTCCTTTTCGCAACCGGAGTGACCGCTATCGGCGGTTTCCTGTTCGGCTACGACACCGCCGTGATTAACGGAGCCAACTCCTACCTCACCGCACACTTGGGCCTGAGCCCGGCCCAGGAAGGGCTGGCCGGGGCGAGCGCGATCCTCGGTTGCATCCCCGGGGCGATGTTCGCGGGGTTTCTGAGCGACCGTTTCGGTCGCAAAAAAATGCTATTCCTCTGCGCCGCGCTCTACGCGGTGTCGGGCCTGCTGTCGGCCATACCTCGCACGTTTGATGAGTTCCTCTTCGCCCGGATCATCAGCGGCCTGGGTATCGGCGCCTCGTCCATGATCTGTCCGGTCTATATCGCAGAGATAGCGCCGGAGAAATGGCGCGGCCGGCTCGGTGCGCTGTTCCAACTTGGCATTGTCACCGGGATTTTCCTGACGCTGTTCGTCAACCGTGTCATCCAAGGTCTGGGCGATGAGGCCTGGAACACCGCCTACGGCTGGCGCTGGATGCTCGGTATGGAGGTCGTGCCGGCCCTCGCGTTCATCGGTCTGCTGTTCACTGTGCCCGAGAGCCCGCGTTGGCTCGCTCGGCGCGGCCGCACCGACGAGGCCCGGACCATCCTCACCCAGGTGGATGGACCGGCGCACGCCGAGCAGGAACTGACCGCGATCCACGCCACGGCGACCCAGACCGAGCCGCCTTTTTCCGCGCTGTTCGCCGGGAATTACCGCCGACCGCTGGTGCTGGCGGTGTCGCTCGCGCTGTTCCAGCAATTTTGCGGCATCAACGCCATCATGTATTACTCGACGAAGATCTTCGCGTCCGCTGGCGCGGTGAAGAATGACGCTTTCGCCTCTTCGGTTTGGGTCGGTCTGATCAATCTCGTCTTCACCCTGGTGGCCATCGCCTTCGTGGACCGCCTCGGACGCCGGCCGCTGCTACTCATCGGCACCGCCGTGCAGGCCGTGGCGCTGCTGCTGGTGGGCTGGCTCTTTCACACCGGCCAGCATGGTCCGTTGCTGCTCGGAGCCGTGGTGCTCTTCATTGCCGCCTTCGCGATGGCCATGGGACCGATCACCTGGCTCTTCTGCTCGGAAATCTTTCCCAACCAGATCCGCGGCCGGGCGATGTCCGTGGCGGCGTTCGCCATCTGGGTGGCCTGCTACCTCGTCGCCCAGACCTTCCCCATGATGAATGACAGTGCGGCTATCGGGCCCGCCGTCACCTTCTGGATCTACGCCGGGGTCAGCCTCGCCTCCTTCTTTTTTGTCCTGGTGATGATCCCTGAAACCAAAGGCCGCACCCTGGAGGAGATTGGCCGGATGTGGCAGCCCGCCTCGACGGCTCCCAAAGGGAGGGAGCCATGACTATCCTAGCCTGCGATCTCGGAGGCACGCGCCTGAAAATCGGCGTGGTGCGCGACGGACTGGTGCTCGCCCAGGCGGTCGAACCAGCGCACTCGGAGAGGGGTCTTGCGCCGCAACTGCCGGTGCTCAAGGCCGCTTGGCTGCGCCTGCTCCGCGGGTTGAGACTGACGCCTGCCGATTGCACGGGGGTAACCGTGGCTTTTCCAAGCTTGGTGGACAACGCAACCGGTCGCATCCTGTCCGCTTACGGCAAATATACCGACGCGGTAGCCATCGATCTGCGGGCGTGGGCGCGCGCCGAACTTGCATTGCCGCTGGTAATCGAAAACGACGCTCGCATGGCGTTGATCGGCGAGTGGCGGGCCGGGGCGGGTCGCGACTGCAATGATCTTGTGATGATGACGCTCGGCACAGGGCTCGGAACGTGTGCCATTATGGACGGTCGCGCAGTGCGTGGCCGTCACGGCCAG
>JAMHVU010000061.1:0-136296 GCA_035911355.1 Sphingobium sp.
AAATGCGCTCTTCGCCGGATCCGACGAGGGCGGAGACAACTGGGCCGTCATCGCCACGCTCATCGAATGCTGCAAGCTCAATGCCGTCAACCCCCACGAATGGCTGACCGATACGCTCACCAGCCTCGCCAACGGTCATCCCGCAAACCGCGTCGGCAACCTCATGCCGTGGACCGCCGTGGCCTGAAAACACCGCTTACACCAAACTCGTTGTTGTGCTTAGTGCAGTAAATGCCTTTGTTCGTTCGCCGTCCGCCGAATGCAGCAGGAAAGGTGTGCTCGCCCGAGCCGGCTGGGCCACCGCCGATGATGCAGGTTTTTGCCATAGGTGATGTGAGATAAAAAAATTGGTCGCCAGCTCATCCAGCCACTGAACCAATATAAAAATAGAGGCACGCCCAATCGGTGTGCGAGCGTCAGAAATCAACTATTGCCCACGCTCATTCAATCAATGTCGCGTCCTCGGCCGACACCAAGCCTCTTGCGGAGCGCCGTCGCTCGCTTCTGCACCCCAATCTTGGGGTCCAGAGACAGGGCTTGATCGAATGCCTCCAGCGCCTCACGCGACTGGCCCAGTAACTCGTAGGCTTCGCCGCGCACGCGGTGCGCGATAGCCGCCCAGTCGGGCCTATCCTGGGCGCCTTCTGCGAGCGCTGCGGCGGCGGTACTTAATACCTTCCTGGCGTTGTCCGGCGTTGCATCGGTCTTGAGCAGGTCGCGGGCAGACATGATCTTCGTGGCGTAGTCGCCGTTATCGAGACGTGCAGCTTGAAACGCCCGGGCATCCTGGAACTCGCCGGAGGCGGAATAGTGGAACCGGCCGAGCCTGCTGTGTTCAACGACGACAGCTTCAAGGCCTCCGTCGGCGTTCACATCAAACGAATAGCGGTCGGCCCACCCTGTGTCCGGCGACACCGAGAACACCGTCTCGCCTCGATCCAAGTCGAGGACTTCCAGCAGATTCCCGTCGTCATGGGGGGCGTTGGCGGTCTGCACTGCAGCAAATCTCCCGCACCTTGAAAGCCCGACGTTGTAGACGTTGGCGCCATAGTGCCGCCGGTACCGCTCGCGCCCGTCCAAGTCCACAGCCACAACATCGCCTTTCAGCGTCGATCCAAAGCCCGCATCGTGAACGATGTAGGTACCGACGTCTGAAACTGCAGCGTCCATCGGGCGAGCAAAACACGTCAATTCGTGCACCACCCGGTCTGACCTTTGGTCAACGAGAACCACCCGCCCGTTGCCGCTCTCCCTGTGGCCACCTCTGCTAACCCCGTCGGAATCATTGCAGCCGACAATCCAGTGTTTGTTGAGAGAGGGGTAGGCCCGCCCGAAGAAGTTCGGTTGCTTCAGCGCAAGCCAGTCATTCCGTACTACGGCGTTGCGCGCCGTGTGTTCGCCGTCTGCTGGTGCGGTCGGACGAACGACAGGCATTGCTCCAGTCACAGAACTCACTGAACCAGCGAGCACTCCCTTCAATTTGGACATGAAACCCATTCACACCTCTTCGCTTCTTGCTGATGCTCGGCGGCGCAAAGCCCCTGTGCTGCCTGCTGGGCCCCGCTCAGTGGTCAGATCACCATGCGCCGGATACGGCACTGTTTTGGAGTCGGATCCGGGTGACTTCTCCCAAGTCGTTCTGCATGTGCAACTCGGGAAGAATCGATTTCGGTGGCCGTTGGTACCAGTGCAGGCAGACCTTGACGAGATCTCCACTGGCGGGCTTTTTGAAGAACGACTGCAGCAGGTCAGCGGTCAACTCCGGATTGGGGACGAAGTGGAAGTCGCCTGCGCGGTCCAAGTGCTCATGACTCGGAGCCATGTCGGCCCATCGCTTCTGGAACATGCGCCGCTGCGCAATGAACGGGTGGCCGGCGGCCTTACAGGTTTCCGGGAAGACCGGTGCCATGAAGTCAATGGCATAGCCATCGCAGAGCACCAGCGCGTGGAATGACGTATCTGTGCTTTGCACCTGCCCTTGGGCGATGGTCGCGAAGGACATGGCATTGCGCTGCTGTTCGTCGAGAAGCAGGAACGCAGCTCCGGCGATCGGCCTGGCCTCCTTCTTATAAAACTCCTGGAGGATGGCTGCGCCAGCGACGCTGAAGAACATGCACGCGTGGGCTGTGTGCGCGTCGACACTGTCGAGCACAGACCTGATGACACTGTGAATGCGCAAGTAGTCCAGCAGGGGAATGAGTGGTTTGGCTTTCATGGGATCCAGTTCAGGTCGCGTGTGCCGATGTGGCTAACGGCTGCACCGCCAGCCGCATCCCCATCGCCTTAAGAATGGCGGAAAAACTGCTGAGCGCCGGATTGCCCTTCGGCGACAGCGTGCGGTAGATCTGGGTTGGATTCAGATGCGCCTGTTCAGCCACGGCCTGAACACCACCAAAGGCCTGTGCCATCTGGCGCAGAACGATCAGCAGTTCGGCCTGGTCGCCATCGGCCAGGATGCCGTTGATGACATCCAACGCTAGCGCCGGATCGCTTTGGTACAGCTCGGCCATCGCTTCGTCATGGGGTCTACTTCTCATCATCCGATCTCCGTTGCCAGTCTTGCCAGTAGCCCACCGCTCGGGCAATGTCTGCATCCTGCGTTCGCTTGTCACCACCGCACAGCAGCAGCACCACACGATGACCAGACACGGCGTAATACACCCGATAGCCAGGCCCCACGTCGATCCGCAGTTCCCAGACACCATCGCGGCAGAATTTGTGATCGCCGAAATTGCCCAGTTCGACCCGGGTCACTCGGCGAATCACAGTAACCTTGGCCTGGTTGTCGCGCAGTCGCCGCAGCCAGTCCAAGTAGAGATCCTGATGCTCGCCCAGCGTAAGGTAGTGCTCGATTCGATAGAGATTCATTTTCGTTTATTAACGAACTCAAATCAAGCCACCTGTTCCGTCTCGGCGACGGCAACGCGCCCGGCAATGACCATCTTGCGTCGGCTAGCCACCAATTCGGTTGCCTGGCGCACCGGATCATCCTCGGTATGGACATAGCGCATGAACATGGCTACGGTCTTGTGCGCCGTCAACGCCATGCCGACCTTGACCGGAATGCCCGAGTTGGCGATGTCCGTGGCTGAGCGGTGCCGGATGCCGTGCGTTCCCACATGCGCGGCGCCAGCCGCTTTAAGCGTGCGGGTCCAGCCTCCGTAATACTCACCCGTCGTCATGTGCTGTCCCAGATGGTTTGGTGACGGGAGCACATGCGGGCAATTGTCCTGGCGCGGTGCTGTGGACAGCAGCCGATAGGCTTCCTCGCTCATGGGCTTGGACATGCCGCCGGTCTTGCTGTCCGGCCAGACCACACGACGGTTGTTCAGGTCTACCCAATCCCATTGGAGCGTCACGATTTCGGAGCGGCGGCCGGCGAACTCGAATTGCAGGCGGATCGCGAGTGGGATGACGTAGTTTTCCAGGCCCTCAGCCTCAATGTGCTCCAGTCGCCGAAACAGCTTGCCCATGTCCTCGTCGCTGATGAGGTGGGTGGCCTTGCCGTTGGGGTACATCGGGACGTGGCGGCAGGGGTTGGTGCCGTCAGGCCGGTGGCCCCACACCTCGGCCAGGTTGAACATCTTGCGCATCACGCTGAAAGCACGGTTGGCCTCGGCGGGCTTGTGCGCCATCTTCTTCATCGCCGTGGCCACGTCCGGCCGCTTCACGTCCTGGACCTTCAAACGGCCCAGCATCGGAACGATGCAGCGGTCGATGACGGCCTGATACCCGCGCTGGGTGCTGGGCTTGTTGCGCTGCTTGGAGTAGTCCTCCATGAACTTGGTGCACAGCTCCTTGACCGTGGGGGCTGCCCGGGCGGCGGCCTTGGCCGCGCTGGGGTCGCCGCCCCGGCGCACCTCGGCCAGCCATTCCTGGGCCAGCGAACGGGCCTGCTCGACGGTCAGTTCCCCATACAAGCCCAACGCGGGCTTGCGCCGCTCGCCGGCGTTCGTGCGGTACTGGAGCATGAACACCTTGCGGCCCGCTGGTGTAATCTTGCACAGGAAGCCGGGCACCAGCGTGTCCCGGAGTTCGACGGCCTGCGCCTGGGGTTGTGCCGCATCGACTGCGGACTTGGTGAGCTTGAGTTTTGCCACGATGACTCCTCGGAAAGACCCTATTCCCAAGAGCCATGTAGGGGCCAGCAGAGGGGAAGTCGGGTCAGGTTTCGGAAAGCACCGGCATATGTTGGACTCGCCTAAGTTATTGATAAACCTGCTGTATCGGGCTTCGGCGTAGTCCAGCGAAGTTCGGTGCTGGAGTCATGGTGAAATGAAAAATCACACGGCCAACCTCACCGGCACCGGTGAATACCCATGCCGGCGCTACCGTCATGAACAGCAGGTGGTGTAGCGCAATCAAGACCGATGCGAGCGCAATCGGCCGCCAGTCACACAGGACCACGAGGGCGGACAGCGCCACGAAGAAGTACATATGGCCGTCCGTCTGCCAGGCCTGGTCCTGCATGACATAGACGAATAGCGCGGGCAGGCCGGCCGCCAGAGTGCCAACGATGAGGCGCGCCCTCAGATCGTGGCGACCGCGCAGGGCCATAATCGTCGGCAAAATATTCATGGCGATAGCGACAAGGGCGGGGCGTACCGCTTCGGTATCTCCCAAGCGCGCGGACCCGACTATCGCAAACGCCGCAAACCAGCCGAGTAGCGCGATCAGGCGGACCCCGCGGATCCGCAAATCCATTATTGTGAATACCGTTTCGTCGGGAATCGCTGCTCGCCCCCGGGCCAGAAACTTCCATCGATCGAACTGGATGCCTGCGAATGTCTGCATAATGACCGTCACGGGCGTCCCAATTTTGCGCTGCCACACAATATGGGCCGGGCGGCAAGAATGAGGATACCCCGCCTTGCCAGCAATGGCATGAGCGCGTCACGCTGACCGATAACGACAAGCGAACCTGGCATTGAGCCTTCGCCGATCAGCGCTGCGCCAGTCGGTGTTATCGCATTTATCATGTCGCCCTGGCTGATCGAGGCAAGCGGGATGAGCAGCATCGCACCTTTTGGTTCTGGCCAGAACATGGCAAAACCAAACGCGGCGGCTATCAGGCCGATCTGCGCCATGACCAGTCTACTCGCGCGGACGCCGCAGCGGGACGCCTTATAGGCGTTGGTCAAAGTCATGGGTCGTGCGTCTCGCCGCTTCAGTTGGTTACACAGCGGTAGCAAATAGCGATTAACGCGCGGTCAACATGACCTGCTATTCAAATCCCGGTCATTGTAAGGCGTCGGGGTTCAGTGGCGGTCAGCGACGGGCTACGCTAGGTCGCATAGGGCAGGGGAGGCAAAGGCAACACTGTGTGTCACAACGTGGACGAGCGCGAACAGGAATATGGCATGGGCGCAAGCACGACAATGACGATCCGGGTAATGCCCGATCTCAAGGAAAGGCTCGGCCGCTTGGCGCATAACACGCGCCGCACCCGGTCCTATCTCGCGGCCGAAGCCGTTGAATCCTATGTGAACCGCGAGCTGCAAATCATCGAAGGCATCCAGCGCGGGCTTGCCGATATGGAAGCAGGCAGAGTGACGCCGCAGGCAGAAGTGATGGCGGGGGCCGATCAAATCATTGCCGATGCAGGCGCGGCGTAAAGGGTGAGGGCGGTATTCATCCGGCATGGTGAAACCACGGCCAACACCGGCCTTGCGAGCGCGGATATTGCTTCGATACCGTTGACGAAGCGCGGGGAAGGGCAAGCGGACCAGCTCGCGCGGGATTGGAACGAAGCACCGTCGCTGATCGTCACATCGCCGTTTGAGCGCACTCGGCAGACGGCCGCGCCGACGATCGCCAGATTCCATACCGTGCCGGTGGAAGTGTGGCCAATCGAAGAGTTCACCTATCCGCAACCGGCGCGCTGGAACGGAACAACCAGCGCCGAACGGCGGCCCTATGTCGAACGCTATTGGATGGCGACCGATCCGATCTATTGCGACGGGGAAGGGGCGGAGAGCTTCAGCGGGTTCCTGCGGCGCGTGGAGGCGGCATTAGCGCGCCTGGCTACGTTGCCGCCCGCATCGCTGGTCTATATGTTCGGGCATGGGCAGTTTATCCAGGCGGCCCGCGCGATCGTCACCGGCCCCGATCTGGACGATATCGGGCAGATGCGGGCTTTCTGGCAGGGTGATACGCCGCCGATCGTCGCCAACGCGCAGCGGGTCTGGTTCCATTGGGAAGGGCGCTGCTGGACCTGCGTGTCCAGCGAGGCTGGAGCGGATACACGAGTGTGTTGATTTCGCGAATTTTATGCCGTCTTTTCGGTCGAGAACGAGCCCCGGCGCCGACGTGGCAACTCAACGCCGGAGAAGAGCCTCTGCCGATGTGGCGCGTCTTTCCAAACCTGCGGGCCGAGGAGGTGCACAATCAGGGTGTGGTCGATGGATATATTGACTCTATCTGGTGGCCTTACTGGAAATCGCTCTCGGAACAGGAAAAATCTGTTTATCTCGACAAGTATCTCGCCAGCCCGGAGTGGCGGGAGAACATTGCCGAGCGCTACGAATGGGATGGCCTGGACGAGCACGGCGATCCAATATGGCGCAGTCCCGTTTGGCTAACACGGGGCGAATAAGGGTGCGGAGCAAAGTGCCTCTGCGGGTTCTTGCCGCCGCTATCATAATTGGCGCGCCCTGGGTCGCTCAAGCCCGGAGCATCGCAGCATGGCAACAACGCATCTTCACCGCGCTGATCCGTCAGAACGTGATTTCGCCAGACACGAGGCTCGTTTCGCTCAAGCCGGTTTGCACACTCGCGGTTGGCGGCAGGGACTGGCAGGTCATCGACGTGATCGAGCACCTCCCCGGCGATCAGTCGCCGCGCGGGCATAATCCGATCGTTCTGCTGGATCGCGCGCTCAGGGTGGTTCGCGCCTTGGATTACGCCAGTCAGTACCCCATGGCCTGTGTGGGTTCACGGCTTTACCTGTTCGGAGACTATGGGGTCGATAACTCAGCGCCATATGGCAATGTCTTGGATTTTCACCCCGATGGCGAGATCGTTGTGACCCATGTCGAGGCCAATGATCTGCCGATTCCGCTCACCGAGCAACGGCGGACCTTTCGCCTGCCCTGACATTATATGTCGGTGCGTGCCAGCAAAGGGGCCGGTGAGAGGATGGATAAAACAAACGCGATCCACGAACCACTGGATGACATGCAGGGCACGGGTAAATTCACGCTCGTCGTTGCCAGGCGTTGCGTGAACGGGGCCATCCGGCTCCACATGCAGCAAATTTATCGCAAATATCAGGAGTTCTGCGACATAGGGAGACTGCTGGCCCAGTCATGCCAGTAGGCTGCGATGATCGAGGTTTGTTCCACGATTTGATCAGCGGCAGGCGGCGCGGGCCACAGGTCCAGCCGATAGCTATCAACGGCGGTGTCGTCGATATTGGTGCCCAGTTCGTTTGCGGCCTGCATCGCCCGACCCTGGTACCGCGCCCGATAGGACCCGACCGGCACGGCCATAACCACGCCGTGATCAGCCGCCCATTCCATCAAGGTGATTTCCCCCTTGGGTGCTCGAAAGGAGACTTCTACAATCTCCTCCCAACTTTCATCGATGCCGGGATCGGCATCGAACAGATGTATGGTGATGCCGACAGTGCCGGTGTGCAAGCCGGTCATCAGAAACAATATTGATGGCGTTTGAGCCCCGCACAGGCCATTTCTCTGGCCGCGAAAGCAATCGTCCATCGCCCCGTCAAATGCACCATCCAGTTCGATATAGGCTTGTCCATACTGGACTTCGATATTGCCCACGAACAGTTCGGTCATGATCTTTCTCCAGCCGATCTTTTCTGGTTTGTGCAAGCGCTATCCATGCATAATATCTCGTCGCGAAAATTCCTATTCTGCGACTGTGTCATAGCTGGTGGGGTTCTGTAATCGGTTGAGGTTCTGGGCGGGTAAACCGGCCTCATGCTTCTGTACGCGGTCCTGATTGGCTGCCGGCTGAGAGAGGCGAAGGGTGGGCTGGGTGCCGCAAGCTCGAAGTCGTGATTGTGATCACAATCCGTCCAACGCGGTCATCCACCTCCACACGATCCCGTATTCCACGGCACGCCGTATTTGGTCAGATCATGCGGGCCTCAGGGCTGAGAACGGTGTGTGATTGACCCACATGCGATGCATGACGACGGCAAGCCTGCGGGCAAGCGCGACCCGTGCCTTTCGCATTCCGCGCCGTCGCGCGATATTGAGAGCCCAGTCCCTGAGCCAGTTCTGGCTTTTGCAGCGGGTCAGGACTGAGTTGGCAGCCTCATAGAGCAGCCAGCGAACCATGCCGTCGCCGCATTTGGTAATTCGTCCTCGCTGCTCGACTTCACCGGATGCGTATATCCGCGGCGTGAGGCCGAAGATCGCGCCGACCGTCTGGGATTTCTCGAACCTTGAGGGAATGTCGACACCGGTCCGGAAGGCAAGCGCCGTCATGGCGCCGACACCCGGCACGCTCATCAGGAGGCGGCAGATACCATCTGCGCGTGCGGCAGAAAGCAACTGTGCATCGAGATCTGCCAAAATGACCATCCCCTGCTCATAGGCCTTGAGCAAAGGCTCGGTCATCCCGAGGAGTTCCGCATCGTCGAGACTTTCACGCACGCGACGTGCAAACAGCGACGATTTCCCGGCGCCAAAGCGGTAACCGAACGCCTTGAGCGTGCCACGGATGGTATTGAGCAAATCCCTGTTCCGTCGCATCATTGATTGTCGATGCCGCAGGAGAAGCCGCAACCGCTGGCTCGCATCCGTCTTCACATGGGTCGCCTTGAACAGGCCAGTTCTCATTGCCTGGGCGATCAGGCGCGCATCCCGCTTGTCGGTCTTGACCGGCGATGCCCTGGCGAACGCGCGCATCTGCCGCACCTCGATACAGATCGCTGGCAGGCCGAGATCGGCGAGACCCGCATAGAGCCAGGGCGCCAGTGGTCCGGCTTCAAGTCCCACGCGCCGGAAGGACGGCGCGACCTCGTAAAGAGTTTGCGCAATCGCCGCCGGATCGCTGGCAACCGCCAGCTCCCGGATAGCAACGCCATCTTCATTGAGGATGCATATCGCCGCTTCTCCAGCGAGACATCCAGTCCTGCATAATGGGTCATGAGCGAGTCTCCTTCATTCCTGAGATCGGCAGTCTGGCGCACATCGGCGTTGCAGAGCAGCGATTAACTCAGCTCGAAGTACTCTGACTTTTGAGGTGCAAAGGTGGGCGCCACCGCTTCACGGCGCTCGTCCCAACGTCGACGCACGAGAACGGTAGCGTCATCGCCCCAGCCTGAGGGTAACCGATGGCGCTCTGCTCTACCCCGGCGACAGTCAGCATTCGATCTCTGTCGAGGCGTGAACCCCATCGCCGAGGACGAGCACGATGGGGTTTAGAATCCTAAGGTAGTTCGGGTTTGTCCACCTGTTATAGGTCACGTCGCCTCGCCAGACCGAACACCAGCTCGATGCGGCCTGCGGCTCCGTTGCGAGAAACTGGCATGCACCGATGGAACAGGGTACTCTGGTTCTAGAGGATCACAAAAATGTTTTGGATCTACGTTGCAGAAGCCCTGCTCGTCATCTCGATGATCGTTGGCTTCCTGACCCTTCTTCTGATGGCGATGGAAGAGCGGGCAAGCGAACGTTTCGGGCCATGGACGATCCTCTGGCGGGGGGGCATTTTCATCGTCCTGCCGATTTACGCCATCTGCCTTTTTCAGGTTCCAAATGCAACCTCCAGTTGGGCGGGGCCTAGGGTCGCGCTTCAGCTGATCAACATCTTCGCCTTGATTTGCGCGTTTTGCGGGGCTGCGTGCCTAACTTTCATGCATGGCAGGTCGCACAACTGGCTGGGGCATAAGTCGTCCATTGTAAAGGTCGCCGTTCCGTTTGCCATTTGCCTCTGGGCCGAAGGTGTCGCGTCGGCCATTCCCTATATGGTGCGTGCGAGCGCTCATGATCTGGGCTGGGCGGAGTTTAACCTCCCGGCTACTTTGTCGGCCGATGCTGCAGCCATAGCTGCGATAGAGGTCGCGAGGTTGAACCATCGCCGCCAACTTTGCGAAACTGCGGTGGCGCAAATTCCAAAGGGGCCCGTTGAACTACCGCTCATTGATGTTTCAAAAACGCCGCGCAGTGCATCCGGCCAGTTTGCAATTTCGCTCCCCTCAATCGCCGATCCCCAAACCAGTCCTTTCGAGCTCTTCTATGTTACCTCTCCGTCAAGACGCGATCTGGGACCGGTCACCAGATGGGGCGTCGTCTTTTATGCGAAGGACCGAAAGTCCTGGTGTAATATCGATGAGAGCGGGACGCATGATTGGTATGGTCGAGGAGGCGTGAGCAGCGTTGAGCTGCGTCGCCTGTTCATCTGGGCAGTCGGCAAGGCCGCCCAAGACGCCCGATACTGGCGTGATCGGCGGACCCATCCCCTTGACTGGGCTGCCATTGGCGTCCTTCAGGAGGTTGGCTACGACACGTTGAAGATTGAACCAAGAGACAGCCGCGCAGAAGTCCTCGACCGCGTGTTATTCTGGTTCAAGAAGCTGATTCAGGCCGCGATCGTTGCGATGTTGGCCAAAGGTCTCTCGGACGCGTTCAAGTCCGAAAATCCACCCCCAACCCAGCAAATAGACAATCGGTCCGTCTAAAAGCCTAAAAGCTCAGCTGCTGTCGGCTCAGTGCCGCGCGTAAGCCCTGACATTGGAGAAAGGGCTTTAGCGGCCCAATGAACGGCTCGTTTTAGTGTAGCCGAACGTTCCCAGTAAATACAACGACCGGCAGAAATGTCCCGGGCCAAGTCACTCAGGCGCATCCGGTGATCGGCGAACGCAGGGCACGCTTTGAAGGCTTCCGTTAGAGCTTCGAATGACGGCTATGTTCGCGAGAACAGACAATCTGAGCATTCACCCTTCGGTCCTCGTAAGTCTGCGAGCTGACGAGCCCTGGATATGGCCCGCCACAGGCCAATCTGAACAATTTCTTACCCGATTTTCGCGCTATTAAAGCAGATATACCTTTTGGTAACCTTCATCCTTTGCGCAGAAAGTGGTTAATATCTCCAGTGATATGATGAAAATCATAAGAATTTCTTGCAGAAAATCTGCAACTCTTAATTTTCATCTGAAAATTTCAATTGTTCCTATACAACTTGCCAAAGTCCCCCTGAAATCACTCAACCGTAACGCTTTTCGCGAGGTTGCGGGGCTGGTCGACATCCGTGCCTTTCAGGATGGCCACATGATAGGCCAGCAGCTGGATCGGCACGGCGTAGACCATGGGCGCGATGAGGGGGTGGACGCGGGGCAGCGCGAGGGTTGCCATGCAGCCCGCGCCAGCGGCGGCGATGCCGTCCTCATCCGAGATCAGCACGATCTTGCCGCCTCGCGCCTGCACTTCCTGCATATTGGACACGGTCTTCTCGAACAGCGGGCCGGACGGGGCGATGACGATGACAGGCACGGCTTCGTCGATGAGCGCGATCGGCCCGTGCTTCATCTCGCCGGCGGCATAGCCCTCGGCGTGGATATAGCTGATTTCCTTGAGCTTCAGCGCGCCTTCGAGCGCCAGCGGATAGTCCGTGCCCCGACCCAGATAAAGCACGTCGCGGGCAGGGGCGACCAGCGGGGCGAGCGCCTGCACGGCGTCATCCTGCGCCAGCGCATGATTGATGGCGGCCGGAGCCTCGGTGAGATGACGGACGATCTCCTTTTCTTCCTCCGCCGTGAGCCGCCCGCGCGCGCGCGCGAAATTGGCCGCCAGCGCGGCCAGAACGGCAAGCTGGCAGGTGAAGGCCTTGGTCGAGGCGACGCCGATTTCCGGCCCGGCATGGGTGGGCAGCAGCAGATCCGCCTCACGCGCCATGGAGCTGGTTGGCACGTTGACGACGACGGCGATCTTCTGCCCCTCGGACCGCGCATGGCGCAGCGCCGCGAGCGTATCGGCCGTCTCGCCGGACTGGGAGATGAAGAGGGCGAGGCCGCTTTCCTCCAGCACCGGCGCGCGATAGCGAAACTCGGAGGCGACATCGATGTCCACCGGCACGCGCGCGAACTGCTCGAACCAGTATTTGGCGACCAGACCTGCATAATAGCTGGTGCCGCAGGCGACGATGGTGACGCGCCGGATCGCCGACAGGTCAAAATCCGGAACCGGCAGGGACACCTGCTCATCCACCCCGCGCAGATAGCTGCGCAGCGTCTGCGCCACGACCACAGGCTGCTCGTAGATTTCCTTCTGCATGAAGTGGCGATGATTGCCCTTGTCGATCATCGCGCCGGAAACACCCGAAAGCGTGATCGCGCGCTCGACCGGCTGGTTGTCGCGATCGAACACCTTCGCGCCCTCGCGCGTTACCACCACCCAATCGCCCTCGTCCAGATAGGCGATGCGCTGCGTGAGCGGAGCAAGGGCCAGCGCGTCCGAGCCGAGATAGGTCTCCCCCTCGCCATAGCCGACCACAAGCGGCGAACCGAGCCGCGCGCCGATCAGCATATCCGGGTGGCTCCGGAAGAGGATGGCAAGCGCGAAGGCGCCATGCAGACGGGGCAGCACAACGCGCACGGCATCTTCCGGGCTGGCGCCCGCTTCCACCTGTTCGCTCACGAGATGGGCGACCACCTCGGTATCCGTCTCGCTGTTGAAGACCCGGCCGCGCGCGATCAGCTCATCGCGCAGGGATTTGAAATTCTCGATGATCCCGTTGTGGACCACGGCCACTTCATCCGTCGCATGGGGATGCGCGTTGCTCGTCGTCGGCGCGCCGTGCGTCGCCCAACGGGTGTGGGCGATGCCGGTATTGCCGGGAAGCGGGTTCTCCACCAGAACGCGCGCGAGATTGACGAGCTTGCCTTCCGCGCGGCGACGCTCAAGCCCGCCGCCGACCACGCTCGCCACGCCGGCCGAATCATAGCCGCGATATTCCAGCCGTCGTAGGCCGTCGAGCAGACGATCCGCTACAGGTTCAGAACCGATGATGCCGATGATGCCGCACATGAAGACGCTTATCTTTCGCTAGAGTGTGAGGGGGGATTCGGATGCCGGGCCTGTTTGCCGGCAAAAGCTTTGCATTCCGTATCGTCTGGCCTTGTCGCCGTCATTTTGCTCGTCACCTGTATCCCCATGCCAGTCAAGTGCCAGTCATGCCGGCTTGAGGTCGATCACCCAGAATTCGGGTGGTGCGAACAACCGGATGGGAATCTCGCTGGTGCCCAGCCCGCCGCTCACGACAAGTACCATATCCTTAAGCCGGCGATAGCCGCAGGTCAGGTGCCGGTTGACCGATGTTGCCGTGATAATGGGGCCATAGAAAGGCAGCGCGATCTGCCCGCAATGGGTATGGCCGGCCAGGACGAGATCGGGCGGCGGCAGGCCGGGGATGACCTGCCTGACGACCGCAGGATCATGCGCGAGCAGGATGCGGGGGCCGGGTGCGACCTGCGTTGCCAGAATCGCCGTTCTTGCCCGTGCTTCCGGCCGGGGGCGACGCTTGTAGAAGTCTATGCCGCCAATGGTGACGCCGCCCAGCGAAATGACCTCATTGTCCAGCAGCCGCACGCGGCTCTGCGCGAGCGCATGCACGATTTCCGTCATCTCCGCGGCATGCGCGACATCATGATTGCCCATCACGGCGACTGTCCCAAGCCGGGGCCGGAGGCGGGCAAATGGCGCGATCGCCGCGGCCGGCGTGGCCGGACGGGAGAAACGTATCTTGTCGTTGATATAATCGCCCGCCAGCAGCACGATATCCGGCTTCTCGGCATTGATGCGATCCGCGATGCGCTCCAGCCGCGCGGGCGGATTGAACGGCATGGTCACGTGGCTGTCGCTCGCCAGCACGAGGCGGAGGGGCGCGGCGAGGCCGGGCATGGGAATGTCCGCATGACGGACACGCGGGCTCGACCAGGCCTCGAACAGGCCATAGCCCAGCAGGGCGCACAGCAGGAGCAGCGATACGCCCGCTGCCTTGAGGAGAAAGCGCAGGAAACCCAGATCAGCCTCGCGCGCGCGCCGCCGCCTTGCGTGCCTTCATGCGCTCACGGAAACGCTTCGCCCAGCCCTCCCGTTCTTCCTGCGGCGGGCGGACGAGGGCCAGCGCATCGGCCGCGACATCCTGCGTGACAACGCTGCCCGCGCCGACAATGGCATTGTCGCCGATCACGACGGGCGCGACCAGCGCGCTGTTGGAGCCGATGAAGGCACCGGCGCCGATCTGTGTGCGATATTTGAAGAAGCCATCATAATTGCAGGTGATGGTGCCCGCGCCGACATTCGCGCCATCGCCCACATCGGCATCGCCAATATAAGAGAGGTGGTTGACCTTGGCGCCCGCGCCAATGGTCGCGCCTTTCACCTCGACGAAATTGCCGATCTTGGCGCCGGCGGCCAGCACCGCGCCGGGGCGCAGTCGCGCATAGGGGCCGATGGCCGCGCCGGGCGCGACGTGTGCGCCTTCCAGATGGGAGAAGGCGTGAATGACGGCGCCTTCCTCCACCGCCACGCCCGGGCCAAAGACGACATTGGGCTCGATCACGACGTCGCGGCCGATCTGCGTATCATGGGAGAACCACACGGTTTCCGGCGCGATCAGCGTCGTCCCGCCGCGCATGGCCTCGTCGCGTCGGCGCACCTGCCAGGCGCCTTCCACCTGCGCCAGCTCCACCCGGCTGTTGACGCCGGCCACTTCCCATGCCTCGGTTTCCACCACCGCGCTCGATGCGCCGGGCAGCATCACGATATCGGGCAGATAATATTCGCCGGCGGCATTCTCGTTGCCGATACGGTCAAGCAGGATGAAGAGGTCTGCCGCGCGAACCGCCATGAGCCCCGAGTTGCAGAGCGTGACAGCCCTCTCCCCGGCGCTTGCATCCTTAAATTCGACCATCTTCTCGATGACGCCCTGTCCGTCCGCAATGATCCGGCCGTATGCGGCGGCATCATCCGGGCGGAAGCCGAGCACCACGGCGCGCATTTCGTCGCCCCGGTTCAGCCGGTCGAGCATCTCCCGCATGGTCTCCGCGCGCACCAGCGGCACATCGCCGTAGAGAATCAGCACATCGCCGGCAAAGCCCTCCAGCGCATCTCGCGCCTGCATCACGGCATGACCGGTGCCAAGCTGCTCGGTCTGGACGGCGATGGCGACATCATGGCCCGCAACCGCCGCCTCCACCTGTTCGCGCCCGGCGCCGACCACGACGACGCGCCGCTCGGGGGTCAGCGTCTCCACGGCGGCCAGCAAATGGAGCAGCATCGGCCGCCCCGCGACGGGGTGCAACACCTTGTGCAGGCTGGACTTCATCCGCGTCCCTTGCCCGGCGGCGAGAATGACGACGGCGAGCGGACGGGTCTGGCTATGATCGGTCATGGCGCCTCCCTGCCATCAAATCGTTGCGGTTTCTACCGCAGCGCCGCATGGGCCAGATGATTTCCGTCCCAAAGTTAGAGCCATATATCTCATGTTCGACCTTATCGGTTTCGATCTTGACGGCACGCTCGTGAACAGCGCGCCCGACCTCGCCAACGCCACCAATCACGCTCTGGTGCGCGGCGGGAGGCCGGCCGTGCCGGTGGAGTCGGTCGCCGGGTTCATGGGCGGCGGCGCGCGGCTGATGCTGGCGCGCGCGCTTGCCGCGACGAGTGAAGACGTGGCTGAAAACGCCGTGCTGCTCGACCGGCTGCTGCCCGATCTGCTTGCTTATTATGCCGCGCACATAGCGGACGAGACCCGGCCCTATCCTGGCGTGGAGGGCGCGCTGGACCGGCTGCAGGCAGCCGGCGCGCGGCTGGCGATCTGCACCAACAAGCGTGAGGATCTGGCCCGCGCGCTCATCGCCGCGCTCGGCTGGGGCGGGCGGTTCGTTACCATTATTGGCGGCGACACGACGCCCGCGATGAAGCCCGATCCCACGCCGCTCGCCGTGATGATCGAGCGGGCCGGCGGCGGACGCACGCTGTTCGTGGGGGATACGGACAATGATTCGCGCGCCGCGCAGGCGCTTGGTCTGCCCGTCATCCTCTTTGCGTCCGGCACGTATAGCCCCGCGGATCTGGCACCACTGGGCGCGGACGCCATCATCACCGATTTCGCGCGGCTGTTCGCGGTTGCGGAGAGCCTGTCCGGCAGCCGGATGACGGGCGGACAGTTGGCGTAAAATCCCATTTGTTAGTGCAGTGTTAATGGACGCTGCCTTAGGGGCGGCCCGCAAACCGCAGGAAATGCCGGATAACCAGGCCTTATTGAGGATTGGCACGGCTCATGCTTGGGAGAGTGCATCAGGGCGGCCACCGCTCATCATCGACCAGGAATGACCGCAATGACCGACAGCAACGCCAACCTCTTCACCCGCAACGACACCTTCTTTGGGATCTGCGAAGCGATCGGGGAGGATTTCGGGTTCAATCCCAACTGGCTGCGTGTGGCCTTCGCGATTCCGCTGCTCTTCAACCCCGCCGCGACCTTCGGCGCCTATCTGATGCTGGGCATCATTGTCGCCATTTCCCGCTATGTCGCGCCGCGTCCGGCCGCGCCGGCCATGCCGGAAGCCGCCAGCCAGCCCGCCCCGACCCGGAATGACACCGCGCACGCAGAGGCGCTCCCGGTTCTGGCGAAAGCGGCCTGACCTCTCCCCCGCGCCCGGTTCAGCCGACCGGGCGATAGCCTTTGCGCCACTTCGTCCAGAGGTGGCGCGCAAGCATGCGCGGGGGCATCCGCAACAGGTGCGACCGCAGGTAAAATGCGAAACCGAGCGCCTTGTTGCGCTCCATCCCCCAATGATCGCGCGACAGGAGTCGGGCGCGGAACAGGGCATCGGACCAACGCGCCGCTGACGCATGGACCGGCGTGCCGTAAATCTCCCGCGTCAGGCGCAACGCGCGATCGATCGCGGGGAGGAGGCCGTGCTCCGCTGCCCGCTCATGCAGGCGAGGATAAAACGTCGTATCGCGCCCTGCAAATTCCCGGCAAAGCCGGTCAATATCCCAGAGATTACGCAGGCCACCGGCAAGATCGCCATCGGCAAAGAGATGGGCGGCGGCATGGATCACCATATCTTCTGGCGAGAGGATGAGTGCGCCCGCGCCCGCATCGCCCGGTGAGATGGCTTGCGCGATCATCGCTATGGGTAGCGGGCGTGGCTTCGCGGTGAGCGGCAGGATCGTGTGGTGGACATCGATCATGCGGTCCCGGTCGACATGGATGAGTGGGGGCAGCTCATGCATCCAGCGGCGATAATAATCGTCGTCATATGCATCCTGCTTCACCCACTCCCAGCCCGCGCCCAGCAACGCGGCCTCCACCGCAGGCAGGCTCTCGCGCGGTACGAGAATATCAAGATCGCCAATGGCGCGGCCTGTCCCTGCGGAAAGCCCCGCCGCGACGAATGCGCTGCCCTTGAGCATCACCACCGGGATGCCGAGTGGCGCCAGCGCGGCCATGGCCCGGTCCACCTCCCACAGCGCCTGCCGCCGCTCGCGCTCCGCGTCCACCCGTGCATCGGCAAGGATCGGCGCGACATCGGCGGGGACGGCCAGTCCCTCCAGCCGCGTGGCGAGGGTTCCCAACAGGCGTTCGGCCCGCGCCGCCGCGATGACGCCGGCCCAGCCAGGCGCGTCCGGAGGCGCCGTCCCGGAGGGATCGCGCAGCAGCGCCACCAGCACCGCCGCGCTCATGGCAGCGCCTGCCACAAGCGCTCTACCTCGGCGAGCGCATGCGCCGTATCGGGATAGTCCAGCGCGACGGCGGGCACCGTCGCCACGAAGCGTGTGAGCGCCGTAAAGCCGGGCTCGCCAAGCGCGACATAATTGGTGGATGCCTGTGTCAGCCGCACAAATGCCTCCGCCTTGCCGACCGGCCGCTCATCGCGCGGCAGGCCAAAGCGCGGGAACAGCAGCAGCGCGGGCAGGGCGGGCTCGGCCATGCGGGCGATCGCATCGGCAGGTGGCACGAGATGGCGAATCGCGCCCTTGGGCGTCTCCTCCATCAACGGCCCCCAGCGCGCGCTATCCGGCACGAGACGCTGCATCTCGGCAATCGCGCTATTCTTCAGACTGACAAGGCGCGGGAAGGGATGGACCGCGCCGCTCACCAGATCGAGCAGCACGAACTCATCCCCCATGAAGCGCCAGCCCCGCTCGCCCAGCAAGGCGGAGAGGGTGGATTTGCCGCTGCCTGATTCCCCGGTCATCACCAGCGCCCGGCCGTCCTTCTCCACACAGGAGGCATGGAGGAGGAGATGGCGCCGCCAGCCAAGCGCGATTTGCAGATTCATGCCCATCTCGGCCGCCAGCAGGCCTTGCGAGAGCGGCAGGGGGGCGGCATCGACCAGCCAGTAATCGCCGGCGGTGAAGATTGCCGGGCGCAGCCAGCGGCGCCATGGCTTGACCGGCTGGAGGCGCGCCGTCGCATCCGGCACGGTGCGTGTGAGGTCGACCGGCGGATAGCCCGCATAAAGGCGGCCAAGCTGCGCGATCGGCTCACGCCAGGCGGACCCGACGCGAAAGCGGACGGGGCCGACCGCAAGGCCGATCTGATGCCGCATCATCGCGCTCAGGCTGCCGCCCGACCCTGCGGGGGCAGGTGCCGGCGCACGAGGCCCAGCGCTTCGAGCTCTTCAAGATGCGCGCGCAGGGTCGCCGACCCGTCCTCGCCCTCCAGATCGAAACGCGCGGCAAGGCGCGCCTCCAGCGTTGCGGGATCGCACGGGCCATCCAGCAGCGCCGCGAGAATCTGCGGCACCGGTTCGGCGATGAGGTGCGTCATGCCCGAGCGGACATGATAGAGCGCGACCAGCCCGTCGAGATCGACGACGCGCATCTCCCCCTCATCGCGCGCGAAGATGGCGGGAGCATC
The DNA here is from genome assembly GCA_035911355.1 of Sphingobium sp. GTDB lineage: Bacteria > Pseudomonadota > Alphaproteobacteria > Sphingomonadales > Sphingomonadaceae > Sphingobium. The sequence goes on from JAMHVU010000061.1 coordinate 18,850, forward strand.
CATGCCGGGCGGCCAGCCGCGCCCGGATCAGCGCGGCATCTGAAGCGATGCGTAGCAGGTGAAGCCGCTGCGCCCGGCCTGCAGGCGGCGGATATAGTTGAGATAGGCACGGCTCTCCTCATAGGAGGAGCTGCCCGGCAGGTTCCCGCCCTTGAGCGCGGCCTTCACCTGCTCGCCGGTGAAGCTGCGACCACCCGGAAAGGAGCCCGCCGTGCCCGCTGGCACGATGGTGCCGTCCGGGCCGATCGCCTCGCTCGCCCGTGGTATATCGGGCACCGGGATCTGGCAGTTGACGACCGATGCGGCGGCCTGCGCGATGGCTGGACGCACAGTCAGCACGGCGCCCGCCGTTATCGCGCCGATCCTGAGAATCTGGCGGCGGGATGGCGCTGGCGAGGCAGTCGCGTCATTCCCGGCCCGTCCGCTTCCCTGTGGCGCGCCACTGTTTTCGTCGCTACTCAACCAAGCCCCCGAAGTCGGAATTTTGCCTTATATGCGCGTTAAAGCATCGCAGCCTTTCACCGAATAGTCTAGGGCGCTCACCATTCCAATTGGCATCAGGCTGGAACGAAATGTCGCAAAAGCTGGTCGCGCGAAGGCTCTGGATCGCCCTTATCTGCGCGCTTGCCGGAGCGGGAATCGTCTTCGCGCTGACGCGTAGCCTGGACGCCGTGGCGGCCAGTCTCGTGGCGAGCGGACTCGCCACGGCGCTTGCTTATGACGCGGCCCATCGCAGCGGACTATCCACTGGCGGCAAGGCCGAGCCTGCGAGCCGCCGTGCCGAGCACCATGCCGCGACGCGGGAAAGCGCGTTGATCGCCGGCATTCCCATTCCGGTCCTCATCGTCGAGCGCAGCCGCGTCGCGCAGGCCAATCCGCCGGCTATCGATCTGCTTGGCGCGCATATCGCGGGGCAGGATGTGCGCCTTGCCATCCGCAACCCCGCCGCGCTCGATGCCATGGCGCAGCTGGCGCCAGACGGCGGCCCCGCCATGGTGGAAATGGTCGGCCTGGGGGGGGCGGACCAGCGCTGGTCCCTCCGTATCGTGCCCTTGCTGGACGGGCCGGTGGCGGACCGGCGCCAGTTGCTCGCCCTGATCGACCAGAGCGGCCGCTATGCCGCCGAGCGCATGCGGGTCGATTTCGTCGCCAATGCGAGCCACGAATTGCGGACGCCGCTCGCGGGCATATTGGGGTTTGTGGAGACGTTGCGGGACCCGGTTGCCGGCGCGGACGCGACGACACGAGACCGCTTTCTCGGCATTATTGACGGTGAGGCGCGGCGGATGCAGCGGCTGGTCGAAGACCTGATCTCGCTCTCCCGCATTGAGGCGGACAAGTATCGCGCGCCTGAAAGCCCGGTGGCGCTCGGCTCCCTTGCCGAGGAGGTGGGCGCGATCTTCCGCCTGCGCACGGACCTCGACAAGCGCACGATCACGATCCACGCGGCCGATGATCTGCCGCCGGTCCGCGGCGATCACACGCAGCTTAGCCAGCTCCTCCACAATCTCGTGAGCAACGCGATCAAATATGGCGCGCCCGGAACCGGGGTGACGGTGGATATCGCGCCCGGCGAGGGCGGGATGGTGCGCCTTAGCGTCGCGGATCAAGGCGAGGGCATCCCGGCCGAGCATCTGCCGCGCCTGACCGAGCGCTTCTACCGAGTCGATTCGAGTCGCAGCCGCGCGATGGGCGGCACGGGGCTGGGCCTCGCCATCGTGAAGCATATCGTCGAGCGCCATCGCGGTCGGCTGGCCATTGCCAGCGAAATCGGCGCTGGTACGCGCGTCACCATCGAGCTGCCGCGTATGCCCGAGCCCGAGGCGGCCTGACGTAAATCGTCGGCCCCCCCGTGATCCCGGACATCCGGCCAAAGCGCATGTCACAAAAGTGAAATGCAACTGTCACATAAACGTGACCAACGCTCCCTAGACGCGCTCCGGTAACCAACACCCGCCGCGCGCAGGGGGCGCGTCGGCCTTTCCAGGAGTTGCCCAAATGCTCAGAACTTCCGTCCTCCTGACGGCGTCCGCGCTCGCGCTGGCCGGCTGCTCCGACCCGGCATCGACGGGCGCCGGCGGCGCGCGCGATCAGATCCGCGCGGTCGGCTCGTCCACGGTCTATCCCTTCGCGCAGGAGGCGGTCGGCCTCTTCCAGCAGGCTAACCCCGGCATGAAGGCGCCGATCATCGAATCGACCGGCACCGGCGCGGGCATGAAGCTTTTTTGTGCCGGCGTGGGCGGCCAGTATCCGGATATCGCCAATGCGTCGCGCCGGATGAAGAAGGCCGAGTTCGACCAGTGCCAGTCCAATGGCGTCAAGGAAATCGTCGAGGTCCAGATCGGTGTTGACGGCCTTGCCTTCGCGGAATCGCGTCAGGGACCGGGCATCAAGCTGACGCCCGAGACCGTCTACAAGGCGCTTGCCGCCAATCCCTTCGGCAAGGGCCCCAACACGGCGAAAACGTGGAAGGATGTCGATCCGTCGCTTCCCGCTGTCGCGATCAGCGTCTTTGGGCCGCCGTCCACCTCCGGCACGCGCGACTCGCTCGCTGAGCTGATCCTCACGCCCGGCTGCGAAAGCGATCCGGCGATGAAGGCGCTCAAGGGCACGGACGAGGCCAAGCACAAGCAACTGTGCACCCAGATCCGCGAGGACGGTGCCTATGTCGACGCGGGTGAGAACGACAATCTCATCGTCGGCAAGCTCGGCGCCAATCCCGATGCGGTCGGCATTTTCGGCTTCTCCTATCTGGATGCCAATCGCGACAAGCTGAAGGACGTGCCGATCAACGGTGTCGAGGCGACCTATGAGACCGTCTCGACCGGTAAATATCCCGGTGCGCGGCCTCTCTATATCTATGTGAAGAAGGCGCATATCGCCGCTGTCCCGGGCCTTAAGGCCTATGTGGAAAGCTTCGCGAAGAACTGGGGCGCCGGCGGCGCGCTCGCCAAGCGCGGTATGGTGCCGTCCAATGAGGCGACCCAGCAGAAGAACACGGCAATCGTCACCGCGCTTACGCCGGTGGACGGCGCCGAGCTTCACTAAGACTCCGGGCCGATCGAGAGAGCGCACCTCCCATGCGGGCAAGCATCGTCATCCTGACCCTCATCGGCCTTGCGGCGGTCGCGTGGCTCTTCGCCCGTGCGAAAGCCACGCGCCTTCAGGCCGAAGCGGGGCGGCGGCGGACCAATAGCCGCCCTGGCCAGCATGGCTGGTATGTGGCGTTGTGGACCGCAATTCCGGCGCTCATCTTCGTTGCGATCTGGTCCAATGTCGCGCCGGGTCTGGTCACGCACGATGTGCTGGCCAGCCCCGCCGCGGCGGATTTGCCGGCCGACGGCTTTACTCGCGCGACGGTCCTCTCCGAAGCGCGGGCGATCGCCAGCGGCAAGCTTTCCGCCGGGTTCAATGCCGGCTCGGCGCAACTGGTCGAGCCCTATCGCGCCGCGAGCCTGCGCTATGCGATGATTGGCTCGGTCCTCGCCGCCATTCTCGCCTTTGCCGGTGGGGCCTATGCCTACTCCCGGGTCAGCCCCGGTTTCACGGCGCGCACGCGGGTCGAGCGCATGGTGATGTGGGGGCTGCTCATTGCCTCGCTCATCGCCATCATAACCACGCTCGGCATCGTCGCCTCGCTGCTTTGGGAGAGCCTGCGCTTCTTCTCGATGGTCAACCCCATCGACTTCCTCTTCGGCCTCAAGTGGAGCCCGCAGTCGGCAGCGCTTGGCTATGGCAACAAGGATGCGTTTGGCGCGGTGCCGCTCTTCTGGGGCACCATCTTCATCGGCGCGATCATCGCGATGATCGTTGCCATTCCGCTGGGCCTGATGAGTGCGGTCTACCTCACCCAATATGCCCGGCCGCAGGTCCGCAAATGGATGAAGCCGATGCTGGAGATGCTCGCCGGCGTGCCGACCGTGGTCTATGGCTATTTCGCCGCGCTCACCATCGCCCCGGCACTCCGCAACGTCGCCGCCAATCTCGGCATTGCCGGCGCGTCCTCGGAGAGCGCGCTGGCGGCAGGCCTCGTCATGGGTGTCATGATCATCCCCTTCGTCTCCTCCATGGCCGATGACAGCATCGCCGCCGTGCCGCAGGCGATGCGCGACGGCAGCCTTGCCATGGGCGCGACGACCAGCGAGACGATCCGCCGCGTGCTCATCCCCGCCGCGCTTCCCGGCGTGGTCGGCGGCGTGCTGCTGGCCGTCAGCCGCGCGATCGGTGAAACGATGATCGTGGTGATGGCCGCCGGCCTTGCCGCGAACCTGACGCTCAATCCCTTTGCCAGCGTTACCACGGTGACCACGCAGATCGTCCAGTTGCTGACCGGCGACCAGGAGTTCGACAGCGCCAAGACACTCGCCGCCTTCGCGCTCGGTCTTGTGCTCTTCATCGTGACGCTCTTGCTCAACATTGTCGCGCTGCGGGTCGTGAAGAAATATCGGGAGGCCTACGAGTGAGCGGTTTCGTCCCCATGCCGGCGCCTGCCGCCCCGGCGGCGCCCGCGCGCGTGCCGACCGACTGGAAGGGCACGGCGATGCAACGCCGTATCGCCCGGCGCTATGCCGCCGAGCGGCGCTTCCGCCTGATGGGCCTTGCGGCCATCGTGCTCTCGGCCGGTTTCCTTGCGTTCCTGCTCGCTTCCATGCTGATGAGCGGCGCGCGGGGCTTTACGCGGACAGATGTAGCGCTACCCATCGATTTTCCGCATTCGGCGGTGATGGTTGATCCGGCGGCGCTCAAGATGGGCAATCCCGAACAGGTGCTGGCGAACGCCAATCTGCCCGCGGCGATCGATCAGGCGGCAAAGGCGGCCTTCGGCCCGGATGGCGCCACGCTGGTCGCGCCGGGTGCGGTGCGCGCCGTCAGCCAGGCGATCATCGCCGACCCCGGCATATTGGAGCGCAAGGCCATAATCACCGTGCCGGCGGCCGAAGCGATCGACGTCGCGGCCAAGGGCAACGGCACGCCGGAGGCGGAAGCGGCGGTCACCCGGCTGAAAGGGCAGGGCGTCCTCTCCACCGGCATCAACAGCGGGTTCCTGACCGGCAGCGACGGCACAGACCCCACGCAGGTCGGCATCTGGGGTGCCTTCAAGGGGTCGCTGCTCACCATGGCGGTGACGCTGCTGCTCTCCTTCCCCATCGGCGTGCTGGCCGCGCTCTATCTGGAAGAATATGCGCCGCGTAATCGCTGGACCGACATTATCGAGGTGTCGATCAACAATCTCGCGGCCGTGCCATCGATCATCTTCGGTCTGCTCGGCCTCGCCATCTTCCTCAACATGATGAACCTGCCGCGCTCCGCGCCGATCGTGGGTGGCATGACGCTGGCGCTGATGACCATGCCGGTCATCGTCATCGCCGGACGCAATGCCATCAAGGCTGTGCCGCCCTCGATCCGCGACGCTGCGCTCGGCATCGGTGCCTCGCCGGTGCAGGTGGTCTTCCACCATGTGCTGCCGCTTGCGCTGCCCGGCATCCTGACCGGCACGATCATCGGCATGGCGCGCGCGCTCGGCGAGACGGCACCTCTGTTGATGATCGGCATGCGCGCCTTCATCGCCTCGCCCCCCGGCGGCATCACCGACCCCGCGACGGTGCTGCCCGTGCAGATATTCCTCTGGTCCGACGAGGTGGGGCGTGGCTTCATCGAAAAGACCTCGGCGGCGATCATCGTGCTGCTGGCCTTCCTGCTCGCGATGAACGGCCTCGCTATCTACCTGCGTAACAAGTTCGAGAAACGGTGGTAACTCCCATGACCGCGATACAGACCGCCGCCGCCCCGGTGGCATCGACCAGCGTGACGACCAAGATGTCCGCCAAGGATGTCGACGTGTTCTATGGTGCCAAACAGGCGATCAAGCATGTCTCCATCGATGTGGAGCTGGAAAATGTGACGGCCTTCATCGGCCCTTCGGGCTGCGGCAAGTCCACCTTCCTGCGGACGCTCAACCGCATGAACGATACGGTGGCGAGCGCGCGCGTGGAGGGCTCGATCACGCTTGACGGCGAGGATATCTATTCCTCGGGAATGGATGTGGTTCAGCTTCGCGCCCGGGTCGGCATGGTCTTCCAGAAGCCCAATCCTTTCCCCAAGTCGATCTACGAGAATATCGCTTATGGGCCGCGCATCCATGGCCTTGGCAATGGTCGGGCGGAGATGGACGAGATCGTCGAAAAGTCTCTGCGACGCGCTGGTCTGTGGGATGAGGTGAAGGACCGGCTGCACGACAGCGGCACCGCGCTTTCAGGCGGGCAGCAGCAGCGCCTGTGCATTGGCCGCGCCATCGCCGTTGAGCCCGAAGTCATTCTGATGGACGAGCCCTGCTCGGCGCTGGACCCTATCGCCACCGCGAAGATCGAGGAACTGATCCACGAACTGCGCGGCAATTACGCGATCGTCATCGTCACGCATAATATGCAGCAGGCGGCGCGCGTCAGCCAGAAGACCGCCTTCTTCCACCTGGGTAACCTTGTGGAATATGGCGCGACGGGCGATATCTTCACCAATCCGCGCGAAGAACGGACGCGCGACTATATCACCGGCCGTTATGGCTGAGCCCACAGAAACGGATGGCAGGACGATGAACGAGCATACCGTCAAGGCGTTCGACGACGATCTGAATGGCCTTCGCGCGCTGATCGCCGAAATGGGCGGTCTCACTGAGACCGCGATCGACAATGCGATGATCGCGCTAGAACGCCGCGACGTGGCGCTCGCCGCCCGTGTGGTGGAAGGCGACCGGCGCATCGACGAGCTGGAAGCACGCACCGACCGGATGGTCGTGCAGGTGCTGGCGCTGCGCGCGCCCATGGCCGACGATCTGCGGGAAATCGTCGCCGCGCTCAAAATCGCCGGCATGGTCGAGCGCATGGCGGACTATGCCAAGAACATCGCCAAGCGTGTGCCGGTGATGCTGACCGATGCACGGATCGAGCCGCTCTCCCTGCTCCCCGCCATGGCGCGGATCGTGCGCGAGATGGTGAGCGAGGCGCTGGACGCCTTCGCTGCCCGGGACTCAGCCAAGGCGCTGGCCGTCATCGGACGGGACCGGGCGGTCGATGATTTCTACAACAGCATCTTCCGCGCCGCACTGACCTTCATGATGGAAAATCCGCGGACCATCACGGAAAGCGCGCATATTCTGTTCATCGCGAAGAATCTGGAGCGTGTCGGTGACCATGCGACCAACGTCGCTGAACTGGTCTATTTCGCCGCAACGGGGGACATGCCGCCCGAGCGTGAGCGCACCGCCCGCGTCGATGGCCCGGAGAACCCGCCCGGCGTCCCGGGGAAAGACTGAACTGAACCATGACCCGTGTGAAACTGCTGCTCGTCGAGGACGATCAGGCGCTGGTGGAACTGCTGAGCTGGCATTTCGCCCGTGAGAATTTCGAGGTTGCCCACACCGCCGACGGCGAGGAAGCGCTGATCCTCGCACAGGAGGAAGCGCCCGACATCGTGCTGCTGGACTGGATGGTCGAAAATCTGTCCGGCATTGAAGTGTGCCGGCGGCTGCGGCGCATGCCCGCGACCGCCAACGTGCCGATCATCATGCTCACCGCCCGTGGCGAGGAGGAGGACCGGGTGCGTGGCCTCCAGACCGGCGCGGACGATTATGTGACCAAGCCCTTCTCTCCGCGCGAGCTGGTGGCGCGTGTCGGCGCGGTGCTGCGACGGGTGCGCCCGGCGCTGGCCGGCGAGACGCTGAACTTCGCCGATATCGAGATGGACACGGTCGCCCACAAGGTGCGGCGTGGTGGCGATCCGGTGACGCTTGGCCCCACCGAGTTCCGCCTGTTGCGGCACCTGCTGGAGCATCCCGGCCGCGTCTTCTCGCGTGAGCGGTTGCTTGACAGCGTATGGGGTCAGGACAGCGAGATCGAGCTACGGACGGTCGACGTGCATATCCGCCGCCTCCGCAAGGCGATCAACGATGGCGGCCGGCCGGACATCATCCGCACCGTGCGTTCCGCCGGCTATTCGCTGGATGCCGACGCGATATAGGCCCGGCGCTTTAGGCGCGCGGCGCTGCGCGTCAACCCGCCCGCAGGCTCCGGGTAACAGATTGCAGGCGATGAAGCAGCGAGGGCGCCGGATGCGCCTTGCGCCGCAAGATGAGGCGAAGCCGTGTGGCGGCGCGGCCATGCTCATAGGTGAGGACGCCGGGGGTGTCCCGTCCGCCTTCGATCAGCTTCAACGTGATGCGCCGTTCCACGATCAGTCCCCTTTCCGCCGAGGGGGCTCCCCACCGGTAGAGACGTTATGCGGCGGCACCGGTGGAAACAGGGTCAACAAACATGGTTTATGCATGTTAACCACTGCCGATCAGGACGGCGCGGGGTGCATGGGGCTGCCTAGTCCTCGACCAGTTTAAGCAGTCGCCGCTCGATCGGCGCGAGCACGCCGGCCAGTTCCTGCCCCCGCTTGAGGACGGCGCCCGCTTCCCCGATCAACGCCCACATGCCCTGCCGGTGACGCAGCGCGGGCCGTTTCTCGATCCGCACCTCGGGGCGCTCCGTGGCGCGGCGAAAGGCGGAGAACACGGCGGCGTCACGGCCCATATGGATGGCATAATCACGCCATAGCCCGGTCGACACCATGCGCCCGTAAAGATCCATGATTCTGGAAAGTTCGGCGCGATCAAAACTGGTCTGTGTCGGGCGGCCCGGCGCGGGAAAAGGTGTGACGCTCCCCATCAGGCGTTCGTCAGGCGCTGGTCCGCGTCTGGCGTTTCGGAGCCTTTTCCGTCGCCTCGCGCTCCTTTTCCTCCACCAGATCGGCGACGCGGCGGCGCAACTGCTCTACCTCGCACTGGAGCAGCTCCAGCTTCTGCGTCGCCGGATCGAGCGTGTCACAGCAGGGTGTGCCATAAGGCGTGAAGGGCTTTTGATATTCCTTCGCGTCGACAAGGGTCTGCCGCGCGGGAATGCCGATCATGACCGCGCCCTCCGGCACATCCTTCGTGACGACGGCATTCGCGCCGACACGCGCCCGTACGCCCACCGTTATCGGCCCGAGGACCTGGCAGCCCGAACCCAGTATCGCGCCGTCCAGTATCGTCGGGTGGCGCTTGCCGGCGCGACCATTGGCCGGGTCCGTGCCGCCCAGCGTGACGCACTGATAGATGGTGACGTCATTGCCGATTTCCGCGGTCTCGCCGATCACCGTGAAGCCATGGTCGATAAAGAGATTGCGGCCGATCCGCGCGCCGGGGTGGATATCGATCGCGGTCAGGAAGCGCGAGAAATGGTTGACCGCGCGCGCAAGGAAATAAAGCCGCAGCCGGAACAGCGCGTGCGCGACACGGTGCAGGCCCAGAGCCCAGACGCCGGGGTAGAGCAAAATTTCGGCGCGGGACCGCGGAGCGGGATCACGCGCCTTCACAGAATCAAGATAAGTCCCTAGGCTCATTATGCTCGTCCCTGACCGCCCCGCCGCGTCATAGTTGCGTTGGCCGGATATGTCGTCCCAAGAAATTAAGCGGGCAGGGGGGATATTTCCAGAGCGCGATGATCTTTCATTCGGGACAGTGACTTTTTTCTTGCCCTTCGGGGAAGACTGCTTATTCACAACTGATTAGATAGAGAAGGGCGGTAATGATTGAAAGTCTCCTGAGCCAGACCGATGCTCTGCTGCCTTTCATTCTGGTTGGTTTCGGCGCGCAGATCATCGATGGCGCGCTCGGCATGGCCTATGGCGTCATTTCCAGCACGTTGCTTCTTGCCCTTGGCGTGCCGCCCAGCCACGCATCCGCCGGCGTGCATGCGGCCGAAACATTCACCACCGGCGTCTCGGCGATCAGCCACGCCGCGCACCGTAATGTGGACTGGACGCTTTTTCTGCGGCTGGTCGTGCCGGGGATCATCGGCGGGATCACCGGAGCCTATGTGCTCTCCAATATCGATGGCGCGATGATCAAGCCGTTCATCCAGACCTATCTGGTGTGCATCGGCTTCTGGCTGCTGTGGCGGGGCCTGCGCTATCCGCCGCAGGCGCGGACCCCGAAATATGTGACGCCGCTCGGCCTTGTCGGCGGGTTCCTCGATGCAACGGGCGGCGGCGGATGGGGGCCGATGGTCACGTCCAATCTGCTGGTGCAGGGCGGCAGCCCGCGCCACACGATCGGCACGGTCAACACTGTCGAATTCTTCCTGACGCTCTCCATCAGCATCACCTTCATCCTGCATCTGGGCTGGGAAGTCTTTACCCGCGCGACGCTGGGCCTGCTCATCGGCGGGGTGATCGCCGCGCCGTTCGGCGCGATGCTCGCGCGGCGCGTGCCGGCCAAGACGCTGCTCATCCTCGTGGGCGTGGTGCTCACGCTGACGTCGCTCTACGGTATTGGCAAGTCGACTGGAATTATCGGTTAAGGCGATTATATATGGTTCTACAATCGCCAGGATCGATCAATGACCAGTTTCATGCCGACGCTCAAGCAGCTCCAATATCTGGTGGCGCTCAAGGAGCAGGGCCATTTCGGCCGCGCCGCCGATGCCTGTTTCGTCACCCAGTCGACACTGTCCGCCGGCATTCGCGAGCTTGAGTCGCTGATCGGCGTCACGCTGGTCGAGCGGACGCGCCGGATCGTGCGCTTCACGGCGCTGGGTGACCGCATCGTGGACAAGGCGCATCGTGTGCTGCGCGAGGCGGAGGAGTTGGCGGCGATGGCGCAGGCCTCCGGCGCGCCGCTCGCCGGAGAGCTGCGGATGAGCGTGATCCCTACCATTGCGCCGTTCCTGTTGCCGCGCCTCTTGCCCAGACTGCGCGCCGAACGCCCTCAGCTCAAACTCTATCTGCGTGAGGAAACAAGCCATGCCGCGCTCGATTCGCTGCGCCATGGCCATGCCGATTGCGTGTTGCTGGCTCTGCCCTTCCCATGCGGTGACGTGGAGAGCGAGACGCTGTTTACCGACCCGCTGCTGATTGCCTTCCCCAAGGATGATCCGCGTGACCCTCCGGCCGAAATCCCGCCTGACGCAATCGACGGTAACCGGCTTTTGCTGCTGGAGGATGGCCACTGCCTCAAGGACCATGCGCTCGCCGTATGCGATCGGGCTGAATTGCGGACCGAGGCGACGATCACCGGCACCTCGCTGCATACGCTGGTGCAGATGGTCGACAATGGCCTGGGATTGACGCTGCTGCCGGATATGGCGGTGCGCGGCGGCATCCTCGCCAATACCGACATCGTGGTGCGGCCGATCCGCTCGGGCAATGCGCATCGCGATATCGCACTCATCTGGCGGCGCAACTCCCCCCGTGAACGGGAGTTCCGCATGCTTGCCGATATTCTGCGGGAGGCGGCTGGGCAGATCATGGCATCGCCGGCGAAGGCGGCCGCCTGATCTAACGCCAGCGGTCTGCTTGTGCCGCATCGGCCGCGCGCGCCTCGACCCAGGCGGCGCTTCCATCGGTGCGCAGTTCCTGCTTCCAGAAAGGCGCGGCGACTTTCAGCCAGTCGATCAGGAACGCGCAGCTTTCCAGCGCCGCCGTGCGATGGCGCGCGGCGGTGCCAACCAGCACGATCCGCGCGCCGACCGGCAGCGTACCAATCCGATGGATCACACTCACGCCGAGCAGCGGCCAGCGCGCGGCCGCGTCATCCACGATCGCGGCCAGTTGCCGGGCGGTCATTGCCGGATAATGTTCAAGGCGGAGCGCGCGCAGCCCGCCATCGTCGCGCACCAGCCCGGTGAAGCTGGCGACCGCGCCGCCGCCGAGCGCTTCCAGCGCGGCCAGTTCATGCACCGGGTCGAAATCTGCCTCGTCGACCCGCAGGACGCGGCGCATAGGCCCTAGCCTCCGGTCACGGGCGGGAACAGCGCCAGCTCTTCCGCATCGCCGATGACCATATCGAGCGGGGCAAAGCGCTGGTCGAGCGCGGCGCGCAGCCGGACGCGATCGGCAAAGGCGGCGGCATGGCCGGGGCTTTGGCCGCTGAGACTGTCCAGCAGCGCCGCGATCGTCGTGCCGGGCGCGGGGCGTGGCACCTGTTCCCCGTCTTGCCCGATCGTCTCGCGTATCCATGCGAAATAGAGGATATGCAGGCCCGCCACAGCTCCACCGCCCGCCCGGTCAGACATTCATATGCTTGAGGCCGACGCGCAGATAATCCCAGCCGGTAAGCAGCGTCAGCACCGCCGCGCCCCACAAGGTCAGGAGGCCGATCTGAAGCACCCAGGGCCATTGTGGGACACCGCCTGAAAGAATCAGGGCGCCCAGCGCGACGAGCTGGAGCGCCGTTTTCCACTTGGCCAGTTGCGAGACGGGCACCGAGACCTTGAGCCCGGCAAGATATTCGCGCAGCCCGGAGACGGCGATCTCCCGCAGCAGGATGACCATCGCGGGGATGATATGCACGTCGCGGATGTCCCGCGTGGCGCACAGCATCAGAATGACGGCGCCAACCATGATCTTGTCCGCGATCGGATCAAGAAACACGCCAAGCTTGGAAACCGTGCCCTGCGCCCGCGCCAGATAACCGTCGAAATAGTCCGTGATGCCCATGAGGCAGTAGAGGGCGAACGCGGCAAGATAGCCGATCCGCCACTCATGGCCCTGTTCGGCGGGCCAGAGCAGCGCCACCAGCAGGGGCACCGCGAAGATGCGGGAAAGCGTGAGAAGATTTGGTAGCCAGCGCACGCGCCACGCCTGCCACAGCCGCGCAGGCGAGACAAGCCGGGCTGACCGGCCGAAGCGACAGGCAGACGATCGAAACACCCGCCCTGACATGTCATGTCTTTCATCGCATGACATTGCCCGCTAAAAGCCCCGGCCAGGGTGGCACGGGTTACGCCCGACAGGCGAGTATCAGCGTTCCATGCAGACATCGTTGCGGCTATTGGGCAATCGCCGCTTCCTGCCGCTCTTCGTCACCCAGTTCCTTGGCGCGTTTAACGACAATCTGTTCAAGACGGCGATGATCCTCTTCGCCACCTATGTCGTCTATCGCGACCCGCAGCAGGAATCCAATTTCAACGCCGTTGCCACCGGCCTCTTCATCCTGCCGTTCTTCCTGCTGTCCGCCCTGTCCGGTCAGCTCGCCGACTGCATGGACAAGGCGCGAATCATCCGCGTCGTGAAGGCGGCGGAAATTGCGATCATGGCGGTGGGCGCGAGCGGGCTCATGCTGTGCAACACGCATCCGACGCTGGGCGTCGGCCTCATGCTGGTCGCGCTCTTTGCTATGGGTATCCACTCGACCTTCTTCGGCCCGATCAAATACGCGATCCTGCCGCAGCATCTGCATGACGACGAAGTGCTTGGCGGTACGGGGCTGGTGGAAGCGGGCACTTATATCGCCATTCTCGCCGGCACCATCGTCGCGGGCTGGATCAATCCGCAGCAAGCCGCGATCGGCGTCATCCTCGTTGCCTGCATTGGCTATCTCTCCGGCCGCATGGTGCCCCCCGCCCCTCGGCAAGGACCGCCCATCACGCTCGATTTCAACGTCTTCCGAGCCTCCTGGCGCCTGATTTCCGGCACGATGCACATCCGCCGGCTGTTCCTCGCGATCATGTCGATCAGCTTCTTCTGGATGATCGCGACGGTGCTTATCATCATCTTCCCGCCGATGGTGAAGAATGATTTTACCGCCAGCAAGGAGGTCGCCAGCCTCTTCCTCGCCATCTTCTCAATCGGTGTGGCGGTGGGATCGGTTGCGATCAACCGGCTGCTTCAGGGTCATGTCTCCGCACGCTACGCGCCGGCCTCAGTCCTCGCCATGGCGGGGTTCGTCTGGTTCTTCCAGTTCGTCTCACTCAACTGGCAGCCCGCGCCCGCCGGCACGCTCTACGATGTTTCGGCGTTCCTGCACCATCCGCATAGCTGGCAGGTGCTGATCGCATTGTTCGGCATCGCGCTGTTTGGCGGCATGTTCGTCGTGCCGCTCTATGCCTTCCTCACCACCACCGTGGCCAAGAGCGAGACGGCGCGCACCGTTGCCGCCAATAATGTGGTGAACTCCGGTGCCATGGTCATCGGCGCGCTGGTCATCATGGGCGCGATGGGCGCGGGACTCTCCAACCGTGAGGCACTGCTGACGGTCTGCGTGATGTGCGGCATTTCCGCCGTGCTCGGGCTGCGGCTGCACCGTGCCTGCTGCGCGGAAATGCCCTCGCTCCAGAAATGAGCGCCCTCAGGCGATAAAGCCGTACGCCAATGTGAAGAAGGCCACGAAGCTCAGGCAGAAGAGCTTCCAGTCACTATCGTCCGATTGGGCGACGCGCGGGCTCCGTGCCGCAGCCTGATCAGCCGCCGCCACACGCAGCACATGCGGGGGCAGCGACTGGCGGAAGGGGTGGCGGCATTGCTCGCTCGTCAGGACCAGGGCGCGTCTCATCGCCCGAACGGTTACCAATGTCTTAACGAAACGAAAACGGGGAATAAGCCTCCCGAATCAGGCCGTCCGGTAATGGTACATTAACCATGAGGGCGGCCGGCGCTGGCCGCCTGCCTGTCAGCCGAAGCTGCGGCGCACCGATACATAAGGCAGGAAATGCCGGTTACGATCGCGGCTCTCGCGGAGATAGGGCGCCGGGTTGGCGCGATTGGGCGTGTAGAAGAGCCGCTCGCGCAGGCTTTTTCTGTTCAGCGCATTCTCCACGCCAAAGCTGAAGGTGGTGCGCGCGTTCGGCCGGTATTCGGCGAAAACCTCCATCACGGGCATCTGTGTCGAGAAGCGGTCCAGCTCATCGAGCCGATAGACCGTCGCGCGGGTATACCCCTCCATGGAAATGCCCCAGGCGAACCGGCCAAGATCCTGCCGGAAACTGCCCTCCCAGTAAAAGGGATTAATGTTGGAGAAGTTGCGATCCTGACCGGTGAGAGGGTCTCGGACCGAGGTGCCGACATAGGACCCGTAGAGCGTCAGGCGGCCACCCTTGATCCCGAGCCGGCCGAGCGGCACATCGAGATTGAGGCGGGCAATATATTTTTCGCCATCGCCGAGATTGCCCGGCGCATCAAAACCCTCGGGCGTCGGGATGCGATCCTGCACCTGCTCCACGCGATGATAGCCAAGCTCGATCTTGATGCGCCCGTCACCGAGCAGCGCACGATCCGCCGTGAACAGCAGCTCCCATGCGCGCTGCGGCACCAGCTCCGAATTGCCGCCATTGACGCGATCATTCGCCAGCTCCGCGCCGGAGACGAAATCGGCGAAATTAAGCTGCGCCACCGTGCGCTGGACAGAGAATTGCGCGTGCCATGCGCCGCCGCTCCAGTCGAAGGTCGCGCGCGGTTTGAGGAAGCGCAGCGAGCGCCGCGCCGAAACATCGCCTGCCACGGTGAGGCGCGAGGCTTCATAGGTGAGGCCCAGGTCTATACGTAGCCGGGACGACAGCGCGCGCCCCGCATTGATGAACGCCTCGCCGCGCGTCTCCTTCACCGTCGCATCGTCAAGGGGCAGATCGACACGCGTGAGCGCGTGGGCCGGATCGATCAGATAGAAAGCGACCGCGCTGTCGAGGCGATTATAGGCGCCTTCGCCGCCCAGCTCGACGCTCCATCCGCCCAGATCACGCCGGGACCAGGCAAGACGCGCCACGCTCTCTTCGCTCTCGTCGTCCAGTTCCTGTCGCGAACCACCGGCGAAGGCGGCAAGATCCATGAGTTGCTCGTCCGTGTTCACGCGATGGCGACGGGTCGCGAGAGCGACGAGCTTGAGCCCGCCCCCGGCAAGCGGCCGCGTGACGTCGCCGCCCAGCTCGACCGTTCGGGTCCGGTAGCGCTGGACGAGGCTGTCATCGCGAGCCGCCCCGCCAGCGGGAATGACGTGATTGTCCTGATTGAGCAGAGTCCGCGCAATGCCATAGCTCGCGTTGAGATGCGCAGTGCGATCCTCCCCCTCGTCATGCGCCCAGGACGCGGACAGCGTGCCGCTGGGCTCGCGATAGCGGTTCTCCTTGTGACGCATCATATAGGGCGCGCCGGACGGCAGGCTGGTGAGGATGTCGGAGCCCTCGTCCGCGGTATTCCCACGGTCGAGTTTCGCCGCGAGCGTGAAGGTGGAGGCGCCGCTGCGCACCAGCGCGGAGGCTGAGCCGGTGGGATGAAGACGCCCTGTAAAGTCGCGAAAGATCTTCGTGTCGAGCGTGCCGGCGACACCGCCGCCGTCACCCAGCACGAGGTTCACCACCTGCGGCTTCCCCGCATAGTCCGCGCCGAACATGTCGCCCGAGGCAATCTCCACCCGCTGCACACGGCTGGCCGGGATGCGCGCGAGAACGGTTTCCAGAGTCTCGCTCTTGGTTGCGGGGCGCTGCCCGTTGATAACGACATTGCCCGCCGCCTGACCGAAACCGCGCACCTCCTCAGACCCCGCGTCAAGCGTGAAGCCCGGCACACGCCGGACGATCTGGAGGGCGTTGGACGGGGAATATTGCTGGAAATAGCCGGCTTCATAGACCAGCCGGCCGGCGGCGTTGCGCTCCTGTGCATGCAGGTCCGTCGTCGCGCCCAGCATGACGAGCCCGGCAAGTAGAAACGATCCTGAACGCACGCTGCCTCTCCTGAAGTATCGACTACACGCGTAGCCGACAGGTCATGCCGGGAGGCGCCGGGTCGACGAACGACATGTCCGCTCGACGGACGGCTGCGGCAGTCGCGGCGTCAGCCGATGCCTTCTTCCTCGACTTCGTGATAGAGGACTTCATTACGAATACGGATCGTACGCGCCGCGAGGCGGATTTCCACAATGAAGGTGGCGAAGGCCGCTGCCAGCAGCAAGATGGCAATGATGAAGGCGAGCGCGATCGCCGTGCCCAGATGCGCGTCGAGCAACTCCGACAGGAAGAGCAGGGCCACCACCAGACAGACGAAGCCTGCGCTGGCGACGCTGAGGAAGATGGCGGTATTGACCACGCCCATCCGCAGATCGAGCCGGCGGATCTCATAGAGATGCCGGTCATGATCACGCCCTTTGGTTGCCAGCACCAGCACCTCGACCGCGCGGGCGCGATCAATGACGCGGGCGAGCCGCCCCGTGCAGACATTGAGAAACGCGCAAATGCCCGCCAGCAGGAAGACCGGCGCAAGCGCAAGCTGGATGGTCTGCGCGACCTGAGAAACCTGCACGACCTGGGGAATCGATGGCATCATGCCCATTTACAGGCATCGGGCGGACTTTGGAACGTCAGATGTCCCCAATGCGCGATGCGGCCATGCATCTCGCTGAATGGCACGATCGGCCCACATATCGGGCCGGATCATTTCCGGTCCGGGAGCGGCACCCGCATCTCAAGCAGTTCGCCGGTTTTGCGCTGAATGCCCCAGAGGATGCCGGGCCGCGTCTCGTCCCAGTCGATTGCCTGCCCTTCCGCCTCCATGGAGAGCGTCGCCAGATGATCGAGCGCGCCGCCGCCACGGGGCAGGCGCGTCACATAAAGCTCCGGCAGATCATGGCCCGAAAGCCAGAGATTGCCGTCCGGGCCGAAACCGCCGCCCGATATGCTCATTGGCGCCAGCCGCGCGAGGATGGTCGCGGGCAAGGCCCAGCTCTCCGTGCGGCGCCACTCCGCATCGAACTTTACCAGCACGGTATGCCGATGGTCGCGCGGCGGTTCGCCGCCCTTCCCGTCATAATTGGCGAACATCGCCCACCAGTGGCCGTCGCGCCAGTCCACCCATGTCAGCGAGCCGGTTCCGGTGCCGAGCGACACGGTGCGCTTGTGCGCGAGCGTAACGGGATCGAAAAACTCGACGGAGCTGACATGCGGCACGGCCGGGAAGTTCGATGCCGCGCAGACCAGCTCCTTGTGGATCAGCGCGCAACTGTTGATGTGCGGATAGCGCGCGGGATCGCCCTCCCAGCCTGCCTTGCGCGCGCCGGTCTTGCGATCATAGCGCGCGATCTTCCAGTTCGCGACCGCATAGACATCCTGCGGGCCGACCGCGACGCCCTGCCGCGCTTCGGCGGCGGGGATGCGGTGGATGGTCTCGACAGCGCCATCCATGGTGATGGCTGGCAGCGGCGCGGCGGCGGCTGCCAGAAACAGCAGTGCGGGGCCCATCAGAAGTTCGCCGCCACGCCGAACCAGAAGGTCCGGCCATATTCGGCTGATTCCTGCAGATAAGTCCGCCCCGGCCCGACCAGTTCACGGCGGCCCTGATCGGTCAGATTCTGCCCCTCGGCATAGAGCGTGAGGTTGGGCGTGACGCGATAGCTGATATTGGCATCGAGCGTTCCGCGCCCTTTCCAATATTGATCGGCATTGGGGATGGTGTCGTTGATCGTCTCCAGGAAGCCGCCGATGTAATTATAGGACAGCCGGCCCTCGAACTTGCCCTTCTGATAATAGACCGACGCGTTCCAGACCGTGTCGGGCTGGAGATAAAGGCCGGTCACACGGGGCCCAACGGCTGTGAGGAACGTGAACTTCGTATCAAGGAATGTCGCGTTCGCGTTGATGCCAAGGCCGTCGAACGGCTCCGGCAGGAAAGTGAGCGCCTGCTGGAGGTTGAGCTCAAGTCCGCGAATGGTCGCGGTTTGAGCATTGCGGGGTTCGGAAACGATCACATCCTCCACGCCCCGGCCTACATCGAGGCGCTCGACATTGGTCAGCGAGAAAATCTCGTTCTTGATCTTCTTGTGGAAGAGCGCCGCTGAAATCA
This sequence comes from Sphingobium sp., assembly GCA_035911355.1. Classification (GTDB taxonomy): domain Bacteria; phylum Pseudomonadota; class Alphaproteobacteria; order Sphingomonadales; family Sphingomonadaceae; genus Sphingobium. The sequence goes on from JAMHVU010000061.1 coordinate 37,471, forward strand.
CGCCATCCTTGGGATAGAATTCAAACGACAGGTCGAACCCGCGGCTTTCACGCGGCTTAAGGCCGGGATTGCCACGGGACAGCATGGCCTGGCTGCCATCGAACGTCAGCGTTTCGGTCGCCGCGATCGACGAATAATCCGGGCGGCCAATGGTGTTGGTATAGGCGCCACGGATGACGAACTGCTCCGTCACATCCCAGCGGGCATGGACGCTTGGCAGCCAGTTGCCATAGCTCCCGTCCGTCGTGATCTGCGTCAGCACGCTTCCGTTGGCGCGATAGGCATCGGACGACACGTCCGTCCGCTCATAGCGCATGCCGCCGAGCAACGTGACATTGCCGATGCGCGTGCTGCCTTGCAGATAGGCCGCGTAGACATCCTCGCGCACCTTATAATTGGCGGCAACCGAGGCGACCGTGCTGGTAAAGCGACTCTTGTTCGCTTCGTAGAAGGCGGGGAACGCATCGGCATCGATACGGATCGGGATGTGGAACTGGCCCCGGATCGCCTTGTCCGGTCCGGCCGCCACCACCTCGTCGAGCGTATAGGTGAAGCCGGTGCCGGCGCGATAGTCGGTCCGCGGATTGCTGTTGTTGCGGTTGGTCAGGCGGATGACGCCGCCGGTCTTGATCTTGACGTCGCCATCCTCGCGGTCATCGCCATAGGTCAGGTTCAGGCGAAACTGGCCGCTCTTCTCCAGAGACTTTTGCAGGTCGTCGCGCTGTTGCTGCAGATAGAAGTTGCGCGGGTTCACGCCTGCCGCGGCGTTGGTCAGCGTGAAGACCGGATAGAAGTTCGACGTGTCGTAGTTGAATGCATAATTGGCGCCGTCCGCGTCGCGCGTGCGGAACTCAATCGAGCTGTTGGGCACGCGGAGACGGCCCAGCGAGAAGACCGCGTCACCATCCAGCGTCCATTGCTCGGTGGCGTCCCACGCGAAGGCGGTGCGGCCAATGCCAACAAGGCGTCTGGTGATCGGCTGGTTGAGCTGAACGATGATCCGCCCGCGCGAGAAGCTGCCGCTCGTCTCGGTCTGGTTCGATACGTTGCCAATCGGCTCGATGCGATATTCGATGCGCTCCTCATCATCCTCGGTGCGGGCGATGATGCCGGAGGCTTCCCAGCGGAAACTGTCTGACGGGCGCCATTCCAGCTTCACATTGCCGCCGGTGCGCTGCTTGGTATTATTGTACCAGAAGAGGCGATGCTGGGTGGGCACCTGAATGCCATTGCCGTTGGCCGCGCCGGAATTCACCGGGGCGCCGGCCGAGGTATATTCACGCACGGATGGGCTTGCGACCTCGATCTGGGGAATGTCGTAATCGAGCTGTTCCTGGCTTGCGCCGATCACAATGCCCCAGTCGTCATTGGCGCCAAAAGTAGTGCCCGCCGCGAACGCGATGCGATAGGACGCCTTGCTATTCCGCACATCGCCGTTCTGCTCGTAAATGCCGTAGGACGCGACGCCATTGAAAAACGGCCGCCGGGCATCGAACGCGCTGCGTGTGGCGATGTTGATGATGCCGCCAATGGCATTGGCATCATTTTCCGGCATCACCGTTTTGATGACCTCGATCCGCCCCGCCATGACGGAGGGCACGATGTCGAGCGGCACGGTGCGCCCGCCTGAGTCGACGCCGGAGACCATCGCGCCGTCCACCGTCGTGCGATTATAGGTCGATTGCAGGCCGCGCAGCACCGGGAAGCGGGGCTCCCCCTGATCTTCCTGCACGGAGAGCCCGGGGATGCGGCGCAGCGCGGCGGCGGTATTATGGTCGGGCAGCTTGCCGATATCGTCCGATGAGATCGCGTCCATGACGATGAAGCTTTCGCGCTTCTCGGCCGTTGCTTCATATTGGGCGCGGCGCTGACCCGTGACGAGGATCATATCATCGCCAACATCCTCCGCAGCCGCATCGGCGGGCGGCACGGACTGCGCCATCACAGGTGCGGAAAGCATGATCGCAGAGCACAGCAAAGCGGCCCGAAAATTCGGGAGAGTGCGGTTCATTGTCGGAGCCCCCAAGTAAGGATTTATTGTCGGGGGTGACCGATAGAGACAGGCTGCGTCAGTCCCGTGACGCCACTATTGCCGTAAGATGAAAATGGCGGGCGGCGGGGGAAAGATCATGTCTGATAACCCGCCGTTCAGATCCGCCCTTTGTCCGGGGATGGGCTGCGCAGGTACAGCGTCATCAGTCCCAGCGGAACGGCCCGGTAGCCATGTGACCTGGCCCAGGCGATGAGGGGCGCTTCCAGCCCGTCCGGTGCGCCCGGGCTCGCGCTGCTTTCCGCGCCGGTCAGCACGGCATCGGGCGGCATCGCGTCCAGCCCGGCGGCGGCCTGAGCCGATGACAGCGCATGGAACCGGCGCATCTGTGCCTCGGTCAGGATATCGCGCGTGCGGAACAGGAACGGGCCTGTGGCAAAGCGGGGGTCGAGCGCCAGCCCGCTGTCGACGGCGCGCTCGGGCGACAATGTGACGATCCGGCCGTGGCCCACGATCGCGCCGATCTCATGCGCCTGACGCGTCGCTGCCAGCACGGGACTTTCCAGCCTCTCGACATTGCGGGCGAGGTCAATGACGGTGGCCACCGGGCCTGCCGCCATGGCGAGGATCAGCAAGGTCTGCCACCGTCCCCCGCGCCATCGGGGACGGTCGGCAAGGCGTGCGAAAGCGATGAAGAGCGCCGGGAGCAGCGGCCCGAGATACTGGACATAGACCGGGCGGGGCAGCCATGCGGCAAGCAGCCCGGCGCCGATCAGCATGGCGAGTAGCTGCGCGACGGGATCGCTCGTCCCGCGCTTACGGGGCCATGCCGCGATGGCATGCAGCGCGAGCGTGACGATCGCCAGCAGGCCCGCGCCTTGCGCCAGAAAACGCAGCAGGCGCAGGACGCTGAGCGGCGCTGCCAGCATGTCGGCCTGCGCGTTCAGCGTGCGCCACTCGAACGGCGCGAGCAGGCTATAATCGAGAATGCCGAAATGGGCGGCTTCCGGGGCGAGGCTCCATGCCCAGACCGTCGGCATGCCCCCGGCAAGACCACCGGTGGCAAAGGCCAGCACGGCGCCGGGGCCGATGCGGCGCCAATGGATCAGCGCCCACAGGCCGGCCGCTGCGGCCGGGAGGCCATAGCTGATCTTGACGGAGGCCGCGGCGCCCAGCAGCAGGCCGCCCAGCACTCCCGCCATGATGCGCCCCTGCCGATCCGGCTGCGCCAGCCGCAGGGCGAGGCAGAGCCCGCCGATATGGAGCAGCAGCGGCAGCGCATCATTGCGCACCAGCGTCGCGGCGAACATCAGCATATGACTGGTTGCCAGCATCAGCGCGGCGATCATCGCCGCCCACTCGCTGGCGCCGGCCCGCAGCGCGGCTTGCCGGATGAGCAGCACGGCGCCCGCCGCCATGAGCGCATTGATCAGCCGCAGCGCGGGAAACAGCCAGCCCTCGCAAAGCCAGGCCAGCGGCGCCAGCAACAAGGGCTGCAACGGTGTCTGCAAATAGGCGAAATCACGATAGGGCAGGCCTTGCCGCATCAGCGCGACGGCCGCGACATATTGCCCCTCATCATGATCGATGCTGCGCAACAGCGCGCAGCCGGCCAGCAGCAGGGGCAGCGCCAAGGCTGCCCACCAGAGAATGGCGCGATGATGGGCCGCGACGGACGGCGGCGCCGGAATTGGGGGCACCATCAGCGAAAGGTCACCAGCGCCCCTGTGGCTGTGCGGCGGCAAGGCGCTGCGGCGCGGGCGCATAGGTGATGGCATAGCCGAAATGATCGGACAGCGGCCCGCCATGCGCCTCGGTCCCAAAGGGCACTTGCGCGCTGGCAACGGGCATTGCCCGGCCTCCGTCATCGCGCGCGAACAGCCAGTCCTTGGCCTTGCCGCGCGCCTGCTCCAGATCCTTGCAGGGCTGCTCCCCTCCGCAGGTTCGCCGGGTCAATGCGGCGCGCGCGCCATCCAGATGAGGGGAAATGAAGGTCAGCCCCGCCCGCGCGAAACCGCTGAAGAAGCTCCCGCTCCGCCGTGGATCATCGCCGATATTCATGTCGCCGCCGATGATGGCGGGGTGATCGGCAGGGACATGCGTGGCAACGAACTCAGCCATCAGCCCGGCCTGCCGCGCATAGGCTCTTTGCGATCGCTCGATCGATACGCCGGCCGCCTTGCGGGCATTGAGATGCGTATTGACGATACTGACGGGCCTGGCGAAGCCGGGCACGCGCAGGTGCGCGATCAGCACGCCCTTGTTCGCCAGGCAATCAAAGCCGGCACAGGCAAAATCGGGAAAGGCCATGCGATCAATCTCGACGATCGGGTGGTCCGACAGGATGATGAGGCCGCTGCCCAGCAGCTTCCCCCGCCATTCGCCACGGTCCCACCGGCCCGCGCGCAGATGAGCGCGATCGGCGTCATCGGCGGCGGCGGCCGTCCGCATCGTGGCATCGGGCCCGGTGGCGACATAGCGATACCCCGCCCTTGCCGCGATCGCCGCGGCCCGCCCGGTAAAAGCTTCCTGCAACAGCACGATATGCGGCTGTCGCCCCTGTTCGCGCATCATCGCAAGGCGGTCCGCGATGCGCGTCAACGCTGCATCGCGCTTTTGCGCGATCGGCCAGGGCAGATCCTTGATGTTATAGGTCATGACCGACAAGGGCGCGTCCGCTATCGGCGCGGTGGAATGCAAGCCCCCGTATCGCGACGGGGAGAGGCTGCCGCCCCATGATGACGTGACAGTCAGCAAGATCAGGCTGGCGGCCGACAAGGCTCGTACGGTTCCAAACATGAAAACGCCCCCGGTTCGGCGCGGCGATAAAGGGGGATTGAGTCATCGGCATTACGACGGTGCGTCGAAACGAAGAAATATTGAAGTATAAACTGTCATGAGAAAGATATTTATTTCCTAAGCGGCAACGGATATTTGAGGTATATTATTCGCATAGAGCGCGAAAAGTTCCTCGAAATGGGCATCCATTGTGCGTGTGGTCGATGCCGCCGCCAGCGCCGTCGCCCGGTGTCGGGCCGGGCCATCAGCGCAAAAGCGCCCGATCACGCGGGCCAGATCCGCATCATGCGCGGCGGCATAATGATAGCCGGCGTTGGGCAGCAGATGATCCGCCGCCGCGCCGCCATCGGGCAGGAACATCGGCAAGCCGCTGGCCCGTGCTTCCGCCGCGATCATGCAAAAAGTCTCGGATTCGCTGCCATGCACCAGCGCGTCGGCACTGGCGAGCAGGGTCGCGAAGGCGGCCCGGTCTGTGACGGGAGCCATCAGGCGGACATGCGGATTGCCCGCCGCCGCACGCTGGACGCTGGCGCGCGCCCGCCCGTCGCCCGCGATGACGAGGCCGATCGGCCGGTCGAAACCGGATGCGGTCGCCGCGCGGATGATCATCGGCCAGCGCTTTTCCGGCGCGTGGCGCCCCGCGCCCAGCAGCAGGACCGCATCCTCATCCAGATCGCACAAGCGCAGCAGCCGCGCGCGCAAGGCCGGATCGCGATGCGCGGGCGAGAAAATGCCGGGCTGCACGCCCATATGATTGATGACGACATGGCGCAGCCCGCCAGCCCGCAGCCGCGCGCCCAGCTCATTGCTCGCGCAGACGATATGGTCGAACCGTGCGTCCATGCGGCGCAGATGCCGCCAGAACCAGTCGAAACCGCGGTCGATCATGTCACGCGGTGCCAGCCCGCGAAACCAGCGATAGGCATAATTGCCCAGCGGATCGGCATGCATGATGAGGCTGCGCGCCGCATTGCCCCGCCAGCTCGCAACCATCGACGCGCAGGCCCAGGGGGTCGACGCCTCGACCAGATCCGGGCGCAACGCATCCAGCCTGGCATGCAGCGCCGGTTCATCGTGGAAATAATGATAGCGCCCGTCGAGCGGGAAGCGCCGCCCGGGAATGAACTCGATCCGGGCATGGTCGCTCAGCCATTCCGTACGTGCCGCCGGCGCCGGGACGATGATGATGATCTCATGCCCATGGGCCGGACCGGCCAGCATCTTGTGCCGGACATAGGTCTTCACCCCGCCGCCCCGATCGGAATAGAAAGCGCATACGTCAACGATCCGCATAGACCTAGTTCCGTGTTACCGGGCCGAATGACAAAAGGCCCCGACGATAGTTGATGACGATCCGTTCGCGGGTCAGGCCTGGCCCGGCCGTCACCGATGCCTGAGCGGCCTTGGGTTTGCTCATGCCCAGCTTCGGGTTGCCGCCAAAGCCCACGCCGTCGATGGAGAGGCCGAATTTGCGGTTGGCGTCCCGGTCGTGCAGGATCATCACTGCATAGCGCCCCGGCCCCGGCACGCGCACGCACAACTGGACCGCGCCGCCGGCTGGCACGGGGACTTCCACCCGGCGAAACGTCTTGCCCTGCGAGACCAGAATATTGTCGTCCTGCAGAAAATCGGTGTCGTTGGCCGGATAGATTTCCAGCTTCAGCTGCCCCTGCCGGTCCTTGAGGCCGATAACGTCGATCAGCAGCGCAGGCCCGGTTTCACCCGCGCGGCAGCGGCCCTCCGCCTTGCCGAGATCGGGCGTGGACGGGATGCTGGCGGCGGCCGCCAGCACGAGCAGGGAAACAATGGTCACCGGTCGCTCCTCAGACGTGTCGCGCCGGTCAGGCCCAGCAGCAGGGCCACCAGCAAATGGGTTGCAAGCAGCAGGCTGGCCAGCAGCGCCAGCACCGCCACAATGTCTCCTTCCCGGCCGACGAGAAACGTTGCCACACCCGCAAACAGCACATCCTTGTTGGGCACCAGCGGCAGGCGGGACAGGACAAGCCGCACCGTGGACAGCATCACCCACCAGTGCCACGTCACGTCCGGCAGCATCATGTGCCACAGCCAGGCGTAGAGCAGCAGATTGCTGACGATACGCAGCAGATGGAAGCCGGCGACCATGTGCCGCTGCCGCGCCGGCAGGCTGAACAGACGCCGGCTGAACACCATGGGCAAAACGGATGTCGCCACCAATATGCCGAGGGAAATCGCCAGCGTCCTCGCATCGATCGCCAGCCGCAGGGACGATAGCAGCGGCAGGGTCAGCGCCAGCATGACCAGCGTGACGATGTTGCCCATAAGGCCGGACAGGATCGCGGAATCCTTGACCGCGCCAAAGGGCGATGCCGCCATGCTCACATGCCGGCGTGCCCATGTGTAGAAATAGACGTCGCCCACATAGCCAAGCAGCAGTTCATTGCTCAGCCGCTTGCGGAACAGCGCGGCAAGTCCGCCCGACGAGATGGACCACAGGCGATTGAAGATCAGCCAGTCGAACAGCGGTGTGAGGCTGTACGTGACGACAAAGACGATCCAGAACAACGGCGTCACGGGGAGCAGCCGCACCAGCGCCTGATAATCGACCGTGCCGATCTGGACGAACACTGCGACCAGCAGCGCCAGCGAGATGAGCGGCCCGAACCAGATGGTCCAGTTCCGGCCGGACCGGATCAGCGGCTCGGGGATGGGGGCCAGCTCCAGCGCGCCGATCGACGGGCCGCTGGCTGATACGGCACCACCATCCAGCCCGCTCATAATCCTTGCTCCACCCGGATGGCTCCGCGCCCCGGCGAATCGACGTGATGCCTTGCCGAGGCGTGCTGACGGACAATCGCGTTAAACATCGCCACATAGGCAGGTACCGCTGCTTCCAGCGTGAACTCCCGCGCCTTGCAGTTGGCACGGTCCCGATCCTGCATATCCGGGGTTGCGGCTGCGATGGCGATCGCCAGTCCCTGTTCGTCGCCACGGTCCACGAGTACGCCGAGCGCGCCATCATCCAGCAGTTCGGCGATGCCGGCGCAGCAGCGCGTGGCGACAATGCCGAGACCGACCGATAGCGCTTCGATCACGGCGCCGGGCTGCCCTTCATAATCGGACGTCAGCAGCAGCACGTCATGCCGCGCCATCTGTGCGCGGACATCATCGCAATGGCCGGCAAAGTGCACGTCGCCCGCTATGCCGAGCCTGCGCGCACAGGCAGCAAGCGCGGTCGCCTGACGCCCGGCGCCAAGGACCGTCAGCCGGTCGCCGGGTCTGTGCCCTGCCGCGAAGGCACGCAGCATCAGAGGGTAGTTCTTCTGCCGCTCAAGGCGACCGACCGCGATGAAGCGTCGGCCATGGCCGGGCACCGCCGCACGCGTCGGCGCACCTATGTCCGCCAGCGACAGCACCGGATTGGGGACGAGGTGAATGCGGTCCGGCGAGATGCCCAGCCGCCTTTCGGCCTCCCGCGCCATCGGTCGCGAGAGCACGGCGAAATGATCGATCAGGCGCCCCACGATCCGTAGCCAGAGATGATAGGCTGCACGCTGCGGCCAGCCAAGATCGCGACGCTCCAGATCGTTGCTGATCTTCGCCACGATAGGCGGGCAGCGGCGCCCCAGCAGGATTTTCAGCATGGTGGCCATGCCCATATAGGCATTGCCCGGGCAGAAGAGGATGGCGGGGCGCCGCCCATCGACCATGGCGGCGCCGGTCACCGCCAGCCGCAGCAACGGCCAGCGCCGCCCAGGCAGCGGCCAGCCCCGTGCCAGAATGATGTCGCTTGCCGCGATACCCGCGCGCATCGGGCCACTCAGGCTGGCCATCATCAGCGAGACGGGCAGGCCGGCACACCGCCACCCGCCGGCCAGCCGCAGCGCGATTCGCTCCACCCCGCCGGGGCCAAAGCCCTTGGCGAACGTCATGACGCCCCCCCCAGTCATGGCGACCGGCAGCGGTAGAGAGGCTGCGGCGGGGCAAGGCTGGCGATCCATGCGGTGCGCGATGGATCATCTGTGTGACGCGGCCATGACGCCAATGTTCATGCAGACCGGAGCGAGGATCGTCCGGAAAGGCCTGATGCGCGGCGGGCGAGGCCTGTGCCCTGGGCAGATCGATGGCTGGCACGTGGCCCGCGCCGACCTCCGCCTGTAGTCTATCAATCTAGTAGGGAATGAAGAAATTCTATGCTGTGTGAGGAGTTTCGGTACGCTACATGGATCGTCGTAGAGTCGCTCCCGCACAGGCAGGCGCTGACTCTCCGCAACATGGGACCAGCAACGACTGATCGGCGCGGTTCCCATGGGATGGACGAAATCAAGGGGCTAGCAGGCCTGCCTCACCCGGGGTGGTCATGAAATGTCGCGTGGTGCGGCAAGAGATGACGCTGATGGATTATGTCGCAATTGATTTCGAGGCAAGCTGCCTTCCCCGCCATGGGCGGTCCTTTCCGATCGAGGTGGGCATTGCCGATGCCGCCGGCGCGCGGTCATGGCTGATCAGGCCGGACAGCCGCTGGCATGACTGGGACTGGACCGAGGAAGCCTTCCGCCTTCATGGGATAACGCGCGAACGCCTCCATGATGAGGGGCTCGCGCCTGAAACCATCCTTGCGGAACTCTGCCGGGCCGTTGCCGGACGGCGCGTCGTCGCGGACAGCATGATCGACAGCTACTGGTGGGAGACGCTGGCCGCGGTGACGCCCGGCCGCCGCGCATCGCCGATCCACCATGCCAGCGCCGTTCTCGATGAATGGGGCGCAAGCTCCGAAATGATCTCCGCCGCCTGCCGGGATGCCGACCGGCTCTGCCCGGCGCGGCACCGCGCCGCCGACGATGCGCGCTGGCTGTGGACGGTGCTGTCCTCGGCGCGTGACCAGCTTGAGGCTGAGGCATCGGCCGACGCGGCGTGGCCATGGCAGGCCCGTGGGCGGCATGGGCGCGCCGCCATCTCCGGCCGGCCTGCTCCGGCACTTACCCCTGATCCATGCTTTGCCTTATAAGGAGTTCTGACCTTGTCTCTCAAACTCTCCGACATCGTGGATGACTTCACGCAGGATTCGACCGAGGGCCCGCTCCATTTCTATGAATGGGCAGGCGACAGCTGGGTTATCCTGTTCTCCCATCCCAAGGATTTCACGCCGGTCTGTACGACGGAGCTTGGCACCGTCGCCAGGCTCAAGCCGGAGTTCGATCGGCGGGGCGTGAAGGTGCTGGGCCTGTCGGTCGACCCGGTCGACAGTCATCTGCAATGGGCGCGCGATATCGCGGAAACTCAGGGGCAGGCGCTCAACTTCCCTCTGATCGCCGATCATGACCGCAAGGTGTCCGATCTGCTCGACCTCATCCATCCCAATGCGTCGGACACAACCACGGTCCGCACGGTTCTGGTGATAGATCCGACCAAGAAGCTCCGCCTGACATTGACCTACCCGGCATCGACAGGCCGGAATTTTCAGGAAATCCTTCGGACGATCGACAGCCTGCAACTGACCGACCGGCATAAGGTCGCGACGCCCGCAGACTGGCAGCAGGGGGATGATGTGATCATCGTGCCATCAGTGGACGACGCCGCCGCCAGAGCGCTGTTCCCGCAGGGATGGGACGCGCAAAAGCCCTATTTGCGCGTCGTGAGCCAGCCGGGATAGGACGGCTGAGGAGCCGGCTGAGATCCATCGCCGCTGAGGCCGGGCGAGACAATCCTTTCGATCAAAGCACGGGATGTCCGTGAACGGACGCGCTGCGTCGCGCATGCCAACTGACCATTTCGCCGGGCACGCCCTTTCCGCCCGTCAGCCACCCATGAGTTCCATAATACGCTATTGCGAATGAGTTGCAAATATGGAAATAATGGAGCGAATGGAAAGGGATGGCGGCATGAAGCGACATATCGACATTGAGGCTCTGTGTGCCGAACGCGGATTACGGATCACGGAGCAGCGGCGCATCATCGCGCAGGTTCTCTCCGCCTCGCACGATCATCCGCATGTCGAGCTGCTGCATCAGCGTGTGCAGGAGGTCGATGCCGCCATCTCGATCGCGACGGTCTATCGCACGGTCCGCCTGTTCGAGGAGGCGGGTATCCTCGACCGGCATGAGTTCGGGGACGGTCGCGCCCGCTATGAAACGGCGGCGGATACGCATCACGATCATCTCATCAATGTCGAGACGGGCGAGGTGCTGGAGTTTGTCGACCCCGAGCTGGAGCAGCTGCAGCGCATGATCGCGACGAAACTAGGATTTCGGCTCGTCGACCATCGGCTCGAACTCTACGGGGTCAGGCTGGCGCCGGCGTCCTGATCCATCCGCGGCGTTTGGCGCAACAGGCGCTCCACATAGGAATAGAGGCCGCGCCGAGAGGTCAATGCCGGCGCGGCCTGAAATGAGCAAGGCTCTGTCCGGCTCTAGAAGCTGTAGCGCGCTACCATGCCGAAGGTGCGCGGTGCAGCAACGGCACCCTGAGCCGGTGTACCGAGAATGGGCGTGTTGACGACGCCGCTGGTCCTTGTCGTGATGTTCGTCAGGTTCTTCACGAAGGCCGAGACCTGCCACTGTGCATCGTCCCGGTAGGTGATGGATGCGTTGACCTTCGCAAACGGCTTCTGGCTCAGCAGATCAAGATTGGCGGGGGTGAAGAAATAGCGACTGGAATATTCGCCATCCGCGCGCAATGCGAGCGATCCCTTGGCCAGCGTCCAGCTATAGGTGGCGGCCATATAGGCCTGAAACTCAGGCGCATTGTTGAGGTGATTGCCGCTGAAGTCGACGGTCGGCACGAGCGGGCGCGCACCGTCCGGGCCAACATAATTTTTGTAGCGGCTGTTGATGTAGGATCCCGAAGCTTCCAGCTTGAAGGCGTCGCTCAGCAGCGCGTCGATCTGCACTTCCGCGCCATAGACGCGCGCGGTCGCGGCGTTCGTGGTGACGACCGACGGCCCCACGACCTGCAGCACCTGCAAATTGGTGTAGTCATAATAGAAGGCAGCGGCATTGACGCGCAGCATGTTGTTTGCCGTCGTCGTCTTGAAACCGACCTCATATGCGGTGAGCTTCTCCGGCTCGAAGGCCGGCGCCACGGTGGTCACATCATAGCCGCCCGATTTGAAACCCTTCGAATAGGAGGCATAGATCATCGTCCGGCTGTTGGCCTGATACTGGATGCCCAGCTTGGGTGTCGTGGAGTCGAAGGAGACAGCCGGTTGGTTGGTGACCGGCGGCGGCGTCGTATCGTTGGTGTACGGCGTATTCGCGACATAGGGCAGGGTCAGGCTGAAGCCGTTCAGTAGCGCTGCGCTCTTGCGCTCAGTGCTGATGCGGATACCGGCGGTCAGCGACAATTTGTCGACGATCTCATAGGTGGCCTGAGCGAAGGCTGCCTTGGCGCGGGTGCGGATGGTACCGCCGATTTCCACGAAGTCGACGATATAGTCCGGCGTGCCATCGTCAGGCACACCAAAATAGCGATTGAGAATCGAGCGGGGGAAGGGGGAGGCGCCGGGAATGGAAGCGTCCTTCTCGCGGAAGTAGAACAGCCCGGCTGTGGCGTTGAGGCGATCGGAGCTGTAGTTCAGCTGCACTTCCTGACTGAACTGGTGCGCCGGCTCACCCGCGATGAAGAAAGCATCGACATTACTGCCCGCGCCCAGCGGCGTGATGGTGAGCGAATCCTGATCGCGATAGCCCGTGATGGTCTTCAGCGTGAAATCACCCAGATGCCACTCCAGAATGCCAGTAATGGCGGTGATACGCAGGCGGAATTTTGGATCGCGCGGGGCGGCGATATCGTGCGGATCGCTCGCGCTATAGCCGCCAAGCTGCTCGAACACCGGCGGTGCGCCGATTGCACCGGGCAGGCCGGTTAGGCCCGCGCCGCCGAAATAATGCAGCGCCGCGCCATTGTCGTTCTGCTTGTAGTGCTCGACGATGACCGTCCCGGTAATGTCCGTGCTTGGCTTCACCACCAGCGTACCGCGCACACCCCAGGCGTCCTTGTCGCCGACATCGTTGCCGGTGACGAGGTTCGTGCCATAGCCGGCGCGCTTGTCGACAAAGCCGGCAATGCGCAGCAGCACGGCATCGCCCGCCACCGGGCCGCCGACGGCCGCCTCCACGTTGATCGCGCGAAAATTGCCGACCATCGCGCGCACATGGCCGGAAAACTCCCCGGTCGGACGGGCGGTCGACATGTTGACGGAGCCGGCCGTCGCGTTGCGGCCATAGAGGGTGCCCTGTGGCCCCTTGAGCACTTCGACCGAGGCAACATCGAACATGCCGGCGAGCTGGGCGATCGGACGGGAGATGTAGACGTCGTTCTGATTGACCGCGACGGCGCCCTCCTGCGTCGGCACAAAGCCGGAGCTGCCGATGCCACGCACGGTGAGCTGGGCATAGCCATCATTCTCGCCCATCTTAAACGCAGGGACGAGCTGCTGTATGTCGAGCAGCGTACGCACCTGTGCCTGGGCCAGCGCGTCGGCATTGAGCGCCACGATGGCGAGGGGGGTGCGCTGCACGGTGGAGCTGCGCCGCTCGGCGGTGACGACGATGTCCTGAAGGCCGGTCGTTCCCGTCTGCTCCACAGATGCTGGCGCCTGATCGGGTGTGTCCTGCGCGTAAGCAGCGCCCGCCGCGACCATGAGATGCGCGGATATGGCGGTTGTGTATAGAATCGCGCGAAGATCAGTCATGTGTACTATCCCTCCCCTATTTCGGCACGAGTTCTCTCCATCCCGAACCACCATGCAGGGCTCGTTCGAAGGCTCTCTCTTGTGAAAGAAGATTTACCCGATCAGATCAGTGGTAAAATTCCAAAGTGCGAAAAATACTTTTTCCAACCACTGCTGTCATAGTAAATTAAAATGACGAACTATATTTTATAGAAATTCATCTGGTATTTATTTTTTGAGTAAATTGATTTTCGCCTTCCCGAAGAATTAAGCGGTGTCTGATCAAGCTGTCATGCAATGCGCCGTCTGCGTCATTGGTTCGCGCTCGGCCTTGCACATCTGCGCGATGCGCCGCCGCACACGGATGGCCGCTGCGTCACTCGGCAGAATGGCGGGCCGTAGCGCCCAGAAATCCTCACCGTTCATCCTGTCGAAAACCGCTTCCACCATGGGATTATCCTCCCGCAGGAAGACGTCGCGCTGAAGATCGCCGATCATCTGCGGTATCGCGGCTTCATCATCGCCATAGGAGCCTGAACTGCCGAAGAAATAATGGGTGGTGTCTTCCGTTTCCGGGGTGAAGATGTGGAACGCATAGCCTCCCGGGTCCTGCACGGGTTCCGCCCCGGGGGGCACCGAGCCGAAGTCCAGAACCATCACCGATGGCGCCATCCACTCGACATTGGTCCACTGGTCGCATCGCTGGCCTTTGGTCGGCCCGAAACCGCCCAGCGTGTCCGGCATCCACAGCACGGCGCGGACCTTGCCATCCGCCTCGCTGACCTTCAGCTCGCCGCCACGCATGCTTTCGTTACCGAGCGTGCCATCGTGCAGGAACGCAACATGCGTAAGATCCATGATGTTGTCGATCTCAAGCAGCCAGTTGGCCTTCACATGGATGTAGTTGCCCAGATTGTCATGGCCGCCCGGCGGCGGGACAAGGCTGAGGTCGGGGATCAGGGCCGGATCTGCGGCCACCGGATCGCCCGGCCAGATCCACGCGATCCGGTGGCGCTCGACCAGCGGATAGGCGCGGACATGCGTGCCCGGCGGGAAATGCCCGCTGCCGCCCGGATTTCCGATGCAGGCGCCACTGCCGTCGAATTGCAGCCCGTGATAGGCGCATGCGAGGTGATCCCCGCGCAGCTTGCCCATGCTGAGCGGCGCGAACCGATGTGGACAGCGATCGTCGAAGGCGGACGCGACGTTGTTGTCCAACCGGAACAGCACCAAAGGCTTGCCGAACATCCGGCGTGCCAGCGGCGCGTCATTGCCGATCTCGCTCGACCATGCCGCCATATACCAGCAGTTGAGCGGAAAACTGGGCACCTGTTCCGACATCCTCACATCCCGAGCCGTTGCTCTGCTTCCGTCCGTTCGCCGGACTTTCGGAAGACCGGTATCCTCACACCGTCGATTACGGGCAAATCGCCTTTCATGATGATAGCCATCAGGGGGAATGATCTTCCCGATGCGTAGGTTCGTCCGCCAGCCATCCGGCCCGCGCAGTGGTCAGGCCGATGCCGGGATTGAAGCGGTTGCCCGGGTCCAGCGCCCTGTAGAAATCGACGAGAGCGGGCTTGGCGTGGTAGAGATGGCCGACATTATGTTCGGCCGGATATTCGCCGCCGCGCGCGTCCAGTGTGGCGAGAATGGCCTGCTCCAGCCGGTGCGGATCGGAGCCCTTCTGGACGACATAGTCCTGATGGAAGACGTGACAGAAGAAATGCCCATAATAAAGGGTGTGAACGATCTGCCTGTCGATCGTGTCCGGCAGTTGCTCGACCCAGTCGACAAGATTGCGGGGTAGCGCGACATCGATGGCGACGATGTCCTCGACCGTGGCACTGTGCACCGCGCGATACCGCACGGCGGCACCGGCGACGGCGAAGCGGTGGAGATAGGCCTTGCGCGCTTCCGCAGGCGTGCATTCGAACATATCGAGGGAGGAGGTGCCGGCTGCCTGCGTGGCGAGATAGGCACGGGCTTCATCCAGCCCCTCACGTGTGACCTTGAGGATCAGATGATGCGCGAACCTGTTGCGAAAGGCGCGGATGCGCTGTGGCAGGTGGCGTGGGAAACAATGGCTCGCCCATTGCATCACATGATCGCTGAGATTGAGGCGCCCGAGGCCGATGCGTGTAGCAAGCGCATCGACCCTTGCCTTCCATGTGAAAAGCAGAGGTAATCGGTCTGTGCCCAGTCGCTCGATCGCGAGAAACACGTCTTTGCCGTAGACCGCCGCGATGTCGAACGCTTCACGGTGAATATATTCGCCCGAGATGGGCAGATGCCTAAAATCGGCCAGAATGTCCCGGCGAAGGCGGGTCAGATCATCTGGATCATTGGTGCCAATATAGAAGGTTGTGCTGCCCGTGTCGGCAGGGAAACTGTCCAGCCGGACCGCAAAGACGATGAGACGCCCGGCGCTGCCCGCCGCTTCGTGCAGTCGTTCGGGATCGGCATTGTAGCGCGCCGGGCTGGACGCATCGACGCGCCGTACCCGATCCCCATAATCGCTGCCGGATGCAGCCCGTGCGGGATCGTGGTGGACATCCTCGGGCTGATAGTCGCCCCTTTCGAGGCGATCGAGAATCGTTTCCGGCTCATCGCCAAGCGCGATGCCGAGATGATTGATGAGAATGAGACGGCCATGCGCGTCCGCCCGCGCGAAAAGGGCAAGCTGGGTGAAGGCCGGGCCGCGCTGCACAAGCGCGCCGCCGGAATTGTTGCAAACACCCCCGATCACCGAGGCGCCAATGCAGGATGAGCCGATGACCGAATGCGGCTCGCGGCCAAGCGGCGCCAGCATGCGCTCCAGTTCATGCAGGCTCGCGCCGGGCAGGCAGAGGACCTGCCGGCCGCCATCAAGCAACTGGATGCCCTTGAGCCGCGTGGTGCTGAGCAGCACCACGGGCCGGTCATAGCCTTCGCTACGCGGGGTTGATCCGCCGGTAAGGCCGGTATTGGCCGCCTGCATAATGACGATGACACCGGCCTCGACACAGGCCTGCACGGCGCGCCATTGCTCAACCAGACTCCCCGGCCGCACGACCGCGCACACCGTGCCCGACCCGAAGCGATAGCCATGAGCATAGCGGCGAGTTGCACTCTTGCCGGTGAGAAGATGGCGATGCCCGACGATCGCCCGTAATCGGACGATGAGATCATGCGGAGGGTCAACCGGCCGTTCGTCTGCCATATATGCGCCCTTGCGCCGCCGCCTGTCCGTCATTCAGGCGGGGACGTCCGATCAGTTCATCCATTCCGGTGTGCCTTTGAAGGCCTCGCGCAGATAATCTATGAACACGCGCGTCTTGAGTGGGAGGTTCCGGCGCTGGGGGTAGACGACGTAAATGTGGCTGGTGACGATCCGGCTATCTGGAAACAGCTCGATCAGGCGCCCCGCCTGAATATCGTCATACACAAGATAGCGCGACAGATACCCGATACCTACGCCGTCCAAGACCGCCCGACGATAAATATCGCCATGGTTGACGATCAGATTGCCGGCGACCTGCACCTGCTGTTCAATGCCCTTGTCAAGCAGCGGCCATTTGGCGGCGCTCGACGTCTCGCTGGTGAGGATGCAGTTGTGCTGGCCGAGATCCCGGGGCACTGCGGGCAGGCCGAACTTCTCGGCATAAGCGGGTGAGACACAGACAGTGCGGAGATTCGGCGCGAGCTTCACCGCGATGAGGCCCGGCTCCAGATTGCTGCTGATGCGGATGGCGACATCGATGGAATGATCGATCAGGTCGACCACTTCGGGCGTGACGCGGAATTCTACGCTGACCTTGGGGTAACGCTCCAGAAAGGCGGGAATGAGTTGAGGTAGATGCGCGCCGGCGAAGGACGGACCGGCCGTCACGCGCAGCTTGCCCTGCGGCTCCATCTGGTATTCGAGCAGCTCCGCCTCGGTTTCCTCTACTTCCTTGAGTATGATGAGGCAGCGGTCGTAGAAGCGGCGGCCAAGTTCTGAGACGGAGAGGTGCTTGGTCGAGCGAACGATGAGCTGGCCGTGAATCTTCTCCTCAAGGAAGGAGATGTGCTTGCTGATCGTCGAGGGCATGACGTTGAGGCGATAGCCGGCCTCCGAGAAGCTGCCGGACTCCACGACGGCCACGAATGCGCGCAGCGCACTCAGATTGTCCAGCATGGAACGATAGATAGTCTTGACGTCGCCCCTCATGGTCTCCGCCGGATTCTGTCATGCACGACTTCAGGCGAGCGCGCGCGGACGATCATTCCGCCTCATTAGATGAGAAAATTGAGGGCAACGCAAGCTGCATATCGAGCGTCCTGCCCAGCGCGCAGACCTGCATGAAGCGGGTCGCCTGAAACAGCGCAGCGATGGCAACGGACGGGGAGGTGAGGGCGGCGATACGCTCCGCCGCAGCGCGGGCCGTCTCATGCCGGCCTTCAATCATGGCCAGAGCGGCATCCCGCGCTGCCTGTTGCAGCGGGGTGATCTCCGCCTCGGATGGCCGGCCGACCATCGCCGCGATCCATCCGCGATCAAGGCCGAGTTTTTCCGCAAGGCGCTCATGCTGGATGCGCTCATAGGGAAAGTCCAATGTGGTGCAGACGGTGAGCGCCAGCGCCTCGTTCACATCGTCGGGGAGCGCAGCCTTGAGCGCGCCGCTAAAGCCCATGAACCCGGTCAGGACGGAAGGGGCATGCGCGCCATAGCGGAAAAAATCGCCAAAATAGCCAAGGCGCTCCACAGTGGGCTGCAGCAGCGCCTGCAACCCGTTGTCGATCTCCGTGAAGTCGAGCGGCGCGATGTGCGCCATGTCAGCCGCCCACCAGTTCGGAGATATTGGTCTGGAAGCCGATCTGGGTTCCCAGATTCTTGATTGGGTCCTTCATCGTTTCCTGCCAGATCAGCGATTCCATCGCGATCATCAGCGGGTGGTCCTGAATGGTCAGCGAATAAAATCCATCCTCGCCCGAGGCGTGATTATGCACCGACCAGCCGGGCGCGGAAAGCATGAGGTCGCCCGCCTTCCACTGGAGCTTTTCACCATTCACGGTGCTGCGCCCGGAGCCGCCGAACCAGTAATTGATCGCGGCGGAGCTATGCCGGTGCGGGCGATCGACGACATTGCCGGGATAGGAGGCAATCGACGCGAAGAAGCTGTGCGTCGTCCCGTTGCGCCGCTCAGTCGCCGGGTTGTAGAGGATGTAAAGGCGCCGGCCGGTATAGCCCTCGCCGATGGCGCGGACATTCCTGAGCTCGGGTTCCACGACGGACCATGGCCAGTGCAACGCCTTGTTATCGACCGTATCAGGGTCGACCAGATGCTCATACGGCATCAGGAAGGCGCCGCCGCCGATCGGCACAACGGGCGCGCTGTCCTTGGCGCGGGGACCGTCCGGCAGGGTCTCGGCCAGCGCCTCGAACCATGCGTTGGACGCGCCGGCATCGGCAGCTTCCTCGCGATAGAAGACCATCAGCTTTTCGAGCAGTGGCTTGTTGGAGAATGTGAGGCGGACGAGCAGGTCTTTACCCGTATTCTCATAGAATACCGGGTGCATGGAGGGTGCGTTCCAAACATCATGCAGGCGGATAGCGAAGCGTTCCGTTCCGATGCGGGCTGCGCCTTCGCCGTGAATACAAGTGCCGACGGCTGCGCTGTTGGCGCGGCTGACGCGGACTGTCTCGCCGGGTTTCAGTACCTCGATATGGGCATCGATACCGGGGGCAAGGCCAAGACCGGGCATTTGCGCGGCGGGGTGGACGAGGCTGGTCGTCCGGCGGCCATTCTCCGGGACAGGCGCATCGGCCAGTCGTTCGACCTCTCGCGCGATTTCCTCGCGGGTGATGACGATCGAAGGCCAGCTCTCCACCGCGCTGGAGGATCGACCGCTCTCGTCAACAAATTTTGCCTTACCCTGCATTGGACTGACCCTCTCTCCTGGGATTCTCTATGCTGTTCGTGTCGCGCTGTGCCAGCGCGGCGATACGCGCTGCGGCTGGCTCATGGTGTAGCCAATGCCCTGAGCCGTCGCGCGCTCATAGGCCATGATCGCGACCGACAGGTCGGACAGGCCGGTCCCCATCGGCTTGAACAGGGTGATATCGTCTTTGTCCGCGGTGAGCGCGCCATCGCGCAGCACCTGCCCGAGCGTGCGTACGGCGGACCAGCCCGCTATGTCCTCGCCGAGATGAGCGCGCAGCTCGCGCGAGTTCCGCATGGCGTTGCCGAGGCTGTCGACGATGATCCCGGTGCTGCGCTGCAGTACATCAGGCAGACACTCGGCGTTTTCCGGCAGGATCGCCCCTGCCGCGATCAGCAGCGTCCCGGGTGTGATGAGATCGGCGCCAAGAAATGGGTCCGACGCGCGGGTGATGAGCGTGATGATTGGCATGTCACGCACGGCGACCTCAAGCGAACCGCAATCCACCACGTCGAAGTCGAACGCGTCCCGTGCGCGGGTGACGAAGGCGGCGCGCTTTTCCGCCGTTGGGCTGTAGACATGCAGCCTGCTCAATGGCCGCGCGGCGGCGACGGCGGCGACCTGCGTGAGCGCCTGTGCACCCGTGCCGACAACGGCCATTGCGCTGGCGCCCGGCGGCGCCAGTATATCGGCGGCCAGCCCCGATATGGCGGACGTGCGGATCTGGCCCAGGGTCGCGGCTTCCAGCACGGCTTTGAGCTGCCCGTCGCGCATGTCAAAAAGCGAGAAGATGGCCGTCGCGCCTTTCGCGGTATGCACCCAGGTTTTGAAACCCGCATAATGGCGCGCGGGCGACATGGAACCGAGCGCATGCATGGCGCCGCCCGGCCAGGTGCCAAGCGCCTTGTCGATCGTCCCGGCCCTGCCGTCCGCTTCCTCGATCAGGCCAATGCGGAGCGCCGTCATCGCATCATTGATGTCGACAAGATCCGCGACTTGCGCTTCCGTCAGCCAGAGCATCGGTGCCTTGGGCACGCTCATGCGCCTGCCTCCGCGACGACGGGGTTACACAGCAGGCCCACACCGGGAATATCGACCTCCAGCACGTCGCCCGGCTTCAACCAGAGTCGGGGATTACGCAGGAAGCCGACGCCGTCGGGTGTTCCGGTGGAAATAATATCTCCGGGCAGCAATTGCGTGAACTGCGAGATGTAGGCGATGAGGTGTGGCACATCGAAAATGAGCGATGAAAGCCGATCATGCTGCACGACCGCGCCGTTGAGCCGGGTAGTGAGGGTCAGCGCCGCCGGATCGCCAATGCCATCCGCTGTCGTGAGCCATGGTCCGATCGCGCCGCTCTTCAGGAAATTCTTGCCGGCTGTCACCTGTCGCGCGTGGCTCTGGAAATCACGCACGGAATTTTCCGCGAAGCAGCTATAGCCTGCGACATGATCCATGGCGTCGGCCACGTCGACGCGCCATGCCGCCTTGCCGATGATGACAGCCAGTTCACCCTCGTAATCGAACTCGCCTGAAATGGCGGGGGCGATGACCGGCTGCAAATGCCCGACCTGGCTGGATGAAAAACGCACGAACAGCGAGGGATGGTCAGGCAGCGGTGTGCCCGTCTCGGTCAAGTGGCCGCGATAGTTGAAGCCGACGCCGAAAATCTTGTCCGGATCAGTGACGGGCGGCAGAAACTGGATATCCGCTGCGTTCACCGCGCGCCCATCGGCCTTGGCGGCGTCGACAAGGCGATCCTCCGCGATCAGAGTTTTCAGGCTAATGCCCAGTGCCATGGGGAGCAGGACAATCGCGTCGCCATCGTCCCGGATGAGCCGGTGATGCCCTTCAAAGAGGCAGGTTCCTATCCGCATCGGTCTTTCGATATTGTTATGCCGAGGCCCCAATTAAGACCGATCGAAGGGCGGGGTGTAGAGGTGCCGGCGAAAGACATAATTTCCAAATCGGCATGACATGGCGTCACGCATCGCCTGTGCGGACAAGCCGGGATTGGCGCGGTGCCGCGATCCATCGTGCCGCGTGATTTTTTCCAATTCGGAAATCCAGAGCTTCCGGTCCGCGATTGTCAAACAGCGACATCGCCATCAGGCTGGCCGTCAGGAAAGAGCGGAGAGATGCATGATGAAGAGCTGGAAGGACGATCCGCGCGCGGACACAAACCCTCTGTTCAACGATAATAAGTTGAAGCTCGGCCTGTTCGGTCTGAACGGCATCGGCATTTTCATGACGGATGCGCCCGAGGCGCCCAATGCGCGCTGGGACGAGTCCGTTGTGGTTTCAAGGCTTGCCGATGAAGCAGGTTTCGAGGCGAACGTCCCCTATGCCCGCTGGCGCGGTTTTGTCGCCGATAACCCCCAGCACCGCAGCGGGCTCACGATGGACCCTTATACCTGGGCGGCGGCGACCAGCCAGGTCACGACGAACAGCGGCATATTCTCGACCTCGCACGTGCCGACCATCCACCCGATCGCGGCCGCCAAGCAATGCGCCACGATCGATCAGATTTCCGGCGGTCGCTTTGGCCTCAACGTCGTTGCGGGCTGGAACAAGCCGGAGCTCGACATGTTCGGCGCTCCGATGAAGGAACATGACGAGCGCTATGCCATGGCAGGCGAGTGGATCGAAATTCTCCAGCGGCTGTGGGCGGAGGATGATCCGTTCGATTACGAGGGGAAATTCTATACGATCAACAGCGGTATCAGCCTGTTCAAGCCGATGCAGAAGCCGTTCCCGCCGATCATGAACGCCGGTGGCTCCGAGCGCGGGCGGCATTTCGCAGCGAAATATGCCGATATGGCGTTCGTCATCGTAAAGTCGGAAGACCCCGAAGCGATCCGCGCCGAGGTCGATCTCTATCGCCGCACCGCGCGGGAGGAATATGGGCGCGACCTTCAGGTCTGGACCTTCGGCTATGTCGTGCAGCGCGAGACCGAAGCGGAGGCGCGCGACTATCTGCGCTATTATGCCGAGGAACTGGGCGACGACAAATCGCTCGACGGCTGGATGGCGTTGCAGGGTATGCACACCCAGCTCATGCCGAAGGCCGTGATGGAGCAGCTGCGCTTTCGCTTCAAGGCGGGGAATGGCGGTTTTGAGCTGGTCGGCACGGCAGAGCAGATCACTGCCCGGCTGGCGCTGCTTGCCGATGCCGGCGTGGACGGCATTCTCGTCAACTGGGTCGGCATGGAGGATGGCATTCGCCGCTGGAATCGGGACGTGATGCCGATGCTCGTCCAGGCTGGGTTGCGGCGCTGAGCGAGCCGGGAATGAGTCTCGATCGCATCGTCATAGACGGTCTCGCCGCGCTGCTCGATGAAGCGGAGTGCACGCGCACGCAAATCCCCCAATTCTCCCGCGCATACCCGGACATGAGCATCGATGACGCCTATGCCGTGCAGCACGCCTGGGTGAAACGGAAGATCGCGGCCGGGCAGAAGGTCATCGGCCACAAGATCGGCCTGACCAGCAGGGCGATGCAGCGCGCGGTGAACATCACCGAGCCGGACTATGGTGTGCTGCTCTCGCCGATGCAGTTTCATGACGGGCAGACGATCCCCATCAGCCGCTTCATAGAGCCACGGGTAGAGGTAGAGATCGCGTTCATCCTCAACAGGCCGCTGAAAGGGCCCGACTGCACCATTTTCGACGTGCTCAGCCATAGCGATTATGTCGTCCCGGCGGTGGAGATCATCGATGCGCGGATCGAGCGAATCGACCGTGCGGGAGGGGGAACACGCACCGTGATCGACACGATCTCGGACAATGCGGCCAATGCCGGCATCATATTGGGCGGGCGACCGATGCGGCCGGACGCGATGGATCTGCGCTGGGTCTCCGCCATTCTTCATCGCAATGGCGAGATCGAGGAAACCGGCGTTGCCGCGGCGGTGCTCAACCATCCCGCCAATGGTCCGGCATGGCTTGCCAACCGCCTTTCGCGCTTCGGCGTCGAGCTGGCCGCCGGGGAAATCGTCCTCGCCGGATCGTTCACGGCGCCGGTTTTCGTGCGGCCGGGCGACAGCTATCATGTCGACTACGGCCCAATGGGCTCGATCGGGATGCATTTTGCATGAACCGCTTCAAGCGGGCGATCGACGTGGGCGAGCGGCAGATCGGCCTGTGGCAGGCGCTGGCCACACCCTATACGGCGGAAATCTGCGCTGGCGCCGGCTTTGACTGGCTGTTGATCGACGCAGAGCATGGCCCGAACGACCTGCCGCTGGTGCTCGCGCAGTTGCAGGCGGTCGCGGCCTCTCCGGCCGAGCCTGTGGTGCGTCTGCCGACTGGCGACGCGACGCTCATCAAGCAATATCTCGACATCGGCGCGCGCAGCCTGCTGGTTCCGATGGTGGAAAGCGGGGCGCAGGCCGCTGCCATGGTCGCCGCCTGCCGCTATCCGCCGCGCGGCATCAGGGGCGTGGGATCGGCGATCGGCCGGGCAAGCCGCTGGAACAGG
This sequence comes from Sphingobium sp., assembly GCA_035911355.1. GTDB lineage: Bacteria > Pseudomonadota > Alphaproteobacteria > Sphingomonadales > Sphingomonadaceae > Sphingobium. The sequence goes on from JAMHVU010000061.1 coordinate 61,294, forward strand.
AGTGCCGATTATCTAGTCAAGGCGGAGGAGGATATCTGCCTGTTGCTCCAGGTAGAAAGTGTGGCGGGGTTGGCGGCATGTGAGGACATCGCGCGGACCGACGGGGTGAGCGGCGTATTTGTTGGTCCGTCCGATCTCGCTGCCGCGCTTGGCCATATCGGTAATCCGGGACATCCTGACGTACAGGATGCTATTTTTCGTGCGATCGGAACGATCCGGGCGGCTGGCAAGGCGGCGGGGCTGCTCGCCGCTGATGAGGGGCTTGCGCGCCGTGCCCTCTCGGCAGGCGCGAGCTTCGTGGCGGTTGGTACCGACATCACGATTCTTGCGCGGGGCAGTGAAGCCCTGGCGGACAAATTCCGCGCTGGCCGTGCGGCGCCCGACCCGGCGGGCGGGGGCATTCAGATATACTGAACGTCGCCCTTCTTTACGCCGTTGCCATGGCGCGCCGTTCCTGCGCGATGCGTTGAGCGAGGATGCGGCGGGCGCGCACGGCACCAGCATCTGTGGGAAGGATGACCGGACGCATCTCCATGAGATCGCGATGGCCGATCCGGCGCTGTTGCGCTTCGAGGATCGGCTTGTCCTGCTCACCAAAGCCGACGCGCTGCCACTCGCGGACTTTCTCGTCCGTTTCCGGATCGTCGATACGATAATCGCGGCAATGGGCGTAGAAATAATGGCAGGTGCCGTCCGTCTCCGGCGTAACCAGATGCGCGCTGTCATTTCCCATCAGATAGGCGGCGTCGTCGCCCGGCTTGGTTACGCGCGCGGTCAGCTTGATGTTGGATGGCAATGTCCAGCGTGTTTCCATCGTCATGTCGATATGCTGATCCGCCGGGAGGACGCCGTTGAAAAACGGCGCGGGCCGTCCGTCCGGAAAGGTGATCGAGCGGAACACGGCATCGCCTTCCTGCCATGTATTATGCTGCAGGCGCGGATAGGCCTCCGATGCTTGATAGTCGCGATGGACGAACTGGACGTGGGTGAGATCGGACAGATTATCTATGGCCAGCTGATAATCGGCACGAACATGGGCATAGCCCGTCACGGTAGCGCGGCCGGGATCGACGAGGAAGGAGAAGTCGGCAATTTCGTCCGGGTCGGCCGCGTGCGGATCGCCAGTCCACACCCAGATGACGCCATGGCGCTCGGCGACCGGATAGCGCTTGACCACCGCGCGTTCCGGCGGGTCGCCAAGGGGATTGAACACACAGCGTCCGTCCTTCCCGAAGCGCAGGCCATGATAGGCGCATTCCAGCACCCCGTCCGTCACCATGCCGAGGCTGAGGGGAAGGAAACGATGCGGGCAGGCGTCCGCGAGGGCGACAAGGCCCTCGCCACCGCGGAAAACGACGATCGGCTCGTCCGCGATCGTGCGGCCGATCGGCTTGTCGGTCAGCGCATCCGCCCAACTGAACATATACCAGCTGTTGCGGAGATAAGCCTGACTCATCGCATCGCGCTCCTTCACGCCGGTTCGTGAGCGGAGTGGCGGAAGCTTGCTCCCACATGATCGGCGGGCAGGCGCCCATTGCCCTGTGGAAAGAGCTTTTCACGCATCGTGCCGGGCGCGTAGGCCGTCTTGTACACGCCCCGGTTCTGCAATTCGGGAACGACCAGATCGACAAATGCGGTGAGCCCGCCCGGCTCGACCGTGCGGACCAGATTGAAGCCATCGAGCCCGGTTTCCTCTACCCATTGCATCATGTCGTCGCAGACGTCCGCGACTGAACCGACGAAATAGGCCTCGCGTCCGCCGACTCTGCCAAAAGCGCCCAGATCACGGACCTTCAGCGGCTTGCCGGGATTATGACGGGTCATGGCGTCCATGATCGACTGGATCGCGTTGCTCTCCACATAGGTGATTGGATCGTCCGGCGCGTATTTGGAGAGGTCGATACCGAGCCATTGCGAGAACATGGCGAGATTGCCCGTCTCATCGCTATAGGCAGCGATATCACGCTCGATGTCCCGTGCCTCGCTGGACGTGGGGGCGACGATGACGGTCGCGGCATTGAAGACTTTCACGCTGTCGGCTCCGCGTCCCGCGCGCATGGCTTCCTCGCGATAGGCGCGCACAGTCTTTTTCGCGAAGCCGATATCGTTTGTGGACATGAAGGTGCATTCGGCATGGCGGCCCGCGAAGCTGCGCCCACGACCGGACGCGCCGGCGGCATAGATGAGCGGCGTGCGCTGCGGCGATGGCTCGGCCAGATGAATGCCCTCGCAATGATAATGTGCGCCATGGTGGTGGACGGCATGCACTTTGCGGGGATCGGCAAAGAGCCGCGCGACTTTATCGCGGACCGCCGCGTCATCCTCCCAGCTCCCTTCCCAGAGCTTGTACATCAGCTCCATATACTCGTCCGCCATGTCGTAGCGGGCATCGTGCGCGACCTGATCGGTGGCGCCGACAGCCCGGGCGGTGCTGGCCAATATACCCGTGACGACGTTCCATGCGACCCGTCCTCTGGTGAGATGATCGAGTGTGCTGAACCGGCGGGCCAGCAGATAGGGCTGCTCGTATGTGGTGTTGCCGGTAATGCCGAAGCACAGGTCGCGGCTCACCGCCGCCATGGCGGAGATGAGCATCATCGGATCGTTATTGGGCAGCATGCAGCCAGTTTTCAGCACGGCGTCTGGTGTCCCGCCATAGACATCATTGGCGCCCAATATGTCGGCAAGGAATACGGCGTCGATCAGGCCGCGCTCGCATAGGAGTGCCAGATCGGTCCAGAAAGCGAGGTCGTTATAATCCAGACCGTTGGACCGCGGATGCGCCCACAGGCCCGCCCAGCTCTGCGTGGGGGCCGCCATCGAGAATGCGTTAATCGCGATCTGCCGTTTGCCGGACATGAGCTCTCCTTCTTGTGCATATGGTCTGCCTGGTGCCCAGCATCTCCCGATAGGCGGCCGGAGCAAGGTCTCAGACGGAATGTCATTCTTGTCGTTTTGGAAAAGCGCTTTTGGTGGTCCCGTTGGCCATGGGCAGGATAGCGTCCCTTCCCATGAGCTCGGCAGATATGACATCGGCAAATTCAGCACCGGCGGTGGCACCGGTGACGGCCTTTCATTGCTATGCGCCCGCGCAGGGCCATCGCCTGCCGCATAATCCGCTGCAGGCAATCATCGGGCCACGGCCAATCGGATGGATTTCCACCATCAGTGCCTCCGGGCACCATAATCTGGCGCCGTACAGCTTCTTCAACCTGTTTCGGCCGGACCCGCCAATATTGGGCTTTTCGAGCGGGGGGCGAAAGGACAGCCTCCGCAATATCGAGGAGACGGGGCGGTTCGTGTGGAACCTCGCCACATGGGAGCTGGCGGAGGCGATGAACGCCACATCGGCGATGGTGCCCGAGGAGGTGGACGAATTTGCGCTCGCTGGCCTTACCGCCGCGCCGTCGAGCTTCGGGGCGCCGGCTTATGTCGGGGAGTCGCCGGTATCGTTTGACTGCGCGCTCACCCAGATCGTGGACCTGCGCGATCGTCATGGCGTGCCTTCGGGCAGCTATCTCGTCCTGGGCGAAGTGGTGTTCGTGCGGATCGCGGTCCATCTGCTTGAAGACGGCGTATTCCAGACCCTGAAAGCTGCGCCGCTGCTGCGTGGCGGCGGAACGGGCGATTATTTTCATCTGACGCCGGACGGTCATTTCCGCATGGAAAGGCCGGCCTGAACGCGACGGAACAGGCCGGCGTGGCTGGCGGACACGGGAGAGAGGCATGATCGACGTCGTCACCACGCGGCAGGGCAAGGTCAGAGGTATCGACACCGCGACGGGCAAGGCTTTTCTCGGCATTCCCTATGCCGCGCCGCCCGTCGGCGATCTGCGCTGGCGCCCGCCGCACGACCCGCTGCCCTGGCAGGGGGAACGCATGGCCAACCGCCTTGGTCCCGCCCCGATGCAATATCTGCCGACCACCCGATCCCTTTATTATCCCGGTTCCCCACCGCAGAGCGAGGATTGCCTGACGCTCAACATATGGACGGATGCGATGAGCGCGGCGGAGCGGCGACCGGTGATGATATGGTTCCATCTGGGCGCCTTCATGTTCGGGTCGTCGGCGAACAGCACGCTGCCGGAGGAGACGCTGCTGTTCGACGGCGGCGGTCTCGCGGCGCTGGGCGCAGTCGTGGTGACGGTGAATTATCGTCTCGGCCGGCTCGGTTTCCTGGCGCATCCGGCTCTGACTGCGGAGAGCGATCATAACGCATCAGGCAATTATGGCTTCATGGATCAGGTCGCGGCTATGCGCTGGGTGCGCGACAATATCGCCGGCTTTGGCGGCGACCCGGAGAATGTGACGATCTTTGGCGTGTCGGCGGGTTCGGCGAGCTGTTCCATGCATATGGCCTCGCCCCTCTCGAAAGGATTGTTCCATCGGGCCATTGCGGGGAGCGGTGCATTCATGGCGCCTGCGGCCAGAACGAGCGGACTGTTCGACAGATTGCTGGACCTGCCTGCTGCCGAGGCGCGGGGCGTGCAGCTTGGCGACGCGCTGGATGCAGGGGACATCGCCACGATGCGTGCGCTGCCGCCCGAGGCCGTGATGGCCGCGCCAATTCCCATGGCGGCCGGCGCCTGGCACATGCAGGCTATCGGCGCGCATATCGGCGAAGGTGTCGCCGACACATGCTATCCGATCGTCGATGGCCATGCCTTGCCGGACTCCCCGGCAGCGATCATCGCGAAGGGCGCGCATAACGACGTGCCGTTGCTCACTGGCTCGACCCTCGACGACCGCTCGGGCCTGCCCTCCATCGGGACGCGGACGGGCTTTATCGACTATCTCCGCGCCGATATGGGGGCGCTCGCCGACGCTGCGTTGCGCGCTTATCCGGCGGTCGACGATGCCGGCGCCGCGCGCGCCAGCGGCGATCTGCTCGCCGACAGGGTCTTTGGCTGGCAGAACTGGCGCTGGGCGCGGCTGGCGGGGGCATATGGTACGCGGCCGGTCTATTATTATGACTGGCTGCATGCGCCGCCGCTGCCCGCAGACCGCTATCTCGAAAGCGGTTTCGGCGCGGTTCACGCGGCGGAGATCCCCTATATCTTCCGTAATCTCAAAGCCTATGACTGGGCGTGGACGGCAGCTGACCGCACGTTGTCCGATCGGGTATCGTGCTACTGGGTGAATTTCGCGCGCGGGGGTGATCCCAATGGCGAAGGGCTGCCGCACTGGCCGGTCTTTGCCGGGGAAGGCGGCCTCTCCATGCAGATCGGTGCGGACCTGACCCCGGAGGCGCCTGGACGGCAGGCGCGCTTTGCAGTGCTGGACGATTATTATCGTGGATAGCAGCGCCGGTAAGAGAGGGAGAGAGGCGCGTTTCCTTCCCCCTCTTACCGCCAGCCTACCAATGCACCATGGGCAGGCCGGGAACGGGCGAACGGAAACAGGGCAGGTTGGTTCCCCGGAGCGAACCCAGATAAACTGTACTCAGATCCGGCCCACCGAAGGTGACGCTTGCCAGCCATGGCGCAATCTCGCCCCCGCAGGCAGCCAATATGTTGAAGGGAACCGGATCGCCCGACGCAAAGGCCCGCTCGAAGGCGGCGGTCGCGACCGGATCACCGAATTCCGCGATCTCGATCAGATCGCCCTGCGGCGTGATCGCCACCAGCCGGTCAGCGAAGATCATCGTCGCCCAGAGATTGCCGAATGCATCGAAACAAATGCCGTCGATCACGCCGGGGCCAAGGTCCGACGGGCCATAAATTTCCCGATCCGACAGGCTGCCATCTGCGGCGACCCGCAGGCGGCTCACGCATTTACCGGTGGTCTCCGCGACATAGAGCCATTCCTCTTTTGCATCGAGGCGGATCTCGTTGGTGAAGCGGAAACCATCGGCCACCACGCGCACGCCATGCGCGTCGACCAGCGCGACATAGCCATCGCGGATATGGGGAGTGATGGCGGCAGTCCACGGATTGGTCATGGTGGACACGGTGATCCAGATGCGGCCCCTGCTGTCGCGCAGGACGAAATTGACCTTGCCCATGGGCTTGCCGTCAATCGTTTCGTGCAGAACCCGGGTGCGGCCGCTCGCGCGATCCATGATCTCCAGCCGGTCAGTTCCGAAATTGGAGATGAGTATGTCGCCATTTTCCGCGAAAGCCAGGCCATTGGGCAGTGTGCCGGACACGAGACTGTTCTCCGCCTTCCCGGCCAGATCGAAATGCCCGTCAACGCTCTGACAGACGAGATGCTGCGCGCCAGAGGGCGAGATCCGCATGACGCCGCCGCGCGCATCGGCGGACCAGAGTGTGCCGTCCCGCTCGGCCAATATGCACTCGGGCCGTTGGAGATCATGCCCGGCAAAGGCGAGGCTGGCATGATCGAGCCGGAAGCCGACAAGCGGGTTCGCGTGCGGGCCTGGCGCGTTCATTGGGCGATCCGCGTCGCGGCGGCTCCCTTGAGGTCAAGCATGGCGCGCGCTTCGTCCGGCGTGGCGATCTCCAGCGACAGCCCCTCCAAGATACGCCTTATCCGCAGCACTTGCTCGGCATTGGTCGCGAGCGTGCCGGGCGTGCCCCAGAGCGAATCCTCCAGCCCCACGCGAACATTGCCGCCCATCGCCGCCGCCATTGCCGCGACCGGCATCTGGTTGCGTCCGGCGCCCAGAACTGACCAGACATATGCGTCACCGAACAAACGGTCGGCCGTTCGCCGCATCGTCGCCACATCGTCGGAGTGCGCGCCGATCCCGCCCCGGATGCCGAAGACGGACTGGATGAAGAGCGGCGGCTTCAGCAAGCCCAGATCCATGAAATAGGCGGCGGTATAAAGGTGGCCGACATCATAGCATTCGATCTCGAACCGCGTGCCGGTTTCTGCGCAACTCCGCAGGATATGGGCAATATCGCGAAAGCTGTTGCGAAACACATAGTCCTCGCTGCCCGCGATGTAATCGCGCTCCCAGTTGTGCCGGAAATCCTGGAAGCGGTTCAGCATCTCGTGGAACGCGAAGTTCATCGACCCCATGTTGAGCGAGGCGATCTCGGGCTGGAAGCGCATGGCCGGGGCGAGCCGCTCCTCAAGCGTCAGGATCGGCGATCCGCCGGTGGTGAGGTTGATGATCGCCGGACAATCCCGCGCGATGGTCGGCAAGAATCGGGCGTAGACCGCCGGGTCCTGCGTAGGCCGGCCACTCTGGGGATCGCGCGCGTGCAGGTGGACGATGGTCGCACCGGCCTCCGCTGCCTCTATTGCCGATTGGGCGATCTGCGCGGGCGTTACCGGCAGATGAGGCGACATGGACGGCGTATGGACGCCGCCGGTGACGGCGCAGGTAAGGATGATCTTCCGCATCTCTCCAGCCTTTATCGTTTCTGTGCGGGCAGCCTTCCCAGAGCGGCGCGCACAAGGAAAATCATTCGGGCCGATGGTTTGGATAAGCGCGAGCTATCCGCCCGCGTTCGCATAGGCGGCTATTATGGCTCGCATTGCGCGAAACGATTTAAACGCCGTCGGCGGCCGCCTTACAGCGCAATGGCCGGAGCGACGGGCCTGCTGCCTGTTCCTCCGGTCAAGCAAGATCGACAAACAAGATCGGGATGAGGCGACTGGATGGCTATCAACGGGATCAGGCGGCTGCGCTATGGCGTCGAGGATGTGGCGTCATCGATCCGTTTCTTCACGGACTTCGGCCTGCCGCTCGTCCGCGCGGATAGCGAAGGCGCGCTGTTCGAGCTTGCCAATGGCGCACTGGTCGACATCCTGCCCCTCGGCCATCCCTCACTCCCCGCCGCCTCGGCAATCCTGGGGTCGGGCGTGCGGGAGGTCGTCTGGGGGGTGGACCGGCAGGATGCACTGGACATGCTGCTTGCCGATCTGGGCACGGACCACAGCATAGAGGCGGGGGACGGCTGCCACCGCCTGCTGCCCTATTTCGGCATTCCAATGGCGCTGGAGCTTTGGGCGCCGCGTCCGTTCGTCAATGCGCCCGAGGCGAGCAATGCGCCCGGCGTGGTCAACCGCCTCAACACGCACCGGCGCTGGCGGCGGGCCGCCCGGCCCAAAGTCATTAACCATGTGGTGTTCCGTTGTGCTGATTATGAGGCCGCAGCGTCGTTCATGCGGCAGCGGCTCGGCTTCCGTCTCAGCGATATGCAGCAGGGCTTTGGCCATTATTTGCGGGCGGACGGCTGCAATAATCACCATAATTTCCTGCTGCTCAACGCCAATGCCCATTTCCCTGGCTGTGACGGGCATACGCGCTTCGACCATGTGAATTTCGGCGTTGAGGATCTCGACGAACTGATGATCGGCGCCAACACTATGGTGCGTAAGGGCTGGGAACCATCGCATATCGGGCTTGGCCGGCACCGCATCGATTCCGCGCTCTTTTACTATATTGAAAGCCCGGCGGGCGGTGAGGCCGAATATGGCGCGGATGCCGACTTCGTGGACGATGGCTGGGTGCCGCGCAATTTCCATGTGCCGCTGTTCGCCTATTCCCACTTCACGCATAATGTGCCCGAATTTCTGCGCGAGCCACCGGAATGGGCCTTTTCCTACCTGACTGAGGCGGAGATTGCCGCGAGCCTCGTCGCGAACCTCGCCTCTGGGGCAGAACCGGCGGAGCACGGCCATGTTTGAGCCGTTCCCGACCAACTATGTGTGGAACCTCTCAGTCAACCTCGCCCTGTGCATGGGCGGCGCAATCGGTGAGATCGATGTCGCCAACCGCCGGATAGGAGGAGCGGCGCGTGGCGGGGACAATGGCTCCGCTGCCTTCTTCGAAAGCTGGATGGTGCTCGCCGACGGGGTCTTCGAACTGGCCGGGGAGGATCGGAGGGCGGGCCAGGCGCTCAGCGCGGCGGACAAATATGCGCGGGCCTGCGCCTATTACATCACGGCCGAGCGAATGCCTGCCCATGACTTTGCGCCGCGCAAGGCGGCATATGGCAAGCTGCTGGAGAGCTTCGCAGCCTATGTCGACCAGTCGGGCGAGCCCTGCGAGACCGTGGACATCGCCTATGGCGAAAGCAGCTTTCCCGCGCTTTTCTCCTCAGCGGCGGACGCGGCCAATCCTCGCCCGCCGTGCATGGTCTTCTGCAATGGCCTCGATAGCGTGAAGGAGATGGTCTATCTCGTCGGCATCGCGCGGTCGCTGCGTGCACGCGGCATCTCCTGCCTGATCGTCGACCAGCCCGGCGTTGGCGGGGCGCTGCGCCTCCATGGACTCACCGCGATTGTCGACACTGAACGCTGGGCCGGCGCGGCCGTCGACTGGCTGGAACAGCGGGCCGATGTGGACACGCAACGCATCGGCATGATGGGCTGGTCGCTCGGGGGCTATTATGCGCCGCGCGCGGCCGCCTTTGAGAAGCGCTTCCGCCTGTGCGTGGCATGGGGCGCCAATCATGAATGGGGGCTCGTCCAGCAGCGCCGTCGCCGCAACGAAGGCGAAAACCCTGTGCCGCACTACTGGCACCATGTCATGTGGGTTTGGGGCCAGCGGGACGTGGAGCAGTTTCTGGAGATGTCGCGGGCCATCACGCTGACCGGCGTGGTCGAGCATATCGACGTGCCGTTTCTCGTCGTCCATGGCGCAAACGACAGGCAGATTCCAATCGAATATGCCTATCGGAGCCATGAACAGGCGGTACGAAGCCCGCGCAACGACCTCAAGATCTTCACGGATCGGGAAGGCGGGGTGGAGCATTGCAGCGCCGACAATATGGAACCGGTCCGCAGCTATATCGCGGACTGGATCGGGGCGCGGTTCGACGAGATGGCGGACACGAAACAGCGCTGAATCTGGGATTATCATGCGGTGAAAAGGCCGCCTTGGGATGGGAGAGATGCAATGTCGGGACTTTCAGGCGCGATTGTGGCGATCACCGGTGGCGGGTCTGGCCTCGGCCTCGGGCTGGCGCGCTACTTCATCGGCGAGGGTGCACAGGTGGCGATCATGGAGATCGCACCGGCCAAGGTCACGACACTGCGCGATGAGTTTGGCGACGCTGTTTTCGTGGCGCAAGGGGACGTGCGGAGCGTCACGGATCTTCAGGCCTTTCATGACGGGGTTATCGGCCGCTTTGGTGGCGTCGACGCGCTGGTCGGCGCGCAGGGCATCTTCGATGGCAACCGCCCCATCAGCGACCTGCCGATCGACAAGGTGAGCGCTGCCTTTGACGAAGTGATGCGGATCAACGTGCTTGGCTATATCCTCTCCGCCATCACCTTCCGCGACAGTCTCGCCAAGCGATCCGGCGCGATCGTCCTTACCGCGTCCTCCAACGCATCCTATTGTGCGGATGGCGGCGGGCTTCTTTACACGGCCTCGAAGCATGCTGTGGTTGGCGTGGTACGTCAGCTTGCGTTCGAGTTTGCACCGTATGTCCGTGTGAACGCCGTCTCGCCCTGCGGTATTGCACATAGCGATCTGCGTGGGCCGCAGGCACTCGGGCTGGAAAGCGAAAGCCAGAACGACATTCCCAAGAACGACTTCATGGCAATGATCCGAAAGGTGACCCTGCTCGATCATCTGCCGACCGGCGAGGAATATGGCCCGGCCTACGGCCTGCTCGCAACACCGGGCGCGCGGATCATGACCGGTGAGGTGATCATGGCGGATCAGGGCCTTGCCAACCGCCCGATCATCTCCGCGGGGCAGTGAAGGGAGCCGGGCGATGAACCAGATGACACCCGCCATTGCCGGCGGTGCGCCGACCGGCCATCTCGACACGTTGCTGCGACGGCTGGAGACGGAGATCGCGCAGGGCCTCGTCCCTGTCGATATCTTCTCGGACCCCGCCGTGTTCGAGGCGGAAATGGAACGTATCTATGCCAAGAGCTGGGTGTTCCTGGGCTTTGAGGGCGAAATTCCCAATCCGGGCGATTTCATGCAGCGGCGGATCGGCCGGGATTCCGTGATCGTGACGCGTGCCCGGCAAGGGCAGATTCATGTGCTGGCCAACTTCTGCCGCCATCGCGGCACGAAGCTGTGCCAGACCGATCAGGGCAATGCATCGCACTTCCGCTGCCCCTATCATGGCTGGGTGTTCAGAAATAATGGCGACTGGATCGGCGCGCCGGACAAAGGCAAATCCTATCGCGGAATTGATACGAAGGAATGGGGTCTGCTGAAGGCGCCGCATGTCGAGAGCTATCTCGGCATGATCTTCGCGTCGCTCGACCCGGATGCGCCGAGCCTTATGGAGTATCTGGGAGACGCCGCATGGATGATGCGCGGACTGATGGATTTGCATCCCGCCGGCATGAGCCCGATGGGGCCACCCGACCGCTACAAGGTGCGGGGCGACTGGAAGACCGGGGCAGAGAATTTCGGCGGTGACATCTATCATGTCGGGGTCGCGCACGGATCGGTGCAGAGCATCGACCTCGCACAGGGCTTCGACGTGCTGAACAATTTCTCGACCCATTATGTCCTGGGCGGCGGACACAGCTTCCTGGGACATGACTTCGACACGATGTTCGGGCCGGACGGCCATGTGTGGTATTATCCGCCGGACATTCAGGCGCAGTTCGAGCTGGACCGGCTCGATCCGCTGCTTGCCGACGTGATCCGGCGCAATCCGCCGATCGTGGGCACCATCTTCCCCAATTTGAGTTTCATCCGCTTTTTCGGGCCGCCCTCGCCGGGCAAGCCGCCGGTGGTCTATACGAGCTGGCGGCAATGGCAGCCGGTGGGGCCTGGGGAAATGGAGCTGTGGAGCTGGCAGCTCAAATGGAACTTCATGGACGAGAGGCAGGCGCAGGATAGCTACGCCGCTGGCCAGTTCGGTTTCAGTTCGGCGGGTATCTTTGAGCAGGACGACACCGTGGTGTGGGAAGGCGCGCCGGAGGCCGCACGCAGTGTATGGGCACGTAAGGCCGGGATCAGCTTCAACATGCAGCTTGGCATGGAGGGCATGGGGCAGCAGACGCTGGACACCAGCTGGGAGGGGCCGGGCGAGGCCTATCGACCCGGACCGGGCGAGCCCAGCCAGCGCGCATTCTATCGCCACTGGCTTTCGCAAATGCAGGGAGTGGAGTGATGAGCCTTATGGAAGCGCCGTCCCGCGCCGCGCATGTCTCGCCGGACGCACTCGCCAGCATCACACAGTTTCTTGGGTATGAAGCGCTCCTGCTCGATTGCCATCGGGTAGAAGAATGGCTCGCCCTGCTCGACGAGGCCATATTGTACGAAATCCCCATGCGCCTCGCGACGCGACGCCATGCCCCGGATGAGTTCCCCGAAGGCGCTTTCCGCGTGCGTGACGATATTGCCATGATCCGCAAGCGGATCGAGCGGATGAGCACCAATGAGAACTGGTCGGAAGATCCACCCTCGCGCACGGTCCGCAATGTCGGCAGCATCATCGTCGAGCCGACGGACGATGGTGGCCTCTTCGTCGTTTACAGTGCGCTGACCGTTTTTCGTCAGCGTGCGCTTGACCGGGCGTTTGACTGGATTCCCGCGCGCCGCCGCGATCTGATCCGTGTCAAAGAAGACGGCTGCGTGCTGGTGCGGCGTACTGTCACATTGGCCGAGACGATCCTCCAGACACCAAATCTCGGTATATTCCTCTAGGCGTTAATCCAGTTCCCGCCCGGCCTCCAGCAGGAGCTCACGCAACCAGAGCTGGGCGGGATCGTCATGGCTGCGCTGGTGCCAGACCAGTGTTTCCCTGAGCATCAGATTGACCGGTGTGGACATCACCCGCACATCGAGATTGGGCGCCAGCAGCGCGGCAAGGCGGCGCTGCACCGTGGCGATCAACTGTGTGCCGGCCAGCAGATAGAGCAGTCCACCGAAGGTCGGCACCAGATATTTGTCGTTTATGACAATGCCTTGCCGCTCGATTTCCGCTTCCTCGACCGTGCGGACATTGGTGCCGAAATCGACGAGTGCATGAGGATAGTGCAGAAAATCGTCCATCGTCATGGCGCTACCCGTAACCGGATGATCGGCGGCAACGACGCACACGAAATCATCCTCGAACAGCGCTGTCGTCAGCAGATCGGTATCCGTGCCTTCACGGCCGAACAGACGGCGGTCGCCATGAGTGATGATGATGTCGATATCCCCGCCGTCGAGCCGGCTGAAACTTGGACCGAACACATTTTCCGTCACGAGCCGCATGTGCGGTGCCCGCGTGGCGAGGCGACGTACGACATGGGGCAGAAAGACGTGGGCGCAATAGTCCGACATGGCGATGCGGAAGGTGCGTTCGGAACTGGCCGGATCGAACACGGCTTGCGTTTCGAGCGCGACATTCACCTGGAGCAGGGCGTTGCGGACCGGCTCGATCAGAGCGCGAGCCTTGGGGGTGAGCTCCATCTCGCGCCCGACGCGGACCAGCAGCGGATCGTCGAAATGATAGCGCAGGCGCTGGAGCGAGCCGCTGAGCGCCGGTTGCGTCACGCAGAGGCGATCCGCTGCGCGGGTCACGCTGCGCTCGGACAACAGCGTGTCGAGAGCGACCAGCAGGTTGAGGTCGAAGCGATTGAGATTGGCCATGTTTATTCTATCTGCCTCGCCGTCCGTCCCCGACATAGCGTAGAGCTTTTGGCGCAGACGCGCCAGCCCGGCCGATCGTAAGCGCTTATACAAGCCATATGCCGAACTGATTTAAGCCCGCCCCGTGGCGCCCCTACATCGCGCGCTGAAACAAGGGAGGATGGCATGACGAAGATGGCGCTGGATGGACGGATCGCGATCGTAACGGGTGCCGGCGGCGGACTGGGGCGGGCGCATGCGCTCGCGCTTGCGCGCCATGGTGCTAAGGTGGTGGTCAATGACATGGGCAGCGGCCGTGATGGTGAAGGTGCCTCATTGTCTGCCGCTGAGGCTGTCGTCGCGGAGATCGAGGCGCTGGGCGGCGAGGCACTGGCCGATGGTGCGGACGTGACTTCCGAGGCGCAGGTTCGCGCGATGGTGGCGCTGGCGGAGCGCTCCTGGGGACGGGTGGACATTGTCGTCAACAATGCGGGTATTCTGCGCGACCGCAGCTTCGCCAAAATGGACATCGACGATTTCCGTAAGGTCATCGACGTTCACCTGATGGGCGCGGTCAACTGCACCAAAGCCGTGTGGGACGGCATGCGCGCGCGGCGCCATGGCAGGATCATCTACACGACATCGTCCTCGGGTCTGTTCGGCAATTTCGGTCAGTCGAACTATGCTGCGGCGAAGCTGGCGCTGGTCGGCCTTATGCAGACGCTGCGGCTGGAGGGCGTGAAATATGGCGTGCGTGTGAACTGCCTGTCGCCGTCCGCCGCGACGCGGATGACAGGGGATGTGCTCGACGAAACCAGGCTTGCCGCGCTCGACCCCGCCAGAGTGGCCCCGGCTGTGGTGGCGCTCGCCATGGACGCGGCGCCCAATGGTATGATCTTGTGCGCGGGCGCGGGCCATTTCGGTGCGGCGCACATCAGCCTGACGCGGGGCGCGCGCATCGCGGACGACGACGGAGCCCCGACCATTCTTGCCCGACTGGACGAGCTGACCGATCGCACGGACGCGTTCATTCCAAAGCACGGCCCCGCGCAGGCCGAGTGGGAATGCGCGTCGGCGGGTGTGGCGGCATCGCTCAGCTAAAGTCGGCGGCCGATGAGATCGCGCATGATCTCGCTTGTGCCGCCATAGATGCGGCGCACGCGCGCGTCCCGCCAGATGCGCGCGATCGGATATTCGTTCATATAGCCCGACCCGCCATGAAGTTGCAGGGCGGCATCGCACGCCACCCACTGCATCTCTGTATGCCAGTATTTGCTGGCGGCCGCTTCGTCCGCGGTCAGCTCGCCCGCGACATGCCGCGCGATCGCCCAGTCGAGATGTGCCCAGCCGACCTGGAGCTTGGCCTTGATATCGGCAAGGACGAAGCGCGTGTTCTGGAAATCCAGCACGGGCTTGCCGAACGCCTTGCGCTCGCGCGTGAAGGCGACCGCCTCGTCAAAGGCGCGCTGCGCTGCCGTCTGAGCGGTGATCGAGATGGACAGCCGCTCCTGCGGAAGGTCACTCACCAGATAGATGAAGCCGCAATTTTCCGCGCCAAGAAGATTGCCGGCAGGAACGCGCACGTCGTTGAAGAACAGTTCCGACGTGTCCGACATCCACTGGCCGACCTTGTCCAGATTGCGCCCGCGCGCGAAGCCGGGTCGGTCCGCCTCGACGAGAAGGAGAGAGGTCCCCTTGGCACCGGCGTCCGGATTGGTCTTGCACACGGTGATGATGAGATCGGCATTCTGGCCGTTGGTGATGAATGTTTTGCCGCCATTGATGATGTACTCGTCGCCCTCGCGCCGCGCGGTGGTGCGCACGCCCTGAAGATCCGAGCCGGCGCCGCTTTCGGTCATGGCGATGGCGGAGATCGCCTCGCCCGAGAGGAGGCGCGGCAGCCACTGGGCCTTTTGCGCGTCGCTGCCGTAATGCAGAATATAGGGCATGGCGATGTCGGTCTGGAGCGTGATGGAATCCGCCATCATCGCATAGGTGAATTCCTCGTTGATGATCGTGTTGAAGGTGAAGTCCAGCCCGGGGCCGCCATATTGCTCCGGTGTCGAGGGGCATAGCAGGCCTGCCTCGCCGCATTTCAGCCAGAAATCGCGCGCGACGACGCCATTCTCCTCGAACTCGGCAATGCGGGGTGAAAATTCCCGCTCGATGAATTTACGGACCGTCGCCCGGAACGCGCGATGGTCTTCGCCGAACAAGCTGCTGCCATCGCGTTCGAGCATAATCCTCTCCCTGCCTCGCTTTTTTAGTCGCGTAAGGAGAGAAATATTAAAAGTAAAGTAGTTTATCTCTTATATGGTGATTGCCGGAGGCTGCTGGCCGGAAGGCTCTCAGCAACGCACGCATATTGACATACCATGCAAACGGTATGTAAATTGACCCCGTACAATCCGGGGGAGAGAAGCATGAAGCTGGCACGGTATGATGCAGGTGAGGGGCCGCGCGCGGGGGTTGTCCGTAGGGATGATCTGGTGGATCTTTCGCCCCTGGGCTTTACCGATCTTCTGACGATTATCCGCGGCGGCGCAGAAGCGCTGGACGCGATTGCGCGGTTCGCTTCCACCGGCGCCGGCATTCCGCTCGCATCCGTACGGCTTCTGGCGCCGATCGAGCGGCCGGGCAAATATCTGGCGATCGGCATGAATTACCGCAAGCATGTCGAGGAAGGCGAAAAGCTGGGCATCGCCGAACCCAAGAAGCAGATGTGGTTCAACAAGCAGACCAGCGCGATCACGGGGCCGTATGACGGTATCGTCAAGCCGGATGTCTCCGACCAGATCGACTATGAGGCGGAACTGGGCGTCGTTATCGGCGCGGCAGCCAAGCATGTGCCCGCCGAGCGCGCGGCCGAGCATATTTTCGGCTATTTCGTCGCCAATGACGTCTCGACGCGTGACTGGCAGTTCCACACGCCAACCCTCACCATCGGCAAATCCTTCGATACCCATGGCCCCATCGGCCCGTGGATCGTCACCGCGGACGAAATCGCCGACCCGCATGACCTCGCGATAAGCTGCCATGTGAACGGCGCGGTGCGCCAATCCTCAAACACCGGCATGATGCTCCACACTATTTTCCAGCAGATCGCCTATCTCTCGACCGCCTTCACGCTTGAGCCGGGCGATCTGATCGCGACGGGCACGCCGGAAGGCGTTGGCATCGCCATGGACCCGCCCTCCTTCCTCAAGATAGGCGATGTCGTGCGGTGCGAAATCGCAGGGATCGGCGCGATCGAAAACCGGATCGTCGCGGAAGTCCGTTAGGCGGTGGTGGGGCTGCGCGGCCAGGTCGCGTCGATCATCGCCCGCCATTTCGCGACGGTCGCGTCGAGATAGGCGTCGACATCGTCGAACAGGGTGCGGATGCCGAGCCCGGTGGTGAGTGCCGCGCTCATGCGGACGATCTGCTCGGCATCGGCCTCCGACCATCCATTTTCCGACAATATGCCGACCCAGCGCCGATACACGCCGAGGCGGTAACGCGGCACGATCTCGCGGATGCCGCCCTTCAGCTCCGGGTCTTTCGACGCGTTGATCGTGATGTCGAGTGACACCCAGAAATCATCGTTGAAGAAATAGAGCCGGAAATCCGCAAGCATGAGGTCTATGGGGTGCTCGCCCCGCGCGAGCCCCGCCGCGATGACCTCCTCGGTCCGGGCGGAAGCGCGGGCAAACGCATATTCGACCGTGGCAAGCGTGAGGCCCTGCTTCGTCTCGAAATGGTGCAGCAGGGCACCCTGGCTGACGCCGGCCTGCTCGGCGACGGCGGCGGTCCGCAGGCCAGAGAAGCCGCGCGCCGCGATCACCTCGAAGCTCGCATGGGCGACACGCTCGCGCATTTCCTCCGAGCGCTCGCCCTGCGAGCGCCGGGGCCGTTTCACGCTCCGGTCAGAAACGGCAGGACCACCTCGACGAACCGATCCTTCTTCTCGATCTGTGTCCAATGCCCGCATTCTCCAAACACATGCAGCTCCGAATGGGGCAGCAATGCCGAATAGCGGTAGGCCACGTCAACGGGCACAATGACATCCTCGCGACCGTGAACGATAAGGGCGGGCGCCGCGATCTTGCGGATATCCTCCTCCGGCGTGGCCAGCCGGTCGAGCTTGGCCTGTCGCGGCTCGGGGAACAGGCTGGAAAAAGCCTCATGCGAGCCGGGGCGGATACTGGCCTGATGGCGCGACTGCACGACCGCATCGGTGACCAGATCGGGATTATAGGCAAATGTTTCCATGAGCTTACGCATATTCGCCTCGGACGGCTCATAGCCCCACACGCTCTGGAGCCCCTCGGTCATCTCGAACCGCAGGCCGGCCGCGCCCATCAGCGCGAACCGGCGGACACGCTGGGGATGGCGCGCGGCGACGGCAAGGCTTAGCGCGCCGCCATAGCTGTTGCCGATGAATGATGCCTGCGCGATGCCAAGCGCGTCGAGAAAGCCGATGATATGGCTCACCCAGAAATCGAGGGTGAAGTCCGTCACATCGCCGGGCACCTCGGTATAGCCAAAGCCCACCATATCCGGCGCGAAAACATGGAAATGCTCCGCGAGCGCGGGAATGACGCCGTGCCAGTTGGCAAAGGCGGTGACGCCGGGGCCGGAGCCGTGGACGAGGACGAGGGGCGGCAGCGATGCGTCGCCGGCCTCGATATAGTTGGTACGAATGCCGTTGGCGACGATCGACTTGCCGATTTCCGGGTTGGTCATGTTCATGCTGTCCTTTTATGTGCTGGCGGGGCCATGGGCTCAAAGCATCGTGGTGCCGCCATTGACGCTGACGACCTGACCGGTGACAAAACCGGCCTCCTCGCGCGCCAGATAGGCGACCATGCTGGCAACCTCCTCTTCCGTGCCGGCGCGCCCCATGGGGATGACGCTGACGACCTTTTCGATGAGGGTGGGATTGGTCTTCTCCACCTCGCGGAATTGCGGGGTGACGATGGCGCTGGGGGCGACGGTGTTCACGGTGATGCCGTCGCGCGCAAACTCGCGGGCGAGCCCGGTGGTCATGCCGTGCATCCCGCCCTTGGCCGCGTTGTAGCCGGCATGATCGAACAGGCCGTTCCGCACGCTGTCCGCGCCGATATTGATGATGCGGCCCCAGCCGGCCGCCTTCATGTGCGGCAGGGCATGCCAGCTGCACCAGATCGCGGTCCATAAATTGCGGTCGATCGTTGCCCGCAGTGTTTCGGGCGTATGGTCGAGAAAGGGCCGCAAAATGCCCCCCCCCGCATTATTGACGAGAATGGCGGGCGCGCCCAGCGTCTCGACCGTGCGGGCGATGAGCGCGGCGGCGGTCTGCTCGTCGGCGAGGTCTCCCCAGAAGGCGGCGCCTTCCGCGCTTGCCGCAGCGCGTGCCGGCGCCTCGTCAAGATCGGCGACCATCACGCGCGCGCCGTCTTCCTCCAGGCGCCGCGCGATCGCGAGGCCGATGCCGCGCCCGGCGCCGGTGACGATCGCCACGCGGCCCGCATGGGGTACATTATGCATGGTCGAGAATCTCGCCGCGCTTGCCGAAGCGCGGGTCGGGGATGCTGCCCCAGGTGTCCAGCACTTCCGGCTTGGGTTCGAGCGCGCGCGGCGGGCGGGCGCCCACCTCGGCAAATTCCTCCATGCCGAAACTATATTCGGCGGTCATCCCGTCAGGATCAAGAAAATAGAGGAAGATGCTGCCGGATGGCTCGTGGCGGCCGGGTCCGAACACGATGGGCACGTCCGCCTTCTTCATCCGATTCATCGCCCGGCCGACATCGTCGATATCCGACACCATGAAATTGACATGGTTGAAGCCGTTGGACGGACCAGTGAGAATGGCGAAGCTGTGATGATAGCGATTGGGGAAGGCGCGCAGAAAGGCGATCTTACCCGGCACATGATCTGAGATGAGGAAGTTGAGCTTGCCGACGAGCGAGGCCTCCACGCCGGCAAAATCCGTAACATTCAGCACGACATGCCCGAGGCGCGCAATGGCGGTATGGGTGGTCTGGAACGCGTCCATCGGCGCGGGATCGACATGAAATTCCAGATGGAGGCCGCAGGTCGGCTCGCGAAAGCGCACAGCCGCGCCTACCCTGATGTCAGCCGCCTCGTCCGGCGAAAGCCAGCGCGGCGCGAAGCCCTCCTCCGCGAGATAGGCGTAGGCCTGGTCGAGATCGGCGCGGCTTTCCAGCTCGAATGCCACGCGGGCCAGACCCGGCGTCCCGCCTTGCCGCAGGATGAGATTTTGCGGGAGGTCGCTGCACCGCAGATAGGCGGTATTGTCCGTCCGCCGATCAAGCGTGAGACCCATGAGATCCCGGTAGAATGTAACGGACTGGCCGAGATCGCCGACATCAAGGGCGATGTAGGAGAGGCGCCGGTAGCGGAAGGGTGCGGTCATGGCTGTCAATCCTAAAGCAAGATGCTGATGCGCGCGTGCGGCCGCAGCGCATCCATATCGAGCACGCATTTCTTCTCGGCGATCTTCAGGGCGTCATCGATCTCGACAAGTCGGTAGGCATAGTGGCCCACGAAAATATCGGTGTTGCCGTCCTTCGACCGCCAGACCGCGAAGGAGGCGGTCGCGATTATCGCGCCATCTTCCCGCATGGCCTGAACATTGCTGACGAGATGGCGCGTCTTCGAGCGCGGAAATTCGGAATGCGCGCCCTTCTTCTCCAGCCGCACCACGCGCTCATGAATGCGGGTGCGGTCATCGAAGATGTAGAAGAGCGATTTGTCCGGATCGGCATAATCGCCGTCCACGTCGGTTGGCGGGACGAGGTAACGGGCCTCCTCGGTGAACAGCGCCTCCCATTCGATCAGCCGCCACTGGTCGAGCAGCGCGGCCTCATCGAAGAGGAAGCTCTGCACGCGGTGCTGCAGGAGCATCGCGTCGATCGCGGCGTCCCGGCTCATGCCGCATACTCCTGAATGCGGCGATCCCACTCGTTCCAGAAGCAGCGCATCTGCAACTCGTCGTCATAGGCCGAACCGCCCTCACGCAGCATACCGCGCGAGATATCGTTATACTGGGCCTCGCGTGCGGCCTGATAGCCGATCTGGCACTTCTCGATCGCCTCGACATCATCCGGCGTGGCGAAGCCGCCGGGGCCGAGAAACTCGGTGAAATTGAAGAGACGGAACTTGCGGAGCCATTCCGATTCCTCGGCCGGCGCCAGCGCCCAGGCATTGACCTCCATATAGTCGGGCGCGGTTGGCCAGAAGGTCCGCACGGTGATCGCCATCACATCGTTGATGACGAGATTGGGGAAAATAATCATGTTGCGGCTCTGCTTGGCGATCCGCTCGGCGCGCTCCTGCCCCAGTCGCGCCGTCAGATCCTGCTGGATCGCCTCGATCTCGCGCTTGCCCTCTTCACCCCAGAGCGGAATCCAGTTGGCGATTGGCCGCCCCCATGGCGCGAAATATTCAATGACGGCATGGCCGTTGCCCAGATCGTGCCCGAAGCCCGCAAGCCGGGTATCATGGGTCGAGCCATTGGCATTTTTGAGATATTCGAGATAGGTCGAGTGCGTGCTCGCGGCATGATAGCCATCGACGCTGTTTTCAGCGAGCAGCTTCCAGTTGCCGCGGATCGAATATTCCTGCGTGCCGCCGACGATGGTCATGCCCTTCGCGGACTGCTCCGAAACCAGCTTCAGATAGTCGCCGGCTCCCGCGAGATACGTCGCGAGATCCTCGCCATCATGCGCGAAGCTGACGAAGAAGAAGTCTCCATAACGATCGAAGCGGGGCGCGCGGCTGAGCTGCTTGCCGGTATCGTCCTTATAGTCGGCGGGATAGCCCGCATGGCCCGGCACGACCATCAGCCGCCCCGTGTTGGAGAACACCCAGCCATGGTACATGCACTGGAACGCCGGCGACGACCCCTTGCGCTCGCGGCAGACCACCGCGCCGCGATGCGGGCAGGTGTTGATCAGCGCGTGATAATTATCCTCCTTGTCCCGGGTGAACAGCATGGGCCGCCCTGCGACGGTGCGGGTCACGAAATCACCGGGCTTGGGCAGTTCGGACGCATGACCGAGATAGAGCCAGCACGTGTCGAAGATGGCGCGGCGTTCCCGTTCGAGAACTGACTGATCGACAAAGGCCCGGCGCGGCACGCGATAGATTCCGCGCGCCTCCTCCACCACCGGCCGCAGGCTCTGATCCATTCCTCTCCCCTTTCGAGCTCATGGCTCTTTACAAACCGTGTACGTGGTATGTAACATGAGTCGCATATTAGTCAATCGGTGAACAAACACCGGGGAAGGAGAGGGACGATGGGGAGCCGCATACATGCCACCGCGCGCCGGCATGGCGCCTGTGCGCGCAGATGTGCGAGCAGGGCCGCCCCATTTGCCGCGTCAGGTGCCCGGGCATGACGGCGCCAGCTCTTCCCCCCGCTCTTCTCGACGAGCAGGTGCGCCACGCGGCGCGGGCACTCGCTCGGGCTGGTCTTGTCCATGCATTCGGCCATTGCAGCGCGCGGATCGATGCGGCGCATTTCCTTGTCTGCGCGCCGTTGCCCATGGGGCGTATCGACGATGAGCCGGGGACGGTGGTGCCGGTCGATGGACCCTTGCCTGACGGCGTGCTTGGCGAGGTTCGTATTCATCGCGAGATTTACCGGCGTCGGCCCGATGTGGGCGGCGTTTGCCGCATCATGCCGCCAGCCCTGATGGCTTTGTCCGTCGCCGGGCTCGTTCCCATCCCGCGCCATGGCATTGGCGCCTATTTCAGTGCTGTTCCGTTCTGGGACGACCCGCGCCTGCTGCGCGACGACGCGGCGGCGGCCGGACTCGCGGATATGCTGGGCGATGCGCCCGCCCTCGTCATGCGCGGCAATGGCGCCGTCGTTGTGGGCGAGACTCTGCCCCAGGCCGTGACGCTGAGCTGGTTCCTTGAGGATGCCGCGCGGGTCGAGCGCGATATCCGCGCGATGGGGATCGACCCGGCAGCCGCGCGCCTCACGCCCGAAGA
Organism: Sphingobium sp.; assembly: GCA_035911355.1. Lineage (GTDB taxonomy): Bacteria > Pseudomonadota > Alphaproteobacteria > Sphingomonadales > Sphingomonadaceae > Sphingobium. The sequence continues at coordinate 83,732 of JAMHVU010000061.1, forward strand.
ACAGACCGCGCGGCAGGTCTGGTCGGGTGGCGTGGTCGACCGCATGTGGCGGCATCTCACAGGAGCGACATCATGACCTATGCCCGTGTCTATGCGGAGAGCATGGCCGACCCCGCCGCCTTCTGGCTGCGCGCGGCCGAGGCGATCGACTGGGGCCATGCGCCAACACGCGCGGGCGATCCGCAGGATGATGGCACATGGACATGGTTTCCCGATGGCCGGCTCAATACCTGCCATAACGCGCTGGACCGGCATGTGGCGGCGGGGCGCGGAGGCCGCATCGCGCTGATCCACGACAGCGCGATGACCGGCCGGGTGACGCGCTACACTTATGCCGAGATGCAGGCGATGGTCGCGCGGGTGGCGGGCATGATCCGGGCGCAGGGCGTGGCGGCGGGCGATCGGGTCATCATCTATATGCCGATGGTGCCCGAGGCGGTGTTTGCCATGCTCGCCTGCGCGCGCATTGGCGCCGTGCATTCCGTCGTCTTCGGCGGTTTTGCCGCGCATGAGCTCGCCAAGCGGATTGACGATGCCGAGCCGCGCCTGGTGCTGACGGCGTCCTGCGGGCTGGAGCCGGGCAGGATCGTTGCGTACAAGCCGCTACTGGACGACGCGATTGCGCTTGCGGCGCATAAGGTGCCACGCGCCATCGTCCTCCAGCGGCCGCAGCTTGCCGCGGATATGCTGCCGGGGCGGGACCTCGACTGGGCTGACGCGCTGGCCGCCGCTGCGCCGGCCGCGTGCGTGCCGGTGCCGTCCGACCATCCGCTCTATATTCTCTATACCTCGGGGACGACTGGCATCGCCAAGGGCGTGGTGCACGATAATGGCGGGCACGCGGTGGCGATGGCGTGGTCCGTGCCGAATATTTACGGGGTCGGACGAGACGACGTCTTCTGGGCGGGGTCTGATATCGGCTGGGCGGTCGGGCACAGCTATATCGTCTACGGCCCGCTCATCCATGGCTGCACGAGCGTCATGTACGAGGGCAAGCCCGTGGGTACGCCGGATGCCGGCGCCTTCTGGCGTGTCATCCGCGATCATCGTGTCGATGTGTTTTTCACCGCGCCAACCGCGATCCGCGCCGTGAAGCGAGAGGATGCCGAGGGCCGGCTGATTGCCGCGAAGGGCATCGGGCAATTGCGCGCCCTGTTTCTGGCCGGGGAACGGGCCGACCCCGATACGCTGGGCTGGGCGGAGGCCATGCTCGGCGTTCCGGTGATCGACCATTGGTGGCAGACCGAGCTGGGCTGGCCGGCACTTGGCACCTGTATCGGGCTGGGCGACACGCGCACCCGCCATGGCAGCGCCGGACGACCGATCCCCGGCTATGACTTTGCCATTCTGGATCACGAGGATGCGGAACTGCCGCCGGGCGAGATTGGCGACATCGTGCTGCGGCTGCCGCTGCCGCCGGGCTGCTTTCCGACCTTGTGGCAACGGCATGAGCATTTCCGCGAGGCCTATCTCAGCCAGCATGCCGGCTACTACACCACCGGGGATGCCGGCATGATCGATGAGGATGGCTTCATCCATGTGATGAGCCGGATCGACGACATCATCAACGTCGCCGGCCATCGGCTTTCCACCGGGGCGATCGAGCAGATCGTCGCGGGCCATCCCGCTGTCGCGGAATGCGCGGTGATCGGCGCAAATGATGATCTCAAGGGCATGGTTCCTGTCGGGCTGGTGGTGTTGAAGGCCGGCGTCGACATGGTGGAGGCGGATATCGCCCGCCAGATCATCCAGCGCGTGCGCGACGAGCTAGGCCCGGTGGCGGCGTTTAAATCGGTTCACGTCGTCGCGCTGCTGCCCAAGACGCGCTCGGGCAAGATCCTGCGCTCGACCATCCGCGCTATCGCCAATGGCGAAAATCCGAAGGTTCCGGCGACGATCGATGATCCTAAAGCGGTTGATTACATTAACGAAATTTTTTCATGTATATCAATTACGTAATCTTTCACTTTACAATAAATAGGTAAACTGATTTACTTATAAATGAGAACGGGCCGACAGCAGCAGACTGCGGCCATTTTGGGAGGGTTGATGATGAAGGGCACTACATTTTCTATTCTGCTGTCCTGTACCGCCGCGATCGTGCCGGCGCAGTTGGCCATGGCGCAGGACGTCAATGCCCCGGCAGATGCTGCCGCACCGCAGGCCGCGGCGGCTGCCCCGCCGGAAGAGGGTTTTTCCGGTGACATCCTCGTCACCGCGCAGCGGCGGCAGGAGCGCGTGCAGGATATTCCGGTCGCTATTTCCGCCTTTGGCGGCGAGCAGGTCGAGAAGCTTGGCATCATGAGCCTTGAGAATATTGCCCCGCGTGTGCCCTCCTTCTATTTCGGCAGCTTCGGCGCGGCGCGCCCGCAGCTTTACATTCGCGGCATCGGCACGCGCTCGTTCGACCCCGGATCGGAAAGCTCGGTCGGCGTCTTCATCGACGATGTTTATGCCGGGCGCGCATCCGGCTCGTTCGGGTCGCTGCGCGACATTGAACGCATCGAGGTGCTGCGCGGGCCGCAGGGCACGCTCTATGGCCGCAATACGATTGCCGGCGCGATCAACGTCATATCCAAGGCGCCGACCGACCATTTCACCGGCGAGGCGGAAGGGGGCATCAGCAATTATGATGGCTACAATCTGTTCGGCGCGATCGGCGGACCGATCTCCGGCGACAAGATCATGTTCCGCGTTGCCGGCTGGAAGGCGGAGCGCGATGGTTATCAGGTCAATCTCGTCTCCGGCAACAAGTTTCAGGGGATCGACAATTGGGGCGGTCGCGCGCGGCTGCGCTTCGTGCCGACCGAAGCCCTGACCATCGACCTTACCGCCGAGCTTACGCGCGACGGCGACAAGGCGGCTTTCTCCGGTTTCAACCGTGGCAGCGGCCCGGCTCTTTCGCTCGCCGGCGTGACGACCCCGGCCAACCCTTATGCGGTGTTCCTCGGCCGGGCCGGACGCGCGCCGATCGCGAATATGGGTGGAAACGAGGGCTATTTGTCGTTCGATCCCTATCTCGATCGCAAGACCGAGAGCTATATCGGCCGGATCGAATATGATGCCGGCTTTGCAACCATCACCTCAATCAGCGCGCTCAAGAAGCTTCGCATCGCCGATGGGCGTGATCTCGAAGGCTCGTCGCTCGACGTCATCAACCAGCTCAGCCGCGAGCGCTCAAAGCAGTTCACCCAGGAAATCCGTCTGACGTCCGACCCGAACGGTCCTGCCTCCTTCGGTGGCGCGGTGGACTGGATCATCGGCGCGTTCTACTATCGGGATCGCAGCGCCCGGCGTGACGAGTTTCACCTCGGCACGGACAGCGTCGTGGCGCAGCTCAGCGGCGCGGCACAGATAAGCACCGCGATTTCCGACTATGAGATCGACAGTTACGCATTGTTCGGGCAGGCGACGATCCACTTTGCTGACGCTTTCGAGCTGACGCTTGGCGGCCGCTACACCCACGACAAGAAGCGGGCGGTGCAGCAGGGGCTCAACACGTTCCCCGGCGTTCCGCTCATCGCCGTGCCATTCGTGGTGGATAATAGCGCGACCTATAAGAGTTTCGATCCGCGCATTGTCGCCACCTACAAGTTCAACCGGGACGTGAGCGTTTATGCGAGCTTCTCGACCGGCTTCAAGAGTGGCGGGTTCCAGTATGTGCCCTTCTCCGCGGCGCAGGCGAACGTGCTTTTCCAGCCGGAGGACATCAAGACCTACGAAGTCGGCTTCAAGTCCGAGTGGCTCGATCGCCGGGTGCGGTTCAATGTCGCGGGGTATCGCTACGATTATAAGGACCTCCAGGTTTCGCGCATTGTGGATCTGGGCGGCGGCGCGGCGGCGAGCCTCATCAGCAATGCCGCGTCATCGAAAATCTACGGCGCGGACGTGGAACTGCTGGTGCGCCCGAGCGACAATATCGACGTGAGCGTGACCTATGGCTATCTCAACGCCAAATATGACGCCTACTTCACCAATGCGGCGGGCGTCGCGCCGACGGCCGCCACCGATTATTCGAACCGTGCCATGGTGCGGGCGCCCAAACACAGCATCAATCTGGGTGGTGAATGGCGCATCCCCACGGGGGACAATAGCGGCCTGACGCTGCGCGCCGACTATGCGCTGCTCGACCAGTTCTACCATGAGCCGGGTGAAGCCAACCCGATTTATGGTGGCGCGGTTAGCCTGTCACGCGAGCCGTCCTATGGCTTGCTGGATCTCCGCGCGGCCTATGAAATCGGTGATTTCCGGATCACCGCCTATGCCACCAACGTGACGAAGACCAAATATCGCCGCACGGTGCTGGCGCTCGGATCGACGCTGAGCGACTTTCCCGGCGAGCCGCGAATCTATGGCCTCAAGGTCGGCTATCGCTTCTGATCGTCTCGTCAATCGTCGTACCCTGACGGGTTGCAAGGCCGGGAGATGCCGCATGACAGGCATCTCCCGGTCTTTTCGCGTGTAGAGCATACATATTTTGGGTCGAGCGGGCTCGCCGGCCTTGACCCGGGCTCATGATCTAGTAAACATATTTACAGAAAAACGATCATAGCTGGGAGAGTGGCATGGCGTTCGAGCGCTTGACGCTTACGGTCGAGGATGGGCTGGCGCGCCTCGAATTCAACAACGCGGTTCGTGGCAACCCAATTGACGCGCAATTCTGCGCCGAGACATGCGAGGCAGCGACCCTGCTCTCGACAGACCCGGCCGTCCGCTGCCTCCTCATTTCCGCGCAAGGCGACGCCTTCGGCTATGGCGGCGACATTGGCAGTTTCGTCGGCGATCTCGATGCGCTGCCGATCAACATCAAGCGCTGGACGACGACGCTTCATAGCGGGATCGCCCGGTTGCAGCGCATGGATGCGCCGGTGGTTGCGGCGGTCCACGGCGTTTGCGCGGGAGGCATGTCCGCTTTTGTTGCCGGCGCGGACATATTGATCGCAGCAGACGACGCGAAATTCGTCGCGGCTTATCCGGGCATCGGCTTTTCCTGCGATGCCGGCTCCTCGATCATGTATGCGCGGCGCATGGGCGCGGCCCGGGCGCGGCGCTTTCTGCTGCTCAACGAGACGCTCGGCGCAGAAGCCGCGCTGGCCTGCGGGCTGGCGGACGAGGTGCATCCGAGGGACGCGTTTCTGGGCCGCGCGGAAGAGATTGCGCGCAAGCTGGCGGCCGGACCGACCAAGGCCTTTGGCGAAATCCGGCGGCTGATGCTCTCAGTGAGCGATCAGCCACTGGAAACGCAGCTTGAGCTGGAAGCGCAGGCGCTCAGCCGCACCTCGGCCACGCGCGATGCGGCCGGCGCGATCATGGCGTTCGCCGAACGCCGCAAACCCATATTTGGAGGCGTCTGACATGTGGCTCTTCCCTGAAGTCCGCACGCTTGGCCAATATCCCGAATATTGGGCACGGCATGACCCCACGCGGCCCGCGCTGCGGACGGCGCGGCGTATCGTCGATTTCGCGGCGTTTGATCGGACCTGCACGCAGATCGCCCATTATCTGTCCGACGGGATCGCCCGGCCGGGCGCGCTTGTCGGCTTCATGGGCAAGAACAGCTTTGATTTCTATTTCGCGTTGTTCGGCTGCGCGCGCACCCGCGCCGGGCTTGTCGTGTTCAACTGGCGTCTTGCGCCCGCCGAACTGGCAGCCCAGATCGCCGACAGCGATGTGCGCCATGCCATTGTCGAGCGCGAGCAGGCGGAGCTGTGGGCGGCCGCCTGCGGCCATCTCAGCGCGCCGCCTGAGGTGATCTGGATCGATGAGGAAGACACGCTGGAAAAGCGCGTGTCCGGCTTGTCCGACCAGCCGCTTCCGCACTCGCCGCTGCTGGAGGACACGGCATTCCAGCTCTACACATCCGGCACCACGGGCAATGCCAAGGGCGTGATGCTCTCCCATGGCGGGACGAACATGATGCGCCTCTCGGAGCATCTGGAGCCGGCCTATCAATGGGAAGCGGGGGACAGTTTCGTCAATGGCCTGCCCAATTTCCACCTGCTGCACATCGGCATCGCCTTGCAGTGCCTCTATAATGGGGTTGCGATCGATATTGTCCGGCAGTTTGAGCCTGGCGCGGTGCTGGCGGCGATCGATCAACTCAGGCCCACGCTGCTCACGCTTACGCCCACCATGCTGCAAATGCTGCTCGACCATCCCGACGCGGCCGGCACGAACTTCTCGTCGATCCGCCTCACTCTCTATGCCGGATCGCCGATCAGCCTTGGCCTCATCAAACGCGCGATCGCGACCATGCCCGGCAAGTTCATGCAGTTCTACGGATCGACCGAGGCGGGCGGGGCGACCTCCATATTGCGGCCGGAGGAGCATGATCTTGAGGATGAGGACAAGCTCAAGAGCTGCGGTCGGCCCCTGCCGCTCATCGAGTTCCGCATCGTCGATAGCGAAGGCGCCGACGTGCCTGATGGCGAGGCGGGCGAACTGCTCATCCGCCAGCCCTCGATCACGATCGGCTATTGGCGCCAGCCCGACCTGACGCGGCAGGTGGTCGAGAATGGCTGGTATCGCTCCGGCGACATCGCGCGGCGGGATGCGGCGGGCCTCTATTATATCGTCGATCGCGCCAAGGACATGATCGTGTCTGGCGGCGAGAATATCTATTCCGCCGAGATCGAGAATATTCTTTCCACGCACCCCGCCGTTGCCGGCGTTGCCGTGATCGGCGTGCCCGACGCGCGCTGGGGCGAATGCGTCAAGGCGATCGTGATCGTGCGCGAGGGGCAGGATACGAGCGAGGATGCCCTCATCGCTTATTGTCGCGATCTGCTTGCCGGATACAAGGTGCCCAAGAGCGTGGATTTCGTGGCGGCGTTCCCGCTCGTCCCGTCAGGCAAGATATCGAAGAAGGACTTGCGGGCACCCTATTGGGAAGGGCAGCAGCGCAGCGTCGCCTGAGCGGCGCTATGGCCGGGGCGGGGTGCCTGCTTGCAGTGCATCCACGCCCTTTCAGAGCCGGATGACGCGCTTGCCCCTGTTCTCGCCCCGATAGAGCCCGGCCAGCGCGTCCGGGCAGGCGTCAATCCCGTCCAGCACATCTTCCTCGTAGACAAGATCGCCGCTCCTGATCCACCGGGCGAGCTGCGCCACGCTCTCGTCCCACTGGTCCATATGGTCGAAGATGACGAAGCCCTGCATTCTGGCACGCTTGACGAGCAGGTGCCGCTCGACACGCGGCCCTTGCGGCCATGGATCCCACTGGGCAAGGGCGGCGGTGCCGCAGACGACGACGCGCGCGCCAATGGCGAGATGCGGCATCACCGTATCGCTGATCGTGCCGGCCGTATTATCGAAATAGACGTTCACGCCGTCAGCGCAAACGCCGGCAAGCGCCGCGCCGAACCCGGGGTCCTTGTAATCGAGCGCTTCGTCATAGCCAAAGCGCGCCTTGCAAAGCTGCACCTTGTCGGCACTGCCTGTTATGCCGATGGTGCGGCAGCCGAGCAACCGGCCGATCTGCCCCACCGCCGAGCCGACCGCGCCGGCGGCGGTCGAGACGAGCAATGTGTCGCCCGGCCGGGGCTCGCCCACGCGGGTCAGCGCCAGATAGGCGGTGACACCGTTGATACCGAGAATGCCAAGGCTGAGCGAAAGCGGCAGATCGGTTTCGCCAATCCGGCGCAGCACGGCGCTTGCGGGGACGACGGCCTCTTCCTGCCAGCCGAACCATCCGGTCACGGCGTCACCCACCTGATAGCGCTCGCTCTCACTCTCGATCACGGTGCCGGCGGCGAGTGCGCGCATGACCGACCCGATGGCAACCGGCGCTGCATAATTGCCCGTGTCGGCGATCCAGCCGCGCATTGCGGGCTCCACGGAGAGGAAGCTGTTCCGCACGCGGATCTCTCCCTCGGCGAGGGGCGCCGGCGCTGTCTCGATTATGGTGAAGTCGGAGGCCTGGGCAATGCCCTGCGGGCGTGAGGTCAGGATGCACTGGTGGTTCATGCGGCGATCCCCATGCGCGTGCGCGCATCGGCATAATCGGTGGCAAGCCAGTCGATCCATTCGCCGGCTGGCCGGGCGGATGTGATCGCGCCGATGCCCTGACCCGCGCTCCAGATATCCCGCCAGGCCCGGCTGTTGCCGCCGCCATTATTGATATCGATGGCGCCACCGGTGTTCACGGGGACGAGATTATCGGGGTCGAGGCCATTTTCAATCAGCGAGGGCTTGAGGAAGCTCGCCTTCACGCCCGTGAAGCAGCTTGTGATCATCACGTCGCTGGAACTGCCATCAACCAGCATCTGCTTGAAGCCGGGCTGGGTGTTCGCCTCGGTCGAGGCGAGAAAGGGCGAGCCGATATAGGCAAGGTCGGCGCCCATCGCCTCGGCCGCGAGTACCCCCCGGCCGCTGGCGATGCAGCCCGCGAGCAGCAGCAGCCCGTCCCACCACTGGCGGATTTCCCCGACCAGCGCGAAGGGCGAGAGATCGCCCGTGTGGCCGCCAGCCCCGGCGCCGACCGCGATAATCCCGTCCACGCCCATTTCCGCGCATTTCTGTGCGTGGCGATTGCGCGCGACGTCCTGAAAGACGAGGCTGCCATTGGCCTGCAACTCCCGCACCAGACCGGGATCGGCCGCGAGCGCGAGCACGACAATCGGCACCTTGTGGCGCAGCACGACCTCAAGGTCGGGTTGCAGCCGCGCGTTGCTCCTGTGCGCGACGAGATTGATGCTCCACGGCCGCGCACCGACCTCCGCCGCGATCCGCGTGAGATCCTTGTCCAGCGCGTCTGTCGTGCGCGGGTTGAGCGCGGGCATGGCGCCGATGATGCCGGCCTTGCACTGGGCGATGACGAGATCGGCGGTCGACGCGATGAACATCGGCCCCGCCATGACCGGCAGCCGCAACCGGGATTTCAGTGTGTCGGCAAGGCTCGGGCTGGGGTTGCTCATCCGTTGTTCCTCCATTGGATCGTGCCATTGGCAAGCACGGTGCGCCCGTTGACGCTGGCCTGAAAATGCGCCTGATCGCCATCCGGCCAGATCAGGAAATCGAGTATGTCACCGGGCGTGACGATGCCGGAAAAGCGGCAGGACAGGCCGGTCATGTCCACAGGCGATCGGCCGGCGGCACGCGAGACGGCGCAGCCGGCCATGCCATAGCTGCCAAGGCCGTGCATGATCGGCCGCTCAAACCCCGCATTCCGCGCGAAGCGCGGATCGATGTGGAGCGGGTTCCAATCGCCCGACAGGCGATAGATCAGCGCGGCGCGGGGGGAGAGGGCGAGCCGCGCGGTGAGCGGCGCCGGCGCCTCCGGCATGGTGGAGGGCGTCCGCACAGGCGCCTTGCCCCCGAACCCGCCATTGCCGCGCAGCAGCAGCGTCTGCCGGAGGGTGCAGTAGAGGGTGCCGTCCTCCGCGTCGCTTATCCGCCGTTCGAGCGTGACGATGGCGCCGCGCTCCTCGCCATTGTCCTCCACGCTGAGCACGCGGGCTGCCCCTGCGACCTCGGCGGAGGCGGGCAGGGGGGCGTGGAAGCTGGCTTCCTGCGCGCTGTGGACAAGGCGGGTGAAGTCCACCCCAAAGGCGGGATCGCGTATCCACATGCCCGGCGAGCAGAGCGTGACCGCGAAGCTCGGGAGAACGGCGAGACGGGTCTCGTCCAGAAAGGCGAGATCATGCGCGTCCAGCGGGTCGTGTCCAAGGCCAAGGCCGAGCGCATAGAGGATCGCGTCATGCGCGCCGTAACGCTGGCGGGTTTCGCCAAAATCATGCGCGAGGAGAAGGTCGGGCCGGAAGCTCATGGCGGCTCAGACCGGGTCCCAGGTGAAGACATCGGCCGAGCGGTGCAGCGGATAGAAATCATTTTCGAACTGGTCGAACACCCGCTCGGCGACCGTCTCGGGCGTCCACCCTTCGGCGGTGTGGGCCGAGCGGATCGGGCGGGGTTGCGAAAAGAGGAAGATCTCGTTGTTTCGCACCGCGAAGATCTGGCCGGTAACCCGGGCGCCAGCGTCACTCGCAAGGGCGACGGCGAACGGCGCGATCTTCTCCGCCTCCAGCTTCTTCAGGCCCTCGACGCGCTTTTGCTGCTCGGGTGTGTCGGTGGGGATCGAGTCGATCATGCGGGTCCATGCGAAGGGCGCGATGGCATTGGAGCGGACGCCAAAGCGCTGCATGTCGAGCGCGATTGATTTGGAGAGGCCCACAATGCCGAGCTTGGCGGCGGAATAATTGGCCTGCCCGAAATTGCCGATGAGCCCGCTCGTCGAGGTCATGTGGATATACGCGCCCGAGCCCTGATCCTTGAAGAAGGGCGCGGCGGCGCGGCTGGTGTTGAAGCTGCCCCTGAGGTGGACGGCGAGCACCGCGTCGAAATCATCCGCGCTCATCTTGTGGAACAAGACATCGCGCAGATTGCCGGCATTGTTCACCACCGCGTCGATCCGGCCGAAATTGTCGAGCGCGGCCTGCACCATCGCGTCCGCGCCGGCCCAGTCGGCAACGCTGTCATGATTGGCGACCGCGCGGCCGCCGACGGCGATGATTTCCGCGGCCACCTGCTCGGCGGGCGACGTGCCATCATCGCCCTCGCCGCTTATCGAGACGCCAAGATCGTTGACGACCACCGCGGCCCCGGCCTTTGCCATCTCCAGCGCGATCCCCCGGCCGACGCCGCGCCCCGCGCCGGTCACCAATACGGCTTTCCCGTCCATCATTCCCATGGCTTTGTCCCTCAATAGCTTTTCGGCAGGTCGAGCACCTTCTCGGCGATGAAGCTCATGATGAGCTGCTCGGTGATCGGCGCGAGGCGGGTCAGCGCGCTTTCGCGGTAGAGCCGCTCGACATGATATTCCTTGGCATAGCCAAAGCCGCCATGCGTGGCGACCGCCTGCCAGGCGGCATCATGGCAGGCCCGCGCGGCAAGGAATTTGGCACTGTTTGCCTCGGCACCGCAGGGCAGGCCGCTGTCATACAGACGCGCCGCCTTCTCGACCATCAGCCAGGCGCTTTCGAGGTACATCCACTTCTCCGCCAGCGGGTGCTGGATGCCCTGATTCTGGCCGATCGGCCGGTCGAAGACGATGCGCTCCTTCGCGTAGCGGGTGGCGCGGCGCAGCGCGTCGCGGCCGATGCCGATCGCCTCGGCGCCGATCAGGATGCGCTCGGGGTTGAGACTGTGGAGAATGTAGGAGAAGCCCTTGCCCTCCTCACCGATCCGGTCCTCCTCCGGGATGAACAGCCCGTCGATGAAGATCGCGTTGGAGTCGACCGCCTTGCGGCCCATTTTGGGGATGAGATGCACGTCGATCTTCGTGCGGTCGAGATCGGTGTAGAAGATGGTGATGCCGTCCGTCGGGCGGGCGCAATCCTCGAATTTGGTGGTGCGCGTGAGCAGCATGATCTTGTTGGCGACCTGCGCGGTCGAGGTCCAGACCTTCTGGCCATGGACGACATAGCCGCCGGGCACCTTCTCCGCGAAGGTCTTGATGCGGGTGGTGTTGAGGCCGGCATCGGGCTCGGTGAAGCCGAAGCAGCACTGATCCTCCCCGGAGACGAGCCGGGGCACCCAGCGTGCCTTCTGCTCGGCCGTTCCCTTCACCACGATCGGATGCGGGCCGAAGAGGTTGATGTGGATCGTGGAAGCGGCGGCAAAGCCTCCGCCGCAGGCCGCGACCTCGTTCATCATCGTCATCGCCTCGGTCACGCCCAGACCCGAGCCGCCATATTCCTCCGGCATGGTGATGCCGAGCCATCCGCCATCCGCCATGGCGCGGTGAAAATCTCGCGGGAACACACCGCTGTCGTCCCGATCAAGCCAATATTCGTCATCGAACGGGGCGCAGGCGGCGCGCACACCCTCGCGGATGGCGGCCAGATCCTCCTCGGTGGGAAGCGGACGATTATTGCTCATTATCCTCTCTCCGTGACGTGCGTCAGGCGCTTGCCAGCGTGCGGCGGGCAGCCTTCAAATGGGGAATGTCGTACATCTTGCCGTCGATCCCCAGCGTGCCGGCATCCGGGTTTTCATCGAAGGCGGCGACGATCTTGCGTGCTTCAGCGATTTCGGCCTCCGACGGGCTGAAGCAGCGGTTGATGATCGCGACCTGATCGGGGTGGATGGCGATCCGCCCGGTGAAGCCGTCGCGCCGTGCCCGGCGGCAATCGGCCTCCAGGCCTTCAGGGTCGCGGAAATCCGCATAGAGTGTGTCGACCGGCGCGACACCCGCCGATGCCGCGGCATAGAGGCAGAGCGAGCGGGCGAGGCGATAGGGATCGGTCCAGTGTCCGTCCGCCTCCTTGTTGCCGGTCGCGCCGATCGCGGCGGCGAGATCCTCCGCCCCCCAGGTCAGCGCGACGAGGCGCGGATGCGGCGGCGTGTAGCTGCCGAGATTGAACATGGCGAGCGGTGTCTCCGTGGCGACAACGCTGATTTTCACGGTGCCCCGGGCCATGCCGGCGGCATCTTCCAGCCGGTCCAGCTCCGCGCCGATGCGGGCAATGTCGGCCGCGCCATTGGCCTTGGGGATGAGCAGCCCGTCCAGCCCCGGCTTCACCACGGCGGCAAGATCATCGAAGGTCAGGCCGGTATCGAAGGGGTTGACGCGGACGAAGAACGACCAGTCGCGCGGGGCGGCATCGTCCAGCAGCGCGGCGACCTGCGCGCGGGCGGCGGCCTTCATGCTGTGCGCGACGGAATCCTCAAGATCGAGGATCAGCACGTCGGCGCCGATGCCCCGTGCCTTGGCGAACTTCTTCTCGCTGTCGCCGGGGACGAAGAGGAGCGAACGCAGCCTCATGCCGGTGTGCGCATCATCAGCGCGCCGCGCAGGGTCCGGCAGACGGTCTCGTCCTTCTGGTTGAGGCCGAGATGCTCGAAGGTGACGATGCCCTGCGTGGGCCGGGATTTGCTCGCCCGCAGCTCCACGATGGTGGTGCGCGCGCGGATGGTGTCGCCCGCGAAGACGGGGCGGGGAAAGGTCGTCTCGCTCATGCCGAGATTGGCGATGGTCGTGCCCAGCGTCGTGTCCTGCACGCTCAGCCCGATGACGAGGCCGAGCGTGAAGATAGAGTTCATCAGCGGTTTGCCGAACTCCGTCGTCGCAGCATAGGCATGGTCGATATGGATCGCCGCCGGATTATAGGTGAGCGAGCTGAACAGGATGTTGTCCATATCCGTGACGGTCCGGCGGATCTCATGATCGAAGACCTGCCCGATGGTGAACTGCTCGAAATAAAGCCCTGCCATATGCTTGCTCCCTAATCGAGGCGGCCGAGGATGGAGACCGCGGCGACGCTGTTGAACGGCGCGCCGCCCAGATTGTGGGTGAGGCCGAAATCGACATTGGCAAGCTGGCGCTCGCCGGCGCGGCCCCTGAGCTGGCCATAGACCTCATAGGCCATGCGGAGCCCCGAGGCGCCGACCGGATGGCCGAAGCATTTGAGCCCGCCGTCCGTCTGGCAGGGGATGGCGCCGCCGCGATCATAGCGGCCATCGAGAATGTCGAAGATGGCGCGGCCGGGATCGGACAGGCCCAGATCCTCCATGGTGACAAGCTCGGTCACCGAGAAACAGTCATGCACCTCGGTCAGCGAGATGTCGGCGCGCGGATCGGCGATGCCCGCCTCGGCATAGGCGCGCGCGGCGGCGACCTGCGTGTTGCGGACGGATGCGCCATCCCACTCGCCATAGCTCATTTCCCAGCCATTGCTGGCGGAGAGCTGGATCGCCTTGATCGTGACGGGATTGTCGATGCCGAGGCTATTGGCGATCTCGGGCGTGGTGACGATGGCGCAGGCCGCGCCGTCCGACACGCCGCAACAATCGAAGAGACCGAGCGGATCGGCGATCATCGGTGCCTTGAGGATCGTCTCGATCTCCACGGCCTTGCGAAGATGCGCCTTGTCATGCAGCGCGCCGTTCTGGTGGCTCTTCCAGCTGACATGGGCCATGGCCCGCTTGAGATCGCCGGCATCGAGCGCATGGCGGGCGCCATAGGCCCCGGCGAGCTGGGCGAAGGTGCCGGGGGCCGATCCATAAGGCATCCACAGATCGTTCGCGAGGCCCTTGGTCCGCAGCGGCAACCCGCCATAGCCGGTGTCCTTGAGCTTCTCGACGCCAAGCGCCAGCCCCACGTCGATCGCGCCGGCGGCGACCGCATAGGCCGCGGCGCGCAGGGCCTCCGTCCCGGTCGCGCACATATTCTCGACCCGGCTGACCGGGATGGTCTGGAGGCGCAGCGCGTGCGCCAGCGGCAACGCGCTGTTGCCGACATTGATGTCGTCCAGCGCATTGCCCATCCATGCCGCCTCGATCCGGGTGCGTTCTATGCCCGCGTCGGCCAGTGCTTCCTCGAACGCCTCGATCATCAGATCGTCGGCGCCGCGATCCCAGCGCTCGCCGAATACCGAGCAGCCCATGCCGATGATCGCGACCCTGTCCTTGATCCCTGCCGCCATGCTCAGGCCTCCATCTGCGGCCGCCGGGCGGGCGCGCCCTTCCAGAAATAGGTTCGCATGCCGCGGCGCCTGTCGATCGATTTGATCCGCAGCCGCATGGCCAGCGTGTCGCCCACCGCGAACCCGCCGGGGCCGGCATCGGCGAGTTCCATGAGGATGCGGGCGCCATTGCCGAACTGGACCAGCCCGAACCAGAAAGGCGGATCGGGCGTATAGTTCAGCCGGTCAGCAGTGACCGAAGCGAGCGTCGCGGTCAGCCCGGCGAGGCGCACATCCTCCAGATCCTCGCGCCCGGTGGCGCCAGGGCGCACCGGCATCGCCGTCTTGGGGAACTGGACATTGCCCTGCGCGTCGCGCCCGCCGATGAAGCCGAGCGTATCCCGCCCATAGCGCTCCAGAACGGTTGCCTGCGCCTTCTGCTCGAACTCGGCGCGGACCCCGAAATCGAGATCGAGCGCGCCGGTGAGCGACAGGAAACGGACATAGTCGGCCGTTGCCTCGCCCGCCATGAGCGCGGTCCGCGCCTCGGCCGCGCCGGGTACGGCTCCATCGACCTGAAAAACGAGCGCATCGCAGCCGCTGCCGAAGCCCGCGAGCAGGACATGATCGCCCGGCCGGGCGCTCTCCAGCGCGAGCGCAAGCGCGAAGAGCGCGTGCGCCGCGCCCAGATCGCCGGCCTGCGCGGCAAGGGTCGTGGCGTGATTGGGCGCGTCGATCCCGGTACGCCGGGCAATATCCTTCCACATGCCTGAAAGCGGCTCATGAACGGCTGCCGCCCTGATCTCGCCCGGCGCGATGCCGGCGCTGGCACAGGCCGCCTTGATTGCCGGCGCGATGATCGTGCCGCCGGCGATGTCGCGGACGAAGCGCTCTTCGCTGGGGTAGGCGGTCTCGTGTCCGCGCGAGGCATAGCTGTCCAGCAGGTCATGGGAGAGTGAGGCCCAGCCGACCAGGCGTGCCGGGCCATCGCGACCGGTGCGGACGGCGCTGCCGCCATCGCCATAGGCAAGATGCGCGGCGCTGCCAGCCTTTGCCGGGCGGCGCTCGCCCGCGGCGATCAGCGCGTTGTCCCCGCCGAGCAGCGCGTCGAGCAACGCGGAGACAGCGCAACGCCGGCTCCCCGCGACATCGAGCGTGCGGGTCGCGCGGGGCAGGGCGAGCGCATCGACAAGCAGGCTTGAATGCGTGCGGTCAAGGAACGGCGCGGATGTCGAGGCGAAGCAGACTTTCGCCGGCGGCGACTCGATGAGCGCGCGGCTTGCCTCGGCCGTGAAGGTGAAGGCGTCCTCATCCCATCCGCCGACCGCGCGATAGCCGGACTGACGGCCGCCAAGGCCGAAATGGCGCAGCGACGCGGCAGCCCGTGCCCGATCGAGGCGCAACAACGGCAAATAGCCGCCAACGGCTGCAATCGCCCCCGCTTGATGCGTCACCGTCCGCCTCCTCCCGCTCATTGTTCGGTTGTTTCCTGCAACCGTTCTTGACAGTAATTTTGCAAGTTGTAAACTGGTTCACGAAATTTGAGAGACGCGATGCCGCAAGGCGGAAATCGTAACGGGGGAGAGCCTGACATGGACATATTCCGGCCTGATGCGCTTGCGGGCAAATCGGTTCTCGTGACGGGCGGCGGATCTGGCCTTGGTCTTGAGATCGCGCGGGCGCTGCGCGCGAAAGGCGCCACCGTCCATATCTGCGGCCGCCGTGCCAATGTCCTTGAAGCGGCGGCCGCGAAGATCGCGGCTGAAAGCGCCGATGGCGCAGGCGAAAAGGTACATTGGCATATTTGTGATATTCGCGATGCCGATCAGGTCGACGCGATGATCGAGGCGATCTGGCGGGTGGGTCCGCTGACCTCGCTGGTGAACAATGCCGCGGCGAACTTCATCGCGCCGACCAAGCAGCTCAGCCCGCGCGGCTTCCGCGCCATCACCTCCACCGTGATGGATGGCAGCTTCCATGTGACGCTGGCGCTGGGCAAGCGGTGGATTGCCGAGGGCATCCGGGGTGCGGTGGTGAGCAACCTTGTGACCTGGGTGTGGACCGGATCGGCATTCGTCGTCCCCTCGGCAATGGCGAAGACGGCGCTGCATGCCATGACGATGTCGCTCGCGGTCGAGTGGGGGCCACATGGCATCCGCCTCAACGCCACGGCGCCCGGCCCTTTCCCGACCGAGAGCGCGTGGGAAAAGCTGAACCCCATTCCCGATGCCCGCTCCTCGGCGACGAGCGACGATACCGTGCCGCTGCGACGCTACGGCGCGATGCCGGAACTTCAGAATCTCATCATTTTCCTGCTCTCGGATGGCTGCGACTATCTGACCGGGCAAACCATCGCGATCGATGGCGGCCAGCATCTCGCCGGGCCAGCGACCTTCGCGGACCTCACCGGCATGACCGACGCCCAGTGGCAGGCCGCGCGCGACGCGATCGAGCAATCGACGCAGCGCGACAAGGCCAGCCGGGCAGGCTGAGAGAACAGAAAAAGAAAGGCTCCGGCGATGATCGAACGGAATATCTTCAGCGAAGAGCATGAGATGTGGCGCGCCACAGTCCGCAAGTTCGTGGAGAAGGAAATCGTTCCCTATCACGAGCAGTGGGAGAAAGAGGGCATTGTTCCGCGCGCGCTGTGGCTGAAGGCGGGCGAGGCGGGCCTCCTGTGCTGTACCGTGCCGGAGGAATATGGCGGGCTCGGCCTCGATTATCTGTTTGATGCCGTGGTGTATGAGGAGCTGTGGCGCGTCGGCGCGAGCGGCCCCGGCTTCCTTATCCACACGGATCTGGTCGCGACCTACATCCTCTCCTTCGGGTCCGAGGAACAGAAGCGCCACTGGTTGCCGAAAATGGTGCGGGGTGAGGCCATCGGATCGCTCGGCATGACCGAGCCGCACGCGGGCAGCGACCTCAAGGCGGTGCGGACCCAGGCGGTGCGCGATGGCGATGATTTCGTCATCAACGGGCAGAAGGTCTTTATCTCCAACGGCCAGCTTTGCGATGTGATCGTGCTCGCCACGAAGACGGACAGTCAGGCTGGCGCGCATGGCGTGACGCTGTTCCTCGTCGACGCCGCGACGCCCGGCTTCAATCGCGGGCAGAACCTCGATAAGCTTGGCATGAAGGCGCAGGATACCTCCGAACTGTTCTTCGACAATATGCGGATTCCCGCGAGCGCCATGCTGGGCAGCGAAGGGCAGGGCTTCGCGCTCATGATGACCAAATTGCCGCAAGAGCGGCTCGCGCAGGCGATCCGATCCGCAACGGTGACCGAGGTCATGATCGAGTGGACGGTGGACTACACCGCCGAGCGGCAGGCCTTTGGTCAGTCGATCGGCGATTTCCAGAACACCCAGTTCGTCCTTGCCGACCTCAAGGCGCGGTCCGTGATGGCGCGGGTATTCACGGACAAATGCATCGCCCTTTTCATGGACGGAAAGCTCGATCCCGTGGATGCCGCGATGGCGAAGATGGTCACCTCCGAGCTGCATTGCGAGGCGGCGGACAAGTGCCTGCAGCTCTTTGGCGGCTGGGGCTATATGTGGGAATATCCCATCTGCCGCGCCTATGCGGACGCGCGCATCGTGAAGATAGCGGGCGGGTCGATCGAGATCATGAAGACGATCATCGCGCGCGACCTCTTCAAGGGTAAATTGCGCAAGGGCAGGGGCTGATCCGTCATGGCCCGCGGCGCGGAAGATTTCGAAACAGTTCCTTTTGAAAATCTTTCAATCGGGTCTAGCGGTGTGGGCGCAAACCAACACCAAGGACCTGCCGTGACCAAAGACCTCAATACCGGACTGCGCTTCGGTTTCCTGATCCACGACGTATCGCGCCTGCGCCGCGTCGTGGTGGACCGGGCGCTCAAGCCGCTTGGCATCACCCGCTCGCAATGGTGGGTGCTCGCGTTCCTCTCCCGCCGCGACGGCATGACGCAGACCGCGCTGGCGGCGGACCTCGACCTGACCAAGGTGGCGATCGGCGGCCTGCTCGACCGCATGGAGACCGCCGGCTTCGTGGAGCGTCGCGCCGATGCGAACGACGGGCGTGCGCGGCGCGTCTACCTCACCCGCGCGGGCAGCCGGATGGTGACCACGATCCGTGAGAATGTGGAACAGATCGAACTGCAGATATTGGAGAACGTCTCCGAGGATGCGCTGAACCAGGCCGCTGCGACGCTGGTCATCATCAAGGACACGCTGCTCGACCTCGCCGGTATCGAAGGCGAGGCGCTCGGGACGGACCCTGAATTTATGACTTGACCATTCAAGGAGAGATACGGTGTTGGGTTTGCAGGATAAGGTAGCGATCGTCACGGGTGGCGGTCAGGGCATCGGCAGGGCGCTTTCGCTCCGCCTCGCGGCCGAGGGCTGCAAGGTCGCCATTTTCGACCTGAAGCCCGATGCGGGTGAGGAAACCGCGCGGATCGCGGGCGCAGGCGCGGTCATCAAAACCTATGCGCTTGATGTGAGCGATCAGGACGCGGTGAACGCCGCGGTCGAGGCGGTCGAGACTGATCTCGGCCCGGTCTGGACGCTGGTCAACAATGCCGGCTGGGACAAGCCCGCCCCATTCCTCGCGACCGATAAATCGCTCTGGGACAAGATCATCGCGATCAACCTTTATGGCCCGCTCTTTACCCATCATGCCGTCGCGCCCCGCATGGTGGCGCGCGGCGCCGGCCGCATCATCAACATCGCGTCGGATGCCGCGCGGGTCGGCACGAGCAACGAGGCGGTCTATTCCGCCTGCAAGGGCGGCCTCATCGCCTTCACCAAATCGGTGGCGCGCGAGCTGGCCTCCAAGGGCGTGCTGCTCAACATCGTCTGCCCCGGCCCGACGAATACGCCGATGATGGCGAGCGTGCTGGGCGAGGGCGAGCAGGCCGTGAAGTGGAAGGACGCGATGGTGCGCGGCATCCCACTCCGGCGCATGGGCGAGCCGGAGGATTATGCCGGCATCGTCGCCTTCCTCGCATCCGACGATGCGGGGTTCATCACCGGCCAGACCTTCTCGGTCGCCGGTGGCATGAACATGATCTGACGCCATGACCACAGGCGAGCGTCCGACGATCGCCGGCAATTGGGAATGCAGAGCCATCACCAATACGGGCCCATGGTCCGTTGGCGAGATATGGATGGACTGTGACACGCCCCGCTATTGCCTGCTGATCCGGCCCGAGCATTGCAATGCGACCGGGTCAATGCATGGCGGCGCCATGGCCACCTTCATGGATGGTCATGGCGCGGTGGTCATCCCGCTCGAGGCGGACGGCAGCAACCATACGCCGACCATCTCGCTGCATGTCGACTATCTCGCGCCACCCATGCCGGGTGACTGGCTCGTCGCCGATGTCGAATGCATCAAGACGACCCGGACCATGATCTTCACTCAGGCCATCGCGCGGGTCGGCGACCGCGTGATGGCGCGGTCTCACGCCATTTATCGAAACAATCTCTGAAAGGACTCCGTCATGACCAGCATCCCCGCTTTCGAGGACATCCTCTATGAAGTGCGCGGCCGGGCCGCGTGGGTCATCATCAATCGCCCCAAGCTCTACAACGCGTTCCGCGCCCAGACGATCGAGGAGCTCATCACGGCCTTCAAGATCGCGGCGGACGATCGCGGTGTGTCCTCCGTCGTGCTGACCGGGGCGGGCGACAAGGCCTTCTGCACCGGCGGCGACCAGTCGGCGCATGAAGGGCAGTATGACGGGCGCGGCATCGTCGGTCTGCCGATCGACGAGTTCCAGTCGATCATCCGGGACATCCCCAAGCCGGTGATCGCCCGCATCAACGGTTTCGCGATTGGCGGCGGCAATGTGTTCGCCACGCTATGCGATCTCAGCATCGCGGCCGATACCGCCAAGCTCGGGCAGGTCGGCCCGAAAGTCGGTTCAGTGGATGCGGGCTGGGGCACCGCGCTGCTCGCGCGCCATGTCGGCGACAAGAAGGCCCGCGAGATCTGGTATCTCAACATGCAATATACCGCGCAGCAGGCGCTGGAGATGGGATTGGTCAACAAGGTCGTGCCCGCCGCCGAACTGGACGATGCGGTCAATGAATGGACCGAGATCCTGGGCGAACGCTCGCCCACGGCGCTGGCGCTGGCCAAGCGCTCGTTCAACGCGGATAGCGACAGCATTCGCGGGATCAGCCAGTTCGCGCTCAACACGGTCAAGCTCTTCTACGAGACCGAGGAGTCGAAGGAGGGCGTGCGTGCCTTCACCGAGAAGCGCAAGCCCGATTTCCACAAATATGTGAAGTAGGCCGGGGCGCCGCCATGACCTCCCCCGTCCCTTTCTCGCCCGCCGATCTGCCGGCCCTGCTGCCGGCGGGCGGGCGTGTTCTGGTGACGGGGGCGTCGGGCGAGTCAGACTTGCTGGCCGACGCGGTGATGGCCGCCGGCGCGGCGCTGGGCGCGATCACCTTCACGGGGATTTTCGTGCCCGGCGTCAATCGCCACAGCTATCTCGCCAATGAGGCCTGCCGGGTCGAGACCTTCTTCATGACGCGGGAACTGAAGGGTGATCCCGGCGGGCGCGTCAGCCATTATCCGCTGTGCTATAATGATATCCGCCGCCATCTGCGCGGGCTGAAGATCGATGCGCTGCTCTGCATGGTGACGCCGCCCGATGAGGACGGCAATTGCAGCTTCGGCCCCGGCGTCGATTTCGCGGCGGAGCTATGGCCGGATATTCCGGTGCGGATCGCGCATATCAACCCGGCCATGCCGCGCACGCGGGGCGACGCCGGCATCCCTTTTCGGGAACTGACCGCGTTCACGCAGGCCGCCATGGGGTTTGACGGCACGCCCGATCCGGCGCGCGATCCCGTGGCGGAGGCGATTGCGGGGCATGTCGCGCCCTATATTGCCGATGGCGCGACGCTGCAGATGGGCGTGGGGAAGATCCCCGGCGCGATCCTGCGCGCGCTCACCGGGCGGAAGAATCTGCGCGTCCACAGCGGGCTGATCGTCGATGAGGTCGTCGATCTGCTGGAGGCGGGCGCGCTCGCCGAAGGGCAGGCGGTGACAGCGGGCGTCGCGATCGGCTCGCGCCGGCTCTACGCGGCGATAGGGGGGGAGGCCTTTGCCTTCCTGCCCGTTTCGGTCACGCATAATGTCGCGATGATCGGTGCGATTAAAGGCTTCGTGGCGATCAACTCCGCGCTGGAGGTCGATCTGTTCGGGCAGGCCTTTGCCGAGCTGACGCCGAAAGGGCTGATGTCCGGCCCGGGTGGCGCGCAGGATTTCGCGGCGGGCGCGCGGCTGGGCGGTGGGCTGCGGGTGGTGGCGCTGCCCGCGACAGCGGCGCGCGGGACGATCGGCCGGATCATCCTGCCCGGCGCCTCGCCGGGACCGGTCGCGCTGGGTCGCATGGATATCGACATCGTCGCCACCGAGTTCGGCGCCGCCGATCTGCGCGGCAAGGGTTTTGACGCGCGCGCGGCGGCGCTCATCGGCATTGCCGCGCCGGCGCATCGGGCGGCGCTGGAGGCCGGCTGGGCCGCCATTTCAAAAAAAATGTGAGGAGAGATCGTCATGAGTGCGAACAAGGTCATCATCAGCTGTGCGATCACCGGGTCGATCCACACGCCGTCCATGTCGCCGCATCTGCCGGTGACCGCGCAGGAGATCGCCGAAAGCGCGCTGGGCGCGGCGGCGGCGGGCGCGGCGATCGTCCACCTCCACGCGCGCGATCCCGAGGATGGCCGGCCCGACCAGTCGCCGGAGGCGTTCGAGCCGTTCCTGCGCGTCATCAAGCAATCGTCGGACGTGGTGGTGAACCTCACCACCGGCGGATCGCCCTATATGTCGGTCGAGGAGCGGGTGAAGCCGGCGGCAGTGTGGAAGCCGGAAGTGGCCAGCCTCAACATGGGCTCGATGAACTTCGGTCTGTTCCCGATGCTCAAGCGCTACAAGACGTTCAAGCACGCGTGGGAGCCGGCGATGCTGGAAGGCTCGCACGATCTCGTCTTCCGCAACAGCTTCAAGGATATACGCTATGCGCTGGAGACTCTGAACGCCACGGGCGCGCGCTATGAGTTCGAATGTTACGACACCAGCCATCTGCACAATCTCCATTACTTCTGGCGTGAGGGGCTCGTCGAAGGGCCGCTGTTCATCCAGACCTGCTTTGGCCTGCTGGGCGGCATCGGATCGCACCCGGATGAGGTGATGCACATGAAGCGCACGGCCGACCGGCTGTTTGGCGATGCCTATCGCTGGTCGGTCCTCGCGGCGGGGCAGGCGCAGATGAAGGTGGCGGCCATGGCGGCGTCCATGGGCGGACATGTGCGTGTGGGCCTTGAGGATTCACTCTGGCTCGGCCGTGGCGCGCTTGCGCGCAGCAATGCCGCGCAGGTGGAGCGCGTCCGTCAGATCATCGAGGGCCTTGGCCTCGAAATCGCCTCGCCCGATGACGCGCGCGAAATCCTTGCACTCAAGGGTGGCGACAAGGTCGCCTTCTAGCCCCGCCTTTATCCCGCATTCCTGCTCCGGCAGGACAGCCAGAGGACATCCCTATGACCGCTTTGCCGCCTGCCATGGAGCAGTTCCGCCTTGAGTTTCAGGATAATGGCCTGCTCCACCTCATCTTCGACGCGCCCGGGCGGACCATGAATGTGTTTTCCAACGCGGCGATCCACGAACTCAAGGCCTTTGCCGCATGGCTGGGGGCAAGCGATGTGCGCGGCGTGCTGGTGCGCTCCGGCAAGGAGAATGGCTTTTGCGCCGGGGCCGATCTGACCGAGCTTGGCGTTGCTTATGATATGATCGTCGCGGCTCCCGCGCGTGACCGCTTCACCATCGCCTTTGAGCATTTCTTCCCGCTGAGCGCGGCGCTGCGTGCGCTGGAAACCGCTGGGAAGCCGGTCGCCTCGGCGATTGCGGGGCTTGCGCTGGGCGGCGGCTGCGAGCTGGCGCTGGCGACGCATTACCGGGTGCTCACAGACAGTCCGCGCGCTGTGCTGGGTCTGCCGGAGTCGCTGGTGGGCCTGTTGCCGGGTGCGGGCGGCACCCAGCGCCTGCCTCGCCTGATCGGCATTGACGCGGCGCTGCCGGTCCTGCTGGAGGGTGCGCGGCTCGCTGGCCGGGCGGCGCTTGATGCCGGGCTCGTGCATGCGCTCGTCCCCCCCGGGGAGGAGATCGCGGCGGCGGAGGCGTGGCTCCTTTCGGCGTCCACGCCAGCTCAGCCATGGGATGGCGATGGCTGGCGCGATCCGCGACCGGCGCTTGTCTCGGCAAAGACCGATCCGGTGCGTGCCTGTGTCATGGCGGAGACGGGCGGGCTCTACCCGGCCCCTGTCGCTATCCTCGATTGCATCGAGTTCGGGATGCCGCAGGGCTTTGACGGCGCGATCCGGAGCGAGATGGCGATCTTCGCCCATCTCATCCAGCGACCCGAGCCGCGCAACATGATTCAGACGCTTTTTCTCGGTAAGACCGACTATGAGCGGCACGTCCGCAAGGAGAGCCTGCCGGCTTTTGTCGATGAGGTGACGGGGGCGCTGGCCACACTCAAGGGCCAGTGGGACGACCCGGCAGTTCGCGCGCGCGCGGCCGAAATCATTGCCCCATGGGCGGAGCAGCTCGGCGAGGCGGACCAACGGATCGCCGACTATGCGGTGGTGAGCCAGCTCGGCTACCCGGCCTATCTGGGCGGGCCGTTCGCGTCTCGCCTTGTCCCGTCGCCCTGACTGACCGCAGCATCGTCAAGATGAATATAGGTCATCAGACGCTTGAGACGTAGCAGGCCGAAAAAATCGATCATGTGCCGAATGCCGGCATGGAACAGCGCGGCGGCCTCCGCATCGCTCATGCGCCCCGCTGTCGCGTCGAGAAAGCGCTGGGATTCGGCGCGGGCGATCTCGTTTGCGGGACCGGCGTAGAAATCGACAACGGACGGCGGGAAACCGTTTTCCTCGGTATAGCCCTCGGCGCGCATCAACTGCCAGATGGTGAGGATGCGGCTGTCCATGATGCTGAGCGCCGGACCCTTGGGCGTTTCGAGTATCTCCACGATACCCAGTCCCTCAAAGACCTTTGCATCATCCTCGGCATGGGGCCAGGCCTGGGTGAGCGTCTCGATGAGCACCTCGCCGTCAAAGCCCACCCGTGCTGCGACCAGTGCCTCCAGATTGCGAAAGGCGGCGGCGTCGACACGCCCTTCACCGCTTTTGCCGCTCAGCGCTTCCTTGATCTGCGGCAGGGTGAGGCCATCGTCCCGCTGAAGTTTGCGGACGGCCAGAATCGCCTGGGCATGGCTGTCGTCATAATCCGCGACATTGGGGGCGGGCCGCGATGGCTCGGGAAGCAGGCCGTGACGGAAATAGACCCGGATGGTTTCGCGGTGGACGCCTGTCAGCCGTTCGAGATCGCGCATTTTCACGGCGCGGAAATAGTCCCTCCCCGGCGGCGAACGCAATCGAAAACGCGGATGGCGGCCAAACTGATAAAGTGCTTTACCGTAATGCGTATACATGTTACGCAATGAGTCAAAGAGAGAGGAGCGCCTGACATGGACTATTTGCGCTATTATGTTCCCGTGCTCGTGCAGCTTGCCGCCTATGCGGGCTTCGCGCTCGGCGGGAACTGGGTTTTCATCGGCATCGCATCCTTGCCTGTGCTTGCGCTGATCGACTCGGCGCTGCCCAACGACATGCGCGCGCGGGCGATGCGGCGCGGGCTGCTCGCCGATCTGCCGATCTGGCTGTCAACGCTGCTCGCGGTCGGCCTGTATGCCATGGCGGCGCTGTGGGTGCGTTCGGCCGAGGCGATCACGCCCTGGCAATATGCCGGCGCGATCCTGTCGCTCGCATGGATGAGCGTGGTTCCGCTCGTTCCGGCCTCGCACGAGCTCTATCACCAGCGGGGCAAGCTGCGCCGTTTCATCGGTACATATTCACAGATTTGCTATCTCGACTGCACGCGCGAGATCGCGCATGTGACCGGGCATCATCTCGATGTCGCGACGGTGCATGATGGCGATACCGCGCGGCGTGGTGTCACGCTGTACAGCTTTACCGGCAAGGCGGTCATCCAGAGCACGCGGGATGCCTGGCGGATGGAAAGCGACAGTCTGGAAAAGCAGGGCCATGGTCGCTGGTCGATCCGGCACCGCATCTGGAAGGCGATTCTCGCCCAGATCGTCGTGCAGAGCCTCGTCTATCTCGTCGGGGGCTGGACAGCCGTGGCGGTGGTGCTGGCCGGCATGGTGGGCGCGCGCTTCTGGGTCGAGAGCTTCAATTACTTCCAGCATTACGGCCTTGTCCGGGTCGAGGGCGGGGCGATTTCCCGGCGTCATGTGTGGAACCACCTCAAGCCGCTGTCGCGTGTGATGGGCTTTGAGATCACCAATCATGCCGACCATCATACGGACAGCTTCGCAGCGTTCCACGAACTGCGGCCGGACCGGCAATGGGTCCCGATGCCCAGCGTGTTCGTCTGCTTCTTCTCCGCGCTGATCCCGCCCCTGTGGCACAATATGATCATCAAGCCGGCACTCAAGCGCTGGGACAATGAGCTTGCCACGCCGGAGGAGCGCGCGCTTGCGCGGGAACAGAACCTGCGGGCCGGCTGGCCGGACTGGTTCGACGAGCGCCCCGCCGGCGCCTGGGCGGCCTGAGGACATGGCCGCCCGCCACGCGCTCTTCATCCTGATCGCGCTCGTCTCCACGGCCTTGGCGTGGTGGCACGGGATTGCCTGGGCACGGGGCGG
The DNA here is from genome assembly GCA_035911355.1 of Sphingobium sp. GTDB lineage: Bacteria > Pseudomonadota > Alphaproteobacteria > Sphingomonadales > Sphingomonadaceae > Sphingobium. Next base: position 109,862 of record JAMHVU010000061.1, read on the forward strand.
CGGCAATCTGCTGCTGCTCCCGACCTTTTTCCTCGATGCCTATCGCAGCGGCAGTGCCGCCGCGTTCCTCACGATCGATATACTCGCGGCATGGGCCGTGTTCATGATCTGGGTCGTGCCCGATGCCGCGCGCATCGGGCTCGGGGCGCGCACCGGCTGGTTCTATCTCGCGCTGTCCTTTGTGGGGACCTGCTTTGCCTTCCCGCTCTACCTCGTCGCTCGTGAGCGCCATCTCGCCAGAGCGGCGCGCTGACTGAACCGACAGCGGACAGACAATTCGGGGAGAAGTAGCGGGGCGCGCGCATGTCATGCGGCGCCCCGTCGCTGTTTCACCCCATCACATAGATGGACTTGCTGCGCTGATAGCCGGCGAGCGCTTCCGGGCCGAATTCGCTGCCCATGCCGCTGGCCTTGATGCCGCCAAAGGGTGCGCCGAGTGAAGGGATATAGCCGTTGACGCCGACGGTGCCGCTCTCGACCTGCCGGGCAACGGCAATGCCGCGTGCCTGATCCTTGCTCCACACCGAGCCGCCAAGGCCGAATTGTGACGCATTGGCGATCCGCACGGCATCGGCATCATCGGCATAGCGGATGATGGAGAGCACCGGGCCGAAAATCTCTTCCTGCGCGATGACGGCATTCTCGTCGACATCGGCGAAGACGGTCGGCTCCACGAACCAGCCGCTGTTATGCCCCTTGGGCCGGCCGCCGCCGGCGACGAGCCGGGCTTCATCACGCCCCTTGGCGATATAGGATTCGACCCGATCGCGATGCGTGGCGGAGGCCATCGGCCCGATATGCGTCGCGGGATCACGCGCGTCACCGACGGTGAAGCTGGACACCGCCTCCGCCACCGCGCCGACAATCTCGTCATAGCGCGTGGCGGGCACGAGAATGCGCGTGCCATTATAGCAGGCCTGCCCGTTGTTCAGCATGCTCACCATCGGGATGGCGGGGAGGAAGGCGGCAAGATCGACATCGTCGAGCAGCAGCGCGGCCGACTTGCCGCCAAGCTCCAGCGTCACCGGGCGGAGGAGCTGGCCGCATTGCGCGGCAATGGCGCGGCCGGCGCCGGTCGATCCGGTAAAGGCGACCTTGTCGACACCGGGGTGCGAGACGAGATAGCCGCCAACCTCCCGGTCCGCCGCGACGATATTGATGACGCCAGCGGGGACCCCCGCTTCCAGCGCTGCCTCGGCGACGAGATAGGAATCGAGCACCGTGCCGGGTGATGGCTTGATGACCAGTGTGCAGCCGGTCAGCATAGCCGGCGCGATCTTGCTGAAAGCGAGGGTGACCGGGAAGTTCCACGGCACGATCGCCGCGACCACGCCCACCGGCGCGCGCTCGACCAGCGTTTCCTGACCCATTTGCGAGGGCCGCGTTTCGCTGAGCATCAGGCTGTCCGCCAGACTTGCATAATATTGGAGGACACCGGCTGGGAACTGAACCTCAAGCATGCCGGCAAGCGTGACCGGCATACCGTTCTGGAGGCTGACCGCCTCGGCAATGGCGCTGCCGCGCGCAGCGAGGGCCGCCATGAAGCGCAGCATGATCGCGGCGCGCTCACCCGGCGTCATCCGGGGCCAGGGCGAATGGTCGAAGGCATGGCGGGCAGCGGCCACCGCCGCGTCGATATCCGCTTCACTGCCTTCGGGAACGGTCGCCACCTGCTCCCCGGTCGAGGCGTTCTGGATGCGGAATGTCCGATCCGTCGCGGGCCGGACCCATTGGTTGCCGATGAAGAAGCTGCTGCGATCGAGGCTCATCTCATACTCTCCTATGGTTCACGCGCCCGTGCTGGCATCGGTGAATTTATCGTAGTGGATGTCGGCAAGGCCAATGCCGCCGTCGAGCAACGCGGCGATGCCCGCGTCGATCATGGGCGGCGGGCCGCATAGATAGGCCTGCGCGCCGGGGCCAAGCCGGTCCAGCGCATCGGGGACGTGCGCGGTGACGAAGCCATGGCGGAAGCGGGGGTTGGCTTCCTCCGAGAGGACCGGCCAGAAGTCGAAGCTGGCGGTCCATGCGCTGCGGATGGCGGTGATCGCCTCGGCCGCATAGAGATCGCGCTCGCCGCGTCCGCCGAACAGCAGCACGCAATCCCGGCGGATGCGCCGGTTCGCGGCATCCTGAAGCAGGCTTAGCAGCGGCGCGAGGCCGGAGCCGCCCGCGATGCAGATGATCGGCCCCTTGCCCTCACGCAGCCAGAAATTGCCGTGCGGGCCATCTATTTCCAGCGGTACATCGGCGAGCGTGCCACCAAATAGCCGGTCCGTGAACTGCCCGCCGGGAACATGGCGGATGAAGAAGCCGGGTTCCAGCGTTCCGGCGGCGGCGGGCGCATCGGCAAAGCTGTAGGAGCGGTGGACCGATCCGTCGCCCCAATGGATATTGGCATATTGACCGGCCTTATAGTGTATTGGTTTATCAACTTTGAGTCCGACCCGCTTGATGTCGTGGGTGAGGTCGTGCGCGCCGGTGAATGACGCCGGCTGGCGGACCACTTCCTGCGTGGCGCCGCTGCCGATCTCCACATCAAGGACGACGTCCGACTTGGGGAGCGCCTGACAGGCCAATATATATCCCGCCTCAAGTTCTTCCCGGCTGAGCGTATAGCTAAAGGGCGTTATTGCCTCGACTTTGCCGGAAATCAGCCGGGTCCGGCAGGAGCCGCATGTCCCGACGGTGCAGTCGTGCGGATAGGCGATTCCCTCCGCCAGTGCGCGTTCGAGGATGGTGGCGCCCGGACCGACCGCAAAGCGATCCCCCGACGATTCGATTTCAACCGAGCGATCGGGCGCTTTTCCAAAAAGCTTGGATAACAGCGACATTCGGCTCCTCCCCGGAAATTCGTAAAGTGGTTGACATGTTTGTGACACAGATTATTTTGCGTATCAAGGTCACGCAATAAACTGCGGACATGAACACACGCGGATTGGCTGGTCCGCGTGTTCTTGGGAGAGCGTTGATGAAGAAAATTATGTCCGCGAGTGTGTTCGCCCTTGCGATCGCCACCCTTTCGTCGCCCGTCTTCGCGCAGGATGCGCCGGCTGACGACGTGGAAACCGCTCAGAATCAGGGTGGCCTCAGCGACATCATCGTCACTGCCACCAAGCGATCGGAAAATTTGCAGACTGTGCCGGTCGCCGTGTCGGCCATTTCCTCCGAATCCCTGCAGGCCAAGGGCGTGTTCGAGACAAGCGATCTCAACAACACGATGCCAAATCTTCAGGTGTCGTCACCTTATGGGCAGCAGCAGCCGAACTTTTCGGTACGCGGTGTGGGTGTCGGTACGGAATTTAATGCCAATGCGGCATCGCCCGTCGGCGTCTATGTCGACGAGGTTTATCAGGCCTTCCGCTCCAGCCATGGTCAGCAGCTTTACGATCTGAACCAGATCGAAGTGGTGCGCGGCCCACAAGGCACGTTGTACGGCCGCAATACGACTGGCGGCGCGATCAATTTCATCACGCGCGGGCCCGATCTTGGCGGTCATAATGGCTATGTCACGGCGGGCTATGGCAATTTCAATCGCCTGAACCTTGAAGGCGCGATCGAGGTGACGCCGGTTGATGATGTGTTCGGCATTCGGCTGGCCGTCACCTATGTCGATGCTGATCCGTACATCCATAACCGCACGCCCAAGGGGCTGAACACGGTCGCGGCGGGCGGTGCGTCAGGCCTCAACCTCAACTCCGGCCTCCAGCCGGGCGGAACCCAGAGCTATGGCTTGCGCTTTACGATGCGCTTCAGGCCGAGCGATGCCGTGGACCTCAAGCTCAAGGTCTATGCAGGTGAGGCCAAGGGCGGCACTGAAGTCCCTCTGCCGACCGGATCTTCGCGCAGCAGCGACGTCATCAATTATACCAACCCCAACTTCATGCTTGGCGCTCTCTTCGCGTCGTTGGCGCCCACCGGGCTTGTTCCGGCGAGCTATAGCCAGTCGGGGCGCGGCCTCGGCATTAATGACGTCGAGCTGGACACCGTCGGTGTTGCCACGTCGCGTGCGCGCGGCGTGGTGTTTGACGCGCGTTTCGAGCTGAGCGACCGCCTCAAGCTCATTTCGGTCAGCGGCTATGACGATGGCCTGTATGAGCAGTCATCGACGGATTGCGATGCGGCGCCGATACGGCTGTGCGCGCTTGGCTATCATTCCAAGTTCAGCGCCTTCAATCAGGATGTCCGGTTCGATTTCGATGGCGGGCCGTTCAAGGCGATTGTCGGTGCCTTCTATGGCACTGACAAGGTGACGGCCGACAACAGGCCGGACTTCTTCAATTTCCTGAGCGATGTGCGCGCCGCCGTTGGCCTTCCGGCCAGCTACTTCAATCCCGGTGGCGCCTTTAATGGCGCGGGATTATCCGCAGCGTCGCTCCCGACCGGTATTCGCGCGACGCAGCATTTCGTGCAGAAGCGCTCATCCTACGCAGCTTATGGCGAGGCGAGCTATGAGCTGACCCCGACGCTGAAATTTACCGGCGGGCTGCGCTACACGAAGGACAAGAACCGGTTCTACGATGGCGTGACGACCTATTATGACGATACCGGCGCGGCGCGCATGATCACGGTATCGGACTTCACGCAGAACGGGGTGCTCTCCCCCTATTTCATCCAGAATGTGTATGATGAGGCGGGCAATATCGTCATCCCGTCGTTCCAGTCGCTGGGCATTCCGCTGCCTTCCGGTTTTCAGAACAAGGGGGCCTCCGGCCGGGTGACGGGCCGCGCGATCATCGACTGGAAGCCGGCCGATGGTCTGCTGCTCTACGGAAGCTATAGCCGGGGCTACCGGTCGGGCACATTCAACGGGCTGGCCTATGGCAGCGCGAACCAGGTCTATTTCGTCAAGCCCGAGCAGGTCGATGCGTTTGAAGTGGGGTTCAAATCCCGCTTCTGGGACAATCGTGCCCAGTTCAACATCGCGGCCTTCTACTACAAATATAAGGGCCAGCAGGGGCAGGTGGTCGACTCCTCCGCAACCGCCAATCTCGTCTCGCTCAACGGCACGCTCAAGGGGCTTGAGGTCGAGGCGATCGTCGAGCCGGTCTATGGCCTGACGCTGAGCGCGTCCTTCGGCTTGCTGGATTCGAAATATGCCGGCGGCGATTGCCCGACCAATGCTGCCTCGATCCCGAATTTCCCGGCCCAGCTTGGCAGTTGCGTGGTCTCGTCGGCCGGGCCGGTGAGCGTGGGCGGCAACCCCTTCCCCTATGCGGCGAAAAGCTCTGCCTCATTCGCGGCGGACTGGAAGGTTTTCAACAATGGCGACAACAAGCTGACCCTGCACGGCGACCTCAACTATACCGGGCAGTTCTACTTTGACTCGTTCAAGAATTACAGCCGGGCACCGCTTGGTGTGGTCGCATCGGGCAAATTTGGCGAAGGCGAGGGCAAATATTGGGTCGCCAATGCCCGCGCGACCTATGTCGTAGGGCGCTATTCCTTTTCGCTATGGGGCAAGAATCTGACCGACAAGGTCTACTATCCCTTTGGCATCTCGCTCGAAAACCTCTTTGGCAACGGCTACCGCGTGCGGGCGCAGCCGCGTACCTATGGGGTCGAGGCGACCATTCGTTTCTGAGCATAAGGGGGACCGCGGTTCCGGACATCGTCCGGGGCCGCGGCGATCATCGCGCAACGACGCGGAACCGAGAGGAAGACCATGGCTATGATTGCGAACTGGGCTGAAGCGGGGATGGCGATCGATCCGCGTCATGACGGGCGGCATGCGCTGCCGGCGGTCGCGACAGGACGCGAATCCATCCCGTTCATCGTGGTGCTACCCGAACATCAGATTGCCTTCTTCACCTATACCTGGGTGTCGAGCGACAGTGTCGCGGGTGCGGCGCTTGCGGTGTTTGGCCCCGGCGTGGGCGACGCGCCGATCCAGCAGCGGCTCGCCGATCGGCCGGTCTCACCCAATATGGGGTTCGACGACTGGCGGATCGAAGGCTTCAGCATGCAGCAGGACCTGAAATTCGACCGGGCGCATGTGCGCTGGGAGACGCCGGAGGCGACGGTCGATTTCGATTTCGAGGGCTCGCACCTGCCTTATGCCTATGGCTCCGATCCGCGCGGTTGCCCGTCCTATTGCGCGACAAACCGCATCGAGCAGGCCGGCCGCGCGAAAGGCACGCTGCGGATCGGCGATCGTGTCATCCCGTTCGACGCGACGAGCCACCGCGATCATAGCTGGGGCACGCGCGACTGGGTGCCCTTCCAGCAATATGAATGGTTCGTCGGACAGATCGGCGACGAGGTGGCTGTCCATTTCTGGCGCTTTCAGGCGCTCGGCAAGGAGCATGTCCGGGGCTATGTCTGCAAGGATGGGCTGATCTCACGCATCGCGACCGCTGCGGTCGACGTGCGCTATGACGAGCAGTTCTGGCAGACCGGATATACGGCGGATCTCGTCGATGAGGCTGGCCGCGCCACCCGCCTCGAGGCCGAGGTGTTCGGCTGCTACACGCTCAAGCCGGTTCCCAATGTCAGCCTGAATGAGAGCGGCGCGCGCTGCCGTTTCGATGGCAGGGAAGGCGTCGGGTGGATGGAATGCTGCTGGCCTACCGACTATCTGGAGCATATTCGTGCCAACGCCCCTTATTGATCTGGCGCGGGCCGACCCGCCACGCGCTGTGGATGCTACGGCGCGCGACATGGAGCGCGTTCATCGGGACATTCTCGATCGCCGCCGCGCCAATCGCAGCCTGCCGCCCTATCGCGCCGCCCTCATCGGCGAGATCGAGGGGCTGCTTGCCGGCTTCTTCGCAACGGAGCGGCCGGGCGCGACCGTCTCCGGCGTGCGCCGCGTGGGGGGCGGCGCGTCCAAGGAGCAGTTTTTCTTCACGCTGACCGAAGGCGACCGCGAGGAGCGCTTCCTGCTCCGTATGGACCCGCGATCCGCGATCACCGAGACGGACCGGGCGCGCGAGTTCCAGCTCATTGCCGCGATGCGCGATGTCGTGCCCGTGCCCGAGCCGGTCTGGATCGATAATGGCGCACGGCATTTCCCCCAGCCCGCCGCCATCATCCGCGTGGTCGGCGGGGTGACGAAGCCAAGTGGCGCGGGCCTCAAGGTCTCCGGCCTTGGGACATGGCTCGGGCCGGAGCTGCGCGAGAAGCTGCGCGACCAGTTCCTCGATCATCTCGTCGCCATTCACGCGTTTGACTGGCGGACCCGGCGGCCTGATCGTTTCGATGTGCCGGATGGCGATCCGCGTGAGGCGGCGCGTTGGGCCTTCAACTACTGGCGCGAACTGCGCGAGATCGACGAGGGAGAGGCGCGCCCGGTGATGGCGCTGGCCGAGCAATGGCTCTTGCAGAACATGCCCGAGGCGTCCGGTCTCGTCATGCTGCATGGCGACTATCGCACGGGAAACTACCTGTTCGACGAGGCGAGTGGCGAGATCACGGCGCTGCTCGATTGGGAGCTGGCGCGCATTGGCGATCATCATGAGGATCTGGCGTGGGTGCTGATGCAGATCTTCGGCATCATCGATCCCGACGGGGTCTTTCACGCGTCGGACCTCTTCGAGCGGGAGCATTTCATCGCGGAATATGCGCGCCGCTCGGGCCGTGCCGTCAACCTTTCCACGCTGCATTACTATGAGGTGATGTCGAGCTGGAAGTGCAACATCATCGTCACCGCAAATGGCCTCGCGGCCGCGCGCTCGCAGCATAATCACCAGGATGTGTTGCTGACGTTCCTCGCTGCGGCCGCGCCGATGTTTGCGGAGGATCTCGTCAGGCTGTTGAGCAAGCAAGGAGAGGGTGCATGACGCCGAACGTCGATGAACGGCTTGCGAGCATCATCCGTTCGCTGACCGAAGTGGTCCTGCCGCATCTGCCGGCCGACGCCTCGCTCGCGCAGGAGCAGGTCCATCTCGCGGTTGGCCATCTCCAGATATTGCGGATGCAGCTCGACGACATCCCGACATTCGAGACCGAGGAGCTCGCCGACGCCATGCTGCTGGCGCACGCGCTCGTGGAGGCGATCAACGGCGGGGGAGAAACCAGTGCCGCTGTCGGCGCCGTGCGCGCCGCGACCGTGGCAGCGGCGGATGCCGCGGGCGGTGCGGCGGTGCGGACCGGGCTGAGCGGCATTCATAAGGCGATCGAGACGCTCGTGGGGGCTGTCTCGCGAGATGGCACGGCGGCATCGCAGGCCGAAATCGGATCAATCATCCTCGCGCATGAAGGGCGCCGGGTTGAAAAGGATCGCCGCTGGTTCCTGCCATTCGGCTTTGACACGATGGAGCCGGCAGCATGATCCGCCCCGAAGATGCCGACTATCATGTCAAGCCGGACTCGCACTGGCAGTGGGTCGAGACGATCGCGCTGCCATTCTGCGTGCCGGATGCGAACATCAACGTCATCGTCTATGTCGTCACACGCCCGATGCTCGGCGTCTGCATGGCGGACATCACGATTATCGATCGGATCAGCGACCTCTGGGAGGAGCAGGCCTATATCGACAATCAGCAGCATATGCCGTGCCCGGAGAAGCTGAGCGACTTCACGCTGCCCAACGGGCTGACGGTGAAGGCAGTGGACCCGACGCGCCACTATCGGGTCGAGTATGACGGTATCGACGATACGTCTTTCCGCCTCGATTATCATGCGCTGCACACTGCATATGACATTAACGACCCCACGCTCGATCCGCTCGCGGCGGCGCGTAATGGCCCTGCCTGGGATAGCAGCTGGTCGGGCCATTATGAGATGACCTATCGCATCACCGGCGAACTGGTGCTGCGCGGCAAGCGCCATGTCGTCGATTGCGTGGAGACGGGCGACCGGAGCTGGGGCCCGCGGCCCGAGCGGGAGAATGCCTCTGTCATCTGGTGGCATGTCAGCTTCGGCGAAGCGCTGAGCTGCCACATGTTCGTGAAGCACGATATCGCGACGACGAACGAGATGGGCGATCTCATCAGCGGCTATATCCTTGAGGACGGCACGTTGACCGGGCTCGTCGCGGCGAGGGGCCGCCAGGACTATCGCGGCGCGATGCCCATGGGCGGCGAAGTGAGCGTTACCGATGCGCGCGGCCGTACCTTCGACTTCACCTATTCGACGGTGAACGGCTGCTACTGGGCGCCCTATCCGTCCAACACCTTCCTGCAGTCCTCGCTGCGCGCGTCACATCGCGGGCTGATCGGCACAGGCGCGCAGCAGCTCGGCCTCAGCCGGGCCTATCTCACCCGTCACCGCGATGCCATCCGGCAACGCTATTGATCTGCGGAGACCCAGATGAAAGCGACAGCAGCCATTGTCCGCCAGGTTGGCGGTCCGTTCGAAATCGACGAGATCGAGGTCGCCGCGCCGCGCGGCTCGGAGGTTCTCGTGCGCATCGTCGGGGTCGGCATGTGCCATACCGACCTTGTCGCGCGTGACGGCTTTCCCGTGCCGTTGCCGATCGTGCTCGGGCATGAGGGCTCGGGGGTGGTCGAGGCGATCGGTCCTGACGTTTCGCGCGTCGCGGTTGGCGACCATGTGGTGCTGAGCTTCGACAGTTGCGCGGCCTGCCCCACCTGTGACGAAGGGCTGCCGGCCTATTGCTATGAGTTTCTTGGCAGGAATTTCGCGGGCGTGCGGCTGGAGGACGGCAGCTCGCCGCTCTCACACGGCGGCGCGGTTCTTCACGGCAATTTCTTCGGCCAGTCGTCGTTCGGCAGTTTCGCCATCGCGCATGAGCGCAATACGGTGAAGGTGGATCGGGATTTGCCGCTGGCGCTGCTCGGCCCGCTCGGCTGCGGCATTCAGACTGGCGCCGGGGCAGCGGCGCTCTCGCTCGGTCTTCGCAAGGGGCAGTCGCTCGCCATCTTCGGCGGTGGAGCGGTGGGTCTCGCCGCGCTGCTCGGCGCCCGCGCCGTCGAGGCAGGGACGGTCATCATTGTCGAGCCCAAGGCGGAGCGCCGCGCGCTCGCGCTGGAGCTGGGTGCGACCCATGTCATTGATCCTGCCGCGACGGAGGATGTGCTGGCGGAGGTCAAGGCCTTGACCGGCGGCGGCGTGAACTGCGCGCTGGATACGACGGGGCTGCCGGCTGTCGTCGCGGTCGCCGTCGAAACGACGATCGCCCATGGCACGGTCGGTCTGGTCGCGGTGCCGCCGCCGGACGCGCAGTTGCCCGCCAACATGATGTCGCTCCTCATGCGGGGCACGATCATCAAATATATCACCGAAGGCGATGCCGATCCGCAGCGCTTTATTCCACAGATGATTGCGTGGTACCGCGACGGGAAGTTCCCGTTCGACCGGCTGATTACCAGCTTCCCGTTCGACCGGATCAATGAGGCGGCGCGTGCGTCGGAGGATGGCTCGGCGATCAAACCGGTGCTCATCCTGTAGGGGCGGGCCGGCGAGAGCCGGACGCCGGGATGAAATGAAGGGCAGGTTGCGTGACACGCGTCATGAATTTTCGCGATTTCGGCGGCATGGCAGCGGCTGGCGGCACGATCGTGCGGGGGCGGTTGTTCCGCTGCGGGCAGATCGGCCCGTCCGGCACGATCACCATGGCGGAGCTGTCCGGCCTCGACCCGGCGGTCATCGTGGATATGCGCTTTCCCGATGAGGCACGCGATGCGCCGATGCCGTGGCCGGCCGCGCTGGCCGAACGGCGCATCCTGCTCAAAACGGATATGCATGGGGATGCGCCGCATCACACCTTCTTCAAGCCCGCTTTGCGTGGTCTTGAGGATGTCCATGCGCGCTATCGCGCCTTTTACCGGAACCTGCCGGGCGATCCGCGCTACCGGGCGCTTGCCGGCGCGGCGCTGCGCGCCTTTGCCAGCGCGGACGGGCCGATCCTGATCCACTGCTCGGCGGGGAAAGACCGCACCGGATTTCTGAGCGCGCTGCTGCTCACCATTTTAGGCGCGGATCGCGCGGCGATGATCGCGGATTTCGTGGCGTCGTCGACCCCCGAGGCGCGGGCAAATCTGCGGCCCGAGATAGAACGGCGCTTTGCCGCCCATGGTCAGGCGCTGCCCGAGGGCGCGATCATTGATGCCATTCTGGGCGTGGTGCCGGACTATCTCGACGCGGCGTTCGACACGATGCGCGGCGATGCCGGCACCATCGAGACATATCTGGCCGGGATCGGCGTCGGGCCGGATGTCCGTGAGGCCCTGCGTGCCCGCTTCGTCACACAGGCTGAAGGGTGATGACATAGCCGGCGAAGGCCTCCGGCAGAGCGTCGCCATTGTCCAGAATGGCGGCGTCCAGCATGTGGAAGCCGGGGCAGGGCGTAAGAGCCACGGCAATGCCAGACTCCTTCGCGATGAAGCCGGCCCGCACAGGCCTGACCGAGCCAAGCCAGGCATGGCGGCGCCACATGATGTTGAGCGCCCGCACCGGCCCGCCAAGCGGAAGGCCTTCTACCGCCTGTTCGCCGGGGAAGGCCAGACTCTCGCCTGTATCGAGCGTCTTCTCGCCGTCGCCGGAAAGTTGCAGGCGGAGGCGGCCGGCGATGACGATCAGGATCCGGCTTATCCCCTCAAAGCGCGAGAAGGGGCCGGGCTGATCGATATCGGCGATGCTGACGCGCCAGCCCGGCTCGCCATCGGGGCCTGATGGGGCGCTGGCGACCGTCCGGGTCAGCCCGTGGCCGTTCTTCCATGGGCTGGCCGGGCGGTCGGCGGCGCGCAGCATGTGCACGGTGGCGTCAACCGGAAATGCCGGGCAGGTCCAGCCCCTTGTCCCGCGCGCAGTCGATGGCGATGTCATAGCCGGCATCGGCATGGCGCATGACGCCTGTGGCCGGATCGTTCCACAGCACACGCTCCAGCCTGCGCGCGGCGGCCTCCGTTCCGTCCGCAACGATCACCATGCCGGAGTGCTGGGAATAGCCCATGCCCACCCCGCCGCCATGATGCAGCGAGACCCATGTCGCGCCTGACGCCGTGTTGAGCAGGGCGTTGAGGAGAGGCCAGTCGCTCACCGCGTCCGATCCGTCGCGCATCGCCTCCGTCTCGCGATTGGGCGAGGCGACAGAGCCGCTGTCCAGATGATCGCGACCGATGACCACGGGTGCCTTCAGCTCGCCGCTCGCAACCATCTCGTTAAAGGCAAGCCCCAGCCGGTGCCGATCGCCCAGACCCACCCAGCAGATGCGCGCGGGGAGGCCCTGAAACCGGATCTTCTCCCGCGCCATGTCGAGCCAGCGGTGCAGATGCGTGTCGTTCGGAAGCAGCGCCTTCACCTTCTCATCGGTGCGGTAGATATCCTCCGGGTCGCCGGAAAGCGCCGCCCAGCGAAACGGGCCGATGCCCCGGCAGAAGAGCGGGCGGATATAGGCCGGCACGAAGCCGGGAAAATCAAAAGCGTTGGCGACGCCCTCATCCTTCGCCACCTGCCGGATGTTATTGCCATAATCGACCGTGGGAACACCCGCCGCCTGAAAATCCAGCATCGCGCGGACATGCACCGCCATGGATGCCCGCGCGGCTCTGGCCACGGTCTCCGGTTCCCGCTCGCGCGCCTCCAGCCACTGCGCGACACTCCAGTCGATGGGGAGATAGCCGTTCACCGGATCATGGGCGGAGGTCTGATCGGTCAGCAGATCAGGGCGCACGCCGCGCCGGTAAAGCTCCGGCAGGATCTCCGCCGCATTGCCGAGCAGGCCGACGGAGACCGGCTGGCGCGCGGCACAGCTCTCCGCGATGATCGCCAGCGCCTCGTCAATCGTTTCTGTGGCGCGGTCCAGATAGCCGGTGCGCAGCCGCATCTCGATCCGGCTCGGCTGGCATTCGATCGCGAGGCAGGAAGCACCGGCCATGACGCTGGCGAGAGGTTGCGCGCCGCCCATGCCGCCAAGCCCGGCGGTCAGCAGCCAGCGGCCGGAAAGATCTCCGCCATAATGCTGGCGGCCCATCTCCACGAAGGTCTCGTACGTGCCCTGAACGATGCCCTGCGTGCCGATATAGATCCACGAGCCGGCCGTCATCTGGCCGTACATGGCGAGCCCCTTGCGATCCAGCGCGTTGAAATGTTCCCAGTCCGCCCATTTGGGCACGAGATTGGAATTGGCGATCAGCACGCGGGGCGCGTCGGCATGGGTCCGGAACACGCCGACGGGTTTGCCCGACTGGACCAGCAGCGTCTGGTCATCCTCCAGCCGCCGCAGCACCTCGACGATCCGGTCATAGCTCTCCCAGTCCCGCGCGGCGCGGCCGATGCCCCCGTAGACGACCAGCTCCTCCGGGCGCTCGGCGACATCCGGGTGAAGATTGTTCATCAGCATCCGCAGCGGTGCCTCGGTGAGCCAGCTGCGCGCGGTGAGATCCGTACCGGTGGCAGGCTTGATAATGCGGCTGTTGTCGAGACGGGTCATGGGCAAAGGCTCCGGTTTCAGTCGCGGGCAAAGGCGATGCAGGCGGCGATGATGGATTCAAGATCGGCGATGAGCGGCGTTTCCGGATCGAACGGCGGGGGCCAGTTGTCCGGGGATAATATTGACGGCTCGGTGAGATAGCCGCGCATCGCCAGTTCCATCTGGATGGCGTGGAAGCCATGGCTTGGCCGGCCATAATGGCGTGTCGTCCAGCCGCCGCGGAATCGCCCGTCAAGCACATGGCTGCGCCCGGTCGCCTGTGCCGCCGCGACGACTGCCGCGGTGAGGGTGGGCGCGCAGGTCACGCCGCCATTGGTGCCGATATTGAACTGCGGCAATTCCCCCTCGAACAGGCGCGGGACATGGCTGATGATCGCGTGCGCGTCATAAAGGACGACCTTGCCATGGGTGCGGTGCAGGCGCGCGAGCTCGGCGGAGAGCGCGGCATGATAGGGATCGAACCAGCGCTCGCGCCGCCGGGAGATTTCTTCCGCGTCAGGCCCGGCGCCGGCAGGCGCATCGCGATAGAGCGACGTGCCGTCGAATGCTGTCGTGGGGCAAAGCTCCGTGGTTGCCTGACCGGGGTAGAGCGACTGGCCCGAGGGATCACGGTTGACGTCGATCACGCTGCGGGAAATGCGCGTGCGGACGGTCGTGACGCCCATGTCACGGACAAAGCCATAAAGCCGGTCGACCCACCAGTCCGCATCCTTGCGGGCCAGCCATGGGGACACGAAGCGATCTTCGAGATCGGCCGGGATATCGGTGCCGGTGTGCGGCAGTCCGATGACGACGGGAGCGTCTGCCCTGTGAATGTCGAGCCAGTCCATCAGGCGATGCCGGGGAGCGCGGTCCGCACGGCCTCGATCAGCGCGCCGGAGCGGACGATGTGGTTGGCGGCCTCCATATCCGGGTGGAAATGGCGATCATCCTCCAGCGTCGGCACCGCGTCGCGCAGGCAGGCGCGGGCCCGCTCCAGCGCGATGCTCGACCGCAGCGGCGCGTGAAAGTCACAGCCCTGAACGGCGGCAAGCAGCTCTATGCCGACGACCGCGCCGGCATTTTGTGCCATGTCGAGCAGCCTGCGGCTACCGTGCGCGGCCATGGAGACATGATCTTCCTGATTGGCCGATGTCGGGATCGAGTCGACGCTTGCCGGGGTGGCGCGCTGCCGATTTTCCGAGACGAGCGCGGCGGCGGTGACTTGCGGGATCATGAAGCCGGAGTTGAGACCCGGCTTCGGGGTGAGGAAGGCGGGCAGGCCGGAGAGCGCGGGATCGACGAGCATGGCGATCCGGCGCTCGGTAATCGACCCGATCTCGCAAATGGCAAGCGCGAGGATATCGGCGGCAAAGGCAATCGGCTCGGCATGGAAATTGCCGCCTGAGAGCGCCTCGTCCGTTTCCGGGAAGATCAGCGGATTATCCGACACGCCATTCGCCTCGATCGCGAGCGTCGCGGCGGCCTGACGCAGCAGATCGAGCACGGCGCCCATCACCTGCGGCTGGCAGCGCAGGCAATAGGGATCCTGCACGCGCAGATCATCCTCCAGATGACTGGCGCGGATTGCCGAACCGGCCATCAGCGTCCGCAGCGCGTGTGCCGTCTCGATCTGGCCGGGCTGGCGGCGCAGGGCGTGAATGCGCGGATCAAATGGCGTGTCAGAGCCTTTGGCCGCCTCCGTCGCCAGCGCACCGGTGATGAGCGCGGATTGGAACAGGCGCTCCGCCTCGAACAGGCCAGCCAGCGCATTGGCAGTGGAAAACTGCGTGCCGTTGAGAAGCGCCAGCCCCTCCTTGGGACCGAGGGTGAGAGGCGCGAGACCGGCCTGGCGCAGCGCGGCGGCGGCGGGGACCGGCTCGCCGTTCACATCGATCACGCCTACGCCGATCATCGCGGCGGCCATATGAGCCAGCGGCGCGAGATCGCCGCTGGCGCCGACCGACCCTTGCGACGGCACATGCGGCGTCAGCCCCCGGCTGAGCATCGCCTCGATCAGCGCGATGGTCTCCGGCTGGACGCCCGATGCCCCCTGCGCGAGGCTCGCCAGCTTGACCGCCATCATCAACCGCACGATCGGCACGGGGGAGGGCGCACCCGTGCCCGCGGCGTGGCTGAGCACGATGTTGCGCTGGAGCGTCGCCAGATCCTCCTCGCCGATCCTGACGCTGGCCAGCTTCCCGAAGCCGGTATTGATGCCGTAGACCGGCTCATGCCGGGCAAGAATGCGCGCGACGGCCGCGGCGCTGGCGGCAATGGCCGGGGCGCTCGCGGGGTCGAGCCGGGGTATGGCGCCGCGATAGATTGCCCGCCATTGAGACAGGCTGGTATGTCCCGGTGTCAGCAGAATGTCGCTCATAGACCCTTCCAGATGCGGGCATGGAGCGGGTTCAGCCCCATGCGGTAGACGAGTTCGGCTGGGCGCTCGATGTCCCAAATGGCCAGATCGCAGCTCTTCCCCGCCTCGATCGTGCCGATCTCCCGGTGCAGGCCAAGGGCGCGGGCGGCATTGCGGGTGACACCGGCCAGACATTCGTCGACCGTGAGGCGGAAGAGCGTGGCGCCCATGTTCATCGCCAGCAGCAGCGATGTGAGCGGCGAGGTGCCCGGATTGCAGTCCGTCGCGAGCGCGATCGGTACGCCCGCCTCGCGCAGGCCGGCGACGGGCGGGAGGCGGGTCTCACGTGTGAAATAATAGGCGCCCGGCAGCAGCGTGGCGACCGTGCCGGCGGTAGCCATGGCGGCAATCCCATCCGCATCGAGATATTCGAGATGATCGGCGGAAAGCGCGCCGGACGTGGCGGCAAGACGGGCGCCGTGGAGATTGGAAAGCTGCTCGGCATGGAGCTTGACCGGCAGGCCCAGACGGTGCGCGGTCTCAAACAGGCGGGAGATCTGATCTGGCGAAAAGCCGATGCCCTCGCAAAAGCCGTCCACGGCATCGACAAGGCCAGCGTGCGCGGCGGCGGGCAGCATGTCCTCGCACAGGGCCTCGATATAGCCATCGGCATCGCCGGCATATTCGGGCGGCAGGGCATGGGCGCCAAGGAAGGTCGCAAGGATGCGGACCGGCCGCGCGTCACCCAGCGCTCGGGCGGCGCGCAACATCTTCATCTCGTCGGCCCGCGTCAGTCCGTAGCCGGACTTGACCTCGACCGTCGTCACGCCTTCGGCAATTAATCTGTCGAGCCGGGAGAGGGCGCCGCTGACCAGCGTGGCTTCATCAGCCGCGCGGGTTGCCCGCATAGTGGAGACGATGCCACCGCCTGCCCGCGCGATTTCCTCATAAGAGGC
The DNA here is from genome assembly GCA_035911355.1 of Sphingobium sp. Lineage (GTDB taxonomy): Bacteria > Pseudomonadota > Alphaproteobacteria > Sphingomonadales > Sphingomonadaceae > Sphingobium. Next base: position 126,492 of record JAMHVU010000061.1, read on the forward strand.
GCCGGCCAGCCGCAGCTCGAACTCATGCGCCCGGTCGCCGGCATGGACGAGATGCGTATGGCAATCGATGAGGCCCGGCGTGATCCAGCGCCCCGCACAGTCGACCGTCTCCGCCGCATCGAACAGGGGCGCGTCGGCGGCCGGGCCGGCATGGAGGATGCGGCCGTCGACGGCGGCCAGCACGGCATTCTCGACGATGCCGAGCCCGTCTCCCGCCATCGTCACCAGCCGTGCATTCTTCCAGAGCCGATCGCACCGCATGCCGAATCTCCCTGACCGAAATCATTGCACTGTTCCGCTATAATGTATAGACATAATTGCGGAGGCTGGCCGATGGACAGACGATCATTTCATTTCGCAACGGCACTGCTGCCTGATGGATGGGCCGGGAATGTACGGCTGGAGGTTGTCGACGGGCAGATCGGCGCGGTCGCGACGGGCGTTGCGGCGCGGGCGGCGGACGAACGGCTGGGCATAGCGCTGCCGGGCCTCCCCAATCTGCACAGCCATGCCTTCCAGCGGGGCATGGCGGGGCTCGCCGAAGCGCGCGGCACGTCCGACGACAGCTTCTGGACGTGGCGCGAGATCATGTACCGCTTCGTCGACCGGCTGACGCCGGATCATTTGCAGGCCATAGCCGCGCTTGCCTATGTGGAGATGCTCGAAAGCGGCTTCACGCGGGTGGGCGAGTTTCATTATCTGCACCATGATCGCGACGGCCGACCCTATGCGGGGCGCACGGATATGAGCGCGGCGATCGTCGCGGCAGCGCAGGACAGCGGCATTGCGCTCACCCATCTGCCGGTATTTTACGCGCATGCCGGATTTGGCGGGCTGGCCCCCGGTGAGGGGCAACGGCGGTTCATCCATGATGTCGATGGGTTCGCCGCGCTGCTCGGCGATGTGCGCGGGCTCCTCGCGTCGCTGCCGGACGCGGTGCTGGGCGTAGCGCCGCACAGTCTGCGCGCAGTGACGCCCGACGAGCTTGCCGCGCTGGCCCCGCTCACCGACGGGCCGATCCATATTCATATCGCCGAGCAGATGAAGGAAGTGACGGATTGTCTGGCGTGGAGCGGCGCGCGGCCGGTCGAGTGGTTGCTTGCCAACATGCCGGTTGATGCGCGCTGGTGCCTGGTGCATGCGACGCACATGACCGGGGCGGAAGTGCAGGCCATGGCTGCAAGCGGCGCGGCGGCGGGCCTGTGCCCGATGACCGAAGCCAATCTGGGAGATGGCATCTTCCCCGCCGGGCCGTTCCTCGCGGCGGGCGGCACCTATGGCATTGGCTCTGATTCCAACGTGTTGATCGACGCGACGGAGGAGCTGCGGCTCCTCGAATATGGTCAGCGTCTGGCCCGGCGTGGCCGCAACCTCATGGCGCGGGCCGGGGAGAGCAGCGGCATGGCGCTGTATCGCGGCGCCGCGACGGGCGGGGCGCAGGCGCTGGGCGCTGTGTCAGGGCTGGCGGCGGGTGCGGCGGCGGATTTTCTGACGCTGGACAGCACCCATGCTTCCCTGACCGCACGGCATGGCGATGCGCTGATCGATGGTCTGATCTTCGCCGCCGGGCGCGGCGCGATCGATACAGTCTGGCGGCGCGGCCAGCGGCTGGTCGAGGGTGGCCGCCATATCCGGCGCGCGGCGGTGACGGACCGCTACAGGCGTGCGCTCGCGGACATATTGGAATGAGGCCTGCCTCGCTGCATGACCGGATTCGCGGGGATATCGAGGCGCACATCATGTCCGGCGTCTGGGAGGCCGGGCATCGCATCCCGTTCGAGCATGAGATGATGGCTGAATATGGCTGCTCGCGCATGACCGTGAACAAGGCGATTCATGCGCTCGTGGAGAAGGGGTTGATCGAGCGGCGCAAGCGGGCCGGGAGCTTCGTCGCGGCGCCGACGGTTCACCGCGCCGTGCTGGACATCCCCGACATCGCCGCCGAGATCGAGGGGCGGGGGCAGCGGCATGACATCATGCTGCTGGACAGGACCGAGCGGGACGCGACGGCGGATGAGCGCGCTATGATGGAGATGGGCGCTGGCCCGCTGCTCTCGTTGCGCTGCCTGCACCGCGCGGACGGGCGGCCCTTCGCGCTGGAGGACCGCCTCATCAACCTTGCGCTTGTGCCCGCCGCGCGCACGGTGAACTTTGAGCAGGAGGGGCCGGGGCGCTGGCTGCTGGGTCATGTGCCGTGGACGGATGCGCGGCATCGCATCACGGCGATCGCGGCGACGGACAGCGTCGCGGCCCAACTGGCGTTGCCATCGGGTGCGCCATGCCTGCTCATCGAGCGCTGGACCTGGCGGACGACGGGCCGGATCACTTATGTCCGGCAAATCTATTCCGGCAGCCATGCGCTGGAGGCGCATTTTCCTGCCTAGATCGCCGGCGGGCGGCCTCCATCGCGGCGTTGATCATGGGCTCCCCGCTGCGGCTGCGCTGGCTCGTCGTCGTGGTGGTGACGCTCGCGGCGGTTGCTATGCTATGACCGGTCCGGCGTGAAAGCGCCCGCCCTCCTCTCCGTCTCCCTATTGGCAGGATCATGACATGCGTGACTATTCGAAGCTCTACATTGACGGCGTCTGGGTTGAGCCCGTCGCGCGTGAACGGATCGATGTCCTCAACCCGGCGACCGAAGCGGTGGTCGGGCGCGTGGCCGCCGCGAATGATGAGGATGTAGATCGCGCAGTGCAGGCCGCCCGGCGCGCCTTCGCAAGCTGGGCCATGACATCGCGTGAGGAGCGGCTTGACGTGCTGACGCGGATCGTCGCGGAATATGAGAAGCGCGAGGCGGATATCGCGCAGGCTATCACCGAGGAGATGGGAGCCCCGGCGGCGCTGGCGCGCGGCGGGCAGGTGAAGAGTGGCCTTGGCCATCTTCAGGCGGCGATCGGCGTGCTGCGGGACTATGCCTTCGCCGAGCTGCGCGGGTCGACCCGGATCGTCAAGGAGCCAATCGGCGTGTGCGCTCTCATCACGCCATGGAACTGGCCGATGAATCAGATCGGTTGCAAGGTCGCGCCGGCGCTGGCCACCGGGTGTACGATTGTCCTCAAGCCATCGGAGGTGTCGCCATTCTCCGCCTGGCTGTTCGCGGAGGTGCTGGAGGCGGCCGGCGTGCCGCCAGGCGTCTTCAATCTGGTGAATGGCGGTGCCGCGACGGGGGCTGCGCTCTGCGCGCATCCCGATGTCGACATGGTGTCGTTCACGGGGTCGACGCGGGCGGGCGTTCAGGTGGCGATCAGCGCCGCGCCGACGGTCAAGCGCGTGGCGCAGGAACTGGGCGGCAAGTCGCCGTTCATCATCCTGCCGGGCGCCGATTTGCCCAGGGCGGTGGCTGCCGGCGTGCGCCATGTCATGGCCAACTCCGGCCAGTCCTGCAATGCGCCGACGCGCATGCTCGTGCCGGCCGCGCAAATGGATAAGGCGGCCGCGCTGGCACGGGAGGCGGCGGACGCGGTCGTGGTAGGCAAGCCGGATGATGATGTGACGATCGGCCCGGTCGTCTCATCCGTGCAGTGGCGCCATATTCAGACGCTGATCGCGCAAGGCATCGCGGAAGGCGCGACCTTGGTGACGGGCGGCCCCGGCAAGCCGGACGGGCTCGACACCGGCTATTATGTGCGCCCGACGGTCTTTGCCAATGTCTCCAGCGACATGACCATCGCGCGCGAGGAGATCTTCGGCCCGGTGCTCTCGATCATCGCTTATGATGATGTCGAGGATGCCATCCGCATCGCCAATGACAGCATATATGGTCTGGCCGCTTATGTCTGGGGCGGGGACGATGACGATCTGCGCGGTGTCGCCGCGCGCCTGCGCGTTGGCCGCGTCTCGCTCAATGTCGTCGCCGGAGACAATCTTGCGCCCTTTGGGGGCTACAAGATGAGCGGCAATGGCCGCGAATGGGGCGAATATGGCTTTGACGAGTTTGTCGAGCTCAAAGCTGTGCTGGGATATGCGAACGCCTGAACCCGGCGCTCCCCATCCGGCGCGGCTCATGCGGCGGTCATCCTGCCTTCTCCGGCAATCCATTCGGAGAACTGGACGACCGCCTGCTGGCTCTCCCACCCCGGTTTCCTGACGAGATAATAAGCGGCGTCGTCCGAGAGCGTCTGCGTGAAGGGCATGTCCAGCACGCCCGATTGCAGTTCCGGCTCGATCAGGAAGCGGGGGATGAGCGCGAGGCCCGCCCCGGCCGCGGCGGCCTGTGCGAGCATGAGGAAATGCTCGAAGGACGGCCCCTTGAGTTGCGGAATATCCGTGATGCCGCATGCCGCGAACCACCGGTTCCAGGCATTGGGTCGCGAAGATTGGAACAGCAGCGGCTTGCCAATCAGATCGGCCGGACGCGCGATGCGCTCGTCACGCAGCCATTGCGGCGCTGCGACAACCACGGCCTGCTCCTTGAAGAGAAACAGGTGTGAGGCGCCCGGCCAGTCCGGCTGGCCGAAATGAATGGCTGCGTCAAATCCCTCCGCCTGAAGATCGAACGGGAAAGAGCGGGCGGCGAAATTGACCGTCAGATCCGGGTGTCGGGCGGTCAGCCCGGGGAGGCGTGGCGCGAGCCAGCGCATGCCGAAGCTGGGCAGGGTCGCGACGGTCAGTTCCTGCACGCCGCTCTGCCGCAAGGTCTGCTCTGTCGCCGCGCGTATCCGATCAAGCGCAGGCCGGACCTGCTCGGCATAGGCCAGGCCCGCCGTATTGAGCGTCACCCGCCGTCCGTTGCGCGTGAACAGCGGTGTTTGCAGCCATTCTTCCAGAATGGCGATCTGGCGACTGATCGCGCTTTGCGTGAGGCCCACCTGTGCGCCGGCGCGGGAGAAGCTGCCGTAGCGCGCCGCCGCGACGAAGCTGTTGAGCGCAGCCATGGGCGGGAGGAGCTGCCGGCCCTCACTCATTCCATATACTCATGAATAGATGATCCTAATCCATTTTGATTCAGCGCAAGTTTCGGACATATCGCGCGAAAATTCGCAGATCCACGAGATAATATTTTATGACGATATTACATGAAGATTCGGTGATGGAACTGGCCGGAACCATGCTGGGGGCAAGCCTGCGGGATGCGGTTGCCGCCGTGCTGATGCCGATGATCCCGGCCGGGCGGGATGCCGATGATCATATCAGCCGCGCGCAGTTTTCCGCCGCGCTCAACGTCGTGCTATTCGCCGACTTGCTGGACCGTGTGCCGAGCGGTGCCGCCTATGTGGCGGACGTTCGCGCGCAGGGCGGCAAGGTCTGCTTCGATCATGGCGCCATCCGCGCCGTGGCGCTGCCGGATGGCGACACGGGCGCCCTGCCGCGCGGTGAGCTGGCCTTTCGCCGCATTCTGGAACCGCTGGGCTATACGGAGGCTGCACTTTACCCGCTTCCCGCCCTGCGGATGACGGGCAGGGCCTATTGCCACCGCGATTTTCCCGAGACGATCCCGCAATTCTTCGTGAGCGAACTGCATGTCGATCAGTTCGACGCGGGCTTTGCCGAAGCGGCGGGCCGCGTGTTCGGTACATCGCGTGATCCGCTCGATGCGCGTGCGAAGGCCATGCTGGCCCGTTTTGCCGCTGGCGAGAGTATCGATTTCGCGGAAGCGGCACGGAACCTGCCCGTCATCGTCGGTGCTTTTGGTTGCCAGCATGAGGTCCCGGCCATGGCGGATTATGAAACCCTGCGGCAATCTTCCGGCGAGGCTGCGTGGATGGCGACTGAGGGCAATGCCTTCAACCATGCGACGGACCGCGTCGACGATGTGGCCGGGCTGGCGGAGGCGCAGAAGCGCCTTGGCCGTCCCATGAAGGAGAAGGTTGAGGTTTCCCGCACTGGCCGTGTCCGCCAGACGGCGTTTCGCGCGGATATGGTGGAGCGCGATTTCCTCACGGCATCAGGTGCGGTGCAGCACATGCTGGTGCCCGGCTCGTTTTACGAGTTCATCAGCCGGGATATCGACCCGGAGACTGGCGCGCTGGACCTGTCCTTCGACAGCGGCAATGCCACCGGCATCTTCCACATGACGAAGGGCGCGTGAGCCAGATCGATATCCTGATGGATCGACTGCGCGCCATTGTCGGCGCGCGGCATGTGCTGGTGGAGGCGGAGGATATGGCCGGCTACCGCCTCGATGGGCGTGGGGAAGGTGGTGGCATGCCGCTGGCCGTCGCCCGCCCGGCCGACGCTGATGAGGTTGCCGCGCTCGTGCGGCTGGCGGCGGGCGCGGGCGTTCGCATCGTCGTGCAGGGCGCGCGCACCGGCCTTGCGGGCGCAGGCCTTGCGGCGGAGCGCGGCGGCGACCTCGTCATCAATCTTGACCGGCTGTGCCGCCATATTGTCATCGATCCGGTGAACCGCACCGCGACGGTGGACGCGGGCGTGCGCCTTTCCGCCCTCAATGCGGCGGCGGCCGCACATGATCTCTTCTTCCCGATCGATCTGGGCGCGGACCCCTCGATCGGCGGCATGATCGCGGCCAATACCGGTGGCGCACGGCTGCTGCGCTATGGCGATGTGCGCGCCAATCTGATGGCCGTGAACTATGTCGCGGCCGACACGCAGGCCACCCGTCAGACGTTGGGAGCGCCGCTCTGGAAGAATAATACCGGGCTTGATCTCAAGCAGATGCTGGTCGGCAGTGGCGGGTCGACCGGCATCGTCACCCGCGCGACCGTTGCCCTGCATCGCAAGCCGGCGTTGCAGATGACGGCGCTTGTTGCGCTGCGCGACCCCGCCGCCGCGCTGACGCTGCTGCTGGCGCTGGAAGCGCGCTTCGGGGCGCTCCTCTCTGCCTTTGAAGGCATGAGCGCCGCGGCCATGGGCGCCGCGCTGGCGCATGTGCCGGGGTTGCGTGCGCCGTTTTCCGCTGTTCCGCCTTATGCCGTGCTGGTCGAGCTTTCCGCCGGCGCCGCGTTCGACGCGGATTTTCTGGAAGAGCGGCTGGCCGATGCGCTTGCGCCGTTGATGGACGGCGCGGATGCCCCCATTATCGACGTCGCCATCGACCATCGGGATGGCCTGTGGGCGATCCGCCATGCCATACCGGAGGGGCTGCGCGCGAAAGGCACGGTGGTAGCCTGTGACATTGCCCTCCGGCGCGGCGATGTCATGCGCTTCCGCGACGATCTCGCCGCGCGCATCGCTACGGTGGCGCCCGCGCTCGTCCCCCATGATTTTGGCCATATCGGTGATGGCGGCCTGCACTATAATCTCGTCTGGCCCAGGGACGCTGGCGCGCCCGACAAGGCGGCGATCGACGCTGCGCGCACAATCATCTTCGATGCGGCGGTCCGCGATTATGGCGGCAGCTTCAGCGCCGAGCATGGCATCGGCCCGCGCAATATCGCGCATTACCCCCGTTTCGTGCCGGCCGGCGTGCGCCGTCTGGCGGGGACGATCCAGCGCATCATGGCCCCAGTCCCGATAGGGCGCATCGACTTTGGAATGATGGAGTGAGTGAGACTATGGCGAGCGATCTGATGGCAGTGTACAACCGCGCGCCCGTGGATGTGGAGCGCGGGGAAGGGATGTGGCTGCACGCGACGGATGGCCGCAGCTTCCTCGATTGTGTGGCGGGCATTGCCACCAACAGCCTCGGCCATGCCCACCCGGCCCTCGTCGCCGCGCTGACGGCGCAGGCCGGCAAGCTCTGGCACGTGTCCAACATCTTCCGCATTCCCGGGCAGGAGGCGCTGGCGCACAAGCTCGTCACGGAGAGCTTCGCCGATGTCGTGTTCTTTGGCAATTCCGGCTCGGAAGCGGTGGAATGCGCGCTCAAAACCGCGCGTCGTTATCACAGCGTCAACGGCGCACCGGAGCGGATCGACATTTTCGGCTTTGCCGGCTCCTTCCACGGGCGCACCTACGCCACGATCAACGCGGCGGGTAATCCCAGCTATGTCGAGGGTTTCGGGCCACGTCTGCCCGGCTATGCGCAGCTCGACATCGACGACATTGCCGGGATCGAGGCGGCGATCCGCCGCCCGACCGCTGCGGCGGTGATCGTCGAGCCGGTGCAGGGCGAAGGTGGCGCCCGCGCGCTGAGCGAAGACTGGCTGCGCCGTGTCCGCCAGCTTTGCGACGAGACCGGCACGCTGCTCATCTATGATGAGGTTCAATGCGGCATGGGCCGCACCGGCAAGCTCTTCGCCCATCAATGGTTCGATGGCGTGGCGCCTGATATCATGGCGATCGCCAAGGCGCTGGGCGGCGGCTTTCCGGTCGGCGCCTGCCTCGCCACGGCGGAGGCGGCCAAGGGCATGGTCGTGGGCGTGCATGGTTCGACCTTCGGCGGTAATCCACTGGCCATGGCGGTCGCGTCCACAGCGTTTGATCTGATCGCGCGGGATGAGACACTGGAGAATGTCCGCACCGTTTCCGCCCGCCTGCGCGCCGGCCTTGAAGCGCTGGCCGCCCGCTATCCCGATGTCGCGGTCGATGTGCGGGGCAAGGGGCTGCTGATCGGCGTCAAGCTCGTCACCAATAATCGCGAGATGATGGCGACCGCGCGCGATCATGGCCTGCTGGTGGCCGGCGGGGGCGAAAACTGCATCCGCATGCTGCCCTCGCTGCTGATCACGGCGGACGAAGCGGACGAGGCAGTGTGGCGGCTGGAGGCGGCGTTCGCGGCCACGCGGGCCAAGCTTGCCGGAGCCTGAAAGCCTGTTGCGGAAGGGATGGCGGTCGCGTCTTCGGTGTCAGCTCTGGCAGGCGCAAATCCGGCGCGCTTCGCCGGTCCCGCCTTCGATCGGTAGCACCGGGCATGTAATGCCTGCATTGCGGTCGGGCACATCAGAGCTGACCATCAGGAGGTGTGACGATGGCCGGATATGGAGCGCAGTGTTACAGGTGGCGGGCTGGGATCGGCGCCTTGCTGCTGGGGATGATCGTCGTGCCGAGCGCCGCTCACGCGGCTTTCGGAGACTATGGCGAGGGTGGCTGGGGAATCAGCAGTTCGACACTTCAGGACATGATCCAGGCGGACATGATGAACCGCAGCCTGCGCGCCCTCCAGGATTCGGTCCGTCCAGGCAGCGGCAAGGCCGCCAAGCCCAAAAGCCCGCCGCTCTCGCCGCTCGATGTCCGCTCCGCGATGAGCGTGACGGGAAAATATTTCACGACCGATCGTGGCGTTACGCAGCTTGCGGCGCTTTTCCCGCGAGATCAGTTTATTCGGCGCAAGGGGCAGTTGAGCGACGGGATCATCGCGTTGGGAGATCGGGTGGCGCAGGCCTATGGCATTCCCAAGCTCAACCTTGCCACCAGCAGAGCCGCAGCCATTGCGGGCGCTTATGCCGCCTATACCGGCCAGACATTCCCGGATGCCTATGTGAAGCCGCTGGTGGCGCAGCTTGACCGGGAAATGCGGGTCGACCCGAAAATTCTCGCCGCGACACCATCCTCGAAATCCTATCAATATCAGTTAGGCATGGGGGTGGGCCTGCTGCTCATGGGCGCGGATCTGGAGCTGAAGGCGAAGCCCGATGCCGGACAGCGCACGCAATTGCGGGCCATCGGCGCGCAGACGCTGCGCTCGATGTTTGGGGTGGAGGCCAGCCGCGTGACGTTCAGCAACAAAGGCTATGCTGTGAAACCATAAGGCCCGTGCCGGGCCATATAGTCATTATTGAGAGAGGTAGTTGTTGAGTATTTCGTGGAAGTATCGGACGCGGGTTTCCTGTCCTGAGAGGTAGGCGTCGGTATAGCCGCGCGAGTGCATGCCGCGCTGCATGCCCTCGGCGAGCATCATGTCCTGATAGACGATCTGGCCCTCGATTTCCGGGACGCCGCGGCCATTGTCGAAGTCGCGGATATC
>JAMHVU010000062.1:0-25316 GCA_035911355.1 Sphingobium sp.
CTTTCGGCGACAATCCGCGCCTTGACCTCATCAGGCCACCGCCGCTTGCCACGCCGCCGCGGCTCGACAACCTCGCAACGCCCAATGAACCCGTCACCACCATCCGCCATGCGAAACCTCCATCTGCTGCTGCAGACCTTCTCGCAGGCGCGCCGGGCGTCAGGAACACATCAAATCAATGGGCTGGAAACGCCGCATACACTGTACCTTAAGCGCGAACGGCAGCCATGTCCCGCATAGCAGACTGCGCCTGCTCGATCTCGCTGTGCCAAGCATGAACGTCCGGTTTGGGGATGCTGCTAGGCAGCGTCCAACAGGGGCCGACTGGCAGCTTAGGGCCGCTCCTCACCCCTCGACCAATTGCCAGAACCCATGTTTACGCCCGTGTTTCTGCCTGAGTGCGGCGACGAATTGTTCGTGTGCGGGGAAGCCGCCATAATCGTCGATGACCAACTCGCTCGACCGGCATTCGGCAAGGTGGCGGGCGGCGTAGCGGTGCCGCTTGGCTTTCCCGCCATCCAGGCTGTCCTGAATCATTGCCCGGCGCATCAGCGTGGCCGCAAGCGGGTATCTGGCCTGAAGAGCGTCAGCTGCCGTCGAGAGCATATGGTAGGCATTTCCGTCCAGCTCGTCCGCCCGTGCCGTCACGACCTGCGCCGCGCGCTCGTGGCTGGGCCAGCCGACCAGAAAGCCGATCGCCGCGCCGAGATGAGGGTGGGTTTCAGCAAGCCCGAGAGCCTTCTCTTCGGCCTCGATGTCGTCGAAGTCCGGCAGCAATTGCAGGTATTTCCGCAGACTGCGCTCGCTGAGAATCTGCTCGAACGTGCCCCACAGATGTGTCTTGAGCTCATCGAACCTGCCCAGTTTCTCGAGGCATTCCTCATAGACCTCATCGAGGTCATAGCGGAACATCCTGAACGCTTTGCCGTCTTCGGCGGCGCGGGCGCGATTGACGATATCGAAGGCCTCGTCGACGCGGCCCGCATCGAGCAATCTGCGCGCAACATCGGGCGCGATGGTGCCGTAAGTCAGCTGTTCCGCAGAATACCGGGCCATATAGGCGTCGACATCGCCCTGTGCGTCGGCGACATCCGCGAGGATGATCGACCTTGTGCTTTGCTTGCTGCGCTGAACGCTGTCTTCGGGAGAGAATGAAAGGCCGAAGCCCTGATATCTCGCCAGTTCATGTTCGCTGGCGGGCGTCGCTGCCCATGCCTCGGTGATCTGCTTGAGATGTTCGAGGCCTTCCGGGCCGAGCGCGTCCGCCATCGCCGGAATGATACCGTCGAATTCACCATAGCCTGCCTCGGCGACGGCATCGAGGATGCGTTCCGCCAGCACGCTGGGGTTCACGGAGATCCTGGGCGACAGCTTCGAGATGATGGCCACGGCCTCTCCCATGACATCGCCGACCGACCCGTTGCTGTCATCCGTGCGCTCGTGAATTGACGGGGCCAGTTGCAGGAAGGACCAGAGCAACTCGAACGCCTCATCGGCATCATGCGGTGCGATCGTGGTCTCGATCATCCCCAGCAAGCCGTTGAGATCCTTGACCAGCGCCCGCTGCTTGCTCCAGTCGACAAAGCTGGACGAGCGTCGGAGCGAAGCGAACCGCTTGCGGATATCGGCGGCGACCTCCTTCGGGCCCTGGGCGGCGCTGAGCTCCATCCGCGCACGACGCTGCAGTGCCGCGCTTCCTTGCACCAGATCGATGATCAGGGCCGCGAGCTTTTCCGCCCCCAGCTTTTCGAGGTTCGCCTTGTTCTCAGTTTCCGCCCCGCCCTCGGCCTAGCCCGGCGCGAGGCACTTTGGGCGATCAGGGGGTTGCGCGACGATGAACTGCCCCTGTTCGCCGCCGCCTCGGCGCGCGAGGGGGCGCTGGTCGCGGAAGTCTCGGAACCCGCCGTCACGCTGCGCCCGATGCTGGCGGGCCGCGAGGTGGTCGAGGACCACGCCCGCACCGGCCTGACCCTGCGCCGCCATCCCGTCGCCTTCCTGCGCGACGATCTGGCGAAGCGGCGGATCGTCACCTGCGCAGAAGCCATGGGCTCGCGCGACCGGCGCTGGCTGGAGGCCGCCGGGATCGTCCTCGTGCGCCAGCGCCCCGGCTCGGCCAAGGGCGTGCTGTTCATCACGATGGAGGACGAGACCGGCATCGCCAATGTCGTGGTCTGGCAGAAGGTCTTCGAGCGGTTCCGGCGCACAATCCTGTCGTCCAGCATGATCGCCGTGCATGGCCGCATCCAGCGCGAGGGCGAGGTGGTGCATCTGGTCGCGCACCGGATCGTGGACCTGTCGCAGGATCTGGCCAGCGTCGGTGAACGCGAAGAGGCTTTCCCGCTGCCGCATGGACGGGGCGATGAGTATCGACACGGATCGCCATCGTCTGAGCCGCGAGGCCGGGGCATCAGGGTGAGGACGCGGGATTTCCGGTGAGGGTGGTCGCCGAGAGCCCATAACAGCCCGCGGTAGGTCACGCGCCTCCTGTGAGCAGATTCGGTGTCGCGAGCCACTCAAGCACCACATCGCCATCTAGGGAGAGGAACATACTCTAGACGGCCCGCGTCATTCTCCCTAATACTTGCAGAGTACGAACCTGTCGAGAACCTGCGACTCGCGACGATCACAGATATATCTCTAACCTGGGTGCAGTATTGGATTCTTACCTTCAAATTGCCGAAACTGTTCTCAGGGCGACGAAACGCCCAATGACGGCTAAAAGCATCCTTAAGGAGGCTTTTAAGGCCGACCTTGTCCCGCATAAACTGCATGGTCAGACTCAACACAAGACACTTCAGGCAAGGCTCAGCATAGATATCTTAAACAAGCGCAAAGAAAGTGTTTTTTTTAGAAACGCTCCCGGAAGATTTTTCCTTAGGGAATTTCTTGATGATACCGGAATACCTCCCGAATTCAGAAAAGAAGTTTTCGCAAGGCGAAGAACTCGCGACCTTGTTCGAGGGCCGATCCTAGTGGCAGAGCGTTCCAAGGTTGAATCGCTATTTGAGGGTAGGGAAACGCTGGCCGCATCAGATGTGCGCTCTCAGATTAGCTATGAAGACTTGTTCTTTTATGCGCAGTCCGCCGAAAGATCCATTCCGAAATTTGCCGTATGGGTTTTTTCCGTGGTTCGCAGGGGCAAGGATATTCTTACATTTCGTTGTGGGAGCTATAGAGACTATCGCGACAGCTTTGCGCAAAAGAAGAGTATCGGATTCAGCGCGATAGTGACAGAAAATTCGAGAAACCTTTTCAATATGAATGATTTCGGAATATCGGATTGCGGCATGAACGCGGTATCCACCGACCTTAACTTACCAGACTTGGGGAAATCATCATCGGATGAAGAGTTCCCGTATGAGTTAAGCTCATTTTTTCTTTCTCGCGATAGAGGGGTGCCATGCTTGATAGCGATACTGGAGGTGGAGGCACCGGAATGGTTTGAACCGGTAAATCCAAGCCTTTCAATTAACGACTTGCGCTGGATCAGATATGACGTTGCGCCAAATGATATGGACGATTTTGATCCTTGGTCAAAGGGAGTTTTAGAGGATTATCTGGCTTCGAAAGGAAATAATGTTCGAAGCTCGAAAATCTGCTAGCCTTCACGCTCTTGAGGTTCAGTACCTTAAGGGTGAAATAGAGAGCCCTAGCAATGAGCGGGCCAAGCGTGCATTGCAGTATCTTTGCAAAGCTGCTCGCGCGGGCACCCGCGTGAATCCAAGCGACCTAAATGGCTTGGAGACATCAATACTTGGCGCATTGATTCGGGGAAATAGTGATGAGAAAGTTCGGCGCTGGTGTTTAAGCGCGATATCCCAAATCGGTCGCCCTAAAAATTGTCTGGATGCTGTAAGGCATATCCTGACCACTCGGGAAGGTGAACCGCAAGTTTTATCTGCAGCAATAGCCGCATTGTTCAAGCTTGCACCAAGGGATGGCGAGAAGTATCTGTCTAAACTGGATAATATTGACCCGCGTCTTTCGTATCTTTCCGCACTTCAAATTATTCCGCCGGACAAACTGAGCACGAGTGGAGTTTGCCTGGACTTTGAGAAGTGCAGTCCTCTAGTTTTGAAGTTGGCGCTCCTTCTTACCGGGATGAATAAATGCCCGCCAAATCTATTTCATCCTAGATTTAGTAACAAGCAAATCATCGGAGTCCTGTCTAAGAGTGACGACGATATTGTGGCCCAATACTCCATTTGGGCCGCTGCAGAAAATATACACTTAAGCTCATCCGATTTGTCGCTAGATATTTATGATATCGAGGGAAGGAGCCCGAATCAAAGGTCCTACATTTATCGACTTTATACTTCCGATCCTCACTACAGTGACGAACAGCGCGAAGTCATTCTTCTCGGCTCCGAAGATCAAGATGACGAGGCAAGGCTAGGGTGCGCGATCGGAATAATGGATACATGGTTTGATGGCGTAGAGGAAATCACGCACGACTGGTATTTTCGCGAGATGGAAGAAGAGCATCGACTCTGCCTCCTTGACCACTTCGTTAAGCAATCTCTAAGGTCCGAGGCTTATTTTCGTCTTGCATTAGAACTGTACGAGGGATTCGAGAACGATAACGTAAAAACGAGTAGAATGCTTGCACAAGCCGCGCGCCTACCCATATCAACTGAGTTCCGAAAAATTGACATCAAAAGAGAGAGTGGGTCTCTCTTCCCGATTGAGGCAATCAACGTGTCGAACAACAACTTCACATTCAACAATCCGAGCTTCCAAGGACAAACTGCAATCGGAGGTGGCGACAACAATAATAGCGGCGATCAGATTAATAATTTAAATCAGGACAATCGCGCTATTATTACCGCCACGTTATCGGCTGCCGAGGAGGATATTGCCAAACTCCCAATTGAGCAGGCGCTAAAGGCCAAGACCATTAGAGCGCTGAAAGCCGCGCAAGAAGATGCAAGCCCGTCAAGGCTAGAGAAAGCCGCAAAACTACTCGAAACCTGTGAAAAAGGGATTTCCGCCATGGCTGGAATGGCTGAGAAGGCCAAATCATTGGGCAATTACGCTATCGCCCTACTTCAAAACCTAAGCTGAAATCCTGCCATCAACTGAAGCTAATGTCGACAAGGGCGAAGTCACGTACTTGGTTTTTGTCGATGTCCAGAGCCTCTAAGAACCACTGGGGTTCGGAGTGCCACTCTGTTGATCCAAACCACATACGAAGCGGGCGAACGCGACGCGTAGCGCTTTCTCCTCGCCAGTTTTTGTAGGAAAACGTCAAGGGAGGGGTGGTTTCGTCGTCAGTCAAGGCCTGTCTCCAGAGTCTGCGTCTACCGTTCTACAGCGTCATGCTCTCTGAGCAAGGCAGAGAAGGAACTTAGGCCAGCCATAAGCGACAGTGTGCTGCCCGGTCCCCTTGACCAGCCCTCGCGCGCTCTATGACATAGCACTGCTATCCTATTCGCCCAATCCCATCTTTGGACGGAGGATATCGATAGCCTCGTAGAAATTCAATTATACCAATACCTTATTGGAAATCGATCTGAATGCTATCACCGAGCGATGAGTGTTCAGCTTTTGGGAGAAGGCCTTCCCCCTGGCCGGCACTGCGTTGCCGGCGCACCCCCATCTGCGGGGGAGACCCCCACACCTCCCCCCTTTTAGTCCGGCCTGAACAACCCTTAGCGCGTTGATTTTGTGTGCTGAGGCTGCGGTTTTGTTGGCTTTGAATTGCAGGGTTTCGTATGCTTTGGCCAGAAACCCTGCAATTTCCGGTCGCCGATGAAGCCCCATTCCCGCGCCCCTGAACAGGATGACCTGCTCCGCCCGAGACTGGTCGACATGATCGACGCCCGCCATGAGTTGGTGAAGCTTGCGGCACTGATCGACTGGGATTTCTTTGAACGGGAGTGGGCGAGCTTCTTTCCGTCTCGCCAGGGGCGGCCAGCGACATCTCCACGCCTGGTGGCGGGGCTCATGTATCTCCAGCACGCCTTCAAGCTCTCTGACGAGGCAGTCGTCGCCCGGTGGGTCGAGAACCCGTATTACCAGCACTTCACCGGCGAGACGTTCTTCCAGCACCGTCCCCCGATCGATCCCTCGTCGCTGGTGCGCTGGCGCAAGCGGATCGGGGAGGAAGGAGTGGAGTGGCTGCTGACCAAGACGATCGAGGCAGGCCGAGCTTCTGGCGCGGTCACCGACAAGAGCCTGAAGCGGGTGGCTGTGGATACGACCGTGATGGAAAAGACCATCGCCCATCCCACGGATGCGCGGCTTTACGAGCGCGCCCGCGCGCTGTTGGTCGGCTTGGCGAAGGAAGCGGGGGTCGATCTGCGCCAGAACTACGCGCGCCTTGCCCCGCGGCTGGCCGCCCAGGTGGGGCGGTATGCCCATGCCCGGCAGTTCAAGCGCATGCGCAAGGCCCTGCGCCAACTCAAGGGCTATGTTGGCCGCGTGCGCCGGGACCTGCGCCGCCACCTCCAGGACATTCCCGAAGGTGCGCTGCGCGGACGGGTGCTGGAGGCGCTCTGGCTGGTCGGTCGCCTGCTCGAACAGACACCGAAGAGCAAGAACAAGATCTACGCCCTGCACGAGCCCGAGGTCGACTGCATCTCCAAGGGCAAGGCGCGCATCCGCTATGAGTTCGGCACCAAGGTCAGCCTTGCTACTACCCTCGACGGAGGCTTCGTCGTCGGCGCCCGCAGCTTTCCCGGCAATCCATACGACGGCCATACATTGGCGCCTGCACTGGAGCAGGTTGCCATCCTGACCGAGCAGGTGCCGGATCTCGCCGTCGTCGATCGCGGCTATCGCGGCCATGGCGTGGAGACCACCAAGGTCCTGATCAGCGGCACAAGACGCGGCATCACCCCGCTCCTGGCGCGGCTCCTCAGGCGGCGAAGCGCCATCGAACCTGAGATCGGGCACATGAAGAGCGATGGTCGCCTGGCCAGATGCCCGCTGAAAGGCCGCATCGGCGACGCGGTCTTCGCCGTCCTCTGCGCCTGCGGGCACAATATCCGCAAGATCCTCGCCCATCTCAGGGCTCTTTGGACTCTATTGCTTCACCTGATCACGGCGATCATCCGGGGCGAAAGGACCCTTCACCGCCATGCAGTGGCCGCCTGAGGAGTTGTTCAGAACCGACCTTTTAGAGTGAGAGTGCGGGCCGGGTTTGCCGTGACGGGTTGAGGGCCGGAGAGCAGGTCTCCGGCGCCCGTCGCGGAGAACCGCGATGTCCAGACATGACCGTACCACACGTTCCGGCTCGGACCGGACCAACCTCTATGACGACATCACCGGCAAGATCATCGCCGAGCTTGAGGCGGGGCGTTTCCCCTGGGTCCAGCCTTGGGGCAAGGCGACGGCAGTGACGCCCCTCGGCCTGCCGCAAAACGCCAGCACCGGCCGCAGCTACAGCGGCATCAACATCCTGATCCTCTGGGGCGCTGTCGTCCAACACGGCTTCCCCGGTCAGGGCTGGCTGACCTACCGCCAGGCACAGTCGCTCGGCGGCAATGTCCGCAAGGGTGAGCGCGGCACCACCGTCGTCTACGCCGACCGCTTCACGCCCGAGGACGAGAAGCGGCGGGCGCGCGAGACCGGGGAAGAGCCGGGGAAGATCGCCTTTCTGAAGCGCTTCACCGTGTTCAACACCGCCCAATGCGATGGCCTGCCCGAGGATATTGCGGTTGCAGCACCACCCCCGCCGCCCGGGTTGATCGAGCCGAGGGTCGAGGCGCTGATCAAGGCGACCGGCATCGACTTCCGCATCGGCGGGGATCGCGCCTATTACGCCCCGGCCCTCGACCATGTCGTCGTGCCGCCGCCGCAGGCCTATCCGGAGCCGGTGAACTGGCACCGAACGGCCCTGCATGAGTTGGGTCACGCCACGGGCCATGCCTCCCGTCTGGCCCGCGATTTCTCCGGCAGCTTCGGCACCAGGAAATACGCCTTCGAGGAGCTGATCGCCGAGATGAGCGCCGCCTTCTGCTGCGCCTCGCTCGGGATCGTACCGACCGTGCGGCATGCCGACTATATCGGCTCCTGGCTCGAGGTGCTGCGCGAGGATAACCGCGCCATCGTCCGTGCCGCCTCGCAGGCCAGCAAGGCCGCCGACTGGATCCTGTCCTTCCTGCCGGAGGACGAGCCTCCGGGCAGCGACGCGGTCGCCACGAACAGGAGGGCGGCATGATCCTCCTGACATCTGAGCTACGCGAAAAGCTGCTGGCCAATGGCCGGCGGCGCGATGTCGACCATGCGCCGGTGGTGAAGTTCTTCAACCCCTTCGGCATCGGCACATGGCTGGCGACCGAACTGGACGAGGATGGCGACATTCTCTTCGGCCTGGCCGATCTCGGCTATCCCGAACTTGGCAGCTTCTCGCTGGAGGAACTGTCCTCGCTGCGGCTGCCCTTCGGGTTGGGAATCGAGCGCGACATCCATTTCTCCAGTGAGATCCCGATCTCGCTCTGGGCTGAGACAGTGCGGGAGACCGGAAGCATCCGGGCCGCCGAGCGGGTCATCCACAGGGTCGAACAATGGCAATGGCTGGGCAGGTGATGCGCTTCCGGCGCTGTCCCCCATGCCGCTGCGATGGCGCTGCCTTCTGAGAGTCAGAGGGCGGCGCTTCGCTTCGTGACGGATTTGGGTTCGAGAGAGAGGCTCTCGGCGTCCGTCGCGGAGAAATGAACATGGCCAATGCCGTTCAGAAAATCACCCTCGCAACCTCGCGCGACATCCCCTTTAACAAGCTCGCCCTCTCGCAGTCCAACGTCCGCCGCGTGAAGGCGGGCGTCTCGGTCGAGGAACTGGCCGAGTCCATCGCCCGCCGCGGGCTGATCCAGTCCCTGCATGTCCGGCCCGTCGTCGATGACGGCGGCAAGGAGACCGGCATGTACGAGGTGCCCGCCGGCGGCCGCCGCTTCCGGGCACTGGAACTGCTGGTGAAGCAGAAGCGGCTGGCGAAGACCGCGCCGGTGCCTTGCGTCGTCTCGGATGCCGGCGCCGATATCCTGATCGACGAGGTGTCGCTGGCCGAGAATATCGAGCGCGCGCCCCTGCATCCGCTCGACCAGTTCCGCGCCTTCCTCGCCCTGCGTGAAAAGGGCATGACCGAGGAGGCCATCGCCGCCGCCTTCTTCGTCGGCGTCAAGGTGGTGAAACAGCGCCTGCGCCTGGCTTCGGTCTCGCCCGCGCTGCTTGAGACCTATGCCGAGGACGGCATGACGCTGGAACAGCTCATGGCCTTCACCGTGGCAGAGGATCACGCGCGGCAGGAACAAGTCTGGGAGGCGATCAACGACAATTGGGCCAAGGAGCCCTGGCAGATCCGCCGCATGCTGACCGAGACCACGGTGCCGGCCTCGGACAAGCGCGCCGCTTTCGTCGGCATCGAGGCTTATGAGGCCGCCGGCGGCTATGTCCTGCGCGATCTCTTCCAGCAGGACGAGGGCGGCTGGCTGCAGGATCCGATCCTGCTCGACCGGCTGGTCGGCGAAAAGCTGAAGGCGGAGGCCGAGGCCATCGCCGCCGAGGGCTGGAAATGGATCGAGGTCGCGGTCAGCTTTCCCTACGGCCATGACCACGGGCTGCGGGAGCTTGTCGGCACGCCGGTCGATCTGAACGAGGAAGAGCGCGCTGCCCGCGAGGCGCTGCGCGATGAGTATGACCGGCTGGAAGCGGAATATGCCGAGGCCGACGAACTGCCCGATGAGATCGATCACCGGCTCGGCGAGATCGAACAGGCGCTGCGGGCTTTTGAGTTCCGGCCGATGGTCTACGACCCGGCCGAGATCGCCCGCGCCGGGGTCTTCATCTGCATCGACGGCGACGGCTCGCCGCTGATCGAACGCGGTTTCGTCCGGCCCGAAGACGAAGCATCCGCCGATCCAGACGGTGAAGGCGGTGACGGCACCGCCGTCGCGGTGCCCGATGGCGCGGAACCCGGCAGCCAGCAGCGGGCCGTCATCACCATCGGCGGCGAACCGTCCGAGCCCGAAGAGGAAGACGACGAGGGCGATGCGATCAAGCCGCTGCCCGAGCGGCTGGTCATCGAACTGACCGCGCATCGGACCCTGGCCCTGCGCGATGCCGTCGCCTCCAATCCCCGCATCGCCATGACCGCGCTGCTGCACAAGCTGGTCCTCGACTGCTTCGGCACGCATGTCTCCGGCTGCGCGCTGGAGGCCCGGGTGCGCGACGTGCATCTGCCGGTCCAATCGCCGGAACTTGGCGACAGCGACTCGGCGACGCGGATCGACGAGCGCCACGAGGCCTGGAAGCGCGACATCCCGCTCGGGCAGGACGACGACCGGCTCTGGGACTGGCTGGACCAGCTCGACCAGGCCAGCCGCCATGCCTTGCTCGCCCATTGCGTCAGCTTCGGGGTCAATGCGCTCTACGATCGCCCCAACCCCTATAGCGGCACGGGCGTGAGCCAGCAGGGGCTTGAGCGCCGCCTGCGCGAAGCCGACCGGCTGGCCCAGGCCACCGGTCTCGATCTGGTCGAGGCGGGCTGGAAGCCGACCGTCGGCAATTATCTCGGCCGTGTCACCAAGGCGCGGATCATCGAGGCGGTGCGCGAAGGTGCCGGCGATCATGCCGCCGACCTGATCGGGCATCTGAAGAAGGGCGACATGGCCAAGGAGGCCGAGCGCCTGCTGGCCGATACCGGCTGGCTGCCGGAACCGCTGCGCAAGCCCGAGCCGGTCGTAGCGGCCGAAACCGCCGATGAGGAGGACGGCCCCGACCTGCCGGCCTTCCTTGCCGGTGACGGGGACGAAACCGGCTCGGACGACGAGGGCACAGAGCCCGTCGCGGCGGAATGATCGCGCGGGGCGACTGCGGTCGCCCCGCTTTCCCTCGGTTCAACCCAAGGCCCGGCAACATGCCGGGCCGTTTTCGTTTCAGGAGAAAAGACGACCATGCCAACCTCTACCAACCTGCCCTCGGGCTACATCGCCCGGCGACCCGTTCATGTCGCCATCTACGAGCATGCGCATGGCATGGATGTTCGTGTCTTCACCGACCCGGAGCGGGCTGCCAGCTGGCGCACTCGTATCGCCCAGGAGTGGTGGAGCGATGCTTTCGACGAAGATCCCCCGACCGTCGACAGGATCGGAGCGGAATACTTCGACCGAATGGCCGATCACGGCGAGTATTTTTCGACGATGACATGCCGCATCGAGTGCGATGATCGTGAGTGGGCAAGCCCCGTTCCAGACGTCGAGGACGGAGGCGCAGCATGATGACCGTCGATGACATCTTTGCCGACGACCGCTGCAATCCTCCCGCGGAACGGTCGCTTCCCTGGGAGGAAACCTGCGGTAGCGTCACCGTCGTCGTGGAGCCGAAGCCGCATTGGGCCGAGGACATGCGCGCCTTCCGGCTCGGTTCCCGCGAATACTGCCGCTATGCCGATTGGACGGCATATGGCGCCCGGTCGCGCTTTTACGGGCATATCGACACGTCCGGCGACGACGTGATGATGAAGGCCCGCGCCATGATCGCCCGCGAAGTCGCCGATGGGCTCTGGGACTGACCGGCCCTGAAAGCTGCGCCTGGGCACCGGGGCCGCCGGGTATCGCTGCTCAGGCAGCGATGGATCGAGTTCCAGCTTCACCATTGCAACACCCTTTCGTCGTCACGATGCAGCGGGTTCCGTCCCCGGCCTGAAACACGTCCTGAAAATCGGCCCGGCAACAAGGCTGGCGCGGCGGGGCATCTGCGAC
This sequence comes from Sphingobium sp., assembly GCA_035911355.1. Classification (GTDB taxonomy): domain Bacteria; phylum Pseudomonadota; class Alphaproteobacteria; order Sphingomonadales; family Sphingomonadaceae; genus Sphingobium. Next base: position 11,703 of record JAMHVU010000062.1, read on the forward strand.
GGGATTCCGGCCCCTGTCGGAGGCAAGACACCACCCCCGCTTCCATTCGCGAACCTTGGTCCGACCGTCTCTTGGTCAATCAACCCGCAAGGGGTCGGCTTACGCGAGCGTACCGCCCTCGGGGATTCGGAAAAGAGTCCGAACGCCCGAGGGTGATTGCAGATCCGGCCGGACACTTCGGGCGCCTGTCGCGCGGGGGATGGTCCCCCGCCTCCCAAGACAGGAGCCGGAACCCATGTCCTATGCAGATGCCACCGCCTTCGCCGCCAGCCTCGCTTCCACGCTGATGGTCGAGATCGTCGTGTTTCAGGCCGGGGACGGAACCCACGGCGCTTGCCCCGCCGACGAGTTCGACGGCGACGAGGAGATGGTGAAGCTGGAACTCGATCCATGGAACTGAGGCGCGCTAGCGCCTCATCCCGACGGCCCGGCCCGCATCAGGCGCAGCCGGGCCTTCTACCCGACCATACCTCCGATCACCGAAGCCGGGTCGATCCGCATTGCGATCTCGACCTTCTTCGGGAAAAACCGTTGGTGATCCCGCCAGCTTTGCCCTGTCTCCACGAAAGTCCCTCGCCATGTTCAGCCACATCGTCGTTTCCGTCATGCTCTGCACGACATCTTGCGAACCGGCGGAAATCCGGGTCTGGGACGGCGACTCGATCCGGCTGGGTGCGGGAAACCAATCCGAAGCCGTCCGAATCTTCAACATCGACGCCCCCGAGATCGAGGGCCGTTGCGCCTATGAATCCGATCTCGCGCTGCAAGCGAAGACCAGGCTCGCCGATCTCCTGCATGGGCGGCGCGTTGAAATCCTGCGTCAGGGCACGGACCGCTACGGCCGGACCCTGGCTGCGATCCGCGTCGAAGGCCATGACGTCGGCGATATTCTCGTCGGCGAAGGGCTGGCGAGAACCTGGGCCGGACGGCGTGAACCTTGGTGCTGACCTTCGAAACATCCTGGCGCAGGCAGGAACGACCCTTGATGGCGATGGGAGAGTGAGAGTGCGGGCCGGCTAGCCGTGACGGGTTGCAGGCGGGAGAGAGGCTTCCGCCGCCTGTCGCGGAGTTCGTCCCATGAGCCTTCCCCGCCATGCCACCTTCACCCCGATCGGCGCGATCGTCGCGCAGCAGGTATTGCCGCGGCTGCGTCACGCCCAGAAGCTGCCGCTGCGCATCTCCTGCATCGGTATCGTCAGCTACGATGAAAGCGGTGACGTCGGCAGCGTCGACCGCACGCTCGTCATCGGCCAATGCCCGTCCCCCGAAGAGGCGATGACGGTCGCCAGCCAGCGCGTCGCACGCGGCGATTTCCGCATCAGCCCCGACGACACGTTGCGCTTCCGTCCGCGCGTCATGGTCATTCAGGACCGCGACCTAGGCCTTGTCCTCGCCGGAGAGGTCCGGGCCGGCATCGTCATCTGGCAGCAACCCGTCGCTTCCGACGCCGAGGCCCGCCGCGTCGTCACCGAGGCCAGCCGTCTGCGCGGCATAGCCTTCTCGGCATCCGGACGCGGCGATGCGGCCTCCGCCCGCGATCACCGCGCTCGCGCCAGCCTGCTCGAAGCCCGGCTGGTCGATCCCTATTGGCGCGCAACGGTTTCTGACCTGCTGCAGTTGCCGCGGGCCGCCTGATCTCGTTCTCGATTTTCGCCCATTCGACCCGGCGGCTCGCCGGGCCCAATCCGTATGGAGTTCCCCATGCCGAAATATGTCGTCCGCAAAGGTCGCGACGCCTTCGTCTACTACGAAACCGTGGTCGAGGCCGCCACGCCGGAAGAGGCTCAAGCGCTTGCCGAAAGCACCAACTACGATGGCGAGTGGGTCGCCACCGGCGAGATATCGGAGTTCGACGATTACGACATCGACGAATATGACGGTGTCCGTCGGCTCGAAGACGGCGAGATCATCGAGGGGTTCGTGAACATCAGCGTTACTGGCAAGGAGCGCGACGCCATGCTCGCGGGCCTGCGACTCCTGCAAGTCGCCCTTGCACGCCGCGACGGCGACCCGCCGCTCAGGAGCATCCTCACCAGGGACGGTGCGCATGCCGGTGCTGATCTGACCCGGATCGACGCCCTGTGCGAACGCATCAACATTTAGGAGGCCACGATGCATGCGACCTATCTGCGCCTCGACATCCTGGTCTGGGACAGCAACCGCACCGTCATCCGCGCCACGCGCCGGAAGCTGGCTCGATCCGCCCTCCGCGATCCGGCGAAGCGGGATGCGCGCAAGCGCTTCTATCGCGAGATGCTGCGCCACCACGCCGATGCCCAACGGCTCATGGCGCAGTTTCGCCTCTGACGCCTTCCGCGTCATCACCCTTCATCCTCGCCCGGCCTCGCGCCGGGCTTTCCCGTTTCAGGAAGGAGCCTGACATGGCCGACTATTTCACCCATTTCTCCTGCATCCTCGATGTAGGCACCTCGGAAAACGCCGCCCGCGCGCTGGAACTCTATAATGTTCTTGCGAGCGAGGATGAGATGGCAGACCTGCCCTCCGACGGTTTCCTGCTGTCTATCCAGCCCGATCACGACAGCGGCCAACTCTGGATTCGCGATGACGTCAGCGGCGATCCCGAGCAGGTCATCCGGTTCGTCAAGCGCTGCGCCGCCGCGTTCGGCCTGACCGGATTATGGGGATTCCAGTGGGCCAACAGCTGTTCGAGGCCACGCGTCAACGCCTTCGGCGGCGGCGCGCATGTTCTCGACCTCGCCACCGGCGAGACCGTGGACCGGATCGACAGCGGCAACTGGCTGGAGATCGTCCTGGACGGAGGCGATCCCTATGCCTGAGGTCATCGAAACAACGGTCTATCGGCTCGACGAGCTTTCTAACGCGGCGAAGGACAAGGCCCGTGCCTGGTATCGCGACGGCGGCTTCGACTATGACTGGTTTGATGCGGTCTACGAGGATTTCCAGCGCATCGCGGAAATCCTTGGCATCCGCTTCAAGACCCGCACCGTCCGCCTGATGGGCGGCGGGTCGCGCCAGGAGCCCCGCATCTTCTTCACGGGCTTCTGGTCGCAGGGCGATGGTGCCTGCTTCGAATGCCACTATGCCTATCGGAAGAACGCCACGGCCGAAATCGGGTGCTATGCGCCCCAGGACACGACCCTGCACGGCATCGCCGATGCCCTGCAGGCCGTCCAGCGGCGCAATTTCTACCAGCTTCGCGCCGAAGCCAGCCATCGCGGTCACTACTATCACGAATATTGCATGGCGATTTCCGTCATCCGCGACAGTCCGACCTGGCAGGCCATGACCGCCGATGCCGAGGACGTCGTCACCGAAGCGCTGCGCGATCTCGCCCGCTGGCTTTATCGCCAGCTTGAACGAGAATACGAATACTTGGCCTCGGACGAGGCGGTTGACGAGGCCATTGCCGCCAACGGTTACACCTTCACCGCGGATGGCAAGCGGTTCGGCTGAACCATCAGGCTTCCTGGACGAGATCGATTCCGACGGCTTGCGCCGCCCTGACGAACCTGCGGTCGAAGGTCAGGAAAGCCTCCTGTCCCGCCGCCCGGCCCAGATGCAGCGCATCGGCAAAATCCATCCCCTGCTCCGCAAGATCGAAAGCGGTGGCCACCGTCGCTGCGTCCTCGATGGTGACCTGCGGCAGACCGCCGAAGGCCCGCAAGGCCCGCGCGACATCACCCGGCTTGTAGCCATAGGCGCTGCGCAGCACCCATTCCGTCTCCAGCACCACCGTCACCGGCACGAAGACCGGCTGGCCGTCCACGATCTGGCGCGCCCGCCCCGACTGCTCGGGATGATCGCCGGTCAGGTAGCGGACGACGATATTGGTATCAATCGCGATCATGGCGCCGGCGGGCCTCGGCCAGCACACCGGCCTCCATGTCCTCAAGCGATTTCGGCTCGCCGGCGAAGGGCAGCATCCCGAAGACAGCCTCCGGCCGCGTGGGCGCAAAGGCGGGTGCGCGCTTCAGCAGCACGCCCTCGGGCGTTTCCTCGACGACCAGCCGGGTGCCGGCATCCCAGTCCCGGCGCTGGCGGATCGCCTTGGGCAGGATGACCTGCCCCTTGGTCGAGACGGTGGTGATCAGGGGATCGGGCTGCGCCATGGGTCGAACTCCACAGGTAAGACAGAAGTAAGATAGGTGGCGGCGCGGCACGGTTCAAGAGGCAAAGGCGGGCCGGAAGAGGCTGCGGCTGTGGAGGGACGAGAGCGCCTTCCGGCAGCGCATCCCTTTTCCTCTTCCCGGAGAACCATGTCATGACCCTCCCACCCCCTGCACCCAACGATGCGACGCTGGTCCCAGATAACCGCCGCACGGAGTTTCTTCCCCGTCTTTTCGGCCACCGCCTGCTGATTATAGGCGAACATGCGGTGTTCAGCTTCATAGAGCGGCTAAGCCCAACTGACTACGGCGGCGGCATCTGGGATTTCTACGAACTGGCCGGCGCGCCGCTCTACATGGCGCCGACCTCGAGACCCCGCTATCGCCTCTTTTGCGAAGGCAACGGCTACGAGGGCGAGGTCTCGGCCGGCGCCGCCGGGATCATCGCCACGCTCTTCGCCTTCTCGCACCTGTCGTTCAGCTTCGATTCCGACGAACTGGCGGACGGTTTTGCCCGACTTTACGCTTATGCGACCGATCACCCCGAGGCCCGCGAGATCCTCCGGGCCATCGACTGAACCAGCAAGCGCCCGGCCCGATGGTCGGGCGCTTGTTCCTTGATTCACCGGCGGGATGACAAGGACAGCAGAGCATGGTATGAATTTCCCATACCGGCATGGAGACCCATCATGGCCAGCACCGAGAAGCGTACCGTCAGCCTGCCGGTCGAGCACACGGCCTTCATCGACGACCTGGTCGCCTCGGGCAGCTATGCCTCAGCGAGCGAGGTGGTCCGGGCCGGCCTGCGCGCGTTGCAGGAACGCAATGCCGCCGTCGAGCGCTGGCTGCGCGAAGAGGTCGCCCCGGTCTATGACGCAATGGAAGCCAACCCCGACCGCGCCCGCTCGGCCGATGAGGTGTTCGGCGCCATTCGCGATCGGCATGCGAGGACGCTCTCGGGGCGTTCATGAAGGAACGCCGCGTCACCTTCGCGCCCGAGGCCGCGGAGGATCTCATCGGCCTTTACGACTGGATCGCCGAGGCCGCCTCTCCTACGGTCGCCATCCGCTATATCGACAGGGTGGAAGCCTTCTGCCGCCGCCTCGGCATCGGCTCCGAGCGTGGGCATCTGCGCTCGGACATCCGGCCGGACCTGCGCATCGTCGGCTTCGAGCGGCGCCTGACCATCGCTTTCGTGGTCGGCGCCGAGACCGTCACCATCCTGCGTGTCTTCGCCGCCGGCAGGAACTGGGAAGCGACATTCTGATCGCAGGATATCGCATCCGGCGGAGCCTCACCTGTTGCAGTCGATCCAGCGCGACAGCAACTGCCGGTCGCGGAAACACTCGTCCGGGACCGCGCGCCGCTTGATGCGTGCGAGCCGTTCCGCGAAGGCGACCTGTTTCGAGCTCGGCAGGCTGTCCGGGATCGATGGTGTCATCCTTGCCTGGGCATCGATCCAGGCGCTGAGCGCCCGCCGGTCCTGCAGCGCATCCCAAGGCAATAGCGTGTGGTTCCTGACAGCGAGGGACCGGGCATAGGCGATCTGACGCGGCGTGGCAGGCAGGGCGAAGCTGGTGGATTCCATGATGGGTCCTCCGTGCTGATCATGGTCCGAATTTAGAACATAACAGGAACAAAATCAACCCCCGGTCCTGCGGGTTCGGGAGAGTCAGAGTGGGGCCGGAAGGGATTTGAGCCGGTGCGGTCGAGAGAGAGCGCCGCTTAGGCTCGATCCTGTCCCGCTCTCCCGAGGAATCCCCGATGAACATGATTTCCGCATCCGCGGCGGCATCCGCCACCGCGCCGCTTCCGCTCGACCATGACGCTGAGACCGCAGCCTGCGTCTTCACCGCTGCCGGTCTGTTGCTGCCGCATCTGGAGCGCGGTCAGCGTGTCGATGCCGCAACCCTGCGCGGCGCGATGGAAGCGGGTTTCGGCGCTTCCGATGCCACCGGCGCATGGACCTGGAAGGTGGCCTATGACGCCTGCGAGGCGGCGACGGTCCTGTTCCTGCGCAAATACGGCACTGCGCTTTTCCGCAAGGCCGGATCTCCGACGGCGATCCTGCCGCAGCTCGGCAAGATCGCCGGGCTTCTGCCGACGCATACGCGCCGGTCGGAGGAAGCCCAGACCTTCCAGCAGTTCAGCACCCCGGTCCCGCTCGGCTTCGCGGCAGTCACGGCGGCGGCGATCACGCTCGCCGACCGGGTGCTGGAACCCTCGGCCGGAACCGGGCTCCTCGCCATCCTGGCCGAGATCGCCGGCGGCTCCTTGCTGCTCAACGAACTCGCCGACGCCCGCGCCGGCCTGCTCTCCTCCCTCTTTCCGGCCCTGTCCGTCACTCGCTTCGATGCCGCTCAGATCGACGATCATCTCGATCCCGGCCTGATCCCGACCGTGGTGCTGATGAACCCGCCCTTCTCGGTCATGGCCAATGTCGAGGGCCGCAGGTCTGAGGCTGCCTTCCGCCATGTCGCCTCGGCGCTGGCGCGGCTCGCGCCCGGCGGGCGGCTCGTGACCATCACGGGCGCGAGCTTCGCCTCCGACAATCCGGCCTGGACCGCCTCCTGGACCCGGCTGCAGGAACGCGGCCGCGTGGTCTTCTCCGCTGCCGTCGATGGTTCGGTCTATGCCAAGCATGGCACCACTATCGACACGCGGCTGACCGTCATCGACAAGCTGCCCGCCGAAGACCCGGCGGTGTTTCCGGCCGCGCCCGGTGTCGCCCCGGACGTGGCCACGCTGATCGGCTGGCTGGCGGATCAGCTTCCGGCCCGGCGGCCTGTCGATTCTGACGTTGCCGTGCCGGTCGCACGACCCACCGCGCCCCGCACGGTGCGCGGCTACGTCAACCGCGCCGCGCGATCCGCGCCCGCCGCGCCCCTTGCGGAACCGGAGGCCGTGCCGGTCGCCTACGAGACCGTGGATTGGGAACCGGCCGAGGGCGGTCGCCTCTCCGATGCGATCTACGAGGAATACGGTCTTCAGACCATCCGCATCGCCGGGGCGCAGGCGCATCCGACCCAACTCGTGCAATCGGCCTCGATGGCGAGCATCGCGCCGCCGAAGCCCAGCTATCGGCCGACGCTTCCCAACGACATTCTCGGCAAGCTGTCCGAGGCGCAGCTGGAGACCGTGATTTATGCGGGCGAGGCCCATGGGGGCTTCCTCGCCGGGGGCTGGACGGTCGATGACACGCTCGACAATCTCGCCGCCGCGCCGGAGGATGCCGAGGGAGCAATCCGTTTCCGTCAGGGCTTCATGATCGGCGACGGCACCGGCGTCGGCAAGGGTCGGGAATCCGCCGCCATCATCCTCGACAACTGGATGCAGGGGCGGCGTAAGGCGATCTGGATCTCGAAATCCGACAAGCTGTTGGAGGACGCGCAACGTGACTGGTCGGCGCTCGGCATGGAGCGGCTGCTGGTCACGCCGCTGTCGCGAGTCCCGCAAGGCAAGCCGATCACGTTGAACGAAGGCATCCTATTTTTAACCTACGCCACGCTGCGCTCCGACGACCGTGGCGAACGGGTTTCCAGGGTCAGGCAGATCGTCGAATGGTTGGGTTCTGACTTCGATGGGGTCATCATCTTCGACGAGGCGCATGCCATGGCCAATGCCGCCGGAGACAAGGGAGAACGCGGCGATGTCGCCGCCAGCCAGCAGGGCCGCGCCGGGCTGCGCTTGCAGCATGCCCTGCCGCAGGCCCGCGTGGTCTATGTCTCGGCCACCGGCGCCACCACCGTCCACAATCTCGCCTATGCGCAAAGGTTGGGCCTCTGGGGCGGCGAGGATTTCCCGTTCTCGACCCGAGCCGAGTTTGTCGAGGCGATCGAGGCCGGCGGCGTCGCGGCGATGGAGGTGCTGGCGCGCGACTTGCGTGCCCTCGGCCTCTACACCGCCCGGTCCTTGTCGTTCAAAGGCGTCGAATACGAGTTGCTCGACCATGAGCTGACGCCGGAACAGGTCCGCATCTACGACAGCTATGCCGATGCCTTCAGCGTCATCCATAACAATCTCGATGCGGCGATGCAGGCCGCCAACATCACCGGCGGCGACGGCGGTTCCGGCACGCTGAACCGGCAGGCCAAATCCGCCGCCCGCTCGGCCTTCGAGTCTGCCAAGCAGCGGTTCTTCGGGCATTTGCTCACGTCCATGAAAACCCCGACGCTGATCCGGTCGATCACCAGCGATCTGGACGCGGGCCATTCCTCCGTCATCCAGATCGTTTCGACCGGCGAAGCGCTGATGGAAAGGCGGCTGGCGGAGATCCCCACCGAGGAATGGGGCGATCTGAAAATGGACCTCTCACCTCGTGAATACGTCCTGGATTACCTCGCCCATTCCTTCCCGGTGCAGCTCTACGAGCCGTTCACGGATTCGGAGGGCAACCTGTCTTCGCGTCCGGTCTATCGCGACGGCCAGCCGGTCGAGAGCCGCGAGGCCGTGGCCCGGCGCGACGAGATGATCGCCAGTCTGGCATCGCTGCCGCCGGTCCCCGGCGCGCTGGATCAGATCATCCAGCATTTCGGCACCGACACGGTGGCCGAGGTGACGGGGCGTTCGCGCCGTATCGTCCGCAAGCGCGGCGTCACCATCGACCAGCTTGTCGTGGAGAACCGTGCCGGTTCGGCCAATCTGGCCGAGACGCATGCCTTCATGGACGATGCCAAGCGCGTGCTGGTCTTTTCTGACGCCGGCGGCACCGGCCGCAGTTATCACGCCGAGCTGTCGGTGAAGAACACCCGGCTGCGTGTCCATTACCTGCTCGAAGCCGGATGGAAGGCGGACGCCGCCATCCAGGGTCTCGGCCGGACGCACCGTACCAATCAGGCGCAGCCGCCGCTGTTCCGGCCGATATCGACCAATGTGAAAGCAGAGAAGCGCTTCCTCTCCACCATCGCCCGCCGCCTCGACACCTTGGGTGCGATCACGCGCGGCCAGCGCCAGACCGGCGGCCAGGGCCTGTTCCGGCCCGAAGACAATCTGGAATCGCATTATGCACGCGACGCGCTGCGCCAGCTCTATCTCCTGCTGGTGCGCGGCAAGGTCGAGGGCTGCTCGCTGGAGCGGTTCGAATCTGCCACCGGCCTGAAGCTGATGGACTCGAACGGCATCAAAGATGATCTGCCTGCCATCACGACGTTTTTGAACCGGCTGCTGGCACTGACCATCGAGCTTCAAGGTGTGCTGTTCTCCGCCTTTGAAGGGCTGCTGACCGCCCGCATCGAGGGGGCCGTCGCCTCGGGCACCTATGATGCCGGGCTGGAGACGCTGCGGGCGGAGTCGTTCACTGTCACCGACCGGCAGGTGATCTACACCCATCCGCGCACCGGGGCCGAGACCAGCCTGCTGACCATCACCGAGCGCAGGCGCAACCGGCCGGTGACGCTCGACGCCGCCCTGGCGGAACTCGACGATCCACGCGCCAAGCTGTTGGTCAACGAGCGCTCGGGGCGCGCAGCGGTGCAGATTCCGACCACCAGCGTCATGCTGGACGATGGCGAGATCGAGCGCCGCGTCCGCCTGATCCGGCCGATGGAAGCGCAGAACGTCCCGGTCAGGATGATGGGCGAGACCCATTGGGTCGAGGCCGAACCCGAGGTATTCGCATCGGCCTGGCAGGTCGAGGTTGCCGAGGTGCCGGAGTTCGCGGACAGCACCCTGCATATGGTGACCGGCCTGCTGCTGCCGATCTGGAAGCGGCTGCCGAACGAGTCCACTCGCGTCTATCGTCTCCAGACCGATGCCGGCGAACGCATCATCGGCCGCAAGGTCTCGCCGGCCTGGGCCGCCAATGCAACCACGACCGGCATCGCGAAGGTCACGCCTGAGGATGCCTTCGCGGCGCTGCTGGAAGGCCGGACGATCCTCGATCTTGCCGAGGGCCTCCAGCTTCGCCGGGTCCGCGTCATGGGTGCGAACCGCATCGAACTCTCGGGCTTCACCGACACCATGCGCCAGCGGCTCACCGCCTATGGCCTCTTTCACGAGATCATCTCCTGGAAGCTGCGCATGTTCGTGCCGGTCGATGCCAGCGGACCCTCCGTGTTGGCCAAGGTCTTCGACCGCTGGTCAGTCGAACGCATCGGCGAGCGGGAGGCAGCCTGATGCCCCGGCACGACGCCTCCGAACTGGCGATCCGTCTCGGCCGGGAGGCCGAGGCGGTGTGCCGCCACTACCTGTCGTCCGGCCAGCGTGCCGGGCGATACTGGCTGGTCGGCGATGTCCAGAATACGCCTGGCCGCTCGATGTTCGTCCGCCTTGCCGGGCCGGAATCCGGCAAGGGCGCGGCGGGGAAGTGGACCGATATGGCCACCGGGGAGCATGGCGATCTGCTCGACGTCATCCGCGAGGCGCTCGGCCTTGTCGACTTCAGGGACGTGGCCGAGGAAGCGCGCCGTTTCCTCGCTCTCCCGCATCCTGAGCCGGAAAAGACCAGAGCGCCAACCGGCAACACGTCCGGCAGCGCGCCCGGTTCGCCTGAAGCGTCGCGCCGCCTCTTCGCCATGGCCGAGCCGATCCCCGGCACCCTTGCGGCGATCTACCTCAGCGGGCGGGCAATCACCTCCCTCTCGGGCACCGCCGCGCTGCGTTACCATCCCCGGTGCTACTATAGACCTGACGAGCATTCGCCCACCGAGATCAGGCCAGCCCTCGTTGCCGCCGTCACCGATCTCACCGGCCACCAGACCGGCGCGCATCGCACCTGGCTCGCCCCGGACGGTTCCGGCAAGGCGGTTGTCGAGACACCGCGGCGGGCGATGGGTGACCTTCTCGGCCACGCGGTCCGCTTCGGCACCGCCGCTGAGGTGCTCGCCGCCGGCGAGGGCATCGAGACCGTGCTGTCGCCCCGTCAGGTTCTGCCCCGCATGCCGATGCTGGCGGCGCTTTCGGCCGCTCACCTCGCTGCCATCCTGTTCCCTCCGTCCCTGCGCCGGCTCTATGTCGTCAGGGATCGCGACCCGGCCGGGGACGGTGCCAGAGACAGCCTCGTCGCCAGAGCAACGAGCCTCGGGATCGAAGCGATCTCGCTCACGCCGCTCAACGGCGATTTCAACGATGATCTGCGACGCCACGGCGCCGATGCCCTTCGGGCGGCCTTGACGGATCAGCTTCATCCCGAAGACGTCCGCCGTTTCATGGAGAGGTGAGGGTGTGATCGGTCCCGGAGGCGCGGCCCAGCTTCGCCCCCTGCCGGTTTCGGTCTTTCGCCATCGGCAGGTGCATCCATCGTCGGAGAGTCCCGCACCCACGGCCTTCGGAGAGGGCGATCGGCGCACAAACGGGACGGCAGGCCAATGGCCGGGGGTGAACTATTTTCCGCCGGCGGGGAGCCACCCCACGCGACAGGTCGCGTGGGGACCCCGTCTCTGGCCCCGCCTTTGCATCGCGAAAGTCAAAATAGTCCACCCCCGGCCATCAAGACCCTCGCGGAGCGGGCGAGGGCTGACCGGCCGTCCCGCCCGTGCGCTTCGACGCCTGCGAAGGCCGCGATGGGCGCGGTCTCCAGACGAAGGACGCTCACGATGACGAACGAAACCTATTCCGCAGGCGACGAGCCGGTCCACACCTCCTCCCAGACCGATCACGCCCTCACCGAGCTCCAGCTCTACGGCTGGCGTCCCTTCCAGGATGAACCCGATCCCCGGCCGCTGCCCGAGGGCAATACCGTCGCTGTCGCCGTCACCGACATCTTCGACGCCCTTGTCTCGACGCTCGGTGACACCCGCCTCGAACCCGACCTCGAAGAACTGCTCTGGGGGGCCGTCAATCTCTTCCACCGCGCCACCAGCCGGGTGGAGCGCGACCTCGACGACAACGAGCAGGCGCAGCGCCGGATGCAGCGGGAACAGGACGGCAGCGAGGTGAAGTCGGTCGAACTCGAACGCCTCACGGCAGAGGGGCAGACCCTGATTGAACGGCGCGGCAGCATGGAACTCTTCCGCGACCTCGCCGCCGAGGCTTTCGAGCACCACACCGGCAGCGCCTGGCGGCCGCGCAGCGGCTCGATGGTCAACCATCGCAACCTGACCGCCGCGATGATCGACAGCCGCGACTTCTTGGCCGCGAAGCGCCGGGCCGAGACCGAGGTGATGCTGCCCGTCGGCCCGAAGGTGGCGCTGACCGGCGGTGCCGACTTCAACGACCACCGCCTGATCTGGGCGAAGCTCGACCAGGTCCATGCCAAGCACCCCGAGATGGTGCTGCTGCACGGCGGGTCGCCGAAGGGAGCCGAGTTGATAGCCTCCCGCTGGGCCGATCACCGCAAGGTGCCCCAGGTCGCCTTCCGGCCCGACTGGACGAAGCACGCCAAGGCCGCGCCCTTCAAACGCAACGACGCCATGCTGGACGTGCTGCCGGTCGGCGTCCTGGTCTTCCCCGGCACCGGGATCCAGGAGAACTTCGCGGACAAGGCCCGCAAGCTCGGCATCCCGGTCATGAAGTTCGATGGTGGCGCATAAGCGCCACCCCGAATTCCCTCGCCTTGACGCATCATGCCCCTGGCGGGCATGATGGTTCCCACTCGAAGTAACGGCGTAGACGCAGAACCGCAGGCGGAGCGTATCCTCGGACAGCCTGGCGTGATCCCCCGTCACATCCTCCATGGAGGCTTCGATGTTCCTGATCCTGCTCGCCATTTCCCTGACGATCGCCGCCGCTGTGATCGCCTTCAAGCTCGCCGTCTTCGCCCTGCCCTTCTGGGTCGCCATGAGCGTGTTCCAGTACATGCATGGCACCGATACCGGGATATTCCTGCCGGGGCTCGCGGCCTTCGGCGGCGCCATCCTGTCGGTGGCTTTCGTCATCGCCGTGCTGGCATTTGCTACGAACCCCTTTTTCCGCCTTGCCGCCCTCGGGCTCTTCGCCATCCCGGCCACCATCGCGGGCTATGCGCTGATCCATGGCATCGCCAGGAACGCCATCGATTCCAGCATCGCCCTGAACATCCTCGGCGGGATCGGCGGGATCGTCATCGGCGGCTCCGCCATGGCGCATCTCAATGCCCTCGGCGTGGCGTTCTTCTCGCGCATCTAGGTATCGAGCGTATCGGGTTTGCCTCGAGATCAACAGCATGGTGGGCGGTGGGGGTTCTTGCGCATGGTGAGATTCCCCGATCGCCGCCAAAGTTGTAACGCCGTGCCTGGCCGCCGTTGCCTGCTTGTGGATCCATGCGCACATCACTGATGAGAATAGCCCTCAGTGAGCGCGATCTGCGCTTAAATCGTGCTCCCGCCCTACGACAATTTTTCTCTTGCGCTCCTCAATTATAGCGTCATCAATTCCAGTTGCCATGATTTTCCCGAACGACCCAGCCATCGTGGTCTGCCCCCAGAAAAGTGGTCCTCCCTGAGGTAGGCTTTTGAGCCTTTGGAGGATGCCAGGAATGCCGCAGAAGAAGCACAAGCCCGAAGAAATCGTCGCGAAGCTGAGGCAGGTCGACGTGCTGTTGTCGCAGGGCCGCCCGGTTGCGGAGGCGATCCGGGCGATCAGCGTGACGCCGTTTACCTACTACCGCTGG
>JAMHVU010000063.1:0-4638 GCA_035911355.1 Sphingobium sp.
GGATGATCCCCGAGATCACCCGTCTGTCATCCACCCGAGGTACACCGCGTGGCTTGTTCGGCAGCAGCCGCTCCAGACGCGCGAACTGCGCTTTGGATAGCCAGAAATGGTGGTCAGACATCACAAACTTCCCAGATTCCGGGAGTTTGAACCACATTTCAGGACGCACGGGAATCCAGTTTATGGGTCCTGACCCTAGGCAGCCAAACCGCGCCTTCGAGCACGAGACAGGCGATCTTGCCCTGGACGCCCGCGACGGGGGACGGGTTACGCTCGCCCTCGGGCATACGGCGGCTTTGATGCAGCGACAGGACGATCTGATTGAGCCGGGCATCCGAAAGCAGTTCGTAGTCCTCGGGGAACCTTCCCGGCATCTTGCCGGGCCCCGTGTCCACGGGGGTGACTGAGATCGCGCCCGGACAGTCCGCCCCGAGATGCCATAGGAGTGCACCAATGTCCCCGCGGTCGAGACCATAGCCGTCGAGGACCCGCTCGAGCTGTGGGCCCTCGAACAGGAGGTTCGCGAAATAGCCCCTGCAATCGGCATCGCCGTATGGCTCCGGGATGATCGGCAGCGACATCGAGTCCGATGCTCGGGGAAGACGTTGTCGGCATAGATGAAGGACAGGCTCTTGTCCTCGGAGCGGGTAAGCAGGCCCACAGGCGTGTCTCGCCCTTCCATCCAAACATTCATTCTCATGAGCGCACCTCGGCGAAGAGATCGATGCCGAGAATGCCGCACAGCTTAAGGTAGGTGTCGAGGTGCGCGCGACGGCTCCCGCGCTCGATCTTCGAGAGATTCCCGGGATCGATACCCGCCATCGATGCCAGTTCGAGCTGCGCGATCCCGAGCCGCTCGCGTCGCGAACGGATCATCTCGCCAAGGTCGGATGCGCCAAGAACCTGCCGACGGCTCAGCCCTTCATCATATTCGCGCCCTTGGACCATGGCACGCCTCCTTGTCGTGAATTGGCGCTAACGCCAAGAATACTGCGCGGGAACCGTTGGAGGCAAGAAAATTGGCGGCAACGCCAAGTTCGCGCGTCAGAGCGGCGGAAGCGCAGTAGCATTGGCGCGAACGCCAAGAACGGGAAGAGCGCACTATTGGCATCTGGTTCCCTTCGCACTCCGATCGGTCGTGAAAACAGAACCCCCAGATCCTCGAGGGCGCTTGGCCACCTCATTTCGGCGAAGTTAACCGATCGCGCGGCTTCACCCCTGGAAAACTGCCGCCCGGAGCCTGAAAGCTCCGGACGGCCAAGTTCCGGATGGTGTCAGTGTCTTATCCTAGCCGGAAAGCATCCGCGTCGAAACCACCGCGGCCCTTCCGATGCGTCACGCGTCCGGCGCGTAGTTCGAGCGCAGGTTTCGGCGCGCCTGGCTGATCAGATCCGCCATCTCCGAGGCGATCCCGCGCTGGTCCGACACCAGCTTGTCGAGCTTGCGCTCGGTCGCGGCCTCGCCGCCCTCGGCGTCATCCGTTGGCGGGCTCGGCTCGCCACGTACGACGACGGCCGGCGTGGGAGGGGCCGGCGGCACCGGCGTCGTGACCAGCGCGGCCGCGCTCGGAGGCGGCTCCTTGCCGGCGCCGCCGTCCGGCGCCTTGGCGACACCGGCCGCCGCTTCCCCGGGCAGCGGTGTCGCCGCCACCTCGGGCGGTTCCACCAGGCTCTCCCGGTCCTGTTCCGCGAATATCCGTTTGAGCGCGCGATCTTCGTAGTATTTGACCTTGCGAAGCCGAACCGGGTTCTGGTCGCGGATCAGCGCAACGGCGGCCTCGGGTCCGAGCAGCCGGATCTGCTCGGGCCGGATCAGGCGCGCCCCTTCGTTGCGCTCCTGGATCGTCGCGGCGTCCCAACCGCGCTGGCGCCAGGATTTCACCCGGGAGCGCCGGGTCTGGTCGCCGATCGCCTCGGAGATGTAGCGCGGCGTGTCCATGTCGGTCGGCGCCATGAAGAGCTGCAGTTCGCAGTTGCCCATGAATTTGGCGGCACCATCGGCGCCGTAGGTCTCGCGCAGATTCGCGAGCGATTGGACGATCAGCATCAGATGCGCGCCCGAGGAGCGGACCGTGGTCAAAGGGGGTCCCTGAGTTCCGGACACCGCGCTAAGCTTGCTACAAGGACGGACAGCGTGGCTGGCAAACGGAAGAATTACAGCGCCGAGTTCAAGGCGAAGGTGGCCCTCGAAGCCATTCGTGGGGAAGCGACGATCGCCGAGCAGGTGATCAAGCACGGCGTGCACCAGACGGTGATCAACACGTGGAAGCGACAGGCCATTGACGGGATGGCCGGGGTGTTCTCCGGGAAGGTCGAAGCACAGGCGGCCGAGAAGGAGGGCGAGATCGAGAAGCTGCACGCCAAGATCGGCCAGCTGCTGGTGGAGCGGGATTTTTTGGCGCGAGCCTCCGGCCGATGAGCGTGGCGCGAAGGCGGGAGATGATCGAGCCGGGGCATCCGTCGCTGGCAGTGGCGCGGCAATGCGCGCTGGTCGGGATCAGCCGGTCGGCGTGGTACGGGCCAAGGACGGGCGAGAGCGCGCTGAACCTGACGCTGATGCGTCTGATCGACGCGTAGTTCCTGGAGACGCCGTTTTACGGCAGCCGCCAGATGGCGCGGCACCTTTGCAACCAGGGGTACTGCGTCGGGCGCAAGCGGGTGCGCCGGCTGATGGCGCAGATGGGGCTCCGGGCCGTCTATCAGCGCCCGAGAACCTCCGTGCCCCACCCGGAGCACAAGGTCTGGCCCTACCTGCTCCGAGGCATGGCGATCGACCGGCCCAACCAGGTCTGATGCGCCGACATCAGCTACATTCCGATGCGACGTGGGTTTCTCTACCTCGTCGCGATCATGGACTGGGCGACGCGGCGGGTGCTGTCCTGGCGGCTATCGAATACCCTCGAGGTGGAATTCTGCATCGAGGCCCTCGAGGACGCCATCGCCCGGCACGGCTGCCCCGAGATCTTCAATACGGACCAGGGCAGCCAGCTCACCAGTCCGCGCTTCACCGAAATCCTGACGGCGGCGAAGGTGAAGATCTCCATGGACGGGCGCGGGCGCTGGATCGACAATGTCATGATCGTGCGCCTGTGGCGGTCGCTGAACCGAAGGTCCGCGAAGCGAAATACGAATGCGTCTATCTGAACGCCTTCGAGACCGGGTCGGAGGCCCGGGCCGGGATCGGCAGGTGGATTGCCCTTTACAATACCGAGCGCCCTCACTCAGCGCTCGGTGGAAGAACTCCGGTCGAGGCCCATGAGGGCCCCGGCCTCGAAGCGGCGGCATGATCAACGGGCAAGCTTAGCAACGCCGCGAAACCGTCCGCGAAATGGGGACAACCTCTCTATTGCGTGCCCACGAACACCCATTCGCAGCAATGGCTTTGGCTGTCGGACAAGGCCTTCGCGGACGCGGGCGTACCTGTCCCGATCAACTGGAACGAATTCGTGGCGGCCGCGCCCGCGCTCGAGGCCGCTGGCAAGATCCCGCTCGCCCTGGGACGCGAGCCGACACAGTCCCTCATGCTGATGAACGCTATTCTCGTTTCCGTCGGCGGCCCTGATCTCTACATGTCGGTCTACGGGACGAGGGACGCCGATCTCGCGGCCGGCCCTGAAATGGCGCGGGTTTTCGCCGCCATGGCCGACGCGCGGCGGATGAGCGCGCAGTCGAAGGTCCAGCAATGGAACGAGGCCGCGAAGCTGCTGATCCTCGGTCAGGCCGGCGGGCAGATCATCGGAGACTGGGTGCAGGACGAATTCCACGCCGCGGGCATGGAAGCGGGCAAGGATTACGAGTGCCTGCCGGGGCTCGGGCTGCGCGAGATCGTCTCGACGGGCGGCAATGCCTTCTACTTCCCGACGCTGGATGATCCCGAGCAGTCGGCTGCCCAGGAAGTCCTCGCGTCGGTGATGCTCAACCCGGAAACACAGCTAGCCTTCAACACCAAGAAGGGCTCGCTGCCCGTGCGGGGCGACGTGGATCTGGCGCAGGCCACGCCTTGCATGCGCAAGGGCCTCGAAATTCTCTCCGAGGGCAAGACGATCCCCGCCGTCGAGCAGCTCATCACGCCTGACACCCAGTCGCAGCTTATCGAGCTTGCCTCAAGGTTCCTCGCGGACCCGGCCATGACACCGGAAGACGCCCAGGCGCAGTTCGCGCAGATCATCTCGGAAGCCTACTGAGGCTCCCACGAGGTCCACACGAAAAATCCAGGTCGAAGATGAGCGCAATATCAGACTCCAACATAAGTCATGCCCCGCCGCGGGCTGGCCGAAATCCACTCCGCCACATGTCGGCCAAGGCCGCGATGATACCCGTCGCCTTCAAGGTCGTCTTCGTTACCTTGGGATGCACGCTGTGGACCGTCGCCTACTCCTTTACCAATTCGCGGCTGCTGCCGAAAGCTGACTGGGTCGGACTGCAACAGTATCGCCGCCTCTGGCCTGCCCCCATTGGGTGGCCCGGTTCAAGTCTAATGCATGATGGGCTTTGCGGCCACGGTTGAAGAGGCCGGAGCTCCCGGCCAGAGCAGGGCGGCCGGCGCGGGCGGCATGTAGCCGAGGCTCGAATGCGGGCGCAGGGTATTGTAGTGCCGGCGCCAGCTTTCGATGACGATCTTCGCCTCGGCGAGACTGTA
>JAMHVU010000064.1:0-3469 GCA_035911355.1 Sphingobium sp.
CTTCACGCCCGTCACCGAATTGACGATGTTGTTGAGCTGAACCGTCATCGGATAGGTGTCCGGCTTCGTGTAAATCACGCCGAAAAGGAAATCGTTCCAGATACCGGTGACCTGAAGGATGATCGCCACGACGAAGATCGGCAGGCTCATCGGCAGCATGATCTTGAAATAGATGCCCCAGAACCCCGCCCCATCCACGCGGGCCGCCTTGAACAGCTCCTCCGGCACGCTCGCGAAGTAGTTGCGGAAGAGCAGCGTCAGGATCGGCATCCCGAAGATGGAATGTACGAGCACCAGCCCGGTCAGCGAGCCGTAGAGCCCGATCTCGCGGAGCAGGATCACGATCGGATAGAGCATGACCTGATAGGGGATGAACGCGCCGAAGATCAGGATCGCGAAGAACAGGTTCGCCCCCTTGAAGCGCCAGTTCGCGAGCGCGTAGCCGTTCACGCTCGCGATCGCGATCGAGAGCACGACGGAGGGCACCGTTATCCGCACCGAATTCCAGAAGCCGCGGCTGAGGCCATCGCAGTTGAGCCCTGTGCAGGCTTCCGACCAGGCTTTCACCCACGGCTCGAAGGTGATCTCCATCGGCGGGGCGAAGATGCTGCCGACCCGGATCTCGGGCATGCCCTTCAGCGAGGTAACGACCATCACGTAAAGCGGCAGCAGGTAATAGAGCGCGATAACGATCAGCGCGCCGTAGAGCATGACATTGCGTCGCGACATCACTCTGACCGGCCGCGCGCCCCGCGGCTCGGCGCGGGTCAGGGGCATGGTCGCGATCACTCCGGAATCAACCACGGCTTTTGCCTCCGAATTCCAGATAGGCCCAGGGGATGACGACGATCGCGACCGAGAGCAGCATCATGGTCGAGGCCGCGAAGCCCTGACCGAGGTTCTGCGCGCGGAACATGAACTCGTAGACGTATTTCGCGGGAACCTCCGAAGCCGTCCCCGGCCCCCCGGCGGTCATGGCGACCACGAGATCGTAGAGCTTCACGATCCCGCTCATCACGATCACCACCGTCGTGACGAAAACCGGCCGCATCATCGGGATGATGATGAGGAGATAGGTCTTCCAGGTCGGAATCCCCTCCACCCGCGATGCCTTCCAGATATCCTCGTCGATGCCCCGAAGCCCCGCGAGCATCAGGCACATGACGAGGCCCGTTCCCTGCCAGAGCCCCGCGATCACGATGCCGAAGATCACGAGATCGGCGTTATAGAGCGGATTGAAGTCGAAGCTCTCCCAGCCGAGGCTCCGGACGACGTGCTGAACGCCGAAATCGGGATTGAGGATCCACTGCCAGACGAGGCCGGTCACGATGAAGCTGAGCGCGAATGGATAGAGGAAGATGGTGCGGAACATGTTCTCGAACCGGATCTTCTGATCAAGCAGCGCCGCGAGCAGGAAGCCGATGACGAGGCTGAACACGAGGCTGAGGAGCCCGTAGATCGCAAGGTTCTCGATCGAGATCAGCCAGCGCGGTGTCGCCCAGAGCCGCTCGTACTGCGCGAGGCCGACGAAGTTGAGCCGGGGAAGCAGCTTCGAATCGGTGAAGGAATGCACCACGGTCCAGAGCGTGCCGCCGAGGAATACGACGATCGCGGTCAGGATCATCGGGATCGACGCGATCTTGGCGTTCAGATTGTTGAAGTATCGGCGCGGGCGCCCGTCCGCGGACATGGCCATCCTCCCTTCCGTCGTTTCCGGGTGAGGCCGGCCCCGCTTCCGGGAGCCGGCGGGAAGGGCGTCAGTCGGCGCTTTCGATCAGCGCGGCGAAGCGCGCCTGCGCGTCGGCGGGTTCCATCGACCCGGCGAAGAACTCGTTCATCAGGTCGTTGAGCTGGGTGGTCGTGTCCGGGCTGATGAGTTCATCCGTGCTCTTCAGCACATTGCCCTCCTTCAGGACGGCGAGACCCTTCTTCATGCAGTCGTTGGCGGTGGAGAGATCCACGTCGCCGCGCACCGGCAGAGATCCCTTCTTGAGATTGAAGGCGACCTGCGTCTGGGGCGAGAGCATCACCTCCGCGAGCACTTCCTGAGCCTTCGACTTCTCGGGATCATCGAGGGTCGGAAAATAGAAGGCGTCGCCGCCGGTGGTGATATATTGAGCGGCGCCGAGGCCGAGCAGGCAGGTGTAGTCCTTCCCCGCCACCTGCCCGGCGACCTGGAACTCGCCCTGCGCCCAGTCGCCCATGATCTGACCGCCGGCCCTGCCGGAAATCACCATGGCCGTGGCCTCGTTCCAGTTCTGCACGTTCGAACCCTTCGAGAGCGTGCGCGCATCCGCGAGCGCGGCGAAGATTTTCGCCATGTCGGCGCCGCCCGCCACCTCGGCGTCCTTGTCGTCGTAGACCTTGAGGAAGAGATCCTTGCCGCCGAGGCCGAGGAGCAGATCGTTGAAGATGCCCGTCATCTGCCAGGATTGCTGCCCGACCGCGAGCGCGACCTTCCCAGCCGCCTGGAGCGCGGGCGCGGCGGCGACGAACTCGTCCCAGTTGGCCGGTACCGGGATTCCCGCTTCCTCGAACGCCTTGTTCGAGAGCCAGAGCCATTGCCACGAATGGATGTTGACCGGGATGCAGTAGATATGTCCGTCGAGGGTGCAGCTTTCGAGCAGCGACGGCGGGTTGACGACCTTCGCCCAGTCCTGGGCCACCGCCACGTCATCGAGGTTGCGCATCAGGCCCGAGGCGACGAGCTCCTCCGCCTGACGGCCGTGGTTGAACTGCGTCGCCCCCATCGGATCGCCGCCGGTGATCCGGCTGACCATGATGGGTCGCGCGGTGTCGCCCGAGCCCGCGATGGCGCCGTCCACCCAGTGGTTCCCGGTCGCGTCGAACGCCTTGGCGAATTCCGCCACGGCGGCCGCCTCGCCGCCCGATGTCCACCAGTGCGTGACCTCGAGATCGGTCGCTTGCGCCGCGCAGGGCAGCGCGACGGAAGCCGCCAGTAAGGCGGCCGCGGCGCGTGAACTCATGTGGAATCCTCCCGACGTGTTTTCTGTATCGTTACAGTAGATTTGAGATTCGCGCTAGCACTTAGGGATTGCCTCACCACGTCACCCCTGACTGTCATATCAGATCAAACCCTAGAAAGGCATATTATCTTCAAATATCATCTTGTTACGAGAAATCTGGCGATCGGCGTTAAACCCTCGCAAACCCGATTCGATCCAATAGAGCCCGCTACTGCAACGTTTCAGATTTGCGGAGCAGCGACGGCTGGACTACTGTGCGATTCGGCATAAGGATCGCGGGCATGACGGCGGAGCGCGAAGATATGGGGTCGGCGGAGGCGAAGGAGCGCCCGACGCTCAAGACGATCGCCTATATGACCGGCCTCGGCGTAACCACGGTCTCGCGGGCGTTGAACGACGCGCCGGACATCGGGCAGGCGACCAAGGAGCGCGTCAGGCTCGTCGCCCGGCAGATCGGCTATCGCCCGAACCGGGCCGGCGTC
>JAMHVU010000065.1:0-6395 GCA_035911355.1 Sphingobium sp.
CCCCGGGCCTGCAAGTTCCCGACTCCGGTCGCTGAAGTTGTCCTGACCGAAGCCATTGAGTTCATCCCCGCAACGGAGGCCGCAATCGCGTCTATCGCGGCGGTGCCGGAATGGAAGCTGTGACAAAAGACGGCTCCGGCTACGGCTACGGCTACGGCTCCGGCTCCGGCTCCGGCGACGGCTCCGGCTACGGCTCCGGCCCCGGCTCCGGCTACGGCTACGGCTACGGCTCCGGCTACGGCGACGGCGACGGCGACGGCGACGGCTACGGCGACGGCTCCGGCGACGGCTACGGCTCCGGCTACGGCGACGGCGACGGCGACGGCGACGGCTACGGCGACGGCTCCGGCGACGGCTCCGGCTACGGCTCCGGCTACGGTTGACAAACACCCCTGGTCGCTACGGCGGCCTCACTCGCGCGCGGCTTCCCGAGAGGCTGCAACCGAGCGGGCCAACAACCACCATCAACCTTCTGAGGATTACGTCATGAACCATCAAATCTCCCTGGCTCGGCGCCGGTTCAACCAGCGGCGCAACGACAGCCCGAATCGGCACGTGATGCGGGCTGTCGTGTTCGCCGATCTGGCGATTGTCTTTGTTGTGGCGTGCGGCATGGCGGGGTGGTTGTGATGTTCGACGTCATCCACGAAGACCGCCAAGCCGAATGCGCAGAGCTGGCCGCCATCGACCGAGCCGCCCGCGCCCATTGCCGCAAGCTGGCCGCGCACCCCTCCTGCTCCGATCCGGAGCACCCCGGCTGCTTCCGCTGCGAGCCGGACGACGACGACACGCCCAGCACGGCTGACCGGCGCGAAGCCTGCGCGGTGATCCGCGACTGGCTCACCGAGGCGGAATTGGCGCTGATGCGTGGCGACTTGAAGCGGCATTTCGAGTGCCTGCAGGAAGGGCTTGATGTGCTGACCAGTTTGCGGGGCTTGAGCAATGAATGACTTGAACGGCCTTTATGAAGGCATGAGCAATGAGGAATACCACGCTGCGCCGGGCCTTTCGAATACTGGCCTGACCGAGCTGGCCCGCTCACCTTGGCACTACTACTCGCGATTTCTGGACCCCAGCAGGCCGGAGCGCGAGCGCAAGGCCGGGCAGTTTGAAGGAACAATCGCGCACTGCGCCATCCTTGAGCCGAACGAGTTCATGCGCCGGTACGTCGTCACCCCGTCAAATGCACCGAGGCGCCCTACGGCTGCGCAGTGGAACGCGAAGAACCCATCGCCAGAATCCGTTCAGGCAATGGCTTGGTGGAGCAACTGGGAGGCTGAAAACGAAGGTCGAGAGGTTGTCAGCCATGACGATTACTCCCGCGTTCTGCGCCAAGCCGAAAGCGTCCGCCGAATCCGCGAAGTGCGCGAGCTGTTCGAGCACGGCAAGGCCGAGCTGTCAGCGTTCGCCACCGCAGACGGCGTGCTGAAAAAGTGCCGGCCCGACTGGACTGCTCATGTCGGCGCCGGCGACGTGATCCTGATCGACGTCAAGACCGTAGGCGACGCCAAGCCCGACGAGATGGCGCGGCACATCGGGCGCAAGGGCTACTACCGGCAGGCGGCCCACTACTGGCGCACCTTCGAGCAAGCGTCCGGCCTGCGCGTCGCGGCGTTCAAGTTCCTGGCCGTCGAGTCTGAATGGCCCTACGCCGCGAGCCTGACGCAGCTTGATGACGTGTCCCTGCAAGTCTCCATGGAAGAGGTACGCGACCTGACAGCGCTGTACGCCGAGTGCCTGAAGGCGGGGCGCTGGCCAGGGTACGACGAGGCCCAGGTGGTGAGCCTGCCCGCCTATCTTTTCAACGAAGAACAAACACAGATCGAGGTCGAATATGTTGGCTGATATCTCAAACCTTTCCGACACGATTGTCCCGAAGTCGGACCAGCTCAATGCCGACCAGCTTCTGGGCGGATCCATGACCATCACCGTCACCGACGTGCGCCGCGGCCAGAGCGATGACCAGCCCGTGATCGTCCATTACCAGGGCGACGAAGGCCGGCCCTACAAGCCTTGCAAGACCATGCGCAAGGTGCTGATTTTCGCCTGGGGAGACGACGGCCACGCCTGGATCGGCCGGAGCATGACCCTCTACAACGATCCCGAGGTCAAGTTTGGCGGCGTCAAGGTCGGCGGCATCCGCATATCGCACATGTCGCACATCGAGCGGGACATTGCCCTGTCGCTGACGAGCACCAAGGGCAAAAAGCAGGGCTACACGGTGCACAAGCTGGAGGTGCAGCGGCCCCGGCAGAGAGGCCCCGTTACGCTGGACACGGTGCTTCGTGCTGTCGCAAAGGCCACCACCACCGATCACATCAACTGGTGCCAAGACCAGATCCAGTCGCTCCCGCCTGATGAGCAGCGGGCGGCTACGGAAGCGGTTCAGTGCCGAATGAATGACCTGATGGCCGAGCAGGCCTAAACCAACGAGGACCAGCCATGACCACCACCCAACTCGCCACCCTTCCGCCCGTCGAGCGCGCAATTGTGGCCCTCAGCTTCGAGACCGTGAAGGCCGAAGTGTCCAAGCTGGCGACCCAGTACGCCGACATTACGGCCATCAGCAACAAGGCCGGCCGCGACCAGGCGCACGCCGCGGCGATGACCCTCAAGAATCGCCGGGTCGAGATACAGCGCCGGGCGAAAGAGGTCCGCGAAGATGCCGTCGCGTTCCAGAAGGCCGTCATTGCCAAGGGTGACGAACTGGCGGCCCTGATCGAGCCCGAAGAGCAGCGCCTGCTCAAGCTGCGTGATGCCTGGGACGCCGAGCAAGAGCGGATCAAGCGCGAGGCGGCCGAGACCGAACAGCGGCGCAAGCAGGCCCACGAAGCCAAGATCGCTGACATCCGGGCCGCTGCGTCTTCCGCTGCCGGTCTGCCGTCTGGCGAGATTTCGAAGCATGTCTTCGCAGTCGAGGAGGCCGACGTGTCCGAAGCCTCTTTCGAGGAATATGCCCCCGTCGCCGCCCGCGCCAAGGCCGAGACCCTGGACAAGCTGCGCGCCATGCAGGCCGAGGCCGAAGCCCGCGAAGCCGAACAGGTACGCATCAAGGCTGAGCAGGAGGCCGAAGCCGCCCGCCTCGCCGCCGAGCGTGAAGAGCTGGCCCGGCTGCGCGCCGAAGCCGAAGCGCGCCGCAAGGAAGAAGAGCGCAAGGCTGCCGAGGCCCGCGCTGCTGAAGAGGCCAGGCTTGCCGCCGAGCGCGCCGAGATTGCCAAGCAGCGCGAGGAGCAAGAAGCCAAGGCCCGGGCCGAGCGCGCGGAGCTTGAGCGCCAGGCCGCCGAACTGCGCGCCCAACAGGAGGCCGTCCGCAAGCAGCAGGAAGCCGCCGCGGCCGAAGCCAAGCGCTTAGAGGACGAGCGGATTGCAGCCGAGCGCCGGGCCGCTGAAGAGAAGGAGCGGGCGGCGCGCGAAGAAGCGGCGCGCGTCGAGGCGAAGCGCCAGGCCAAGGAGCGCGAGGTCCAACGCATTGCCCGCGAAAGCAATCCTCCCAACTCCGATGACGTGGTGGCCCTGGTCGCCAAACACTACGACGTGAGCGAGTCGGCCGCCCGTCACTGGCTTGCCGAGATGTTCGGTATTCAGCAGGCCGCCTGACGTGCGCCTAGTCCGCGTCCGCCGCCACGTTCGCCTGATTGACGGATCCCTCCGCGAGATCCCGGCCCACTGGCGGCGCATCGCGGACGCAGAGCCGGACGCTGGCGCCGTGGTGCGCGATGACCGGACGGGAGAGCTGTTCGGGGAAATTGAAACGATTTGCGCCCTGGGGTCAATGCCCGACGGCGCGGTGATAACCGGATCGCTGCTGGAAGCGGCGAGGAATGAATGGGTGGGCAGGAGTGAATAGCAGCGTCCATGCTGGGTCAAAACCAAAAATTGTCTATCTTGAAAGCTGGGATTCCGGCTCATGTGAAATGTGCGGCGCACCAATAACCGCAGAGACAAGAAGAGCGCACATTTTTGATACAACAACCAGCAAAAGACAAGGGCGGGAAGTGCAGGTTATACAAGTTTGCGCCCACTGCGAAATGATGAATGAAGCAACTGCAGAAGCAGAAGCAGAAAGCAGAAGATTCACAGAAGTCTGCGTTGCTGTGGAAGGCGTTGGAATTGGAAATTATTTTGGCGGCAGGTGTCTTTGCGGGGCCTCAACAATACTGCGTCTAAATATGTGCGTGCGGTGTTGGAGGGAATCCAGAATGATGTCAAAAGCACAGTCAAAGATAAACACCATCAAGAAGATGACAGCCGAAATTAACCGTCATATAAAGGAACAAAAAAAATGGCACTCAATGAAGTAATCCGCACCACTGGCGACGTTCGCCGCAATCTCGCGCAAGCCATGAGCGAAATTCGCGCCGGAGAAATGCCTGTGCAAAAAGCGATGGCCCTGGCTGCGCTCGCCAAGGAAATTACTGCGTCAATGCAAACGGAGGTGAATATCGCCAAGGCAAAAATCGCCCTTGGAGATAACGGGAAGCGCCTCGGTGACATCACCCACCTCGGGAAGATGCTGATTCAAGATGAGGCAGCCCCTACGCTGTCAGGCGAATGAGCCGCGCCCACACCCCCACCCTACGCCTGCGCGACTGCCAGCCTGGCGCCGCCGTGCTCGTGCGCGGCCCCAAGGGCTACCCGTTTGTCAGCATCGACGGCCTCGTGCGCCTGCACTACGGCGAGCGCGGCGAGCATTACGGCAAGCTGTGGCTGTCGAAGGAAGACCACGCCGCCGGGAAACCGTGGGCTGTGATGGCCTGCCTGGGGAGTGAGGTGCGTCATGCGTAAGCGCGGCGCCCATTTCCGCAACCGGAACGCGATGATCCCCGGCCTCATCGCCCAGGCCGCGTGCAGCGAGTACGAAACCCGCCTGCGCCTGGCGGTGGATTCTCTGCGCGACGGCTGGATGGACGAAAACCAGTTCAACGACCTGGCCGACACCATGGACATGCTGCAAATCGGCATGGCCAGCTACAGCAAGCAGAAGCCCGACCCGAGCACAGAAGTCGCCATCGAGATTTGCCGCGAGGCCCTGATGAGCGTCCGTAATCGCTACCTGGAGCGCGGGAAGTTCGGCGCGACAGGCGAAGAGCTCAAGGCCGTGCAGTTGCTCGCGGACGTGAGCCTCGATTACTGGAACAGACGCAGCGGCGCCCTGTTTGCGTTTGCCTGCGAACAGCTCCGCATCCTCCGCGCAGAGCAGCGCGACGCAGCCAAAAACCAAGAAAAGGAAGCAGCATGAACGCCCCCGAGAACACCCCCGCCGCCTATCCGATCAACCTGGCACACGAGGTGCTGCTGAAGTCGGACGACGCCATGTGTGTTGATGAAGTCGCCCGCGCCATCATCGGCAAGAAGCCGACCAAGGCCGACATCAAGCCCGTGGCGAAGCTGCTCAAGGAGCTCGCCGATCTCGGCCTGATCGAGATGGAGCCCCGGGCCGGTGGCGTGCCGTTCTATCGGCTGATCGTGGCGTCGGAAAGCCTGCCCACCAAGACCTATCCGCCGGAGACGCTGCGGGCAATGATTGAAGAGCACGAAGCCGAGAAGGCCGGAGAGCTGTCGTTCCTGGCGCCCGAGGACTACGAGATGCCGCCGGCCGACCCGGCGCTGCTGGCCAGCGCAAACAGGATGCTGTGTGACCGACTGGAGGCCAAGGACGCCGAACTGCTCGCGCAGGCCAAGGTTGTTATCGACCTGCGCAACCGCCTGGATGCGCTGACCCAGCAGTGGGAGGCGGACACCGGACGAATCACGGCTGATCTTCGGGCCGCCCTGGAATCGCGGTCCCAAGTCATCAACGAAGCCGACCGCCTGCGCGCCGAGTTGGCCACCGAACGCCAAGCCCGCGAGGCGCTGCAAGAGCAGGATGGCGTGGACGTGAAGGACGCCGCAGTCGGTTATCTCGTCCGCGTGACGAAGCGCAGGCCGCGATATGTGACGCAGCCGGAGCGTGCGCGGGATGCTGCCCTGGCAGCCGTGCGTGCCGGTGCCGGCCGGGCGGAGGTGCTGGCCGTGGTGCCGGTGGGCGTGGCCCGGCGTGGTGCGGAATGGCGGGGGAGTAATCCCATGGGCAAAGGAGATTGATGATGAAGATGGCAAAGGCCAGCGAGGCCGACATGGATATGGCTATCAAGGTGTGCAGCGCACTGGAGGCTATCGACCGCCGTTTCTTCCCCGAAGGCAGCGAGGGAAGCAACGACCCTGACGACTTTGATCTTGATGACGACGAGCACTGCGGGCGAGTCTTGCGTCACATCCACGAACTCCTGCAAGCCGGCAGCATTGGACGCGTTATCTGGGGCATGTACGTCCTGCTTGATCCGGTAAACGAATTGATCGACCCGGATGCCGACACGCTTGAGCCCCACCCGGACATCGCTCAGGCCGAAATTGAC
>JAMHVU010000066.1:0-1676 GCA_035911355.1 Sphingobium sp.
GTCGCCGCTTCCGCGGGCGCCATCTGGTATGGCGATGTGATGCACGGTCCCCGCGTGCCTCACGAGGGCAAGCTCGTCAAGGGGTATCTCGTCTCGCTGTTCGACGATGCCTCACGTCTGGTGGCTCACAGCGCTTTCTGCCCCGGCGAAACGGCGCTCGACATCGAAGGGGTGCTCAAGCAGGCGCTGCTGAAGCGAGGCCTCCCGATCAAGCTCGTCGTCGATAACGGCGCGGCCTACCGTGCTGAGACCCTGCAGGGGATCTGCGCCCGCCTGGGCATTCACCTGATCTATTGCCGGCCCTATGCGCCCGAGGGCAAGGGCAAGTTGGAGCGCTGGCACCGGACCTGCCGCGACCAGTTCCTGTCGGAACTCGACGAGCGCCACATCAACAGTTTCGAGGACCTCAATGCGCGTCTCTGGGCCTGGCTGGAGCGGGTCTATCACCATACGCCGCATGCCGGCCTCGACGGGATGACGCCGCTCGCGCGCTACCAGCAGGATTTGTCGAAGATTCGTTCGCTGGGAGCGCTGGCCGCGCAGCTCGATGCCTTGTTCCGGTATCGCGTCAGCCGTCGAGTCAGGAAGGATGGCACGGTGTCGTATCAGGGGGCGCGCTTCGAAGTGCCTTTCGAACTCTCCGGCAAGACGGTGTGTCTGGTCGTCGATCCGCATAGCGGGGCGGTCATCGAGGTCGAGGACGAGCACGGCAAGGGGATCGGCGCCGCGACCCCGCTCGATGCCCTGGGCAATCTCGATCGCCAACGAAATAAATCCGACCCGACAGACGCCGCTCCCGTCTCGCCGTCTGGCCCGAATCTGATCGAACTCACCTATCGTCAGTATTACGACCGCAAAGGAGACTGAAGATGTATCTGCAACACTTTGGTCTGCGCCATCCGCCTCTGGGCAAGGACGCCGCCGAGCTGTGGGATGACGGTGCACTGGCGCAACTCGCCGAGCGCTTCCAGTGGCTTCTGCAATCGCCGGGCCTCGGCCTGCTGACCGGCGAGGCCGGCGTGGGCAAGACGGCCGCCTTGCGCCTCGTGACCGCCAAGCTCAATCCGCATCGCTACCAAGTCATCTACCATGCCGAGACCGATTTCGGACGGGCAGACCTTTACCGGTGCCTGGCCCAATCCCTCGGCCTTCAGCCGAGTTATCGTCGCGCCCAACTGTGGCGCGACATCAAGGCGCATATCCATCATCTGGCCGACGCCAAGCAACTTCTGCCGGTCTGGATCCTCGACGAGGCGCAGAATCTGCCACCCGAATTCTTCCGCGATTTCCCCGCTTTTCTCAACTTCGCCTTCGATTCGCGCGATCTCATCACTGTCTGGCTGGTCGGTCACCCGATCCTCGCCCAAACCCTCGAACGGGCGTCTTACGCCGCACTCGCCGGCCGCATCCAGGCACGCGTGCATCTGCGACCGGTGCTCGAACGCGAGCGCTTTGCGCAACTCGTCGGCCATGCCCTCAAGAGCGCCGGGTGTGCACATACCCTGCTCACCGATTCCGGCCTGGAACTCCTGCGCCAAGCCAGCAAGGGCCTGCCGCGCCACGCCGGGCGCATCCTGCGCACCGCCATGCGTCTGGCGGTGCCGCGCGCACTCAATCATTTGCCCGACGATCTGCTGCAAGCGGCTCTCGAGGAGTTGCGATGAAACGCCGCCGTC
>JAMHVU010000067.1:0-1306 GCA_035911355.1 Sphingobium sp.
CGCCGTCGAGCGCCGAAAGGGGCCCGGCCGCCCGCCGACCCGCGCGACAATCAAGGACATCGCGGACTAACGCTCCGCGACAATCAGCATGCGAAAATCCTTGATCGCCGTCCCAGACACCGCGATCATCCCAACTGTCGCGACACCTCGACTCTCATCCTGATTGTCGCGCTCAAATCACCCAGATTGTCGCGCCACAGATCTCGCCGCTCCGACACCATTCG
The DNA here is from genome assembly GCA_035911355.1 of Sphingobium sp. GTDB lineage: Bacteria > Pseudomonadota > Alphaproteobacteria > Sphingomonadales > Sphingomonadaceae > Sphingobium. The sequence goes on from JAMHVU010000067.1 coordinate 225, forward strand.
GCTCAATCGCGAGTCCCGCGGCTCTCTTGCTGGCAGGATCGCGTTCGCTTCGGACGCTGCCGGAGCCTGCCAATATAGCGGCTGCGATGAGTGAAGTTCCCCCTCGTTTGGAGTGCGCCCCTTGGGTTTGACAGGATCAGGCGACCCGTTTGACTCCGCTGGGGCGGTTGATCTCCTCGAACCGCGCCGGGCTGAGATTGCCTACCGCGGAGTGCGGGCGCTTCTCGTTGTAGACCTCCTCGATGAAGGCGGGAAGGTCGGCGGCGACGTCGTCGAATGTCTCATAGGCCATGCGATACGCCGTCTCGACCTTGAGCGTCTTCATGAAGCTCTCAGCCTTTGGATTGTCGTAAGGGTTCCCGCGGCGGCTCATCGACCCGACCCGAACAATCCGTGGCGCTTTCGCAGGACGCGGTGCGGCCCAGACGCATATTGCGATCCCCGGTCCGAGTGGAACACGCACCCCGGCAGGGGCCGGCTGAAGGCGATCGCAGCCTTCAGCGCCTCCGTGGCGAGCCGAGCATCGATCTTGCGGTCGAGGGGTAGCCCGCGACCAGGCGTCGAGAGCGAGCCATTGTCACGCCATTGATGGGGTGGGCGGCTCCCGCTCCCGACAGCGCGATGTGCGATGTTGAGGGATGTTCCACCCCATGGAGGAGCCGGCGCATGAATGAGATCGCCACCATTGGCATCGATCTCGCCAAGAACGTGTTCCAGGTCCACGCCGCCGACGCCGCCGGCGCGATCGTTGTCCGCCGGAAGCTCCGCCGGAGCGAGGTTCTGACCTTCTTCTCGAACCTCCAGCCCTGCTTGATCGGCATGGAGGCCTGCGCCGGCGCGCATTTCTGGGCGCGTGAATTGACCGCGCTCGGCCACGAGGCGTGAACCGCCCCGGGTCTACCGGAGGCTGATTGTTTCAACGGTCAGGGGGCTTGATCGAGGGTTTTGAGGTTGGTGAAGTAGGCCTTTTCGGCCTCGGCGGGCGGGACGTAGCCGATGGGGGCGAGCAGTCGTCGGTTGTTGTACCAGTCGATCCACTTCAGCGCCTGCCATTCGACGTCGCGCAGTGTTCGCCATGGCCC
>JAMHVU010000068.1:0-2952 GCA_035911355.1 Sphingobium sp.
GCATGGGAGGCGGAGCGCCGCCGGCTGGAACAGGAGGCCGCTGATGCCATCGCAGAGATCCGGGTCGAGTACCTGCCGGGGAAAACGGAAATCAGGCGCCAGATTGTCGAGCGCGCTGTGTATCGCGATTGCCGCATTGACGACGGCATGCGCGACATCCTCAACGCCGCCCTGCGAGGGCGCCCCATCGCTCCCGAGCCACAGCCCGTCGCCGCTGGTGGTGGCCTCGTGCCCGGCAGAGCTGCCGGCCATGGCTGACACGACGATGGGCGCAGCGGTGCAGGCGCTGATGGACGCCGCCGAGACATACCACGCGTGCCGCAGGGCGGCACTGGCAGGGGCGCAGTGAGTGTCGAGATCGTCGTCGCGGTACAGGTGGCTGTGATGCTCTACGCGGTGCGCTCGGTGTGTGCGCACGATCGTCGCCGGCCGTCACCGGAGCGACGCAGGGCACTGCGACATGTGATGTGGTGGGCGCTGGCCGTGCTGATCGTCGCGGCGGCGTTGCAAATCGAGAGCGGCGGGCGGCGGTACGTGCTCACGCGGGACATGTGGCACTGGGGCCTGATCGCGGCAGCCATCACAACGGCGCTCGCGGTTCGCCTGCTGGCGGGAGATCGGAGGCGATGATCGATATGGACGGACTGCGCGAGGCGGTGGCGATGGTCAAAAGCGGGGCGCTCGCCGCGTTCGGCGGAATCGTCGGCTACCTGGTCGATGTCGCCAACAAGGACAAGGCTTTCTCGTGGATCGCGTACCTGGTGTTCGTTTTGACCGCGTTTTTCGTCGGGCAGGTGCTCGACTCATGGCTGCCGGGCGATCTACCCGGACGGGGCGGCGTGCTGATGGTTGCCGGTACTACTGCATACCCCGTGCTGCAGGCGCTGCGCACGCAGGTGATCAAGATTATCGAGAGGCTCGGCAAATGACCCGCACCTGGTCGGCGAGCGCCAGAAAGCCGGCGAATCCGAAGCGGCCGACCGTGCGCGTGCAGTAATGCCACGACGCGCCCCACAGCACCGGGCATATGTACCCGCTGCCCGCACGCATGCGCCCAAGCAGGAAAGCAGGCAAAAGCGGCGCGCGCTGCATACGGGCTCGAAGGCCTGGCGCACGTTGCGCGCTGTAGTGCTGGCCGATGAGCTGTACCTATGCCGGCAGTGCGGCCGGTACGGCGATCACGTAGATCACATCAACGGCGATCCGGCAGACAACACGCGAGCAAACCTCGCGGTGCTGTGCCGTGCATGCCACGCAACCAAGACGGCGAAGGAAGATGGCGGGTTCGGAAATCGTAAGCGAGCTGCGGCAGATCCGGCGCGCAATGGGTGAGCTAGTCGAGCTGCAGCGTGCCATGATCGCGGTACTGGCAGCAGACGATGAGCAGCCCGATGGGCCGCTGTATGACCTAGACGGCGCAGCCTGTGGCCGTGAGCGGGATCAGACGCAGCCGCTGTGACCCTGGGGGGGTGGGCGAAAGTCTGGGGCGGTCGCGCCACGGTACGCGCACCCCGCTCCACTTACGCATCCACAACATGAGAATCGATCGCAATGGCTAGACCACGCACGCCGACCAAGGTGCTAGACGCCCGAGGTGCATTCCGCCGCAACCCGCAGAGGCGGCGCGATGGTGAGCCAGAATCGCGCGACCCGTTGGGGTCTGCGCCTGACCGGCTGACGGATGTCGAGCGGCAGTGCTGGATGGAAATTGCAGAGAGCGCGCCGACGGGGGTGCTGACCAAGGCCGACCGGCTGACGGTAGAGCAGGCGTCGCGGCTGCTCGCACTGGATCTGGCTGGTGATCTGTCGAGCAGTGACCGCAAACTGTTTCTATCGGTGCTCGGCAAGCTTGGGCTGAACCCATCTGACCGGGCGCGATTGTCGATCCCGAAAGTGCAGGTAGATGACAACCCATTCGCTGCGCTCGGTAAATGACTATGCGCGCCGGGTGGTCGCCGGGAAGATTCTGGCTGGGCAGTGGGTGCGGCTGGCTTGCCAGCGGCATCTGGACGATCTGAAGGCGGCAGAGAAGCCGGGAGCGCGGTGGCGGTTCGATGCGGCCGAGGGGCTGCGCATCGTTCGGTTCATCGAGTGCCTGCCGCACACCAAGGACCGCTGGGCCGCGAAACGGCAGAGGCTAGTGCTTGAGCCGTGGCAGGCGTGGGTGGTGGCATGCATATTCGGTTGGGTTCGCGTTGGTCCTGAGAAGGTGCGCCGGTTCCGCGAGGCCTATATCGAGGTGCCGCGAAAAAACGGCAAGTCGCACCTGGCGGCCGGCATCGGCCTGGCGTGCATGGTGGCCGACGGGGTGCATGGGGCCGAGGTTTACTCGGGCGCGACGACCGAGAAGCAGGCTTGGGAGGTGTTCCGGCCTGCGCGGATCATGGCGAAGAACACGCCGCAGTTGTGCGAGCACTACGGGATCGAGGTGAACGCCTCGAACCTGCTGCGCCTGTCGGACTATGCGCGCTTCGAGCCGCTGATCGGCAAGCCCGGCGATGGCGCCTCGCCGTCGTGCGCGATCGTGGACGAGTTCCACGAGCACGACTCGCCAGACCTTTACGACACGATGATGACCGGCATGGGAGCTCGGGAGCAGCCGCTTATGCTGGTGATCACCACGGCAGGCACAAACGTCGCCGGCCCATGCTACGAGAAGCGCGTTGAGGTCCAGCGGATGCTTGATGGCAGCGTCCCGGCTGATCGGCTGTTTGGCGTCATCTACACGATCGACGAGGGCGACGACTGGAGGGACCGCAAGGTCTGGGAGAAAGCGAATCCAAATCTTGGCGTGAGCGTTTCCGAGGACTACCTCGAGGCGCAGGTCGAGCAGGCGATTCGCCAGCCGAGCAAGCAGAGCACCGTGTTGTGCAAGCACTTCAATGTGTGGACCGGTGCCAAATCGGCATGGATCAACATGGAGAAGTGGCGGGCGTGCGCCGATCCGACGAT
>JAMHVU010000069.1:0-31447 GCA_035911355.1 Sphingobium sp.
GCCTCAACAAGGGTGAGGCCCACCACGCCCTAAAGCGCGCCATCAGCTTCCACCGCCGAGGTGAAATCCGGGATCGATCCGGCGAAGGCCAGCACTATCGCATCGCCGGAATGAACCTGCTCGCCGCCATCATCATATTCTGGAACACCATGAAGCTCGGCGAGGTCGTCAATACCCGGGCCGCCAGCGGTACCCATATCGCGCCTGATCTACTCGCCCACGTCTCGCCGTTGGGATGGGAACACATCAATCCAACCGGGGAATATCGCTGGCCCAAATCCTTAGCGTAGGATTCCGCCCCCTCCCGCAAACGCCCCCTACGATTGAGAAGCGCGGCGGAATCTCTTAGATTGATCGCTGGAGGCTTTGTTCGCGGAGACGCGCACATTGCCTTCTTTTCGTTTTAGGAAGCGCTGCCCTAAGCGACAGAAGCCAGAGCTTTGACAATGCGGCATTCCGCGATGGAGCCGACCATGTATCTTGATCCTATCGGTGCAGACACGCGATGATGGCGGTCACGACGGCGGTGGTTTCCGCGACGTCGCGCACCCTCACTGTGTCGAGGCCGATTTCAGCAGCGGGATAGTCATTCCCACCGGGGAATATCGCATCCCCAATGAACAGCATCCCGTCGAGCGGGACACCGCTCTCGGCACTCAGGCGCTTCAGGCCATAGCCCTTGTCGATCCCTGCTCTGGTCACGTCGATCGATGTCGTGCCACCGAGATTGATCGAGAGCTCCGGCAGCTTCGCGCGCAACGTGGCCTGCAACGCGGTCCTCTTCTTTCGGTCAGGATCCCACGCTTCCTTTTCCTTCAGCGGCGCTGCCTGCCCCAGGCCCGAAAAGGTGATCTGGCTGCCCCGGTCCTCGATCCGTTCGCCCCAGATACGTTCGTCGGCGAGACCGGCATCGGTCAGCGCCTGATCGAAGGCCGTGCGGATCTTCGCCTTCTCCGCGTCGTCGAACAGTTCGGCATAGACCGCGCGCCAAGCGCCATTGATGAACCGATAGAGTTTCGTGCCTGTGGTCGGCATCAACCAGAGACGGTCGAGCGCGACGCCGGCAGGAAGGCGCGAGGCGATCTGCTTTTCGAACTGCGGCCAGTCCCCGCCCGAGATCACCGCCACATCCGTGATGGCGAGCAATCGGGCGAGGATTGCGGCCATATCCTCCGATAACGGCCGCTTGCTCTCGGCAAGCGTGCCGTCGAGGTCGAAGGCGATCAGCCACTTCATGCCGCCTTCCCTGCCGGATCGCGGTAGGCGAGCAGCCTGAGCGCATTGATGACGACGAGCAGCGTCGATCCCTCATGAACCGCCACCGCTGGCCCAATGCCGAGGCCGAGGATGGTAGCAGGCACCAGGAAGGCGACGACACCCAGGCTGACGAAGACGTTCTGCCGGATGATTCCACGGGTATGGCGGCTAAGACCGACTGCGAATGGCAGGTGCGCCAGATCGTCGGCCATCAGCGCCACGTCGGCTGTCTCCAGCGCAACGTCCGACCCCGCCGCGCCCATCGCGATGCCGACCGTGGCGCTTGCCATCGCCGGCGCATCGTTCACGCCGTCGCCCACCATCGCGACCTTGTCTTCGCCGGCGAGCTTCTTGATCGCGGCAACCTTGTCTTCGGGCATGAGGTCGCCCCACGCTTCGTCGATCCCGACTTCGTCGGCGATCGCTTCGGCGACTTTCTGGTGATCGCCGGAGATCATTATCATCCGCGACACGCCCATCTCGTGCAGCCGACGCAACGCGGTCTTGGCAGCTTCGCGAGGCGTGTCCATCAGGCCGATCGCGCCCAGGTCGCGGTCCCCCTTGCGGACCACCATTGTCGTGCGGCCGTTCTCGCGCAGCTTCGCGATTGCGTCCTGCGCGCCCTGCCCCAGCGCCGGAATGCCCTCACTTCCGAACATCTCGGCCTTGCCGATCCACACCGTCTCGCCATCCACGCTCGCGGTGACGCCCCGACCGGTCAGGCTCTTGAGGTCGCCGGCAGTCGGCACGGCACGATCGTTCAGACGTTCGCGGCCGTCCTTGACGATCGCTTGGGCCAGGGGATGGTCGCTCAACGCTTCGACGGCGACAGCCAGCGCCAGCAACTCGCCTTCATCGGCGCCATCGACGGGCACGACATCAGTGATGCGCGGACGACCTTCGGTCAGCGTGCCCGTCTTGTCGAAAGCGATCGCTTTGAGCGACCCGAGGTTTTCGAGCGGTGCACCGCCCTTCACGAGCACGCCGCCCCGCGCTGCACGGGCAACGCCCGACAGGACCGCGCTCGGCGTTGCGATCGCGAGCGCGCACGGGCTTGCCGCCACCAGCACCGCCATCGCGCGATAGAAGCTGTCGCGGAACGGCTCGTCGACGACCACCCATGCGAACAGCAGGAGCACTGACAGGACCAGGACGGCGGGCACGAAGATCCGTTCGAACCGGTCGGTGAAGCGCTGCGTCGGCGACTTCTGCGTCTCCGCTTCGCTCACCATCTTCACGACCTTGGCAAGCGCGCTTTCATTGGAACGGCGTGTCACCTCGATCTCGATCGCGCCGCCGCCGTTGATCGTACCAGCAAAAACCCGGCTTTCCGCGTCGACTGCATCGGGCTTGGCGCGTGCCGCTGCGGCATCTGCGACCGGCACCTTGTCGACCGGGATGCTTTCACCCGTGACCGGGGCCTGGTTGATCGCGCTGGTGCCCTTGATGACGAAGCCGTCGGCAGGCAGGCGCTCGTTCGGGCGGACGATGGCAATGTCCCCGACGACCATCTGCTCGACCGGGATTTCGCTGGTCTGCCCGCCGCGTCGCACGGTCGCGGTTTCGGGCGCGAGCTTCGCCAGCGCCTCGATCGCCTTCTTGGCGCGGCCCATTGCATAATGCTCAAGCGCATGGCCGAGGCTGAACAGGAACAGCAGCAGCGCACCTTCGGCCCATGCGCCCAGCGCAGCGGCGCCGGCCGCAGCGACCAACATCAGCGTGTCGATCTCGAACTTCTTCATCCGGAGGTTGTCGATCGCCTCGCGCAGCGTGAAGAATCCGCCGAAGAAATAGGCTGCGATATAGCAGGCGGTCGGCAGCCATTCGGGCGCGCCAGCGACCAGCCTCTCGATCGCGTAGCCGATCCCCAGCAGCGCGCCACAGGCGAGCGCGAAGATCAGCTCGGTATTGGGGCCGAGAAATTCGGCGTGGCTATGGTCGTGGCCATCGCCGGGGCCGTGCTTCTCTTCGCCCGCGCCGTGGCCCCCGGGGCCGTGGTCGTGGCCGGCATGTTCATCGGCAGCGACCCGCTTGCCCACCCTCACCTTCAGCTTGCGAAGCGCAGCGCGCACCTCCTCTTCGGTGGTTTCGCGGCGATCATATTCGACCCGGACAGACCCGCTGGTGCTGGCGCTTGCCTGGACCACGCCGGGCAAGGCGCACAGCGCATCGCTGACCGTGCGCGCCCGACGTTCGTGGTTGATCCCCGTCACCTGCCAGATCGCATGGCCGTAGCGCTCGGTGATTTCGGCACCTGCGGCGCGCACCATTTCGCGCAACCGTGGCAGCGGCAGCTTGGCGGCATCGAAATGGATGCACAGCGCCGCTGGCGTGTTGCCGTCGAGACAGATCACATGCGCCCGCTCGACACCTTCGCGCTTTGACAGGGTTGATACGAGACGGTCCAGGCAGGCATCGGCCGCGTCAGGAAGGTCCGGCAACAACACTGGAATGTCGAGTTCGAGCTTGTCGTTCATGACGACCTCCTTTCGCTTTTCTTGGTTTCGGCGCGCGCGTCGCGCAGGATTTCGACACCGCCCTTGATGGCGATGATGGCGGTGGCGAAGCCGACCAGCAGGTCCGGCCAATTGGTACCCAACCACAGCACCAGCACGCCGGCGATCAGGATGCCGCCGTTGGAAATGAAGTCGTTGAAGCTGAAGGTGGTTGCGGCCCGGAGATTGACGTCCGGATCCTTGAGGCGCTGGAGCAGCCGCAGGCAGAGGTAATTCACGACGCCGGCGATCGCGGACATGACCATCATGGTAGGTCCGATGGGCTCGCTGCCCTGCACGTAGCGCCGTCCGACATCGATCAAGATGCCGCCCGCGAAGATCAGCAGCATGACGCCCGAAGCGACCGCGGCGCGTGTCTTCCATGTCTGGCCCCGGGTGAGCGCCACAAGGCTCAGCGCATACACAGCCGTATCGGACAGGTTGTCGACGCCGTTGGCGATCAGCGCGCTCGAGTCCGCGAAGAAGCCGGAAACGAAGAAGCCCGCAGCGATCGCCGCGTTCAGCAGCAGGACGATCCACAGTGTGCGGCGCTCCTGCCCGCCATTGTTGTCGTTGCCCGGGATCATCCCATCATCTCCTCAAGTGTCAGCAGGGCCAGGAAGCCGACGAAAAACATCGAGCTGATGAGCGGGGTGTCGGGTTTCTCGTGCGCCTCGACCAGCAACTCCTCCGTGACGAGGTAGAGCAGCGCCATCAGCCCGAAGCTGAGGAAGCCGGCGATCATCACCGGCGACAGCGCGGCGACCGGCACGGCAGCGAGCGCGCCGATCGGCAGCAGCAGGGCCAATGCCGAGACGATCACGATGATGCGCAAGCGCGAGCGATAGGTTTCCGCCAGCTCGTCGGTCAGCGTCAGTCCCAGAAATAACACTTCCAGAGTGAGCGCGATCGTCAGCAGGAGACCTGCCTTCTCGCCCGCCACGAAAGCGAGGCCGAGCACCAGGCCGTCGACCAGAATGTCGATGCCGATCGCGGCGAGTAGCGCCATCGGCCCCTTGAAGCGGGCCTCAAGAGCCTTGAGCCCCAGCATGGTCGCGACGCCCGCCGCCCCGCCGATCAACGTCGCGCTGGGCGATGCCTCATGCTTGACCTGCGGCAGGATTTCGGTCGCTGCCGCCGCGAACACGACGCCGGCAGCGAGATGCTGTAGGCCCGCCACGAGGCCAGGTTTCAACTTGGTGCGGCTCGCGACAATCGCGCCGAGCACGACCGCCAGCACAGGCGCAAGCGTATAGAGCAGTGCCTGCATTTCCTAGGACTCCTCCGGGGTTCGGTGGCAGACGCGGATCTTCCCGCGTCGCGTGAACGCGATCGATCCGCCCGCCACGACAGCCCGCGAATGGTCGCCGCGAAACTCGTCACCGGTTCGCTGCGCGCGCAGGATCTCGGTCCTGCCCTTCGGCAGCCAGGTGACGGCCATTTTCAAGCCGTCATCGATGAAGTCGACATCGGCGCGTGTGCCGTCGTCGCAGTACATGATGCGCTGCGCGATTAGTTTCGACGTCAGATGCTTTTCATGCGCCGGCTCGGTAGGCTGGGTCGGCGCTGGATTACACGCCCCTATAACCGCCCCGGAGACGAGAACGACGCCGAGGCGCGCGATCGCCAGACCGGCCCGATTCAGGCCGCACAAGGTTGTCACATTTGAAATCGACGTGTCAGACATCGGTCTCTTCCGACGAAGCGCCCTGTGGCGTTCGAAGGCAGGGCAGTTCATCGCGTGCCTTCCCGCTCGCAGATCCGGGTACGGCCATCGCCTTCCACGATGGTGAGCTGCGACCCCTTGAAGGTCGCGGTGGCTGTTTCGCCGACATATTGCAGGCCCTGCGCTGGCGCGGTCAGCATCATCGGCGGTCCCCCGTTGGAGCGCCGCAAATCGATCTGCAGGCCGTTGTCCTTGTAATCGACGAACAGCGGTTCCCCGTCGGAACAGCGATATCTATGCCGCCCCATTTCCCCGGTCGCCACGGCGCTGTCGGACGAATGGATCTGCTGCTCCGTTGGCGGGGCTGGCGGCTTTCTTTCCGAGCACGCCGCGAGCCCGACAACGAGGATGACGGCGGGCAGCACCCGCTTACAGTGCATCATCATCGCGCCTTCCTCCTGTAGCGGAAGGGGACGCGCTGACGATTGATAGCCCGGGCAGGCTGACCTACCCGCCAGCGGAGATAGGTTGCGAGGCGATCGTCAGATTCGACCATCAGGGATCGCAGGCGGCGCAACATCATCGCCGCGAACGGCAGGGAGAGCGCCCCGCGCAGCGTGCAGCTATGCGTTAGCCTGGTGCCGCCATCGTCCCCCGCCAGCTCGTACCGCTCTTCGAGCGTGAACAGATAGGGGATGCCGCAGGACCAAGCGAAGGCGTGCGGTTTATCGAATCGATCAATCCGTGCTGGCGTCCGAATTGGCCGGGTGATGCCCTGGATCGCAAAGGTGCATTCTGTGTCGCCGAGCCGGGACGGATCATCGAGAAATACGAGCGGACTCCACGCCCGGCGATGATCCGGATCGGTGAGTGCCGACCAGATGCGCAGTGGCCCGCCGTGAAGCATCGAGCTGGTTATGGTGCGAGGCATATCCCCATCTCCCAGAGATGGGCGGGGCGATCGCGGATCGCCCCGCCCATCCATCAGGCCAAGTTGTTCACGAAGGTCTGACCGTGGTCGTCCCCTTCATGCTCCTCATTGTAGTGCTCGGGTTTCTCGATCACTTTCTGCCCGAACCGGGCATAGAGTGTCGGCAGCACGAACAGCGTAAGAAGCGTCGCCGAGATCAGACCGCCGATGACGACCGTCGCCAAAGGCTTTTGAACCTCTGCGCCGGCGCCTTCGCCCAGCGCCATCGGCACGAAGCCGAGGCTGGCGACTAGCGCGGTCATGATGACGGGTCGCAGACGCTGCATCGCGCCAACATGCGCGGCTTCCTCGCGGCTCATCCCTGATCGGATCAGATCTTGGATCGAGCTGACCATGACGAGGCCGTTGAGGACCGCGATGCCCGAGAGGGCGATGAAGCCCACTGCCGCCGAGATCGAGAAGTCCATGCCCCGCAGGAACAGCAACAGGACGCCGCCCACCAGCGCGAAAGGCACGCCGGTGAACACGATCGCGGCGTCGCGGACCGATCCCAACGCCCCGTAGAGGAGCAGCAGGATCAAGATGAAGCAAGCCGGAATGACCAGCTTCAGCCGTTCGCTTGCCGATTGGAGGTTCTCGAACTGGCCGCCCCATTCGAGATAGGTGCCGGCAGGCAGCCGGAGTTGGCTGCCGATCGCCGCCTGCGCATCCGCCACGACGGATCCGACGTCGCGGCCACGCACGTTGGCTTGCACCACCACGCGCCGCTTGCCGTTCTCGCGGCTGATCTGGTTCGGACCATCGACCACCTTGATCTCGGCGACGCTGGACAGCGGTACATAGCCGCCGCCTGCCACCGGCACCTGCACCTGTTGGAGCAGGCCGATGTCGGCACGCTGCGCCTCCGACAGGCGGATCACCACGGGGAAGCGACGGTCGCCCTCGAAGATCTGGCCCGATGTTCGCCCGCCGATCGTCGCAGTCACGGTGTCCTGCACATCCTGAGCCGTAACGCCCAACCGCGCCATCGCGTCGCGGTTGACGCGAATGTCGAGCATGGGAAGACCGGTCGTCTGCTCCACCTTCACGTCCGCTGCGCCTTGCGTTCTGCGCAGCACCGCCGCGATTTGCTCGGCCGTCCGGTTCATCTGGTTGAAGTCGTCCCCGAACACCTTCACCGCGATGTCGCCGCGCACGCCGGCGATCAGCTCGTTGAAGCGCATCTGGATGGGCTGGGTGATCTCGTAGGCATTTCCCGGAATCTTCGCGAGATTACCCTCGATCCGGCTGACCAGCTCCTCCTTGGGAAGCTCAGGATCCGGCCAATCCTTGCGCGGCTTCAGGATGACGAACATGTCGGTCGCGTTCGGCGGCATCGGGTCGGCCGCCAGCTCGGCGGTGCCCGTCTTGGAATAGACGAATTGCACCTCCGGCTGCTTCGACATCATCCGCTCGATCGGCACCTGCATCGCCTGGCTCTGCTGGACCGACGTTGCCGGAATGCGGAGCGACTGGATCAGCAAATCGCCTTCGTCGAGCTGCGGCAGGAACACCGAGCCGAGCGTAGTGAAAGCAAGCGCCGCCACCACAAGGCTTCCCACACCCGCACCGATCGTCAGCGTCGGGCGCTTCATGGCCCGGTCGAGACCGGGTTCGTAGCGCTTCTTCAGCCACGTGATGATGCGGCCGTCCTTCTCCTCGACCTTCTTCGACAGCCAGATCGCAATCATCGCCGGCACGAAGGTGAGAGAGAGGATGAAGGCGAAGGCGAGCGCGATGATGACGGTCAGCGCCATCGGTCCGAACGTTTTACCCTCCACGCCGGTCAGCGTGAGCAGCGGTACGTAGACGAGGATGATGATTGCCTGCCCGTACACAGAGGGACGGATCATCTCACGCGCAGCGGCTGCCACGGTCGCGAGCCGTTCCTTGACGCTGAGCAATCGGCCTTCATGATGCTGTTGCTCGGCAAGCCGGCGCAGCGCGTTTTCGACAATGATGACGGCGCCGTCGACGATCAGACCGAAGTCCAAAGCCCCAAGGCTCATCAGATTGGCCGAGACCCCAGCGCGCAGCATACCAAAGCCTGTCAGCATCATGGTGATCGGGATGACCAACGCCGCGATCAGGGCCGCACGGAAGTTGCCGAGCAGCAGGAAGAGCACGACGATGACCAGCACCGCGCCTTCGGACAGGTTTTTCGCGACCGTCTTGATCGTCGAATTGACCAGCTCGGTGCGGTTCAGCACCGGCTGAATTACGACGTCAGGAGGCAGCGAAGCGTTGATCGTCTTCAGTTTCTCAGCGACCGCGGTCGACACGATGCGGCTGTTCTCGCCGATCCGCATGATCGCCGTGCCGACGACGACTTCGGTACCGTTCTCCGATGCCGAACCCATGCGGATCGCCTGACCCGTCTTCACAGTCGCAACTTGTTCGACCGTGATCGGCACGCCGTTACGTGTCGCGATCACGGTCCTGGCCAACTCGCTGGCATTGCGAACGAGCGCATCCGAGCGAACAGCCAGACCTTCGCCATTGCGATTGACGAAGCCACCGCCGACGCTGGTGTTATTGCGCTCCAGCGCATTTCCCAGGTCCGTCAGCGTGATGCCGAGCGAGGCCAGCTTCTGCACGTCGGGCACGACGAGGAACTGCTTGGCGTAACCGCCAATCGAGTCGACACCGGCGAGGCCCGGTGTGGTCTTCAGAAGCGGCGTCACGATCCAGTCCTGCGCGGTGCGCAGGTAGGTCGCCTTGTCCTCTTCGGTCGTCAGTCGCTCGCCCTCTGGCGTGATGTAGCTGCCATCGGGCTGTTGGCCCGGTTCACCGGGCTTGTGCTTGTCGTCCTCGCGATGATCGAGACGAACGGTGTACATGTACACCTCGCCCAGGCCTGTCGCGATCGGACCCATTTCAGGGTTCACGCCGTCGGGCAGATTCTCTTGCACGCCCCGCAGACGCTCGCCCACCTGCTGGCGGGCGAAATAGATGTCCGTCGCGTCCGAAAAGACCGCCGTGATCTGCGCGAAGCCGTTGCGGCTCAACGAGCGCGTATATTCCAGGCCGGGGGTGCCGGCGAGCGCGGTTTCGATTGGAAACGACACCTGCTTCTCGACCAGCTCGGGCGAGAGGGCAGGCGCGCGGACGTTGATCTGGACCTGATTGTTGGTGATGTCCGGCACCGCGTCGATCGGTAGCCGGTAGAGGGAAAAGGCGCCGATGGCGGCGACGATGACGGTGAGGAGCAGGACTAGCCAGCGCTTCTCGACCGCCCAGGTTACGATACGGGCGATCATGGCTTAATCCTCGTGGCTCGCTTCGCCCTTGCCGATCTCGGCCTTGAGCGTGAAACTTCCGGTGGTGGCGATCTGTTCGTTGCCGGTCAGGCCCGACCGGACGATCACCGTGTCGCCCGACGCATCGCCGAGCTGGACCGGGGTCGCCTTGAAGCCGGTGGGCGTGCGCACGAACACGACCGACTTGCCCTCGAAACTCTGGACCGCCGTCGTCGGCACGCGGACCGCCCCGCTCCCGCCGCTGCCCGTGAGCTGCACGGCTGCCGTCACAGGCTCGCCGACCCGCCATTCGCCACCGCGATTGTCGAGGGTGGCGAGCGCAGGCACGAGCCGCGTCTGCGGATCAAGCGCCGGCGACACGAAGGTCACGCGGGCGGTCGCCTGACGGCCTGCCGCCTTCACCAGCACCGTATTGCCGGGACGCACCCGGCCCGCATCCTCGGGCTTGAGATTAAGCGCGATCGACACCTGGCTCAGGTTGGCGATGCGATAGAGTTCGGCATCCGCCGCGACCGTTTGTCCCAGCGTCACGGGGCGCGCAATGATCTGGCCCGAGATCGGCGCGGCAATGCCGAGCCGGTTGAGCCCGCCGCCGCCGACACCCGCCGCCGAAACCATGCTCTGCGCCTGCGTCAGGGCGATCCGCGCCTCCGTCGCCGCTGTGCGGGCGGCGATCAGATCCTGTTCAGGGGAGACTCTCTGCGCGAACAGCCGCTGTTCGCGCGCGAGGTTCGAATTAGCGAGCTGAAGCCGCGCCCGCGCCGCCTCGACCTCGCCCTTGATCTGCGCCGCCTCGCGGCTTTCGATGACCGCAATGGTCTGGCCGCGTCCGACCGATTGGCCGAGGTTACGGGTGAGCGCGACCACGCGTCCCGCAATTGCGGCCGAGACGACCTGCGTTCCCTGTGGGTCGCCCTCGATGATCGCGGGCAGCTCGATCGTCCCGGCCCCGCCGATGATCGGCCGTCCGACCTGGACGCCCGCTGTGGCGATCTGGTCGGCACCCAATGTGACGACGCCTTCACCGGCATGACCGCCTTCAGCACCGCCCTTTTCCGTGCCCGCTGCCGTCTCATTGGCAGCTGCGCCTTCGGCAGTTGCCTCGTTTCCGCCATCCTTGCCGCCGCAGGCAGCCAAGAGCAGGGCGAGCGACGCCGCGCCCGCGAGATAAAAGCTCTTCATCACTGATTCCCCCCATTGGGCGCACGAGCGGTCAGTCGCTCCACTTGCGCGCGGGCATTCTGGTAATTGGCAAGCGCGTCGATCGCGGCGACCCGCGTTTCGGCGAGCGTGCGTTCAGCATCGAGCAATTCGAGCTGGCCGAACTTGCCCTCGCGATAGCCGATCCGCGCGATGCGGGCGGCCTCCTGTGCAGCCGCCAGCGCCGGCCCCGACGCCGCACGAGCCGTCGTTGCGGCATTGGCCGCCTGCGCCTGCGCGTCCGTGATCGCCTGTTCGATGTCGAGCGCGGTCACGCGGCGCTGCGCATCCGCCTGGGTCCGCTGCGCGGTCGCCTGCGCAATCGCGGCGCGACCATTGTTGAACACCGGGATCGGGATCGACACGCTGAACACCGCCGCCATGTCGTTGGTCGCTTCCAGGCGGCGGATCGACGGCCCGACGTTCAGGTCAGGCACGCGATTGGCGCGCGCGAGCCGCACGCCGGCTTCGGCAATGGAGAAATCCGCGTTGGCTGCCGCCAGCGCGAGTGTGCCGGTCGTGTTGACCGGTGCCAACGGCCCATAGACGTTCACACCGGGAAGGCGATCGAGCAGCGTGTCATCGAGCAGGCCGTCGATCGGCCGTCCGATCCGACGCGCCAGATTGGCGCGGGCCGCCTCGGCCAAGCGAAGCTGCCGCTCCACATTGGCGTCGGCATTGATACGCGCGACATCCGCGCGCTGTTGCTCGAGTGGCGATGCCCGCCCTGCCTCCACGCGAACGCTCGCGGCCCGCAGCGCATCGCTGGCGATCCGGGCCTGATCGCGGGCTGTCATTACCCGGCGATCGGCCGCGACCGCTTCGACATAGAGCTGCGTTACCTGAAGCCGGACATCCGCCGCGATGATCGCGGCCTGGATCTCGGCCCGGGACAATTGCGCATTGGCGACCGCGACGCGGGCGCCGCGCTTGCCGCCTAGCTCGATCGGGATCGCAAAGCCGACCGTGGTTTCCGCGCTGCGGACCCCCCGATACGGCCCGGAGCCGATGACATTCTCGACTTGGCCTTGAACCACCGGATTGGGCCGCAAGCCGGCGACTGTGCGACCTGCACGGGCCGCGTCGATTCCAGCTGTCGCCGCTTCCGCAGCAGGGGCCGAACCGCCCGCTGCACTGACCGCTTGGTCAAGCGTGTAGACCGGCGCATCCTGCGCAACAGGCGCGGACGGTCCGACCTGCGCCTGCGCCATCGTGGCGCAAGACGCTGCGGCCAGCATGGCCGCGAGGATACGATTCATGAAAATAGGACTCCTGACGATGATCGACAGGGGCGCGCCAACGCACGCCCAAATCGGACGTCAGGCTTGGGGGGGCCTCAAATGGACCATGCCGGTGCGGCCGTCGAGCGACGCAGAGGCGGAGATTGTCGGCTTGGGCACTGTGAGGACGGGGGTATATTCCATCGTCGTGCGCGCAGGCGCGCCGACGTCGTGTCCGTGACAATAATTGTGATGATGCGGGACATTCTTGTCCGAGTCCGATGGCACCTGATCGATGTCACCGGCGGTATGGACCGTGAACTCAACGCCCGCGATGCTTCCCCCCGCCAGATCGGCGGCATGGGCCATGCCGGAGAAGCTGGTCAGGACCAGCATCAGGCATGTCAGGAAAGGCAAAAAGGCTCGCACTAGCTTGCCTCTATCACGGAAGGGTTTTCATGTCATTGCACTAATTCGAACCAAGGGTCACTGAGCCGGAACCCGAGCGGGATCGGTCGCGCCCGTTCCAGGCGAACCCGACCGCAATGGCGACCGCCATCAGGAGTTGCGCCAGCACCGATTGCCAAGTGGGAAACACGCCGAGCATCGACAGCCGTGGCACGTCCGCGAGCGGTGCGATGTTGATAAGGCCGGCTTCCTGGAGCGCGGCGACGCCTTTACCCGCCAGCACGACGGTCAGGACCGCCATGAGCCAGGAGCTATAGCGGAAGAACTGCGCGATCGGCAGCTTGCGACTGTAGCGAAGCATGGCCCAAGCGATCAGGCTGAGCAGTCCAATCGCCGACCCGGCCCCCGCGAGAAGCATCCCGTTGTCACCTTGCGCCGAAAGCGCGGCATAGAACAGGATCGTCTCGAAGACCTCGCGATAAACTACGACGAACGCCAGCCCGAACAGGAACCAGCCCGACCCGCCCGAGAGCGCCCGCGACATCTTCTCGCGAATATAGCGCTGCCACTGATCGGCCTGCGCCTTGCCGTGCATCCAAATCCCGACCGAGAGCAGCACGACCGCGGCGAACAGCGAGCCAAACCCTTCCGTCAGCTCCCGGCTCGCACCGCTGATCCCGATCGCATAGGTGGCGACCGCCCAGGTGATCCCGCCCGCGATGATCGCGCTGACCCAGCCGCCATGCACGTACCGCAGCGCCTCGCCGCGCTCGGCTTTTCGCAGGAAAGCGATCATAGCGACCACTATGAGCAGGGCTTCGAGCCCTTCACGCAGCAGGATCGTGAACGCGCCCAGGAACGTGGACGCCTCTGTGGCGGCATCGGGTGCGAGCGCCACTTCCGCGTCGTCAAAGAGGCCGCCCAGGACCATCGCTTTTTCCGCGAGATCATCGGGCGACGCGCCCCGGTCGATCGAGGCGCGGAACTCCCCCATCGCGCCCTCGATTCGACCCATCAGCGTCGCGTCGCGCGCGGTGAGTGTTGGCTCGATCGGCTCGAACCCATCGAGATAGGCCGACAGCGCCAGCTCTTTCGCCATGCGCGCATCGCCGCGCCGCGCAGCCGCCACGCTTTCGGCGAGTTTGGCGCGGGCGACCGCGAGCGAGCCGGGAGCCTGTTGTATCACCTGTTCGGGATGACGACGCAGGAACGCGAGCACTGGGTCAGCCTTGGCGTCGCCGATCGCCGCGCCGAGCGCGGCCGGGGTGAGCGCGACCAGGGTTTTCAGGTCCGGAATGCGCCGGCGAAGGGTCGGGTCGGATTTCCAAAGCCGCTCGCCTTCGCGCGCCTGCGCATCCGTGAAGGCGAAGCTCCCGGCTCGGAATGCTAACGCCCAGCGCTGATCGTTGGGCAGATCGGCGAAGCTCTGCATCGCGGTCCCGTCGATGCCTTGCGTCACCACCTGATAGAGCGCGAACACGCTGCGCTGGCGCGCGCGCTCGGCATCGGTGAAAGCAATCGGGGGCGTAGCGAGCTTGGCGGCGTCAGGGCCACGGCCGTTGCCCGTCATCCCGTGGCAGGACGCGCAGGATTGTCGGAACAGGGCATCGCTGGAGACGAGGTTCGGAGCCTTATCGGGCGCGAGCGGCACCGGGTAGGCGCGCAACAGATCGGCCGCGAGCCCGTGCGCCAATGTTGCCACCTGTTCAGTCGGTCCCTTTTCCGCGATCACCGCCTGGAGGTTGGCAGCCCGCTGGATGAGGGCTTGACGCTCCGGCTTCGCCGGCAGGCCCTGAAGCCGTGTCGAGACCGACGCGGCGAACTCCGTCATCTCGGCATATTCCGACGTGCTCTTGATCCGACCGTTGGCGACCGCGCCGCCATAATCGACGGCCATATAGTCGAGCAGCCGCCATGCGGTTTGCACGTCGCCGGGTTCGGCGATTGCCGCAGCAGGGATCAGCAGCGCCGCGAGCGCGGAGAGCAGCCGCAACGAGAGCATTGCCCGGATCAACGCGAGCAGACGCACTACCGCTCTCCCAATTCGCGCCGAGCGCCAGTGACGATTTCATAAGCGGAGTGGAGGAACAGGAGGGCGATGAGGCCGGCGACGGCGAGGTCCGGCCAGGCGCTTCCTGTCCACGCCACCAGACCGGCCGCGGCGATCACCGCCACGTTGGCGAGCGCGTCGTTGCGGCTGAACAGCCAGATCGCGCGAACATTGGCGTCCCCTTCCCGGAAACGCGCAAGCACCAAGGCGGACACGACATTGATCGCGAGCGCGACAACGCCGATTGTGCCCATCAGTTCGGCATCGGGCGCGGTTGCGTTCAGGGCGCGCCAAATCGCGAAACCGATTACGCCCACGCCAAGCGCACCGAGAAACAACCCCTGCGTCAGCGCGACCTTTGCCCTCGCCCGTGCGGACCAGGCAAGCGCGAGAAGACCGATAAGGCTGATCGACCCGTCCCCGAGAAAATCGAGGGAATCCGCTTTCAGCGCTTGGCTATCGGCGATGAACCCGCCGAACAGCTCGGCGACTCCGAAGCCGAGGTTGAGCACCACGACGGTCAGCAGCGCACGGCGATAGGCCGGATCGGTTTGCGCGCGCGCGGGCTCCCCGTGGCACCCGCAGCTTTCGGTAGAAGCATTCATGCGGCCTTCCTTACCACCTCCAGTCGCTGTAGAAGCAAGCGAAATGTGCGACACGTTCGCATAAGCAAGGATGGCATGATGAAGCCGGTGATGATTGGGCAGCTCGCCAGCGAGACCTCGACGAAGGTGACGACGATCCGCTTTTATGAGTCGATCGGGTTGCTCCGATCCGCCCCTCGCACGGCGTCGGGTCGCAGAACCTACGATGCCAGTGACATTGAGCGTTTGCACTTCATCCGCAACGGTCGCCGGCTTGGCTTCTCCGTCGACGAGATCCGTTCGTTGATGGGGCTGGCGCAGAACCCGGACCAGGATTGTGGTGCCGCCTCAGCTATCGCTGCTCAGCACCTCAAGGATGTGGAGGAGAGACTGGCGCAACTCGCGGTGTTGCGGGATGAGTTGGCAATGCTCAGCCAGAGCTGCACCAAGGCGCGCATGGCCGATTGTCGGATCATGAAGGCGATCGGCAAAGGCCACCCTCAAGCCGATCAATAATAATCGGCCAGCCTGAGCTCGCGCACATCACCCGAGGCCATCGTCAGCTTTACGAGGGTGCCAGCAGGCCGGGAGCGCACTTGCCAGAGCTCCCCACGCGTATAGTTCGCATCGATCGAATGGCCGTTCACCGCCACGATCCGGTCGCCGACCGCCCAGCCAGCCTTTTCCGCGGGACTGTTCGCCGCCACATGAACAACGGTGAGCGCCGTTGGTGAGGCTGCGAGGCCAAGGCCGCTACGGTCCTTCAGCATCGGCAGGCGACGACGAGGACCGAGTGGCCGGAGCCACACGAATCCGGCGGTCACGTCGAACACCACGTCGAATTGAGCGATCAGCGGTAGGCCGACATTGCCAACCGTGCTGGTGGAGAGCCAAGCTCTCATCCCGAGTGTGGGGACGTTCGAGACGCCAAGCCCTTCGATGTTGATGTTCTGGATCGTGAAAGCATCGTTGATACGCACACCATCGACGCCGCCGATCGCCGCGGTCGAGACGAGCTTCCCGTTCAACAGCCCTTGATCGCGGGCATAGGCCGACGAGAGCATCAGCGCGGCCGAGCTGCCAAGATCGATCATCAAGGGCACGGGAGGCAAACCCGAGACGGAAGCTCGAATGAACAGCTCCTGCTTGGCACCGCGCCCGAGCGCGACAGCGCGCCAGTCGGGACCGGCGAGAAACGTGCCTGACTTGACGACCGCCATACGCCTTTTCGCGAAATCGAGCGCGATGCAGCTACCCGTGAACATATCGGCACCGAGGAGGATATCGATCGGTCGTCCGAAGGCCGCCGACACTGAACTCAGATCACCAACGACGGCAAAGGGTAAGCGACGGGTTTCGCGGGCGAGCTGTACGTCGATGTCGCGGACCAGCAGCACCGGGGCCTTGGCGCTCAGCCCGCTAATCATGCGCCGCTCACCATCGTTCAAGCCGAGCTTCGCCGCGAGCGCCGTGCTCATGATCGACGCGCCGCTGCCACTGTCGAGCACCGCCCGCACCGGCACTCCGCGCACTTGTGCCGAAACAAGGAGGGTATCACCCGTGCCGACTTCCAGCGGCTCCCATTCGAGGTGAGCCGCACCGAAGTTCCACGAGCCCGCAGACCGGGAAGTCTGTCGCGCGAGCGTTGGAGAACCGAGCACCAAGCCGGTTCCACAGGCCACCAGCCGCGCCACTAATGAGCGTCGAGACATACCGATTGCTTCAACACGGGCCGTCAAAAAGCCACCTCCAGCCCCCCGTCCGCAGGAGAGCAAATTGCGGTTACATGCTCCAGCCACTGGAGGAGCAAGTGCTTTTGGTGCGCCCGAAAATCCTCAGAAGCGCTTGGAGAACTTTAGATGAAGGATGGTGCAGACCGCTTAGATGCCTTCCCGATAACGAACGGTTCCGGGGGACGCTGGGCCGATCGGGACCGCGAACGGTGTAAACGCTCGCGCTAAGTGGCGGCATTCTGATCGCGCTATTTGTCGGCGAGCGTCGCTACGCGGCTACCGGCTTGGTCTCGGCCGATCGCACATAGGCGTAGAGTTTTGGCTTGGAGATGCCGAGCATCGAGCAAATCTTGGCGATCGGCATCGTGTTCTCGTGGTAGAGCCTGACGGGCAGGTCGCGCTTTTCCTTGCCGAGTGCGGCCGGCCGGCCACCCTTCTTGCCGCGAGCGCGGGCTGCGGTGAGACCGGCCTGGGTCCGCTCGCGGATCAGGTTGCGCTCGAACTCCGCCAATGCCCCGAACAGGTGGAAGGTAAGCTTGCCCGACGTGGTGGTCGTGTCGATCGCCTCGTGCAGGCTCAGCAGCCCGACCTTTTCCTCGTCGAGGTAGGTCATCCATCCGATCAGATCACGGAGCGAGCGGCCGAGCCTGTCGAGGCGCCAGACCACCAGTGTGTCGCCGGCGCGAAGCAGCTCCTTCACCTTTTCCAATCCAGGGCGAGCGGCAGTCGCCCCGGAGGCCTTGTCGGTGATGACCTTCTCGCAGCCGGCAGCCTTCAGCGCATCACGCTGGAGGTCCAGGTTCTGCTCGGCGGTCGATACGCGGGCGTAACCGATTTTCATGCGTAGGGCCGGTGGCGCCCCGATCGGGCGCGGTTTGGGAAGAAAGTCGTCATCGGCAGGTCTATGTTGCCCTAGTTTTCTTTACCGGGTAGATTTACGTCGAACAGGCCGGTTTGGCAACGCGAGCGGACTCGCATGGCGATGGGCAGGCAAATCTCCGTTTTCCTTACCTGCGACACGGACCGTCGGCGGTGACGCATCCGGCGCTTGTCCCGCCGCTGGCGATCGAGCGCTACCGCGTCCTTGAACCGCACCTCGCCGATGGCATCCCGCTCGCGGACCTCGCCCGCACCGGCACGCTGAGCGAGCGGACGTTGCAGCGCTGGCTCGGGCGCTACCGTGCCGAAGGACTTGCCGGTCTCGCGCGTCTGCCGCGCAACGATCGGGGCAGGCTGCACCTGCCGGAACATCTGGTCGAACTGACCCGCACTCTCGCCACCAAGCGCCCGCGACCCCCGGTCGCCGCCATTCACCGAAAGGTGCAGGAACTCGCCATCGCGCATGGACACCGAACCCCCAGCTATGCGGCCGTCGCGCGTGTCGTCAGGGCGATACCGGCAAGCCAGATCGCCGCAGCCTCCGATCCGGCCGTCTACCGCGACCAGCACGAGCTAGTGCATCGGCGCGAAGCCGCGACCTCGAACGAGATGTGGCAGGCCGATCATACCGTTCTCGACATTCTCGTGCTCGATGATGCCGGAACCCCGGTGCGTCCTTGGCTGACCGTCATCGTTGACGATCACAGCCGAGCCATCGCCGGTTACTTCCTCAGCCTCGATGCCCCCAGTGCCCTCAACACGGCGCTCGCCTTGCGGCAGGCGATCTGGCGCAAGCCCAATCCCGAATGGATCGTCAGCGGCATTCCCGAACAGCTTTACGTCGACAACGGCTCGGATTTCATCTCCGAGCATATCGAGCAGGCGTGCATCGCCCTCAAAATCCGCCTCATCCATTCGCTGCCGGGGCGTCCTCGCGGGCGCGGCAAGATCGAGCGGCTGTTCCGCACCATCAACGACATGTTCCTGCCCGACCTGCCCGGCCACCTGATCGCGGGCAAGCCGCTGTCGGCGCCAGTGCTCACGCTCGACGAGCTGCGCGCCCGCTTCGAGGCGTTCGTGTGCGGCGTCTATCATCGTCGCCCGCATGGCAGCACCGGCGAACCGCCGATCACGCGCTGGCAGAAGGGCGGGTTCCTGCCCGCAATGCCCGACAGCCTTGAACAGCTCGACATGCTGCTCGTGCACGTGCCCAAGCCCCGTAAAGTGCTGCGCGACGGCATCCGTCTGATGGGCAGGCGCTATGTCGAACCCACGCTCGCGGCCTTCGTCGGCGAGCAGGTCGAGGCGGTCTATGACCCCCGCGACCTGACCGAGATCCACGTCTACCACCAGGGCCGGTTCGTCTGCCGTGCGCTCAGCTCCGAGCACGCTGGGCACCCGTCGTTGCGCGCGATCCAGCGCGCCCGGCGCGGCGCGAAGGAGCGCGACAAGCAGGTGCCTGCCCCCACGGAGACCTTCGATGGCGACCAAGAGGATACGGCTTCCCGGCCCACCACCTACCGAGGGCTCCGGCTCTACGCCGCTGACGATTGAGTTCCTGGTCGAGCAGCCGTTCCTGGCGACCCGCGAACATGCCCGGTTCGTCGAGTTTGCCGAAGCCTGCGCGCACTACCGCTATATCGGCGTGTGTCATGGCCGGCCGGGCGTCGGAAAGACGCGATCGGCGCGCGAGTTTTCCAGCTTCCCCGACCTGGGGGAATATGCCGCGCTCCGTCCCATTGCCGCGCTCCTTGGCGAAAAGGTCGCTCGCTGCCGCGCCGTCTTCTACACCGTGTCGGTCAGCAACACGCCCAAGACGATCGACGCGGTGTTGGGCCTCAACCTCATTAAGCTGGGCTATGCCCGGCTGACGGTCGCGGGCGGCTCGCAGGACGAAATCACCCATGACGCCGCCCGCATCGCCTGCCCCCTCGTCATCGTCGACGAGGCCGACCGCCTGACCATAAAGTCGCTCGAACATCTCCGCGACATGGCCGATCGCCACGGCTTCGGGCTGATCCTGATGGGTATGCCGGGCTTGGAGAAGCGCCTCGCCCGCTATGCCCAGCTCTACTCGCGGATCGGCTTCGTCCACGAGTTCAAACCGCTTACCGAGACCGAAATGCGGCTGCTGCTCGCGACCCACGCCGGCGATTTCGGGATCAGCTTCGACCCGGCCCAACTCGACGCGATCGAAGCGCAGGCAGCCGTGATCCGCATCACGCGCGGCAACTTCCGGCTCATGGAGCGCCTGTTCGCGCAGATGCGGCGGATCATGACCCTCAACCGCGTCGAGGAGGTCACCGCTGACATCGTTCAGGCCGCGCGCGATTGCCTCGTCATCGGACCCGGCAACTGACAAATAGCGCGATCAGAACGCCGCCATTTAGCGCGAGCGTTTACACAGGATAAGATCCATACCGTTTCCGGAACCACTTTCTTGTTTCCTCTTCGAAATTGGACTGTGCTGATGAGTTTGAGCGATGGTGGCTTCGCTCATACACTACGCGCTACCAGGCCCCTGCCCGTTTCTTAGGCTTAACGTTGTAGCTCAAGACCCCGGGGGCTCAGCCTCCCTTCTCCGGTTCTTGCCGCTGCGCAAATCCCTCGATCTACCTGCCGCCGTCGTGTGGTCGCACGGCATCATCCAAAGACCTATTTAGGCCGTCATGACTAGCCAATCTTCGCCATAAGGCGCCCCGCCGCCCCCTGCTCTGCCGCGAGATTGCGATTATAAGCGAGTGGCATTCGCGGTGACTTCCACCGCAGCGCATCCATGATCCCGGCCAAATCCTCGCCGCTGGCGAACAGGTCCTGGTTGAGCCCGATCCGCGTCGAATGCGCGCTGATCCCTTTGAGCAGCCGCGCCAGATCTTCGGCCGTGAGATCCGGGAGCCCGCCAAGATCGAACGCCCGCTGGATGGTCGACCGGAAGATCGGCCCGATCGACCCCGGATGCAGCGCCGCGCTACCGATGTCATATTCGACCCGCGCCTTCACGGCTGGCTTGGACAGCGTCTTGCGCAGATCCCAGGTTTCGCGGCCCGAGATGCTGTCGATCGGCCGACCGCGCACGGCGGCGCGCGCCTTGTAGCGCCGCACCTGCACCCGCCGGAACAGCGGCCCCGCCGTGATCCCGGCCGCTTCGGTCCAGGCCGCGATCGCCGACACGGTACGCGGGCTGAGATAGGCGGTTGCCCCCTCCCCGTCTTGATCGCCCTTGCTCCGCAGGATCTGCAGCAGCCGCGCCTCGGGATCGATCGCCTCTTCGATATGCTCGATGGCCACGGCTACCAACTCGGACGCACGCAGGCCGGTGTCATAGGCGGCAGACAGCAGCGCGCGATCGCGCAGCCCCGGCAGATCGTTTCCGCAGCTCTCGAGCAGCGCCCGGACGTTGAGACCACGCGCCTTGTCGCGTTCCACGTCGCGCACCGGCCCCTTGAACCGCAGCGGCCTTGCCTGCTTCTGCGCTGCGCCCTTCTCACGGCGCACCGCTTGCAGCCGCAGCTTCACCAGCGGCGCGGGGGTTGGGTCCTTGAGTTCGAGCAACTGATGGATCTTGGCGATCGACGCCTTGTAGCGGGATAGCGAGGCTGGGCGGCTCCCCTTGCCTGCCCGCGAGTCGAGATAGTCGGCCACCGTCTCGGCCGTCGCCGGCAGTGCAATCCGGTTGTTGCGCCTACACCACGCATCGAACGCCTCGACGTCGGACTTGAGCGCACGGATGCTATGGGGCGATGAAGCGGCCTGATAGGCGGCGATCAGGCCCTCGTTGACGGTGATGCGCTCGCCGGCGCGCATCTGCACGATCGTCCACGCAAGGTCGGCCGGCGCCCTGACGGCCGGCAGGACAGCCTCAGGCGGCGCTACGGGGATTTCTGGCCCTTCCCGGGCGGTTTCGGTGCTCACGACGCGCCTCGCTCCTCAGCCGCGCTTGTAGCCCACCTTATAAAGAACGGTCAAATCCGCTTATGTGATAACTGCAATTATCGCATGTTGATGCTAAAAACCATCAGAGCGGTTGTATAGCAATCTTTCCTTTGCTATACATAGATTATATACGATTGTTTTTACTGGATTTTCTGGCCGTGTCGCATGGGTTTCCTGGCTTCGAGACCACCGAACCGCCCTCGATGGCGGATCTCGAGGCGCTGGGGACAGCCCAGGCGCAAGCGGCCTTCGCGCTCGGTGGGCTCGATGCCGCCCTCACCTGGTGCCCGTCCGACATCCACCCCATCCTCGCTGCGCGCCTGATCCGCGAGACGCTGATCTCGGCGCTCCGGCAGGAAGGGCATCTCTTCACCGACGCGCGCTTCCATGCCTGGTACGCCGGCCTTATACCCCTTTCCGACGAACCACTCCAGTTCGCACTCGCCCCCCGCGCGCTCGCGACCACCCTGCTCGCCGAGATGACCCGCAGCCGCTGGGTGCCGCTCATCGACGCGGCACTGGGGCTGGAAAAAGCCTGCCTGGCGCTGCGCGACCCTGACAGCGCTGCCGCCGTCGAAACCGCACGGGCCGCGATCGACGAGGCCGCAGCGCTGATCACGGCGCTCGAGCCGGCCCCCCTCCCCTTCTCCGCCCTGGCCGCCCTCCACCGGGCCATCGGCCAAAGCCCGCGCTTCGCCCCGGCCGAACGCGCGACCGAGACGATCACGCTCGCCACGCGGCAAGTCGTGATCGAGCGCCCTCGCCCGCCCTCCCCGCGCTGGGCGATCGAATGCGCCTTTGGCGCGTATCTGCAAGCCACCGGCGCCCATAGCGCGGCGCTGCCGCTCAACGGCCTGATCCGGCTCGATACGGTGCGCGCGGCCGAAGTTGACGACAACCCGGCGCACGCCGCCATCGTTCACGCCGAAGCGCTGCGCGATGTCCTGAATCATCTCAACCGCCTGGTTGCTGAGGCCCGCGACACGCGCCAACACCTCGCCGAGCGCTACCGCGCGAAACGGACGAACTCGCGCGCGCAGCAGCTCTATGGCCTCCTCTCCGGCTTTGGCCCGCTGCGCTCGTCCCAGATCGAGGCCGTGCTCGGCGCGACCCGGCTCGGGGTCCGGACCATGCTGGCCGCGCTGGCAGACGGAGGCGATCTGGCCGTTGAAACCCTGTCGGGGGTCAAGCTCTATTCGGTCATGCGCGGCAGACCAGCCGTTGCGCCTACACCGCTGGCCGATGACCCGGTCCGGTTTTCCAGCGAGGCGATTGAGGACTATGATGCCGCCCTCGCCCGGATTGATGCTCTGCTGGCGCGCTATGACGATCGATCGGACGACTAGGCCTGAAAACCGGCAAAAAGTTTGTCCCTGCAAACGCCCCTTACAGCGCCAACACGAGCGTGAAGCAGCCCCGACTACGGGAGCACCCCCTAATCGCGCTGTGCGGGCTTCTGAGGACGATTTTGCCAGCCGAGCCCGTCCACCCACGTTCATTTGCCCAGTTTTGCACCAATGCGCGGTTCGTCGAGCGATAGAAGCCATAATTGGCTTCAGGCCCCGGGGGGCGACCGATCGGTTCGCCCCGCGCTTCCGCGCGCTGGGTAATGGACATATCAGATCGGCGGGAAACCGATGTTCTCCGTTATCGCGTGGAGCAGGCCCCCTCCCCTGCCTGTGCGGGGGTGCGAAGACGTTGCGGTTGAAGCCACGTCCTTCCGACGCGGACTGGTTGGCGGGCGTACGATCGCTTCATGGTGCGGCTGTCTCAGGGTCCGAACGGCTCGATGAGCTCAAGCGTCTCTATCGCGACGCCCAGCACGCTATCCTCTCTCGCGCAGGGACCCTTCCCTCCCCTGCCTCTCTCTATTCATCGTCCAATTCTTTCGCCGCAGTTCGTCCCGGAGGCGTTGAAGTTGAGCGTGGCCGGAGTCAGCAAGCTTCTGGTCCGTGGTGTTGCCGCGAGTCTGGTGGTCGAGGTTACCCGACCGCGCACCTTGGGGAGATTCCTGGCGGCCAATCTTGCGGTTACGTTCGGATACGCATCCCCGAAGCGCGGCCGACCAAGGTTGGCCCCCCTCCCCTACCCGCGGATCCGAGCTTGTCGGCAATCTTCGACACCTTTGACGAAGAAATGGCCGAGATCGATCGCCTGCTTGCGCGCCATTGACTCCGCTATGGCAACGCTCCGGGTCCCTTAGCTCACAGCGTCGGCATCGTCGGATTCCTTGATTTCTGCGGGCTTTTGGCATGTGCCGCATTGTGTGCCGCGCTTTGTCGTGCGCTGGGTGTCGCGCTGGCGGGTTGTAACGCCATCGCGCTAGGTGACGCGCTCACGCCGTGTAATGCTGCGACGCTGTACCCAGCGCTGTCACCTTCTACCTCGCTTTTCCCAGCGCGTGCGCTGTCGATGGCGCACGCGCTGGCCAATGTGCTCGCATACGCGCTTTGCCCTACGCCTGCGACTATAGCCGCGCCCACGCCTTGCACCGCGCATCCACAGGCGCTATGCACCGCGCATATCAATTGTGTCGCGCTGCCCATCTTACGCTACATGGGTGCCGCGCCTTCGACCCACAGGGAGTTCCTTCGTGCCAGTCATCACTATCGCGCAGAGCAAGGGAGGGGCGGGCAAGACGACACTCGCACTCGCCCTGGCATCAGAATTCGAAGCGCTTGGCGGTTCAGTCTTCATGCTCGACGCAGACCGCCAGAACAGCTTGCTCAACTGGCACCGGGATCGGATCGCAGCGGGCAGGGGAGGGGATTCGCGCATCGCCGTCGAAGACGCCTCGCAGCTTCGAGATTCCGATATTGGCGGCGCAATCGCTCGGGCCCGAGAAGTGGCCCAGCTCGTCGTCGTCGATTCTGAGGGAACCTCGAACTTCAAGACGGCCTACGCCGCCATGGACTCGGATTTCGTCGTCATCCCCACGCGTTCCTCGCGGCTCGATCTCGAGCGGACCGTCGAAACCAGCGACATGCTCGAGAAGATGTGCCGTGGCGTGCCGTACCGCGTGCTCATCACGCAGACGGGGCAGGTGGCCCGCTCGAAGGCCGAATGGGAGATCGACGGGCAGATCAGGAAGGCCCTGCCAACTTTCACAGACCAGATGTTCACGCTCGATGCCTTCCGCGCCATGTCCAATTACCGGATGACTCTCGCTGAAGTCGAAGCCGCCAACCTCGCCAAGACGGAAAAGGCCAGGCGCATCGCCCAAAGCGTCCTTGCCGATATTCTCAGCGAAATTCAGAACAAGGAGGCCGTGGATGCCTGAAGACAAGGCCGCCGCAAGCAGCATGGGCGATATCATCAGCTCTACACGCCAGCGACTGGAACAGCCCGAAGCGCCAGCCGACCGCCTTCGGGGCCTCGTAGCCGCAACCGCAGCGCCCAAGCCCGGCGGCGCACCTCCTGTGCAACGTGAACCCGCTGGCACGGCTGTGCCGGCGAACTATTTCCACCAAATTCCTGCAGAACTAGGCGTCACGCCCAAGCGCAAACCGCAGCGCGGGCCAGCTCGTTCTCTGCATATCAGCATGCGCTTGTCGCCCCCGGAGCGCGACCGCCTCGTGCGCTGGTGCGACGATCGCAATCTCAGCCTCCCGGACGGAATCATGGCGCTGATCGATCTGGTAGAAGGGGAGGGCGGCACGCCCAAATAGGCGCTATTACGCTTTATGTGAGGAATCGGGGGAGGGGGTCTTCCCCTAGGGCCGACCCCGGGCTCCAACGAAAGCTTTGCAGAACCCTTCCCACGATCTGTAGAGAGGCACGCCAGTCAGCGTCTTCAGCTTGTCTCCCATCTTCTCCCGAAACGCGCCGGCGATCAGGTCCTTGTCCCAACCACCTCCAAAATCGGCGACAATCGTGAGCAAACGCTGATCCCCGCAGAAATGCATGGATCCTGTGGGGAAGGGCTTGCTCGAAGCCAGCGCCGCTACCGGAGCCGCCGCCGGGATCGCCGCGATCTGCTCGACGCTGCCATCGCGCCTGGCCCGCCGTCCGACCTTCGGCCGATCGAGCTCCTTGGCGGTCTCTTCCTGATCGACAGGATCCTTGGGACTGAAGGTCAGCTTGACCGCTTCAACCGGCCGCCCACGCCCTGATCCCCTGATTTCTTCCCACTCCACGATGAAATCGGCGAGCTGGTCGATCTCCGCCTTCGATTTTGCGAGGACGTCGCGCCGAAATTCGGCGAAGTTCTTGAAGCTGCCGTCAGGCACACCGAGCCGCCGCCGCAGTTCATCGACGTTCATTTTGACGACACGGTTCTGGCGATTGATGATCAGGCAGCCAAGATCATACAGCGTGAGCGAATAGCGCGACTGAAGCGCAAGCATCACGCCGAGATTCACCCGCGCATAATAATCCGAACGCTGGATTACGCGCTTGAAACTCTCGGAGAATTGATACTCGACGACGCTCATGCCGTCCTCGGAGATTTCCTCCACGCAGCTCGACAGCAAAGACTGCGACATGATCGCAGGCTTGCCCTTCTTCGAGGTCGTCCGGATACGAACAATGACGCGCAGCAGTTCATCCATCACCGGCTGGATGCGCTCATTGCCCTTATGCGTGCCGCGCAGTTCCTTCTTGGTGATCGTGAAGGTCTTGCTGTCTTCCCCGGCTTCCGGTCCAGCCTTGCGCAACATCAGCGCAAAAGCCTTTCTTCCCGCGGCGCTCAACGACCCGGTCTCGAACTCGGATTCGACTAATTCCCCGGGTTTACTTACAAAGTCGAGGTCGCGGCGGCGAATCACGTCAGCCACCCGCAACGTCCGGCTCAGACCCTCAAGGTCAGGCGGAACCTCGATTTCAACCGTGTCCGAATCGAGCTTCATGTGAGTTGCATAACATCAGCTTGTCATAAAGAGAACAGCCCCCCCGTTCACTCACATAGACGTGCCCCTGAGCGCTCACATAAACCTCGCTGGCACCATTCGGCCGACAGCCCCCACGCACTCACATAAAGACAAAGGGCCCCCAACTGCCGACTCGCACAAACAGGCCGAGTCGCGTCCGCTCCCCCGAAAACTCACATAGAACTTTTGTCCGCCTGGAAAGGGCCGGGGAGGGGATTCCGACCCGACGAGCCGATGCCCCCGGCGACTCACATATAGATCCCTACATCCCGCTGTTTTAATTGAGTTTTCTTGGCCACCCCCCATCGCTCACACAAAGGCGGGGGAATTCCTTATTTCGAATACTCTTCACAGAAGGCTCCGCCCCCGTGCGCTCACACAAAGATCGGCCTCCCGCCAATTCGGTCCCCCACATGCTCACATAAACATCGGGATCGCCGGCCAGCCATCGTATGGACAGCAAAACGCCCAGCGATTCAGGGCTTTCGAAACTGCTCTTAAGCCCGCTTCGCCCGCTTCGCCTGATTCCCCCGAAAACTCACATTATCCCCCGATCGCTCAGGCTCTTGCCCCCATCGCCTCGCATAGACGCCCCCGAGAACTCACGCAGAAGCCCCCGCATCCTCACAAGGAGAGCACTCAAGCTATTGGTTTGCCGTCACAAATGGTGCCCGAATCTTAGAATCCATGAATCTATGAAGCTCCCGCGCTCCGCTTGGGCGTTTTTAAGATTTGATTCTTTGAGAGTAGCAGCTCGACGGTTCCGCATCACCGACAGGCTGGCGGCCAGGATAGAGCGACCAAGGAGAGAGGCAAGGGGGAGCAAGGACCGCGAAAGGAGCAGCCAATGGCCCTGGTCGCGCTCAAACCCACTCAGGAACTCGTCGATCTTGTCGGCTCGCTGGGCGGAACCTGGCACGGTCGCACGGCGATGTGTCCGTGTCCGGCCCACGCCGACAGCACCCCAAGCCTCTCCATCCGGCAAGGCAATCGAGGCATCCTCGTCACCTGCTTTGCCGGATGCGACCGTGACGACATCCTTCGGGAACTGCGCCGCGTGCCCAGCCGGGGGCGGTTTGCCTACACCGACAACCCGGCGGCTCAGGCGGGCAATGCGAGCCGGCTATGGGACGAGGCGCTTTCCGTCGCCGGCACGCTTGCCGAGCGCTATCTCGGGATCAGGCACCTCATGCCGATCAGCCAGGATCTGCGGTTTCACCCGCGCTGCCCTTACCGGCCAAAGCCGTGGACGACCTACCATCCCGCCTTGCTGGTCGCGGTTCGCGAGGGCCGGCGCCTGACAGCGGTGCAGCGCATATTCCTCGATCCAGTGACGGCGCGCTATCGCATGAAGCTCATGCTCGGCCGACCGGCGCGCGGTGCCTGGCAAGGGGGAGGGCGAGGCGATGTCCTGGCACTCGCCGAGGGGTTCGAAACGGCCCGGGCGTTCACGCTCCTTCACGACATCCCCTGCTGGGCGAGCCTGGGCGCACGTCGTCTCGACCAGATCCTACTGCCCGAGACGCTGACCTCGCTGATCCTGGCCGCCGACAACGACGCCGAAGGGGCGATCGCCGCGGAGCGCGCGACCCTTCGCTATGCCCGCCCTGGCCTCAAAATCAGAAGCATGCCGCCAGAGCGCGTCAAGGATTGGGCCAAGGTCCTCGAACTGAGCCGGCGATAACCGACTGCCGCGCACGCATTCGGAAACATCCGGATTGCGGGAGGCTGCGCTTCGGAGGAACGCCTTGCCTGGAGGCTCGAATGGCACGCATCACGATCATCGATGGCCACCCCGATCCGGACCGCGCGCGGTTCATCCATGCGCTCGCGTACGCCTATGCGGCCGGGGCAGAAGACGCCATCCATGAAGTGAGGCGGATCGACGTCGCGACTCTGGATTTCCCCATCCTGCGCTCGGCAAACGAATGGCGCGAGACCGATCCCGCAAAAGCCATCCACGACGCGCAGATCGACATCAGATGGGCCGACCATCTGGTCATCCTCTTTCCGCTTTGGCTCGGCGACCTACCGGCGCTCCTCAAGGCCTTTCTCGAACAGGTTATGCGGCCGGGCTTCGCGATCGACGAAACCGTGTCGGATCGGAATGCGAAGCTGCTCTGCGGCCGACCGGCACGTGTCGCGGTGACCATGGGAATGCCGGCCCCTTTCTATCGATTCTACTACCGTGCCCACAGCCTCAAGAGCTGGGCGCGAAATCTACTCGGCTTCACTGGGATCGCGCCCGTTCGCCATTCCATCATCGGGGA
This sequence comes from Sphingobium sp., assembly GCA_035911355.1. Taxonomy (GTDB): domain Bacteria; phylum Pseudomonadota; class Alphaproteobacteria; order Sphingomonadales; family Sphingomonadaceae; genus Sphingobium. The sequence continues at coordinate 28,794 of JAMHVU010000069.1, forward strand.
CGCCGAGGCGAGCGACGGCGAACGGCAACACTGGCTGAGCCTCATCAGCCAGTTCGGCCGGGACGCGCGATAGCGTTCGGCAAACAGCGGGGCCCGAGCCCTGTCCCGCCAGCGCCAACCAAGCCTCGCCGCAGTCGGGCAATCGTGAAAAGGGAAGGGGGGTCGAAGGATTGATGCTGCCGATGGGGCAGCCAGTCCGGAGACCCCTCAATGTCCGATCTCTTCGATACCGCCACCGCGGCCGAACGCCGCGCGGCCACGCTTCTCGTCGACCGTCTCCGCTCCAGCGACCCGATCACGAGGGCGGACCTCAATGCGGCCATGGTCGAGGGCTATGGCGGGACGGACGCCGACGGGCTCTGGACGCAGCGCGACAGCTTCGAGATTCTGGAGCACGCGCTTGCCCATCACCTCCAGTTCGGGCCCTATCCCCTGCGCTCGCTCGATGACGTTGCGTCCGCCTGCGATCTGCTCGACCGGCTGCCGACGCAGACCGTGCGCAGCGAGGACCAGATCGAATGGCAGCAATTCTCGACGCCCGTCGATCTCGCTGCCGTCGCGGTTCTGCTCGCCAATATCCAGAACGATGACGTCATCCTCGAGCCGAGCGCGGGCAACGGACTCCTCGTGGCACATTGCCGAGGCTTCGCCGCCCTGCAGCTCAACGAATACGCACCGGCTCGCCGCGCGCGCCTCGCCGACGTTTTCCCCGACGCGGTAGTCACCGGCCACGACGGTGCGACGATCAATTCGAGCCTGGCCGCGGCACCGCGTCCCAGCCTGATCCTCATGAACCCGCCTTTCTCGCGCTCGGTGGGGCTCGGCGCCGACGCCCATGCCGCCGTGCGTCACCTTCAGGCAGCGCTTCGCCGGCTGCGCACTGGTGGGCGGCTGGTCGCCATCATGCCTGACTGGTTCGGACCCAATGCGCGCATGCGTGACCTCTTCGAGACCACGCTGCGCGATGTGACCGTGCGGACCTTGGTGCGGCTCGAGAAATGCTATCTGAAGCACGGCACCAGCATCGCGGTCCGGCTCTTCGTCATCGACAAGGTTCCCGGGACAACCATCCCCGCGACAATCCAGCGCACCTCGATCCGCGAACTCATCGGCGCGCTCTCGATCCATGAACGCGGGATGCTCGGCACCGCGGCCGCGCCCGCCCCGAAGCGATCGAGCAGTCCCTCGCTGTTCCGCGCCATGAAGAGCAATCGCGCGCAGCCACGGCCCTATCACGCTCCCGTGCGCAACAATGTGCTGCCGGTCGACTACATGTCGCTCGACACGCCCGCGCCGCTGCTCGACCAGGTCGGCGTCTATCTTCCCTATCGCCCGAGCCGCATCACCTTCGACGCCGCCGGCGAACATCCGACCGCGCTTGTCGAATCGGTCGCGATGGGCTCGATCGCCGCCCCGATCCCAGCTTACATCCCGAGGCTTCCCGAGCGGACCGTCTCCGAGCGCCTGCTATCGGCTTCGCAGCTCGAGACTGTCGTCTATGCCGGCCATGCCTGGGACCAGTTCCTGCCGGGCAAGTTCAGGCCCGCCAAGGAGGGCGTCGGTCTCGAGGAAGCGAACGACGGACGCGCCTACCGCATGGGCTATTTCCTCGGCGACGGCACCGGGGCGGGGAAGGGCAGGCAGGTCGCGGCCTGCATCCTCGACAGCTGGCTTGCGGGTCGGCGCCGCAACATCTGGATCTCCAAGAACGAGGCGCTGCTCGAAGACGCCCGCCGCGACTGGACTGCGCTCGGCGGCCTTGCGGCCGATATCCAGCCTCTCGCCAACTGGAAGATCGATCAGGCGATCCCGCTCGAACAGGGCGTGCTTTTCGTCACCTATCCCACCCTTCGTTCGGCACGCGGCGACCATAGCCGTCTGCAGCAGATCATCGACTGGGCAGGCGACGACTTCGAAGGCGTGATCGGTTTCGACGAGGCCCATGAAATGGGCGGTGTCGCGGGAGGCGAGGGCGCGCTCGGCAAGAAGGAGGGCTCGCAGCAGGGCATCAGCGGCGTGCTGCTCCAGAACCACCTGCCCGAGGCACGCGTGCTCTATGCCTCGGCGACCGGCGCTTCCGACGTCAACAATCTTGCCTATGCCGTGCGGCTCGGCCTTTGGGGACCCGAAACGGCGTTCAGCAACCGCGAGCAGTTCATCCAGGGCATACGCAAGGGCGGCATCGCGGCGATGGAACTGGTGGCCCGCGATTTGAAGGCGCTCGGCCTCTACACGTCCCGCGCGCTCAGCTTCGCCGGCGTCGAATATGACATCCTGCGCCATGAGCTGACCCGCGAACAGATCGCGATCTACGACGCCTATGCCGATGCCTGGGGCATCATCCACCGCAACATGGAGCATGCGCTCGAACTGACCGCGGTGGTCGACGGGCTCGAAAATGCGACCCTCAACAGCGGGGCGAAGGCATCGGCGCGCTCGCGCTTCGAGTCGACCAAGCAGCGCTTCTTCGGTCAGCTCCTCCTCTCCATGAAGCTTCCGACCGTGATCGCGGCGGCGAAGGCCCATCTCGCTGCCGGGCAGTCGGTGGTCCTTCAGCTGGTGACGACCGCGGAATCGATCCTCGACCGGCGCCTTGGCGACCTCTCTCCCGACGAGCGCGCGAATTTGGAGATTGATCTGAGTCCGCGTGAGTA
>JAMHVU010000070.1:0-1626 GCA_035911355.1 Sphingobium sp.
GACAGGGCCGCCTTCATGTACACGTTGATCGTGACGGCGACGATGAACGACATCGACCCGCGGGCCTGGCTCGCCGACGTGCTCGCGCGGCTACCGGACACCAAGGTCTCGCGCGTGCCCGAGCTGCTTCCGTGGAACTGGAAGCCCATCACGGCCGCTCCGCGCAAGGCAGCGTGACCGTGGTCCAGGCCGGATGCTTACGCTCCACTCCCCCGGTTCAGCGAAACAGGTTCCCTCCACGGACGTGGAGGCGTGGCCTCGGGAGTGGTGCGCTGGCCATCGGGAGCTTTAACTTCCAGATCGCCGACCACTGGCGCGGCGGAGCGAAAAATCCACGGGGCGCGCGCCTTCGGCGCGCGAGCGCGAGCGCCCGTCAAGAGGCGGCGAGCGGTCGCCCGCGGGGCGGCCGGTGGAGTTTTCGCGGCGAGCGGGTTGGTATGCTGATGGCAGAGAACCATCACATCCCGGAACCCGTCGATCCGAACGGCTCCCTGCGCCGGCCTTTCATTCGGCTCCGGCGCCGTCGCGGCGCGACGAGATCCATCTCCCGGGGGATTTCCCGGCGGTTCGCGGCATCTCGCCGCGAACGAGGATTTATGAGATGTTGCTTCGGCTCAGGTGCCTGCGCCGGGGCCAGGTGCCGATGACGGATGTGACCGGCGACCGGATCGGAAACTGACCTGCCGCTGTCTTTGGCAACGACGCCGAGCGCGATTTGCCGCGCGGGCCATCGCCTCGCAATCGCCCGCTCGCCGGCTTCGCGATTTGACGAAGGTCGATCGCGACGCGGTTCAGAGTTTCACGGGTCATTATCTCTATCCGTCTTGTCGGATCGATCATGGGTATGGCGGCGCACGATCGCCAGCAGATCGTCATAGAGAAGCAGCATTCCGACATAGACGACCAACTCTAGGAGCAGATAGGCGAGGGCATCGCGCGGCAGGATCGTGAGCGCGGTGAGGACCACGAAATAGACGATCAGGAAGGTGAGGACATTGGCCGATCCGATGGCATCGAGACCACGCCGCATCCGAAAATGCCAGGTGGCCATGCCGCCGGCGAGCAGGATCGCCGCTCCGGTGACCGGGTCAACCCAACTCATGAACCCACCGCGCCGATCCGCGATCGAGATCAGTGCCGCGCGATATAGGAGGCTATCGCATTTCTCGCGATCACTCCGAACACGCGATAGATCGACCGCCGGTTCATCGGATCGATCCGGCTTCGGATGGCGGCGATGAGCGCGGCATCGATGGTTCGGGTCATCGTGAAGGTCGACTTGCCCGGATAGGCGGCGGCCTCGTCGATCGGCGTATCCGGGCCGTAAGTCTCCAGCCACTCCGTCAGCTGCTCTGCCCCCTGAAAAGTGGTCTTCCCTGAAGTAGGTTTTTTAGCCTTTGGAGGAGGCCAGGAATGCCGCGGAAAAGTATGCGGCGTTTCCAGCCCATTGATTTGATGTGTTCCTGACGCCCGGCGCGCCTGCGAGAAGGTCTGCAGCAGCAGATGGAGGTTTCGCATGGCGGATGGTGGTGACGGGTTCATTGGGCGTTGCGAGGTTGTCGAGCCGCGGCGGCGTGGCAAGCGGCGGTGGCCTGATGAGGTCAAGGCGCGGATTGTCGCCGAAAG
>JAMHVU010000071.1:0-122336 GCA_035911355.1 Sphingobium sp.
GGTCGAGGCTGCCGAGAAGCGCAAGGACGCGCAGCTTTCCCGCGAGGTTGAATTCGCCATTCCGCGCGAGCTGACCAAGGAACAGGGCATTGAACTGGCCCGCGACTTTGTCGAAGCTGAGTTCGTCGAAAAGGGCATGATCGCCGACCTCAATGTCCATTGGGATATTGGCGCGGACGGCCAGCCCAAGCCCCACGCCCATGTCATGCTGACCATGCGCGAAGTGGACGGCAAGGGGTTCGGCTCGAAGGTGCGCGACTGGAACAAGACCGAGCTGGTCGAGCAATGGCGCGAACGCTGGGCCGACCATGTCAATGAGCGGCTGGCCGAACTCGACATCGATGCGCGCGTCGATCACCGCAGTTTGCAGGCGCAGGGCATTGCGCTGGAGCCGCAGGACAAGATTGGGCCTGCCGCATCACGCATGGGCGAGCGTGGGCTTGAGGCCGAGCGCATCGAGGAACATCGCGCGGTCGCGCAGCGCAACGGCGAGCGGATCATCGCCAACCCTGCCGTTGCACTGGATGCGATCACGCACCAACAGGCGACGTTCACGACCCGCGACCTTGCCATGTTCGTGCATCGGCACAGCGACGGGAAGGAGCAGTTCGATTTGGCGATGAGCGAGGTTCGCGGTTCATCCGATCTGATCGCGCTGGGCAAGGACGGACGCGGCGAAGAACGGTTCACATCGCGGCAGATGATCGAGACTGAGCAGCGGCTCAGTCGCGCTTCGGAATTGCTGGCAGAACGCGAGCGGCATGGCGTCGAAGGCAGTGGCCGGGAAGGAGCGCTGGCGCGCGCGGCGGAGCGCGGCCTTGCGCTTTCCGGCGAGCAGCGCGCGGCGTTCGAACATGTGACCGACGGGCGCGGCCTCAGCGTTGTCGTCGGCTATGCCGGGACCGGCAAGAGCGCGATGCTCGGCGTCGCGCGCGAGGCCTGGGAGATCGCTGGCTATACCGTTCGCGGTGCGGCGCTGTCCGGGATTGCTGCCGAGGGGCTGGAGCACGGTTCAGGCATTGCATCGCGCACCATTGCGAGCCTTGAACATCAGTGGGGCCAAGGCCGCGATTTGCTCACCGCGCGCGACGTGTTGGTCATCGACGAAGCGGGCATGGTCGGCACGCGCCAGATGGAGCGCGTTCTCTCCCATGCCGCCGATGCAGGCGCGAAAGTTGTCCTCGTCGGCGACCCGCAGCAGTTGCAGGCCATCGAAGCAGGAGCGGCTTTCCGTTCAATCCATGAGCGGCACGGCGGCGTCGAAATCAGTGAAGTCCGCCGCCAGCATTACGGCTGGCAGCAGGATGCCACCCGGCATCTTGCCACCGGGCGCACCGGCCTTGCGATTGCGGCTTATGGCGAGCGTGGCATGGTGCACGCTGCCGAAACCCGCGAAGTCGCGCGCGGCGAACTGATCGACCGTTGGGATCGCGACCGGCAAGCAAGCCTTGGCGATACGCGGATCATCCTGGCCCACACTAATGATGAGGTGCGCGAACTTAACGAAGCGGCGCGCGGGCGGATGCGAGACGCTGGCGAACTGGGCACGGACGCGTCCATAAAGACAGAGCGCGGAGAACGTGCCTTTGCGTCTGGCGACCGCATCATGTTCCTTCGCAACGAGCGCGGGCTGGGCGTCAAGAATGGCACGCTGGGCACGGTCGAGCGTGCCAGTGCGCAAAGCTTGGCCGTGCGCACCGACGATGGCCGCAGCGTAGCATTCGACACCAAAGACTACGCCAATATCGATCATGGCTATGCCGCCACGATCCACAAGGCGCAGGGCATGACGGTTGACCGGGCGCATGTGCTCGCCACCCCCGGCATGGACAGCCACGGGGCTTACGTTGGCATGTCGCGCCACCGCGACGGCATGGCCTTGCACTATGGCCGCGATGACTTCGCCGACCAGTCCAAACTTGTTCGCACGCTCAGCCGCGACCGCGGCAAGGACATGGCCAGCGACTACAAGCCGGAGAAGCAATTTGCCGAGCGGCGCGGGATCACCTTCCGTGAACGCATTGTCGAAATCGCCCGGCAGGTGCCCGAGCGAGCGAAGTCGATCTTCGCCAATTTCCGTCCCCAGGCGCACAAGCTCGAAGCCCTGCCTTCCGAGCAGGTCGGCGCGCCCGACCAGCGCCGCGCGGTCGAACGCTATGCCCGCGCAGTTGATGATGTCGGACGTATGCGCGAGCAAGGTTTGCCGGTGTTACCCCACCAGCGCACCGCGCTTGAGAAGGCCGGGCAGGCTCTCGATAACATCCGGCCCCACGCCACTACCGATCTTGCCAGCGCCTTGCAGCGCCAGCCCTCGCTTGTTCGCGAGGCCGCTGAAGGCCGGAGCCAGGGCGCAATGCGCGCGATGCAGCTTGAGGCAGAAATCCGCGTCGATCCCGCGCAGCGTGCCGACCGCTTTGTCAGTGACTGGCAACGGTTGGGCCGGGTCCGGGAAACGATGCAGCGCGATGGCGACATGGCAGGCGCGCGTCAGGTCTCCAGCCGCATGGTCGATATGACGAAGAGCCTGGAGTGCGATGCACAGGTCGAATCCCTCGTGCGCGGACGGGCGCACGAACTTGGCGTCAAACCAGAACTCGGTCGCGATCTGGCCCGCGACCTTGCCGCTTCCGTGTCGATGGAACGGAGCCGGTCAATCGGCATGGGCCTGTAGGAGAAACGAAATGGAAAATGCGCAAGCCGATGACGTCGAACTGGAGCTGGACCTTGAGCCGGAACCCGATCCTCCTGCCGCGGAGGCCGCAAGCGATCCTGCCGCCGAAGCGTTCGCTCGCCTTGAAGGCGAGCTGGCCCTGATGCGCCGCGCCGTGCAGCACCTTGCCGCCGAGCGCGCGGACATTGTGATACCCGACTACGGCACGACGCTGACAGACATGGCCAAGCGAATGGGTGCAATCTCACGCGGCATCAACACCATCGCCGACCACCCCGCTATGCAGTTGACGCCCGATAGCCTTGGCGCGCGCATTGAAGCCGTGGCGGAATCGTCGCGGCGATCAGACCACGACAGAATAAGGCAGGCACGTGCGGACATGGACCATGCGACGCGGGACTTGCGCTCTCTCACCGGACAGGCTCGAACAGCAGGCGAGCAGCGTCAGCAGCTCTTCCGGGTGGCAGGTGGCTCTGTGCTCGCCGGGATATTCCTCTGGTCATTCCTTCCCGGCACCATCGCCCGCGCCATGCCGGATAGCTGGAACTGGCCGGAGCGCATCGCTACCCGGATGGTTGGCGCAACTTCGATATGGGACGCGGGAGCGCGGATGATGCAGGCTGGTGATCCACAGGCATGGAACGCGTTGCTTCATGCCGCCGATATCCAGCGCGATAACCGGGAAGCCATTGAGGCTTGCAGGAAGTCCGCCACAACAACGCGACAGCCCGTCCGCTGCACGGTGCGGATTCGGGCGGAAAACAAGGCCGAGCGGTGATATATTCGCCCATCAGAGACCATGCATTATAGTCCCGCCTTGACCCCGAAAGGATCAATCCGGCCCATGCGAAATGTGGGAACTAAAGTGGGATCAGATTTTCAGGAACTCCACTTTATCGTGTAAAAACAACACGATAAAGTGGTTGACTGGTGCCCAGAAGAGGACTCGAACCTCCACGACCTTGCGATCGCCAGCACCTGAAGCTGGTGCGTCTACCAATTCCGCCATCTGGGCACGGGGCATTGACTGCCATTTGGGTAGGCGGCGCAGCCTAGCTGTGGTCGGGCGCTGTGTCAACGCTTCCTTATGCCTTTAGTTATGTTTTCTATGTGTAGTGCTGAAGCGGCGATAGTCGGGTGATCGCGCCGCTGCCGGATCTGTGCGGCATTGAGGCATGGCACGGCTGTCCGCAGCGCATTGTCCAGAACGCTTGTATCGTGCACTGGCATGGGGCAAGGGTGCGGCCGCAATCATGCCCCGGGGCGTGCGCTGTTGCGTGTCCGTCGATGGTGCGGGATGCATGAGCTGTTTCAGGTAAGATCAGACGATGAGGCAAGACATGGCGGGCAGAGCGGAATCGCAGGCAAGCGCGAACGTGGATGGCCAGCAGGGGCCGGTGGTCATTTTTGGCGGTGGCGGATTTGTCGGCAGGGCGTTGGCGGAAGAGCTGCTTGCGCGCGGTCATCGTGTGCGCGTGGCCCAGCGATATCCGCGTCGTGCCTTCATGGTGAAGGCGCTGGGTAGTCTGGGGCAGGTGCAGTTCGTCGCGGCCGACGTGACCCGTGCAGACACTGTTGCCGCTGCCGTGAATGGCGCATCGGCCGTGGTGAACCTTGTCGGGTTGCTCAAAGGCGCGATGCAGGCGGCGCATGTGGATGGTGCGCGCAATGTCGCGCAGGCGAGTGCTGCCGCTGGTGTTCGGGCACTGGTTCACATGTCCGCACTTGGGGCTGATGCGAGCAGCCCAGCCGACTATGCGCGGACGAAAGGGGAGGGCGAGGCTGCGGTGCGTCTTGCCTTTCCAGCAGCGACCGTAACGCGTCCTTCCGTCATTTTTGGGCCGGATGACCAATTTACCAATCGCTTTGCAGGTCTTGTCGGTTGCGGGCCAATCGTGCCGGTGATCCGTGGTGATGTGAAGTTTCAGCCGGTCAGTGTGACAGATGTCGCGCGAGCCATTGCAACGGCAATCGACAATCCGGCTGCGCACGGCGGGCGTACCTATGAATTGGGCGGCCCCGATGTGCTGTCCTTGACAGAGATTAATCAGTTCATTGCGCAGGAGGTCGGCCGGGCGCCCGCCTTCGTGCCGGTGCCGGATGGAGCAGCGCGTTTGCTCGCGTTGCTCACGGGCTGGGCGCCTGGCGCGCCAATCACGCGCGATCAGCTTCGGCTGCTGGAGACAGATAACATCGTGGCGCCCGGTGCATCGACACTTGCTGATCTTGGCATTGTTGCAACGCCGATCGCCGCAGCCGCGCCGACATGGTTGACGCGCTATCGTCGCCATGGGCGATTCACGAAGCCAGTGAACGCCTGAAGCAACACCTCTTCTTACCAGCGCCGGAGACCGCCGCACTCATGGATAGCCATCTACTTACCGTCATTCTCCTTGGTATCGTCGAAGGGCTGACCGAATTCCTGCCTGTCTCATCGACGGGACATCTCATCCTGGCGAGCGAAGTGCTGGGCTATGATGCGGCGCGCTGGGCGACGTTCAATATTGTCATCCAACTCGGCGCGATCCTGGCGGTGGTGGTGCTGTACTGGCGCACGTTCTGGAACGTGGTTGTCGGCCTGTTTGGGCGCGAACCGGCGAGTTGGCGCTTCTTGCGGAACCTGTTGCTGGCCTTCACGCCCTCAGTGGTGCTTGGGCTGGCCTTCCATGACCGGATAGAGCAGATGCTGGGCGCGCCGCGGCTTGTCGCTGTGGCCCTCATTCTCGGCGGTATCGCCATTCTCGTCATCGAGAAGTGGGTGCCGATGCGGTCGCGCGAGACCGGGGTTGACCAGCTATCGGTCAAGACCGCGCTCGGCATCGGACTGGTTCAGTGCCTTGCGATGATACCCGGCGTGAGCCGTTCGGGCGCGACGATCATGGGCGCACTCAGCATGGGGGTGGAGCGGCGCACGGCCGCTGAATTCAGTTTCTTCCTTGCTATTCCGACCATGCTTGGCGCGACGACACTCGAACTTTTGAAGAATCGCGAGACGCTTTCCAGCGGTCTGGTCAACTGGGGCGATATCGCGATCGGCTTCGTCGTTTCGTTCATAGTCGCCATCATTGTGATAAAATGGTTCGTTGGTTTGGTTTCGCGTCGGGGGTTTGGGCCGTTTGCCTGGTATCGAATCATCGCTGGCACCATCGCTTTGGTGTGGCTTACGTTCAGATAGGTCCGATACGGCCTCATTTTCTTGAGACTCATTCGCGACTAGAGCGAATGATTCAAAAAAATGCGGAAATTAGGTTAGCATTACTTCCGTAAATAGACCTTCGCGCGTGACAGGCTGTCCGCGCGCCGGTATGTAAATGCCATTCTCAGCGGGGAGCGAGAGATGGCAGACAATCCAATGCTGAAGTTCGTCCAGCGGACACAGGCCTATCCAGACAAGCGCAACGCCTCCGAGCGGCGCGAGGATTTTGGCGAAATCTATCGGGGCTTTGCCGATGAGCAGGCAGAGACGCAGGCGGCGCGTTGTTCGCAATGTGGCGTGCCGTATTGCGCCACGCATTGCCCGCTGCACAATCATATCCCGGACTGGCTGCGCCTTACAGCGGAGGGGCGCCTGCGCGAGGCGTATGAACTCTCGAACGCAACCTCATCCATGCCGGAAATTTGCGGGCGCATATGCCCGCAGGATCGGCTGTGCGAGGGCAATTGCGTGATCGAGTTTTCTGGCCATGGGGCCGTGACGATCGGTAGCGTGGAAAAATTCATCACTGACACGGCCTGGGAAGAAGGCTGGGTGGAGCCGTTGTCGCCCGGTGTGGCGACGGGTCAGTCGGTCGGCATCATCGGTGCCGGGCCGGCGGGGCTATCCGCCGCTGAAACGCTGCGTGAGGCGGGGCATGAGGTGCATGTCTACGATCGGCATGATCGCGCCGGTGGGCTACTGACATATGGCATTCCCGGCTTCAAGCTGGAGAAGGAAGTGGTCATGCGTCGCGTCCGGCGGCTGGAGGAGGGCGGCATTCACTTCCATCTCGGTTTCGAGATCGGGCGTGAGGAAAATCTCGCTGACTTGCGCCGCAAGCATGATGCTCTGCTCATCGCGACAGGTGTGTATAAGGCGCGGGATATCCGCGCGCCTGGCGTTGGCGAGGGGGGCGTGGTGAAGGCGCTCGACTATCTGACTGCTTCCAACCGTGCGAGTTTCGGCGATGCAGTGCCCGAGCATGAGGATGGTTCGCTGCTTGCCGCGGGTAAGCATGTGGTGGTCGTTGGCGGCGGCGATACGGCGATGGACTGCGTGCGGACCGCCATTCGGCAGGGCGCCCGATCCGTGAAGTGCCTTTATCGCCGCGATCGGGAAAATATGCCGGGTTCGCAGCGCGAGGTTGCCAATGCCGAGGAGGAAGGCGTCGAGTTCGTCTGGCTTTCCGCGCCGGTGGCCTTTGAAGGGCAGGGCAGTGTCACGGGGGTTCGGGTTACGCGCATGCGCCTTGGTGCCCCGGATGCCTCGGGCCGGCGCGCGCCCGAGCCGGAGCCGGGCAGCGAGGAGACGCTACCGGCCGACCTCGTCATCAAGGCTCTCGGGTTCGATGCGGAAGATCTGCCGGCGCTGTTTGGAGAGCCGGACCTCGGCGTCACACGCTGGGGAACGCTGCGGGTCGACCATCGCACCATGATGACCTCGCTTGATGGTGTCTTTGCTGCCGGAGATATTGTGCGGGGGGCCAGCCTTGTCGTCTGGGCCATTCGTGATGGTCGGGATGCGGCTGGGTATATGAAGGCCTATCTCAAGACGAAGGCCAGAGCGGGGCAGGGTGAAAGGGTTGCGGCATGACGCGGCGATGCATTGTGGCGCTCGCGGTAGCGCTGGCGCCCTTTTCTCCTGTGCTTGCACAATCAGCACCAGCGGCGCCCAGTCCGGCGGTGCTTACGCCACCCGTTCCGGCTCCTGAGCCGGAGCCTGCGCGGCTGACGGCGGCGAAGGATCTTCTGGCCATTCTCGTCCCCGAAAGCCGGCGTGAATATATTGCCAATCAGGCCGTGGGTTCGGTTAATAGCATGACGCTTACGAGCATCATGAGCAGCCCCTTCATCCGCCAGGGTGGAGCGAAGGACCCGGACGTGCAGGCCGCCATAAAGGATTTCATGACGCGGCGGCAGACCGCGACCAGCGCGCTGGTCCGCGGCGATTTGCCCGCCATGTTGACAGCGATGGAGCGCGCTTATGCGCGTCGTTTCACCGTAGCGGAAATGGCGGAAATCAAAGCGTTCTTCCTGACACCTGCTGGCAAGGCCTATGCCGAGCAGTCGCAAAATATCATGGCTGATCCTGATGTCGTGGCCTGGCAGCAGGATCTGATGAAGCGGGTCATGGCGGATACCCAGCGGGATGTGCCGGGCCTGGTCGCCAAGTTCAAGGCGGCGGAAGAAAAGGCCCAGAAAGCGAAAGCGGACACGAGCACGGGAGGTAAACGCAAATGAGCGCTGTTTCTGTTCTGAAGCGCGTGGTTCTGGCGAGCACGCTTGCTGCGGCGTCCGCCGCATGGCTACCGGCGCAAGCGCAGAATATTCCGGTCGCCGCGCCCGCGCAGGATATTTCCGCGACACTCCCCCTCGCGACCCGTATCGCCGATCGGTTGCTGCCCAAGGGCATTTACCGCGAAATGATGTCCAGCACGTTTGACCGGATGACGTCGAGCATGATGAACAGCATGGGCGAGATTCCGCTGCGGACGTTCCTTAAGGCATCCGGCGTAGACGACGGCGCGGTGAGCGATGCCGATCCCGCGACGCTCAATCAGGTCATGAGCATTCTCGATCCGTATTTTACAGAGCGTAATGACCGGGGCATGAAGGCCATGACCAGCCTGATTGTCGAGATGATGGAGAAATATGAGCCTGCGGTGCGTGAGGGCGTGGCGGAGGCCTATGCCCGGCGCTTCACGGCCGCTCAGCTTACCGATCTGGAGCGCTTCTTTGCGACGCCGACCGGATCGGCCTACGCGGCGCAGTCCATGCTCATTTACACCGATCCCGCCGTCATGGATCGGATGATGGCGATGATGCCCAAGATGATGGAGGACGCTCCCCGCATGGTTGCTGCCATGCAGGAGGCGACGAAGGATCTGCCCAAGCCCCGCACATATAAGGATCTGAGCGCGGAAGAGCGGAACAGGCTCGCCGATATGCTCGGCATCGATCCCAGAAAGATGAAGAAGCAATGAGCAACGAGACAGAGCGCCAGCGCCTCGCCCGTGAGGGCATGTATCGACCCGAGTTTGAGAGCGATGCCTGCGGTGTGGGCCTGGTCGCCGCGACGGACGGCAAGGCGTCGCGCCGCGTGGTCGAAAGCGCTATCGATGCGCTGAAGGCGGTGTGGCATCGCGGTGCGGTGGATGCCGATGGCAAGACTGGAGACGGCGCGGGTATCCATGTCGATCTTCCCATCCGTTTCTTCGACGATGCGATTGCGAGCGCTGGCCACAAGCCGCTGCCTAATCGCCTTGCCGTAGGAATGGTCTTCCTGCCTCGCACGGACCTCTCCGCTCAGGAGACCTGCCGTACCATTGTCGAATCCGAGATTATTCAGGCGGGCTACACCATCTACGGCTGGCGTCAGGTCCCGGTGGACGTGTCGGTGATTGGCGAGAAGGCGCAGCGTACCCGGCCGGAGATCGAGCAGATTCTGATTGCCGGTCCGCTGCCCGAGACGCAGGACATGGCCGAATTCGAGCGGGATCTCTATCTTGTGCGCCGCCGTATCGAGAAGAAAGCTATCGCCGCGCAGATCAACGATTTCTACGTCTGCTCGCTCTCGTGCCGGTCGATTGTCTACAAGGGGCTGTTTCTCGCGGAATCGCTGTCGGTTTTCTATCCGGATCTGACCGATGATCGGTTCGAAAGCCGGATCGCTATTTTCCATCAGCGCTATTCCACCAATACGTTTCCGCAGTGGTGGCTGGCCCAGCCATTTCGCAGCCTGGCTCATAACGGCGAGATCAATACCATCCGTGGCAATCGCAACTGGATGAAGAGCCATGAGATCAAGATGGCGAGCCTCGCTTTTGGTGAGCATAGCGAGGACATCAAGCCGGTGATCCCGGCCGGTGCCTCGGATACGGCCGCGCTTGATGCGGTGTTTGAAGTGCTGTGCAAGGCTGGCCGCGATGCGCCGACCACCAAGCTGATGCTGGTGCCGGAAGCATGGCAGGACAATGCCGAAGTGCCGCTCGCCCACCAGAATATGTACCATTATCTCGCGTCCGTCATGGAGCCCTGGGATGGCCCGGCCGCGCTGGCCATGACGGATGGGCGCTGGGCCGTCGCGGGAATGGATCGCAATGCGCTGCGGCCGCTGCGCTACACGCTCACCGCGGACAACCTCCTCATCGTCGGTTCGGAAACGGGCATGGTCGTGGTGCCCGAAGCAACCGTGGTGAAGAAGGGGCGGCTTGGCCCCGGCCAGATGATCGCCGTCGATCTGGAAGCTGGCGCGGTGCTGGATGACCGCGCGATCAAGGATCGCCTCGCCGCCGAGCGACCCTATGGCGACTATGTGAAGGATTTCCGGTCCACCGATGATCTTCCCGCGCCGGAGCCGGATGCGCGCCCGACATGGGACCGTGCTGAGCTGACCCGCCGGCAAGTGGCCGCCAATCTGACGCTTGAGGACATGGAGCTGATCCTCGCCCCGATGGTAGACGATGCCAAGGAGGCGATCGGCTCCATGGGAGACGATACGCCGCTTGCCGTCATCAGCGACAAGCCGCGCACGATCAGCCATTTTTTCCGCCAGAATTTCAGCCAGGTCACCAATCCGCCGATTGACTCGCTGCGCGAGCGGCATGTCATGAGCCTCAAGACCCGCTTTTCGAACCTGACCAATATTCTCGACGAGCAGTCGCAGAGCAGCAATGTGCTGATCCTCCCTTCACCGGTATTGAGCTGCGCCGACTGGTCGAGCCTGCGGCTCTATTTCGGCCGCGAGGTGGCGGACATAGACTGCACCTATGCTGCCGGTGGCGGGCCTGAGCTGCTGCGCGGGGCCATCACCCGTATCCGCGAGGAAGCCGAACATGCCGTGCGCGCCGGGCAGACCGAGCTGTTTCTGACGGACGAGACGGTGGGTTCAGCGCGGGTCGGCGTGCCGATGGTGCTCGCGGCCGCCGCTGTCCACACGCATCTGGTCCGTAAGGGGCTGCGCTCCTACGCCTCTATCAACGTGCGCGCGTCCGATTGCCTTGACCCGCATTATTTCGCGGTACTGATCGGCGTCGGCGCAACGACGGTGAACGCCTATCTCGCCGAGGCCTGCATCGCGGATCGTCACGGGCGCGGCCTGTTCGGCGAGCGACCGCTGGACGATTGTGTCGAGCGTTACCGGACGGCGGTGAACGAGGGCTTGCTCAAGATCATGAGCAAGATGGGCATTGCGGTGATCTCCAGCTATCGCGGCGGTTATAATTTCGAGGCGGTGGGCCTCTCGCGCGCGCTGGTCGATGATCTCTTTCCCGGCATGCCGTCAAAGATATCGGGCGAAGGCTATGCCTCGCTTCACTATAACGCGACGATGCGCCATGAGGCTGCCTATGATGATGGCGGCGTAGCGCTTCTGCCGATTGGCGGGTTCTACCGTCAGCGCGCGGGCGGCGAAGCCCATGCCTATTCCGCCCAGCTCATGCATTTGCTGCAAACCGCCGTGGCGACGGACAGCTTCTCCACCTACATGCAGTTCTCGCGTGGGGTAAGAGATCTGCCGCCGGTTTATTTGCGCGATCTGCTGGAGTTTAATCACACCAACCAACCCGTGCCCATCGATGAGGTGGAGGCGATCACCGAGATACGAAAGCGCTTCGTGACACCCGGCATGAGTCTGGGCGCGCTTTCCCCCGAAGCGCATGAGACGCTGGCTATCGCCATGAACCGCATTGGCGCCAAGGCTGTGAGCGGGGAGGGCGGCGAGGACAAGGCCCGCTACACGCCCTATGAAAATGGCGATAATGCCAATTCCGTCATCAAGCAGGTCGCCTCCGGCCGTTTCGGCGTGACGGCGGAGTATCTGGGCGCAGCCGAGGAACTGGAGATCAAGGTCGCGCAGGGCGCCAAGCCCGGCGAGGGCGGCCAGCTCCCCGGCTTCAAGGTGACGGAGTTCATTGCCCGGCTGCGTCACTCGACGCCCGGCGTGATGCTCATCTCGCCGCCGCCGCATCATGATATCTACTCGATCGAGGATCTTGCGCAGCTCATCTATGACCTGAAGCAGATTAATCCCACCGCGCGGGTCTGCGTGAAGCTGGTCAGTCAGGCCGGCATCGGCACCGTGGCGGCGGGGGTGGCGAAGGCGCACGCCGATGTCATCCTCGTTTCCGGCCATGTCGGCGGCACCGGCGCCTCGCCACAGACCAGCATCAAATTCGCCGGCTTGCCGTGGGAAATGGGTCTGGCCGAGACCAATCAGGTGCTGACCCTCAATGGTCTGCGCCACCGCGTGAAGCTGCGGACGGACGGTGGCCTAAAGACCGGACGGGATATCGTCATCGCCGCTATTCTCGGCGCCGAGGAGTTCGGCATCGGCACGCTCAGCCTTGTCGCTATGGGCTGCATCATGGTGCGCCAGTGCCACTCGAACACCTGTCCGGTGGGCGTGTGCGTGCAGGACGAAGCGCTACGTGAGAAGTTTACCGGCACACCGGAGAAGGTCATCAATCTCATGACCTTCATTGCCGAGGAAGTGCGGGAGATTCTCGCTCGGCTCGGGTTCCGCAGCCTGGATGAGGTGGTCGGCCGTACCGAGTTACTCAAGCAGGTGAGCCGTGGCGCCGAGCATCTCGACGATCTCGATCTCAACCCCATCCTCGCCAAGGTCGATGCGGATGACGACAAGCGCCGGTTCAATCTGCCGACCTTCCGCAACGAGGTGCCCGACAGCCTCGACGCGCAGATGATCGCTGATGCCCGCGCGGTGTTCGATCGGGGCGAGAAGATGCAACTTACCTACACGGTACGGAACACGCATCGCGCGGTTGGCACCCGGCTATCCGCACTGGTCACGCGCAAATTCGGCATGTCGACCCTTGCCGATGGCCATATCCATGTCCGCCTGCGCGGCACGGCCGGTCAGTCGCTAGGAGCGTTTCTCTGCAAGGGTGTGACGCTGGAGGTCTTTGGCGATGCGAACGACTATGTCGGCAAGGGACTTTCAGGCGGCATCATAGCCGTGCGAACGATGGTCTCCAGTCCACTGGAAAGCCAGAATAATACCATCATCGGAAACACCGTGCTCTATGGCGCGACGTCCGGCCGGCTCTTCGCTGCCGGACAGGCGGGTGAGCGCTTCGCCGTACGAAACAGCGGCGCGCAGGTGGTGGTCGAGGGATGCGGGGCCAATGGCCTCGAATATATGACCGGTGGCACGGCCGTCATCCTTGGCCGGGTTGGAGCCAATTTCGGCGCGGGTATGACCGGTGGCATGGCCTTCGTGTTCGACCAGCGCGGCGACTTTCCCGATCGGGCAAATCCGGAGAGCATCCTGTGGCAGCGCATTGCGAGCGCTCATTGGGAGGGGGTGCTGCGCGGTCTCGTTGAGGAACATATCGCGCGGACCGACAGCGTCTGGGCGAAGGAGATTCTGCAGGACTGGGATCGCAATCTTGCGAGCTTCTGGCAGGTCTGCCCACGTGAGATGGTTTCCCGACTCGCGCATCCGCTAAGCGATGAGGAACGGCTCGTCGCGGCGGAATAGCGGAGAAAAGTAACGCAAATGCGCGTCCATGGCATGAGTGATGACATGGACGCGTCCCAGAATCGGACGAGTGGAGGGGCTCTTGATGGCCGGATGAGCGTTTTCCCGGTAAAAGGTTAACGTCAGACAGGATTCGTCCTTGCCTTGGGGAGCGCGCTTTCAATGAAGTTCAGGAGTCTGGGAGCGGCCGTCGCTCTGAGCGGGCTTTTTGCCGTGCCCGCTTATGCGACAAGCCTGATGGGTGCGCCGGTGGCCGAACAGGGCGCTGGACGTTCATCCGTTGAGGTGCCTGTGTCGATGCTTGCGCCACTCCCTGCTTCAGGGCAGCTTCCCGGCGATGGACAGGCGCAGGCTGTCGAGCAGGCGGCTGCCGGAGCGCCTGCGAAATTTGGTGGTGTCCCGATTGTTGTCGGGAGTTCGCCGAACAAGCCGGTGCCTGGAAAGTCAGTGCCCGGTAAAGCTGCACCTGACGTGGCAGGGAACGACAAGGCGTCTGGTCCGGGTGTAGCGCTTGTTGGCTCCACAGCCGGCGTGACTACGGCACCGGCTGATCCTGCTGCGGTGCCGGCGCCCGCGACATCTCCCATTGTCACGCCAACTCCCGCGACGGCCGCTCCGGTCAATGGCAGCGCTGCACCGGAAGATGCTGCGCCGCGAGAGGCGAAGGATGTGCCGGGGCCATCAGCGCTCCTTCTTTTTGGCATAGGCGTGGCGGGTTTGCTGATTGGCCGGCGTATCCGGTCAGCTCGGTGAGACTGGCGGGATTTTCCGCCCTCGCTTTCTGATCTCTTCCGGTTTCAGCGCCGCTCGGCGCTGAGCCGTGACATGAGAATGGCGGCGCGTTTGGCCTGACGGGGAAAGCTCGCAAGATCCACCGTCTCTTCGGGCGTATGGTCGCCATCGCTGTCCGGTCCCATGCCCGCGAACGAATCAACATCGGCAGCCACAAACGATACATCGCCCGCACCGCGCCGGAGTGGATCGAGCTCCGGCATGGACGGCAGGCCGAGATCGGCGTTGATGGCGTTCAGTCGAGCGAGGATCGCGCGGTTGCCGGCTGTGGGAGCCATGGGCGGATAGCTTTCCTTGAAGCTGATCGTAGCCTGCGTGCCAGGCAAATGGCGTGCGACGATTGCTTCCATCCTGCCGCGGACCCGCGTCACCTGTTCGGGGCTGAGCGCGCGGAAATCGCCCGTGGCGATTGCGACCGCGGGAATGATGTTGGTCTTGCCATGTGCGGTGATGGCCGCTTCGTCCGCGCTGAGTTCCGCCTGCGCGCCACCGCCGATGATGCCGATGTTGAAGGTAAGATTTGGCTCGGGCAGTTCGGTGCGAAAGGCTGTGATGATCCGGCTCAGCTCGTAGATCGCGCCATCGCCTGTGCCGGGCGAGAAGATGCCGCTCGAATGACCCGATTTGCCTGTCGCGCGCAGAGTGTAGCTGGTTGAGGAACGACGCGCGACAGAGCCCATGTCCTTGCCGTCCAGTACGACCAGCCCCTCGAAATCCAGCGCAACATCGGCACGTTTGCCGGCTCCTATGAGATCGGCCCGTGCCAGATCGAGTGGTTCGCCGGCAGACTCCTCGTCGCCGGTCAGGTGAATTTCAATGTTTGCGCCACTTAGTGTGCCGGCTGCCTTCATCGCCTTGAGCGCCAGCAACATCACCACCATGCCGCCCTTGTCATCCGCGACGCCCGGCCCCTTCGCCTTGTCTCCCATCCGCTCGAAGCGCTGAAAGGGGGAGGAGGGCTCGAACACCGTATCGAGATGGCCAATGAGCAGCAGACGCTTCGTGCCGGGCTTGCCCTTATGCGTGGCGATGATGTGCCCGGCGCGGCCGGTCTCGGACATTGCTTTCCATGTGACGGAGAAGCCCAGCGCTTCCAGTTCGGCGCGCATCATCTGGCCGACTTTGGCTACGCCTTCCAGATTGCGACTGCCGCTGTTCTGGTTAACGAGCTTTTCCAGAAGTGTGATCGCGGCGTCTTGTCCGGCATCGACGGAGGCGGCCATGCGTTGTTCGGCCGGACTGAGCGCGGCGCTGGCCACCGAAGGGGCAAGGGCGAACAGGGGCAGGAACGACAGGAGTGTATATCTCACGGCGGGAACCTCCAGGCTGGATCGTCCCACCCGCTTTGCCATGGCCGCGCTGATCCGCAAGGGCGGATTTGTCTCAGATGGCGAGCACGCCAATCAGGCCATGAACAGCAAGAGCCAGCAACACCACTGATGAGACAGCAAAAAGCCCCGCACGGCCGCGCATATCAAACCCCTTTGCCTGCCAGATGCTGTGGGCGATCCTGAGGCTGACATAGCTCCAGGCAAGAATGATGTTGATCGCGTGGCCCTGCCCAAGCACGGCGAGGCCCAGCACCGTCGCATAAAAAAGCGTGGGCTGTTCCATGAGGTGGACATAGTTGTGCGCGGGCCAATTAATCTCACGCGGGAGTAGCCGTTCCATGTCGGCCCCGCGAGCGTCGCCCAGCTGGGCGCGATTTGGCTTTAGCCGGGCCAGCGCGGGCATCCGCGCCACGGCCATCCAGCCCAGCATGATGAGCGACCAGATGACGAGCGCGAAGACCGGGGCGAGAAGCTTGACGGCCATGATCCATTCCTTCCGAAAAACAGGCCTTCCATCTTACACAAAAGCCTGCCCGATACGAGACAGGCCGCCGGTCCTTCCGAGACCGGCGGCCTGCGCGTGACAGTTTTTGCCGTGACGGGCGATCAGCCGCGAAGCTGGACGACGTTGGACCGACGCGGTTCGACGACATCCTCGCGATAGAGGCTGGTCATCGGCTCGTCGGCGACCTCGCAGACCGTCTCCGCGCCGAAACCGTTGAACTCGGTCCGCATCGCGCAGCCATAGGCACCCAGCATGCCGATCTCGATATAGTCGCCCACGCGGGTGTCGGCGGGGAGCGTGAACGGCCCAGCCATATGGTCCATGTCGTCGCAGGTCGGGCCGTAGAAGCTGAACGCTTCCATATCCGCTTCGTTCGCTTCCGGACGCAGTAGCCGTACCGGGAAGCGCCACCCCAGATGGGCTGCATCAAACAGCGCACCATAGGCGCCGTCGTTGATGTAAAGCTCGTTCCCGCGCCGGCGCTCGACCCGCACGATGAGCGAGCTATATTCAGCGCAGAGCGCGCGGCCCGGCTCGCACCAGAGCTCCGCCGAATAGGAGATCGGCAGGCTCTCGAACGCGCGGTGAATGGCGCCGAAATAATGCTCGAGTGGCGGGGGCTCCATGTCCGGATAGCTGGACGGGAAACCGCCACCGACATCGACGATATCGACCGTGACCGACGCATCGACGATTGCCGCGCGAACGCGCTCGATCGCTTGCGTATAGGCATGCGGCGTCATCGCCTGGCTGCCGACGTGGAAGCAGATGCCCAGTGCATCCGCCACCTGCCGGGTGGCCATCAGCAGTTCGCGCGCATCGGACAATTCGCAGCCGAACTTGGCCGCAAGGCTAAGCTTGGAATAGTCGGACGAGACGCGCAGGCGCACGCACAGTTCCAGATCATCAGCACCCTTGGTGGCGCGCACGATCTTCGAGAGTTCCTCAAGCGAGTCGAGCGAGAAGGTCCGCACGCCATGCTGGAAGTAGGCCTCGTGGATCGCCTCTTCGGCCTTCACCGGATGCATGAAGCACAGCTTCGCGTCGGGCAGGGTACGCCGCACGGTGCGCACCTCCGCAATGGAGGCGACATCATAATGCGTGATCCCGGCCGCCCACAGCGTCTTGATGAGCGCGGGCGAGGGATTGGCCTTGACGGCGTAGAGCGACCGGCCCGGAAACTTCTCAACGAAGAAACGGGCGGCGCGACCAGCGGCCTGCGGGCGAATAAGCGTTACCGGTGCTGCCGGTTTGAGGGAGAGAGCTACCCCCAGCGCGCTATGGTGCTTGTACAATTCAAGGGACCTCCAGTGGTAACAGCCAGTTAGAAGCTGCCTTGCGGTGGAAGTCCCATGGGGCAGCGGAGCGCGGATATATGGCTTGTGGCCCCCCCTGTAAAGTGGCGGGATTAAAATTTCCGTTCACGTATGATCGATGGAAAAGCACGGTCTGGCGCGGGATCGACCGGCTTTGGTCCGCAAATTCAGCGGGTATGCGCCGGATATGGCGCTTTGCCGCGAGTCGCGACGGTCCCGGCGGATTTTACGTCTCGTTAACCATGCGGGCGTAGTTTTCAGGGGCGACCCGAGAGGAGGAAATCAAATGAGCCTTGCCACGCTGTTACTGTCCAACAAAGCGTCGCGCGATAGCACTGCTGCTGAGCGACTGCTCTCCGGCGTCAGCGCCGGCACGAGCCTGACGGACGTGACGGCGGCGGTGCAGGTGAAGAAGTCCGGCGCTGCGACAAGCAACAGCGACGGCACCGTGGAGCTAAGCCAAGCGGCCATTCAGGCCGCAGCGGAGAAGGACGACGCCGCTGTCGAGGCGGGCACGCTCACAACGCGCCTGCGCGCCGAGCTGGATGCGCAATATGCGACGGCCGGCAATGATCGCGAACCGGCCCTGGGCGAGATGAGCCGCCGCGCGCTCGCCACCGTCGCACTTAACACCTCGGGCAGCTTCAGCACTCTTGAAGCTCATACGGCCCGTGCGGAACTGCGTGAGCGGGACCGCAGCTCGCTGCTGGAGGCGATTGCTGCCTCCGGACTCAGCGCGGCATCGCTCACGGCATGGCAGTCCGCTCGCAACGAGCGACTCGCCGGCATGAGCGCTGAGGAAGCGACGCTGCGCGTTCAGGACAGCCGGCTTCTGAAGTCCTGATAATCGAACCGGCGGATTTCCCGTAGCGCGTCCGTTTCGCTGTTCCACAGCCAGATGGCGGGCAGGGGTACGCCATTGAAGCTATTGGTCTTTACCATCGAATAATGCGCCTGATCGAGAAAGGCGATGCGCTCCCCCGGCTGCACCGGGACTGGCAGCGCATAGTCGCCGATAATGTCTCCAGCGAGGCATGACGGGCCGCCAAGACGTACCAGCGGTGTGTCCGTGGCGCTCCTCTCGTCCAGCATGGCCGGGCGATAGGGTGCCTCGATCACGTCCGGCATGTGGCATGTGGCAGAAATATCGGTGATGGCGACCGGCATGCCATTGTCGATCACGTCCAGCAGTTCACCCACGAGAATGCCGGCGTCCAGCGCCACCGCCTCGCCCGGCTCTAGATAGAGATCGCAGCCGGTTTCTTCCCGTATGCGGATGAGGAAGGCGACGAGATCGTCCCGTTGATAATCGTTGCGGGTGATATGATGTCCACCGCCGAAATTGAGCCATTTGAGACGCGCGAGAAACGGGTTCAGATGTGGCTCTACGGCGGCCCACGTGCGGGCAAGTGGCGTGAAATCCTGCTCGCAAAGATTGTGGAAGTGGATGCCGTCCACCCCGTCCAGATGCTCCGCGCGCAATTGATCGATCGGGAAACCGAGGCGGCTATGGGGCTGGCTCGGGTCATATTTCGGGGTTTCCCCCTCGATATGAAGCGGATTGATCCTGAGGCCGACGTCAAAGTGGACGCCTGCCGCCCGCGCTTCATCAAGGAGCGGGCGGAAGCGCGCGTGCTGGCCGGGCGAATTGAAGATAATATGATCGGAAAGCCGGCAGATCTCCGGAATATCCTCCGCCTTGTATCCAGCACAATAGGTCGCGACCTCACCCGTGCCCGCCGGCCCCACATAATCCTCGCGGCCCAGCCGCGCCTCGTAGATGCCGGAGGCGCATACGCCGTCCAGATATTCAGCGATCACCGGCCCCAGAGACCACATGGAAAACGCCTTGAGCGCGGCGAGCAACCTGATCCCCGCGCGGTCCCGCACATCGGCGAGAATAGCGAGGTTCCGTCGCACCGCCGCCTCGTCCACCACGAAGGCGGGCGAGGGGACGCGGTGCAGGTCAAAGTGCGCGAAGGCGCCCGGATCGCCGGCTCTGGTCTCCATCAGAAGTCCAGCGGCGCCGGCAGCTCGACGACCTGCCAGGGGAGACCATGCTGGTTCAGCATGTCCATGAACGGATCGGGATCGAGCTGCTCGATGTTGAACACCCCGGCGCCCGACCAGATATCCTGCATGACCAGCGCCGCGCCGATCATCGCGGGAACGCCCGTTGTGTAGGAAACCGCCTGATTGCCGGTTTCGGCATAGGCTTCCTCATGATCGCAGACATTATAGACATAGAGGGTCTTGTCCTTGCCGTCCTTGCCAAGACCGGTGGCGATGTCGCCGATGTTGGTCTTGCCCTTGGTCGTGGCGCCCAGCGAGGCCGGTTCGGGCAGAACGGCCTTGAGGAACTGGAGAGGGATGATCTCCACGCCATTGTAGATGACGGGATCGATCCGCGTCATGCCGACATTCTGGAGCACTTCGAGATGCTTCAGATACGCGTCGCCAAAGGTCATCCAGAAGCGGATGCGCTTTATTTCCGGGAAGAATCTGGCAAGGCTCTCCAGTTCCTCATGGTACATGAGGTACATGTTCTTCGGGCCGACCTGATCGAAATCGAAGGCTTGTTTGTGGCTGAGCGCGGGCGTTGTCACCCATGCGCCACCTTCCCAGTGGCGCGCAGGCGCGGTCACCTCCCGGATGTTGATCTCTGGGTTGAAGTTGGTGGCGAAATGCTGGCCATGATCGCCACCGTTACAATCGAGAATATCGAGCGTGTCGATCCGCTCGAAATGATGCTTCTTGAGCCAGGTGGCGAAGACCGATGTGACACCGGGGTCGAAACCGGAGCCGAGCAGGGCCATGAGGCCGGCCTCCTTGAAGCGCTCCTGATAGGCCCACTGCCAGCTATATTCGAAATGCGCGTCATCCCGCGGCTCGTAATTGGCGGTGTCCATATAATGCACACCGGCCGCGAGGCAGGCATCCATGATGGCGAGATCCTGATAGGGCAAAGCGAGGTTAACGACGAGCTTCGGTCCGATCTGGCGGATGAGCGCCGTGGTTGCGGCCACGTCGCCTGCATCGAGCGCGTAAGTGCGGATGGCAACGCCGGTACGGTCCTTCACGGACGTGGCGATCGCGTCGCATTTCGAAACGGTGCGGCTCGCAAGATGGATATCGCTGAAGATGTTAGGATTAACGGCCTGGATCTGGGCCATCTTATGTACCGCGACCGAACCGACGCCACCTGCGCCGATGACCAGCACCTTGCTCATCTGTATGTCTCCACCATTTGCGAGATTCGCCAAGCGGCTGCTTATAGGGGGCCAATGTGACAGAACAAGAATTGCGCGATCCGACCCGCACACCCAGCCGGGAGGGCGTGCTGCGTGCGACGGACAAGATCGCGGCACTCCTGCCGCCGACACCGCTTTTACCGCTGGATGTGGAGGGCCGCACGCTCTGGTGCAAGGCCGAGATGCTGCAACCTATTGGCGCATTCAAGATTCGCGGGGCGTGGCACCGGATCTCGGATCTGGATGAGGCAGCGCGCGCGCGTGGCGTGATCGGCATATCCAGCGGCAACCATGCACAGGGCGTCGCCTGGGCCGCGCGGGAACTGGGTATCCGCGCAACCATCGTCATGCCGGCCGACGCGCCGCGCGCCAAGCTCGCAGCGACGCGCGCTCTCGGCGCGGATGTGCGCCTCTATGACCGAGCAAGCGAATCGCGCGATGCCATCGCTGCGGGAATCGCGGCGGAAACCGGCGCCACCGTCATCCATTCGTTCGGCGATCCGTGGGTGATCGAGGGGCAGGGGAGCGCCGGCGTCGAAGCCGACGCGCAACTGCGCGCGCGGATCGGGTGCGGGCCGGACCGGATCGTCTCCTGCTGTGGCGGTGGCGGCCTTGCCAGTGGTCTGGCGCTCGCCTTGCCGGATGCGGAGCTTTTCATTGTCGAGCCGGAGGGCTGGGATGACATGATCCGTTCGCTTGCCGCCGGCACAATCCTGCCTGTTGCCGACATGCGCTATCCCACACCCTGCGACGCGTTGCAGACGCAACAGACCTTTCCGATCAACTTTGCGGTGCTGCGCGAGCGGGTTACCGGTTCAGCGGTTGTGACCCCGGCGGATGTCAGCGCTGCGATGCGCCTCGTGTTTGAGCGTTTACACCTTGTGGTCGAGCCGGGCGGCGCGGTGGCGCTTGCCGCCATTCTTACGGGCAAGATCGCGGCGAGTAATGCCACGCTGATCACCCTTTCGGGCGGGAATGTGGACCAGGAGACTTTTGTTACGATGATCGGCGGTTAGGGGCGAAGCGCCTTCATTCCGCCGCTGCGGCGAAGATCGGCGGGGCGGATTGCCAGTGGCTTACCCAGTCGCCGAGCAGTCGCTCCGTTGCCGATTCGACAAGAATGTTGACCGCAGTCTGACTCGCGAAACCGCCGTAGATCAGGCATTGATCGTAGAGCACCCGGCGGAATGCCTCGTATATCGCTGGGTCGGGGGCTTGCGGTGCCCGCCAGAAATCGTCGAGCCTGCCCTGATGCGTGATGCCTTCCATCGCGTAGATGGCCTTGCCGAGTGCGAGTGTCGGCACGCCGGCCTGTAGTGCCAGAGTACCCGACGTGCTGTTGACCGTCACCATACCACGTGCGGCGCCGGCCAGCGCGTCAAGATCACCGCCGTTGAGATGATGGATGCGCTCGCCCAGTCCCAGCGAAGTGGCGCGACGCGCGAGATAGTGGCTCCAGTTCCGGAAACCGGCATCGAGCGGATGGACTTTCACCACCAGATCCACATCGTCCGGCGCCTTACGCGCAAAGCTGTGCAACACATAGTCGACGGCCTCCGCCATGCTGGCGAAAGGCGAATGCTCACGAATCTGGTAATCATTGGTGAGTTGCAGAGGAAAGAGGAAATAGGGCCGCTCGCCAATTTTCGCGAGTGCCTGCGCGGCTTTCCGATGAGTCGCGTTGCGAGCGGCAAGTTTGTGCGCCCAGCCCAGTCCCTCAACGATGATCGAGCCGGCGCGGTGCGAGCGGTAGAAGGGGAACAGCGGCTTCTTCAGCACCATATAATGGAAATAGCGGTAGGAATCGCGCACCCGGCGACGGAAGCTTGCCGTGATGGTCGGCCGGGCCGGGACCGGCGGGAGCATGGCGGCGCGGTCCAGGAACCAGCTTGGGTTTCGCGGCAGTTCGGAATGACCGTTGACGCCGGAGGGCTCCAGCGTAACCCAGTCGGGCCGGATATAGCCCTCCTCGAAGACATGGACATTGATGCCGCGCAGCCGCGCCATATGATGCGCGGCCAGATGAAGCGGCCGGCAGTCGCCAAAGAGCAGGATGTCGGTGATGGCATTGTCCCGCAGGAAACTGTCGATGAACAACGTCCAGTGCTTGCGCTGCCCGCGATAGTTCACGGCCTCGCCGGGCCAGTCCGCCTGATCGCCGCCATTGAGATTGATCCGCATCACCGCGCAGTTCATTTCGCGCAGGCGCTGCCCGAGCAGCCAGAAAAAGGGTCCAGGCGGGCCTTGCAGAAAGAGGAAGCGACGGGGGAGGGTGGGATAATGCTTCATATGCCCTTGCTCATCCGTGCGCGCGCACGGCCGAAAAGCCCTTGTAGCCGCCGTGCCGGAACTAATGCATCATTCTGGCGCGTAACGCCAGCCATCAGCCGCCTGACGAGAATCTCGGGCGGGCAGGGCAGATTGGTCACCGGGTCGAGATAACGCGGATAGGCAAGCAGGACCGCGGCGGCCAGCGTATCGACATCCGGCCGGGCCGTCCGTCGACGAACGGGCGCTGAGATATCCCGCGTCAGACCCCAGCCGGCATAGAAGGGCTGGCCATGGCAGATCACGTCCTTGCCGCGCAGCAGCGCTTCAAACCCGGCGAGCGAGGTCATGGTATGGAGCGCGTGCGCGCGGGCGAGCAGATCGCTGATGGGGCTTGTCGCGTCAATCTCATCGGCGAGGCGTGCCGCTTGCGCGCGTGGGATCGCGCCCTTGCGATGTCCGGCGGTTATGTCGGGGTGCGGGCGGTAGATGATGCGCGCATCGGGTTCCAGCGCGCGCGCGGCCTCCAGCAGGGCGAGGTTGGAGCGGATATCGGGGCTGCCGAACCGCACTGAGCGATCATCCTCCACCTGCCCGACGACCAGCACCACGCGCTTGTCCAAGGACAGTGGCACTGGTGCTTTCTGCTTGCCGCCAATCTCATATTTACCGATGCCGTGGCGTACGATGAGCGTGCGCAGATCCGCCGCGCGCGCGACAAGGTCCGGGTCGGCCGGCCCGCGCCCGATGATGTCCTCCAGCCGATTAGCTCGTGCGGGGTCATAATGGACGCCCATGTCATCCACGACAATCGAGAGCGGTGGGACACAGTCCGCGCCGAGGCCTATCGACCGGATGAAGCCGTCCTCCACTTCCACAACGTTGAAACGCGCCTCTATCGTCTTGAGCTTCCCAGGTGACACGCGGGCTTTCCAGCAGGCGACGCGAGCGCCCTCCGGGATGGAAGCAAGGGCGGCGGGTGTGAGATCACGATAGGCAGGGCCCGCTTGCCCGTCCCAGAGCAGCGGTTCCACTGTGTCCCACTTCCACTGCGCGAAGCCGAAGGCGCCGACAATTCCGCGATTGCCATCGATCAGTCGGCGCCATTGGCCAAGCTGGCGGACGAGGGAGAGCGCATCACTCTCATCTCCGGTGAACGGACAGCGATAGCCAATACCGGTCAGCAGCGCGGTTTCGACGGCGGGCACCAGTGCTGCGGCAGGCTCCGGCCCGACAAGGCGGGAGAGCAGGAGGTCGGCTTCTTCCTGTCCGGCAGTGCCCGCGGTCCATGGGTCACGTGCCGCATCCCAGAAGGAGCCGGCGGCGCGCTCCTCACGAATTGCCGCGATGAGCGCCAGCGCTTCGCCGGGGCGTGGGCGGGCGGCGGGCGCGGCAACCACGGCCTCGCGCGGGGTTGCGCGCGGAAAAGGCGGGAGTGGGAGGATGGCGCGGGCGCGCATCATGGCCGCTCCACGGCGACGGACCAGCCGGCCGGCAGCGGCGGAAGATGATCGACTCCGCCATTCTCCATGGTGCCGATCGCGGCGCTGAGCCACGGTCCAAGCTGTTGCATGGGTGGCTTATGCGTTTCCCCGCCCATGGAGACATAGGCAGCCGGACCTTGTGCAAACGCGGCAAGGCGCGCGCCGCTGTCGGCCGGAATCACTTTGTCATGATCGCCCTGTATGATGAGCAGAGGCGCTTTCACGCGGGCCAGCGCGCGCAGATTGTCCCAGCGCTCGGGGAGGAAGGGGCGAGTGTACCATGGCGCCGCATCGGCAAGTCGCGCGAATGACGAGATGAGGATGATGCCCGCGACGTCGTTCCGCCCCGCCGCTGCGTCCAGCGCGACCGCGCCGCCGAGCGAATGGCCGACCAGCCACAGCCGGGCACCTGCTCCCATCCGACGCCTCGCCTCGCTGATGAAGGCGGCGGCATCCCGCTCGATCCCCTGTTTTTCCGGGGCGCCCGCATTGCCACCAAAACCGCGATAAGAGGCGACCATCACCGCGTCGCCCCGGCCATGGAGATATTGCGCGTATCTGGCCCCGACGCCCTGATGCGCGCCGCGCCCGTGGAAAAAGATGAATATGTCCCGGTCGCCCTCCGCCTCGGGCCAGAAGTAGCCGGTAAGCCGCGCGCCGTCGCGCGCTTCGACCGTGATCGTGCCCGGCGTTTCATTGGTCCACTGCCGAATGTCGATGGCTTCGGTACGCGGTGCGTAAAGCTCCTGCCGCGCAACACCGCAACCGGCAAGCGATAGACCTGCGATACCGGCGACGAGCACGCCTGGAAGGGCAGGGTAACGCCGGGCGATCGGATCAGCCACTGGCTGCGCGCGCTTCATGGAGCGAAACGAGGCTCTTCATCAGCGCTTCCACCTCGTCCAGCGGCACCGCATTGGGACCGTCGGAGAGGGCATGGTCCGGGTCTGGATGGGTTTCCATGAAAATGCCCGAAACACCAGCGGCGACCGCCGCACGCGCCAGCAGCGGCACGAAATGGCGCTGACCGTCCGAGCGGTCACCAAGGCCACCGGGAAGCTGGACGGAATGTGTTGCGTCAAACACCACCGGGCAATCCGTGCCGGCCATGATTGCGAGCGCGCGCATGTCCACCACGAGATTATTATAGCCAAAGCTGGTGCCACGCTCTGTAAGCAGGATCGTCCCGGGCGCTACCGCCGCCGCTGCACAGGCCCGCTTTGCCTTGTCGACGACATTGGCCATATCGGCCGGCGCCATGAACTGGCCCTTCTTGAAATTGGCGGGCTTGCCGGTGCGGGCGACTGCCTCGATGAGGTCGGTCTGGCGCGCGAGGAGGGCGGGGGTTTGCAGCACGTCCACCACTTGCGCGACGGGCGCCGCCTGTTCGGGCGCATGCACGTCCGTCAGAACCGGCAGGCCGGTCGTGGCGCGGACATCCTCCAGAATGCGCAGGCCTTCATCCATGGCAACGCCCCGGAAGGAACGGGATGAACTGCGGTTCGCCTTGTCGAAGCTGCTCTTGTAGATGAGCAGACAGCCGAGGCGTTCCGCTATCTTCGCCAGCCGTTCGGCGGTCCGTAACGAGAAGTCGCGTCCTTCAATGACGCAGGGGCCGGCGATGAAGAAGAGCGCGTGATCCAGGCCGATAGGCCGTCCGAGAAGGTTCGTCATTCGCCCTGTCCTGTCCCGGCAACATCGTCGTCCCGACGCCTGAG
Source organism: Sphingobium sp. (assembly GCA_035911355.1). Taxonomy (GTDB): domain Bacteria; phylum Pseudomonadota; class Alphaproteobacteria; order Sphingomonadales; family Sphingomonadaceae; genus Sphingobium. The sequence goes on from JAMHVU010000071.1 coordinate 26,033, forward strand.
CATGGCTTCCACGATTGCCACGTCGCCGGGATTGTTCACTTCCACCATGTCCCATGCGGGCGGCATGACTTCGACGACACGCACGGCAATACCATGCGCCAGAAACCGGAGTTGCTCCAGCCCCTCTGCCTGCTCAAGCCAGCTTGGTTCGGCCCCCAGGTAAAGCCCCAGCGCAGCGCGCCGATAGCCATAGAGGCCAAGGTGTAGCAGCACGGGGTTGCGGGGATCCGGCAGCACGCCCTCGGGCAGATAGGGGAGGATGCGCTTGGAGAAATAGAGCGCGCGGCCGTGGCGATCGACAACGACCGTCGTACCGCCCACGCGCCCGGCAGCGGCGTCGGCCGCCAGATGCGCGTAGGTCTCAGGAGAGGCGGGCATTGCGACGGTGGCGACAGGGAGTGCGGGATCGTTCCGCATTGCGTCGATGAGTGCCGCGACGGCATCTGGCGGCGTCAACAGCGCATCGCCCTGGAAGTTCACGATGAGATCGGCATCGGCGAGCTGGTCCAGGCAGGCGGCGACCCGCTCAGTCCCATTGGCGCAATGCTCCGGCGTCATCATCACGTCGCCGCCAAAGCCCCGCACGACGTCGGCGATGCGTGTGTCATCCGTCGCAACCGCGACCCGATCCACGCCCGGAACGTGGCATGCGGCCTCATAGCTGTGCTGGACGAGCGGGCGCATCTTGCCGTCGGCGCCACGAATGGGATGGAGCGGCTTGCCGGGAAATCGACTGGACGCATAGCGCGCCGGTACGATGATGACGGTACGGTGGCGGGAGGTCATCGCGCGGTTGTGGCCGGATGGCCGGCTCAGCTCGCTGTGGCGAGATCGTGAATGTGGACGATGCCGATCGGGCGGCGTGGGGTGAGAATATCCATGACGAAGACCACCGTGATTTTGGCATGGATCATCAGGCTATGGACATCTTCCACGGTGGTGCCGCTCGCGACGGTGATGGGCGCCCGGGTCATCACATCCTCGGCCCGCGCGATCAACACCTGGTCGATGCCGCGCCTCAGATCGCCATCGGTGATGATGCCCACCAGCATGCCATCCGCGTCAACGACACCCGCCACGCCCTTGCCCACGGAGGTCATCTCCAGCACGACATCGCGCAGCGGGGCGTTCTCGCGGACCAGCGGTAGCGGCGTGGTGCGATCGATAAGATCGTCGACCGAGGCGAGGCGATAGCCGATGTTGCCGCCCGGATGCAGGCGGGCGATGTCGTGGCGGGCAACGCCGCGCTCGCGCATCACCGTTACGGCGAGGGCGTCGGCAAGGGCCAGCATCATCGTGGTCGAGGTTGTCGGCGCGATCCCTTCCGGGCAGGCTTCCTCCTCAATTGGCAACGTGATGAGTATATCAGCAAGTTGGCCAAGCGGGGAATCGCGTCGGGAGGCGATGCCGATGACGGGCGTTCCCAGATGTTTCGCGTGGAGCAACAATGGACGGATTTCCGGCGAGGAACCGCTGTTGGACAGGATGAGAAGCGTATCGTGCGGGCCAATCATGCCCAGGTCGCCATGCGCGGCTTCGGCGGCATGAAGAAAAAAGGCTGGCGTCCCGGTGGAGGCCAGTGTCGCCGCCGCTTTGCGGCCGATATGGCCGGACTTGCCAATGCCAGCAACAATCACGCGCTCGGGCGTCCTGAGGATGAGTCGGACGGCCTCGATAAAATGATCGTCCAGGCTATCGTGAAGATTGCGGAGCGCGCGTGCTTCCCGCTCGATTACGTCACGCCCTGCACCAAGCAGATCCGCTCGGAAATCAGAGACTGGCCGCGCTGCGTCGCGGTTCATTATCGCCATAAAATGACAGCCAATATCCTGTTCGTGGATGAGTTCAGGCCTAGGCATCCAAATCACCGTAAGCAAGCATCATTTTGCAGCGCATCATTTCATCGCGTGTGCGCCACGTGTCGACTACGTGAATAGATCAGCAAACGGATTTTCGATGTGAATCGTTAACAAATTCCTACTGCTGCGCTGCCGATTCCCGACTCTTGTCCCGCGCCGCGCGGAATTCCGCATCGGGATACCAGTTTGGCCAGAGGTCGCTGTTCGCGAGTTCTCGACCGATGCGGTAATAGACTTTGAGGTCCATAACGGCGCCTGCCCAGTTCCACTTCGGATCATATTCATCCTGCGGCTTATGGTAGCGATGAATTGTATAGTCTTCGCTGGCTGCACGTCCGGCCGTGACGCCACCATTCACCATGTCTTCTCCGCTTTCCGCGTAGATCATCGGGACGCCGAGCTTGGCGAAGGAGAAATGGTCTGAGCGGTAGAAACTGCCTTTCTCCGGTGTCGCCTCGGGGGTCAGGGTCCGGCCCTGATCGTGCACGGCGCGGGCGAGCAGCGCTTCCAGTTCAGATTTGCCGCCGCCGATCACGGTCATGTCACGCGTGGGGCCGAATATGTTGAGCCCGTCCATATTGACGCCACCAGCCGTGCTGGCGAGCGGATAGACAGGATTTTCCGCATAGTAGCGCGAGCCGAGCAGGCCGCTTTCTTCAGCCGTGACGGCGAGGAATACCATGGATCTCGCCGCCGCTCCGGCTTTCGCGTTGGCGCGGGCGAGGGCAACGAGGCCGGCGGTGCCGCTCGCATTGTCCAGTGCGCCATTGCAGATGGCATCGCCGTTCACCGGCTCGCAATGACCCAGATGATCCCAATGCGCCGAGAAGAGCACATATTCGTCTGGCCGGCTCTTGCCCGGCAGGATGCCAATGACATTCCTGGATGCCTGTCTGCGGATCGTCGAGGAAAAGGAGAGATCGGCCTTCAGTCCCAGCGGTACGGCCTTGAACCCCGGTCGCTTCGCGGCCGCGACCATGCCCGCCAGATCCTTGCCCGCCGAGAGGAAGAGCGCTTTGGCCGCATCTCCGGTGATCCAGCCGTTGGCCTGCGTCTGGTCCATATGATTGGCCGGGTCGTCGATCGAGAGTTGCGGACCTGACCATGAGGACACGACCACGCCCCAGGGATAGGCGGCCGGGAAGCTGTCATGCACGATGAAGGCGGCGGCCGCGCCTTGCCGTGCGGCTTCCTCGAACTTGTAGGTCCAGCGGCCATAATAAGTCATTGCACGCCCGCCAAAGGGGCCATCCAGCCCCTGCATCTCGTAATCGGGATCGTTGACGAGGATGATGACAGTCTTGCCCTTCACATCCACGCCGGCATAGTCGTTCCAGCCGCGCTCGGGCGCGTTGATGCCGAAGCCGACGAAAACCAGTTCGCTGTTCCTGATCTCGGTTTTGGGGACGATGCGATAGCTCGCCGCGACCATATCCGTCTTGTAGGCGAAGGAGAGGGGCTTTGCGCCGCCGCTGATGGCAAGCTGCATGTCCGGCGCGGCGGTCATCTCCACAAGGGGTACGTCCTGTGTCCAGCTTCCCTTGTTCCCCGGTTTGAGCCCGGCTCGTTTCATCTGGGCAATGAGGTACGCGACGGTCTTTTCTTCGCCCGCCGTGGTCGGCGCACGGCCTTCAAAGGCATCGGAGGACAGTGTCTGCGTCATTGTCTTGAGGGTCGCGATGTCGATGAGCGGGGCTTTCACCGGTGCAGGCAGAGGCCTCCCCGCTATCGAACCAGCATTTCCAGCCGGCCCCGGCTGCCCAACGGCCGGAGCAGTTCCCGCCGTAAGGGCGAGAAGGGAAATGAAATGGAAAGAGCTGCGGCGCATCGTCGTCCCCGATTGGTTCTGAAACAGTCCCATTTTGATGCCACCGCCCGCGCCCGCTCGCAAGGCTATGGTGGGTTCGGAACGGTTACGTCAGGGCTTGCATAGGGTAATGCTTTGGACGATCCGTATTAAATGGGGAGAAGGGGAGGCACATGAGCATACGCCATTATTTCGCGGCAGCGATCGTTCTGCCCACGGCCGGACATGCCGCGCCTGACGAACTCGCTAAGGTCTTCGGGGCGCGTGAAACGGTCATTTCCGGGAGCCTTTCCCCGGATGGCGAGAAGATTGCGCTGGTTACCGCGGGAACAGGGCGGTTGACTCGCGTGCAGGTTCTCGAAGCACGGGAAGGGGCAGAGCCCAGATCTGTCGCGACCGGGACTGGCGTACCCGAATATCTGCGGAGGTGCGAATGGGTTGCCAATGATCGACTGGCCTGTCTGATTAGTGGAGAGCAGCGCTATGCCGACGATGTGTACGGCTTCAGTTCGATGTTCGCGGTTGATGCTGCGGGTGGGAATATCCGGTCGCTGAGCACCCGGCGTGGGCAGGAGACTTTCGGTATAGATCTGCGTGGCGGATCGATCGTCGATCTGTTGCCGGGCGAGGATGGGGCCGTGCTGATGGCCCGCTCCTATGTGCCGGACGCGAAAATCTCCGGCGGTGTTCTGGGAGAGCGCGACCGGGGTCTTGGTGTTGATCGGGTCGATACCCGCACTGGCTCTGTCAAGAGTATCGAAAAACCAAGCCCTGAAGTGTATCAATATATATCGGACGGCAGAAGTCAGGTCCGCATCAAGGCGCAGGCGGACTATAAGGGCTCGGGCTTTTGGTCAGGGAAATCGGACTTTTTTTATCGGCCAGTCGATGGTGGAGGATGGAAAGCTCTCTCTACTTTCGATGAGCGTGATAATAGTGGTTTTTATCCCCTCGCCGTAGATGCCGACAAGAATCTCGCTTATGGTCTCGAGAAGATCGATGGACGCTCCGCGCTCGTTTCCGTCGCGCTTGATGCCGGGCTGGAAAAGAAGACGGTGTTCAGCCATCCTGCGGTGGATGTCTCCAGCGTGGTGACGGTTGGACGCGACAGGCGTCCGGTCGGGGCCGGTTATGTGGATGATGCGGGCAGGATCAGTTATTTTGATCCCGCCGTTCGCGCGCTCTCCGCTGCGCTCGGTAAGGCGCTGGGTGGCAAGACCACTTATATCGCGGATGTCAGTCAGGATCAGAACCGGGCGCTGGTCTGGGCAGGGAGCGATGTCGATCCCGGTCAATATTATCTCTATGATCGTCGCGCCAAGAGTCTGGCGCCGGTCACGCCCGACCGACCTCAGCTCGCGGGGCGGACCCTCGCGCCGATGCAGTTTCTCCACTACAAGGCGCAGGACGGTACAAGCATACCTGCCTATCTCACCCTGCCACCGGGGCGGACGGACGCGAAAGGACTGCCTGCCATTGTCATGCCGCACGGTGGTCCGCAATCGCGCGACCAATGGGGTTTCGACTGGATGGTGCAATATTTTGCGGCACGCGGTTTTGCGGTCGTTCAGCCACAATTTCGCGGATCAGCCGGGTTCGGTGAGGAGTGGATGGTAAAGAGCGCTTTCACCGCGTGGCGCACAGCCGTTGGCGATGTGGTGGACAGCGGGCGCTGGCTCGTTGCCGAACAGGGTGTCGATCCCGCGCGGCTCACCATCTTTGGCTGGTCCTATGGCGGTTATGCGGCGCTTCAGTCTCAGGCGCTTGCCCCCGATCTCTTCAAGGCGATCGTCGCGGTGGCGCCGGTGACTGATATTGCCGCATTTCTCAAGGCGAACCGGTGGAGCAGCAGCTATGTCATCCAGAAGGAGTTTCTGGGTTCTGGTCGGGCTGGGGTTGAGGCTTCTCCCACCAGTCATGTCGGGGCTTTCGGGGCGCCGGTGCTGATGTTCCATGGCACGGACGATGGGAATGTCGATATCAAGCAGTCCCGTCTTATGGAGAGCAAATTGCGGGGCGCGGGAAAATCCGTCTCGCTCGTGGTCTATGAGGGGCTCACCCACAGTCTCAATGATAGTGATGCGCGCGCGGACATGCTGCAGCAAGCCTCGGACTTCCTACTCCGGGCTGGCCGACCCTGAGCCTGCTTTCCTGGAACGAGAAAGGGCGGCCCCGCAGGACCGCCCTTTCTCAATAAGCCGTTGAAGGCCGATCAGCGCGAGTAGAACTCGACGACCAGATTGGGCTCCATCTTCACGGGATAGGGCACCTCGTCCAGCGTCGGCACACGCACGAAGGTGATCTTCGCGGCGCCATCGGGCGCGATATAATCGGGCAGGTCGCGCTCGGGCAGGCTCTGCGCTTCCATGACCAGCGCCATTTCCTGCGCCTTCTTGCCCAGCGTTACTTCATCGCCCGGCTTCACGAGGCGGCTTGCGATGTTGCACTTCACGCCGTTCACATAAATGTGGCCGTGGCTGACGAGCTGACGCGCGGAAAACACGGTCGGCGCGAACTTGGCGCGATAGACCACCGCGTCCAGCCGGCGCTCGAGCAGGCCAATGAGGTTCTGGCTGGTATCGCCCTTCATCCGCGCGGCTTCGAAATAGTTCTTCTTGAACTGCTTCTCGGTCACATCGCCATAATAGCCCTTGAGCTTCTGCTTGGCGCGGAGCTGGATGCCATAGTCGGACATCTTGCCCTTGCGGCGCTGGCCGTGCTGGCCGGGGCCATATTCGCGCTTGTTGACCGGGCTCTTGGGACGACCCCAGATGTTCTCGCCCATGCGGCGGTCGAGCTTATACTTGGCGCTTGTGCGCTTCGTCATGTCAGTTCCTTACAATTGCTTCGTAACGTTGTTCCCGGTCTCGCCTGCGAGCCATATTTCAGGGGCAGGGCCACCGCTTCACCGGGGTGCGGGGCCAATTGCGAAGGCGGGCCTATGGCGGCGAAGGACGCGAGAGTCAAGCATTGCGACCCTCTCCCGGCTGGCCTAGAGCCGCGCCATGACCCATATCATCGAACCCGATGCCTGTGCGACCATGGCTGAAGTGCGCGCTGGCGTCGATGCGACCGACCAGGAGATTGTGGCGCTGCTCGCACGCCGCTTTGGCTATATGCGCGCCGCTGCCCGGATCAAGCCGGCCCGCGCGCATGTGCGGGACGAGCCCCGTAAGGCGCAAGTCGTCGCCAATGCGCGGGCTGAGGCGGAGCGGCGCGGCATACCCGGTGCTGTCATCGCAGCGCTGTGGAGCGATCTGGTCGAGGCCTCCATCGCCTACGAGTTTGAGGCGTTCGACGCTCGCGAGAGCTAGGGTGGGTCTCTAGCGCGGGCGTGGGCTGGCGAGCGCGGAGAGCACGCCGCGCAGCGTGCGGACTTCGAGATGGTTCCAGCCGGGCTTGGTCAGGAGGTTGCGTAACGTCCGCTTCGTGGCGGCGACGCGCGCTGGCGGAAAGAAATAGCCGGCCTGCTCTAGCATGGCGTCGAGTTGCGCGATCATTCCGTCCAGCTCATCCTGCGGGGCAGGCGGATGGAGCTCGGTGATCGTCGGCTGAACGAGATTGGCCTGTTTCGACCATTCATAAGCGGCGAGGATGACCGCCTGTGCGAGATTGAGCGAGCCGAAATCCGGGTTGATCGGCACGGTCAGGATCGCGCGGGCAAGGGCGACCTCGTCCGTCTCGAGCCCGGAGCGCTCCGGCCCAAAGACGATGGCGGATTTGCTTTGCGCGGCGTGGATTGCGCGCGCGGCCTCGTCCGGCCCAAGTACCGGCTTGGTGACGCCGCGTTTGCGCACCGTGGTTGCATAGACATGCGCGCAATCCGCCACGGCCTCGGCCAGAGTGGCGAAAACGCGCGCGTTCTCCAGAATCCCGTCCGCCCCAGCGGCCGATGGGCCGGCGTGCGGATTAGGCCAGCCATCGCGCGGGGCGACGAGGCGCATCTCGGTGAGGCCGAAGTTGAGCATCGCGCGCGCCGCCTTGCCGATATTCTCGCCAAGTTGCGGGCGCACCAGCACAATGGCGGGAGGCGGGGCAAGAGGCGGAGCGGGAGTGGAGACGGTGCTGCTCATCGTGATTGCTGTGGCGGGCAGAAGCGCATGGCCACTATTCTCCGCCGACTTCCCGGACACTGCCGGCAAAATCCTCAAAATCACGAGCGTCGGTAAAGTCCTTATAGACGCTGGCGAAGCGGATGTAGGCGACGCTGTCCAGCCCCTTCAGCCCTTCCATCGCCAGCTCGCCAATGCGTGTTGTCGGGACTTCGCCGTCGCCGCCGGTTTCGAGTTGGCGCTGAATGCCGGAGACGAGCCGCTCGATCCGCAGCGGATCGATGGCGCGCTTGCGGCAGGCGATCTGGATAGACCGGGCAAGCTTGTCCCGATCGAAAGGCTCGCTCGACCCTTCCGATTTCTGCACCATGATCTCGCGGAGCTGGATACGCTCGAAGGTGGTGAAGCGCGCGGCGCAGGCCTCGCACTGGCGGCGGCGGCGGATCGCGGCGCCATCCTCGGTCGACCGCGAATCCTTCACCTGGCTGTCGTCATGGCCGCAATAGGGGCAGCGCATGGTCGATCCGCTCCTCCCGCGTTCAGTAGATCGGGAAGCGTTCGCACAGCGCGCGGACCCGGCCGCGCACGGCCTCTTCCACCTGCGCGTCGCCCGCCTCGCCATTCTTGCGGAGCCCATCGAGCACATCGGCGACCATATGGCCGATCTCGCGGAACTCGGCCGGGCCGAAACCGCGCGTCGTACCTGCCGGCGATCCCACGCGGATGCCGCTGGTCTTGACCGGCGGCAGCGGATCATTGGGGATACCGTTCTTGTTGCAGGTGATGCCCGCGCGCTCCAGCGCTTCGTCTGCATCGCGCCCGGTGACGCCAAGCGGCGTCAGATCGATGAGGGCGAGGTGGGTATCCGTACCGCCGGAGATCACCGCGGCGCCGCGCTCGGCAAGCGTTGCGGCAAGGATTTGCGCGTTTTCTACAATCGCGGCGGCATAATCGCGGAAATCGGGGCGCAACGCCTCGCCAAAGGCGACAGCCTTGGCCGCGATCACATGCATCAGCGGGCCGCCCTGAAGGCCGGGGAACACCGCCGAGTTGATCTTCTTGGCGATCGCCTCGTCATTGGTGAAGATGGCGCCGCCGCGCGGGCCACGCAGGGTCTTGTGCGTGGTGGTGGTGACGACATGGGCGTGGCCGAACGGGGTGGGATGCGCCCCGCCGGCGACGAGACCTGCGAAATGCGCCATGTCCACCATGAAATAGGCCCCGACCTCATCCGCGATGGCGCGGAAGCGGGCGAAATCGATATGGCGGGGATAGGCTGATCCACCCGCGATGATGATCTTGGGCTGGCTCTCGCGCGCGGTCTGCGCCACGGCGTCGTAATCGATAAGGTGGGTGTCCGGTTTTACGCCATATTGCACGGCGTTGAACCATTTGCCGCTCAGCGCCGCGCGGGCGCCGTGCGTAAGGTGCCCACCGGAATCGAGGCTGAGGCCCATGATCGTGTCACCGGGCTTGGCGAGCGCCAGCATCACCGCGCCGTTGGCCTGTGCGCCCGAGTGGGGCTGCACATTGGCAAAATCGCAGTTGAAGAGCTGCTTTGCGCGGTCGATGGCGAGCTGCTCCACCTCGTCCGAGGGCGCGCAGCCCTGATAATAGCGCTTGCCGGGATAGCCCTCGGCATATTTGTTGGTGAAGACGCTGCCTTGCGCCTCCAGCACCGCCTTGGAAACGATATTCTCCGAGGCGATCAGCTCGATCTGGTGCTTCTCGCGTTCCAGTTCGTGCGTAACGCCGGCGAACACCGCCGGGTCCGCCTCGGCGAGGCCCCGCGTGAAATAGCCGGCCGGCTGGACGCGGTTCAGGGTATCGGTGCTGCTGCTCATGCACGGGTTCCTTCAAACTGAGGCGCGCCGAGCTTGTCGACGCGAGGTTGATGACGGCCGCCCGCAAAGGGCGTGGAAAGAAAAGCGGTGACGATTGCCCTGGCCATATCCTCGCCAATGAGGCGGGCGCCCATGGCGACGACGTTCGCGTCATTATGCTCACGCGCGAGGCTGGCGGACAGCGGTTCGGAGACGAGCGCGCAGCGGCAGGCAGGCACGCGATTGACCGCGATGGAAATGCCGATGCCCGAGCCGCAGAGCGCTATGCCATACTCCGCTTCCCCCGCGGCGATCGCACGGCCAAGCTTGTACCCGAAATCGGGATAGTCGACCCGCGCGTCCGTTTCTGGCCCGAGGTCGGCCACCTCATGGCCCGTCTCGCGCAGCCACGCCGTCAATACTGCCTTGAGCGCGACTGCGGCGTGATCGGAAGCGATGGCGATACGCATGGTGGCGGCAATTCCTGTGGTTAGGCGAGGGACTCGGCGCGCAGGGGCTATCTAGGGGGTGAGCTGGCAAAGCGCCACCATGGATTGTGGTGTGCGGCGTATCGGGGCGGATTGCATCGGGCGCGACGGCCGGCTATCGCTCCCGCCATGTCCGGCACGATCCTTTCCATCCTGATGCTCGCGGGTATGGCGCTGCTCGCGGGCGGCATCGTTCTCATCGTCAAGCACAAAAACCGCAAGCAGGGCGGCCTTATGCTGCTCGCCGCGCTCATCATGTTCGCCAATGTGGCCATCTGGGCGATCCCCGGCCCGAAGGCGCCCGAAGCGCCCGGGATCAGCGCGCAACCCTGAAGCGGCGATCAGCGGATCGGCGAATCCGGCGCGAGGCGCATGTCGAGATAATTGTCCACGCTCATCATCAGCTGGTCGAGCTCATGCTCGAAGAAGTGATTGGCGTTGCGGATCTCGTCATGATGGATTGTGATACCCTTCTGCGTCCGCAGCTTGTCCACCAGCTTCTGCACGGAATTGGCGCTGACCACCTCGTCATTCACGCCCTGGACGATGATGCCCGAGGCCGGGCAGGGAGCCAGGAATGAGAAATCATACATGTTGGCAGGCGGCGCTACGGAGATGAAGCCGCGCACTTCCGGGCGCCGCATCAGCAACTGCATGGCGATCCATGCACCGAATGAGAAGCCCGCGATCCATGTGGTCTGTGCTTCCTGATGGAAGCTCTGCACCCAGTCGAGTGCGGCGGCTGCGTCCGAGAGTTCGCCGATGCCGTTGTCGAACGTGCCCTGGCTGCGCCCGACCCCTCGAAAGTTGAAGCGGAGCGTTGCAAAGCCTCGCCGCACGAAGGTCTTGTAGAGCGCCTGCGTGATGCGGTCGTTCATCGTCCCCCCGCCATGTGGATGGGGGTGGAGGATGAGGGCGACCGGCGCACGAGGCCGGGGCGGCGGGCTGAAACGCCCTTCCAGTCGGCCTTCCGGGCCGGGGAAAATCACGTCGGGCATAGCACCTGTTTTATATCTGTCGCAGCACATATGCCGCTGGGCGCGGCAAGGCTGGCGATGGAGGGTCGGCGGGATATATAGGCTTCGGTGTGCGATACGCAACGATTTCGCGCGATCGTTCGCCCTCTCTTGCACGGGGCGGCCGCTGGAGATGACGTGAAGGACGACCGCATCTATCTCGATTATGCCGCGACCAGCCCGCTGCTACCGGCCGCTCGCGCGGCGATGGATGAGGGCTTTGCGCTTTGGGCCAACCCTTCGTCGCCCCATGCTGAGGGGCGTCGCGCCCGGGCGCGGCTGGAGGCGGCGCGCGCGGATATCGCAGCCGCACTGGGCTGGCGCGGCACGGTGATTCTCACATCCGGTGCCACAGAAGCCATTGCGCTTGCGCTTGGTCGCGTGAAGGCGCGGGCAATCGCGGCGGGCGCGACCGAGCATGATGCCGTGTTGCGTCACATGCCCCCCGGGCAGCGCCTGCCGGTCGATGCCGGCGGACATGTGCAGCTTCCCCGCGATCTGGCGCCAGCCACGCTTGTCGCCATCCAGCATGTGAATAGCGAGACCGGCGTCATCCAGCCGATCGCCGCGCTTGCCGAAGCGATCCACGCGGCTGGCGGATGGTTGCTGTGCGATTGCAGTCAGAGCGCGGGCAAGATCGATCTGCCGGAAGGCGCGGATATGATCGTGATATCCGGGCATAAGCTGGGCGGCCCGATCGGCATCGGCGCGCTGCTGGTCCGCGATCCGGCGCTGCTCGATGCCGCCGGTGGACAGGAGCAAGGCTACCGCGCGGGTACCGAGAACCTGCCCGGCGCGATGGGGATGGCGGCTGCGCTCAAGGCGGATCGCACCTGGCTCGCGGAGGCTGCGCGATTGCGCGCGCGGATCGAGACGGCCGTGACGGCCGGGGGGGGCGTGGTGGTCGCAGCGGAGCAGGCGCGCATCTCTACCATCAGCGGCTACCGGATGCCGGGTGTGGACGCCCGCACGCAGCTCGTTCGCTTTGATATTGCGGGTATCGCGGTTTCGGCCGGGTCGGCCTGTGCGTCGGGAAGCCTCAAGCCCGGCCATGTCCTTGCGGCAATGGGCTGGGAGGAGCGGGCGGCCGGCGAGGTAATCCGTATCAGTCTGGGGCAGGCGAGCACGGAACGGCAGATTGACGCATTTCTGTACGCGTGGCACGCAATGGCTACGGGAATGCAACAAAAATGATCTATCTGGACTATCAAGCCACGACGCCTCTCGCGCCGGAAGTCTCCACAGCAATGGTGGAGGCGATGCAGCGTTTTGGCAACCCGAACAGCGCGCATCGTGTCGGGCGGCAGGCCGCGGCGGACGTCAAGCTGGCGCGCGAGCGCGTACGGCGCGCCATCGGCCTGCAAGGCGGACGGATCATTTTCACCAGCGGCGCGACCGAAGCGCTCAATATCGCCATTGTTGGCGCCGCGCGCGCGGCCCCGCCCACGCGCCGTCGCATCATCACCATCGCTACCGAACATGCTGCCGTCGTCGACACGGTCCTTGCACTGCGGCATGAGGGGTTCGATCCTGTCGTGCTGCCGGTCGGGCCGGACGGGCTCGTTGACCTCGACATTGCCGCCGCCGCGATTGATCCGCGCGCGGCATTGCTCGTGGTGATGCAGGTCAATAATGAGATCGGCGTCATCCAACCCTTCGACGCGCTGTCCGAAATGGCGTTGGAAGCCGGCGTGCCGATGCTGTGCGACGCGGCGCAGGGCTTTGGCCGGCTGGTGCTGCCGGCGGCGGATATCGTCGCGGTCAGCGCGCACAAGATGCACGGCCCCAAGGGAATAGGCGCGCTCTGGGTGCGTGATGGTATGGAGCTTTCGCCCATGCTTCATGGCGGCGGTCAGGAAAAGGGACTGCGTCCCGGCACGCTTTCCCCCATGCTCTGTGCCGGCTTCGGGGTTGCGGCTGAACTGGCGGCGGCGCGGCGTGACGTGGATCTGGCCCATGTGACCGATCTGTGGACGCTTGCGCGTGCCTGCTTCGCGGACTGGGATGTCAATGGCTCGGTTGAGCAGCGCTATTTCGGCAATCTTTCGATCCGTCGGCGCGGGCTCGATGCATCGCGCCTGATCTCGGATGTGCGCGATGTTGCCATGTCGGTCGGTTCGGCCTGCGCGAGCGGATCGGGTCGCCCGAGCCATGTCCTTAAGGCTATCGGCTTGACGGATGACGAGGCGAGGGGCACCCTGCGCATCGGGTTTGGCCGCTATACCACGCGTGACGCGCTGGAGAGCGCGGCCAGGGCGATTAACGCCGCCGCAGAGGGGCAACGCGTAACCGTATGATAAAGGTGACGTTTCTCAGCGCTGACGGGGAAACGAGCAAGACAGTGGAGGGCCGGGAAGGCGACAGCCTCCTGACGCTCGGACAGGCGAATGGGCAGCCGCTGGAGGGCACGTGCGAGGGGCAGATGGCGTGCTCGACCTGTCATGTGATCGTCGATCCCCGGCATTTTGATCTTATGTCGCCTGCCAGCGAGGATGAGGAGGACATGCTTGATCTTGCCGCCTCCACCACCCGGACCAGCCGCCTTTCCTGTCAGATACTGCTTGATCCCACGCTCGATGGGCTCACCGTGCGGATTCCGGGAGAGTGCCGCAATATGCAGGGCGTATGAGGAGGGGGCAGGCGATCACCAGCTTGCATTTCGTCGGTCCTCCCGCCATATGCCGCAGCGGAAGTCGGGCGGACGTAGTCTTCGCCAACCTGGTCAGGTCCTGACGGAAGCAGCCACAACGAATTCGCTGCGGGTCGTTCCGGCTTCCACCCGACGCTTCGACAAGCCGCGCTGATCGAGGTAGAAGCGCAGGTCACAACAAGCGCACAGGGCCCATGTCCGATTCTCCGCCAGCCTATCGCGTGCTCGCGCGCGCTTATCGCCCGCAGACATTCAGCGAATTGCTGGGTCAGGAGGCGATGGTTCAGACGCTCGCGAACGCCATCCGGCGAGGCCGCATCGCGCATGCCTTCATCATGACCGGGGTGCGCGGGGTCGGCAAGACGAGCACGGCGCGGCTGCTCGCCAAGGCGTTGAACTGCATTGGGCCGGATGGCGCTGGTGGGCCGACCATTGATCCATGCGGCGTGTGCGAGCCGTGCCGGGCCATCGCCGAAGGGCGGCATATCGACATTATCGAGATGGACGCGGCGAGCCATACGGGCATTGACGATGTGCGCGAAATTACCGAAGCATGCCGTTATGCCGCCGTGTCTGCGCGCTTCAAAATGTATATCATCGATGAAGCGCATATGCTCTCACGACAGGCGTGGAACGGCCTGCTCAAGACGCTGGAAGAGCCGCCGGCGCACGTGAAATTCCTCTTCGCGACCACGGAAGTGAATAAGGTGCCGGTGACGGTGCTGTCCCGTTGCCAGCGTTTCGATCTGCGCCGGATTCCGGTGGGCACGCTCAAGACGCATTTCGGCGATATCGCGGTGAAGGAGGGTATCGGCGCAGACGATGATGCGCTGGCGATGATCGCGGCTGCTGCGGAGGGCTCCGCGCGTGACGGGCTTTCCATTCTCGATCAGGCGATCGCCCATGCCGAGACGGATAGCGCTGGCGCGCCGCACGTTACAGCCGATCAGGTGCGGGCGATGCTGGGCCTGGCGGATAAAGGCGCGATACGCACATTGCTCGACGGGATCGTCGCGGGCGACGCAGCGGGCGTGCTGGCGACCGCGCGTGAGCAGGATTCGCTTGGGGTCGAGCCGGTTGCGACGATCAACGGTCTTCTCGAGCTTATTCACGCCGCGACTGTCGCCAAGGCGGCGCACGGCGCGGGGGGTAGCGAGGGTGATCGTGCAGGCCAGCCCGAGGCGGAGCGCATAGCGGTCGCCGGCTGGGCGGAGGCGCTATCTTTTCCGGTGCTTCACCGTCTCTGGCAGTTGTTGCTCAAGGGGCACGAGGAAGTGACGAAGGCCGCGCATCCGGCACAGGCGTGCGAAATGGCTTTGCTGCGTATCGTGCATGCAGCGTCGCTGCCAGATCCGGCGGAACTTGCGCGGATGCTCGCGCAAGCAGGGTTCGCGCCGCGTTCCGAAGCGCCCACGGCGACAACGGATGCCCCGATGCCTGCCGCGCCCGCGGCAGAATCACGCCTCGATTTCCCCCCGGATTTTCCTTCTCTCGTGGCAGAAGTGTCCCGTGTCGACGCAATGCGCGGCAGCGATCTGCGACTGCATGTCGGCCTTATCAGCTACGCGCCTCCGCACCTGATTTTGAAACCCTTGCAGCCGCTCGATTCGGCTTTTCCGGGCAAGCTCGCCGAGACATTGAAGCGCGTCACGGGCGCGCGCTGGACGGTCGAGATGCGGGGCGGGGATAGTGCGCCCAGCCTCACCGCGCAGGACGAGGCGGCCGATCGTGGCGCCGCGCAGGCCATTCTCGATCAACCGATCGTGCAGGCGGCGATGGCGGCCTTTCCCGGCGCGCAACTTATGAGACCCGATAGCGACCAAGTCTGGAGTGACGCACGATGAAAGACCTTAACGAGATTCTCGGCATGGCGAGCCGGGTGCAGGAACAGCTCGAAAAGGCGCAGGCTGACCTCGACAATGTTGAGGTGGAAGGCGTTTCGGGCGGCGGGCTGGTGAGAATCGTCGCGAGTGCCAAGGGCAGGATCAAGCGCCTTGCCATCGACGATTCGCTGATTGTTCCGTCGGACAAGGCCGTGTTGGAGGACCTTGTGGTCGCCGCATTCAATGATGCCCGGGCCAAGGCGGATGAAGCAAGCGCGCGCGAAATGAGCAAGATGACGAGCGGTCTGCCGCTGCCGCCGGGTTTCAAGCTGCCATTCTGACAGGCGAATTTTTAGGGCGTTGATACTATTGCGGTGAAAGCGGCATTGAATTGTCGCGCGGCGCGCCGATATTGGCGGCGCGTTTGTTTCGACCTCCATGGGCCGCGGGAGTATGAATGACCCTTAACCTGCCTTTGTTGCCGCTGCGCGACATCGTCGTCTTTCCGCACATGATCGTGCCGCTCTTCGTGGGGCGCGACAAGAGCGTCAGCGCGCTTGAAAAGGCGATGGAGGGCGAGAACGACATCTTCCTCGTCGCCCAGCTCGATCCCGCGGAGGATGATCCGGACCGAGACGCGCTCTACGATATGGGCGTTGTGGCGACGGTGGTTCAGATGCTGAAACTGCCGGATGGCACGGTGCGGGTGCTTGTGGAAGGCAAGCAGCGCGCCGCGCTGGTTTCTGTCACGCCGGATGACGGGCATCTCGCCGCGACGGTGGAACTGTGCGAGAAGGATGAAGGCAGCGGGCCGGAGATCGAGGCGATGATGCGCTCGGTCGCCGACCAGTTTGAGAATTATGCCAAGCTCAACAAGAAGCTGCCGGCAGAAGCGCCGATCCAGCTCCGGGAGATTACCGAGGCATCCCGCCTGTCGGATTTCGTTGCCGCGAATATTGCGGTCAAGGTCGCGGACAAGCAGGCGCTGCTCGTTGAAAATGACCCCATGAAGCGGCTGGAGATGGTCTTCGCCTTTATGGAAGGCGAGCTTGGCGTTCTCCAGGTTGAGAAAAAAATCCGTGGTCGCGTGAAGCGGCAGATGGAGAAGACGCAGCGCGAATATTATCTCAACGAACAGCTCAAGGCCATTCAGCGTGAGCTGGGCGGCGGGGAAGGCGATGAGAATGACGAACTGGCTGAGCTGACCGAGAAGATCGCGAAGCTCAAGCTCAGCAAGGAAGCGCGCACCAAGGCGACGGCGGAGCTGAAGAAGCTCAAGTCCATGCAGCCCATGTCCGCTGAAGCGACCGTGGTGCGGAATTATCTCGACACGCTCCTCGGCCTGCCCTGGGGCAAGAAGAGCAAGCTGAAGAAAGATCTGGTCGCTGCGCAAGCCGTGCTGGATGCGGATCATTTCGCGCTCGACAAGGTTAAGGACCGCATTGTCGAATATCTCGCGGTGCAGGCCCGTTCGGACAAGATCAAGGGCCCGATCCTGTGCCTCGTCGGCCCGCCGGGCGTCGGCAAAACGTCGCTTGGCCGCAGCATCGCCAAGGCAACGGGCCGCGAGTTCGTCCGTCAATCGCTGGGCGGTGTGCGCGATGAGGCGGAGATCAGGGGGCATCGCCGTACCTATATCGGGTCCATGCCCGGCAAGGTCGTTGCCAATATGAAGAAGGCGGGGGCGATGAACCCGCTGATTCTGCTCGACGAGATCGACAAGCTTGGTCAGGATTTCCGTGGCGATCCGGCGTCGGCGTTGCTTGAAGTGCTGGACCCGGAGCAGAACAGCAAGTTCCAGGATCATTATCTGGAGATTGATGTCGATCTGTCGGATGTGATGTTCGTCACCACGGCCAACTCGCTCAACCTGCCCCAGCCGCTGCTGGATCGGATGGAGATCATCCGGCTTGAGGGCTATACCGAGGACGAGAAGGTGGAGATCGCCCAGCGTCACCTCGTTGCCAAGCAGGTGGAGGCGCATGGTCTGAAGGAAGGCGAGTTCGCGGTGACCGAGGAGGCGCTGCGTGATCTCATTCGCTATTATACCCGCGAGGCGGGCGTCCGCACGCTGGAGCGGGAGATCGCCCGGTTGGCGCGCAAGGTGCTCCGCCGCATTCTTGAAGGGAAGGCGCAGAACGTCACCATCACGCCGGAGAATCTCGGTGAGTTCGCGGGCGTGCGGAAGTTCCGCCACGGCATTGGCGAGGAAGAACACCAGATCGGCGCGGTCACCGGGCTTGCCTGGACCGAGGTGGGCGGTGAACTGCTGACCATCGAGAGCGTGACTGTCCCCGGCAAGGGGCAAATCAAGACAACAGGCAAGCTTGGCGAGGTGATGAACGAGTCGGTTCAGGCGGCTTTCTCTTATGTGAAGGCGCGGGCGCCTGCCTATGGCATCAAGCCCAGCATTTTTCAGCGGCGGGACATTCACATCCATCTGCCCGAGGGCGCCGTGCCCAAGGATGGCCCATCGGCCGGTATTGGCATGGTAACGTCCATCGTCTCGACGCTGACCGGCATCGCGGTGAGCAAGGATGTCGCGATGACCGGCGAAGTGACGCTGCGTGGCCGCGTGTTGCCGATTGGCGGCCTCAAGGAAAAGCTGCTGGCAGCGCTGCGCGGCGGGATCAAGACTGTGCTCATCCCTCAGGAGAATGAGAAGGATCTGGCCGAGTTGCCCGCCAATATCGCGCAGGGCCTCACCATCATTCCGGTCGCTCATGTCGATGAAGTGCTTGCGCATGCGCTGGTCGCGCCGCTGACACCCATCGACTGGTCGGAAGCGGATGATCTTGCCGCTCAGCCGGGTGCTCCTTCCCCGCCGCCGCCTGCCGGCGATGGCGAGGCGAGCTTGCGTCATTAGGACGAAGGACAGGGGGCCGGGTGTAGGGTAGGGTTCCTTGATACGTTGCGTTGCGCGTACGGTTGAGGCACAGCCTGTCCCGAAATGATTATGGGACCGTCACGGTGGATTGAGAACAGGAGCGAGCGATATCGTGTGCCCCTGTCTGCTGTCCTGAGTTGGAGCATGGCTCTGCTCGGTGCCCTGTTCCTTTCCGGCTGCGCGGGGCCGATGCCGACATTCTTCGCGGGGGAGACGCCTGATGCCAGCGGGGAGCGGCCTGTCGATTTCACGCCCGCCAGTGATCTGCATCTTCCGGATGGCCAGTGGCAGGTGGTGAAGCGGGCCATGGAGGCGGCCGGTATGGCGGAGGTCGACGAAAGCAGCATCCTGCTTTCCGCCACGATTACCGAGCGTCCGGCGCGGATCGGCATGCAGGGCACGGGGGAGACCGTGCTGGCGCCCGCCAAGCGGCCTCGCGCGCTCCAGTCCTGTAAGGACCGCACCTACCGCCTCGTCATCAGCCTGTCCGACAGGCGGAGCGGAGCGGTCGTGCGGCGTGGCTGGGCCGAAGAGAGCCACTGCCGCGGGGGGCTGCCGGATGCGCTGCCTCGCCTTGCCGGACATGCGGTGCAGATGCTCGTGAACCCGGTGCGGGACGGTCAGCAGCTCTACTGGCGCACGGACTGACCCTACGGCGCGTTGGGGCGATACGACATCCCCGCGCAGCATTATCGACATTGCAATACTCCTGGCCTATCGGCATCGCGAGGTCTGGTTCTCCTTCCGATAGGGATGGAAGCGGCGGGCCGCAGAAATCATCTGGGCCGGATCCCGCGCCAAGCGGACAGGGGCGGCCTTCGTATGCGGGAAGGATGTGGAAGCAATGGTGAAGGCGAGTTCGGTTCTCGATCGGGTTCTGGTTCTGGAGATGGTCCGCGTGACCGAGGCAGCGGCGATCGCTGCCTCCGAGCTGATCGGACGCGGGGATGAGAAGGCGGCCGACGCCGCAGCCGTGGAAGCAATGCGCAAGGCGTTCGACACGCTCTATATGGATGGCACCGTGGTGATCGGCGAGGGCGAACGCGACGAGGCGCCGATGCTCTATATTGGCGAGAAGGTCGGCGGGGCTCCGGGCAAGGGGCCGAAGATCGACATCGCGCTCGATCCGCTGGAGGGCACCACCATCACCGCCAAGGCCGGGCCAAATGCGCTCGCCGTGCTTGCAGCGGGCGATGAGGGCTGCCTGCTCAACGCGCCGGATGTTTACATGGATAAGATTGCCGTTGGACCGGGTTATCCAGAAGGCGTGATCGACCTCGCCAAGAGCCCGCGAGAGAATGTCGAGGCCGTGGCGAAAGCCAAGGGTGTCGAGCCGCACGAGATCATCGTTTGCGTGCTGGATCGTCCGCGACATGAGAAGATCATTGCCGAGCTGCGCGAGATTGGCTGCGGGGTTATGCTGATTCCCGACGGGGACGTCGCCGGCGTCATCGCCACGACCAATCCCGAAACGACGATAGATTTGTACATGGGTTCCGGCGGCGCGCCTGAAGGGGTGCTGGCCTGTGCCGCGCTGCGCTGCGTGGGTGGCCAGTTCAAGGGCCGGTTGCTTTTCCGCAATGATGACGAGCGCGCTCGTGCCCGCAAATGGGGCATCGAGGATCTCGACAAGATTTACGATCTCTCCGAACTTGCGCGGGGTGACTGTATTTTTGCCGCGACCGGCGTGACGAACGGATCGCTGCTTGGCGGTGTCAAGCGCCTGCCCGGCGGCCGCATGACCACCGAAAGCGTCGTGATGCGCGCATCATCTGGTACGGTACGCTGGGTGAAGGGCGAGCATCGCATTACGAAGTAAGAGGTTGGTGCCTCGACACGGGGGCGGAGCGATCCGCCACCCGTGCCGGGCTCGCTGTTTGACGCGGTTCAGGCAGGCATTTCAGTTTTTCAGGCGGTAGCCGCTCCGAAAAACCCAGAACACCAGGGCGAGACATAGCGCCAGGAAGCCCAGCACGAATGCCATCGAGACACCGATGGAGACATCGCCGGTGCCAAAGAACGTCCAGCGGAACCCGCTGATCAGATAGACCACGGGATTGAAGAACGTGATCGTCCGCCACGGCTCGGGCAGCATGTGCACCGAGTAGAAGGCGCCGCCGAGAAAGGTCATCGGCATCACCACAAGCAACGGTATGATCTGGAGCTGCTCCCAGTTCTTCGCCCAGATGCCGAGGATGAACCCGAAGAGCGAAAAGCTGATGGCGATCAGCAGGATGAAGGCGACCATCGCAATCGGATGGGCGATGTCGAGATCGACGAAGAGATGCGCCGTTGCGAAGATAACGACGCCAACGGACAGTGCCTTGGTCGCTGCCGCGCCAACATAGCCGATCACCGCTTCCAGAGGCGAAATGGGTGCGGAGAGCAACTCATAGATGGTATTGCTCCACTTGGGCATGAAGATGCCAAAGCTCGCATTACTGATGGATTCGGTCAGCATGGAGAGCATGATGAGCCCCGGCACGATGTAAGCGCCATAGGGCACGCCGCCCACCTCGGCCATGCGCGATCCGATAGCGCTACCGAACACCACGAAATAGAGCGACGTGGTGATTGCCGGCACGATGAGGCCGGTCATCAATGTTCGCGCAAAGCGGTTCATTTCAAAGCGGTAGATGGCGCTGATGGCGCGGTGATTGAAGCTCATGGCCGGGCCTCCCCATCCACGCCCCGGTCAGGCGCATGGACGAGATCGACGAAAATATCCTCCAGCGAGCTTTCGTGCGTACCAAGGTCGCGATAGCCGATACCGAGATCGCCAAGCTTGCGGAGCAGCCCGGAGACGCCGGTTCGCTCCGCCTGACTATCGAATATATATTCGAGCGTGCGGCCCTCGTCATGCAAGGCCAGTGTCCATTCGCCAAGCTCCTCGGGAAGAGCCGTGAGCGGCGCGGAAAGCGTCACGCGCAGCGATTTGCGGCCAAGCTTCGCCATCAGCGCGGCCTTGTCCTCCACGAGGATCAGCGCGCCCTTGTTGATGACGCCAACCCGGTCGGCCATTTCCTGTGCTTCCTCGATATAATGGGTGGTGAGGATGATGGTCGCACCATCGTCCCGCAGGCGGCGCACCAGCCGCCACATATCGCGGCGCAGCTCCACATCCACGCCAGCTGTGGGTTCGTCGAGGAAGAGCAGGCGCGGCTCATGGGCGAGCGCCTTGGCGATCATCACCCGGCGTTTCATGCCGCCAGAAAGCTCCAGTATCTTCGCATCCCTCTTTTCCCAGAGGGAGAGGTCGCGCAGGATACGCTCGATCAGCGCGTCATCGCGCTTCATCCCAAACAGGCCGCGACTGAACCGCACCGTGTCGATCACCCGCTCGAACATGTCGGTGGAGAGTTCCTGCGGAACGAGGCCGATAGTGGTGCGCGTCTCCCGATAATCGCGTACAATGTCGTGACCGGCCACCGTGACGGTTCCGGCCGTTGCGTTGACGATGCCGCAGATAATCGAAATGAGCGTCGTTTTGCCTGCGCCGTTGGGGCCGAGCAGTGCAAAAATCTCGCCCTCCTCGACATCGAGATCGATCGCGCCGAGCGCGCGGTGGCCGCTCGCATAGGATTTGCCGAGACCACGCACGGAGAGGATAGACGCCATGCTGCCGCGCTATCCCGTCCGCTCGCGAAAGCAAAGCCCCTCTCTCGACTTATCGGGTCCGCTTCGGCAGAAGGTCGGGCATGGGTACACCACGCATCCTTATCATCGCCGGATCGGACTCAGGGGGGGGCGCCGGCATACAGGCGGACATCCGCACCGTTACCATGCTCGGCGGCCATGCCATGACCGCGATCACCGCCGTCACGGCGCAAAGCACAATCGGTGTCGATGCCGTCCATCATGTGCCGACCGAGATGGTTCTCGCCCAGATCGACAGCGTGGTTGCCGATATTGGCGTGGACGCGGTGAAGATCGGCATGATCGGTTCGGCCGAGACAGCCCAGGCGGTGGCGGCGCGGCTGGAGACGATCAATGCGCCGGTGGTGTTCGATCCGGTAATGGTCTCGACAAGCGGCGGTGTCCTCGCCGATCCCGATACAATCGCGGCGATGCACGCACTGATGGACTGGGCCTTTGTCACCACGCCCAATATCCCGGAACTGGAAGCGTTGGGCGGAGAAGCGGCACTGACCGGGCGCGGCGAAATTCTGCTTATCAAAGGCGGCCATCTCGAAGGGCCGACGGTTGTCGATCGACTGGTTGGGCTGGAGGGAGAGATCGCCCGCTGGGAAGACCCGCGCATCGAGACGGAGGATAGTCACGGTACGGGCTGCACGCTGGCGAGCGCCATCGCCTGCGGGCTGGGTGAAGGGCTCGATCTGTCCGATGCGATTGCGCGCGGGCGCGCCTTCGTGCGAATCGCGCTGCGTGAGGCGCCGCAGCTCGGGCGCGGCCATGGTCCGATGGGGCATCCGTCCGTCCGGCTTGATTTCGGTCCGCCGATGCGCCTCAACCAGGTGAGCGTGCCGATTTCCGATTTTGCGGCATCGCGCGACTTCTACGATGAACTGGGGCTTCGCCTCATCGTTGAAGCAACGGAGAAGGGCTATGCCCGCTTCGAGACACCCGGCGGCGCGACGCTTTCGCTGCATGATGGCGCCCCCGCAATCTATTTTGAATGTGACGATCTCGACAGCCGGGTCGCGGCGCTCCAGTCCATTGGTCTCCTGTTTGATAGTGAGCCTGTCGATCAGCCATGGGGCTGGCGTGAGGCCTGGCTGGTCGATCCCGCGGGGAATCGCGTGTGTCTTTTTTCAGCCGGAGAGCGGCGGCGCTATCCGCCCTGGCGCCTGACACAGTGATTGTGGGTGTAGACGAGGCGGGACGCGGTCCGCTCGCAGGGCCGGTCGTCGCCGCTGCTGTGATCCTGCCTCCTGTACCGCCTGACGGGCTTGCCGATTCGAAGACGCTGTCCGCGCCGCGCCGCGCCGCGCTGGAGGTCGTGATAAAGGCGCGCTGCCGATGGGCGATCGGCGTGGTCGATGTGGCGGATATCGACCGCCTGAATATTTTTGGCGCGACGATGCTTGCCATGACACTGGCGGTGGAAGAGCTTTGCCGACAGACTGGCGAGGGTCTCGCGCAGGTGCTTGTCGATGGCAACATGACCCCACAGGGCCGGTGCGATGCCTGGCGCTGGCCGGCGCGTGCGATCGTGGGGGGGGACGCGTGCGAGCCAAGCATCTCGGCGGCCTCGATCATCGCGAAGGAGCATCGCGATGCGTTGATGCGGGCAGCGGCGCTGGAGTATCCACATTATGGCTGGGAACGAAACAAGGGCTACGGCACGGCCGACCATCTCCACGCGCTGACGCGACATGGACCAAGTCCTCTCCATAGGCGAAGCTTTGCGCCAGTCGCGCGAGCGGCGGCTTTGGAGGATGCTCGTGCCGCTGGCGGATGACCGGCAAAAAAAATTTCACACCAATTTCTCGTATGAGTCCTTAGGGCAACACCACAAGATATTGAGTCCTGTGGATTCCTCCTGCCACTACGGCTCGCGTGGGACTCCTTTCGTTCTCCTGGAGCAATGCGGCCTAACATGTTGAGAACCAACATGGCGGGGGCTTGACGCGAGACTCCGCTGGACTCACCATCACGCTCACGGAACGGGGAGTGTGTTTTTCATGGGGGTCATTGAGAGGGTCGGTAGCGGAGCGGTGCGTCGTGCGCGCCGGACGTCGCCGAAGGACATGCATGATCTCCTGCCGCTCGACCAGATCATTCGGGACGACTGCATCACGGCCATGCGCGGGCTGCCTGATGCTTCCATCGACATGGTGTTCGCGGACCCACCCTATAATCTCCAGCTTGGTGGCGATCTCTTCCGGCCGGAAGGTGGCCGGGTCGATGCCGTGGACGATGCCTGGGACCAGTTCGAGAGTTACAGCGCCTATGACGGCTTCACGCGGGCCTGGCTGGCTGAGGCGCGCCGCATCCTGAAGCCCAATGGCACCATCTGGGTGATCGGGAGCTATCATAATATCTTCCGCGTGGGCACGGCGATGCAGGACGCCGGCTTCTGGATTCTCAACGATATCGTGTGGCGCAAGGCGAACCCGATGCCCAATTTCAAGGGCACGCGCTTCACCAACGCGCATGAGACGCTGATCTGGGCGAGCCAGGGCGAGAAGGCGCGCTACACCTTCAATTATCGTGCGATGAAGACCCTCAATGATGAGCTGCAGATGCGCTCTGACTGGGTTCTCCCGATTTGCTCCGGGCAAGAGCGGCTCAAGCGCGACGGACATAAGGCGCACCCGACCCAAAAGCCGGAAGCGCTGCTCTACCGGGTGCTGCTCTCCTGCACCAAGGCAGGCGATGTGGTGCTCGATCCCTTTTTCGGTACGGGGACGACAGGGGCCGTCGCCCGGCGGCTTGGCCGTCGATGGATCGGTATCGAGCGTGAGAGCGCCTATTGCAGCGTTGCCGAGGAGCGGATCGCCGCCGCGCTGCCGCTCGACGAGAGCACGCTGCAGATCATGCAGTCCGCCAAGAGCCAGCCGCGCGTCGCCTTCGGTACGCTGGTCGAGACGGGGATGATCGCGCCGGGAGCGCTGCTTACCGACACCAAGCGCCGCTGGCAGGCGCGGGTTCGCGTTGACGGGTCACTGGAATGCGGCGCGCAAAAGGGGTCGATCCATCGCCTGGGCGCCGATCTGCAAGGTGCGCCG
Organism: Sphingobium sp.; assembly: GCA_035911355.1. Classification (GTDB taxonomy): domain Bacteria; phylum Pseudomonadota; class Alphaproteobacteria; order Sphingomonadales; family Sphingomonadaceae; genus Sphingobium. Next base: position 51,130 of record JAMHVU010000071.1, read on the forward strand.
TCCTGCAATGGCTGGAATTTCTGGCACATCGATCATGCCGATGGCCTCAAGTCGATAGACAGCCTGCGCCAGACTTATCTTCTCGCGACAGAGCCATAAAGTTTGGTTTGCCGTGCCCCACACGCGGCAACCCAGCCCAGGGCGACGAACATTCGTCGCCCTGGGTATTTTTTTATGACGTCATGACGTCGTGGCGCCTGCGTACCATTGCTGTTCCCGGCGTGAAGCGCGATAGCAGCACGGATGAGTCATCCAGTGATCGCCGCAGACGCCCGTCTCTATTTTCGCCCGCTCTGGTTCGCCGACACGCCCGTCGGACTGGCCGAAAGCGATGTGCTGCGGCTCGCTGGTACGCTGCTCTGGTTTCAGGGCGTGGAGGTGCGCTGGGTGTCGGAGCGGGACGGGAAGGGCGGTCGCGCGATCCTGCCCGTTGCGGAGTTGCGCGGCTGGATCGCCTCTCTTCCCGCGGAGCCGGGCGTGCGCGCGCAGGCGCTGCTGGGCCGCCTTACAGCGCCACGGTCTGGCTGGCGGATCGGCCAGCGCGCTCTGCGCTTTGAGGGCCCGCAAGTCATGGGCATCTTGAACATGACACCGGACAGCTTCTCGGATGGCGGCCGCTATGCCGATGATCTGGAAGCGGCCGTTCAGGCCGGTTTCGCAATGCAGCTCGCCGGTGTGTCGATTGTGGATGTGGGGGGTGAATCCACCCGGCCAGGTGCCGCAGCGGTCTGGGAGGGGGACGAGATCGCCCGTATCGTGCCCGTCATCGAGCGATTGGCGAAGGCGGATATCGTCGTTTCGGCGGACACGCGCAAGGCGAGCGTTATGGAAGCTGCGCTCGCGGCCGGTGCCGGAGTCATCAATGATATTTCGGGCCTCACGCATGATCCGCGTGCGCGTGATGTGGTGGCCGGCTCGAACTGTCCGGTCGTCCTCATGCACAGCCCCTCGTCCGGGGAAGATCCGCACGGCGGGCGCGAACATTATGGCAGCGCGACACGTATAAGCGGCCCGCTCGCGGTGTTCGACTGGCTGGATGCGCGCATCGCGGCGTGTGAGGCAGCAGGCATAGGACGGGAGCGGATCATGGCTGACCCCGGCATCGGTTTCGGCACGACTCTGGCGGACGATACCGCCACCGTGAATATGCTCGCGCTTTTCCATGGTCTTGGCGTTCCAATTCTGCTGGGCGCCAGCCGGAAACGGATCGTTGGTGCGCTCTCGAAAGAGGCGCCGGTGGACCAGCGGCTCGGCGGGTCGCTGGCGCTCGCCTTGAACGCGTTTGCCGCTGGTTGCCAGATGGTGCGGGTGCATGATGTCGCCGAGACAGTGCAGGCGGCGCAGGTGTGGCGGGGTCTGCGCGATGCCGCGCTTACGGCGGATATGGGTGCGGCATGAACCTCGTTCTTGCCATTTTTGGGACCCGGCCCGAAGCGATCAAGATGTTCCCGGTTGTGCGCGCGCTACGCGAGATCGAGGAGATCGAGACGCATGTCTGCGTCAGCGCGCAGCACCGTGCCATGCTCGATCAGGTGCTTGGCCTCGCGGGAATCGCACCGGACCTTGATCTTGATGTGATGCGCCCCGGCCAGTCGCTTGATGAACTGACGGTGCGCCTGCTGCAGGCGATCGGGGGAGCGCTCGATCTTCTGCGGCCAGAGATGGTGCTGGTGCAAGGCGACACGACGACTGCCTTTGTCGCTTCTCTTTCGGCGTATCACCGGCGGATTCCGGTCGCGCATGTCGAGGCGGGCCTTCGCAGTGGAGACATCCGCAATCCATGGCCTGAGGAGGCCAACCGCCGGATGATCTCCAGCATTGCGGAGCGTCACTTCGCGCCGACGGAGCAGGCCGGACGCACGCTGCTGGCGGAAGGGCGCGATCCCGCCACCGTACATGTGACGGGCAATACCGTCATCGATGCGCTGCGTGAGATGCGGGAGGCGGTTGTTGCCCGACCTGAGCTGACCGTTGCTATCGATCCGCTACTCGCACGATGCGCGGGGCGGCGGATCATCGCCGTTACGACCCATCGCCGAGAGAATTTCGGTGGCGGCATGGAGGATATTGTCAGCGCAATTCGCGAAACCGCGCTTCGCAAGGATGTGGAGATCATCTTCCCCATCCATCCCAACCCCAATGTCGTCGGCCCGGCACGTGCAGTGCTTGGCGGCCTTGCCAATGTGCATTTGATTGACCCACTTGATTATGCCTGCTTCATCGCCTTGCTGGATGCGAGCTATCTGGTGCTGACGGACAGCGGTGGTATTCAGGAGGAAGCGCCGGCGCTGGGCAAGCCGGTGCTCGTCATGCGTGATAAGACCGAACGGCCCGAGGGTGTGGAAGCGGGCACCGCCCTGCTCGTCGGCACGAAGCGCGAGCGCATTGTCGACGCGGTTGCCCGCCTGCTGGACGATGACGAGGCGCATCTTGCCATGTCCCGCGCGCACCATCCTTATGGAGATGGCTATGCCGCCCGGCGCATCGCGGCGATCATCGCGCGCAAGTGCTGAGCGGCATATTCATGCGGGGACGCAAAAACCGTTCCCATGCGTCCTTGAAAGCGGATAGAGCGCTGGCCCCATGATTGCCCGTCCGGCGCCTACCAAGGAAGCGGCGCGCCTGCGTCTCTACATCCTGTGCATCCTCATCGACATAGCGGTGTTGGGGTTGGCCTTCGCGCTCGCCAATATTCTGGTGCTGGGCGACTGGCGCGGAGAACCGGGCAAGCCCCATGGGCTGATCATGGCGGCGATGATCGCACCGGTCTATGTGCTGCTGGCGATCAGCGGCGGGGTCTATGGCATTCGTATGATCGCCGACCGGAGAGCGAGTGCCATGCGTGCGCTCTGGGCGTTGGCGCAGGCGGCAGCGCTCATGCTCATCATCGTCTATCTTGGCAAGATCGCCGATCAGCTCTCGCGCCTTACCTTCATTGTCGGCCTCCTGCTCGGCGGAGCGGGGCTTTATGTCGCGCGGATGCTCACGCGTCGTCTGGCGCGCTGGCTGGTGGGGGATGTGCCACGCATCACCGCGTTGCTGGTCGATGACGTGCTCATCAATCCGCCGGATGATGCTCACGTCATCGATGTCGCGGCCATCGGCTTTGATCCTGCGGCGCGCAATGCGGAAATGGCCGCGCTGCTGGCGCGCGCTGTGGATGCCGCCGAGCGCGTGGTCGTGGCCTGTCCGCCCGAGCGTGTGGAGGACTGGCGCGTGGCGCTGACCGCGCTGTCCGCCAAGGGTGAGATATTGCTGCCGGAGATGCGCCGCTTTGTTCCCGCGAAGGTCAGTGCTTTTGACGATCATCCGACCCTTGTGGTCGCGGGCGGACCGATGGAGTTTCGTGACCGGATCATGAAGCGGGCGCTGGACCTTGCCATCACCGTGCCCGCGATCGTGGCGCTCTCGCCATTGCTGGCCGGCGCGGCGATCGCCGTGCGGCTCTCCGGGCCGGGGCCGCTGCTTTTCCGCCAGCCGCGCCTTGGCAAGGATGCGCGCCCGTTCATGATCTACAAGTTCCGCACCATGCACAGCGCGCAGAGCGATCATCGCGCAGACCGGCTGACGACGCGAGAGGATCCGCGCGTGACGCGCGTAGGTGGTTTTTTGCGGCGAACGAGCATCGATGAATTGCCGCAGCTTTTCAATGTATTGAAGGGTGATATGAGCATCGTCGGACCGCGTCCTCATGCGCCGGCGGCCAAGGCTGCGGATACGCTCTACTGGGATGTGGACGCGCGCTACTGGGCGCGCCACTGCATCAAGCCGGGGATGACCGGGCTGGCGCAGGTCCGTGGCCATCGTGGGCCGACGGACCGGCATGAGGATCTGCTCAACCGCCTCCAGTCGGACCTTGAATATGTCACCAACTGGTCGATCCCGCGCGACCTGCGGATCATCGTCGCGACGCTTGGTGTCCTGGGGCATGACAATGCGTTCTGAGCGCGGGGACGGGAAGGAGGCGCGCGCATGATGGTGAACTGCGCGCTCGCGGCGCTCGTGCTTATTTGCGCGGTTCTGCTGCTCTGGCCGTTCCTCTTCTACCCCGTGCTGTTGCGCCTGCTGCCGCCCCGGCCGCTCCGACCAGAGGGCAGCGCGGCGATTCCCGATGCGACGCTGCTCTTCTGCGCTTATAATGAGCTTGCCTCACTCCCTGCCAAGATCGCCAATCTGCGCGCCTTGCGGGCGCGCCACCCTGGCCTCGCGGTGATGGCCTATGACGACGGCTCGACGGACGGCACGGGCGATCTGCTCGCCACTGCGGAAGGGGACGGCTTGCTGTCCCTTGTGCGCGGCCCCGGCCGTACCGGCAAGGCGCGCGGCATGAAGACGATGGCCGCCATGGCGCGCAGCGAAATTCTCATCTTCACCGACGCCAATGTCCTGCTGGATGAGGATGCGATTGCCCGGCTGCTCCCTTATTATGCCGATCCGACCGTTGGCGGCGTGCTCGGTTCGCTGCGCTATGACGGCGCGGGCGAGAGCGCATCGGCCGGGGTTGGCGCGCTCTACTGGCGGCTTGAGGAGCATCTCAAGGATCTGGAAAGCCGCAGCGGCAATGTGATGGGGGCGGACGGCTCGATCTTTTCCATCCGCCGCGCGCTCTACCCCGATTTTCCCGATGATGTGCTGGACGACCTCACCGTCTCCATGGCCGTGGTCTTTGCCGGCCGGCGGCTCATCAAGGCGCGGGATGTGATCGCGCGTGAGGCGATGGTCGCCGAACGTCAGGACGAATACCGGCGCAAGGTGCGGATCGCGGCGCGGAGCTGGCGCACACACCGTCATTTGCGGCCGGGCCTGCGGGCCATGTCCCGGCTCGATCGGTTCAAATATGCCTCGCGCAAGCTCGTGCGCTGGTTCGGCGCGCTGTGGATGGGGCTGGGCGGCGCGGCGGCGCTGCTGTTGGCGTGGCGGCTAAACCCGGCTGCGGCCGTCGCGCTCTTTGCCGCCGTTTTTATTCTCGTGATGCTTGGCCTGATGATGCGGCGCGGGCCGATCGCCGCCGTTGTGGATCTGCTGCTTGCCTATGTGGCGACGCTGCGGGGCATCCGCTTGGCGATGGGCGGCGCGGACTTCACGACATGGCAGCCGGCCAAATCCCGTAAGTAGCTTTCCTGCTCAATCCCTGTATAGGCTCGCGCCCGTGATTACCCTGCAACGCATAGAAAAAGCGCTCGGCAAGCATGTAACGCGCACGAGCCTGCGGGTCCGGGCGGCGCTGGGCGCGGGCGCGGCGCGGCATTGCCCGGCGTGCGACCGGGATGTGGTGGGCTTCTTCCGCTATGGAGCGGAGCGCGAATGGGGCTGCCCGCTCTGCGGCGCGAGCCCGCGCGAGCGGCTGATGCATGCGCTGCTCGACGCCGGGCGCATCATAGTGCCGCCCGCCGCCGCGGTTCTCCACTGCGCGCCCAATGAAGCCAGCCTCGTGCGCCGGTTCAGCGCCGGGGCCGCCGACTATGTGCCGGCCGATATCGACCCCGCGCGCTATGATGTGCCGGGGATGCAGCGCATCGACCTGATGGCGATGGCGGACGAAGCACGGTTTGACATTGTTTATGCCAGCCATGTGATGGAGCATGTGCCGGACGACGCCCTTGTCCTCGCCAATATCCGCCGCGCGCTGAAACCGGGCGGGGAGGCCTGGCTCATCGTGCCGCTCTGGGGGAAGCCGAGCGAGGATGGACCGCCGGACCTTTCCGGGCGGGAGCGTGAGCGGCGCTTTGGCCAGTGGGACCATGTGCGCCAATATGGCCGCGACTTTGCGACCCGGATCACGGCGGCAGGCCTCGCCGTGGACCTGATCGACGCGCATAGCCTGCCCGCACCGGATGTGGCACGCATGGCGCTGGGCGATACGCTGTTCCGCGCCCGGCGCGTTGACTGAGCGGCGAGTGCCGGCAATTCTCGATGCCTTGCAGCGCCTTGAGCGGCGGCCGGGCCTGCTTGGCCTGGTCAAGCTCGCCAATGTCGCGCTGGCGATGTTTTGGGGCTTTGTCGTCACCTTCGTTTTCGTGCGTTTGCTCCCGCTTCCCGACTTCCGCGCCTTCCTGTTGCTCGTTGCCTTCGCGAACTTCACGGTCTCGGCGGAGTTCGGCTTTTCGACGATCATCTATGCCCGCCTGCGCCGGCATGTACTGACCGGGCAGGGCGGCTTCCGCGCCGAGGAAATCGGCGTGCTGATGGCGTTCCTGCTGGCGATCATTCTGACGGGCGCGGTCGTCATTGCGGTGGCGCTCGGCGCGGGCTGGCTGAAAACCACGCAGCCGGGCCTTTTCCTCGCCTTTTACTGCGTGGCCGCGACCAATCTTGTCGCGCTCCTCGCCAAGCGCGGGCTTGCCGCGCTCGACCATAATCTCTGGTGGGAGGGGCTGGACCTCTTCCGTCGTATCACGGGCATATCCCTGCTATTTGCCGCGCTCACCGGCGGGATGCCGCTGATGACGAGCGTCCTCGCACAGCTTGTGGTTGCCGTGCTGTGCGTATTGCTCGGCCTTGCGACGGTGCATCGTGCGCTTGGTCTCACGGCACGGCACTGGCTTGCCGTGCGGGTGGGCGGCGGGCATGTGCGGGCCAGCTATCTTGGCGATATAGGCCGCACCGTAGCGCTGACGGTGAGCGACGTAGCCGCTTATAACGCGCCCTATTTCACCATCGCGCTGGCAACAAGCGATGCCCGGCCGCTGCTGCTCTTCGATTTCGTGTTCAAGATGTCCCGGGCATTGTCGGCCGCGATCCGCGCCTTTGCCGAGACGACAATGCCGGCGATCACCCGCGCTGCCCATGGTGAAGACGTGGCGCAGTTTACAGGATTTGTCCGCCGTCTGGCGTGGCGATCCGCGGCGCTGGCGATCCTGCTTGGCACAGGGCTGATCGTGGCGGGGCCATGGCTCTCGGCCGAGCTGTTTGACCATCATGCCGTGCTCAGCCGGACTGAGCTTGTTGTCATTGCCGCGCTGCTCCTTGGTCTCGCGCCGCTCTGCGTCTCTGTTTACGTGCAGGCAGGCCTTGCCCGGTTCGCGCCTTTATTGCCGCCATCGGCTGCTTTTCTTCTGGGCAGCTTGTTGAGCGTTCCGATGAGCCTTGGCCTTGCCAGCCTTACCGGCTGGCGCTTCGCCTTGTGTTTCGCGCTGGTCTATGCCGTCCTGCACCTGCTGCTCGGTGCCTGGCATGTGCGGCTATTGCGAAGGCTCACGCCATGAAGATCGCCATGGTTGACCCATCGCTTTTCACAGGTCGTTATGACGACAGCCTGTGCGCGGCGCTGGCGCGGGCGGGGCAGGATGTGACGCTGCTCGGTCGTCCGACCCGCGCGACGGATGCGATCGCACCGGTAGGCTATCGCTATGAGCCGCGTTTCTTCCGTCTGGGTGAGCGGCTGCGCGGGGTGCTGGGTGATGGCCGGGCAGGTCAGGTGGCCAAGGGGGTCGGCTATGCGCTCGACGCCGCTTACGGATCGCTTCATGCCTTTGCGGGCGATGTTGTTCACTTCCAGTGGCTGCCCCTGGCGCGGGTGGACGAGCGCTGGCTGCGCCGGCTCGCCGGGCGCGCGGCGCTGGTTCATACCGTCCATAATGCCACGCCCTTCCATGGTAGCGCCACAGCGCAGGGGCGCGGCTATCACGCGCTGCTCGGCCGGTTTGATGCGCTGATCGTCCATGGCGAGCCAACCCGCGCGGCACTGCTCGCGAACGGGATTGATCTGGCACGTATTCACCTCGTGCCGCATCCCCCTATGGATCTGGCAGCGGCAAGCGTGGCGGACCGTGCGGCGGTGCCATCACCCGCGCCGGGCGTGCCGCGCATAGTCTTCTTCGGCACGGTGCGGCCCTATAAGGGGCTGGACCTCCTGATTGACGCCTCGCTGGCGCTCTGGCGGGAGGGGCACGTCTTTGAACTGGCGATAGCCGGCAAGCCGTTCATGGATATGGCGCCGATGATAGAGCCGATCCGCATGGCGGGCTTTGGCGATCGGCTGGTGACGGATCTGGGGTTCCTCCCCGAAGGTCGGCTCGACGCTCATCTGACCTGCGCGGATATCATCGCATTCCCTTATCGCGCGATCGATTCCAGCGGTGCCTTCCTCTCCGCGCTTCGCTATGGCGCCGCGATGATAACGAGCGACGCAGGCATGTTTGGTGAATTGGATACTCGGGCAATCACGCGGTTTTGCGCGGGAGATGCCAGTCAATTGCGTGACGGGCTGCGCGTCTTGATTCGCGACGAGGCGTATCGCCGGCAGGCGGGCGCGGGCGCGCTGGCCTTGCTGCAAACCCTGCCCAACTGGGACGAGGCCGCACAGGGGACTCTCTTCGCCTATCGCGCAGCGCTCGCGGAGGGGGGCAGGGCATGAGCCAGACTGCCCGCTATCGTCGTGAACTGCGTGACCGCTGGCTCGCGACACGGCTGGCGCTTGCCGGCCGCCAGCATCAATATGGCGAGATTGTTGCCCTGCGCCGCTTCATTGCCCATTTTGGCATTGATTGCGTGGTCGATGTTGGTGCCAATGCCGGCCAATATGCCACGCAGCTTCGCAAGGATGTGGGCTTTTCCGGCCGCATTATCTCGTTCGAGCCTAATCCGGCGGTGTTCGCCCGGCTGGCTGAAAGGGCACGGAGGGATCGCGCCTGGGAAGTTCATAATATCGCGCTCAGCGATGTGGACGGCACGGCCGATTTCAACGTCATGGCTGCCGATCAGTTCAGTTCGCTGAACCCTCCGAGCGAGGGGCTGGAGCCGATCTTTGCCGAGCGTAACCGCATAGAGAAGAGTCTTGCGGTGTCCTGCCGCCGGCTCGATGGACTGATGGACGAGCTGGGTTTGTCACATGGCGACGGCACCACGCTGCTCAAGCTCGATACGCAGGGGCATGACGCGCAGGTCTGCGCCGGGGCTGGTGCCATGCTGCGCGGCTTCGCCGGTGTGCAGACCGAGCTTGCGGTCCGCCCGCTCTACAGCGGCGGCGTGGACTATGGGCAGATGATTGCGGCGCTGGCGGAGTTCGGTTTCGTGCCCAATGCCATTTTCGCGAACAACAAGGGGCATTTCCCGCTGCTGGTGGAGATGGACGGGCTGTTCGTGCGGCGCGATCTGGCGGGTGATGGCAATATCCCGATCCTTTGAACCGGATGTCGGGCGAGGCGGACTGGCCTTCGCGCTGATCGCTGCGGCGCTTGCCGTTGCGGGCTGGGATGCGCTCACCTGGTATCGGCGGATCGCGCGGGGTGGGCTCTGGGTCGGCGAATATCTCTTCGCCCGGCAGGATGCATGGGTGCTTGGCGCCTATGCGCTGGCGCTTGCCGGGTTCGGTGTCTGGGTAATGATGGCACGGGGCAAGGCAGGCAGTGCCTTTGCGTCGCAGCGATCACGCGCTGCGCCATGGCTGGTGCTGATCGCCGCGATCGCGATGGTGGTTGCCGCGCGGCTGGGCCGGGCTTTCGTCTTTCACGATTACAGCCCCTCGCGTGATGAAGTGATGACGGAGCTGGCCGGCGCCTACTTTGCCGAGGGCCGGATGGGCTGGCCGATCCCGGCGGAATGGCAGCCGTTCCATCGCGCCATGATGCCGGAATTCTACAGCCCTTATGGTGCCGATACGCACTGGACGGCCATTTATTTGCCGGTTCACGCTGCCATCGTCGCGCTGTTCCGCTGGCTGGGCGATGCAGCGCTGGCCGCGCCGGCGATGCTCGGTCTGGGCCTTGCGATGCTCTGGCGGGTGAGCGGTCAGATCTTCGGTGCAGAGGAGGGGCACCAGCGGGAGGCGCGGATCATCGTGATGGTGATGGCGCTTTCCTCCGCGCAGCTCCTCGCCACCGGCATGACCTATTTCGCGATGACCAGCCACTTCGCGTTCAATCTCATCTGGCTGGCGCTGGTGCTAAAGGATCGCGCGTGGAGCCATGCGCTCGCTATGCCGGTGCTGGTGCTCGCAGCGGGATTGCACCAGTGGCATTTTCCGCTGCTCTTTGTCGGCCCGTTCATCCTCTGGCTGCTGCTCCGGCGGCAATGGGTGGCGACGGCCTGGCACATCGTAGCGGTGGCGCTGGTCGTGATGATATGGGCGAAGCTCTGGCCGATGGCGCTTGCCGATCTGGTCGGGCCACCGCCGCCCACAGATGTCCACCGCACGCCCACGGCGACGGAGAAGGTGGCAAGCCTCTTCAACCGCCTGGATAGCTGGCAACCGCTCATCAACACGGCGCGGCTCTTTGCCTGGAACAACCTGCTGTTGCTGCCGCTCTTGGCCCTTGCGCCCCTTGCGGTGCGCTGGCGGCCATTCATCCGCACGCTCTTTAGCGATCCACCGGTCGTGCTGCCGCTGCTGCTCGGCGTGATCGCGGGGCTGATCCTGTCCATCTATCAGGGCTATGGCTGGGGATTCCGCTACATGCATGGGCAGATGGGCCCGCTCTGTTTGCTGGCGGGATTCGGCTGGCTGGCGGTCGCGCGGCGAATACCATCAATCGCGCGTGCGCTCGTGATTTCCGGTACGGCGCTATCTCTCCTCGCCGGATTTTGGTTGATCCGCGATACCGAACAATATGTCCGCGGCTATGCCCGCAGTATGGCGGCGATCCGCGCGGCCGACGCGGACGTCGTGCTCGTTGATCTGCGTGGCGGTTTCTACTTCAACGATTTCGTGCGGTTCGACCATGGCGTGCTGCGCCGTCCGGTGGTCATTGGCCTGCATATGCTGACGATGGATCAGATCGATCAGCTCTGCGCGCGCTACACGGTGGCAATTGCGGATAAGGCGCTGTTCTGGCCGCTTGGCGTGCATCAGGTGCGGCTACGCTTCAGCCAAGGCCCGATGATCGAGGCGCGCCTCGCCCATATGCGCGACCGGCGCTGCGGGGTATTTCTCACGCCTGAAGCAACAGGGGAGGCGCGGTAGCACCGGCCTCCCCCGTCGTTTTCGTCTATTTATTGCTTCTCGGCGGCGAGAACGATCTTCAATTCCACCTCATCGCCGACCATGGGCACATATTGATTGATGCCGAAGTCGCTGCGCTTGATCTTCGTGGAAGCTTCAAACGCCACGGTTTCCTTTTTATTCATGGGGTTGACACCCGCTGCCTCAAACTCGGCGTCGAGTATGACGGGCTTGGTCACGCCACGAATGGTGAGGTTGCCGTGGATCTTCGCGGAGTCTTTATCTTCAACATGGACCGCGGTGGAGACGAAACGCGCAGTTGGGAACTGGGCGGCGTTGAACCATTTTTCGGTCTGAAACTCCTGATCGAGCTTGGCGATGGTCGTGTGCAACGTATTGATAGGCACGTCGACCGTCACGCTTGCCTTGTCGAGCGCCTTGGGATCGAGAACCAGCGTGCCGGTCCCGCCGGAGAGCATGCCCATATTCTTCGTGAAGCCGAAGTGATCGTAGCTGAAGAGAACCTGCGTATGGCCGCCCTCGATTGCATAGGTGCCACCGGTCACGCGGGTCGGATCGTCCCGGCCGGGCAGTTGTGGCGCGCCGGCGGTCTGGGCGATCAGCATCGTCGTGGCGCCAAGCGCGGCAAGCGTACTGGCAGTAAAAAGGGCTTTGAAACGTCGGGTCATGAGGGATTGCTCCTGCGTTCAGATGTCTTGTGAAACTAGCCCCTGCCGCGCCTCGCGCAAGGCGGCCAGCCGGAAAATCTTGAACGGCGCCTATGATCCCATGGAAAAGCCGGCGGCATGGGGTGTGGATTGACCCCGATGCGCGCCGGCTTTCTCTCGATAAGGGCCTGTCCCCGGCGCGATCATCATCGCGCCGAGAACGCCCATGTCGTTTAGTTCTTGTCCTGATCGACCAGCTTGTTGGCGCTGATCCAGGGCATCATCGCGCGGAGCTGCGCGCCGGTCTTTTCGATCGGGTGCGCGGCGGCGGCTTTGCGGCTGGCTTTCAGCTCCGGCTGGCCGGCGCGATTGTCGAGCACGAAATTCTTGACGAACCGGCCGGACTGGATGTCCGCCAGCACGCGCTTCATCTCGGCTTTGGTCTCGTCCGTGATGATGCGCGGCCCGATGGTGATGTCACCATATTCCGCAGTGTTGGAGATCGAGTAGCGCATATTGGCGATGCCGCCCTCATACATGAGGTCGACGATAAGCTTCACTTCATGCAGACACTCGAAATAGGCCATTTCCGGCGCATAGCCGGCCTCGACCAGCGTCTCGAAACCAGCCTGGATGAGGTGCGTGAGGCCCCCACAGAGCACGGCCTGCTCGCCGAACAAATCCGTCTCGCACTCCTCCTTGAAGTCTGTCTGGATGATGCCCGAGCGGCCGCCACCCACGGCAGAGGCGTAGGAAAGGGCTAGGTCATGCGCGTTGCCGCTCGCATCCTGATGGATGGCGATGAGGCAGGGCACACCGCCGCCCTTCAGATACTCGCCGCGCACCGTATGGCCGGGGCCCTTGGGCGCGATCATGATGACATCCACATCCGCGGGCGGCTCAATGAGGCCGAAATGGACGTTGAGGCCGTGCGCGAAGGCGATCGCCGTGCCAGGGCGCATCCGGCCCTTGATGTCGTTCTCGTAAATCCCCGCCTGATGCTCGTCCGGCGCCAGAATCATGAGCACATCGGCCCATGCCGCGGCATCGGAATTGCTCAGTACCTTGAAGCCGGCCGCTTCCGCCTTTTTGGCGCTTGCCGAGCCGGGGCGCAGCGCGATCGCCACTTCCGCAACGCCACTGTCGCGCAGATTCTGCGCGTGCGCATGGCCCTGGCTGCCATAGCCCAGAATGGCGACCTTCTTGCCCTTTATGAGGCCGATATCGGCATCGCGATCATAATATACCCGCATGTCTCGTCCCTAACTCGATGTACCAAGATGAATGCTCCCGACCGGGAAGGCCGGAAGCCGCGAAAAATAAACCTGTTTGCCGGTGTCAGGCGCCCGCCCGGCCCCGCACCATGCCGACCACGCCGGTCCGGCCGACTTCCACAAGGCCGATCTGCCGCATCAGTTCGACGAAGCGGTCGATCTTCTCGGTCGCGCCGGTAATCTCGAAGATGAAGCTCTCGATGGTGGTGTCGACCACCTTGGCGCGGAAGACATCGGCGAGGCGCAGCGCCTCGATGCGATGCTCGCCTGTGCCGCCGACCTTCACCAGAGCGAGTTCGCGCTCGACATAGGGGCCGATTTCGGTGAGATCGATAACCTTGTGGACAGGAACAAGCCGGTCGAGCTGGGCGATGATCTGATCGATCACCTTGGGCGTGCCGGCGGTGACGATGGTGATCCGGCTGACCTTGTGGTCCTCCGAAATATCGGCGACGGTCAGGCTCTCGATATTATAGCCGCGGGCGGTGAACATGCCGGCGATGCGGGCGAGGATGCCCGCCTCATTGCCGACGATGATCGAGAGCACATGCCGCTCGCTCGCTTCCTCGCGGATATGCATCTCAAAATCCCTTATTGTCTGCTGGAGTGTCATTCGGGTGATTGTCCGTCTCGGGTGGGGCGAGGGAGAGCATTCCTGTCATCGCGAAATGCCAGCCGTCCGGCGTCTTGTGGGCAATGCGGACCGAGAAGCCCATGAAGCTGTCAAAGACCCGGGAAAGATGTTCACCGATATAGCGGGGGGCAACCACAACCGCGTCATAGTCATGCTCGTTGAAGGTGAACCGGTCTTCGAGATAAAGCAGCCATTCTTCCGCTTCCGCATGATGATGATCGCGCGTCGTCCCGTAGAGATCGGTAAAGCCGTTCGCCCGCTCGAAATCGAACGGTTCGCTGACGTGCAGGCGAAGGCGGACCGGCGGATGCATCAGACCAGTGCTTTCGCCTCGTCGTTCATCGTGCCGGAAACCTGGCTCGGGTCGAGCAGCATGTCGGTATGCGCCGCGCCGCTCGGGATCATCGGGAAGCAGTTGGAGAGCTTGGCGACACGGCAGTCAACCAGCACCGGGCCGGGATGAGCGATCATCTCCTGTATGCCCGCCGCCAGCTCCTGTGGACCCTCGATCCGGATCCCTTTCCACCCATAGGCCTCGGCGAGCTTCACGAAATCGGGAAGGCTGTCCGAATAGCTGTTTGAATAGCGGCTCTCATAGGTCAGCTCCTGCCACTGGCGGACCATGCCCATATATTCATTGTTGAGAATGAAGATCTTGACCGGCAGGCGATATTGCGTGGCCGTGCCCAGCTCCTGAATGTTCATCTGGATCGAGGCGTCGCCGGCGATGTCGATGACCAGCGCATCGGGATTGCCAAGCTGTGCACCGATGGCGGCGGGCAGGCCATAGCCCATCGTGCCGAGGCCGCCGCTCGTCAGCCATTTGTTCGGCGCGTCGAAGTGGAAATGTTGCGCCGCCCACATCTGGTGCTGGCCGACCTCGGTGGTGATGACGACATCCTTGCCCCGGGTCGCGGCAAACAGCTCCGCGATCGCGCGCTGTGGCATGATCTCGGTGCCGTCCTCAGGATAATCGAGGCTCCGACGCGCGCGCCATTCATCAACGCTGGCCCACCATGCCGTGAGGTCTGGCTTGGCATAGCCGCGTGCCTCAAGGCCGGCGATGATCGCGTCCAGCGCGCGCCCGCAATCGGCGACGACCGGGACATCGACCTCGACCGTCTTGTTGATCGAGCTACGGTCGATATCGATGTGGACCTTGCGGCTTTCAGGCGAGAAGGCATCGAGCCGCCCGGTCACGCGATCATCGAACCGGGCGCCGACGCAGAGGATGAGATCCGCTTTGTTCATCGCCAGATTGGCCTCATAGGTGCCGTGCATTCCCAGCATCCCCACCCATTGTGGTGAGGAAGCGGGGAAGGCGCCCAGGCCCATGAGCGTGGAGGTGACGGGACAGCCCATCATGTCCGCGAGCCGGCGCAGCGATATGCTCGCCTCCGGCCCCGCGTTGATGACGCCGCCGCCTGTGTAGAGAATTGGCCGTTCGGCTTTCAGGATAAGGTCGATTGTCGCATCGATGGCTGCGGCTTCTGGCTCGGCCTGCGGGCGATAGCTCTGATGGACGATCGGCGCTGGCTTTTCAAACCGTGCCGTCGCGACCTGCACGTCCTTGGGAATGTCGATGACGACAGGGCCGGGCCTGCCTGACGTCGCGATATGGAACGCCTCATGAATGGTGCGGGCGAGATCGCCGGGCTGCTTCACCAGATAATTATGCTTGGTGCAGTGGCGCGTAAGGCCGACCGTATCCGCTTCCTGAAAGGCGTCGGTGCCGATGAGGTGCGTGGCGACCTGTCCGGTAATGACGACCATGGGGATGGAATCGAGCAGTGCATCGGTAATGCCGGTAATCGCGTTGGTCGCGCCGGGGCCGGAGGTGACGAGCACGACACCTGGCTTGCCCGTGGAGCGGGCATAGCCCTCCGCCATGTGCGTCGCGCCCTGCTCATGCCGCACGAGGATGTGTTTGATCTTCGGGTGCTCATAAATGGCATCGTAAATGGGCAGCACGGCGCCGCCTGGATAGCCGAAAACCGTATCGACTCCGAGATCGAGCAGGCATTGAACCAGGATATCGGCACCGCTGAGTTCGGACACGAAACACTCCAGACATTTCACTATATCGCCGGCCTTGCGTCATTGCATGGACGGTGACAAGGCGCAGCCCATATTTGGCATAATATATTGTGTCAACTCCTATAAACGAAATAATCTTATAATATTATCGCTATCGGTGTCATATGTGCACTCGCGAAAGCGCGGCCAGTTGACAGGCGGCTGGTGTGCGAACCACGTATACTGCCGCTTGGCATAGCGTCGTGTCGCGCTTTGTCCCTGCGCGACCATCGTGGCGTGATCGACCCTGCCATCAAGAAAAGCGGAGATCTCCGGTACGCCGATCGCGCGCATGACGGGCAGGGCAGGGGCGAGTGCGCGCGCGCGCAGGGCCGCCACTTCATCAAATGCGCCATTATCCAGCATGACGAGAAAGCGCCGGTCGCAGCGCTCGATGAGCCAGTCGCGCGGTGGCAGGAGGATGAGTGGGTGCAGACTTATGGCGTCGCCGATCCCGCCCACACGCTCAGCCTGCCAGTGGGCGATCGATTGCCCGGTCGATCGCACCACTTCCAGAGCGCGGGCAATTCGTGCGCTGTCTCCCGCATTGAGCCGGGCGGCCGCGGCCGGGTCTTCCTGATCGAGCGCGGCATAGGCCTCGCCCACGGGCAGGGCACGCACGCTGGTTCGAATGTCCGGGTCGATGTCCGGTATGGGCGCAATGCCATCGATCAGGGTGCGGATATAGAGCCCGGTCCCGCCGACCAGCACGGGAAGCTGCCCGGCAGCATGCGCGCGGCTGATCTCGGCTCGGGCATCGGCGGCCCAGCGCGCCGCCGAGCAGGGCTCCGCCCCGTCAATATAGCCAAAGAGCCTGTGTGGAGTCTGCGCCATCTCCTGCGCGGAGGGGCGAGCGGAGAGAATCGCAATATCGGCATAAACCTGGCTGGCATCTGCATTGATGACGATGCCGTTCGCGGCCTGTGCGAGCGCGATGGCTAATGCGCTCTTGCCGCTGGCGGTCGGCCCGGCAATAAGCGCGACCGGTGGACGGGCGAGGGATGGTGCCTCGTCCGGGTGGGAGGCGGTTTTCGGCATGACGGGTGAATTGGGCATGGTGGCGACCTTAGTCGCCCATGACGGTCTCGGGCAGGGGGAAGTGAACGCGGCGCGCGATGCGTTGGCCGATGCGGGCCTCGTGCCCGATGCCGCAGCATGGATTGATGACGGTGAGGCAGCGGCAATTCCCTTTGCCGGCGCGGCGGATGTTGCGCGCGCGGCTCTCGATGAGGCAGGGCTGACTGCCGATTATCTGGTGGTGCCGCCCGGCGCGGACACCTGTGGCCTCTTCGTCGCGGACATGGATTCGACGATGATTACGGTCGAATGCATCGACGAGCTGGCGGACTATGCCGGCCTTAAGGCTCAGATTGCTGAGGTGACTGAGCGGGCGATGCGTGGCGAGCTGGACTTTTCCGAAGCGCTCGATAGCCGGGTCGCACTGCTCGCGGGGCTAGCCGAATCCGTCATTGATCAGTGCCGGGCAGACCGTGTCCGGCTGATGCCGGGCGCACGCGCGCTGGTGCGGACCTTGCGCGCGCGTGGCGCTTATACGCTTCTTGTCTCGGGTGGCTTCATGCCCTTTGCCGTTCCCGTGGCCGGGGAGATCGGTTTTGACCGGGCACTGGCCAACACGCTTCACATCGCTGATGGCAAGCTCGCTGGCACGGTTGCCCGGCCGATTGTCGACGCTGCGCGCAAACAGGCGGAGTTGACCGGGGAGGCGACGCGGCGTGGCATTGCGCCGGCGCGGACGATTGCCATTGGCGATGGCGCCAATGACATCCCGATGATCGAGACGGCCGGTTTTGGTATCGCCTATCATGCCAAGCCCAAGACGCGTGCGGCAGCTGATGCGTCGATTGACCGGGGTGATCTATCCGTTCTGCTGCACGCGCTTGGCATTCCGCGCGGACAATGGGTGGTGGACTGAAACGCGCCTATTGCTGCTTGACGAGGCAGGCATTGCCCGCTGCCTTCACCCGCTCGCAGATCTGAGCGGCCTCGCCCTGGCTGGCGAGTGGCCCTGCCTGAAGCCGCGTGACGCCGCCACCTTCCATGAGGAAGGGTTGCAGGCCGGCAAGGCCTTGCACCCGAGCCGAGAGCGATTTCCACAGGGCTTCGGCGCGGCCCTGCTCGCCAAATGCGCCGAGCTGCACGCGCCAGCGGCCATTGGCAGCAGCTTTTACAGCAGGAGCCGGCGTGGGAATGGGCGCGGGTTTTACGACCGGCGCCGGAGTGGGCGTGAAAACCGGTGCCGGCTGGGGCTCGGGGCTCGGCTGAGGTATCGAAGCCGGCACCGGGACTTGCGTGACGGCTGAGGGAGGGCCCGCCACGGGTCTGGCAACCGGCTTCGCTGCGGGCATCGCGTTAGGGGTGGATGGCACGCCGCGCAGTGGCGCGGCCTGTGCGATCTGAACGGGCGCCGGGGTCGGCGCGGTGCCGGCCTCTATGCTCGCGGCGAGGGCGAGGCCTCGTTCCCGCTGATCGGCGGGGATATACTGGTCCATCTGACGCAGGCTGTCCGCCGCCTGGCCGACACCACTTTTCGCCGCGCGGCTCATCAACGCATAGGCACGCACCCAGTCCTGCGGGACGAGATCGCCGTTGAACAGCGATGTGGCGTAGATATATTCCGCGCGCGGCTCACCCCGCTCGGCGGATTCCCGGATGATGGGAATGGCTTCCTCCCGCCGACCTTGCTGGAAGAGCAGCAATCCATAGTTGTCCGTGGCGCGCTCATGGCCCTGTGCATGGGCTTGTCTATACCAGTCGAGTGCGGCGGGGAGGTCCACGGGTACGCCGCGCCCGAGCTTATAGGCCTGACCCATGTTAAACTGTGCGTCGGCATCCCCGGCGACGGCGAGCGGGCGCCACTGCGCCACGGCGCGCTCATAGTCGCCCTGTGTCCAGGCATCGACTCCGGCTTTCACGTCCGCACGCGCCGGCGCGGCGGAGAGCGCGGAGAGCGCCAGCATGGCGGCAAGAGCGGATGTGAACCTCATATCTGTCAATGCTCCCCGATGGAGACCGCGAAAGACGCCGTGATGCGCCTGACCCTCGTCTCTTGGCCTCTGGCCTTATGCAGACAAGGTTAACCATTCATTAGCATCATTCATATGTGAGCGATGCATTGCGGCTGCGACATATGCGGCTTTTAACCAAATTTTAGATGTGGGCATGAGATCGTCCGTCAATGCGGACCGAATTTCCCGTGGGGGACTGATTTTGCGGATATTGGCTTTAGCCTCTCAAAAGGGCGGATCGGGCAAGACGACCCTGTCGGGTCATCTCTCGGTGCAGGCGCAGCGCGCCGGTGCCGGGCCGGTCGTGCTTATCGATATCGATCCGCAGGGCTCTCTGTCCGAATGGTGGAATGAGCGCACCGACGATTACCCCGCCTTTGCCCAGACGACAGTGGCGCGCCTCGCGACGGATCTGGAAGCGCTGCGCGCGCAGGGCTTCAAGCTTGCCGTTATCGATACGCCGCCGGCCATCACGATGGCGATCCAGAGCGTCATCTCGGTGGCTGAACTCATCGTGGTGCCCACGCGCCCCAGTCCGCATGACCTGCGCGCGGTTGGCGCGACGGTGGACCTGTGCGAGCGGGCCGGCAAACCGCTCATCTTCGTGGTGAACGCCGCGACCCCCAAGGCGCGCATCACCTCGGAAGCGGCGATCGCGCTCTCTCAGCATGGCACGGTGGCGCCAATCACCATTCACCACCGCACGGATTTCGCCGCCTCGATGATTGACGGCCGTACGGTGATGGAGCTCGATCCGCAGGGGCGATCAGCCAAGGAGGTCGAGGCATTGTGGGCCTATATCTCGGATCGGCTGGAACGGAATTTCCGCCGCACCGTCTTCGCCGTGCCGGCTGGCGCGGCCGGCGCGCGGCAGCAGACCGGCTTTGGCCGGCGGGTGTCGCACTGATGAGCGGCGCCAGCGAACCGCGCCCCGCAGCCGCGCTTTCGGCCGGCTTGCTTGCCCGCCGTGGTGCGGCGGAGCCAGCGATGCGTCGGGCGCAGCTCAATGACGGTATCGCCAGTGTCAAACCGTCGCTGGATGACCTTGGCTGGAACGACATGGGTGAGGATCGGGTTCGACCAGAGCGACCCATTGATCAGCCGGCTCCGACCCAGCTGCCAAAGGCGCCCGTGTCGCCCTTATCCGCGCCGCAGCCCGTCGCGCAGCAGATCGCGGCGATCGCTCGGCGCATAGCGGCCCGGCCGTCCATCGAGCTGGCGTTTGAGCCGGAGAACGCGCCGGAGCCGCGCGTGCGCCCGGCGCGCGGGCGGAAGGCTGCCTTTACGCTCCGACTGGATAGCGAACGCCATCTGCGCCTGCGATTGCTGAGCGCGATCACGCACAAATCGGCACAACAGCTTTTGGTGGAGGTGCTCGACAGCATGCTCGCCGAACATGACGAACTGGAAGACATCGCCCGCCGGACCAAGACGGCGCGGAGTTGACGATTTAAGGACGGGGACGAACGGACATGACGAAGATGAAGATCGGCAATGCCAGGCGGACACGGGCCACGCTCATGGCCTCGGCGCTCATCCTCGGCTCATCCATGGTGGGCTGCTCCGGCGCGAGCCTTGATCGGCGACCAGCGATCGCGGCGGCGCAAGGTCCGGTGACGGCGACGCGGATCGAGAAAGCGCTGGCCAGCAAGGATTTCGCGCGGGCTCTGCTTGATGCCGAGCGTCTTGTGGCAGCGGCGCCGCAGGAGGCGAGCTATCGTGCCCTTCTTGGCCGCGCCTATCTCGCCAACGGTCGTTATCTCTCGGCCCGCAGTGCCTTTTCGGACGCGATGACACTGGGCAACCGTGACGTCCGTACCATCGTCAGCCTTGCGCTTGCCGAGGCTGGCACAGGCCATGGCGCCAGCGCTCGCGCGCTGCTGGAGCAGAATATCTCCAATCTTCCTGCCGGCGACTATGGCCTCGCAATGGCCATTGCCGGCGATCCTCAGGAGGGAGTGCGCGCGCTGCTGGAAGCCGTTGCCATGGAAGGCGCCACGGCGACGACGCGGCAGAACCTCGCTTATGCGTTCGCTCTGGCTGGCGATTGGGCTCAGGCGGAGATGACGGTTACGCAGGATATGGATGCCGCGACGGCGCGTGAGCGGCTCGCGCAATGGTCGCAGGCCGCACGCCAGGGTGCGGAGCCATTGCGGGTTGCCGCGCTGATCGGCGTAATGCCGCGCCTGGACGATGCCGGGATGCCGGTGCAGCTGGCGCTGAATGCCGTACCCGGGGCTGCTGTGCAGCAGGCGAGCGTTGACGGTCTCATCGGGCAGGCGCGGGCGGACGTTTCCGCCGAGGCGCCGCCGCCGGTCGAGATGGCGGCCGCGCAAGACGCACCGCAGCCGGCCGATCTGCCAGGAGGAGACGGGCTCGTCACCGAGCGCGTGCCTGCCGCGACCCTCGCTGCCGCCTTCGATACACCGCCAGCGCCCGTTGTGCGCGCGCCCGATGATGCGATGCGCAGTGCGCTCAAGACGGCCTTCGCGCGCAGGAGCGGCACATCCGATGATGCCTTCTCGCGAAAGCTTCCCACGCCCGTCGCGCCCGAGAAGGCAAGTGACTGGGTTGTCCAACTCGGCGCTTATGACAGCCATGCGGTCGCCGCCGAGAAATGGGGGCATATCCGCAAGGCACGACCGGGGCTCAAGGGCTATGCGGTGGTGAACAGCACGCTCGACTTGCGCGGCCGTCTTTTCCATCGCCTGGCGATCCGGGGCTTTGGCGATCGTTCCGATGCGGCGGCGCTGTGTGCTTCCATGCGGTCAAGCGGGCAGGCCTGTTTCGTGCGGACGGATGACCGCGCGAGCGCGGGTATGATGGCGCGGGCCGGGGCAGGGAAGAGTATACCGGTATCCCGTCAGACAGCGCAGTCGGCACCGGCCAAGCGTCCGTCGACGCGGCAGGTCGCTTCGCGTTGATGCTTTAGGGCCGGCCTTCCGTTAGCGGAAGATGCCGCCCTTCATGATGCGCCGTGCGCGGCCCTGAACCGGCAGCTTGTCGAACGGGGTGTTGCCGGCTGCCGCCGCCATGCGATTTGAGTCGACCTGCCAGGGCGTCTCGGGATCGATGAAGATGAGATCCGCCGGAGCGCCCGGCGCAAGACGTCCGGCGTCGAGGTCGAGCAGCCGCGCGGGATTTGCCGCGAGCAGTGCCATCATCCGTGTTTCGTTGATGAGGCCATCCCGGACGAGATTGAGTGCGAGCGGAAGCAGCGTTTCCGCGCCCGCCATGCCCGGTGCCGCATCGGCGAAGGGGAGGCGCTTGTCTTCCGGCCCACGCGGATCATGGCCGGAGCAGAGCACATCGACTGTGCCATCGGCCACGGCCGCCAGCGCTGCCTTACGGTCCGCATCGCTTCGCAGTGGGGGGGAAAGGCGCGCGAAAGTACGGAAATCGCTCACTGCGTTGTCACTGAGGAAGAGATAGGCCGGGCTCACCCCGCAGGTGACGGCCAGGCCTTCGGCCTTTGCGGCACGGATCAGATCAAATCCCGCGCGAGTCGTCACCAGCCGGAAATGGATGCGCGCGCCGGCCGCGCGGGCGAGCGAGATATCGCGGGCAATGGCAATGGCTTCCGCGCAGGCGGGTGCGGCTGCCAGACCAAGACGCGAGGCCGTCTCGCCCTCGGTTGCCACGGTCCCGGCGGTAAGCGCGCCATCTTCGGCATGCGTAACGACAGTGAGCCCGAGCGCGCCGGCATATTGGAGAACGCGCAGCATCACGGCCGAATCGGCGATCCAGTGCCGGCCGGTGGCGATGGCGCGGGCACCGGCGGCGCGCATCATCGCCATTTCGCCAAGTTCCTTGCCGGCGAGACCTCGCGTCGCGGCGCCCATCGGGTGAACCCAGAAGTCCGGCTTTCCCGCGCGCGCGGCATGCTGAACAAGGCCCGGATCATCAAGCGGTGGCGACTGATCGGGCATGAGCGCGACGCGGGTGATGCCGCCAAAGCGAAAGGCAGGCTTGTCGGTACGGAAGACGCCAAGATCCACGATTCCCGGCGCGACGATCATGCCGTTCGCATCCACGCGCTCGGCCTCTGCGGGGATCTCGGTGGCAGCGTCCACCGCGACGATATGATCGCCCTCGACCAATATGGTCGCATGGGTCAGCTCGTCGCTGGCGGGATCGCACACCCGCCCGCCGGTGATCGCGATCATGCCCATCCGGTCACTCCTCTGCGCGCGCGGGTCAGGACATCGAGGCACGCCATGCGGACAGCGACGCCCATTTCCACCTGCTCGGTGATGGTCGATCGGTCCGGCATATCAGCTACCGTGCTGGTAATCTCCACGCCCCGGTTCATCGGGCCGGGGTGCATGACGATGGCTTGCGGCTTCGCGCGCTGCAGCCGCTCGGAGGTCAGGCCGTAGAGCAGGTGGAACTCGCGGGCGGACGGAATGAAGGCGCCGTCCATTCGCTCGTTCTGAACGCGCAGCATCATCACGACATCTGCCCCCTCCAGCGCCGCGTCGAAATCATGAAACGGCGTCACCCGGTAGCGCTCGACCGCGGCTGGCATCAGCGTGGGTGGCGCGCAGACGCGCACATTGGCGCCAAGCGCCGTGAGGCACAGCATGTTGGAGCGGGCGACGCGGCTATGCAGAACATCACCGCAGATCGTCACCACCACGCCCTCCAGCCCGCCCAGGCGACGACGGATGGTGAGCGCGTCGAGCAGGGCTTGCGTGGGGTGTTCATGGCGGCCATCGCCGGCGTTGAGCACCGGGCAGTCCACCTTGTCCGCAATGAGCTGCACCGCGCCCGAGCTCATATGACGGATGACGATCACGTCGGCGCGCATGGCGTTGAGCGTCATCGCCGTGTCGATCAGCGTTTCGCCCTTTTTCACGCTTGATTGGGCGGCGTGCATGTTCACCACGTCCGCGCCTAGCCGTTTGCCCGCCACCTCGAAGGAAAGGAGGGTGCGGGTCGAGTTCTCGAAGAAGGCGTTCATCTGGGTGAGGCCGGCGAGCCGATCGTCATGCTTGCGGCTTTCGGCGGCACGGTTGAGCGTCACCCATTGCTCGGCTTCATCGAGCAGGAAGCGGATTTCGTGGGGTGCAAGGCCGGCAATGCCGAGCAGATGACGGTGTGGAAAATTGTCCCGGCCGACAAGACCGGAATGCGAGGAACTGGAATGGGCCGCCATGAAGTCTGCCCTTAAGTCAGGCTGCGGGGATGAGTCTAGCGCTGTGTTGACAGGGCAGGGGCGTAGCCGGACAATCGGGCGATGCACATCAACGTAAAAAGGAGCGCCGTGTGAGCGTGGAAAAGCCGGTGGCGACGCGATGGTCAGGCGCTCTGCTGCCTGCCACGGCGATCTTTCGTGAAGAAAATCGCGAATATCCTATGAGCGAGGCTGATGTGGTGATGCTCCGCCGCAAACGGAGTGTCGTCCAGACCGTGTTGGCAGATGCGTTCGATGCGCTGCTGCTGCCGCTCGGCTACGCGCGCACGGCCCCGGGCGATTGGCGTAAGACGAGCATCTGGGGGCGGAGCGCGTTCAACTTCCAGAAGGACAGTCGCGGTTTTAGCTGTTTCATCAATGCAGCGGTGCTGGGCCGGTGGGAGCGTGGCGCCGGTGCGAACGCGAACACTGCCGATGGGTTTTCCTATCAACGCCTTGCGGCCTTCTGCCCGGATATCCCGGTATCGCGCCGACCCGATGCGCTCTCCTATGTGCGCCTGCATGATGATGACGCGTTTTTACAGGCAGTGCTGGCTGTAGTGGAAGCGCGGATTATCCCGTGGCTGGAAGCGCGGCATCGTGCCGGCGTGTTGCTGGGGAGTCGGGCACCAGCCGATATGCGCGCAGTTCCGCTATTCATGGAGTAGAAGCCAGCCGAGCAGCGCCGTAGCCTGTATGGCTGCTACGAGATGCAGGCGTATCGAAAAGCTGGTCTTCCGGCTTTTGTGGCGGAAAATCCGGCGCCCGAGATAGGCGCCGCCTGTGCCGCCGATTGCAGCGAGCGTGAGAAGATCGCTCTCGCGGATGCGCCGTTCACCGCGCTGGGCACGCCGCTTGTCCATGCCCCAAATGCAGAAGGTGGCAACGTTCAGGAGCATCAACGCGACCCCGATGAGGGCCAATGTTGCCGCAGGCAAGTTCAGAACCTCGCCGCGCCGGATGGCGCGAGCGGGCATGCGGTCATTCTTCTCCCGCCCGCTTCGTGCGGACCCATTGGCGTTCACGCCGGCCGGCAAGCTTCAGATAGACCGGCAGTTTCCACAGCAGATAGAGGGGAATCCGTAACAGCGTGTCTCCGCGTACGGTGTCACGCCCGTTCCACCACCAGTTGAGCGCGAGCATCAGCGCGCTGATGGCCAGTGCCGCCACACACATGCCGGCCGCGCACCAGCCTGCGCCGACCAGCGCCAGTGCGGCGCATGTCAATATGCCAAGCCCGGTCAGGGAAACGAGCAGGGCAAGCGGCGGCACCATCAGGTGCAGTCCGGTCCACATCATGCCCGGCCGTCCCTTCCGGAGCCCGGCGACGAGTAACTGAGGCGCCTTGCGGAGCGCCGTGCCGATGAAGCCATGTTCCCAGCGGGTCCGTTGCGTAAGGGTGTCGGCGGCGTCGGCCGGATCGGTCCATCCCGTCGCTTCCTCCGCAAACAGAGGGGCGCGGCCAGCGTGGGTGAAGTGGATGCCTAGCGCCAGATCTTCGACAAGGTCGCTTGTCGCAAGCGGCGCTTGGTCGAAAAGGGTCCATGGCACCGCCATGCCTGTTCCGCCGAGATTGGCGGGTGCGCCGATGCGTTTGACGGCGCGCTGACGAACTTTGTTTTTGATAAGAAAAGCAAAATTCGAGATCTGCACCATCGGAGCATCATTTGATGACGGGCTAAGCAGGACGCAACCTTGGACCGGCCTGTCGTTTGCGACGGCCATTTGGGCGAGGCGCTCCAGCGTTCCCGGATCGACGGTGCAGTCGGCATCCAGCACGATCACACATTCAGGGGGATCGGCGCGCAGCCAGTCCCGCCCAAAGGCAAGCGCATGGCCCTTGCCACGCTGCGCGACGTCCTGCCGTTCAATGACCTGCGCGCCGGCAGCCCGAGCTACCGCGGCCGTATCGTCAGAACAGTTGTCGGCAACAACGAGCAGGCGAATATGCTCCCCCAGCAGGGGACGGAGCGCATGAATGACTGCGGCAATGCCACCAGCCTCATTATGCGCTGGCATTAATATCGTGGTGCGGGGCACTGGTCCGCCGGGCAGCGGTGTGCGGCGGGGCGGCACAAGCCCGAGCGCCAACTCTGTCGTGAGCACGGCATTGGCGAGCAGCACAGGTGCGGCCACGACCCATGAGGCAGCGCCCGCGAATGTCATCGTGGCGGCTCCACGCCGGCATGAAGCGCCTCGATCGCATGGAGCAGCGCCGCGCCATTGCGCCCCGCATCATGGGCCGCGAGCACGCGCCGGCGCCCTTCTGCGCCCATTTTATCAAGGATTTCGGGGGCGGCGTTAAGCGCGGCGATCATGGCGGCGCTGATCGCGTTCACGTCACCGGCGGGGATCAGCCAGCCGCAGCTCTCGTCGACAAGTTCGGGCGTGCCGGCAATCCGGCTGGCAATGACGGGACGGCCCAGGGCAAGCGCTTCCATGATGACGACGGGGAGGCCTTCGGCGAAGCTGGGCAGAATCATGGCGCGCGCATTGAGAATCTCCTCACGCACGCGGGCACTGCTGGCCCATCCGGTGATGGTGATCGCATCAGTAAGACCAAGCTCGGCAATTTGCCGCTCGATCTCGGCACGCATTTCGCCGTCGCCCACCAATGTCAGATGAAAATCATGCCCACCGGCCCGAACCTGGCCCGCGGCGGCGATCAACAGTGGCAACCCTTTTTGCGCGCTGAGACGGGCAACGCAGCACAGCCTCGGGGCGGCGGGCGCGGGCACGGCCTGCGCCCCTTCGCCGAAACTTTCATCGACCCCGCATCGCACGACAAGCAGGCGGCCCCAATGGGCTAGCGCGCTCCAGCGCATCAACTGGCTGCGGCCAAAGCTGCTGATGGCGACACAGGCCATCCCCTCGGCGATCTTGCCGCCGAGATCATGGCCGACAGGAGCATCGAACTCATCCGGGCCGTGAACGGTGAAGCTGTATGGCGGGCCGCCCAGGCGGCGGGCCAGCCGGGCAACTGCCGTGGCATTGGTTCCAAAATGCACATGGAGGTGATCGGCGCGATCCGCGACGAGGCGCGGCGTAAGCCAGGCTGCCTCGGCCAGATAGGCAAGATGCGGCACGACTCCACGATCCGACGAACGGCTCATGGCAAGCGTGCATCGCAGTGCGGAAAGAAACCGGCGTGGGCTGGCAATCGCGGCGCGGAGGAGGGCGGCGCCCAGTGAGACTGCGCCCTGATCGAGAATGAAGCGGGTCCGTACGCGTTCTGCCTCATCGCGCGGATCGGGGAGATCAGCTTGCGCGCTACGAATGGAATAGCGCGTCACCTGCCCGCCCGCCTGCTCTACCGCGGCGATTTCGCGACGGATGAAGCTATGGCTGACGGCTGGATATTGCGTGGTGAGATAGGCGATATGCATTGGAATGATCGGCTGCTCCGGTCCAGTGCCTCCTCTCGCCCGCTAAGCCGCCGAGGTCCAGAGCATTTACTGGCGGGAAATGTCAAAATGGACCGAGGAACGCGACGAGGTGAGTGCACAGGCATTGGCGGACGGGGGTTTCTCTGTCAATTGGCGCGCACGAAGCTGACCCATGCTAACGCGATATTCAACGACTCCGTGCAAAGGCGGCATTACGCGACAGGCGAAAGATTCCTTAGGGTGCGGCCGTTGATCGAGAATTGGTTGAAGTCATGTCAGGATCGCGCGCGGAGCGCCCTGGGCAAGGTGCGTGAGGATGACTCGCTTCAGGGCCGGGTGATCCGCAACGCTTCGTGGATCGGGCTTGGCTATGGTGGCGAGATGTTGCTGCGCCTGGGGTCCAGCCTCATTGTCACGCGGCTGCTTGAGCCGAGCATCTTTGGCCTGATTTCCATCGTCTCGATTTTCATGACGATCATCTTCATGCTCTCGGACCTTGGTTTGCGTCCTATCGTGCTGACGCATGATCGTGGAGACGACGGCGATTTTCTCAGCAGTGTCTGGGTTATCCAGATATTGAGGGGCATATTGCTCACGATCATGATGGCCGGGCTTGGCTTTGGCTGGCATGTGGCGCAGCAAAATGGGTGGATCGATCCTCACAGCGGCTATGCGGATCCGATGCTGCCGGGGTTGCTTGCCTTTGTCGGGCTGTGCCTCTTCTTCTGGGGTTTTAGCTCGATCAATGAGTTTCGCCTGGCCCGGCATCTCCAGCAGGGTGAGATCACGCGGCTGGACATGATCGCCAAGACGGCGGTGACGCTGGCGAACATCATTCTCGCCTTTTTCCTGCGCTCGGTCTGGGCACTCGCGATTCCCATGGTGCTGGGCGCGATGATGCGTGCGCTTCTGTCAATGAAGCTGCCCGGCCCGAAGATGCGCCTGCGCGCGAGAATGACGGACATCAAGGATGTTCTCGGTCACTCACGCTGGATTGCAATCACCAGCATCGTGTCGGTAGCCATCATGTCGGCGGACAAGCTGGTAATCGGCTATTTCTTCGGCCTGAGTGCACTCGGTGTCTATTCCATTGCCTACACGCTTTATGACGCGACGCAGGCCTTGCCGATGAAGTTTAACGCGACGAGCGGCGTGTCTGTCCTGAAGGCCCTTGATGGAGAGGATCCGGCGGCATTTAGGCGGCAATATTATCGGTTCAGATTACCTATAGATGTTTATGCCATCGCGTTCGGTCTTGGCTTCGCCTTTTTCGGCGGCCTTTTGATCGAGCTCATGTATGATCCGCGCTATATCCATGCAGGGCGCTATCTCCAGATTTTCGGGATCGCGCTGTTGCTGCTGCCATTTGCTGTCCCCAGTAATATCCTCATCGCGGCACAGCGATTCAAATATTCATTCTTTGTTACGTTGTTGAAAGGCGTGACGTTCTTCATTGGCCTTGCCGTCTGCGCCTATTTCCATTCGCTGATCGGCATGGTGTTCGTACTGGCCTTGCAGCGCGTGCCGGAAATCGCCGTCTATCTGCTGGCGCCCGGCACAGGCATACCCTTCTCCTGGAAGCGCGATGGCTTGCTGCTGGGATTGGCTGGTCTGGTGGTCGTCTATCTCGCCTGCCACTGGGGCTGAGGCGCCACGGCACTGGATATCGATCAACAATGCGATTGATGGTTGCGTATAGCTATCGCAACAAACGAGAGCAAAGAAGCTTCGAGTGAGTCCCGTCAGCAATGAAAAACGGCGCCCGGGTTTCCCTGGGCGCCGTTATGTCTCTTAGTGCTATTTGAAGCGAGGGTCTACTTGCCTGCTTCAGCCGCACCAGCACCAGCACCAGCAGCGGCGGGTTCGGCTGCATTGCTTGCCTTGGGCGGCTGGTAGCCTTCCTGATACTCAATCTTGGCCTTCGCCTTGGCTTCCTTCAGGCGATCGCCACCAATTTTGTTCAGGCTCTGTGCGCGGATCGTTTGCAGCGCCATGGCTCTGGCGGCGTCTTGCGGAACATCGACCTTCTGGGTGTCGGTGATGACACTTACGACGACCTTGCCATTGTTTGGCAGGATGAACGGTTCGCCGGCCGGCAAAGCCGTGATGCGGTTCATGAGCGCGGGCGGAACGGCTGCCGAGTCGAGGCTGCCTTTGCCCTGCTGGAACTTGATGCCCATTTCCGTGAGGCGTGCGCCAACCTGTTCGAGCGTATGCGTCGACTCAAGGCTCTTCAGGCGCTCGGGATTGGCCGGCACGTCGAACTGGATCTGGTTGAGCGCGTAGCGTGTGCGACCGGCGAACATCGTCGGGTTGGACGCGATGAACTTGTCCACCTCTGCGGTGGTCGGTACCGGAACCGTATCCATGGCCTTCTTGCCGTACATGGAAACGAGCAGTTGCTCATCCATGCGACGCTCCTGGCTGATATATGTCGGATCGCGGTCGATTCCCGCTTCCTTGGCTGCCTGCGCGAGCAGGCGGCGATCAACCAGCTTTTGCAGGATCTGCGCGCGAGCAGCCTGCTTGTCGGCGTTGGCCGGCAGGTTGAGATCGGCGATTTCGGCGTTTAGCTCGTTAAGAGTGATCTCCTCACCGTTAACGACCGCGACGACCTGCCCCTCGGCCTTTTTCTGGCATGCCGACGTGGCGAGCAGGATTGCCACCAGCGCGGCGCCGGACGCTGCGAACTTCTTGTTCATGAATGATCTCCGATCAGTCTTATGCATTCGTATCTAGCCCCTGTTTGACTGATATCGCCAGCCATCCAACAAAACATGAAACATATAGCTAGCACCATATGGATGGCGTAATTTCCGGGGCGGCGTAAAGCCGCATTTTGTATCTTATTGTCCGACCAGAAGGCGGCGCCCGGCCGGGCTAAGATCAACCAGCAAATCTTCCATGAATCGGCGCAGGTCATTCTTGGCTTGCGCATTCGCATCGGCGAGGACCGACGCGCGCACGAGAATGCCGTCCGGTATCTGGCCCTTGAGATTGGCCTTCACGACCGCAAGCCGCTGCTCTGCCCAGCTGCCCGGGAGATATTCGCCCAGCCGCGTCCAGTAAAAGACATATTCCGAGCGTTGCGGCCCCTTGGCGGTGAAGGCGCGCGTCTGGATTTCCTTGCCATTGGGTAGCCGCAGCGGCGTCAGGACTGTGTCGCTCAGACGGAATCCGGCGGCGGGATAGCAGATTTCCGGCCTGTGCAATTGCAACAGGCCGTTTTGAACACTGCTATACGCGATAAGCAGCGCGATGGAGGGCTTGCCCGGCGCAGTGTAGACGCGTGTGAAAATCTGATCGTAAAGCGTTTCGGACAGTTCGTCTGGCGGTGGCATGACAAGGCCGGACGAGGTCAGGAACTGCCATCCGCCGATATGCGTTGGGATGAGCTTGTCCAATTCACCGTCCGGCATTGGCTTATGAACCGGCTGGGGTTGACGAATATAGCCGACCGTAGAGGCGGCCAGCAAAGCGCTGCCCAGAACCATGTTACGCCGGCTGATCCCGACGCTCTGATCGCTGCCGGGGATATAACCCGCAGATTCCGGTGTCAGGCTACTCTCCGACATGGCTTAGCTTTCTGTCCTGGAGGCGACGCCACATGGGCTGGAGAACCAGAGCGTCGAGTCCGAAGATGGTAAGAAGTGCGGTGACAAACATGGTGAGGCCGGCGAAATTGTGCAAGAAGCCCTGCGCTGCGGCCTCGCCGCCATAATAGGTCAGCAGGATCAGGATGAGGATCCGCACGAAGTTGGCAAACACCGCGACCGGTACAATGACAAGCAGCAGCAGCACGGCATAGCGCCAGTTTTCCTGATGTCGCACATAGACGTAGAAGAGCGAGATGGCCGACAGCGAAACGAGCGAGTTGAGCCCGGAGCAGGCCTGCGCGACGAAAAGTTGATATTGGCCGATCTGCATGGTCACGCCAGCGCCGGCGATCGGGTAGCCCAGCCAGTAGAGCAGCTTGACCGCAGCCTGAGAGAGGCCGATCTTCAATGGCTGGGTCACCGCTGCGACCAGCATTTCAGGCGGAGGAAAAACGAAGAGCAGGTAGAATAGCGGGAACCACAGCCGCTTCATGGCCTCTCCGCCGACCGTGCTGTAGAGGACCACCAGCAGAAGGCCGTACATCAGAAAGCCTTCAACCTCGACGATCTGCGTTACGCGCGCAACCAGATAGCCGATGAGAAGGGGGACAAAGAGCAGGGCAACCCGGCGCAATGGTGCTGGCTGCATGACGGGCAGGGCATCCTGCCATTTCTTCACAAGAAACCAGAGGCCGGTGGCAAGAACGATCGGGCCGTGGCCACCTTCTTCTGACGCCCAGCTCGCCGTAGCGACGAAAATGATGGTGGGGATGAAGACGGCAAGGATACCCGCCGCGAGCAGCGGATTTCGGGTAATCCATGCCTGCAGACCAGCCAGTGGATGCGGTCTCGTCACGCTTTGTGTGCCGTGCACGGGCCACTCCCAATAAACGCGTAAGAAGCAGGCCCTTCGCCTTGGCGAGACCTGCCGTCCATTCGTCTCAATTCGCGTAAGATCATTGCCATTTCTCTACAGCGAAGGCTCAGACGGCACAAGCGCGGTTAACCTTGATGACTTCGGCCGTTTCTTGCTTTGGGGCAACCCGAAGGGCAAAGGTTACCAATATATTTCGATACCATGCCGTTTCATTCACCGCTGGAGGTCGTTGACCCAGATTTGGGCGGCCTGAAGTCGCGCGGTGTTGTCCGCGCAGATGAGAGAATCGCGCATGTCGATCGTCATTGTGGATTGCTCGTGGCGGTCGGCAGGGGGCCCATCAGGAAGGACGGGATCGGGACCGGCTCCGTCAGCGCGGCCGGTGGCGGAGGGAGGCCGGGGCAAATCGGCATGTGCGGGACCACGCCGATCTGCTGCGGTTTGGCGCAGGACGAGAGTGCTATAGCGCTTACGCAGATCGGCGAGACGATCATCAGATGCATTGCGCGCGGTTTCATATTCGGCCTCCTTCTTCATCCGGGTCTCTTGAGCCATGGCGGCGGCGCTTTGCTGGGCGTGACGAAATGTCTCGACCTGCCGTTCTGCTGCGGCGCGGCACTGCCGCAGGGCGACAAGATGGGCGTCGCGCAGGCTATCGATGCGCCAGGACCATGTTGCGAAAGCGAACAGTGCGGCAACGCCGCCAAGGCGCAGCCAGAGAGACGGTGATAGAGAGAGCGGCATTACCCGACATCTCGTATGCAAAGTGCGCGTTCTTCGCGTCGCCGATTGACGAGCCCCTGAACAATTCGACCGCCAGCGCGTGTCCAGAGAAGAAACGCGTCGCATCCGCCGCGCCAATCCCCGGTGTTGAAGCGCCGCGCGGCGGTTGATCCGCAGAAGGCTGTGGTGCCGATGTTATAGGCAAGGCTGATCGAGGCCGCGAGCATATGGGAGCGCCGCGCCAGTGCCGGAACGCAGGCAAGCGCGGCTGAGCCATAGGTGCCTCGGATCGCGCGTTCGAGCATGGCGCGGCACTCCTCCTGTGTGTAGCGGCGCATCGGCACCCGGGTTTCTCCGGTGCACACCGTCATCACGCCGACGATGTCGCGATAGGGCACGAGGTGCGTGCCTTCCCATTTTTCGATCAGCGGAAAGGCAAGGGCAAAGCCCGCGACGATCAGCGATCCGGCGCCGAGCGCTGCGGCAACGGGCCGGGTGGGCTGGGCCTTAGTCATGGGTGCGGATGCCATTTTGCCGTGCGATCCGCGCGCCGATGGCCGCGATGCCGATCATGACGGGTATCCAATGCGCGAAATCGCGCGGTATCAACCCTTTGGCCTCGTCCGGCAAAGCGCGCCAGAGGTCGAGGGCGGCGTTGGGAGTTGCGGTCATCCAGGCGGCAAGAGCCAGCCCGATCGTCTGGAGTCGGATGCTCCAAAACCGCCAGGCTCGCTGCCAGTCATCGATTAACCGCGCGCATATCTTGTCACGCAGCGTGCGCAGAGGCTCACGGAAAATCATCATGACGCGTGCTCCATCGTTCAGGAGGGGCGAGAAGGGGGCGGAAATAGTCGGGTGTTCCTCGCCAGAACCATGCGTGTCGTCGCTCGCAGGAAGTGCGACCCACTTGGATCGGATGCAGGGCCGTCGGAGAGAGAGCAGCTACTCTATCTATGGCAGCGTTGATGTGCCGCGAGGCAAGGCATGGGCGGCCTGATGTGCTGGTGTCGGCGTCCGGGCGGTGTTGCTCACGCGCTTTCGGCGTCGCCCAGCTTAAGCAGGTCCGCCTGCGCGATGATCCTATCGAAATGCCCCATAGCGTGTTGGTCGATGTCGATGATCAGCGCCTCGACAAGCGCTGCCACTTGTGCGGGAGTGAATGCCCCGATCAACGCGTCGGGAAGAACCCCGCCCTTCGCCGCATCGATCATGGTGGCGAAGGTTGTCGTAACGCCCGTCCGCAGCCCCCAGTGCGTGGCAGGCGCGCCGCCCGTGGGTGAAAGCGGCACGGTGTAGGCGGGCCAAGCCGGTCCGTCGCTCCAGCCCATCGCCACCGCCAGTGCGTTGGCCGCGTCAAGTAAAGAAGCGGGTGCGATCAGCACTGCGCTATGTGTCCATTCTGTCATGTCAGTAGGCCCCCAGACCGGCGTTGACGGCGGCCTCTACAGCGCTCAGGCCGCCGGGGATCACGTCCAGCGCCCGCGGGTCCATGATGATGAGGCTTGAGAGATAGCCCAGATACGGGAACGAGGTGCCCGCCTTGCGTCCGACAAAAAGCGGATAGTCGCCAAAATTGCCGGCGCCGGCTGTAAGCGTGATCGTTCCGGCATCGACGCCATTGACCCGCAAGGCGCCAGACCGTCCACCAATATCGTATGAAGCGGTGAGGACGGCGCTGTGCGGTGCGGCATAGGCCGCATCGGTGGCCGTGATGGCGCGCGCCGTGCCGTCCCCGCGATATCGGCTGAAATAATAGCCCGTAGCGCCACTTGTCGGCGAGAGGACGATAAAGGCACCGGAATTGGACGATGAATCCGCGGACAGCTCAACCAGCGTGCGTATGGTGGGCGGATCGCCAAGCTTGCGCTGCCCGGCAATCACGACCAGCCTGTCCGTCCCGGTGAGGTTGAAGCTGTCCAGTGTCAGCCAGTCGTCTGCCCCATCGAAAAGGAGCGCGGGCTTGCCATTGGGTAAGGCCGTGTATTGCGGGCGTGAGGGCATCGCGCCTTGCAATAGGTGGCGTCCTCGTCCGGTGAGGTCATCAGCACGGGCAACCCACTGTCCGTCACTGGTGACAGCTGTCGTCCCCGCAGTGTCCTGCCACGCGGCATTTTTGTCGGCAAAGTCCCAGACGGCGCCGACATAGGCGGTCGGGGCAAGTGCATTAGCAATGGCGCGCAGGGGCGATGTACCGCCGCCAGCGTTGCCGGTGCCGGCACGGCGGCGTCTGATCGCGCCAAAGCCGTAGCTCATGCGAGACCGACCAGATTGGAGGCCGTGGTGCCGGCGACACGAATATATTGCGCGCGCACATCGAGGATCGCACCGGATGGGACGGACTTGAACGTCACGTCCACAGCGCTGTCTACGCCGCGCAGCACGATATCCCCGCCGGTGCCGACATAGATCGCCTTCGGCAGCGGGTCGATTTCTGCGGTTGCATGCGCGGCAATAGAGAAAGCGCGGCGCGCGGGGAGGGAAAGTGTGTCTGCTTGGGTTTCGAACCGATCTGCCATGCTGGTGCTCCGTCAACAACCGGCGATCTTGATCGCCAGAAGCAGCGTTAAGGCTTAATCGGTTCAAATAGGAAAGAAAAAATTACCAATAAGGTTAGTTATGCCCGGCTTCGCTTTTCCGGGAAGAGGCAGATGTCGGCGATGATGCAACGCGGGCATTCCGGCGCGCGAGCCTTGCAGGTATAGCGACCGTGCAGGATCAGCCAGTGATGGGCATCGACGCGAAAAGGCTGGGGCACGCGCTTCTCCAGCCCCTTTTCCACGGTCAGAACAGTTTTGCCCGGTGCAAGTCCGGTCCGGTTGGAGACGCGGAAAATATGTGTGTCGACCGCAAAGGTTTCCGCGCCGAACGCGGTGTTCATGACGACATTGGCGGTCTTGCGCCCGACGCCGGGCAAAGCGGTCAGCGCATCGCGATCCGCTGGCACGACGCCGCCATGCTGGTCGACGAGCATGGCGGACAGGGCGATGACATTCTTGGCCTTGGTGTTGAAAAGGCCGATCGTGCGGATGAAGTGGCGCAGCTTTTCTTCCCCAAGCGCGACCATCTCCTCAGGGGTTTGAACGTGCGCGAAGAGCGCGCGCGTCGCCTTGTTGACGCCTGCATCCGTTGCCTGCGCGGAAAGGACCACCGCAACCAGCAGTTGATAGGTGTTGCCATATTCCAGCTCTGTTCTCGGTGCGGGGTTGGCTTCCGCGAGACGCGAGAAAAGTTCGAAGATGGCGGCGCGGCTGAGCAGGCGGGCCATGATGTGTGCTATACGCCGAGCACATCGCTCATCATATAGCGCCCCGGCGCGCGCCCGACGAGCCAGATGGCCGCGCGCACGGCGCCCCGCGCGAAAATCCGGCGATTTTCTGCCCGGTGGCCAAGCTCGATCCGTTCATCGTCGGCCGCCAGCATCACCATATGATCGCCCGCGACCGATCCGCCGCGCAGGCTGGCATAGCCAATCGTGCCGAGCTCACGCGCATGCGGGCCAAAGCCGATGCGGTTGAACCGATTAAGATGCTCCGGCGTCGCGTCGCGGCCGTCCGCTGCGGCCTTGCCGAGCAGCAGCGCAGTCCCCGAGGGCGCGTCGATCTTGCCGCGATGATGGGTTTCGACGATTTCGATGTCCCAGTCCGGGCCAAGGCGCGCGGTCGCCTCCCGTACCAGATGTGCCAGCATGGCGATGCCAAGGGAGGTATTATAGGCCTGCACAATGGCAATTCTGCTTGCCGCGAGGTCTATCGCGGCGTGATCCTCCGGGGTCAGGCCCGTCGTGCCGATCATCAGTGGTGTGCCGGCTTGCGTTGCGAGGGCGAGATGGTCGGCAAGGCCGGCGGGCAAGGTGAAATCGATCAGCACGTCGGCGGCTTTGGCCAGCGCGGCCGGGCTGGTGTGGCCGCCATGGACATTACCATCCCGATCGATGCCGCCGGTAATTGTCGCGCCAAACAGCTCCGCTTCCGCTCGGATGGCCCCTGCCATGCGTCCGGTCACGCCAAAGATTCCGATAGCCGTCATGTCACATATGCCCTTTGCCCGTCGTGCCTTTCCGCCGATGCCAGACTCGCTTCTGCTTGTCACCCGCGATGCGTGGCGCGCGGCTCGTGCCGCGAAAGGGGCGATCGGCTCTGGAACTTCGCCGCATATGGATGCATGGGGCATGTCAATCGATGGATGGTGCGCCGCACCTCCGGCGCTTTCGGGAGAATAGGCATGACGGACATATTCCTGGTTTCTGCGGCACGGTCGCCGATTGGCAGCTTTGGCGGGTCACTGCGTGACCAGAAGCTTGGGGATCTGGGTGCCCATGTCGCAAAGGCCGCTATTGAACGGGCGGGAATCGGTGCCGAACTGATTAGCAATGTCGTGTTGGGCAATGTCATCCCCACCGAGCCCGGTGACGCTTATGTATCGCGCCTTGCGGCCATGGGCGCGGGCGTTCCGCAGGAAGTGCCGGCGCTCACGGTGAACAGATTGTGCGGATCGGGCATGCAAGCGCTGGTCGAGATTGCCCAGTCAATCATGCTGGGTGACTGCGAGATCGGCCTTGGCGGTGGCGTGGAGGTGATGAGCCGGGCACCCTATCTGTCGGAGGGTGTGCGCTGGGGGCAGAAGATGGGGAGCATCGCGCTGGTCGATGGCCTGATCGGTACGCTCACCGACCCGTTTAACAACTATCATATGGGGGTCACCGCCGAAAACGTGGCTGAGCGCTACGAGATTTCTCGGGAGGATCAGGATGCCGCGGCGCTGACGAGCCAGCTGCGTGCCGCAAATGCCATCGCACAGGGCTATTTCCGCGATCAGATCGTTCCGGTTGAGGTCAGGAAGGGTCGGGCAACCGCGTTGTTCGATACGGATGAGTATGTCCGCACCGATGCCAAGCTGGAGGATTTTGCGGGTTTGAAGCCGGTCTTCAAGAAGGAGAATGGCACGGTTACGGCGGGTAATGCCTCGGGTATTAATGATGGCGCGGCAGCGGCGGTGCTTGCCAGTGCGGCAGCGGTAAAGGCGCACGGGCTGAAGCCGCTGGCCCGGCTCGTTTCCTATGGCCATGCCGGTGTCGATCCTGCCTATATGGGCATCGGGCCGGTGCCCGCTTCGCGCATCGCGCTTGCTCGTGCCAGGATTGGCGTCGCGGATCTGGATGTCGTCGAATCCAACGAGGCGTTCGCCGCGCAGGCCTGCGCTGTCTCGAAGGAGCTGGGCCTCGACCCCACGAAGGTCAATCCGAATGGCAGTGGCATTTCGCTCGGCCATCCGGTCGGTGCCACCGGCGCGATCATCGTCACCAAGCTGGTTTACGAACTGCAGCGCACAGGCGGCCGCTATGGTCTTGCGACCATGTGCATCGGTGGCGGGCAAGGCATCGCGACCGTCTGGGAACGCGCCTGACGCAAAGGAAAAAGCCGGCTGCCTTTTGATCGGGGGTGGCCGGCTTTTGCTTTTTCCCGCGATCAATCCAGCCGGTTCGCGCCGGCCGGTGTGAACCGCTCGATCGTCTCAAACAGCCGGATCAATGCCTCACGTTCATCCGTGCCGATCTCTGGCCGCCAGATGGAGAAGAGCAGTACGATCCTGTCCTGCGCGGACCGGTTCCAGGCTTCATGCTCGATACTGTCGTCAAAGATGAGCAAGCGCCCCACTTCCCACTCGCGCGTGAAGGCGCCGACCCGGAGCGCTCCATTGCCCGGTACGATGAGCGGAAGATGGCAGATGAGCCGGGTGTTGAGCAGGCCGTGGTGCGGCAGGATATGGGCGCCCGGCTGGAGCCGGGACCATAGCGCCACCGGGGACTGCCCGGCGACATGGGGCATGGGCGGGAGAGCGAGCGCGGCCATCGTCGCCGGGCAATGCGGCGCTACATCCGCATTGGGCGCGCCGCTCCGCCAGAGATAGCAGGCGCCCCATTCATCCTTGCCGAGCAGCGGGTTATTGGGCGCGGGGCGATCCTTATGATGCTCGACATAGGGACGGAAAATCTGCCGCTCCGCCATCATGACGTCCAGTTCTCCACGCAGCCGCTCCGTCTCCGCCTCGAAGGCGGGCACCCAGTCGAACTCTGTGCGCTCATAGAAGGCGCGCTGCGGCAAGCCGGGAAAGTAGAACATATTGGGCTGCTGGAGATAGATTTCCGCCTTGCCGGTCAGCAGGTCGATGGCGTGGCGGATGCGTGGTGAGCCTTGCTCGGAGAGCATCCCCGCATCGGCCAGAGCATCCAGCAAATGTCGCTCGAAGCGCTGGCCCGACTCGCCGAGCCATTGCTGCGCGCGCTGGAGAAGGGGCGTCAGCGCGGGCGGCTGTGGCGTAACGGCAGCCTGCGCGAGCGCAGCCGAGAAGAAACTGTTCGCCGCCCGATCGTCGCTCCGCCGGATCTTGAGGTCGCCCATGGCAAGCAATGCCGGCACATGGCGTGCATCAAGGCCAAGCTGGCCATGGAGCGCGGCTTCCTCACCGTCCAGATCGCCCATCCGACTGCAGATCTGCGCGAGCATCAACCACGGGCGCTGCGCCATCGCTTCAAAGGCCGCGCGCGCGGCTGCCATGTCGCCCCGGCGGAAGGCGGCAACGCCCTCTGCCTGAAGGCTGGCGTCGGGGGTTGGCGCGCTGCTCATGCCAGGTTGACGAAGCTGTCCAGCACGCGCTTGCGTCCGCTCGTTTCGAAATCGATCTCCAGCTTGTTTCCTTCGATTTCGGCCACGGCGCCATAACCGAATTTCTGGTGGAACACGCGTTGGCCGATGCTCATGTCGCTCCGCCCCTTGTTGCCAAGGCTCACTGCCGGCTGTCGCGGCTCGACCAGTCGCGCGGGATCGCGCGAAAAGCCGCCCGATGCCGCCGCCCGCTGCCAGCCGGGGCCGCGCCCGGAACCGCGCGCGACATTGGCAAAGGGGTCGTCCCGTTCGCTCCAGTTGGCGCGCCACAGCGATGCGCCGCCGCTCATCGTGCTTTCTTCCTCGACATGTTCGGGCGGAAGCTCGCCGATGAAGCGGGAGGGAATGGAACTGGTCCACTGGCCGTATATGCGGCGGTTGGCGGCGTGGATGATGGTGCAGCGCTGCCGTGCCCGTGTGATGGCCACATAGGCAAGGCGGCGCTCCTCCTCCAGACTGGCGAGCCCGCCCTCATCAAGTGCGCGTTGGGAGGGGAAGACGCCATCCTCCCAGCCGGGGAGGAATACGGTGCCGAACTCCAATCCCTTGGCTGCATGGATGGTCATGATGGTAATCTTCGCCTCACCCTGCGCGGACTCATTGTCCATGACGAGCGAGACATGCTCAAGGAACGCGCCCAGCGTCTCATACTCCTCCATGGCGCGGGTAAGTTCCTGAAGATTCTCCAGTCGTCCTGCTGCCTCGGTCGTGCGCTCGGCCTGGAGCGTGGTGGTGTAACCACTCTCATCGAGGATGAGCCGTGCCAGCTCGGCATGGTTCATCGTCTGCGCCAGATCGCGCCATCGGGCGAGATCGCCGATGAACCGGCCGAGCGATTTGCGCGCCTGCCCGGTCAGCTCGTCGGTGTCCACGATGCGCGCGGCCGCATGGGAAAGCGGGCTTGCCTCCGCGCGGGCGAGCCGATGGATCTTCTCGACCGCTTTGTCTCCAAGGCCGCGCTTGGGGACGTTGACGATCCGCTCAAAGGCGAGATCGTCTGCCGGCTGATGGACCAGGCGTAAATAGGCGAGCGCATCGCGAATCTCCGCCCGTTCGTAGAAGCGGAAGCCGCCGACGATGCGATAGGGCAGGCCGATCTGGATGAAGCGGTCCTCGAACTCGCGGGTCTGGTGCTGCGCACGCACGAGTATGGCGATATCGTCGAGCGAGGTGCCGCCGCGCTCGGCTGCCTCTATCTCCTCGCCGATGCGCCGCGCCTCCTCCGGCCCGTCCCACACACCGATGACGCGCAGCTTCTCGCCCTGGTCGACATCTGTCCAAAGGGTCTTGCCCAGCCGCCCGCCATTCTGCGCGATGACGCCGGAGGCCGCGCCGAGAATATGCGGGGTAGAGCGATAATTCTGCTCCAGCCGGATGATCGCCGCGTCGGGAAAGTCCCGCTCGAAGCGCAGGATGTTCGCGACCTCCGCACCGCGCCAGCTATAAATGGACTGGTCGTCGTCCCCCACGCAGCAGATATTCTTGCGCGTCTGGGCGAGCAGTCGCAGCCAGAGATACTGGGCGGAGTTGGTGTCCTGATACTCGTCCACCATGATGTAGCGAAAGCGCTCCTGATATTGCGCCAATATGTCCCGTTCGGTGCGGAAGAGAGTCAGCGTGTGGAGCAGCAGATCGCCAAAGTCGCAGGCGTTGAGCTGGATCAGCCGGGCCTGATAGGCGGCGTAAAGCTCCTTGCCGCGTCCGCCGGCGAACTCCTCGCTCTCGCCCGCGTCCACATCCGCCGGGTTCAGCCCCTTGTTCTTCCAGCGATCGACCAGCCCTGCAAAGGTTCGCGCGGTCCAGCGCTTCTCGTCCAGCCCGGCCGCCTGAATGAGCTGCTTCATCAGGCGGAGCTGGTCGTCCGTATCGAGAATGGTGAAGTTGCTGAGCAGGCCGACCCGCTCGGCATGGCGTCGCAGGATCTTGGCGGCGATAGCGTGGAAGGTGCCAAGCCAGGGCATTCCCTCCACCGCAGGGCCGATCATCCGGCCCACCCGCTCGCGCATCTCGCGCGCGGCCTTGTTGGTGAAGGTAACGGCGAGCAGCTCGGAGGGCCAGGCGCGACGGGTGGCGACCAGATGGGCAAGACGAGCCGTGAGCGCCGCCGTTTTGCCCGTGCCGGCGCCGGCCAGCACCAGCACAGGCCCTTCGGTGGTCAGCACCGCTTCCCGCTGGGGCGCATTCAGCCCCGAGAGATAGGGCGGGTCGTCAGGAGAGAAGCTTGGCTGAGACATAGTGCCTGCGAGGTAGGCGGATGATGACGTATCGGCAAGGGTGGCCGGCGCTTTCCCGGCTGTGACGCATTTGCTTGCTACCATCTTGCCTATATGAGAACAAAAAGAGAATCAACTTGTGGAGTGAGTTATGGCCGAGACAGTGACTGGGGGATGCCATTGCGGTGCGATCCGTTATGCGGTGAAAGGAGAGCCGGGGCATAGTGCGCTGTGCCACTGCACGGATTGTCGTAAGGCGTCCGGTGCGTCGATGGTTGGCTGGGCGTTGTTTGAGCAGGCCGATGTCGCCATTGAGGGAGAGCCGGTGCGCTACGCGTCCTCAGCCCATGCAGAGCGCCATTTCTGCGGCACATGCGGATGTGGGCTCTTCTACTATAACGCGCAGATTTTTCCCGGGCAGGTGGACATTCAGATCGCGACGCTGGACGATCCGTCGCTGTTTCCGCCGCAGGCGCACATACAATATGCGGAGGCGGCGCCATGGATGAGCGCGGCGCATGATCTGCCCAGGTTCGATCGTTATCCCGAAGAGTAGCCGTCGCAGGTCGCATTGGAGCCGGTCTTCCGCGCGGGAGCACGGCTCATGCCGTCCGTGCAACGATCCGTCGCCGTTTCACGCGACTGGTGGACCCTTGGGCGCACTCAAGCATTGAGGTCCGGTCGCGCCGTTGTGCGTCGGATTTCTGATGGTCGCCTGAGGAGTTTTGTCATGCGTAAAATTCTCTTATCCACCGGTCTCGCTGTCGCGATGCTCGCTTCCGCCGCTTATGCGCAGGATACGCCTGCACCCACAGACGTGCCCGATGCCGCGCAGCCGGCCGCGACAGCCGCCGGAGATGCCGCTGCTTCCGCCGCGACACAGGCGACGGACGCTGCGCAGCCACCGGCCGCCTATAATGCGGCGCCCGCGCCGGAGATGGCGCCTGCCAATCCCGTCGTCGAAAATGCCCCGGCGCCGCCGGCTGAATATCCGGTCTGTGGCAAAGGGGTAACGGATGGATGCGTCAATCCGGCGGATGCCCCGCGCGGCAAGGCCAAGGCAAAGCCACGCGCCTGATCTTCCGCGAAAGCGAAATTGGTAAGCACGAATGGGCCGGTGACCTGCAAAGGACTACCGGCCCTTTTCTTGCCCGGTTTCACTACGCCTGATACGCAGCCAGCCTTTCATCGAGAGGGGCGAGGGCAGCCATGGGCGGCGGCAGGCAACAACGGGGTGAACGGGCGGGGCCACATGTCGGCGCGGCTCGCATCCTTGCGTTGGCAGCCGCAGTAGCGTCCATTTCCGCGCTCGGTTTCGGCCTGGGCTCCTGGCCGCTAACGATCAGTCAATGGGCGACGCTTGGATTGTTTTTCGTCGCGCTCTTATCCCTGTGGCTTTATCATCGCTACGCGGTTGCCGTCCTGAAGACCACGGACGACAGCGGGGCCTCGGCGCAGGAACTTGGCCTGCTGATCGACGGTGCACAAGCCTATGCCCTCTACATGCTCGACCCTTCCGGTGTCGTCACCATCTGGAGCAGCGGCGCAGAGCGGTTGATCGGCTGGACTTCTGGCGAGATGATCGGTCAGCCAACCACCGTTTTCTATCCTGCCGATGCGGTCGCGGCTGGCAAGCCGGCCTCCTCCCTTGCGCGGGCCGCCATGGCCGGCAAGGCGGAGATTGATGAGTGGCAACTCCGTAAGGACGGCAGCGAGTTCCTTGCGCATATTTCGATCACCGCGCTTGCCGATGCAGTTGGCAGCCTGCGCGGGTTTGCGGTCGTCGTGCATGATATTACCGATCAGCGGGCGACGGAGAGTTCGCTACGGAACAGCGAAGCGCATTTGCGTTCGATCCTCTCAACCGTGCCAGACGCGATGATTGTCATCGATGAGCGCGGGCATATGGTCTCCTTCAGCGCCGCGGCGGAGCGCCTGTTCGGCTATACACAGGCGGACGTTGTCGGCGCGAACGTCACCATGCTTATGCCATCTCCCTATCGTGAGCGGCATGATGGCTATCTGGCGCGCTATCTGAACACCGGCGAGCGGCGGATCATCGGCATAGGCCGCGTCGTTTTCGCCATGCGGAAGGATGGATCGACCTTTCCGATGGAACTGGCTGTGGGGGAAGCAGCCACGGGCGAAGGGCAGCGGCTCTTCACTGGCTTCATTCGCGATCTTACAGAGCGGCGACGCACAGAGGAAAAGTTGGAGGAGCTGCAATCCGAGTTGATTCACGTTGCCCGGGTCAGCGCGATGGGCACCATGGCCTCCACGCTCGCGCACGAGCTTAACCAGCCGATCACCGCTGTCACCAACTATGTGGAGGCGGTGCGGGATCTGCTGGACGATCCCGACCCTGATGATTTGCCGGATATCCGGGAGGCCCTGAACGACGCAGCGGGGGAGGCGATGCGTGCAGGCCGTATCGTGCGCCGCCTGCGCGCGTTCGTGGCACGTGGCGAGGTCGAGAAGACGATCGAACGCTTGCCCCAACTCATCAATGAGGCCGCCGCGTTCGGCCTGCTTGGCGCCGACGAAAAGTCGATCCGCACGCGCATGGATCTCGATCATGAGGCGCAGAATGTGCTGGTCGACAGGGTGCAGATCCAGCAGGTGCTGGTGAACCTCATCCGCAACGCGGTAGAGGCAATGTCTGCGTCAGAGCAACGCCTGCTCACGATCCGTACCGTGGCCGACCAGCCGGGCTTTGTGCGCGTGACAGTCGCGGATACCGGAGAAGGGGTAGCACTCGGCATGGCGGATCAACTCTTCCGGGCATTCGTCAGCACCAAGGCGGAGGGCATGGGCCTTGGCCTCTCCATCTGCCGCACGATTGTCGAGGCGCATGGCGGGCGGATTTGGATGGAGCCGGGAGAAGAGGGCGGTACACAGTTTCATTTCACTTTGGTAAGGGCCGAGCCGGAGACCCCGGATGGAAGATAAGCCACTTGTTCACATCGTTGACGACGATGACGCCATTCGTCGTTCGGCTGGTTTCATGCTCAGGAAGGCGGGCTTTGCGGTAGCCTTGTGGGCCTCGGGTGTAGAGTTTCTGCGTCAGGTGAAGACGGCCGGGCAGGGCTGTATCCTGCTCGATGTCCGCATGCCCGAAATGGATGGGCTGGAGGTGCAGCAGGCGTTGAACGCGCGCGGGGTCGCCATGCCTGTTGTCGTTCTCACCGGCCATGGCGATGTTTCGATCGCGGTGCGGGCCATGAAGGCGGGCGCGGTCGATTTCATCGAAAAGCCGTTCGAGAAGTCGGTCCTGCTCGCGGCGATCGAGAGCGCATTTGCCCGGCTGGCCGATACGGAAGGGCGCGCGAACCGCGCTGT
Source organism: Sphingobium sp. (assembly GCA_035911355.1). Classification (GTDB taxonomy): domain Bacteria; phylum Pseudomonadota; class Alphaproteobacteria; order Sphingomonadales; family Sphingomonadaceae; genus Sphingobium. The sequence goes on from JAMHVU010000071.1 coordinate 95,659, forward strand.
GGACGCGGCAACCATCGTTGCCGGTCTCACCGCGCGCGAGCAGGATGTGCTGGCCGGTCTCGCGCGGGGATTGCCGAACAAGAGCATTGCCTATGATCTCGGCATCTCGCCGCGTACGGTTGAGGTGCACCGCGCCAATCTCATGTCGAAGCTTGGCGCGCGCAGTCTGTCCGATGCGCTGCGAATCGCCTTTTCCGCTGGCATGACCGGCTGAGCTTACGGACTGTTACGTAGCGACCCGGCAAGGCTTTCCTGCCATCGGCGATCATCGGCCCGATCACTGGCGACGGGTCTGCGCAGCGGTGGATCATGGCGGAAGATGTCGGTGCATTATGGGTCGAGGAGCGCCCCCGGCTGCTCCTTGTCGATGCCGATGCGGTACTGCGCCGATCCCTGCAACTGGCTCTGCGCGCGCGCGGGTTTGATGTGCGTGCCTATGCGGCGGGTGCCGCGTTGCTCGCGGACCCGCTCGCCCGCAATGCCTGTTGTATCGTCGCGGAATATCGGCAGGAAGCGTTTGACGGGATCGAATTGCTTGGCTGCTTGCGCGCCAGCGGGTGGCCAGGCGCAGCGCTGCTCATGACCGACATTGTTGCGAGCGGGCTCGTGACCCGGGCGTTGGCGCATGGCTTTTCACAGGTTCTAGAAAAGCCATTTCATGACCAGTTCCTTGTCGATGCCGTTGTGCGGATGACGCCTGCAATGGCGCCACTACGTATTCCCCCTGAATGAATTGGCCGCCGGCCCCGGCTAACGGGAGGCACCCCGCGCGATCCGTGCGCGAGAACGCGCATGTCCCGTCGTCGATCTTGCGCATGCGGATTGTCGGGGAAGGAGGCAGTCGATGAGAAACGTGTTGTTGCTGGTCCATGACGATGCCGGGCAAAACGCCCGTCTGGAAGCTGCGCTCGACCTGACGCGCGCGCTCGACGGACATTTGCTCGCGCTGTCCATCACCACGCTGCCTGCCGTCGCGGCTGATCCCTACTGGCCAGATAGCACGGGCGTCCTTCTGGCCGATGAGCATGACCGCGGACAGATTAATCGCGCGCGGGTCGAAGAGCGCCTGTTGATCGAGGATGTGTCCTGGAGCATGACCACGGTGACGGGGCATCTGGCGCCGTCGATCGAGGCGGCGGCGGGGCTGGCTGATCTCATCGTGGTCAATTGCCAGCTCGATGGGTCTGCCCATCCGGATATGCGCGCGCTCGTCGCTGATTTGCTTGCGCGGACGACCACGCCGGTGGTCGCGGTGCCTCCCGATGCGCCGGGGTTCAATGTCTCGGGACGCGCGCTTGTGGCGTGGGATGGATCACCGGCCTGCGCCGCCGCGCTTCGTGCCGCGACGCCGCTGCTCCGGCAGGCGGACTCTGTCATTCTTCTCGAAATCGACGATGGCTCGCTCCAGACTCCGGCGTTGGAGGCGGCGACCTATCTTTCCCGGCACGATGTCAACCATCCGCTCATTCGTATCGAGAGAGCAGAAGGGCGTACGGCTGGTGATGTCCTCATGGCGGAGATTGCCGATCGCCGCTGTGACTATCTGGTAATGGGTGGCTTTGGCCATGGACGGTTCATCCAGGCCTTGTTTGGCGGTGTAACGCGCAGGCTGCTGGGCGAAAGCCCCGTGCCGTTGGTCCTCGCGCACGGCTGAGGTCGAACGGCGCGGCATATGTGGCTATCCGGGACGAAGCGCCGCCCCGGATAGCGATCATTGCAGGATCAGGCGAAGGACACCCGGATGTTGCTGGCCCGGCGGCGCATCAGCCCGCCAGCGACGCCAATGCCGAGTATCATCATCAGCCAGCTTTCCGGTTCCGGGACTGCGCCCGGCGGCGTTACGGAGGTGCCGACATCATCGATCCGCAGCTGCACGCGGTCAGCAATGCTGTCGTACAGCACAGAATAGGCGAAGCCGGTGTTGAAGCCGTTTGTGGTGACATTGGCGAACACGCCGGTCAGATCGCCCGTGGCATCAAGCAGGGTGAAAATATCCCCTACATTGAAGACGCATGCGGTGCAGGTGAGGCCCAGTGTGCCATCGAGATCCGCTACGCCGTTGACGAGAAATAGATCGGCAAGGCCTCCTGCGCCGAACTGAATATCGAGCAGACCGGTGGCCGTTTGCGCGAAATTACCATTCAGCGTCAGCGTGCCTATCCCCGCTCCGGCTACGCCCGGCGCGATGATCCCGGCGTTGGTGAGTGTGCCGGAGACGTTGTAGGCGCCAACGCCAGCCAGCGTGCCATCGTTAGTGAAATTGCTGGGGAGCGCGATCGTACCGCTTTGCACATCGATCATGCCGTTGTTGCTTATCGGCGCTGCAAAGCTGGTGACGCCAGTGCCGCCCGTCTTTTCGATGACGCCATTGTTGACGATGACGCCGCCACCTGTCGTCTGAAGCACGTAATTATCGCTCGTTGCCGTGATCCTGCCCTCATTGGTGACCGTTGCGCCACCTTGCAGGTAGATGTCGGACTGTGACCAGTTGAGGGTGCCCTCATTGGTGAAGCTGCCGGCGATGAACTTGTTGGAAGCGCCCGAGATGCTCAGCGCGGCGGTGCCTGCGACGGTCCAGTCGCCGGCGAAGGTGCCCGCGAGAAAATCCGCGGTGCCGGAAAGCACGGCGCCGGTGCCGGTGTAGACGCTGCCTGCAAAATCGAGATTGGTGCTGCTGATGGCGCCGTTGAAGGCGGCGCTGCCCGCGATCTGGTTGATGCCCGCTCCCGTGAAGCTGGTCCCGCTGTTAAAGACCTGCCCGGTGCCGCTGAAGCGCAGTGTGCCGGTCGCGGCATCGATGGCGCCGGTATTAACGAAGGCGACGTTGATGCCTGTCGTTCCTGTGCCGCCATCCTTCTGGAACAGGCCGTTATTATAGATGGTGCCGCCGCCGGTCGTGTTGAAGATGCTGTTGTTGCCGGTGATGATCCAGTTGCTGTCATTGGTGACCGTTGCGCCGCCCTGCAGGTAAATGTCGGACTGCGACCAGTTGACGGTGCCCTCATTGGTGAAGCTGCCGGCGATGAACTTGTTGGAAGCGCCGGAGATGTTCAGCGCGGCGGTGCCTGCGACGGTCCAGTCGCCGGCGAAGGTGCCCGCGAGAAAATCGGCGGTGCCGGAAAGCACGGCGCCGGTGCCGGTGTAAACGCTGCCTGCAAAATCGAGATTGGTGCTGCTGATGGCGCCGTTGAAGGCGGCGCTGCCCGCGATCTGGTTGATGCCTGCTCCCGTGAAGCTGGTCCCGTTGTTAAAGACCTGCCCGGTGCCGCTGAAGCGCAGTGTGCCGGTCGCGGCATCGATGGCGCCGGTATTAACGAAGGCGACGTTGACGCCTGTCGTTCCTGTGCCACCATCCTTCTGGAACAGGCCGTTATTATAGATGGTGCCGCCGCCGGTCGTGTTGAAGATGCTGTTGTTGCCGGTGATGATCCAGTTGCTGTCATTGGTGACCGTTGCGCCACCTTGCAGGTAGATGTCAGCCTGTGACCAGTTGAGGGTGCCCTCATTGGTGAAGCTGCCGGCGATGAACTTGTTGGAAGCGCCGGAGATGTTCAGCGCGGAACCAGTGTTGATCGTCCAGTCGCCGGCGAAGGTGCCCGCGAGAAAATCCGCGGTGCCGGAGAGCACGGCGCCGGTGCCGGTGTAGACACCGGAAACGAAATCGAGATTGGCGCTGCTGATCCCGCCATTGAACGCCACATTGGCTGCGATCGCTGCTATGCCTGTTCCGGTAAAGCTGCTGCCGGCGTTGAAGACAGAGCCGTTCCCGGAAAAATGCACGGTTCCGGACTGGACATCAATCTGGCCGCTATTCGTGAACGTCGTTTGGATGCCCGTTGTGCCGGTTCCGGTCTCCTTGCGGAAAATGCCGCTATTGACGAAGGTGCCGCCACCCGACGTGTTGTAGATTGCGTTGTCTCCCAGCGCGCGCCAAAGGCCGCTGTTATCAACGGTCGCGCCTCCGCCAAAATAGAGGTCACCGGCGAGCCAGTCGACAAGCCCGGAGGCATTTGAAAAGCTGGTTAAGAAGAACTTGTTACTGGCTGACTGGATGGAGAGGATATCCGCAGCAGTCAGCGGACTCGGCGACGTTGTGCCGGGCGTATAATTACCAGATGTCCACACATAGGTTGCAGATTGCGCGGCAGGAGCTGCCAGAGCGGTCAACATCGTGCCCGCGAATATGCTTCTAATCCCCCGGAGTGCGCCTGCGCGCCGAACAAAGATTCTCTTAGCCATTGCTGTTTCCCACTTCGCAAAAGCGGCCGTCGAGACGACCGGTGATTGTCGCACGCCGGGATAAGCGAGTGGCCGCCCGGCCAGGGGATGCAATATGCTTCCCCTGACATAGAGTTCGGGAAAACAGCGGGAAACGGGTCAGCAAATATTAATAATAAATTTACGGACGGATATTCTGCTGCACAGGCTGGGTCAGAAAGTGGCCGGGAAGCGCGGAGGCTCCCCGGCCGGGATTTGTCTCAATCTGCCTTTGATGTCAGCGTTTCATAGGCGGTGATGAGGTTGCGATAGTCGGGAATATGGTTGGAAAACAATTCGCCAAGGCCCTGGATATCATTACGCCAGTCGCGGTGCAGCTCGGCGGCGATGCCAAACCATGTCATCAACTGGGCGCCGGCCTGGGTCATGCGGTTCCATGCCGAATGGCGTGTAAATTCGTTAAAGGTGCCTGAAGCATCGGTGACGACGAACACGTCATAGCCTTCCGCAAGCGCCGAGAGCGTCGGAAAGGAAACGCATACTTCGGTGACGACGCCGGCGATGATGAGCTGCTTCTTGCCGGTCGCCTTCACAGCGGCGACGAAATCCTCATTGTCCCATGCATTAATCTGGCCGGGGCGCGCGATATAGGGCGCATCGGGAAATTGCGCTTTGAGCTCGGGCACCAGCGGACCATTGGGGCCTGTTTCGAAGCTGGTGGTGAGGATCGTCGGCAGATTAAAATAATTGGCAATGTCGCCCAGCGCGAGGACGTTGTTCTTGAATTTGTCGGGGTCGATATCGCGAACGAGGGACAGCAGGCCGGTCTGATGATCGACCAGCAGCACGGCTGCATCGTTCTTGTCGAGGCGCACATAGGGTTTTGACATAGTGTTTCTCCTGTAATGCCCGCTTGGACCACCCGCCGGGAAAGCAATTTCCGGGAGTGGTTGGCGACGGAGGGCTGGCGTCGCCAAGGAAAATCCAGCGAGTTTCTGAAATTGGGATCGATCCTGATGCGTTGATACGATGCTCGTTGGTATTGACCTCCGGGCATTCTCGCTTTGCCGTTTAAAAGGCTATAATTTGGCAATTTCGACACGAAAAGAGTGGTAAATCGGACCGTGTGTCCTATATTCAGGACGATGCAGGACCTTAACGATCTCTTATATTTTGTCCGGGTGGTCGATCATGGTGGGTTCACCTCTGCCGCGCGCGCGCTGGGTATGCAGAAGTCGAAGCTCAGTCGTCGTATCCAGCGTCTGGAGGATCGACTGGGCATTCGCCTGCTTAATCGCTCATCGCGTCATTTTTCCGTGACGGAGATTGGTCGCGATTTTTACGAGCGCTGCCTTGCGATGCTGGTGGAGGCGGAGGCTGCGGAGCAGGTGATTGCACAGATGCAGTCCGAACCGCGCGGAGTTGTGCGTGTTTCATGCCCGGTGGCGCTGCTGAACTTCCAGTTTGGCGCGCTGTTTGCCCGCTTCATGATCGAGTATCCGTCCGTCGAAGTGCATCTGGAAAGCACGAACCGCCGTGTGGATATCATTGCGGAGGGTTTTGATGTGGCCATTCGCGTCCGGTTTCCGCCGCTCGAGTCAAGCGATCTGGTCATGCGCCAGTTGGATGTGAGCACGCAGTGCCTTGTCGCCAGCCCTGCATTGCCGGGCGTGCGAATTTCCTCTCCTGCGGACCTTGGATCCCTTCCCAGTGCGGATCAGGGCAGGGGGGCGGCTGGGTATGAGTGGCAGATGGAGCATGCGGACGGGCAGACCGCCAATGTGGCGCATCGGCCACGGCTGGTGACGGATGATATGGCGGTGTTGCGGGAGGCGGCGCTTGCTGGCGTCGGCGTGGTTCAGTTGCCGACGATGATGATCTGGAATGATGTTCAGGAAGGCCGGCTGATTACGGTCTTGCCGGATTGGCGCCCAAAAGCAGGCATTGTTCACGCGATCTTTCCATCCCGCCGCGGCTTGCTGCCGTCTGTCCGCACGCTGGTGGAGTTTCTCGCCGCGGCTTGCGCGGAGCAAAGGCGTCATGTTGCGCTAGATTGATCGGCTGCGGCGGTCCTTCACCAGTCGATCGCCAGTTCGCGCAAACGGTTCGAGAGAAATGAGATCCAGGCTCGCGTCTTGGCGGCAGGTCTGCGTGTCGCGTGGGTGACGGCGTAGATGGCGCCGAGATCCATCATCGGCGCATCGAGCGTGACTTCGACCAGCGCGCCGCTCGCAATCGCTTTGGCGGTGAGAAAGCGTGGGCCATAAACCAGCCCCTGCCCGGCGAGTGCGGCTTGCACCAGTATTTCGCCGTTATTGGCGTGGAGCGACCCGCTCACCGGCTGCCGAATACGACCGTCAGCGCCGAAGCCCCAGTGCGAACTGCCAATCAACGACGACAGAGTGTAGCCAAGGCAATCATGCGCGGCGAGGTCCGCCGGCGTGCGCGGGGTGCCGTGTGCGGCGAGATAGGCGGGTGAGGCGCAGATATTGGCGCGGACATGAGCAAGCTTTCGCGCAACAAGGCTACTGTCCGCGAGCTTGCCGATACGGATCGCCATGTCCCAGCGCTCCTCGATCAGGTCCACATAACGATCGTTGAGGCCGAGCTCTACCGTCACGACGGGGTGCAGGCGATGAAACCCCGCGATGATCTCACCAAGATGCAGAGCGCCGAATGCGGCTGGCGCGCTCACCCGGAGCAGGCCTTCCACGGCCTGTGTGCGTGCCGATGCCTCGGCCTCTGCGTCTCGCAGATCGGCAAGAAACGCCTCGGCCTTGTACAGATAGGTTTCGCCCGCTTCGGTAAGGGCAAGTCGACGCGTGGTGCGATTGACCAAGGCCACGCCAAGTCGCGCTTCCAGTGCATTGAGATGCTTGGCGGCCATCGCGGGGGACATGCCCATTTCTCGTGCGGCAGAGGACAGGCTCCCGAGCGCGACAGCCCGTGCGAAGACCTCAATGCCGGTCAGACGGTCGGCCATCTTTTCCTACTCATGGTTGAAAGTCATACTCACGGAGGGGTGGTTATCATGTTTTGGTCAAAGCTCCATATGGCGTTCTGAAAGGACGAACTATGACTCGCCAACCATCCATCTATATCCCCCATGGGGGAGGCCCATGCTTCTTCATGGACGACCCGCGCGGCACCTGGACGGGCATGGAGCATTTCCTGCGTGATCTGCCACAGCATTTGCCGGAAATGCCGACCGCTATTTTGGTGGTGTCCGCCCATTGGGAAACGGAAGGCTTTGCCTTTACCGGCGCCGAGCGCCCGGGCCTGATCTACGACTATTACGGCTTTCCACCGCATACCTACGCGTTGCGCTTTGATGCGCCTGGCGCACCGTGGCTTGCGCGGGAGGCCGCAACGCTGCTGTCCGATGCGGGCCTGACGGCGAGGGTCGATCCCGAGCGTGGCCTCGATCATGGCGTCTTCGTGCCGCTGAAGGTCGCTTTCCCGGATGCGGATGTGCCGGTCGTCGAAATGTCGGTGGAGCGTGGCTTTGATCCCGCGCTGCATCTGGCTGCGGGCCGCGCTCTTGCGAGGCTGCGCGACAAGGGCGTGCTCATTCTCGCATCGGGCATGAGCTTCCACAATATGCGTGGCTACGGCGATCCGCGTTTCACGGAGCCGTCCCTGGCATTTGATGGGTGGCTGACCGCTGCCGTGCAATCACCGGACGAAGTGCGGGCCGAGGCTCTAGCGCGCTGGGCGGATGCGCCGGCCGGACGATTGTCACACCCGCGTGAGGAGCATCTGCTGCCGCTCATGGTGGCGGCTGGCGCATCCGGAGAGCCGGGTGAACGCATCTATACCGAGACGGTGATGGAAACGGCCATATCCGGGTTTGCCTTCAACTGACATCATACCAACGGATAGAGCTGGAAAAGGGCAGGGGTATCTGCCGGTGGCCGCCGACCAATATGCATTGCGCGTTCATGTCGGCGGCCACAGATCGAAGGCAAATCTGCTTCATCATCAGTCGCGCTTCGCGATGCGATCAGGCTCTTTCGATACGGGCAGCGTAGCAGCCACGCTTTGCGTAGTGGGCATGCAGATACGCCACATCAGGATTGGCGAAAAAGCGTTCGATCAACGGGACAAGGGCGGTGCCGTCGGCAAGATCGGCATCCACCATCGCTCCGGCCGAATTATATGCGCGCAGTGAAATCGGCCGGATGCGGATGACATCGGGTAAGACGTCGATCACGTCGAGTGCGCGCTCTGCACCTTCGCGAACGAAAATCGCGTGCCGAGAGCGATATGGCGTGTCGGCAGGCTGATGTTCATAATTGAGAAGAATTGCCTTCTCGCCCACTTCAAGATCCCGCACTTCAATGCGATCCGGGAAACCGGGTTTTGTATCGACCACATATCGTTGGGCGCCGAGCCGGGCCAGTTCGGCATCGGAAAGACCGTAAAGATAGCGGAACTGATCTGGGTCAAGCCCAATGACGCGGAACGGCATATGAAGATCCCCTTCTGACCATTTCGACATGACAGGGCTTGCGGTGGGATCGCATCCCGCTTCTTGCGATCGAACTTGACCATCCACCAAGGCTGACGCTCTGCTTGCGGGCTCCAAATGGCGCTGCCGACAAGCCTGCGTCAAGTGCGTCACGATACGACGCTCTGTCAGCCAGAAACGCAGTCTTCATGAAAATGATATATCGTTTCAAATAAATCAGATCACATTTACCTTGATGGTCAGAAGTAATCTGTCTCATGTTCTAAATATGCAGTCTGGTTTTACCGTGACAAATGGGCGGTCGGCTCTTATGTCATGCCGCATGTTCCGTAAGGGCCTTCTTGTTATCTGGATTCTCGTGGCTGCGCTGGTTGTGACGACAACCGTGCATGTGCGCGAGCTGCCGGGCATTGAGGGGCTTGAATGTTCTGGAGCGGTTCACTCCGAGACTGAGGATGATCGCGGGCAGACCCCCGGCGAGGTCGACAAGGGCACCGTGCATCATCACGGCTGTCACGGCGCATCGTCGTTTTTGGCGGGGAATGGAACGGGCGATGTGATGGTCACGTCGTCATCCCGCGCATATCCTCCCCAGCGGGTTGCAGCGCTTTTGCCGCGCCCCATCGATCCGGGCCTTCGTCCACCCATCGCCTGACCGACTTTTCGCGACGTCCGCATCCGCTTCACGCGGCGTGCGGCTTTCACGCATTTCAAGGTCAGGATTTCTACCATGCACGTTCCAATCGCGGCCGCTCTGGCCGTGTTGTCCTGCGCTGCCTCTGTGCAGGCACGGACGATCTTGCCTGTCGAGGCGAGCGATATGCTCAGCCTCGACCAGGCTCTCGCCATGGCTGGAGCGGCGTCGCCGGCGCTCGACATCGCCGAGGCTGATATCGATGCCGCCGCCGCTGCCCGGGATGTGGCCAGCCTGCGCCCCAATCCCGAGATCATGGTTGAGGCAGAAAATGTTGCCGGGAGTGGGCTTTATCGCGGGAGCAGGAGCCTGGAGGCCACGACCACGCTGGCCTTGCCAATCGAACTTGGTGGCAAGCGCGCGGCACGTATCGGCGTTGCGGATGCGCGCGCGCACCGCATCGCGATACAGGCGGCGGTCGCGCGGGCTGATCTGCGGCTCGCGGTTATCCAGAGCTATGCCGAGGCGATCGCGGCCCGACGCCGGCTCGCGACGGCGCGCGATCAGGCCCGTATTGCCAAGGAAGGGGCACGGGTAGCCGAGGTCCGCGTCCGAGCGGGGCGGGCCTCGCCAATAGAGGTTCAGCGTGCCGGCGTCGCGCGGATCAACGCGGATGCCGAGGTCGAGCGGATGCAACGGCTTCTGAATGTGGCCGATTACGCACTGTCCAGAATGATCGGCCAGCCCGTTGCGGGGGGGCTCGACGATGGATGGTTTGCCAATACGCGCGCGGCTTATGGCCCGATGGAGAGAGTCGAAAGCGCCGGCACGCTGGCGCTTGCTGCCGCAGACAGCGATCTGGCCATTGCAGACGCTGGCGTTCGCCTCGCCCGGGCGCAGCGCATGCCCGATCTGACGCTGGGTGCTGGCGGTCGCTATATGCGTGAGACCGGCGACACTGCGGCCCTGTTCAGCCTGTCCATTCCGCTGCCGCTCTTCAACAACGGCCGGGCAGCACTTGCACAGGCATCCTTCGAGCGATCGCGCGTGGACGCCCAGCGGCGCGTCACCGCGCTTGAGGTCGATCAGGCCATAGCGCGGGCACAGGTGGAGGCCGCGAATGCGGCGACCATGGCGGCAACCGCGAATGGACCGGCCTTGCGCGCTGCGGAAGAAGCCGCCCGCATTGCCCGCATTGGCTATCGTGAGGGCAAGTTCGGCCAACTCGATCTGCTCGATGCCGAGCGTACCCTCGCAGACACACGACGCGCGGCGATTGACGCGCTGCTTAATCACCACAGCGCACAGGCGCAGCTTGAACGGCTGACCGTTCGCGCGCCCGATCTTCAAGGACATTGACCATGAGGCACATCATCATAGCGACATTGTCGCTTAGTCTTTCCGCATTGATCGTGACAGGCTGCTCCGGCGTCGCTCCCGCCCCGGTTGAGGAGCAGCCCGCCAAGGCAGACCATGGCGATGAAGAGGGCGATATTGACCTCAGTGCCGATCAGATATCCAGGGCGGGCATCACTCTCGTCCGGGTAATTCGCAGTGGCGGTGGAGCGTTGACCCTGCCTGCAACCATCGACGGTGATCCGCAGGCCATGCAGGTCGTGTCGGCGGCGATCGGCGGCCGTATCGTTTCGCTGACCCGTAATCTGGGTCAGCCAGTCGGGCGTGGTCAAACGCTGGCGGTTATCGAAAGTCGGGAGGCCGCCGTGCTTAACGCGGAGATCGAGGCGGCGCAGGCGCGGCTCGCGCTTGCGGAATCGACCCTGCGGCGTGAACAAAAATTGTTCGATGAGCGGGTTTCCCCGGAGCAGGATCTGATCGCGGCGCGCACCGTCGCGGGTGAAGCGCGCATTGCGCTGCGCCTTGCCCGGCAGCAGGTTGCTGCGGCAGGTGACAGCGGAGGCGCACTGAACCGGATTGCCATCGTCTCGCCGCTTTCCGGTCAGGTGGTCGATCGGCGCGTGATGCTTGGGCAGACGGTGGCGGCCGATACGGAAATGTTTCGTGTTGCCGATCTGTCAAAGGTGGCGGTGACGCTGGCCATATCACCGGCCGATGCAGGCAAGGTGAGGCCGGGTGCCGCGATGGAGATTGTCTCGGGAGACCGTAAGACGTCCGCGCGCGTCAATTTCGTCTCGCCGGTTCTCGATGAGACGACGCGCCTCGTCACCGTGATTGCGAGCATCGATAATCGTGCGGGCCAGTGGCGCGTGGGTGAGCCGGTTACCGCGTCCATAGAGTTGTCGGGCGGTGGTGCCAGTTCGGTGCTGGTCCCGCAAAGTGCGGTCCAGACGGTCGAAGGTCGCCCGATCGTGTTCGCTCGTACCGCTCATGGTTTCAGAGCCATGTCCGTCACGCTGGGGAGCCCGAGTGGCGACAACATCGTCGTCACCTCAGGTTTGCGTGGAGACGAGCAGATTGCCGATGCCAACAGCTTCACGCTCAAGGCTGAGCTTGGAAAAGGCGAAGCGGAGCACGGGCATTGAGCATGATCGATCATATCGTCACCCTGTCCGTCGCGCGCCGCTGGTTGGTGCTGCTTGTGACGCTCCTTGCCATGATCGTTGGCGGCTGGGCGCTCTCGCGCCTGCCGATCGACGCTGTTCCCGACATTACCAATAATCAGGTGCAGGTGAATGTCGTGGCGCCTGCGCTTTCGCCTGAGCTGATCGAGAAACAGGTCGCGTTTCCAATCGAAAACGCGCTCGCGGGCGTTCCGGGCCTTGAATACACACGGTCGCTGAGCCGCAATGGCTTCGCACAGGTGACGGCGGTCTTTACCGAGGCAACCGACATTTACTTCGCGCGGCAGCAAGTTGCCGAGCGGTTGCGCGTGGCGGAGGAAAGCCTGCCGGAAGGCGCGAATCCGACCATAGGGCCGATCGCCACGGGGTTGGGCGAAGTCTATATGTGGACCGTTCATCTCGAACATCGCAAGGGCGATGAGCACAAGCCCGGTGAGCCGGGTCTTCAGCCTGACGGCAGCTACATCACGCCGGAAGGTGAGCGTCTCGTCAGCGACGCGGACAAGGCGACCTATCTGCGGACCGTGCAGGACTGGATCGTCGCTCCGTTGCTCAGGGGCACGCCGGGGCTGGCCGGCGTGGATTCGATCGGCGGCTATGTGAAGCAGTTCCAGGTCGTGCCGGATACGCAGCGCCTCGCTGCCCTTGGCATGACACTGACTGATCTGGCGCAAGCGCTGGAGCAGAACAACGCCGGTGTTGGCGCTGGCGTGATTGATCGCGGCGGGGAGGGCCTCGCGGTCCGCTCGGATGCGCGCATCCGCAATATCGGGGAGCTGGGCGCGACGGTCATCGCCACCCGGGAGGGGACAGCGATCCGGCTCGATCAGGTGGCGCAAGTTCGCCACGGACAGGCCATCCGCTATGGTTCCGCATCAGAAAATGGCCGCGAGGTCGTGGTCGGCACGGCGGTCATGCGGATTGGCGAGAACAGCCGGACGGTGGCGTCGGCGGTTGCGGATCGGCTGGTGGAAATCAACGCCTCAATGCCGACCGACGTGGTGATCCAGCCCGTGCTGGATCGCACCGCGCTGGTGAATGCGACGATTAAAACGGTTGCGAAGAACCTCACGGAGGGCGCGCTGCTCGTCATCGTCGTGCTGTTCCTGCTCCTGGGTAATTTCCGGGCAGCGCTGATCGCGGCACTGGTGATCCCGATTACCATGCTGATGACAAGCTTCGGCATGTTGCGCGGCGGGGTGTCCGCAAACCTGATGAGCCTCGGCGCGTTGGATTTCGGGCTGATCGTGGACGGGGCGGTCATCATCGTCGAGAATGCGCTGCGGTGCATTGCCGGGCGCCAGCATGATCTCGGCCGCGCGCTGACGGTCAACGAGCGGCTCGATCTGGTGACGCAGGCCGCGCGGGAAATGATCCGGCCGTCCGTGTTCGGGCAGGCGATCATCATCCTCGTCTATGTTCCGTTACTCATGCTCACCGGGGTAGAGGGCAAGACGTTCACGCCGATGGCCTTGACGGTCATCATCGCGCTGGTCAGCGCGTTCGTCCTGTCGCTGACCTTCGTGCCGGCGATGCTCGCCATCTGGCTTTCCCGGCCGGTGGCGGAGAAGGAAGGCCGGGCCATGGGCTGGCTCAAGCAGCGCTATGCGCCGGGCCTGGACCGCGCGATGAGCCGGCCGGCGATGACGCTGGGTGTGGGCATGGGTGCATTTTTTGCCGCGCTCCTCGGCTTCTCATTTCTGGGACAGGAGTTTCTACCTCAGCTCGATGAGGGGGATCTGACCGCGCAGATCCTTCGCGTGCCGGGCACGTCCATCGATCAGAGCCAAGCTATGCAATCCCGCATCGAGCGGGAGATCGCAAAACTGCCGGAGGTCCGTTTTGTCTTTTCCAAGACCGGGACGGCCGAACTTGCGGCGGACCCAATGCCGCCGAATATTTCCGACACGTTCATCATCATGAAGCCGAGAGATGCGTGGTCGGACAGCCGCCTGCCCCGGGCGGCGCTGATCGCCAAGGTGGAGGAGGTGCTGGATGGTATCCCCGGCGGGGCCTTCGAGATCAGTCAGCCGATCCAGATGCGCTTCAACGAGCTGATCGCGGGGGTACGCGGTGACGTCGCCGTCAAGCTGTTCGGTGACGATCCTGCTGCGATGAATGCCACGGCGGACAGGATCGCCGCGATCCTGCGCCGGACCGATGGTGCCGTGGATGTTCGCGTGGAGCAGACCGAGGGGCTGCCGATGCTGGATATCCGGCCGCGGCGGGATATGATGGCGCGGCTCGGTGTCACCGCGCAGACGGTTCAGGATACCGTGTCCGCCGCCGTCGGCGGACGTGATGCCGGGATGATCTTCGAGGGAGACCGGCGCTTTGCCGTGACGATCCGCCTGTCGGATGCGGCGCGCGCTGATCTTCAGGCATTGGGGCAGGTGCCGGTTCCGCTGCCGGGGGGCGGGTTCGTGCCTCTGGAAAGCGTCGCGGCCATCGGCGTCACGGATGGGCCGAACCAGATTAGCCGGGAAAATGGCAAGCGCCGGGTCGTGGTGCAGGCCAATGTGCGCGGGCGGGATGTCGCCAGTGTCGTGGCCGACGCCAAGGCCGCGATAGACAGTGAGGTGCGGCTCGCAAGCGGGCAATATCTCGATTGGGGCGGGCAGTTCGAGAATTTGCGGTCCGCCAGCGAGCGGCTCCTGCTTGTGGTCCCTGCCTGCTTCGCGCTCATCCTGTTGCTGCTCTACGGCGCGCTGGGGAGCGTGCGGGATGCCGCCATCGTGTTCACGGGGGTTCCGCTCGCGCTTGTCGGCGGCGTGCTGGCGCTGGCCTTGCGGGGCATGCCGTTCTCAATCTCGGCTGCGGTGGGCTTCATCGCTCTTTCCGGCATTGCGGTGTTGAACGGGCTCGTCATGGTCACATCCATTCAGGGGCTGATGGATGCCGGCATGAGCCGCGCGAAAGCAGCGCATGAGGGCGCGATGATGCGGCTGCGCCCGGTCGTCATGACCGCGCTTGTGGCGAGCCTGGGTTTTGTGCCCATGGCGCTGTCCACCGGATCGGGCGCGGAGGTGCAAAAGCCGCTTGCCACCGTGGTCATTGGCGGGCTCGTTTCCGCAACGTTGCTGACCCTGTTCGTGCTGCCAACACTCTATGCCCGCTATGGTCGACGGTCGGGCAGGGGCTCTGAACCGACCGTGCTGACGGCATGAGTTTATGGGTCGCGCGCAGTCCTGTGGCAGGGGCTGCGCGCGGCGCTCCCTCAATATCGCGCTCTTACGGTGGCGGAGAAGCTGCGGCCCCGCTCGGGGAAGCCGTCGGTCAGCACATAATTGTCATCAAAGAGATTGCGTGCGCCCACGCCGATCTCCACGCCATCACGGACTGTATAATTGATCGTGAGGTTGGCGAGGACATAGCTGCCAGTGCGATAATATACGGGTGTCGACGCGGTCGTCAGCGTCATCCGGTCTGAAGCGATGTCAACGCTGGGCACGATGCGGAGACCACCAGCCGGTGCCCAGGACGCATAGGCAAAGCCCTTGTGCGTCGGGACATCGGTGAGCCTGAAAATGGGAACGGTGGTGCCTGCTGCTGGCGTACCGATGTTGAACGAGCGATGAGTGTAGCTGTAGTTCGCGCCGAGTTCGAGACTGTGGTCGATCTGCGCGGTCAGCCCGAGTTCCGCCCCATAATAGTCGGCGTTGCCAAGGTTCTGGCGCTGGGTGGAGTTGGCCGGAAAGCCCGCTGGCCGGACGGCGACGATTGCATCGCTGATATCGCTGTAGAAGAGCGCGCCTTCCAGGCGCAGGATCCCGATCCGGCGGGAGCCGCCAAGCTCGTAATTGACCGCGCGTTCGGCTTTCAACGCGGGATTGGAGGCGGCGGTGCCGAATTGCGTGCTGAACCGTTCAAAAATAGTTGGGAACCGCGCGCGGGATGAGATGCTGGCGTGCAGGCTGGTGTTTGGATCGGGAGACCAGACGAGTTGGCCCTGCGCGTTGAAGGCGGCTGCGTTGCGAAGCGGATAACTGAAAATCCGGGAGGCCCCGCCGCCCGGTGGCGTGCCATATTCCTCGGCACTCTTCAGGTCGCGCCAGTCGAAGCTCACGCCTGCGGTGAGGGAGAGGGCAGGGGAAAGGGTCAGGCGGTTCTCCGCCGCGACGCTGTATGTGTCCTCAATGTTGGTCTGGCGCGGTTCCGTAGTGCCGGACGGGAAGCTCTGCTGCCATTCGACATGCTTGTCGCGCCGATAAAAGGCTGACAGGCTGAACCTATTATTCCCGGTCAGGTCGATGTCGAGCTGGGCCGATCCCCCCCACGCCTTGTCGGCATAGTAGCTGTTGAACGCGCGACCCAAAGTCTGGGTCGTCTGGCTGCGGTTGTCGAACGCGCGCAGCAGATTGTCGAAACTATTGGCATAAGCACGCGTCTTGAGGGTCGCACGGTTGCTCAGCGCGGTTGTCGAGAGGAAGTAGATGCTCTCGATATTCCAGTAGGGCCAGCTCCAGTTGCGCTGGGCGCTGACGGCATCCGTTACGTGCAGCGGTGCATTTTTCGCGCCCTCCTGCCGCGTGTAGCTGATCGAATATTCGTCCGTTTCATTAGGCGTGAAACCGAATTTTGCGTTCATCCGCCAGTCGCGTGTCCGCGAGAAATCGCGCGCGCCGCCTTGCTCGGCCGATCCGGCTGTCGGCGTATATCCGCCCGCCAGGTCCCAATGGTCCTGATAATTCCGGGTGTAGGAGCCTAGCGCATACCAGCGCTCCTGCCGCGTGCCGAGCAAGCCGAAGATCGTGTAACCCGCATAGTCGGCATCCCTATCGAGGCTTAGAGTGCCGCGCGCCTCCGCTTCGATCGTCTTGGTCGGCTTGCGGGTGACGAGGTTGATTGCGCCACCCATTGCGCCCGGTCCGTCCAGCACGGAGGCATAGCCTTTGGCGACTTGTATTTCGGCGATATCGGGGGTGAGAAAGCGGCCATAATCCAGCCGGTTGTCGGCGGGCAGATAGACGCGGATGCCATCGAGCGAGAGGGGAACCTGAAAGCGGTCGAAACCGCGTACGAAGATCAGCCGCTCATTGCGCGACCCGCCGCTATTGGCGAATGAGACGCCGGGTATCAAACCGATCGCATCGTCCAGCGTGTTGCGATTAAAGGCGTAGATCGCCTCCGACGACAGCGTTGATTGACCGATGGAGATGCCCTCCGGGGGAGCGGCGGTAACAATGATCTGCCCAAGCGTGAAGGCAGGAGCGTTCTCAGGTTCGGATGCATTTGCCATTTGGGCGCCGATGGTAAGCGCCAAAGGCATGGTCAGTATGATCGCAATTCGCATCAGAGTCCCCCTGTCGTAGCGCGCCGGCATTGTGCTCGGTCGATTCGCTATATATGGTGATATATATTACTTGCCGGAAGGGGAAAGTCGGATGCACATGAGGCTGTCAGCGATACTGAGCGGCTTGCTTGTCATGGCGCCTGCCTCAAGTGCCGTAGCCCAGCATGAAGGGCATGAATGCTCCGCGGAGACCGGCATTTTGCCGCAGAGTCTGGAAAACTGGCGATCCCGCCAGTCTGCTCAGGCGGCGGACGAGGCCTCTACTCTTCGCGATGCGGGCCTTGCCGTAGGCACCGCGATTGATGCCGGTCTCCGACCGACGGGTGAGGTTCGCTTTATTGTTCGCCCCGAAAAGCCCGGTGGGTCCGTGAGTTATGGTGGTATGTTCAGCTTCGTGGTCGAGCGGGCGGGGACTTATCGTGTCGCGCTTGGTGCCGGCGCGTGGGTGGATCTTCTGGCGGGAGAAAAGGCGATTGCCTCCATAGCGCACGGGCATGGCCCGGAATGCACGGGCATCCGCAAGATGGTGGATTTTCCGCTGACGCCGGGTCGCTACACGTTGCAGATCGCGGGAAACGGGACGCCGAGCTTGCCACTGATGGTGGCGCGCTTGCCTTGACGGGACAGCCGGTTCTCAAAAAAGCCTGATCTGGCGCATGCCCATAGGCCGGGCTCAGAAGCCAGAGTCTGTGCTTGATGGGCGGCGAAATCGGTCGGCTCTGTTCCGGCCGGTCAAGCGGATGGCGCAGGCGGTGCCATCCTTGGCCGGGGCTTGTCCAGCAGCATGGTCGTGAGCATGTCCAGGCTGCCTTGCGCGGCCGCGCTGGCAAGCTGGCGCTCCAGTTCCCGATAGCCATCAAGCACCAGCCGACCGGAGGCCGTGAGACGGGCACCCTTGGTTGCGCCACCGCCCGCTGTCGTCTCCACGAGCCTCTCGGTCCAGCAGTGGTTCATGCTGTCGACCAGCAGCCATGCACGACGATAGCTTAGGCCCATAGCCCGACCTGCTGCCGAGATTGAACCAGTCTTTTCAATCGCCTCAAGCAGATCGGCCTTTCCGGGGCCTATCGCGGGTTCTTCGCCACAGAAGATCTGCGCTTTGAGTTTGAGCGGGCCAAGCCTTACCATGAGGTAGCTTGCTCGACGGCTATGGCCATGATCTCGTGCGCTATGAGGAGATCAGGTCCATCCTTCCAGATAGCCATGTCATGTTTCATCGCGCGGATTCCTCCCCTCAGGCTGATTCCAGCATAGCATGCGGAGCACCCTGCGCGATGCTTTATCCGATCACGGGCTTGATAGAATGGCAGCGCCGGTGCGACGTGCCAGCCGGGACATGAGATGATGGTTTCTTCGTTTCTGCGCGATTCTCCGCCGCCCCGCCTTGCACATTCCGGCCGTTGATGCTGCAAGGTCGGCGTGATTCAACAAGCTCTGATCTGTGCACGCTACTGGAGAAATTCGCTCGCCGATGCCGAACTCGGCCAGGGTGCATTCAGCAATCGGGATGTGGCGGCGTTCATCACAGTCTCGGGCGCGGAACTGCGGGCAGGGCGTGTCGGACGGAACGCGATAGCGGCATTGTTCGGCGGCGAATATAAGGATGCAGAGAGTCGGCCGATCCTGCTGCGCCCCTTCGTCTATCGCGTGCGCGCCCTGCACGGGCAAATGCGGTCGTCCTTGCCTGAAGTCCTGACGCCGATTGCGAGCCGGCTCACCGTTTTTCGTGACGGACGGCTTGGTCTGCCCACCAACACTGTAGTGCCACGGGATTTGCTGGAGCCGCTGGATCGCGACGCATGCACCATTGGTACGGTTGCGGCACTGGATGATTATCTCACATGCTCTCCGACTTCCGCTAAGGTGCCGGGAGAAGCGGATGGCTGGGAACGCTATCGGGATGAGTGCATCCGGCTTGAGCAGGCGGTGTTTCCGCAGCTTGCGGGAGATGATCGGTTTGCGCGTGCGGATGAAGGCCTGATTGAGGCGCACGCGAAGCAGGGTAGCAGTCGAACGATCAGTGCGCTGTATGACCATTTGGAGAAAGCGCAGCCGGACGCTCCGCTGTTCAATATATTCGCATCCGGGCGATTGACCGCGCCTGTTCCCTGTCTGCGGTCCCATAGCAGCTTCGCTGAAAGGCTGGGCCACTCAAGCCCCAGTTACGCATTGGCGGAGGCCCAACGAAAGGCGCTCTGCCATGTCCTCGCGATGGACCATGGCGAGGTTCTCGCCGTCAATGGGCCGCCCGGCACCGGAAAGACGACCTTGCTCCTTTCCGTTATCGCCTCTCTCTGGGCAAAAGCAGCGCTGGAGAAAGGCGATCCGCCGATCGTGATTGCCGCGTCGACCAACAATCAGGCGGTCACCAACATTGTGGACGCTTTTGGCGCTGGTTTCGCCAAAGGAGATGGCCCGTTTGCCGGCCGCTGGCTGCCGGATATCGGGAGCTTCGGCAGCTATTTCCCGGCGCGTAGCCGGAAGGCACCCGAGGGTTATCTGACACAGGTGTTTTTCGATCATGTCGAGGATGCCGATTATCTTGCGCGCGCGCACCATGCCTTTCTGAGTGCAGCGGCCGTGGCGTTTCCAAATGCCGGGACGCTGTCTGTCGAGAATGCGATAGCCCTGCTGCACCAGAGGCTTCGGCAACAGGCTGATGAGCTTGCGCAAATTCAATCCTCCTGGAAAGCGCTCGTTGCAAGCCGAGAGCGCATCCGCGCCATTCTCGGTGATGATGCCGCCGGTGTATGCGAGAAGCGGCGTGAAGCAGTTGAGCTGGCGGAGATCGCCGGCCATCGCGCGCAGGCATTGCAGGAGGTCTGGGATCAGCATCAGGCTTCGGAAGCTTTGTTGCTGGTTCTTTTTGGCTGGCTGCCGTCCGTTGCCGGAAAGCGCCTTGCCAGCGCACGGGCTGCGCTACGCCCGCATTGGCAGGGGGACATGCCCGGCTGGCGGCATGTGCGCGATGTCGGTCGGGCGATTGCACAGATTGTCGGGGATGCACGAGGTCGCCTTGCCGCATCTCGGGCCAGTCTTGAGGAAGCGGAGGCATTGCTCGCTGCCGAACGGACCTGCATGGATCATTGGTGTGATCGTCTGCGAGCATTGGGCATAGACGCGGCAGATGCCGGGGAAACCACACTGGACATGTGCGATCCGGTCGTGGATCGGCGGCTCCGCTTTCCGATTTTTCTCACCACCACGCATTATTGGGAAGGTCGCTGGCTGCTGGACATGGCCGCGATTGAGGATCTTTCGGCCGAGAAGCGTCGAACGGGACGAGCGACTGTTCTGCCCCGGTGGCGGCGGCGTATGATGCTTACGCCGTGCGCGGTTTCCACCTTCTATGCGTTGCCGGAGCGCTTCCTCACCCGCCGCCGCGATGACAGCAGGTACATAGACGATTATCTCTATGACCTGATCGATCTCCTGATCGTCGATGAAGCCGGACAGGCCCCCCCGGAGGTTGGTGGGGCTGCTTTCGCCCTGGCGCGCCGGGCTCTGGTGATTGGTGATACGGAGCAGATCGAGCCGATCTGGAATGTGCCCGCCAGCGTGGATGTCGGCAATCAGCACGACGCGGGACTTCTGGTGGGGGATAATGCGGCTATCGCGTTCGCTGCAACCGGGCGCGCGGCGTCAAATGGTAGCGTGATGCGTGTCGCGCAGCATATCTCGCGCTATCATCAGGATACGGAGCTTTCGCGTGGCCTGATGCTCACCGAGCATCTGCGCTGCTTCGATGAGATTATCAGCTACTGCAATGACCTTAGCTATCGCGGCAAGTTGCAACCGATGCGGGGCCTCAAGGCAAATTTCGAGAATGCGGACGGATTGCCCGCGCTGGGCTATCTGCATATCGACGGCCAGTGCGAACAGCTCCCGGGTGGAAGCCGTCGCAACATTGCCGAGGCAGAGACCATCGCAGCCTGGATCGCGGACAGGAAAGCAGAGCTGGAGCAGCGCTACCCCGGCTGTGCTCTCGGGCAAATTCTGGGCGTGGCCACGCCGTTTGCGTCACAGGCGGAAGCGATACGCGATGCGCTGAACTTGGCTGGAATAGAGGCGACGGGTGAGAAGGGGGTCCTCGTCGGCAGTGTTCATAGCTTTCAGGGCGGCCAGCGTCCGGTGATGCTGTTCTCGCCGACCTATTCGAAGCATGTGGACGGCAATTTTATCGATCGTGGAAAGAACATGCTCAACGTGGCGGTGTCCCGTGCGATGAACAGCTTCCTTGTCTTTGGCGATATGGACTGTTTTTCGGCAGCGCCGCGCGGCAGTCCACGTGGCCAGCTTGCCGTGCGTCTGTTCGGCAACCCCGATAATGCCCTTGCCTTTGTTCAGGCGCCGCGCCGCGACCTGATCCATCATGGACGGGTGGACTATCTGCGCGATGCTCCCGAGCATGACAACTTCCTGCGTTATGTATTGGAGAATTGCCGGCGGGAGGTGCACGTCGTGACGCCATGGCTGACGCAGCGCGCTTTGGACGAGAGCGGGCTGGTGCCCATGTTTTCGGCCGCTGTCACCGCAGGCATTGATCTGACGGTCTATACCGATGACGGCCTCAACGAACAGCGCGTAGCGCGCGACAATGGCGGTCATGATGATGCAGAGAGGGCGCGTGCCACATTGCAGGACATCGGCGTGACGGTGATCGATGAGCAGGATGTGCACAGCAAGATCGTGATGGCGGATGACGACCTGTTTTGCGCCGGTTCGTTCAACTGGCTCAGCGCCGCGCGCAGCGGCTCTTATGCACGGCACGAGACCTCATTGGTCTATCGCGGTCCGGCTGTCGCTGGGGAGATCGATGCCATGAAGGCCAGTTTGCAGCAACGCATAGTACGCGCGAGGCTATCCTAAGCTTTCTCTGTACCCGGACGGTCGCGACTGCCGCCTGCCGGATTTTCTGCTACCTGAAGGCTGGAATTGACCTTGTTTTGGGGTCGTAACCGCAGACAGCGCCGGGTGACGGGTGAGGGCGCCGCAGCACGAGTAAGAAAGGCGAAGGCCCCGCCGGATCTCTCCGTCGGGGCCTCCAACTTCTTGTTTAATCTCCAAGGGGAGATCGGAGCGTTTAGCCCAGATCCTCCGTGGTGAAGTCACTACCCTGCACGGCGCCGAGCGGATCATCGCCGATCGTCGCTTCCACCGGCTGACGCAGTTCCGCCGCATGCTCTTCTGCCGCGGTCTGCGGCGCGACGAGGTGAGCTTCGTTCGCGGCCCGCATTGCCGAGCGCAGCGCCGCATCGCGGCTGTTGGCGGCGATCCGCATCCGGCTCATGGAGGAGCCGGTGCCTGCCGGGATCAGGCGGCCGACGATGACATTCTCCTTGAGACCGATCAGCGTATCCTTCTTGCCCTGGACGGCCGCCTCGGTGAGGACGCGGGTCGTCTCCTGGAAGGATGCGGCGGAGATGAAGCTGCGCGTCTGCAGGCTCGCCTTGGTGATGCCGAGCAACACGGGCTTGCCGAAAGCGGGCTGCTGCCCCGGCGTGAGCTTGGCGTTGATCTCGTCCATCTCTTCGCGATCGACCTGTTCGCCCGCGAGCAGAGTGGTGTCGCCGCCGTCGGTGATCTCAACCTTCTGCAGCATCTGGCGAACGATCACCTCGATGTGCTTGTCGTTGATCTTCACGCCCTGCAAGCGATAGACCTCCTGAATTTCGCTGACGAGATATTCGGCCAGCGGCTCGATGCCGAGCACTTCCAGAATGTCATGCGGATCAGGCGAACCACCGATCAGGTTGTCGCCGCGCTTCACATAGTCGCCTTCCTGAACGTCGATGACCTTGCTCTTGGGGATCAGATACTCGACCGGCTCGCTGCCATCCTCGGGAAGAATGGCGATCTTGCGCTTGGCCTTATAGTCCTTGAGGAACTGAACGCGGCCCGAAACCTTGGCAATGATCGCATTGTCCTTGGGCTTGCGGGCCTCGAACAGCTCGGCAACGCGCGGCAGACCGCCGGTGATGTCGCGCGTCTTGGCCGCCTCGCGGGAAACACGCGCCAGCACGTCGCCAGCCTGCACCTGCGCGCCATCCTCGACCGAGAGCATGGCGCCCACGGCAAGCATGTAGCGCCCGGCCTCGCCCGACGAGTCGTCGAGCAGGGTGAGGCGTGGACGCAAATCCTCCTTGGTACGGGAGGCGCCGCGATGCTCCGTCACCACCCGCTGGGAGATGCCGGTCGCTTCGTCGGCCTGCTCGGTGAGCGTCTTGCCGTCGATCAGATCTTGATACTTCACAATACCCGGCTTCTCGGTGATGACCGGCATGGTGAAGGGATCCCATTCGGCGATACGATCGCCCTGCTTCACGGACGCGCCGTTGGCAAAGAGGATCGCCGCGCCATAAGGCAGACGATGGACGGCCCGCTCACGACCTTCGGTATCGATGATCGCCAGCTCGCCATTGCGGGCGAGGCTGAGGCGGCGGCCATTTTTGTCCGTGATCGTCGGCATGTCACGCAGTTCCAGCGTGCCATCACTCACGGCTTCGAGGTTCGAGGTTTCGTTAAGCTGGGCGGCGCCGCCGATGTGGAAGGTCCGCATGGTGAGCTGCGTGCCCGGCTCACCGATGGACTGCGCGGCGATAACGCCGACAGCTTCACCGATGTTGACCGGCGTACCACGGGCAAGATCACGGCCGTAGCACTTGGCGCAGACGCCCATGGTGGCCTCGCAGATCAGCGGGCTGCGGATCTTGGCCGCCTGCACGCCGATCGCCTCGATCTTGGCGACCATGGCTTCGTCGAGCAGCTCGCCTTCAGCGACGATGACGGTGCCATCCTTGCTGTCGACGATATCCTGCGCCAGCGTGCGCCCAAGAATGCGCTCACCGAGTGACGCGATGGTCGAGCCGCCCTGAACGATGGCCTTCATCTCCAGCGCCTTGCTGGTGCCGCAGTCCGTCTCAACGATGACGCAGTCCTGCGACACGTCGACCAGACGGCGGGTGAGGTAGCCCGAGTTCGCCGTCTTGAGCGCAGTGTCGGCCAGACCCTTACGGGCACCGTGGGTCGAGTTGAAATACTCGAGAACGGTGAGGCCTTCCTTGAAGTTCGAGATGATCGGCGTCTCGATGATTTCACCCGACGGCTTGGCCATCAGGCCGCGCATGCCGGCGAGCTGCTTCATCTGTGCCGGGGAGCCACGGGCACCCGAGTGCGACATCATATAGATCGAGTTGATCGGCTTGAGACGGCCGGTATCCTCGTCCTTACGCTCGGCGCGGATCTCGTCCATCATGGCCGCGGCCACCTGGTCACCGCAGCGGTTCCAGATGTCGATGACCTTGTTGTACTTTTCCTGCTGCGTGATCAGGCCGTCCTGATACTGCTGCTCATAGTCGCGCACGAGGGTGCGGGTTTCCTCGACCAGCTGTTCCTTGCTGTCGGGGATGACCATGTCGTCCTTGCCGAAGCTGATGCCGGCCTGGAACGCGTGGCGGAAGCCCAGCGCCATGATGGCGTCGGCGAACAGCACCGTGTCCTTCTGGCCGGTGTGGCGGTAGACCTGATCGATAACGTCACCAATGTCCTTCTTGGTCAGAAGGCGGTTGACGATCTCGAAGGGCACCTTGTGGCTCTGTGGCAGGCATTCGCCGATGAGCATACGACCCGGCGTGGTTTCCACCCGCTTCATATAGCTCTGGCCGTTCTCGTCCGTTTGCGGCACGCGGCTGACGATCTTGCTGTGCAGCGTCACCGCCTTGGCGTTGAGCGCCTGATGCACCTCCGCCATATCAGCCAGCAGCATGCCCTGGCCCGGCTCGCCTTCGCGCTCCATGGAGAGATAGTAAATACCCAGCACCATGTCCTGCGAGGGCACGATGATCGGCTTGCCGTTGGCCGGCGAGAGGATGTTGTTGGTGGACATCATTAGCACGCGCGCTTCCAGCTGGGCCTCAAGGCTCAGCGGGACGTGCACGGCCATCTGGTCGCCGTCAAAGTCGGCATTGAAGGCTGAACAGACCAGCGGGTGAAGCTGGATCGCCTTACCTTCGATCAGCACGGGTTCAAATGCCTGGATGCCGAGGCGGTGAAGCGTCGGCGCCCGGTTCAGCAGTACGGGATGCTCGCGGATCACCTCATCGAGAATATCCCAGACTTCCTTGCGCTCCTTCTCCACCCATTTCTTGGCCTGCTTCAGGGTCATGGAGAGACCCTTGGCATCCAGACGGGCGTAGATGAACGGCTTGAACAGCTCGAGCGCCATCTTCTTGGGCAGGCCGCACTGGTGCAGCTTGAGTTCCGGGCCGGTCACGATGACCGAGCGGCCGGAATAGTCGACGCGCTTGCCGAGCAGGTTCTGACGGAAGCGGCCCTGCTTGCCCTTGAGCATGTCGGACAGCGACTTGAGCGGACGCTTGTTGGCGCCGGTGATGACACGGCCGCGACGACCATTGTCGAACAGCGCATCGACCGCTTCCTGAAGCATGCGCTTCTCGTTGCGGACAATGATGTCCGGCGCGCGCAGTTCCATCAAGCGCTTGAGGCGGTTGTTACGGTTAATCACGCGGCGATAGAGATCGTTGAGATCGGACGTCGCGAAACGGCCGCCATCCAGCGGCACCAGCGGGCGCAGCTCGGGCGGAATGACCGGCACGACATCAAGGATCATCCACTCAGGGCGGTTGCCCGACTCAAGGAAGCTCTCCACGACCTTGAGGCGCTTGATGATCTTCTTGGGCTTCAGCTCAGATTTGGTGGTGGCCAGCTCCTCAAGCAGAGCCTGCTTCTCACCCTCGAGGTCGAGGCTGATCAGCATCTGCTTGACCGCTTCCGCGCCGATGCCGGCGGTGAAGGCGTCCTCGCCATATTCGTCCTGCGCTTCGATCAGTTCGTCCTCGGTGAGGAGCTGATAGCGGTCGAGCGGAGTCAGGCCCGGTTCGATGACGATATAGCTTTCGAAGTAGAGCACGCGCTCAAGCTGCTTGAGCTGCATGTCGAGCAGCAGGCCGATGCGCGACGGCAGGGACTTGAGGAACCAGATATGGGCAACCGGCGCGGCCAGCTCGATATGGCCCATACGCTCGCGGCGGACCTTGGAGACGGTCACCTCCACGCCGCATTTTTCGCAGACAATGCCCTTGTACTTCATGCGCTTATACTTGCCGCACAGGCACTCATAGTCCTTGATCGGGCCAAAGATGCGCGCGCAGAACAGGCCGTCGCGTTCCGGCTTGAACGTACGGTAGTTGATCGTTTCCGGCTTCTTGATCTCGCCATACGACCAGGACAGGATCTTTTCCGGCGACGCGATCGAAATACGGATGGAGTCGAACGTCTGCGCAGGCACCTGCGGGTTGAAAAGGTTCATGACCTCTTGGTTCATGCCTATCTCCTTCGTGGGCCAGTGGCCCTCTGCTTAGCAACCAATTGCGGCGATACCCGGGTGCCGCAAGGCTGCTTGAAACGGATGAGCCGCCCCTGCCCGACCGGGCCGAGGCGGTGACGGTGCGCGCCCTGGGGCGCGCACCGGATCATCAGGCTTATTCCGCCGCGTCGGGAAGC
>JAMHVU010000072.1:0-1476 GCA_035911355.1 Sphingobium sp.
TGATCATGCCGTGCCGCTTGCCCGCCTGGCCCGCGACGACGCGACCGGAGGCCGTCATCTTGAAGCGCTTCTTCGCGCCGGATTTGGTCTTCATCTTGGGCATTTTCATCTCCTTGGAGTTCGCGGGCGACTCGGCAGCCCCATTGGCCGGCCACCCGGTGGAGGCGCGCTGTTATCGGGGAATCGCGCGGAACGCAAGGGAGGTGATGGATTGAAGCACAGCCTTATTGTTTATTGATATTGCGCGGGTGCCGCAGCGATCTGGTAACAAGCTTCGTACCGTTGCAGATAGAGCATGTGCCT
This sequence comes from Sphingobium sp., assembly GCA_035911355.1. Taxonomy (GTDB): domain Bacteria; phylum Pseudomonadota; class Alphaproteobacteria; order Sphingomonadales; family Sphingomonadaceae; genus Sphingobium. Next base: position 304 of record JAMHVU010000072.1, read on the forward strand.
TTTGTACGCTCGAAATCTGTCGTCAGACCAAGTGCTCGCACAATGGGATTGACTTGCTGGCGCGGTTCCACCGCGCTTTGGACCGAAAGGCAATCATCGCAGACTGCTTGCGGTGTCCGTGCCGTTAGAAATGCATAGATTAGATATGGCTTGTCTGGGTCGCTCACGTTTTCTCTCCCGCTGTATTACGCTCGTGCTATCCTCTGTTGTGCTGGATAGAGCGCCATGAATCGGGCGCGCACGATCAGCGCGAAAAGCACGATAGCTCCCACCTGATGCGTGATCGCCACATGCGGCTGCGCGGCCGTCAGCACGGTGCCGACCCCGAGTGCGACCTGGAGAAGCCCCATGTGGAAGGGCGCCGCGAAGGCCTTGCGGATCGAGGCGAGCGCGCTCTTGCGTGCCCGAAGCCAGGCGACCAAGGCGAGGATGAGCAGCAGATAGCCGACGCCGCGATGGATGAACTGGGTCGTCGCCGGATTCTCGAGGAAGTTTCTCCAGAGCGGTTCGAGGTCGAGCATGCCGGGCGGCACCACCTGCCCCGCCATCAGCGGCCATTCGGGGAAGTTTCGCCCCGCGTCGATCCCCGCCACCAGCGCGCCGAGGATGATCTGGAGGAAGGCTACCGCGATGAGCGCGTTGCCCCAGGCGATCATCGCCGTGCTCCGCTGGCGGCGCGCCTGCAGCAGTTCCGCCTCGGAGCGGCGAAGCGCGAGGACATACCAGGCGAGCGCCCCGAGGATCACGAAGGCGATGCCGAGATGTATGGCGAGGCGGTAGGAAGCGACGGAGGTCATCGTCCCGGTGAGCCCGGAAGCCACCATCCACCAGCCGACCGCCCCCTGTAGCCCGCCGAGCGCGCCCACGAAGAGGAGCCGGGGCGTCCAGCCCGGCGGGATCTGGCGCCTTGCGAGGAACCAGAGGAAACCAAGCGCCCAGACGGCACCTATCAGCCTTCCAAGCTGACGATGACCCCATTCCCACCAGTAGATCGACTTGAACTCCGGCAGGGTCATCTCCGGATTCATGATCTCGGACTGCGGCGTGACCTTGTACTTGTCGAATTCCGCCTGCCAGCTCGCCTCGTCCATCGGCGGCAGCGCGCCGGTCACGGGCTTCCACTCGGTGATGGAGAGGCCGGAATCCGTCAGGCGGGTGAGGCCGCCGACCGCG
>JAMHVU010000073.1:0-191049 GCA_035911355.1 Sphingobium sp.
CTGCTCCCGCACCCAGCGGCGCAGAACGCTTTCCCCAACGTCCAGATCACGACTGGCCTGGGCAACGCCAACGCCACGTTCTGTGATCAGCTTCACCGCCTCGGTTTTGAACTCACGGCTATAGGTCCGTCTTGTCATTTTCTGCTCTCCGGTTCCAGGACACGATCTTATCGAGGTGTCCACTAAACCGGCTGCAGCTCAAGGACGACGCCATGGCGAAAGAGCGCATGGTGAGCCTAAAGGCGTTGCGGGATCAGGCGGCCGCCGACGCCGAGCGCACCCAGCTCGCGCTCGACAGTTCAGGCAATCAGGGCGTCAGCCCTGATATGCTCAAGGGCTTCGCCCGCAAAGCCCGCGAACGGATACGACTCGATGATGGCGGCTACCGACGCGACCATCTGCGCGCTCTGGCGCAGCGCGTCGAGGTCGCCGACGACGAGGTTCGCATCATGGGATCGAAGTCGGAACTGCTGCGAACGCTGGTCGCCGCTTCCAGCGTAGAAACGGCGGCGTTCGGCGTTCATAGTTCTGTTCTGAAATGGCGCACCCGAGAGGATTCGAACCTCTGGCCTCCGCCTTCGGAGGGAATATGGCTAGCTCCGCCAAAAAGCGCAAGGAGCCGCCAATGCCCGCCTATCTCTCTGTAAACGCTAAACAATTTGAATTCCTTCTCCGCCGAAGCTACTCTTCTCCCCGCCACAGTTTTCGCCCGCGTGCTTACGTGGTGCTTACGCGAGAGGAAACGGTAGGGTCGGAGGAAGCCCATGCCTAAGCTCACTAAACGGGTCGTCGACGCCGCAGACAGTCGCGAAAAAGATTACGTCATTTGGGACGACGAGCTGCCCGGTTTCGGCCTCAGAGTGTTCGCCTCCGGCAAGCGCAGCTACGTCATTCAGTATCGGCTCGGTAAGCGATCGAGACGCTTTACGATTGGCCTGCACGGCGTCTGGACTCCCGAGCGGGCCCGCCAGGAAGCGAAGGTGCAACTGGGACGTATCGCTAAAGGCGAAGACCCTGCAGAAGAGAAGCAGCTCGACAATAGGGCGATCACGGTCAAAGAGCTGTGCGACCTCTACCTCGCCGACCTGAACGCCGGCCTCATTCTCGGAAAAGGCGGGCGCCCCAAGAAGCCAGGCACGATCGCCTCGGACATTGGCCGAATCCACCGGCACATCGTCCCCTTGCTCGGTTCCCGACGGGTGAAGGATCTGACCAAGGCCGAAGTCAACAAGGCCATGAAGGACATCATGGCGGGCAAGACGCGCCTCGTTGCCAAGACGAAGAAGCTGCGAGGAAAATCGATCGTCAAGGGCGGAGCAGGGACGGCTACCCGTACGATCGGCCTGTTCGGCGGAATTCTCACCTACGCCGTGGATGCTGGCATTATCGAAGTGAACCCTGCCCACGGTGTGCGGCGACCGAAGGACAGCGTCCGCGCTCGGAGGCTCAGCGAGGCCGAATATCGCGTGCTTGGCCAGTTGCTCGCTAAAGCGGCCGAAAACGAGAAATATGAGGTTTCGGTCGAATTGATCCGCCAGCTTGCGCTGACCGGCTGCCGCCGAACCGAAATGGTCACTCTGACTTGGGCAGAAGCTGATACCGATTCAAGCTGCTTGCGACTGACGGACAGCAAAGAGGGAAGGTCGATCCGCCCAATCGGCCTGCCCGCCGTGGAATATCTTGAGAAGCGCCGGAAAGTGAGAGCAGGCACCTACGTCTTCCCGGGACAAGGAGGTGATAACGCTTTCGGAAGCTTGCCGAACCATTGGGAGCAGATATTCGACGATACGCCGCTCGCCGACATCACGCCTCATGTCCTGCGACATAGCTTCGCCAGCATCGCAAATGATCTTGGTTTCACGGAGGTCACCATCGCTGCTTTGGTTGGTCATTCGAAGGGCTCCGTCACCAGCAACTACATTCACACGCTCGACACGGCACTGATCATGGCCGCCGATACCATCTCCGGCTACATCCAGGGCCTCCTGGACGGCATTGAATTCAAGCAGACGGCCTATGCCGTGGATCGGGATTCTCGCCGCGCAGCACTCGCTCGCTTCTTGCAACAGGCTGCTGCACCGGACGCCGCCGGCGCGGCAAATGACGAGCAACGCGCCGCGGCATAATGCGTAGCAAGTGGCAGTCGTACTCTAGAACGGGGAATGCCGCCCCTTGCATGTCAGAAAAACCTGCCTTATTTTCTGACACATGAAAACGGTAAACGCCTCAGTCCCCGACCGGGTCATGAAACGCGTCCGCGCTAGCGGACGTGGCAGCGTTTTCACGCCTAGCGACTTCCTCACAGTTGCCGCCCGCTCCTCTGTCGATCAGGCACTTTCTCGATTGGTGAAGGGCGGACAGCTCCGGCGGCTTGCACGTGGGCTCTACGACTTTCCCAAGCTGCACCCGAAACTTGGGGCGTTGTCACCCGCGCCGGACGATGTCGCCCACGCTCTTGCGCGGGAGACCGGCTCGCAGGTGCAGATCGCCGGAGCGCGCGCAGCGAACGCGCTCGGCCTTTCGACCCAGGTTCCGGCACAAAGCACTTATCTGACCGACGGCCCGTCGCGGCGCGTCGTGCTGGGAAAGCGCATCGTCGACCTTCGCCACGCCTCGCCCAAGCATCTGATCGCACCGGGCAGCCCCGCCGGGACGGTGGTTCAGGCGCTTCGTCATGTCGGCCCCGTTCGGGCGGCTGACGTCGCGCAGGTCGCGGCGCACCGGCTTTCGGCCAACGACAAGAAGACGTTGGCCTCAACCGCCCTTCAAGCGCCCGCCTGGATGCGGCCCACGCTCGTCTCGATTGCCCACGCAGCGGTGGCCGATATCGATGGATGATGTCGCTCGCCTTCCCACCGACGATCGCGCAGCTCTCTTCGGGGAGACCGGCGCCCGGCGGGGCGTCGCCAATACGATCATCGAAAAGGACTTCTGGGTATGTTGGAGCCTGAAGCGCCTGTTCGGTCTACCGAAGGGCACCACTGCAACCCTCGTTTTTAAGGGCGGCACGTCGCTCTCAAAGGCATTCAACGGTATTCGCCGGTTCTCCGAGGACATCGACTTGTCGTTCGACCGTGCCGAACTCGGATACACCGGCGAGCGCGACCCCGATAAGGAGGGGATCAGCAAGAAGCAGGCGGCTCGGCTGATCGACGACCTGGTCAGCGATGTCGAGCAGCACATCGCCGAGAAACTTCTCCCAGCGCTTCGCGCCGCGATCGTCGGCCAACTCGGCGAGCCGACCGAAAGCGAGTGGTCGCTAGAGATAGACGCCGGTGACGCGCAGACCGTCAACTTCCACTATCCGACCGCGCTCCCTGCCGCCGAATACGAAGGCATGGCCTACATCACGCCGCGCGTAAAATTCGAGCTCGGCGCGCGCGGCGATCCCTGGCCGACCGAGGAAAAAGTCATACGCCCCTACGCGGCCGACGACTATCCGGACTTCTTCACCGATGCCGACACCAGCGTAACGGTGCTGTCAGCGCGGCGGACTTTCTGGGAAAAGGCAACCGCTCTCCATGCGGAAGCGCATCGCCCCGCCGCGTCACCGACGCCGCAGTATTTCTCTCGGCACTACTACGACCTCGCCATGCTCCTCGACACGGATGAGGGCCAAGCCGCCGTTGCCGACTTCAATCTACTGGCGCAGGTCGCGCATCACAAAACCACCTTCTTTCGTTCGAACTGGGCCAGCTACGATAAGGCTCGGCCAGGCACACTCCGGCTGACGCCGACCGACGCGCGCGTGAAAGACCTGAAAGCAGATTATCGGGCGATGGCGCCGATGATGTTTGACCAAACACCGCCGTCATTTGACGATATACTAGAAAAAATTGCTGCACTCCAAGACGTCATTAACAGCTAAGTAGGCACTCGCCCCGGGGGAATGCTCATCAACGCCCTTCGATCCTTTGACCGAGACCATGGCAACGTTCGCGCGCGGACAGGCGTAGGCTATGAGCGCTAGTTACCCGACCAGAATTATTCTGGCCTTTCGGAGCGGCGGAGTGTGCGCATTTCCGAATTGCGGCAAGCACCTCACCTACGACGCCCAGGTGGGAGACGATACCTATGTCGGCGAGGCCGCGCACATCCGTGGTGAGAAGCCGACCGCTGCCCGTTATGACGCGTCGATGACCGATGACGAGCGCGATAACGTCCGGAACCTCATCTATCTATGCACCGATCACCACACGATCATCGACAAGGTCGAGGCCGATTGGCCGACCGCGACCCTTCTGCAACTGAAGGAGAGCCACGAAAAGCAGGTCCGGCAAGCCATGGAAGAGGCCTTTGCTGACGTCGCCTTCCCCGAATTGCAGAACGCCGTCTCTTGGGTTGCGAGCCAAGCGCCGGCCCCAAATGGCTCTTTCGATCTCCTCGCTCCGGAGGAGAAGATCAAAAAGAACGCGCTCTCGAATGGATCTCGTCACATCATCGCCGCGGGACTGACCTCGCGCGCCACCGTTGCCGAGTATGTTGAAGCGGAAGCTCAACTCGATCCTGACTTTCCTGAGCGGCTGAAGGCCGGCTTCCTTGAAGAATATTATGCTCGCCGGAAAGAGGGCCATAAGGGCGACGAGCTTTTCGAGTTGATGTGCGCCTTTGCCCAGCGCGGTCTGCGTCGACAAGCCGATAAGACCGCAGGCATCGCTGTTCTCATCTATCTCTTCGAAATCTGCGACGTGTTTGAGAAATGATTCTTCCGACCAAACATATCCCGCAGAACGAGGCGCTGATCGGCGTCGGCGCCACGCTGCTCGCGCATCTCAGCATGCCCATGACCGTTTCGGGCCTGTGGGAGCGTCTGCGCACGGAACCGAACGTCGGGAACTTCGAGCGGTTCGTGCTGGCATCGAACCTCCTCTATCTGATCGGTGCGATCGAGATCCGGGACGGCCTTATCGTCAGGACCGCCTCATGATCAGAGCCGTTCGCGCCAACCAGAAAGGCTTTCACACCGCGTTCCTTCAGCCGGGTGTCAATCTTATCCTGGCCGACCGATCCACCTCGGCCGGTGATAAGGACACGACGAACGCTCTCGGCAAATCGACGCTCATCGAGATCATCGATTTCTGCCTCGCCAGCAATACCTCACCCGGAAAAGGGCTTCGCATCGAGGCTTTGCAGGGTTGGGCGTTCACGCTGGAACTCTCCCTGTCCGGCCGCGATGTCGCTGTGACGCGAGCGACCGATACACCCGGATTCTTCGCCATCGAAGGAGCCACCGACGACTGGCCTGTCCGGCCAACGCCGAACAAGGAAGGCGTTCCGGGTCTCGACGCTAAGAAATGGCGAGCCGTTCTTGCCTGGGCGCTATTCGGTATTAGCGATCTGTCGGCGGAATCCGGATACAAGCCCTCGGCGCGGTCGCTGCTTTCCTACTTCGTGCGCAACCAGACAGCCGCCTACAACATCCCCTTCAAGCATTTCGACAATCAGAAGACTTGGGACATTCAGGTCCACAATGCTTTCCTTCTCGGCCTGAATTGGGAGAAGGCCGCGACTTGGCAGCAGCTCAAAGATCAAAAGAACGCGCTCGATGCGCTCAAACAGGCGATCAAGACCGGAGCCGTCGACGGCGAACTGGCCTCGCTCGGTGAGCTCGAAGCCGAGCGCCTGCGCCTTTCAACCCAGCTTGAGCGTGAACGCGAGGCGCTGTCGAATTTTCGCGTTCTTCCGCAGTACCGTGAAATCGAGACTCAGGCGAACCTTCTGACCAGCGAAATCCATAGCCTGGTCAACGCCAATATCGTGGATAAGCGCCGGCTCGATCGCTACCGTGACTCGTTGGTGAGCGAAGACGCTCCGACCGAGGACCGTCTGGAAGCCCTTTACGGCGAAGCGGGCATCGCCCTACCTGGCGCCGTCAAGAAGACGCTGGCGGATGCGCGGGCATTCAACGCCCAGATCATCGCCAATCGCCGTGAGTTCATCGCCGGCGAGATTGCCGCGCTGGAAGCTGCCGTCAGCGAGCGTGAGACCGATATCGCGAACCTGACGGATCGCCGTGCCAACTACCTCAGCGCGCTTGCGGGACAAGGCGCGCTGGAGGAACTGACGCAGTTACAGGAGTTGCATGCAGCCACCCGGCTGAAGGTCGACGAATTGACCAACAGGATCACTCAGCTTCGTCAGATGACCACCAAGGCGGACACGATCAAGGTCGAGACCGTCGAGCTGAAACGCGCGACAACCCTCGACTATGAAGAGCGGCGTGCGCTGTGGTCCCGGGCGCTCAGCCTCTTCTCGGAATTCTCGGAGAGCCTCTACAAGTCGCCCGGCCGCCTGGTCATCGATATCGACGACACGGGCTACAAATTCGACGTCGAGATCGCGGGCAGCCCAAGCGAGGGCATTAGCAAGATGAAAATCTTCTGCTACGATCTCATGCTGATCTCGTTCGCGCGCCAGCGTGGTCTCGGGATCGACTTCCTGATCCACGACAGCACAATTTTCGACGGTGTTGACCCGCGGCAGCGCGCCCATGCTTTGGAACTTGCCGCCGCGATGGCTGCAAAACACGGCTTCCAGTACATCTGCACACTCAACACCGACATGGTTCCTGTGGGCGACTTTACGTCAGGCTTTGACTACGAGAGCCTCGTCCGCCTCCGGCTCACCGATACTGATCCGACCGGAAGCCTCCTTGGGTTCCGTTATTGAGCGAGGGGCGACATGAAGCACGATCGTGCCCATAGCGCGTCCCCAGCATGAGATCTGTGCCGTTCACCCGACCCACGCTGATCGCCGCCGTTGAGTTGCTGGAGCAACACAGCCAGGCACGGTTCAACCAGATGGTCCTCCGCCTCGGCCTGGAGGACGAGATTTCCACCAGCACCTCCCTCAGCGTCGCCAACAAGTGCGCCTTGCTAGGCCGGATCGTTGTGCAACGAGCCGAGGCCGTGCTCGACACGCTCGAAGGTAGCATGACCCTTGGCGAGGCGGTAATCCGGCAAGCCGCGCAGCTAGCGCAACAACACGCTACGCACGCTCTGCAAACGGCCTTCGCACGTGGCCTTGCGCGTGATGGATATGTTTTGACGTGGGACGACTACGGGCCGAACGCGTCCATCCGCGCGGCGCTGCCCGGCGACATCCACCTCCCCCAAACGGACGACGAGGTGCATCAGCTTCTCAAGTCATTCGGCTTCACAACTCCTCTCGGTCATCTCGAACAGGCGATCGAAGCGCATACCCGCGGCGATTGGGCGGCTTGCAACAGCCAGCTCCGGACCTTCCTGGAAAGTCTGTTCGACGACATCGCGCGCAACGTGCGACCACAGGAAGCGGGTCAACGGCCCAGCTCAGAAAACCGGCGCGCTTTGCTCGCTGAGATTGGCTTCCTTGCCACGGATCGCAACGAGTGGACCCAAGACGGCAAGAACTACGTCAACGGCCTCTTCAAAATGCTCCACACGGAGGGTTCGCATCCGGGCCTCTCGGATGAAGACCACAGCACCTTCCGCCTGCATGTCGTTCTTGTCACCGCCAGGACCTTCCTGCGGCGACTCGCCTATGGTCAGTGAGCCCGATATGGCGTTCTTTTCACAAGATCAGTTGGAAGCGATCGCCGGCGCGCTTGGCGACACTGCAGAAGGCCTGACCGGGCCGGAGATCGAGCACCTGCTTGGGTCGTGCAAGATTGCCGATCCGGGACCTATGACGAAGCGCGTCCGTATCTATAACGCCTTCGCAGGATGCCAGAATACCAAACGCAACCGCACCAATATCCTTGAGTTCATCCGGCTCGCCATGAAGCCGGCGCGTTACAGCCGCGAGCCGCACCGCTATGAGCCTATGCGGGCTCGCCTAAACCTAGCGTTGGCATTCGCAGGACTTGTGGTCGATGAGTCCGGCGAGCTGAAATCGGCGGATGTCGCCCAGACCCTACCTGAGGCTCAGCGGCGCGCGCGCGACTTGCGAGCAGACCTTGAAGGTCGCGGTGTGCACCCGGACGTCCTGAAATTCTGCCGCGCCGAGCTTCTCGCCGACAATTACTTTCATGCGGTGCAAGAAGCGGTCAAAAGCGTCGCTGATAAGATGCGATCGCGGACAGGGCTCTCCGATGACGGCGCTACGCTCGTCGATCGGACACTTGCCGGGAGTCCGCCGATGCTTGCGATCAACCCGCTATCCACCGCAAGCGAGCGGAGTGAGCAAAGCGGGTTCGCAAATCTGGTCCGTGGCACCTTCGGCATGTTCCGCAACCCCACTGCACATGAGGCGCGCATCCATTGGGCTATGTCCAAAGAAGATGCCGAAGACCTGCTCACAATCGTGTCGCTCATCCACCGCCGGCTCGATGCCGCCCATATGCCGGCGCGCACATGACCACGAAGGGCGCCGACGGCGGACAAGACGATGACCCCGAGCTGGAATCCGATCGGATCGGCCGCATCGGCGAGCGCCATTTTGAGCTGCTCTGCGAACGCGCCGGGCTCTTCTGCAACAAGAGTACCGTCGACATTATGGGCTGGGACTTCATCGTGGAGTTCCCAATGGGATCAGGCGGACAATCGTCGCTACCGCTCGATCGGCGCCAGACCAATGCCGCCCGGGTCCAACTGAAGTCGACGCTCGGCCGCACCGGAAACCGCATCCGACTCAGCCTGTCCGCCATTGATCGCCTCGCCAAGGATCCTCGGCCGGCGCTGGTCATCGTCTTCCGAATGCGGGCCGATGGTGAAATCCAGTCGGCTTACCTCGTCCATCTCATCGGCAACGAACTCGCCCGGGTGCTCAAGCGATTGCGATTGGCGGAGGCTCGAAAAGCGCACGACATCAATCATGTCGACATCAGCTATGACTATGAGAAAGTCGGACAGCGTTTCGAGCCGACCGCCGCCGGCCTCTCGTCGGCCTTGTCGGCCGCCTGCGGACAAGATCCAGGCGCCTATACCGCGAAGAAGCAGCGTCAGCTCGATGAACTCGGCTATGAGAACGGCCAGTTCGAAGCCGAGGCGCTACTCCAGATCGAGGGGCCGGAGCATTTCGCCAACCTGCTGCTCGGTCTTGCGCCCCTAAAACCGCACCGCTTGCGTGTCTACGATAGCCGCTTCGGCATCCGCCTTCCGTATCAAGGCACGCTATTTGACGACATCGAGGAACTTCGACTGACGCCGCCGTCGCTCGGATCATGCGAGATCGCGATCCGAGGCCCCGGGTTCGCGCAGGCGGCGCGGTTCGATGGCGAGATGTTCATCGGTCCGCCGATCCTCGAACCGCATGGACCCGAACTGCTCGTCCGCAGCCGGGACTTCATCATTCGGCTCACCCCTCCCGCGCTCAGGTTCGAAAGCGTCGGCTCCATCGACGATTTGGAATACACGCTCGAAGAGTGGGCGGAACTACTGCGCGGCCTGACGCTCATGGCATCCGAGCGATCGACGCTAACCATTTCTGGGAACAGCCGGATCCCCCCGATTACCTTCCCAGTCAATGAACCGCTCACAGGCCCATATCTCGACGAGGTGCCACTCATCTCGACCTTCGTGGATGGTTGGCTGCGCTTGCTAACCAACGCCGGCCTGCGCTCGACCGAGCGCTTCAAATTCGATGCGTTCTGGGCGGCCAATGACGCACGTATGGTTGTGGACATCCTGCTCAATCCTCGCCCGGACGCGCGATTCGAGTTCCAAAGCCTCGACGTCGAGGAGAGTGGGCCCCCACCCGCAGGCCTCTACTTCAACAGCATGTCATTCGCCGGTACGAGCATCAGCTTCAGCGCCAAGGTCTTCTTCGAGGAGACCGACGACGTCGAATGGCGGTATCGCTCAACGCGGTTTGAAGCTTTCGATGTTCGCCCGGTCGTCGACGACCTCGAGGAATATGGGCTCGATCAGGCTGCCGCCGCCGACCTAAAGCTCATCATCGACCCGCGCAACATCACCATGACGCCGCGTGCCGACGCTAACGGCGCCTTGCCCAAACAAGGCTGAACGGCCGCTATCAACAGCTTGAGGCGCGTGCGCCGCTGGTCCTTTGACGGCGCAGAATCGACCTTGACTCTCGCAGCTGAAATCTAGAACAAATAGGGAACATGATGACGAACCCCTATCCGGAGGTAAACTGGGAGCGTGCGGCCCGAGCCCGCCATAGAGTCTTTGCGCGCGCAGATCGAGAAGATCGAAGGCAGAAGCCGGCGTGCCAAATCGGTTCTCCCGTTTGGGATTGCCGACGTCGACTCACGACTCCCGGGTGGCGGGTTGGCGCTCGGCGCGCTGCATGAGATCGCCGGCGGTGGGAATGGCGCGGTCGATGGCGCCGCAGCAGCCTTGTTCAGCGCGGGCGTCGCGGCTCGAACCAAGGGCAAGATCCTCTGGTGTATCACCCGTCCGGACCTGTTCGCGCCGGCGATCGCTCAGGCAGGTCTTGCGTCCGATCGCGTAATCTATCTCGAAGCCGGTGATGACAAGACCGTGCTGGCCTGCATGGAGGAAGGGCTGCGCCATGGTGGCCTCGGGGCGGTTCTCGGTGAGGTGGCGCGGCTTTCCATGACAGCCTCGCGCCGCCTGCAGTTGGCGGCCGAGGGAAGCGGATCGATCGGGATCGCGCTGCGGCGTTGGCGACGACAGACCGAGGCCACTGATTTCGGCCAACCCACCGCCGCGATGACACGCTGGCGCGTGTCTATGGTGCCATCGACACCCCTACCTGTTCCGGGCGTAGGGCGTGCCCGCTGGCTGGTCGAACTGATCCGCGCACGCGCGGGCGAGAGTGCAGATTTCGAGTTGGAGGCGTGCGATGACACGGGTCGTCTCGCTCTTCCTGCCGAGTTGGTCCACCGACCGGCTCCGGCGGAAGGCTGGCGACGCGGCGCCTCCGGCTGAGGCGCCGCTCGTCCTGATTGGCCGGGAAGGAAACAGGCGGGTGGTGCTGGCGGCGAATGCCGCTGCAGTGGCCGCCAGCCTTCGCCCCGGCATGCCTGTGACCAAGGCTCAGGTTCTGGTGCCAGACCTCATCGTGCAAGATGCCGAGCCGGCAGCCGATGTGGAGGCACTTGACCGGCTAGCCACCTGGCTCCTGCGCTACGCGCCTGTCGTGGCCCCTGATTCTCCAGACGGGATCATCATCGACTCGACCGGAGCCGATCACCTTCACGGCGGCGAAACCGCCATGCTGGAGGGCCTGATCGGAAGGCTGGCCATGTCCGGCATCGCCGCTCGCGGCGCGATCGCCGACAGTTGGGGCGCGGCCCACGCCTTGGCCCGGTTTGCAGCCCGCCCGACGATGATCGCTCCTGAACGTCATGATGCATCGCTGTTGGAACCGCTTCCGCTGGCCGCGCTGCGTATCGACGCTTCGATCGTCGCGGCGCTGCGGACGCTCGGCTTCGAAACCATCGGCGATATCCTCGCGCAGCCGCGCGCGCCGCTCACCCTGCGCTTCGGTCCATCGATCGGCCGTCGTATCGATCAAGCGCTTGGCGACCTGTCAGAGCCGATCGATCCGGTTCGACCCGCCGACCTGATCGAAGTGCGCCGGTCGTTCGCGGAACCGATCGGCGCGGCGGAGACCATCGCCCGCTACATCGCCAAGCTCGTCGATCAGCTATGCGACCGCCTCGAGGCAGCTGGTCTCGGCGCACGACGCCTCGACCTCATCTGCCACCGTGTCGACAGTCGCTCACAGGCGGTCCGGGTTGGAATGGCGACGCCGGTCCGGGATGCAAAGCGCCTGACGCGCCTCCTATGCGACAAAATCGAGACGATCGAGCCCGGCTTCGGGATCGAGGTGATGACGCTTGCGGCCAGCGTCGCTGAGCCGATCGAGCGTCGGCAGACCGTCAGTTCGTTGATCGAGGAGAGTGTGCCGGACGTCTCGGACCTGATCGATACGCTTATGAACCGGGTGGGTGAGCAGGCGCTCTATCGGCTGGCGCCGGTTGCGAGCGACGTTCCGGAACGCTCCGTTGGCCGCATTCCGGCGATGGCCGCCGATACGGGCGCAGCATGGCCCGGCCATTGGCCGCGCCCCTCGCGTCTGCTGGCCCATCCGGAGCAGGTCGAGACTGTAGCGCTCTTGCCTGATCATCCGCCCGTTTCATTCACCTGGCGCGGCGTGCGTCGCCGACTGCGCCGGGGTGATGGACCGGAGCGCGTGTTCGGAGAGTGGTGGAAACGCGACGCCGAATTGGTCGCCGTCCGAGACTATTTTCGGGTCGAGGACGACGCCGGCGAACGCTACTGGCTTTATCGTGCCGGTGACGGCGAAGACACGGCGACGGGGTCGCACCGCTGGTTCATCCACGGGGTCTTCGGATGAGCTCACCTCGCTACGTCGAACTGCAGGTCACCTCACACTTCAGCTTCCTGCGCGGCGCGTCCTCCTGCGAGGAACTGTTTGCGCAAGCGGCCTTGGCTGGGATCGAGGCCGTCGCCATCGTCGATCGGAATTCGCTCGCCGGCGTCGTCCGTGCTCATGAAGCGGCCAAGACGACCGGCGTTCGCCTGATTGTCGGTTGCCGGCTCGACCTCGCCGATGGCACATCCGTGCTGGTCTATCCAACGGATCGATCCGCTTATTCGCGCCTTTGCCGGCTTCTATCCCTCGGTAAGAAACGAGGCGGCAAGGCCAAGTGCATTCTCGAATGGCCTGATGTTGTCGCCTACGGCGACGGCCTGATCGTCGCGCTCGTACCCGACCTGGCGGATGACGAGTGCGAGTTCCGGCTGCGGCGATTGCGGGACGCTTTCGGCGACAGAGCCTATCTCGCGCTCACCTTGCGCCGCCGGCCAAACGATCAGCTCCGACTGCATGAGCTTTCGAACATGGCCACACAGATGCGCGTGCCCACCGTGGTGACGAACGACGTCCTCTTCCACGAGCCGGCCCGGCGGATCCTGCAGGACGTAGTCACATGCATCCGGCACAACGTCACGATCGATACGCTTGGCGATCGGCGAGAGCGACATGCCGATCGCTACATCAAGCCGCCGGACGAAATGCATCGTCTGTTCAGCCGCTATCCCGAGGCCCTTGCCCGGACGCTGCAGATCGCGGACCGCTGCCGCTTCAGCCTCGACGAGCTTGCCTACCAGTATCCGGAAGAGCGCGACGATCCCGCACTCACGCCCCAGCAGACGTTGGCGAAGCTCACCTGGGAGGGCGCGACTGAACGCTATCCCGAGGGCGTACCCGAGAGCGTGACCGCCGCCCTCCAGCATGAGTTGCGGTTGATCGAGAAGCTGGACTACGCGCCTTATTTCCTGACCGTGAACTCCATCGTTCGCTTCGCGCGGTCAAAGGACATTCTGTGTCAGGGTCGTGGGTCGGCCGCCAACTCCGCCGTCTGTTACGTTCTTGGCATCACTTCGATCGATCCTGGCCGCAACGACCTGCTGTTCGAGCGTTTCATCTCCGAGGAACGGCGCGAGCCGCCCGACATCGACGTCGATTTCGAACATGAGCGGCGCGAAATCGTCATGCAATGGGTGTTCGAGACCTATGGCCGGGAGCATGCCGCGCTGTGCTCGACCGTCATCCGGTATCGCACCAAGGGTGCGTTGCGGGACGTCGGCAAGGCGCTCGGACTGCCCGAAGACCTGATCGGCACGCTGTCGTCGCAGGTGTGGGCGTGGTCAGAGGAAGGCGTCGAGAAGCGCCACGTCGAGGAGTTGAATCTCAACCTCGCAGACCGGCGCCTTCGGATGACGCTCGATCTTGCCCGGCAACTGATGGGCGCTCCGCGCCACCTCAGCCAGCACCCTGGCGGCTTCGTGCTCACCCATGACCGCCTCGACGATCTCGTGCCGATCGAGCCCGCGTCGATGGTCGATCGTCAGGTCATCGAATGGGACAAGGACGATATCGACGCTCTCAAGTTCATGAAGGTCGACGTCCTGGCGCTCGGCATGTTGACCTGCATTAAGAAGGGGCTCGATCTGCTCGCCGAGCACAAGGGCGTAAACCTCGATCTGGCGACCATCCCTGCGGAGGATCCACGCACCTATGCGATGATCCGGAGGGCCGATACGCTCGGCACCTTCCAGATCGAAAGCCGCGCGCAGATGTCCATGCTGCCGCGCCTGAAACCGCGGACCTATTATGACCTCGTCGTTCAGGTCGCCATCGTTCGGCCTGGGCCGATCCAAGGCGACATGGTTCACCCTTATCTTCGGCGCCGCGAGGGGCTGGAGCCCGTCCACTATCCAAAGGCGGAGCTCGAGAAGGTTCTGGGCAAGACGCTCGGCGTTCCCCTGTTCCAGGAGCAGGCGATGCGCGTCGCGATCGAATGCGCCGGGTTCACGCCCGGGGAAGCCGACATGCTGCGCAAGTCGATGGCGACCTTCAAGTTCACCGGGGGTGTATCGCATTTCCGGGACAAGCTGATCGCCGGCATGGTGGCCAATGGCTACGACGCTGCCTTCGCCGAGCAGACCTTCAAGCAACTCGAAGGCTTCGGCTCTTACGGCTTTCCGGAAAGCCACGCAGCCTCTTTTGCGCTTATCGCCTACGCGTCGGCCTGGCTGAAGTGCTGGCACCCCGACGTTTTCTGCGCAGCGCTCCTGAACAGCCAGCCCATGGGGTTCTACGCGCCGGCCCAGATCGTGCGTGATGCGCGAGATCATGGCATCGAGGTGCGACCGGTGTGCGCCAATGCGTCCCGTTGGGACTGCACGCTCGAGCCGATCGATGATGACGGCCGATTTGCTGTTCGGCTCGGTCTGCGCATGGTCAAGGGTCTGGCGAACGCCCATGGCGCGGCGATCGTCGCTGCCCGGGCGGGACATCCCTTCATGTCGGTGGACGATCTCTGGCGCCGAGCTGGCGTGCCCGTGGGCGCGTTGACGCACATCGCTGAGGCAGACGGTTTCCGGCCGCCCTTTGGTCTTGCTCGTCGGGAAGCGCTCTGGGCGATCAAAGCCCTTCGGGATGCGCCATTGCCGCTCTTTGCTGCGGCCTCGGCCCGCGAAACGGAAATCGTGCCCGAGATTGCCGAACCGGCCATCGTCCTCCGACCCATGACGGCCGGTGGCGATGTCGTCGAAGACTACCGCCACGTCAGCCTCTCTCTACGGGATCACCCCGTATCCTTCCTAAGGCACGACCTGCGGCGACGCCGAATGGTCACCTGCCTCGAAGCTATGGAGGCGCGTGACGGCCGGTGGCTCGAAGCGGCCGGCATCGTGCTGGTCCGACAGCGGCCAGGGTCTGCCAAGGGCGTCATGTTCATAACGCTAGAAGACGAAAGCGGCATTGCGAACCTCGTGATCTGGCCAAAGGTCTTCGAGCAGAACCGTCGCACGATCCTGTCCGCGGGTATGATCGCGGTGCGCGGTCGCGTGCAGCGCGAGGGTGAAGTGGTCCATCTCGTCGCCCAGCGGCTCACGGACCTCTCCGCCGATCTGGCGAGCGTCGGCGATCGAGAGACCGCCTTCCCGTTACCGCATGGTCGCGGCGACGAGTTTCACCATGGCTCGCCGACGCCCGATCCACGTGGCTTGCCGCCCCGGACCGTTCGGCCGCGCGACATTTTCATCCCAGACCTCCATCTGGACACGATCAAGGTGAGGACGAGAGACTTTCGTTGAGCGCAGACTTGGCACTGAGTCGTCAATCTCTGGCCTTCGCGGCCACCGTCCGAGCTCGCCACTCCCATACGGCTTCGTCGTTCCGATGCACCCAGTCAGCCAACTTCTCCACCTCGTCGATGGCCGCCATCAGCTTTTCCCGACTGACTTCGATCGTGAGGCGTCGCCATCCCCCCAGGTCCTCCTCGTCGACAGGCTCTGCGGGATTCGTGAAGAACGGGTTCGGATGCTTCTCGACCGTTCGTTCATTGTGCGTGGTTTGGAACGAGACGAAATCCTGGCCATGGGCGAAGTCGTTACGGGCCAGGATCACCTGTTCGATGACGTCGAACCTGACGGGGCACATGCTGAACGTCTCGCCCATCACATGCTCGATGATCTGGCGATAGGCCTCGACCTTCCCTAGTTTGAACAAGGCTACACGTTCTTTCGGGTCAACAAAGGCGATGCCGATCTCGCGCTCAAGCTCGGCGAAGTAGAGGCTCAACGTATCGGCGAGCAGCGATACCGCGAGCATCCCGACCAGTTCGCGAGTTTGGTCCGCCTGCATCCATTCGGCGAGGAACGGTGGCTCCGGGTCGTCGGTTTCCGGATTGAAGTAAGGTGGCTCCCATGGCCGGACCTCTTCCTCGATATCCCGCTTCAACTGCTCGAAGGGCACGCGGCCTTTGTCATAGAACAGCCGGATGATGTCGGTGCGTTGCCGCATCCAGTAGGACAGATCCATCAGTCCTCCTGGACGATGTCGAGAAAGGCGCGAGCCCAAACCGATTGCAAATCGGCTTGGGCGCAATGCACGCGCTCAAAGCCCTTGCGCTTCGCATCCAGCAACGTGAGGACGCGTTGCTCCATCTTGTAGGCGGCTTCGCGGTTCTTCATCCGCTGTCGGAATTTCACAGTCCATTGCTCCAGTCCGCCGAGTTCAATGGGAATGTGCTGATTTACGGCGGCGCAGCGTTCGTCGATGTCGTCGGCCCACCCGATCTTCCAAACGTTGCGGCTGCCAAACTGCAATGCATAAGCCCAGGCCTCGCCGTCCGTGCCTGAGCGATCGACGTTATAGCTGGCATCGGTGGGGCGCGGACCGGTGGTGTTCCTAAGCGCGTCATTCAGGCGCCGCATCCGTGCGAGGGCCGGCAGCGGGGGCAAATCGATCTCAACGGCGTTCAGTGCGAGGGCAGCGGCGACATCGGCTGGATCGTCGATCTCCTCCACGCCTGCGGTTGCAACCATCGTCAGTTGTCGAGACAACAGCTGGGTCAAGACTGGCGCGGGTTCGAACTGCCAGACGCGAGTGGTCGCGACGGCATGCGGAAACTTGAAGTTGCCGGCAGCGTCGAAGTCCCTCGGATCAAGCGCCTCGCGCTCGACGAGATCGAGCGTGCGCAAGGGCTCGAATCCTATCTCAGCCATCCCCAGGATGCGGCCCTGATGCTCCGGTGCGGTCCGCTCCGTCTGTGTTCCCACGAACACCAGCCGGTCGCCGCGCTTTGCTAGGGTCAGCAGCCGCCCGAGATTGCCTTTGACGCCGAAGGTCGCAAGAGGCAGCCGCGCGAAGCCAAAACCCCATACTCTCGTGGCGAAGAGCTTCATCCGCTATTCCGCCACTGCCGCCGAGCGAATTTTACGCAGGGTCCCGGTGGTCGGCACCCTTACAGCAAACCAGTCAGTCGTCATGGCGTCTGCTTGTTCCTGCTGCCACGTCCGCCCGCGGCGCGTGACGACATGATCTCCGGGTGCGTTGAGCCGATCATTGATGACGATGCAGTTCAGTGCCGGCAGGTCATTGGCCACACAAATGTCGCCGACCACTCCAAGTTGCCGATTGAGCGTGATACCGGCCCGGCGATCCATCCCCATGGCCTCGGCAAGATCGCCGTAGGTGATGACGGTCGGGCGACGCGGATTGCGCGTGGACGACATGACCGTAGACACCAGGATCAGCCAGACCTGCTGAGCCCTGACATGAACGGGATCTCCGGTCTTGAAGTAGCGAAGGGGTGGGGCAAGATCATCGGGCATCGCGCTCTCCTGCATTGATCGTGCAAAATTGCACGCCGGAGGCGGTATTGCAAGAGACGTGTCGTTTCGATCGACCAAGGCGGCGAGAGCTCGCCGCAACCCTCTTTTCAGGAGTTACGCTTCTGCGGGAATACGTGTTTCTGGCGCGCCTCTTACGCCACCGAAGTACGGCGCTTCGAAACGCGCTCATTCGGACGAGACAATGTTTGATTGGCATAGAGAGGAGACGTTCCGGCGCCGGACGCTGCATGCCGGTAGAGCAAAGTGCTCGTCGCATCGTGATCGGCGGGGTATGCGAATGCGTAGCCCTGACCAAGCGCACAGCCCATCGCCCAAAGCTGACTCGCCTGAACCTCGGTCTCAATGCCAACCGCGACCACGGCCACGCCGAGACGGCGGGCGATCTCGATTAGCCCTTCCACGATGATGGTGCTCGGATCGTCAGGCCACAGCCGGGCGACGAATGCCCTGTCGATCTTGATGATATCGACCGGCACATTCACCAGATGCGTCAGCGAGGCGTAGCCCGTGCCGAAGTCGTCAAGGGCTACGCGCACCCCGGCCGCACGCAACACCTCGATCTCCCGCGCTACGACGCGATCATTCCGCCCGAGATAGACGTCCTCGCTTATCTCCAACACGATCTTGTTCAGCCCGATGCCGGCTTTGGAGAAGGTCTCGGAGACCTTCTTGGCGAGGCTGCCCGTGTAGAAATCCGCTGTCGACACGTTCAGGCTGACCTGCTCGACGAGCAGTCCCGCGTTTTGCCAATGACCTACGTCGGCAGCGACGATCGCCATCATGCGGGCCGTCAACTCGGAGGCGACATGAGCGTCAGTCGTTGCTTCGTGGAAAGAGCCGGCAGGAAGAAGATCGCCGCTTCGCGATCGCAGTCGGCACAGGGCTTCGAGCCCCACGATGAGGCCGGTGTCCAGCCTCAGGATCGGCTGGTAGTGCGCCTCGATACGATCCTCGGCCGAGGCTTCCGAGACATCCCGGATCGCGGCGCGCCGGCTCGTAATCCGTGAGCCGATGCCAGGCCAGTAGCGAACGAAGCCGCCACGGCCCGTCTCCTTCGCATGGTAGAGCGCGAAGTCGGCCGCTTCTCCGACGCTCGTCGCTGTGCGTTCGGTCTTGCTCAACGTCGCGCCGCCGATGGTCGCGCGAGGTACAACGGTGTGTCCGTCGCAGTCCGCCGCCACCTCGAGCTCGTCGAAGACGCGTTCGGCCGCAGCATTCAGGTCGGCGACATTTGCCGGCTGCTGGAGGATGACCGCGAATTCGTCGCCTCCTATCCGATAGGTGACGTCCGGCGCCATCGCGCGAGCGATACGCGCCGACGCGGCACGGATCAGAGCGTCGCCCGCCAGATGGCCGAACGTGTCGTTGACGATCTTGAGGTTGTCGAGGTCGATGATGAACAGTGCCCACGACCCGACATCGTCGCAGCGAAGCTGAGTCATCGCGCCGTTATAGGCTGCCCTGTTGGCCAAGCCCGTCAGTGCATCGACATTCGCTCGACGGTCCCGATCGAGCGTACTCTCGTGTCTGCGGAAGGCCGTCTCGCAGAGTTCCACGCAAGCTTCAGCCACCTCTCGCTCGACATCTGCGACCTGACGCGCACCGTGAAAATAGAGGTTCATCACCGCTAGCGTGTCGCCTGCCGCCCCAAGCACAGGCAGTGACCAACACGCCGATACACCAAGCCCGTGAACGATCGCCGCACTATGGGAGGCGCGAGGGTCGGACGCGAGATCCTCCAGGAGCACTGGCTGGCGTAAAGACGCGGCTCTCCCGGGTACATCGGTGTCGGCGCCGATCGCAACCCCGTCATGCGCCTGGCTGTAGGCCTCCGGGAAGCTCGGTGCCGCTAACGGCCGCATCATGCCCGTTCGATCGATGGCGAACACCGAACAGAGCACACCGGGCCATGTCTTTTCGACCCGCAAGCAAAGTTGCCGCATCGTGTCGAAGAGCGGCTCACCGTTCGCGATCATCCGTAGAATTTCGTTTTGAAAGCGCAGCAACGACGGGTCACCCAGGAACACACTTCGCCAAGGCTGACGGTAATCGGAGTTCGCTTAACGGCTGACCTCTGAACACGATAAACATTTCATTATCCTTCAAGGGGGGAAGGCTTTCCCCTACGGCCGAGCCCAAGGTCTCTGCCGACCCCTTCTGGGGGGAGACCCCGCAACGCCCCCCCGAGAGTGAGAGTGCGGACCGGATTGCCGTGACGGGTTGAGAGCTGGGAGAGAGGCTTCCGGCGCCCGTCGCGGAGATCCGCGATGTCCAGACGAACTGCTTTGCCACGTCCAGGCCAGAACCGGGCGAGCCTTTACGACGAGATCACCGATAAGATCGTCGCCGAGTTGGAGGCCGGTCGCGTGCCTTGGGTCCAGCCGTGGGGAACGACGGCCGCAAAGGCCCCGCTTGCCATGCCGAGAAACGCCGCCACCGGCCGGCACTATTCGGGGATCAATATCCTGATCCTTTGGGGCGCCGTGGTCGAACACGGCTTTCCGGGCCAGAGCTGGCTCACCTTCCGTCAAGCACTGTCGCTTGGCGGCAATGTCCGCAAGGGCGCGCGCGGCACGACCGTCGTCTATGCGGACCGCTTCACGCCGGAGGACGAAAAGCGCCGCGCCCGCGAGAGCGGTGACGACGCGCAGGCGATCCCGTTCCTTAAGCGCTTCACCGTGTTCAACGCAGCCCAGTGCGAAGGACTGCCGGAAGACGTCGCGATCGATGCGCCCCCGCCGCCGCAAGGGATGATCGAACCACAGGTCGAAGCGCTGATCCGCGCCTCAGGCATAGACTTTCGCATCGCAGGTGATCGGGCGTTCTACGTGCCTGCGCTCGACTATGTGCAGGTCCCTCCGCCACAAGCCTACTTCGAGCCGATCAACTGGCACCGCACGGCCCTGCATGAACTCGGACACGCGACGGGTCACTCGAGCCGAGTAGGCCGCGACCTGACCGGCGGCTTCGGCACCAAGAAATACGCATTCGAGGAACTGGTCGCCGAGATGAACGCGGCCTTCTGCTGCGCTTCGCTCGGCATCGTGCCCACCGTCCGCCACGCCGACTATATCGGCTCGTGGCTGCAGGTCCTGCGCGAGGACAACCGCGCCATCGTTCGGGCCGCAAGTCAGGCGAGCAAGGCGGCCGACTGGCTGCTGGCCCATGCGCCTGAGGGCGCTGCCCACGTCGTCACCGCAGATGAGCTTGAAAGGAGGGTGGCATGAGCAAGGTCTCGTACCCGCTTCGGGTCTTCTTCGATTGCTCGACCGCTCACCTGTCGGAGGCGTCGAGCACCTATCTGAATGTTCACGCCGCTCAGGGCGACGAGCTTGTCGCGGCGACGCCATACGGCTGGTTTATCTGGGTCGGAGAAGGCGACCGCGATAGTCTCCCTGCCGATCTTGTGAGGATCACCGAATACGCGCGGCGCCTCGGCGCGGAATACATCCTGTTCGACCGAGATGCGCCTGAGGATGAGGGGCTTGCCAAATTCCTTGATCGCGCCGCTGTCCTTCCGGCGTCTCACCGGGCGCACCCAGAAATAGAGTGAGAGGGAGGACGGGGTTTCCGTGACGGGTTGGAGGTCGAGAGAGAGGCTCTCGGCCGCCCGTCGCGGAGTACATCCCGATGGCTGTTGCAGCTCAAAAGATCGTCCTATCGCCCTCGCGCGACATCCCCTTCAACAAGCTGGTCCTGAGCCAGTCGAACGTCCGACGCATCAAGGCCGGTGTCTCGATCGAAGACCTAGCGGCCTCGATCGCCCGGCGCGGCCTGATCCAGAGTATCAGCGTCTTCCCCGTCGTCGATGCCGAAGGCAACGAGACCGGCATGTTCGAGGTGCCGGCCGGCGGACGCCGGTTCCGGGCGCTGGAACTGCTGGTGAAGCAGAAGCGCCTCGCCAAGGTGTCGCCTGTGCCGTGCGTAGTGCGCGAGCGCGACAGCGCGATCCTCGCGGAAGAAGTCTCGCTCGCCGAGAACATCGAGCGCGCGCCGCTCCATCCCCTCGACCAGTATCGCGCCTTCCAGGACATGCGCGACAAGGGCATGACCGAGGGGGAGATCGCCGCAGCCTTCTTCGTGCAGGCCCAGGTCGTCAAGCAGCGGCTGCGGCTCGCTTCGGCGTCGCCCGCGCTGCTCGAGATTTATGCCGAAGACGGCATGACGCTGGAGCAACTCATGGCCTTCACAGTGTCGAGCGATCACGCCCGTCAGGAGCAGGTCTGGGACGCGATCAAGGACGCCTGGTCGAAGGAGCCTTATCAGATCCGGCGCATGCTGACCGAGACAACCGTCCGCGCCTCGGACAAGCGCGCGGTTTTCGTGGGCATCGAGACCTATGAGGCGGCGGGCGGCGTCGTCATGCGCGATCTCTTCCAGTCCGATGATGGCGGCTGGCTGCAGGACGCGAGGCTGCTCGACCGCCTGGTCGCCGAAAAGCTCAGGGCTACTGCCGAGACGATCGCCGGCGAAGGCTGGAAGTGGATCGAGGTCGCTGTCAGCTTTCCCTACGACACGACGCGCGGCCTGCGGGAATTGCAGGGCGAGCCGCTCGACCTTTCGGCCGAGGAGCAGGCGACCATCGAGGCGCTCAATGCCGAGTATCAGAAGCTCGAAGCCGAGTATGAAGGCGCCGACGAACTGCCGGACGAGGTAGACCAGCGCCTCGGCGAGATCGAGACGGCACTAGCCGCCTTCGAGACCCGGCCGGTGCGCTACGAGGCGGACGATATCCCTCGCGCGGGCGTCTTCATCAGCATCGCCCATGACGGCAGCGTCGCCATCGACCGTGGCTACGTGCGGGCGGAGGATGACGCGCCGATCGATCCCGAGGTCGAGACCGGCGTGGACGCCGACGGCGATCCGGCCGAGCCGTCGGTGCAGAGGGCGGTCATTACCATCGGCGGCCAGCCTGCCGAGCCCGAGGACGACGAGGATGACGGCGTCATCAAGCCGCTGCCGGAGCGTCTGGTGATCGAGCTGACGGCCTATCGCACGCTCGCGCTGCGCAACGCCGTCGCGGAGAACCCGCACGTCGCCATGACGGCGCTCCTCCACAAGCTCGTCTCGGACACCTTCATGACCCGCATGTATACGGGCGCCATGGAAGCCGGGGTGAAGCACGTCTTCTTCCCGGCCCAGGACGATGCGCTGAAGGACAGCCCGTCCGCCCGTGCGGTGCAGGACCGCCACGCCGCCTGGGCGGGTGATATCCCGAAGGACGATGCTGCCCTATGGGACTGGCTCGCCGACCTGGATGAGCCCAGCCGCATGGCTCTTCTCGCGCATTGCGTCAGCTACGGCGTGAATGCGCTCTATGAGCGGCCGAACCCGCACAGTGGCAGCGGTGTATCCCAGCATACCCTCGACATGAGGCTTTCGCAGGCCGACCGCCTGACGATGGCGACAGGCCTCGATCTGGTCGAGGTCGGCTGGCGGCCGACCTTCGGCAACTACCTGAACCGGGTGACAAAGCCCCGCATCCTGCAGGCGGTCCGCGAGGGCGCCGGCGAGCAGGCCGCGCAACTCATCGACCATCTGAAGAAGGGCGACATGGCGAAGGAGGCCGAGCGCCTGCTGGCGGACACCGGCTGGCTGCCGGAACCGCTTCGCGTGGTCACCGAGGTCGAGGCGTCGACGGCGGAAACCCAGACCAGCGGCGAGGATGACAGCGCAGCGCTGCCTGACTTCCTCGCGGGCGATGACGAGGAGGCCGCCGGCGAAGACGATGAACGCCACCTCGTCGCGGCCGAATGATCGTGCAGGCGGGGCGGCTTCGGCCGCTCCGCCGATTCCCCCAATCGAGGAGCTACGTCATGTCGCAATCCAGCCCGCCGCCCCGGCGCGTCGTCTTCCAATATCTCGTTCCCGTGCAGGTCGAGGTCGAGGACGGGCTCGTCGCCTGCGTCACGGTCATCGACGAGACGCCAGTCCGCGATCCCGCCATCGTCGAGGGCGATCCCGCCTATCTCAGCGAGGCGGTGCAGGCCGCCGACGACGGTCAAGACTGGCCGTCCTGGCGGTTCGGCTACTAGCCGGACAATCTTTCGATCCTTTCCGAGCCCGGCCTAGCGCCGGGCTCTTTTCGTTTCTGGAGCCTGCCATGACCGATTTTCTGACCCGCTTTTCCTGCCTGCTCGACGTTGGCACTGCCGCCAACGCGGCGCGCGCTTTCGAGATCTACGCAACGCTGATGGCCGAGAACGCCCGAGAGGATCCGCCGGCCGAGCCGTTCCTGCTCTCCCTTTCGCCCGAATACGGATCGGCTCGCCTGTGGCTGCGCGATCCTGGCAGCGCCGACCAGCAACTCGCGATCACCTTCGTGACGCGCTGCGCCGAGGCCTTCGGCCTGACTGGACGTTGGGGATTCCAGTGGGCGAATGTTGCCTCGGCTCCCGTCATCGACGGCTTCGCCGGCGGCGCCCACCTGCTCGATCTCTCGACCGGCCGTACGCTTGAATGGATCAGCACCGGGCGCTGGCTCGCCGACCGGCTTTCCGAGGGAGGCGCGCGATGAGCATTCCCGACCATGCCCGCGCCAATTTCGAGACGCTGCTGCACGCCGCGACCAGCGGCGACCTGGCGTTGATGGAATGCACCGAGATTGCGACGGGCGAGGTTCGCTACGTCATCTGCGCCGTTGGACGTGACGCCAGCGACTATGTTCTTACACCATTCGGCCATCTCGCCGATGGCAACCCATTTGAGCTCTACCGCCCGCCCGATGCCCCGACCTGAGGCGGGCGCTCGAATAGATCCGCGACGATAGTGCGATCCTTAGCCGGGAGCGGCGCATCGCCCGCCGGCATGACGCAACTGTCGAAGGCGAGCTTGCCGCAAGCCGGAGCGATGGCCGCTGCCCGCGTCAGAGTGAGAGGTCGGCCGGGACGGGGTTGAGCCCGTCCGGTCGAGAGAAAGCGCCGGCCCGGCTCGCCCGTCTCCCGCTCTTTCGAGGTATCCTCCATGCTCCACGCTCCCGTCTCTGGTGCCGCTCCGGCGGTCTTGCTTCCGCTCGCACCGAACGCGCCGCCGGCGGCCGCCATTCTCGCCGCCGCCGGCCATCTCCTTCCTCATCTCGAACAGGGCCGCGCGATCGATGCCGCGATACTGCGCTCGGCCATGGAACAGGCCTTCGGCGCGTCCGACGCTAGCGGCGCCTGGGACTGGAAAACGGCCTATGACGCCTGCGAAGCGGCAACCGTCCTCTTCATGCGCAAATACGGAAAGCCGCTTTTCCGCAAAGCCGCGTCTCCGGCCGCACGGCTCTCCGCGCTCGGCAAGATCGCCGGGCTGCTGCCGACGCACACGCGCCGGTCTGAGGAGGCCCAGGCGCGTCAGCAGTTCTCGACGCCGACGCCGCTCGGTCTCGCGGCCTTGACCGCCGCAGCGCTCACGCCCGCCGACCGGGTGCTGGAGCCCTCAGCCGGCACGGGCCTGCTCGCGATCCTTGCCGAGATTGCCGGGTCCGATCTCATCCTCAATGAACTGGCCGAGACCCGCGCCGATCTTCTTGCCTCTCTCTTTCCGGCCAATGCGATCACGCGTTTCGACGCCGCGCAGATCGACGATCATCTCGACCGCACCGCCATTCCCAGCGTCATCATCATGAACCCGCCGTTCTCGGTTATGGCGAATGTCTCCGGACGCGTCGCCGACGCCGCCTATCGCCATATCGCTTCCGCTCTGGCGCGGCTTGCGCCAGGCGGCCGGTTGGTCGCGATCACCGGCGCGAATTTCTCGCCCGAGCTGCCGGCCTGGCGCGACCACTTCGCCCGGCTGCAGGAGCGCGGCCGCGTCGTGTTCACTGCGGCGATCGCGGGCTCTGTCTATGCCAAGCAAGGCACGACCATCGAAACCCGCCTGACCGTCATCGACAAGGCGCCGGCCGAGGATGATGCACGCTTCCCGGCATCTCTCGGCATCGCGCCCGACGTGGCGACGCTTCTCGCTTGGATCGAACGCGACTTGCCCCCGCGCATTCCGGTCGCGCTGCCAAAGATCTCCCCGGATACGGCGCCGCGCACCGTTCGCGGCTATCTCGCCAAGGCCGCAGCATCCACGGACGGCCGGCCCACGGCTGAGATCGAAGGCCTGCCGCTTGACTATCAGACCGTGGAGCGGATGCCTCTTGAAGATGGCCGACTGTCGGACTCGATCTATGAGGCCTATGCGCTCCAGTCGGTCCGCATCCCGGAGGCGCAGCCCCATCCCACCAAATTGGTACAGTCGGCCGCCATGGCGTCGGTCGCGCCGCCGAAGCCGAGCTATCGCCCGACGCTTCCAGCCGCGATCGTCACCGGGGGCGTTCTGTCCGACGCCCAGCTCGAGACAGTGATCTATGCCGGCGAAGCTCACAGCGAACACCTCGCAGGCGCCTGGATTGTGGACGAGACCGGCGATCTCGTCACCGCCGCGCCGGACGACGCTCCAAGCGCCGTCCGCTTCCGCCGGGGCTTCATGCTCGGCGACGGCACCGGCGCCGGCAAGGGCCGTCAGTCCGCCGGCATCATCCTCGACAACTGGCTGCAGGGTCGCCGCAAGGCAGTATGGATCTCGAAGTCCGACAAGCTGCTCGAAGACGCTCAACGCGACTGGTCGGCGCTCGGTATGGAGCGCTTGTTGGTCACGCCGCTATCCCGTTTCCCTCAGGGCACGCGGATCCGTCTCAGCGAAGGCGTCCTTTTCACCACCTATTCCACGCTACGGTCCGACGACCGTGGCGAGAAGCTTTCGCGCGTCAAACAGATCGTCGAATGGTTGGGCTCCGACTTCGATGGAGTCATCATTTTCGACGAGTCGCACGCAATGCAGAACGCCGGCGGCGGCAAGGGAGAACGGGGCGATGTCGCGCCCTCACAGCAGGGCCGTGCCGGGCTGCGGCTGCAGCACGCGCTGCCGGACGCGCGTGTCGTCTACGTTTCTGCCACCGGCGCGACCACAGTCCACAATCTCGCTTACGCCCAGCGGCTCGGGCTGTGGGGCGGTGACGATTTTCCCTTCGCCAACCGCGCCGAGTTCGTGGAGGCCGTCGACAATGGCGGTGTCGCGGCCATGGAGGTGCTTGCCCGCGACCTGCGCGCGCTCGGCCTCTACACGGCCCGGTCGCTCTCCTATGACGGCGTTGAATACGAACTGGTCGAGCACCAGCTTACGCCCGAGCAAGCCCGCATCTACGATGCGTATGCCGGCGCCTTCGCCATCATCCATAACCATCTCGACGCCGCGATGCAGGCCGCCAACATCACCGGCGATAGCGGCACCCTGAACCGTCAGGCGAAGTCGGCCGCGCGTTCTGCATTCGAAAGCGCCAAGCAGCGGTTCTTCGGTCATCTGCTGACCAGCATGAAGACCCCGACGCTGATCCGCTCGATCGAGCAGGACCTGGCCGACGGGCACAGCGCCGTCATTCAGATCGTCTCGACCGGCGAGGCACTGATGGAGCGCCGACTGGCCGAGATTCCGACCGAGGAATGGAACGACGTGCGTGTCGACATCACGCCGCGGGAATATGTCCTCGACTATCTCGCCCATTCCTTCCCGGTGCAGCTCTACGAGCCGTTCTCCGACAGCGAGGGCAATCTGTCGTCGCGGCCAGTCTTCCGGGACGGTCAGCCCGTCGAGAGCAGGGAGGCCGTCGCCCGCCGTGACGAGCTGATCGAACGGCTCGCGTCGCTAGAACCCGTTCCCGGCGCCCTCGACCAGATCGTCCAGCGCTTTGGCTCCGATGTCGTCGCCGAGGTCACCGGCCGTTCACGGCGCGTTGTGCGCAAGGGCGATCGCCTTGCCGTCGAGAATCGGGCGGGCTCGGCCAATCTCGCCGAGGCCGCCGCCTTCATGGACGACCAGAAGCGCATCCTGGTCTTCTCGGATGCGGGCGGTACGGGGCGCAGCTATCACGCCGATCTTGGCGCGAAGAACCAGCGCCTGCGTATCCACTATCTGCTGGAGCCGGGCTGGAAGGCCGATGCGGCGATCCAGGGTCTCGGTCGGACCAACAGGACCAATCAAGCTCAACCGCCGCTCTTCCGCCCGATCGCCACTGACGTGAAGGCTGAGAAGCGCTTCCTCTCCACGATCGCGCGTAGGCTCGATACACTCGGCGCGATCACGCGTGGGCAGCGCCAGACCGGCGGACAGGGTCTCTTCCGGCCAGAGGACAATCTCGAAAGCCCCTATGCGCGCGGTGCGCTGCGCCAGCTCTATCTGCTGCTCGTGCGTGGCAAGGTCGAGAACTGCTCGCTCGACCGCTTTGAGTCCGCCACCGGTCTCAAGCTCACGGATGACAACGGCATCAAGGACGAGCTGCCGCCGATCACGACCTTCCTCAACCGTCTGCTCGCGCTGACCATCGACCTGCAGGGCGTGCTTTTTACGGCGTTTGAGCAGCTCCTGACGGCGAAAGTCGACGGGGCGGTTCGCAGTGGAGTCTATGACGTCGGACTCGAAACGCTGCAGGCCGAGAGCTTCATCGTCACCGGCAGCGAGGTGATCCATACGCACCCGGGCACCGGCGCGGAAACTCGGCTTCTCACCATCACCCGCCGGGAGCGCAATCGACCGACGAGCCTCGCCGACGCGCTCGATCATCTCTCCGATCCGCGCGCACGGCTCCTGGTCAATGGTCGCTCCGGCCGCGCCGCCGTGCAGATTTCCGCACCATCGATGATGCTCGACGATGGCGAGATCGAGCGCCGCGTCTGCCTGGTCCGGCCGATGGAGCAGCACTATGCGCCGCTGCGCATGATGGGTGAGAGCCAGTGGGAGGAAGCCGATCGCGCCGCCTTCGCCGCCGCGTGGTGGGCTGAGTTGAATGACGTGCCGGAGTTTTCCGACAGCACGATCCACATTGTCGCCGGCCTGTTGTTGCCGATCTGGAAGCGGCTGCCAAACGAGTCGACGCGGGTCTACCGGCTCCAGACCGATGGCGGCGAGCGCATCATCGGCCGCCGCGTCTCGCCCGCCTGGGCGGCAAACGCCGTCACCACGGGCGCAACATCGCTGACCCCTGAGCAGGCCTTCACCGCTCTGATGGACGGCACGACGATCCTCGATCTCGCTGACGGCCTTCAGCTTCGGCGCGCCCGCGTCATGAATGCCCAGCGCCTGGAGCTGACCGGCTTCACCGAGGCGATGCGGGACCGGCTGCGCACCTACGGCCTGTTCAGCGAGATCATCTCGTGGAAGCTCCGCTTTTTCGTGCCGGCCGACGCCGCCGGACCGGGCGTCCTCGCCAAGGTGCTCGATACATATCCCGTGGCGCGCATCTCCGAGCGGGAGGCCGCGTGATGGCACGTCAAGACGCTTCCGATCTCGCGCACAGTCTCGGCCGGCAGGCCGAGGCGGTGTGCCGGCATTATCTTTCCAGCGGTCGCCGCGAGGGCAACTACTGGCTCGTGGGCGATGCGCGCAACACACCCGGCCGCTCGATGTATGTCCGGCTCAAGGACACGCCGAAAGGTCCCGCCGGCAAATGGACCGACGCGGCCACCGGCGAGCATGGCGATCTCCTCGACGTCATCCGAGAAAGCTGCGGCCTCATCGACTTCAAGGATGTCGCCGACGAGGCGCGGACCTTTCTCTCGATGCCGCCGCCGGCGCCGGAGGCCCGTCAGCACGAACGGCCGAACCCAGCGCCGCATGGCTCCCCCGAAGCGGCCCGCCGACTGGTCCGCATGTCGCAGCCGATCCACGGCACGCTCGTACAAACGTATTTACGGGAACGCGGCATTACGGATTTGCGCGGAACCGGAAGCCTGCATTTCCACCCGCGCTGCTATTATCGCCCCGAAGAGCATTCGCCGACCGAGACCTGGCCGGCGATGATCGCGGCCGTCACCGACCTCGACGGCAAGATCACCGGGGCGCATCGCACCTGGCTCGATCCGCGCCGCCGCGATAAGGCGCCAATCGACACGCCGAGGCGAGCCATGGGCGATCTTCTCGGCAACGCGGTCCGCTTCGGCATAGGCAGCGATGTGATAGCGGCGGGCGAAGGCATCGAGACCGTCCTGTCGCTTCGTCAGGTCCTTCCCGACATGCCTATGCTGGCGGCGCTCTCCGCGGCCCATCTCGCTGCAATCCTGTTCCCCGACACACTGCGGCGGCTCTACATCGTCCGCGACAACGATCCGGCCGGTGACGCTGCGCGCGACACCCTCATCGAACGGGCCGACGCGGCCGGGATCGAGGCGATTGTCATCTCGCCGCAGCTGGGCGACTTCAACGAGGATCTGCGCAACCTCGGCCTGGACGCATTGAGCGTGGAAGCCCGGTTGCAGGTCGCGCCGCAGGACGTCGCGCGCTTCATGGCGTTGGCGGCATAGCCGGCAGGAGAACGGGCGTGAGGTTCGCCGCCGTGCTCGGCGGATGCATCATTCCATCGGAGGGGGCCCGCGCCTCGGCCTTCGAGAGGGCGATCGGCCCACAGGCCGGCCAACCGGGCAATGGCGGCGGCCGACTATTTTCCGGCGCGGCCGAGAGGCCGCTTTCCATCGCGAGGCAAAATAGCCGGCCTTAGCCATCGAGCCCTACGCTTTCGCTCCGGGTGCCCGGTCGTCCGGCCTGCGGGCTTCGTCGCCATGAAGGCCGCGACGGTCGCGGTCCAACCGACGGAGCATCCCATGCGCGAGCACGACGACTACGAACCGCATCACGAATCGTCACCCACCGACCATGTCCTCAACGAACTGCAACTCCACGGGTACCGCCCCTTCACCGACGAGCCCGACCAGCGGCTTCTGCCGGACGGCAATCAGGCCGCGGGCGCCGTCGCCGACATCT
This sequence comes from Sphingobium sp., assembly GCA_035911355.1. Classification (GTDB taxonomy): domain Bacteria; phylum Pseudomonadota; class Alphaproteobacteria; order Sphingomonadales; family Sphingomonadaceae; genus Sphingobium. The sequence continues at coordinate 30,363 of JAMHVU010000073.1, forward strand.
TCGACGCTCTGATCGGCACCCTGGCAGACACGCGTCTCGAACCTGACCTCGACGATCTCCTCTGGTCGACCGTGAACGTCTTCCACCGCGCCACCGACCGGATCGGCCGCGAACTGGATGACAATGAGCAGTCCCAGAAGCGGGCGCAGCGCGAACAGGACGGCAGCGAGGTGAAATCGGTCGAACTGGAGCGCCTGATCGCAGAGGGGATCACGCTGATAGAGCGCCAGAACGCCTTCGAGCTGATGCGCGACCAGGCCGCCGAACACTACGAACGCCACGTCGGCAAGCCTTGGCTCCCGCGCAGCGGATCGAAGGTCAACCATCGCAATCTGACTTCGGCGATGATCGACAGCCGCGACTTTCTCATGGCGAAGAAGCGCGCCGATCAGGAAGTACTACTTCCGCCCGGTCCCAAGATCATCGTCACCGGCGGCCTCGACTTCAATGATCACCAGCTTATCTGGGCAAAGCTCGATCAGGTTCACGCCAAGCACGCCGGCATGGTTCTGGTCCATGGAAAGTCGCCAAAGGGTGCCGAGAGGATCGCCTCGCTCTGGGCATCGAACCGCAACGTTCCGCAAATCGGCTTTGCACCCGATTGGACCAAGCACGGACGATCGGCACCGTTCAAGCGGAATGACCAGATGCTCGATATCGTGCCGAAGGGCGTGCTGCACTTCCCGGGCACGGGCATAAATGACAACCTCGCCGACAAGGCCAAGAAGCTCGGCATTCCGGTTTGGAAGCACGGCGGCGCGTGAGCGCCGCCACGCATGGGCCGCTGCCTAGCGCTTCATCTTCGTGACTTTGTAGACGCACCCGGAGCGATCATACGTGGTCCAATCACCGACTTGCTGACCGTCTTCAAAGTAGCCGGACCGCAGCTTCGAACCGTCGCGGCGAAACCACTCCCAGTATCCGGTAGGTTGTCCCTCCATCGTCTGGCCGACGACCCACAAGCTTCCGTCCTTGTGTCGCTTCTGGAAAGCGAGCGTCTCCGTCATCGGCAACCCCACGTTCAGTCTGGCTCGCCTGTCACTGCGATACGGGCGGATCGCGCGTAGAAGGCAAGCTCGGTGTCGTTTTCGATCAACGCGTCGAGGAGCGCTTTCATATCCGCTTGGTCCGAAGACGACTGGAAGGGGCCCGGCTGCCGCTCAATCGCCAGCACAGCGATCGTCAAAGCCTTTTTCACGAGGTGCAGATTACGTCCTGTGAACTCCGCCATCGTCCAGCCCTTCGCGACTCTACACTTGCCGCCAAGAGCATAGCGCAAATGAAGCCATCTGAGGACACGACGCGAGGCTGAGTCGAAAGCAGCGTCGAGACTGTAAAACGGGTCTCCCGACGCGAAGACCACCTCCGCCTATCAGCGCTGATCCTTGGTCCAGCCGCGGACTTGTCGCCATCAACCCATGAAGGGTCGGCTATGCGAGCATGCCGCCGCTGCGGCTGCGCCTGCGCGGTGATTGCAGTCCACGGCCGAACACTTCGGGCGCCTGTCGGCGGGGGATGGTCCCCCGCTCCAGCAGGAGCCCAGCAGATGTCCCTCAATCAAGCTCACGCCTTCGCCTTCAGCCTCGCCACCACCCTGATGGTCTCGATTGTCATCTTCCAGGCGGGCGACGGCAGCATGGGTGTCATGCCCGCGGGCGAATATGACGGCGAACTCGCCGCGATCGTCCATGAGGTTGATCCCTTCGCCCGCTGATCGCGGGCAAGGCTTCACGGCCGCAAGCGGAAGTCCGGCAGGATTTCCGCTCCCGTCCCGGCTTGTCATTCGCTATACTTCAGGCGCGCTGTGGTGGTGGTGGAGGCGCGATCGTCAGCCATGAACGATTGGAAACCACTGCCATGATCATCCTTGCCATACTCGCATCCCTCTTCGCCGTCGGCCTGCTCTGCTGGCTGGTGTTCACCTTGGCCGTTTTCACTCTGCCCGCCTTCGTCGGCGTGACGACGGGCGCCTGGGCCAACGAAGGCGGCGCCGGCATTGCCGGCGCTGTCGTCGTGGGCGCGCTCGCGGCGGCGATGACGCTCGCCATCGGGCACCTCCTGATCGCCTTCGTCCGCCCGATGTGGCTGAAACTCGTCGTGGCGATCGCCTTCGTCGCCCCGGCGGCGATCGCGGGTTTTCATGCCACCCATGGCATCGTGAAGCACCTGATGCCGTCGGAAGCGTGGCAGATGGCGTTTTCGATCTTCGGGGCCGTCGCGGTCGGGATCACCGCCTTCCTCCGGGTCGCTGGACTAGTGGCGACTCCCAGCCCATCCAGCCCGGGCCTTACTCGGGCATAATCTTTGTCGAAGTCGTTCCGGCGGATCGGAACAGCACAAGACAAAGCATATCCTCGTAGCCTCCGAGGTTGCAGATGAAGCGGTGGGTGCTGATTGTTCATCGCCCCGAAAAGCAGCCCGCGGGGGAGCGCTTTGGGCAACACCGGCAGCGCATCCGTTCGTGCACCGAAGGCTGAGACGCTCCCGGTGGCAGTCGACGGAGATGCTGGAGCGATGCCTGTAGATGGGGAACGAAGCTGCTACGCACGCCCTGCGCCAACTTGCCGATGCGGGAGGGTCGCCATCTTCTCCGTTATCTGACCGTGCCTAGACCGCTCCAAACGGCCTCTTTAATGGCCTGATCTGGCCGAAGTACGGCTTCGCCTCGATCGCCTATGACACAACAGCCGCGTCGAACTTTCTTCCCCTGCCGGCTGCGCCGTCATTCCTCGCGAGACAAGAAAGCCCTCCTAAGCTGTCAGGCCCCTTCGGGGTGCGCCGTCGACCGCCTCCGGCCTGCCGATCGCCATCGAGGCCGCAATGGTGCGGGCTCGGAAACGGAAAACGGAGAATTACAATGGCGACCATCGGCACCTTCAAGAAGACCGACTCGAACGAGTTCACCGGCGAAATCGTCACCCTCAGCGTCCAGGCCAAGGGCGTGCGCATCGTCCCCGATACCCGCGCCACCGGCGAGAACGCTCCCAGCCACCGCGTCCTGGTGGGCCGCGCCGAGATCGGCGCCGCCTGGTCGAAGCGCTCCAACGAGGGCCGCGACTATCTCGGCCTCAAGCTCGACGATCCGAGCTTCAACGCCCCGATCTACGCCAACCTCTTCGACGACGAGGACGGCGACACCTTCTCGCTGATCTGGTCCCGCCCGAGCGGGCGGCGCGGCGACTGAGGCCTCCGCGCAAGGCCCCGGCCGGAAGGTCGGGGCCTTTCAGCTTTCTGGCAACCGAATCAGCTGACGTTTCCCCGATCGGCTTTGCGGTGGCCAAACTGGCATAGGGCGACTATTATAGTCGTAGTTCTGGCGTGCGCGTAGGTCCGAGTGGGAGGTGATCATGCATGATCACCGCCCGACAATCACGGGCCGCGCGCGCGTTGCTGGGTTGGACACAGGAGACGCTCGCTGACAAGGCTCGCGTATCTCTGACCGCCCTCAAGCGCCTCGAGTCGGCCAGTGGCCTCGAGGTGTACGAGAGCACGCGGGATGAGGTTAGGCGCGCTTTCGAACAGAGTGGCGTCGTGTTCCTGAGCTCCGACCGTGGTGTGGGAGTGATGGTGGTTGATCGCAAAGGGCAAGGCTAACGGCACGCGAGGAGCGAACTCGCAAACGCCCCTCTCATCGGGTTGCGCTAGAAGCTCGCTCGTAACATCGTTAACAAAATGCTCCAGTATGGATGGATATCCGCGCCGGGGAACGCCGTGACTACAAACTTATTTCTTGATGAACCGCCAAGCAGCGCGACGCCGACCGCCTATGACGCGGCCAATGTGAAGCTTTACCTGCGTTTGCTGGATGCCGAAGCGCAAGGCGCTTCCTGGGCGGACGTCGTCGAGACGATTTTCGGGATTTCGGTCAACGCCGAGCCCGAGCGTGCCGAGCGCGTTCACCGCTCGCATCTCGCGCGCGCAAAGTGGATGACGAAGAACGGCTATAGCGGTTTGCTGGCCGGCCGCGTGAACTGAACGTGATGCAGGTTTCGCATCACGTTGCTCCGCCTTCGTTATTCCCAGCCCCCACACAACTTGGAATCGTGTCCGCAGCTCAATTCGCGCGCTAAAACTGCGGAGGCTGTGGAGGATGTCTGAAGAAGATTCTTGGCGGTCAGAGGCCGCTTACGACTATGTCGATGCTCTGTCTCCCGGAGATCTCGCCTGGGAGTTTTTGCGGAGAAACACCGAGTACCGGCGATCATACGACGAATTCCTCCAGGCAGGCGACAACACCGAAGAACTGACCCGGGAGTTTACATCCCGATGGGGGTTGCGATTTCCCGGCAGATCCTTCTGCATCTGCAATCGTCTCTCCAGTCTATTGGGACGCCCACTTCGATCCATCGATCGTCGTCCTCGGCAAAATCCCGACGGCTCACACGCCTCCCTCACTTGACGATTTCATCAGGGCGCAGGCCATAAATGGCATCGATGGCGAGATGCTGCGCCTTCAGATCCGGGGCGAAATTTTCGACGCTTCTCTGCGCGACGGTGCCGGAAGTCTCGCGGCCATGGTCCTTCTTGATGAGCTTACGCCCGACCGCCTGAGCACGCTGGCTCGTTTTTGGGCGGCTCTCGCTGGAAAAACCGTCCCGCCGGATCCGCGTATCACCCGATCCCGACAAAAGCGGGCGCGCGAAATGCTGCGCGTCCTCGACGGTCGGGCATCCGGAGCGACGTATCGTGCAATCGCCGACGCCGTCTTTCCCAAACATGATCACGACGCAGCCTCGTGGGTAGGCAGCGCAATCCGCGAGACGACCATTCGCCTGGCTAGAGACGGCGCGAAGCTCGTCCAGGGCGGCTATCGTTCGATCTTGCGCCGGCCACGCCGAGACCGCTGACGCCCCAAGGGGTGTCGAACTTATCTCCTTTACTTCGACATCGTGCCGACCGCCGCAATCGCGCCACCGTGACCGCAATCCGCCGCCTGTCCGAGGCAGGCGCCGCGAAACCACGGAGGTTCGATCATGGACGAAACGGCCGCCCCCATGCCGCCACGCTACCTCAGGACAGAGGAAGCCGCGCGCTTTCTCGGGCTGTCGGAGCGCACGCTCGAAAAGCACCGAACATATGGCACCGGACCGACCTACCGGAAGCTCGGTGGACGGGTGGTCTATTCGCTGACCGACCTGCAGGCGTGGGCCGATCGCGGCTTGGTGACCTCCACCTCGGATCCGCGTGGCGGCATCGTCGCTCCTGCGAAAGCTGCGGCCTCCCAAGGCCGCAACGCCGGCACTTCCGGCCTTCGCTGATCCGGTCTCCGTGATGTCGTCCCGCCATCAACGCAGCGACGAGCGAGCGCAACTCGACCTCTTCCGGGCGCTGCCCGGTGACCTGGCGCCTCGCGATGCGCAGGACCTGATGGCCTATCCGTTCTTCTCCCTCGCCAAGTCGAAGCGGCTTGCGCCGATCGACTTCAAGGCCGGCTCGGTCAAGATCCGTGTCGAGGCAGTGCCCGAGCATGGCATGGCGACGATCTGGGACGCCGACATCCTCATCTGGGCCGCCTCACAGATCGTCGAGGCTCGCGACGTGGGGCTCCAGCCATCGCGGCTGATGGCCACGACCCCGTATGAAATCCTGAACTTCATCGGCCGCGGCGTATCGCTGCGGGATTACGATCGGCTCAAGGCCGCACTCGACCGACTGCAGTCGACTACCGTCGCGACCTCGATCCGCCAGCCGACAGAGCGGCGGATGCACCGGTTCTCCTGGATCAACGAGTGGAAGGAACGAGCCGACCAACGCGGCAGGCCGCTCGGCCTCGAACTCATCGTTCCCGACTGGTTTTACAGCTCGGTGCTCGACGACGCGCTGGTGCTCACCATTGACCGCAACTACTTCGGCCTGACCGGAGGGCTGGAGCGCTGGCTGTACCGCTTGGTGCGCAAGCACGGCGGCAAGCAGGAGTTCGGCTGGAGCTTCGACTTTCCGCACCTCCATGCAAAGTCGGGTAGCCTCTCGCCGCTCAAGCACTTTGCCTACGACCTCCGCGAGATCGTCCGCCGGCAGCCGCTCCCTGGGTATCAGCTCACCATCGAGCGGTGCGTCGGCGGTCCCGACATCCTGTCCTTCGCACCCACCGATCCCGACGCGCTTGGCATTCCGCGCCGCCGTCGCCGCTCGAAAACTCGCCCTGGGGATAAGCTGTGAATCGTCTCGTGCTATCGGGGACCGGCACTATCGTGCCATCGAGGACCGAAGTCTCGTGCTATCGGGGACCGGATTCGACGAATCCTCGCGCTGAATCAGCGACTTGCAAGCCCTGTAACTTATCTAACCTAGATTCCTACGGAATCTTTCTAACGCGACCGTGCTTTTCGGCCGCTGTGGACGAGTCCCCGATCGCCGGGAGACCGTCATGATCGTCGCACTGCTCAACCAGAAGGGCGGCGTCGGGAAAACGACGCTCGCCCTGCACCTCGCCGGCGAATGGGCTCGCCGTGGACAGCGCGTGACGCTGATCGACGCCGACCCCCAGGGTTCGGCGCTCGACTGGTCGCAGCAGCGCAACCGAGAGGGGTTGGAGCGGCTGTTCGGTGTCGTCGGCCTGGCCCGCGACACGCTCCACCGCGAAGCGCCGGAGTTGGCCCGCGACGTTGACCATGTCGTCATCGACGGCCCGCCGCGCGTCGCTGGGCTGATGCGCTCGGCGCTGCTCGCGGCCGATCTCGTGATGATTCCGGTGCAGCCGTCGCCGCTCGATGGCTGGGCCTCCGCCGAAATGCTCTCGCTGCTCGGCGAGGCACGCATCTACCGCCCGCAACTCGCCGCCCGCTTCGTGCTGAACCGGTGCGCGGCTCGCACCGTGTTGGCGCGCGAGACCGCCGAAACGCTCGCGGATCACGACCCGCCCTTGCTCTCGACCACGATCGGCCAGCGCATCGTCTTCGCCGATGTCGTGCAGACCGGCCGGCTCGCCGCCGAGCAGGACGAGGATTGCCCTGGCGCGCGCGAGATCGCCGCGCTCGCGGCGGAAGTCGCGAGGATCGGCGCATGAGCGCGCGGTCCCCAAAACGCAGCTTCGCGGCGCGTCCGGCCGATCCGGAGAGCTGGATCAAGGCGCCCGAGCGCCACACCCCGCGCGCACAAGCCGGCGAGGACTTCTCGGCGCGACTGACGATCGACGTGACTGCGGATATGCGCGGCCGCATCAAGATCGCCGCCTTCCAGCGCGGGCAGACCGTCGCCGAAATGCTGCGCGCGCTGTTCGAGCGCCAATTCCCACCCCCGTCAGGAGAAGGATCATGACCGGCCATGTCGCCGCGCCAATGCGCGTCGGCCGCGCTGCCGCCGAGCCGCCGCCAGAAGCTTTCACCCAGGTCGAACTTACTTGGGTCGAGAAGCGAACGGAGCACTGGATACGGTTCGGTCACGAGCTACGCGAACAGATCCTCGACCGGCGCCGACGCATCCTCTTCTTCCCTCCGGGAAGCATCTTTGCGCTGGTCCGATGGGCCGCGAATGAGCACGGGACCGTGCTCTCGCGCCTCGACATCCTGCGCGCTGTTGAGCCTGCTGCGCCATGCCAGACGATGCCGACCGTCACGCCCGGAGCGGACATCCTCTTGCGCGTCGACGGCTGGCCGAAGGTGGAGCGCATGCTCCAGCTCATCGACGCCATTGAGGCGCGCGGCATCGAGCCGATCGAGGTCTCGCCGGACCATTGGCGCCACGTCCACAACCGAATGACCGTCGGCGAAACGCCACGCGCTTATGGTCTTCGGCAGCATCGCGCCTTTCTCCTGCGCCAGGAGATCGGCGCATGACGCGGCTCTCCTACGCCATCGCCACAACGGCGGCGGTGTCGCTTCTAGGCCTCGCCTCGATCGCCTCATTCGCGCCGCGCCTCATCTGGAACGCTTCAGCCAGCACGCCGGTCGGCTTCTACACGATCGGCGATGTGCGCGCCCTCGACGTGACCGATCTGGTGGCGGTCGACGCGCCCGAGCCGCTCGCGACATTCCTGTCCGATGGCGACTACCTGCCACGCGGCGTGCCGCTCTTGAAGCGCGTCGCCGCGCTCCCGGGTCAACGGGTTTGCCGGACCGGGCTCGCCATCACGGTCGACGGCGTGCCGATCGGCGACGCCCTCGATCGCGATCGTCGCGGTCGCCCGCTCCCCGTTTGGCAGGGCTGCCGCTTGGTCGCAGCTGGCGAGTTGTTCCTGATGAACTGGCAGGTCCGCGACAGCCTCGACGGCCGCTACTTCGGCCCGCTTCCGGCCACCGCCGTGATCGGCCGGGCCACCCCTCTCTACACCGACGAGGACGGCGATGGCCGCTTCGTCTGGCGCGCGCCGACGCGGTGACGGCGAGCCCATGACCCTGTCCACCGCAACCTGAAGGAGACGACCAATGCCCGTGATCGGTCAATTCATGCGCGAGAATGATGGCTTCATCGGCCATCTGACGACACTTTCCCTGCACCAGGACATCATCGTCGTCGCGGCCGAGCCGTCCGATGCCGAGAACGCGCCGGACTATCGCGTTCATGTGCTCGACACCATGAGCAACGAGACCGGCGCGGAGATCGGCGCAGGCTGGAAGCGCACCGGCGAGAAGGCCGGCGAATACGTCTCGCTGCAGCTTGACGATCCGACCTTCGAACATCCGATCCGCGCCAACCTGTTCCAGTCGGCCGACGACAAGTCCGCCTGGGCCCTACACTGGAACCGCCCGCCAAAGCGCGGCGAGCGGGACTGAACGATGCCCGCCACACGCATCAAACCTGTCGTCGGAGGGAGGATCGCCCTCCGACGTGCAGCTCTCCTTCTCCTTTCCGGCCTGGTCCTCGCCGGATCCGCCGCGAGCACTGCCTACGCCCAGCAGGCGCAGGTCGAGCATCCATCACGCAGCGATCCCTATGGCGCGTACATTGCAGAGGCGTCTCAGCGGTTTGGCGTTCCAGAAACGTGGATACGTGCCGTCATGCGCGTCGAGAGCGCGGGCGATGTGCGCGCGATCTCGTCGGCCGGCGCAATGAGCCTGATGCAAATCATGCCCGCCACGTGGGAGGAGTTGCGCGTCCGGCATCGGCTCGGCGGCAACCCCTACGACCCCCGGGACAACATTCTGGCGGGTGCTGCATATCTGCGCGAGATGCACGACCGTTACGGATCGCCGGGGTTTTTGGCGGCCTACAACGCGGGTCCGGGCCGCTACGAAGAGTATCTCGCCGGCCGCCCATTGCCGGCCGAAACGCGCGCCTATGTCGCGACGCTCGCCCCCATCGTCGGGGGCGGTGAACTGACCGGTCCTGTCATGGTGGCGGCCGCCGATCCACTGACCTGGACGAGAGCGCCGCTCTTCGTCGTACAGTCGGCCGGCAGAGAGTCTGCCGTGCCGTTACAGTCTGACGGCAAGCCGGACACCGCCACGGCGGCGGAACCGGTGCGCGATCAGGGCCCCGTCGCTGCGCCCACCGATGGCCTTTTCGTTGCGCGCAGCGTTTCCGGGGGACCGCGATGACCGCGTTCGCACCCGTTCGTACCGTGGCGTGCCTTGGCGGAAGATGGGCAGTCTGCGGAGGGGGAGCAGTCAGCACAACCGAAAGATGGCGAGATAAAAGCCGGCGATGTGCGGCTTGGTGCGGTCGTGTGTTTTCAGGGGCTTATGGCGCATTTGCGCGAGGTGCACCTTGCCGGCGCAGCCTGCGCATTCGCCATTTTTCCAAGTGTTTCCTTCGCTTTGCGCGATGTGCGGAGCTTTGGCGATGAGCGGCGAGGACGATTTCCGCATCCGGCCTGGCCGCATCCGCTCGACCCGCGCGCAACAGGCACGGCCCTTCATCGCTCAGGCACTTGCGGCCGCACAGCGGGCTGGCGGCCGCGTCTCGCGATCCGGCCAGATCACCAAGAGCAATCGCTCGCGGTTCGGTCGCGGGCAGCGCGCGACAGTGCAGGCCAACCGGCTCCTGACCAGCCGGTCGCGCAACGTGGTTTTCAAGACGCGCGTCGTGCGGCACACCGCCAAGGCCGCGCCGCTTAGCGCCCACCTCAGCTACCTCAGGCGCGAGGGTGTTACCCGGGACGGGGAGAAGGCCCAGCTGTTCGGTCCCGAGACCGGAGACGCCGATCCCAAGGCCTTCGCTGAGCGAACCCAGGACGACCGCCATCATTTCCGCTTCATCGTCTCACCGGAGGACGCAACGGAGATGTCCGACCTCAGGACATACGCCCGCGACCTGATGGGGCAGATGGAAAAGGACCTCGGCACCAAGCTCGACTGGGTCGGCGTCGATCATTGGAACACCGACAATCCCCATGTCCACATCATCCTGCGGGGACGTACCGACGACAGCCAGGACCTCGTAATCTCCCGCGACTACATCAAGGAGGGCATGCGCGCCCGCGCGCAGGACCTCGTCACCCAGGAACTGGGGCCCCGCACCGAGCAGGAGATCCGTCGTAACCTCGGACGTCAGGTCGAGGCGGAACGCTGGACCGATCTCGATCGGCAGATCTCCCGCGACAGCTATCGCAGCGGCATCGTCGACCTCGCGCCACGTCCCGATCAGAAGCCTGACGAGTTCCACGCGTTGAAGGTCGGCAGGCTGCGCAAGCTGGAGACGCTTGGTCTCGCCGATCAGGTCGGTCCCGGTCAATGGGTTGTGTCGGAGACTGCGGAGAAGACTCTACGCGCCCTCGGTGAACGCGGCGACATCATCAAGCGCATCCATCGTGGCCTGACCGAGCGCGGCATCGAGCGTGGCGCCGCGAGCTATGTGCTCGCGGGCGAAAGCATCGATGACCCTGTCATCGGGCGTCTGGTCGATCGCGGTCTCGACGACGAACTGAAGGGCACGGCCTACGCCGTCGTCGACGGCACCGACGGGCGAACCCATCATATTAAGCTCCCCGATCTCGACGCGGCTGCCGACAGCGCGCCGGGTTCGATCGTCGAGCTGCGCAAGTTCGACGACGTGCAGGGCCGCCGCCGTGTCGCACTCGCTGTTCGATCCGATCTCGATATCGAACAGCAGGTCCATGCGACCGGCGCCACCTGGCTCGACCGGCAGGCTATCGCCCGCGAACCGGTGGCTCTCGGTGGAGGCGGCTTTGGCGCGGAGGTGCGGCAGGCAATGGACCGACGCGCCGAGCATCTTATCCACCAAGGGCTCGCCGAGCGTCAGACCCGCGGCGTCAGCTTCTCGCCGGGGCTGATCGAAACTTTGCGCCAGCGCGAGGTCGAAGCGCTCGGGGAGAAGCTCGCGGCCGAGACCGGCCGGCCATTCTCGAAGGCCGGAACGGGCGAGTATGTGGCGGGCACCTATCGCCAGCGCTTCGCGCTCGCCTCCGGCCGCTTCGCCATGATCGACGACGGGCTCGGCTTCCAGCTCGTGCCCTGGTCGCCGTCCCTCGAACGTCAACTCGGCCAGCACGTCTCCGGGGTCTCGCGCGGGGGCGGCGGCGTCGACTGGAGCTTCGGCCGCAATCGCGGCCTCGGCATGTAGCCCCACCAAGAAAGGAGTACCTGCCATGTCGGCGCCGAAAATCCTCTGGGGGCAGATCCTCACCGTTTTCCTGATCGTGTTGATGACGACCTGGGGCGCCACGCAATGGACAGCCTACCGTCTCGGCTTCCAGCCCCAGCTCGGTCAGCCTTGGTTCGAACTGGCCGGATGGCCGATCTATTATCCCCCGGCCTTCTTCTGGTGGTGGTATTTCTACGACGCCTATGCGCCGCCGATCTTTGTCGAGGGCGCCTATATCGCCGCGTCGGGTGGCTTCATCTCCATCGCCGTCGCGATCGGCATGTCGGTATGGCGGGCGCGTGAAGCCAAGAACGTCGAGACCTATGGCTCGGCCCGCTGGGCACGACCGGAAGAGGTGAAGGCGGCAGGACTGCTCGGCCCCGACGGAGTCGTACTCGGCAGGCATGAGCGCGAGTATCTCCGCCATGACGGTCCGGAGCATGTGCTGTGCTTCGCGCCGACCCGTTCCGGCAAGGGCGTTGGCCTGGTGGTGCCTTCGCTCTTGACGTGGCCGGGGTCGGCGATCGTCCACGACATCAAGGGCGAGAACTGGACGCTCACCGCCGGCTATCGCGCACGGCATGGCCGCGTGCTGCTCTTCGATCCGACGAACGCGAAGTCGGCGGCCTACAACCCGCTGCTCGAAGTGCGCCGCGGCGAATGGGAAGTCCGCGACGTGCAGAACATCGCCGACATTCTCGTCGACCCGGAAGGCTCGCTCGAAAAGCGAAACCACTGGGAGAAGACATCGCACGCGCTTCTGGTCGGCGCGATCCTGCATGTCCTGTACGCAGAGGCCGACAAGACATTGGCCGGCGTCGCCGCCTTTCTCTCCGATCCGAAGCGCCCGATCGAGTCGACCCTCGCGGCGATGATGAAGACCGCCCATCTCGGCGAGGCCGGTCCACATCCGGTGATCGCCAGCGCCGCCCGCGAACTGCTCAACAAGTCCGATAACGAGCGCTCCGGGGTGCTGTCGACAGCGATGTCGTTCCTCGGCCTGTATCGCGATCCCGTCGTGGCCGAGGTCACCCGTCGCTGCGACTGGCGTATCGCCGACATGGTTGGAGGCAAGTATCCGACCACGCTCTACCTCGTGGTGCCGCCATCGGACATCAACCGGACCAAGCCGCTGATCCGCCTGATCCTCAATCAGGTCGGCCGTCGCCTCACCGAGGACCTGCAGGCGAAGAGCAATCGACACCGGCTGCTGCTCATGCTCGACGAATTTCCCGCCCTTGGGCGCCTGGACTTTTTCGAGAGCGCGCTCGCCTTCATGGCAGGCTACGGTCTGAAGGCGTTCCTCATCGCGCAATCGCTGAACCAAATCGAGAAAGCTTACGGTCCGAACAACTCGATCCTCGATAACTGCCATGTGCGCGTCAGCTTCGCCACCAACGACGAGCGAACTGCGAAGCGCGTTTCGGATGCGCTTGGCACCGCGACCGAAATGAAGGCCATGAAGAACTATGCCGGCCACCGGCTATCGCCCTGGCTCGGCCACCTGATGGTGTCGCGCTCGGAGACTGCACGGCAATTGCTCACGCCGGGCGAGATCATGCAGCTCCCGCCGTCAGACGAGATCGTCATGGTCGCCGGCATCCCGCCTATCCGCGCAAAGAAGGCACGCTATTACGAGGATCGTCGGCTTCAGGAGCGCATCCTTACGCCCCCCGCACTCACGAAGCCCGCAAGCGCTCGAGCCGACGATTGGAGCGCGCTCGCCATACCGGAACCTCCCGTACTGAGTGCGCCAGCTCCGGCAGATAACCTAGCCGACGACGACCCGACGGACTCCGAGCAGCGGCATCAGCCTGAACTGAGCCGCATCAAAACAGTCGAACGCAAGGCGATCGTCGACAACGAATTCGAGATCGATCCTCGCGACGACGTCGATGAGGATGCTGCGCGCCTCAGCCGCATGACGCAGACCATGCGCCAAGTCGCTCGGCAGGCATCGCTCGATCCTGGCGATGGCATCGAGCTATAGGAGGCGGGGGTGACCAAACCTTTGAAGAAGCAGCGGCTGTCGGTCTATCTCGACCCGGACGTCATGAAGGCGCTCGCAGCCCATGCTGCCCGGCGCGATCTGTCCCTGTCACTGGTAGCCGAGGCCGGTATCGCTTCATTCCTCTCGCCGGACGCTGCCGAGCGTCAGGAGGCCGCGACGACGAAGCGGCTTGACCAGCTCGACCGACGCATGGCGCGCATGGAGCGCGATCTGGGAATATCGGTCGAGACGCTCGCCGTGTTCATCCGCTTCTGGCTGACCTCCAACCCGCCGTTGCCGGAGCCGGCGCAAGTTGCGGCTCGCGCCAAAGCGTCGGAGCGCTACGAAGCCTTCGTGACCGCGCTCGGCAGACGACTCGCGCAAGGTCCGAAGCTCAGGCAGGAAATCGCGGAAGACATCCCCGCGCGCGACGCGGAATAATCACTGGTTGACGTATCACAAGTATTCGACCGTTCCGCCGTTTCCCTGTCTTTGTACGCCACAGTACGACGGCCACATGATGGTTGTTGTCACGCCATGATTTCTGCCTCTTCTACTCATCCCCGATCCAGGGCCGCCCGCGGCGGTCCCGCAAAAGAACGGGGACAGCGTGACGGCAGCTCACCAGAAATCGGAGGCGATCCTTCGCGGGGCTCGGATGCTGCGCACTGCGCTCGGCCCGGCGATCGCCACGTTTCTGGAAGACCCCGCAATCGTCGAGGTGATGCTCAACCCCGACGGGCGGCTCTGGGTCGACCGGTTGTCGGAAGGTCTCTCCGACACCGGTGAACGGCTATCTCCAGCCGACGGCGAACGCATAGTTCGACTTGTCGCACATCACGTCGGGGCCGAGGTTCATGCCGGGGCGCCCCGCGTCTCCGCCGAACTGCCTGAAACAGAGGAGCGGTTTGAGGGCCTTCTGCCGCCGGTGGTGTCCGCGCCGGCTTTCGCGATCCGGAAGCCAGCCGTCGCCGTGTTCACGCTCGATGACTATGTCGCGGCTGGCATCATGCTGTCCGACCAAGCCGAAACACTGCGTCAGGCCGTTCTTCATAGGCGGAACATTCTCGTCGCCGGCGGCACCTCCACCGGTAAGACCACGCTCACGAACGCCCTGTTAGCGGAGGTATCGAAGACATCCGATCGCGTCGTGTTGATCGAGGACACCCGTGAACTGCAATGCGCCGCGCCAAACCTGGTCGCAATGCGCACGAAGGACGGCGTCGCTTCTCTCTCCGATCTTGTCCGTTCCTCGTTGCGTCTTCGTCCCGACCGCATCCCGATCGGCGAAGTGCGCGGTGCAGAGGCGCTCGATCTGCTGAAGGCCTGGGGCACCGGCCATCCCGGCGGCGTCGGCACGATCCACGCCGGCACCGCCATCGGCGCTCTTCGCCGGATGGAGCAACTCATCCAGGAAGCCGTCGTCACGGTTCCGCGCGCGCTGATCGCCGAGACCATTGATCTGGTTGCGGTGCTCTCCGGCCGCGGCTCCTCGCGCCGCCTTGCCGAGCTTGCCCGCGTCGAAGGCCTGGGCCCCGACGGCGACTACTGCGTCACTCCAACAATTCCGTCCATCTCAGGAGACAGGTAATGATCAAGCATGCCCTGCGCATCCGCCGTCACATCGCCACGGCGGCTTCCGTCACTTTCATTTCCATAGCCCTCGCACCTGCCGCTCATGCGTCCGGTTCGTCGATGCCATGGGAAGCTCCTCTGCAGTCGATCCTCGAATCGATCGAGGGCCCGGTCGCAAAGATCATCGCGGTGATGATCATCATCATCACCGGCCTGACTCTCGCCTTCGGCGACACGTCGGGCGGAGCGCGCCGCCTGATCCAGATCGTGTTCGGCCTGTCGATCGCCTTCGCCGCGTCGAGCTTCTTCCTCTCGTTCTTCTCGTTCGGCGGCGGGGCGCTTGTCTGATGGCCGTTGGAGCGGATCATAGCGCGGACGTACCGGGCTTTTCCGTGCCGGTTCATCGTGCGCTGACCGAGCACATCCTGCTCGGCGGTGCGCCGCGCTCGCTCGCGATCCTCAATGGCACCCTGGCCGCCGCGCTTGGCTTGGGCCTTCGCCTTTGGCTGGTCGGGCTGGCGCTATGGGCGGTCGGCCACTTCGCCGCCGTCTGGGCGGCCAAACGTGATCCGCAATTTGTCGACGTCGTGCGCAAGCATCTGCGCATCCCCGGCCACTTGGCAACGTGAGGAGCCGGGCAATGATGAACCTAGCCGAATACCGCAATCGGAATACCCGGCTCGCCGACTTCCTACCCTGGGCGGCGCTCGCCGGCGACGGCGTCGTCCTCAACAAAGACGGCAGCCTGCAGCGCTCGGCCCGCTTTCGCGGTCCTGACCTCGACAGCGCAGTGCCAGCCGAGCTCGTCGCCGTCGCTGGCCGGCTGAACAACGCCTTCCGTCGCCTTGGTTCCGGCTGGGCCATATTCGTCGAAGCGCAGCGCCATGGCGCGGTGTCATATCCGGCAAGCACATTTGCCGACAGCGCTTCGGCGCTTGTCGATGCCGAGCGCAAGGCAGACTTTGAAGAAGCCGGCGCCCATTTCGAATCCAGCTACTTTCTCACATTCCTTTATCTACCGCCGGCCGAGGATGCCGCCCGTGCCGAGACCTGGCTTTACGAGGGTCGGGACCATGCCGGCGTCGATGCGCGCGAAGTGCTCCGAAGTTTTGTCGATCGCACCGACCGTATCCTCAACCTGATAGACGCCTTCATGCCGGAGTGCGTATGGCTCGATGACGCCGAAACGCTCACCTACCTGCATTCGACGATCTCGACGAAGCGCCATCGCGTCCGCGTGCCCGAAACGCCGATGTACCTCGACGCTTTGCTCGCCGATCAGCCGCTCACCGGCGGGCTGGAGCCCCGGCTTGGAGATGCGCACGTACGCATCCTCACTATCGTCGGCTTCCCGACCGCGACGACGCCCGGCATCCTCGACGAGCTGAACCGACTTGCCTTTCCCTATCGCTGGTCGACCCGAGCGATCCTGCTCGACAAGACCGACGCGACCAAGCTGCTGACAAAGATCCGGCGGCAGTGGTTCGCAAAGCGCAAGTCGATCGCCGCCATTCTCAAGGAGGTGATGACCAACGAGGCATCGGCGCTCGTTGACACTGACGCAGCCAACAAGGCCGCTGACGCTGATATGGCGCTACAGGAACTGGGCGCCGACTATGCCGGCCAAGCCTACGTGACCGCGACCATCACCGTCTGGGACGATGATCCCCGCGTCGCGGCCGAGAAGCTCCGGCTGGTGGAGAAGGTCATTCAGGGCCGCGACTTCACGGCGATGACTGAGACCATCAATGCTGTCGACGCCTGGCTGGGCTCACTCCCCGGGCATGTCTACGCCAACGTCCGCCAGCCGCCCATCAGCACATTGAATCTCGCTCACATGATCCCGCTGTCAGCGGTGTGGGCGGGACCGGAACGGGACGAGCACTTCGATGCACCCCCACTGCTTTACGGCAGAACGGAGGGCTCGACCCCGTTCCGGCTTTCCATCCACGTCGGCGATGTCGGTCATACGCTGATCGTCGGGCCGACCGGCGCCGGTAAATCGGTGCTTCTCGCACTCATGGCGCTCCAGTTCCGCCGCTATCAACAATCTCAGGTCTTCGCCTTCGACTTCGGCGGATCGATCCGCGCCGCGGCGCTCGCCATGCAGGGCGACTGGCATGATCTCGGCGGCGGTTTGACTGAGGGTTCCGAGGAGAGTGTGTCGCTCCAGCCGCTCGCCCGCATCGACGACGTCGCCGAGCGCGCCTGGGCCTCCGACTGGCTGATCGCGATCCTCTCCCGAGAGAGCGTGCCGGTCACGCCCGAGGTCAAGGAGCATCTGTGGTCGGCGCTTTCGTCGTTGGCGTCAGCGCCGGTCGCCGAGCGCACGTTGACCGGGCTGTCGGTCCTTCTCCAGTCCAATGACCTGAAACAGGCGCTGCGACCCTACTGCGTCGGCGGCCCCTATGGCCGGCTGTTGGACGCTGAGGCCGAGCATCTCGGCGAGGCGCATGTCCAGGCTTTCGAGACCGAAGGTCTGATCGGCACCGGTGCAGCGGCAGCGGTGCTCGCCTATCTCTTCCATCGCATCGAGGACCGCCTCGACGGCCGGCCGACACTCCTGATCGTGGATGAAGGTTGGCTCGCCCTCGACGACGACGGCTTCGCCGGACAACTCCGCGAATGGCTGAAGACGCTGCGCAAGAAAAACGCCAGCGTCATCTTCGCCACCCAGTCGCTCTCCGACATCGACGGCTCTGCGATAGCGCCGGCGATTATCGAGAGCTGCCAAACGCGCATCCTCCTGCCGAACGAGCGCGCGGTCGAGCCGCAGATCACCGCTATTTACCGCCGCTTCGGTCTCAACGACCGGCAGATCGAAATCCTCGCGCGGGCAACGCCCAAGCGAGACTATTACTGCCAGTCGCGACGGGGCAATCGCCTGTTCGAGCTGGGCCTGTCGGATGTGGCCCTGGCGCTGTGCGCAGCCTCATCCAAACAGCATCAAGCGATGATCGCCGACGTCCACGCCCGAAGCGGCACCGGGGGATTCCTCGCCGAGTGGCTGGCGGCCAACCGACTCGACTGGGCTGCCGACCTGATCACCGACCTCACCAACGTCAATCAACAAGACCCGGAGGCACGTCCATGACACGTCTGATTCAAACCCACAGTCGCGCACTGCGCGTGACGGCCGCACTCCTCGCGGTCCCGCTCGCACTTTCACCGGTCCTCAGCACCCCGGCTGCCGCTCAGTGGATCGTCTACGACCCAACGAACTATGCCCAGAACGTCCTCACTGCGGCGCGGACCCTCCAGCAGGTGAATCAGCAGATCACTCAGCTTCAGAACGAAGCTCAGATGCTGATCAATCAGGCGCGCAATCTTGCCAGCCTCCCGCACTCTTCGCTTCAGCAGCTTCAACAGTCGGTTCAGCGGACGCAACAGCTTCTGAGCGAGGCGCAGGGGATAGCCCTTAACGTCCAACAGATCGACCGAGCATTCCAGACCACCTATGGCAATGCCTCGATGTCCGCCTCGGATCAGGCGCTCGTCACACAGGCGCGGGAGCGCTGGCAGAACACTGTCGGTGGTCTGCAGGACGCTATGCGAGTCCAGGCGGGTGTTGTCGGCAACATCGACACCAACCGTACGGAGATGTCAGCGCTTATCGGCCAAAGCCAGGGCGCGACGGGGGCGTTGCAGGCGACGCAGGCCGGCAATCAACTGCTCGCACTGCAGGCCCAACAGCTCGCCGACCTCACCGCCGTCGTCGCCGCTAACGGGCGCGCTCAGAGCCTATCCGAAGCCGAGCGCGCCGCAGCGGCGGAACAGGGTCGTGAGCAGCGCCGTCGCTTTCTCACGCCCGGCAGCGGCTACCAGCCGGGCAATGCGCGCATGTTCCCGAACGGCAATTGAGAGGACCGACCGTGGACGGCAAATTGGTCGCTCGGATGGGCGCCGTGATTTTCGTCGCGGTTGCGGTCACCGCGACCGCGATCGAGATGTCCCGGAAAGAGGAAGTGCCTGAGGCTTGGTCGTCCGGACGAACGCCTCAAGAAACTGCGGATCCCCTGCGCGACGCGCTCATCCGCTGCCAGGCACTCGGTGAAGAAGGTCCGCGAGACCCCGCCTGCCGCCGGGCCTGGGCCGAGAACCGACACCGCTTTCTCGCGCCCGGTTCTCGTCCCGTCGAGCGCTTGCCGGACGTAGCATCACCCATCGGTGACGTCTTCAGCCCTCAACCACGAGGGACAGACGCGCAAGATCACGCGCCGACCGCGCCGAGCACGCCACAGATCAACGAAGCGCGATAGCATCATGGGCAACACCGGCGTCATCGACCACTTCCTCGAGGTCTTCACTCGCTACATCGACAGCGGGTTCGGCCTGCTTAGCGGAGAGGTCGCCTTCATCGCCACGACCCTGATCGTCATCGACGTGACGCTCGCGGCACTGTTCTGGAGCTGGGGCGCCGACGACGACATCATGGCGCGGCTGGTGAAGAAAACGCTCTTCGTCGGCGTCTTCGCCTACATCATCGGCAACTGGAACAACCTCGCACGTATCGTCTTCGAGAGCTTCGCCGGTCTCGGGCTGAAGGCGAGTGGCACCGGATTTTCAACTGCGGACCTCATGCGCCCGGGAAGAGTCGCGCAGACCGGCCTAGACGCCGGTCGACCATTGCTCGACTCCATCTCCAGCCTGATGGGCTACTGGTCGTTCTTCGAGAACTTCATCCAGATTGCCTGCATGTTTCTTGCCTGGGCGCTGGTCCTGCTCGCCTTCTTCATTCTCGCCATCCAGCTGTTCGTCACCCTCATTGAATTCAAGCTGACGACGCTCGCCGGCTTCGTCCTGATCCCGTTCGGCCTGTTCGGCAAATCCGCGTTTATGGCCGAGCGCGTGCTCGGCAACGTCATCTCCTCCGGCATCAAGGTTCTGGTCCTCGCTGTCATCATCGGCATCGGGTCAACGCTCTTCTCAGAGTTCACTTCCGGTTTTGGCGGGCAGAATCCGTCGATCGACGAAGCCATGGCGATCGTGCTGGCCGCGTTGTCACTTCTCGGCCTCGGCATTTTTGGTCCCGGAATCGCCACCGGGCTCGTTTCTGGCGGCCCGCAGCTCAGTGCAGGCGCGGCGATAGGAACCGGCCTCGCAGCGGGCGGCGTGGTCGCTCTTGGCGCCGGCGCCGTCGGTGCAGCAGCCTCCGGCGGCGCGGCCTTGGCAGGCGGTGCGGCAGCCGCAGCTCGTGGTGGCGCCGCCATCGCGGGTGGAGCGTCCACAGCCTACAGCCTTGGCGCAGCCGGACAGTCCGGCGCGGCCGGGGTGGCCTCCGGCCTCGGAGGCGTTGCGCGTGCAGGCGGCAGCGCGGCTGTCTCACCTCTGCGCCGTGCCGCATCGCGCGCTGCCGACACAATGAGGTCAAGCTTCAACGCAGGCGGCAAAGCGGCGTTCGAAGCGACAGGCGGAACATCCACCATGGGCTCAATAGGGGGTGATGCCGCCAGCGATGGCGCGGCGCCTGCGAGCGCTGGCGGGCCGCCGGCTTGGGCGCAGAGAATGCGCCGGTCCCAGCAAATGACTCACGCCGCCCAGGCCACGGCTCATGCCGTCCGCTCTGGCGACGCCCATGGCGGCGGTTCCTCGGTAAATCTGACTCAAGGCGACCGCTAATGTTCAAACGACCATCCACTCACTACGGCAAGGCACCCGAGCCGGAGACGCCGTATCAACGTGCTGCCCAAGTCTGGGACGATCGGATCGGGGCCTCCAGGATCCAGGCGAAAAACTGGCGGCTGATGGCTTTCGGCTCGCTGATCCTTACGGCGGGGTTCGCCACCGCCCTCGTCGTGCAATCAGCTCGCGGGACCGTCGTGCCGTGGGTCGTGCAGGTCGATCGACTGGGTCAGTCCCAGGCGGTCGCACCCGCCGAGGCCGACTTCCGGCCCACCGATCCACAAATCGCCTTTCATCTCGCGCGCTTCATCGAACAGGTTCGCAGCATCCCGGCGGACGCGATCATCGTGCGTCAGAACTGGCTACGGGCGTACGACTTCACAACTGATCGCGGCGCCATGGCGCTCAACGACTATGCTCGCTCGAACGACCCGTTCACGCGGGTCGGCCGACAGCAGGTTGCTGTCGATGTCTCAAGCGTCATCCGCGCCTCGCCCGACAGCTTCCGCGTCGCCTGGGTCGAGCGCCGCTATGAGAACGGCCAGCTCGCCGAGACCACGCGCTGGACCGCGATCCTGACGATCGTCGTGCAGGTCCCCCGCAACGCCGATCGGCTGAGGGCAAATCCGCTCGGCATCTATGTCAACGCCATCAATTGGTCACGGGAGCTTGGGCAATGAAGCCGTCTTTCCGTAAAGCCGGAAACCCGGCTTCACACGCACTTGTAATCCCGGCTCTCCGCCGAGCCGCAATCCCGATGGTCCTGCTGGCGACAACTGCGCTCGCGGGCTGCGCCACCACGAACCCACCGCCCGAGATCTCCTACGACAACGCGGCTCCCGCCGTGCAGACCGTCGATCCGCCAGCGCCCGTCACCGTGGTCGAACTGCCGCGGCCGCTGCCGCTACCCGGCCAGTTGCAGCGTGTGCCGGAGACGCGACGCGCGCCCGAGCCCGCCAACCCAACGGCGCGCGTCAACCAGGCTAATGAGGCGGCCCGCGTCCAGCCGGTGCGCGACGGCTTCATCAACTCCATGCAGGTCTATCCCTGGACGCAAGGCGCGCTCTATCAGGTATATACCGCTGTCGGTCAGATCACCGACATCGCGCTTCAGCCCGGCGAACAGCTCGTCGGCGCAGGCCCTGTTGCGGCCGGGGACACGGTGCGCTGGATCATCGGCGACACCGAGAGCGGATCGGGCGCGACGCGCCAGATCCACATCCTCGTGAAGCCCACACGGGCCGACCTGATGACGAACCTGGTCATCAACACCAACATGCGCACCTATCACATGGAGTTGCGGTCGACAGAGCGAACCTACATGGCTTCAGTGTCCTGGCAGTATCCGCAGGATCAACTCATCGCGCTGCGCCGGCAGAATGCCGACGCGCAGGCCGCTCAACCGGTTGCGAGCGGTGTCGATCTCGCGAACGTCAATTTCCGCTATGCCATCGAGGGTGACCGCGCTCCTTGGCGCCCACTGCGCGCCTTCGACGACGGTCGCCAGGTCTTCATCGAGTTTCCGCGAGGCATTGGTCAGGGCGAGATGCCGCCGCTCTTCGTCGTCGGGCCCGAGGGCAACACCTCAGAACTGGTGAACTACCGCGTTCGCGGCCACCACATGATCGTCGATCGACTCTTCGCGGCGGCGGAACTGCGGTTCGGTTCCGGTCGCGAGCAGAAGCGCGTCAGGATCGTCCGAACAGACGGGAGGCCCACCTCGTGAGCGCGAACTCGCCCACAAATGAGGAAGTGCCAGACGATGATGCACAGCCCCTGACCGGCGAGCCGGTCGGGCCAGCGCCGATGCGTCTGCGCGCCGAACCGCCCCGCGTCACTCGACTATCGCGCAAGGTCCTCGCCGGCCTTGGTCTTGTCGCCAGCGTCGGCCTTGGTGGTGCACTGCTCTACGCGCTCCAGACGCGCGACGCCGGTCGGCCCAACGACGAACTCTATTCGACCGAGAATCGCTCGACGGCTGAGGGCTTGGCCGGCCTGCCGCGAGATTACAGTGGCGTGCCCCAACTCGGTCCGCCCCTTCCCGGTGACCTCGGCCGACCGATCCTCAGCACCCAGGATCGCGGACAGCCGGTGCCCGCTCCCGTTATCGCCACACCCAACCCCGGTATCAGCGCGGAAGAGCAGCGCCGCCTTCAGGAGATCGAGACCGCGCGGACCAGCCGCCTCTTCTCCGGATCGGACAGCCGGGGCGCTCCCGCTGCAGCGGGAGCTGCCCCAGCACTCCCGCACGCTCCGGATTTGGCGAGCCTCGGCCTCGCACCTCCGCCGGCCACACCCTCCGCGCAGGAGCGTCAGAACGCTTTCCTGAACGCAGCGACCGATCGACGGACGGTGTCGCCCGATCGCGTCGTTGCTCCAGCGTCGCCAAATGTACTTCAGGCCGGCGCAGTTATCGCGGCAGCTCTTATAACCGGCATCCGATCCGACCTCCCGGGCCAGATCACCGCTCAGGTGACCGAAAACATCTACGACAGCCCGACAGGGCGCATTCTGCTCGTGCCACAAGGCACGCGCATTATCGGCCAGTACGATAACAATGTGCAATTCGGTCAAAGCCGCGTCCTGCTAGTCTGGAATCGACTGATCTTCCCAAATGGCCGTTCGATAGTGCTCGAGCGCCAGCCCGGCGCAGACGTCGAAGGCTATGCCGGCCTGCAGGATGGCGTCGATTACCACTGGTGGGATCTTGCCAAGGCCGCCGGTCTGTCGACTCTTCTCGGAGTCGGCGCCGAGCTCGCCGCCGACAATGACGACCGTCTCATCCAGGCGATCCGGAATGGCGGTCAAGACACGATCAACGATGCCGGTCAGCAGATCGTCAGACGGCAGCTCAACGTGGCTCCAACATTGACGATCCGGCCGGGATTTCCTGTCCGTGTCGTCGTGACCCGTGATCTCGTTCTCGAACCTTATGGGGGCTGATGATGTCGAAGCTCAAGCTAGGTCCCATCGCCGACGAGAAGCCGATCAAGGTTCAGGTGGAGCTGCCGGCGGCTCTCCACCAAGACCTTTCCGACTACGCGGATTTGTTAGGGCGCGAACAAGGTATGCCTGCTGTCGAGCCCGCGCGGTTGATCGTACCGATGTTGCAGCGGTTCATCGCAACCGATCGAGGGTTCTCGAAGGCTAGGCGTACGAAGACCCAGAACGCCTCCGATTAGCTGGCGCTGCTCCGCGTGAAGGCTGGCAGGACATCGAAGCACTTCAGCAGCAGCGGCAGAGCCGGATTGTCGTTATCGCTCGACGAAATCATAGCCGCCGTCGGCGCCCGCGCGGGTGTGAGCGGAACCAATGCAATATCAGGCCGATGCACGACGCTCGTTATCGTCAGCCCGAAGCCTTGCTCGACCATGGTCAGAAGTGTTTCCCTGCTGACCTGCTGGATAGACAGTTGGATCGCCTCTTCGGCAGCGCCCAGCATCCGCCGGAGAATAGCTGCGAGTTCGCGCCCGGCACCATCGGAGCGGACAAGAAAGACTTCGTCGCAAACGTCCTCCCAGGCGAGCCGCGGTCGCGACGCGAGTTGGTGTATGGGTGATAGGGCAACGAAGAGGTCGGGTTCGCACAACCGTCGAATCTGAAACGGAGGGCCCTTCGTTGCGGCCAGGCTGATCGCCGCGTCTAGCAGCCCGCGCTCCACGCCGAGGGTGTTCTGCTCTGACGTGCCTTCTTCGAGCTTCACCTCGATCGTCGGGTGTCGCTGTCTAAAGGTCGCCAAGAGGTCGATTATGGGACATGCCGGAAACGCCTCGAGCATCCCGAACCTGACTAGTCCAGTCGTAAGTTTACGGACCGATCGCATCTCAGTGGCGGCCTCGCGAAGATACCTCGCCCCGACCGCAGCTTGCTGCAGAAATCGCTCTCCTTCCGGCGTCAATCCAGCGCCCGATCGCGTGCGCTTGAACAGGGAAACGCCAAGCTGCCGTTCGAGCATCTGAACGCGGCGGCTGACCGTTGATTGCGATATCGAAAGGCGATCCGCCGCCCTGCGGAAACTACCCGCTTCGGCGACATGGATAGCATACTTAAGGTATCGAAGATCGAGCGTCAGATCAGGCATGACGCGCATTCCCGGTTCCCGGCTTCCGTTCGCACGAGCAGCGCGCGATGCTCCAAAGCCTTTGCTGGAGGCCCCGCTTTTCGATCTCAGATGGGGAATCCAAGCCGAGCCCATCAGTGAGCATGACCATCTCCGAATCCGTGATAGATGTATGCGCCGGTCATACATATTCGAGCGCTTGATGTCTATGCGTGACGCATATATTCTTTCCGGATGGAGCCCGAGGCCGCCAAATATCATTTTGGTGCACTTGCGCTCGCGGTAGCTGACAGCATCGCGAGCGCATCAGCCTCGCTTTCGCCGAGCGGCCCCGCGGCTGCATTGATGGTCTTCCTTAGCTTCGAGCCGGGATTACCTATCAGTGTCCTTGCGAGCCGGATCCGGCTTTCGCATGCGGGAACGGTCCGATTGATCGATAGGCTCGAATCCGATCACCTGGTGGAAAGGCGGCGACACACGGCGGACAAGAGGGCGCGCTTTATCCACTTGACCAATGCAGGTGTGAAAATGACCGGCGCTCTGCTCAGAGCGCGCGAACAAGTGATTGCAGCGTGTGTCTCGCCGCTGTCGCCGGCTGACCTGAACAAACTAGGCCGATTGTCCGAGCGGCTCCTTATCGCAAACGGTTACGAGAAATCTGGTGTCGAAACTATGTGGCCCGTGGTTGGCTACCGGGGACAGACACCGGCTGAAAATGCATCTCAGCCCGCCCGCCAGCTGCGCCGGCGCCCTTCGCACAAGGGCTGACGAGAAACCGAGGCAGGCTTGATATCTTTGGCATCGATCGCGTTCGACTTTCTCATATGCATACTGGCCTTCTGGTTCGGGTATTCTGCGAACCGAGGCGGCACGTGCTTGGTCGTAGCGGCTCATGAGTTGCAGCAACGGCGCCGACCAAGAATGTTCGTCGGATTTGTTGCGGCGTCTGCGGCTGCTGGCCTTATTGCGATACCGCTCGCTTGGTCGGGGACGCTGAACGCGACCCTCCCACTCTCGACGAGCGTCAACGGCCTCCTCATCATCGGCGCCATCGCCTTCGGCCTCGGCGCGCTCATAAATGACACCTGCCTGCTAGGTTCACTGGCACGGTTAGGGGATGGAGAGATGCGGTTGCTTGCCCTTCCTGCCGGACTGGCAATCGGCATCTTGGCCGCTGATTTCGGCCGGTTTGGCGCCGTCGCGACATGGCCAAGTTTCATCGCTAGGCCGAGTGTCCCTGGGGCCGCGACGCTTCTTGCCTTAGCCGTCGTGCTCGCGCTGGCGGTGATCTTCGTATCGCGGAAGACCCCACCGCGAAGAAGGCAGAGCTGGGCATTTGGCGCTTCAATGATCGGCCTCGGTATCACTGGTGGGCTTCTCTACGCGCTTTCGCCAGCATGGACATTCGCTGACCTTATCCAACGCGGCCTTCCTCTTCGAATGTCGCCAACAGGCGAGGTCGCACTGGTTGCGGTCATTGCCTCAGTTGCGGGAGCCATCACGGCATCCGTGCGCCAGGGTCGCTTGCGTTTCCAGCGGCCGACGGCCGCCGGCATCCTGCGGTCGATCGCCGGCGGCGCGTTGATGGGAATAGGCATCGGCCTGATACCCGGTGGCAACGACGCTTTAATCCTTGCCGCAATGCCTACGCTTTCTCCGGGCGGCATAGTCGCCTACCTCGTGATGACGACCACGATCGTTTTCGGATTCGAAGCGCGTGACAGACTGGCCAGGAACGGCGCGTCAGGCCAGGGGAAAAAGTAGACGGTCCGGCGTCGTTCGTGACACCTTTGAGTACCGGCTCCGCAGGTCGTACGCCTTTCGTGGACCAATGACCCTGATAACTGTCTCGAAAGATCCTGCGTCGAGAATTCGGTAAAAAGCGTGATAGGCGTCGTCACCGCAGAAGTGGGTGTCTGTTGCCTCGTACCCCCAATTCTTGCGCGAGAATGCAAGGTTGAGAAACAGCTTCCCGGTGTTCGGTCCGTCTGCGAACTGAACGTCTACTCGGTGGCCGACCGCGCAGTACCGATATTGCCGAGACGCTGAGAGTTCGCGGCCATCCCGAAGCCGAAGTATCCCGCTTTCTCGATAGGTGAGCGCGGATTCACCTGTCGAAGCGAAATCCGCGTCGCCAATCAGTTGTTCGCCCGTCGGATCGACGTTGCGACGAAGCGCCCACTCTCCACGGAGCGTGTCCAAGACCATCGTGCCTATGTTCACGACCGATCGATGGTCATCGGCCCAAGGCGCTCATTTTTGGGTTGGACCGACGCAAACAGCAGCACAAGTGATGCCGCAAGCAAAACTGCGTCCTTCAGCAAAAACTGGCCAGGAGCGGCGGATATCGCAGGAAAGCCTCCGGCAGTTGGCTCCCCGACCCCAGGCGTCGTAAAAAAGAAGGTCAGGGTGATGAAGTAGGTCGCCGCCGACATAAGCGCGCCAAGCGCTGAGAAGGATGGGCGGAAAGCCCCTAAGGCCAGCACGACTGCGGTCGACAGCTCGATGACGCCGACAAAGTAACTTTGGCCCTGTACCCCGAACATACCCAGCCAACTCATGATCGGACTATGGCCGATGAAAGGGGCGATGCCATCGGCCTCGTAAGCCGTGAATTTCATCGCGCCGAACCAAGAGAAAACGATCACGAGCGCCCATCTCAACAGCGCCAGTTCCTTCCGACTGCGCTCGGGCACAAGCAATTCATACCGATCGAAAATACTCATATCGAACTCCTCAAAAGGGGATGATCGTCAGGGCGTCACGGACGATGGTGGCCGACTGGGCAATCGGCACACCGGGCCTGATCGCACAGACGACAGATTGCCAAGCCGCCGTGGAGGTCCGAGAACAGCGACGACAGGATGTTGTCCGCGGCCCGCTCCAGCACGACGCGATCGTCAGCCGACACTTTGCTCAGCAGCTCGGACACCGCCGCGTTCCGCAGACCTAGCAGCTTGGTCCGCTCCACCTGACCACGCGAGGTCAGCGAGACATGAACTACCCGGCGGTCAGAGGGCGACGGCGATTTCGCCACCAGGCCTTGCTCGCCTAGCCTCTCGACGACGCGAACTGCACCTGCATGCGAAAGCCGGAGAGTTTGCCGTACCTGGCCGATCGACATTCCTGGCGCGTGACCGATCGCGATCAAAGCCGCGGCCGTCTCGCCCCCCGCATTGAATGCTTCAGCGATCGCCAAGCGCACGCGGTCAGACACCGCTTGAGACAGCGCGCCAAAGATGTTGATCAAGCGATCCGAGGGGTCATCCATCGCCGCGACTCACGCAATATATGCGTCGCGCATACAATATCTGTGGGCCGGTGTCGAGCCTCGTGCCGGAGTACAAGCGTTCGCTGGAAGGCTTAGACGTCGTCGGTGCCTACCGGCCCACCTTCGCCCTCCATCCGATTGATCGCACGCACATCCTTGGCGTTGAACTTGAGCCTTACGCCGAGCCCTCCGCTATTGTCCTCGCTGATGAAAACCGCGCCGCCGCGTTCGAGCGCGTCCCGCAGCCGCGTCAAATCCGAGGCTGCAAACACGCTGGCGCCGGCTTCGAATTGAGCTAGCGCCTCTTCCTCCAAGCCTGCGATCTTGGCGACATGTGATCGCGGCCACTGAATGAGCGCTCTCGCTGCACGTGCTAGTGGCCCATTCATGTTTAATGCCTCCGTTTCGCGAACGCATCCTGTCGCCAAGATACGACCTTTCCCGCAACCGATCCGCTAGATGAGCTTCGCCATCACCACGGCGACATCCGCCATGCGTGTCGCGAAGCTCCACTCGTTGTCGTACCAAGCAAGCACGCGAACCATCCGGCCATCGACGACATCGGTCTGGGGGAGCGCGACGATCGAGGATTCGGTCCGGTGGGTCAGATCCACAGACACCAGAGGCTCTGTCGTGAATGCGAGCACCCCACTCATCGGACCACTCGCAGCCTGACGAATGGCGTCGTTCACTTCGTCGATCGTCACCTCCCGGGATGCGGAAATAGCGAGATCGACGACCGATACGTTCGGCGTTGGCACGCGGATTGACGAGCCATGGAGCTTGCCTTTCAGTTCTGGCAGCACGCGTCCGATTGCGTTCGCGGCTCCGGTCGAGGTTGGGATCATCGACAGCGCGGCTGCCCGTGCGCGGTAGAGATCCTTATGCACCGTATCCAGCGTCGGTTGGTCACCGGTATAGGCGTGAACCGTGGTCATGTAGCCCCGCTCAATGCCACATAGATCGTTCAGTATCTTCGCGACGGGCGCGAGGACATTCGTGGTGCATGAGCCATTCGATACGACGACATCTTCGGTTGTCAGCGTTTCGTGATTGACCTTGAAGACGATCGTCTTGTCTGCGCCCTCGCTGGGCGCGGAGACGAGCACGCGCTTTGCTCCTGCACGGATGTGCGATTCAGCCTTCTCCTTGGAGGTGAACAAACCCGTGCATTCGAGCGCCACGTCGACTCCAAGCTCGTTATGCGGAAGCTTTGATGGATCGCGCTCCGAAAACACTTTGATTTTACCGGACCCGATGTCGATCCAGTCTTCGCCGGTGGCTATCGATCCTTGAAAGGGGCCGTGAACTGAATCGTACTTCAGGAGGTGCGCCAACGTAGCAACCGGCCCGAGGTCGTTGATCGCAACCACCTCGATGTCATCACGCCGTAGTTCGACGATCGACCGTAAGGCCAGTCGTCCGATCCGACCGAAACCGTTGATTGCGACCTTGACCGTCATGCCTGTGTCCCCTGGTTCGCCGAACTGGCTACGGCATACGCACTTCGCTCAGTGCCGCCTGGCACGCGGTGGTCGTCTCCAGCAGCGAAAGCTTGCCGATCAGACCATCCTCATTATGTATGCGCCACGCATAGACCTATCCGTCTGTTGGCTGCAGGTCAACGAGGCAATGTCGGCATGGAGGATTAGGTTTGCGCCGCCCGGTTTCACAATCGACCTGGTGAAGGCACGCATACCGGCGAGATGAAGTGGCGTTGATGTTTACCCAAGAAGAAGAGAGGAGGCTGGCTGCGGCTAGAGCAGTCGACGAGATCGAAGACGGCATGTTCGTTGGCCTTGGGACCGGAAGCACAACAGCCTATGCCATTAAGAGCCTGAGCGACCGCATTCGGCAGGGCCTTCGCATCACCGCTGTCGCCACCTCCCGAGCGACCGAAATGTTGGCTCGTCGTCTCGCGGTGCCGCTCGTTCCTTTTGAGCAGTTCAGTTCGATAGACCTCACGATCGACGGCGCTGACGAGATCGACTGCCACTTTCAGGCGATCAAAGGCGGCGGCGGCGCCTTGCTCCGAGAGAAGGTCGTGGCCGCCGCTTCTAGCCGGATGATCGTGATCGTAGACGCTAGCAAAGTCGTTCAACGACTCGGCGGGTTTCCTTTGGCGGTCGAAGTCGTGCCCTTCGCGAGCGAGTTCGTTCGAACGCATCTTGCCAACCTCGGAGCCAGTGTGACGCTTCGCTCGGTCGGCGGAGAACCATTCATCACAGACCAGAGCAATCACATCTTGGATGCAGCCTTCGGCAAGGCCCTTAGGCCGATCGAGATCGCCGGAGCGATCGATGCCATCCCCGGCGTAATGGAGCACGGCTTGTTTCTCAGCGAGATTGACACTGTGGTGGTCGGACGCGGTGAGACGGTCGAGGTGCATCTCAGAGAGCAAGCCCCCGGATCCCTCCGTTAGGTGCCGACGAGGGGTGGCACCTGGCGCAGGCGTGATGTGATTCGGCCGTCGGGCAGCCAAAATCACGACAGCCCACCCCGATCTATAGCCGCCAGGTATCGCCATTTTGTGTGTCCCGACGATCGAAGTCCTGTATTCCAATCGTCCGCGCCATCCGCAGCATATCCTAAGCCACTGTAAAGGCGCACCTTTCGGCTTGCCAGAATCCCCCGGCGCCGCAGGGGTATGGCTTGCTGTCTATGCTTCGCGCACATATAGATGGGGCAATGGATGGACCTCGAGATCGAAATATCTTCGGGGCGTTCGCACTCATGATCAGCGACGACATCGTTCGCGCTAGTTCATCGCGGGCGCCAGAAGCTGGACCCGCCGCCTCGGCGCTTGCGTTGATTGCCCATAAGCCAGGGCTATCGATCCGCATGCTGTCAGTTGGGGTGGGACTTTCCCATGCCGCGACCGTCCGCTTGGTGGACCGTTTGTCGACGGAGGGATTGGTCGAGCGGCGTGAGCATTCGACTGACGGGCGCACGCGGTCCCTCCATCTTACAGAGGCTGGCAAGGTCGCGAGCGATGCGGTCCTGGCCTCGCGAGACAAGGTGATCGCTGAGGGACTATCGATCCTCACCCCTACCGAGTTGGACGCTCTTTATAGCATTGCTGAACGCGTGCTGCGCGATCGCCTGGAAAACCTCGAGCATTCCTACCGCATCTGCCGCTTGTGCTGTTACGAGGGCTGCACGAATTGCCCGATCGATGCCGAGTTGCACGAGCGCGGCGTAGACCGCGAGAACGGCGGCGAGGCTTAGAGCTCCGGAAGTCGCAGGTTTCAGTGTTGAGCGATGAGATACGCCGCCAGAAACCCCACGACCGTGATCAGGCCTATGAACGGCGGCGCCTTCTCGAAAGCTTCGGGAATCATAGCCTCCGCCAGCATCGCGATGACCGCGCCGGCTGCGAACGACAGAATGGCAGGGGCTTGAGTGGACGCCGAGCCGAGCAGAAGGTTTCCCGTACCGGCGGCGATGCAGACAAGTAGCGGAATACCGATCCAGACCGCGTAGATATAGCTTCGCGATCGGCCCGCGACCTTCATTCCGGAAGTGCTCGATAGACCCTGTGGCACATTAGCCAAAAAGAAGCCTGCCACTACTGCAAGGCTGATCCTGCCTCCACCAGCCACGGACATCCCAATCACGAGGGCCTCTGGAATGCCGTCGAGGACGCTGCCAAGCGCAATCGCAGCACCGCTACCGCGGTGCTCCTGTTCAGTGGCCTGCTCGGTGCATTCACCGCATCGCTTTCGATGCTTCGCGCCCCTGCGAGAGAGAAACCAGTTTGTGCCGCTGAAGATTGCGGCCCCTGCGAGCAGCGCAAAGATCGCTAAGGGTCCCAGGCCAGCCGACACGCGATCACCGATGAGTTCGGTAGCGACCACGGCAATCAACACACCACCACCGAAGCCCATCACCGCTGAGATCATGCGGTGAGTGAGTCGCCCGTACAGCACGTCCGCAAGAACCGCCCCCACCAGAAGTCCGCTTCCTGACAAAAGCCCCCACAAGCCGGCGATTACGTATTCGGGTATCATCGCAAGAACCCGGCTGACCTAGCGACGCGGGGCGAGCGCCTTAGCGTCCGTATCGTTGATGACCGTCCCTGCGTGCTCATCGTTTCGCTCGGTCCAATCGCCAGGCCGGTCGCTCGAAGTGGCAGCTATAGCCGCCGGGTCGACGCTGGAGGTACTTCTGATGCTCTGGCTCGGCCTCCCAGAACGGCTCTTCCGGGTTGATCTCGGATACGACAGGTCCCGGCCAGCGCCCCGACGCTTCGATCTCGGCGATTGTCTCCAGAGCAACGTCCATCTGCTTCTCAGACGTGTAGAAAATCGCGGACCGATAGCTTGGTCCGACGTCGTTACCTTGTTGCTCGTATGTCGTCGGATCGTGGATTTGGAAGAAGAGTTCCAGGAGAGCACGATATGTCAGTATCGAAGGATCAAACGTGACCTCCACCGCTTCCGCATGACCATGGTGTCTCGTGTAAGTCGGGTCCGGCATTTCGCCGCCGATGTAGCCGACACGCGTCGTCACGACGCCCTTCGCGCGGCGAAGTAAATCTTCGAGGCCCCAGAAACACCCACCCGCAAGTATCGCTCGCTCGGTTCGCGTCGGCGTCTGGTCAGTAGTGGGCAGACTCTGCATTCGATCAACCTCCGCTCTGTGCACCACATCAGTTCGCCGGCGCCGCACCTGCAGGCTGCGCATCGCTCGAAAGTTCGGTCTGCACATCCGAGCCTCGGACGAGTGTCAGGTCGACCGGACACCGATCCGCGATTTCCAGAATGCGCGCCCGCTGTTCATCGCTGAGCGGCCCATCGAGAGAGACGGTGCGCGTGAAGCGGTCGGGAGGCATCATGTCCGCCACTTTCTCGTGTCGCACGGTCGTCGTCGCTCGCTCCAGCGGGAAGCCTTTGCGGTTCGCGTAAAGACGCATTGTCATCACCGTGCAGGCGGCCAGTCCGGCCGACACCAGTTCGTAAGGAGACAGGCCGCTGCCGAGACCTCCGACCGATTCTGGTTCATCGGCGAACAGCGTGTGCTCGCCACTACGGACCGTGAGTTGGAACTTCCCCGCCAACGTTTCCGACGCCACGACTCCATTCGCTAACTCGACTTGCGGAAGGTCCGCCGCGAGCGGCGGCAGGAAGCGGCTTGCCCACGCTGCGACCATAGCTGAGGCGTAGTTCGCATCTTCGACATCGGTGAGAAGGTGATCGGCCGTGTCGAGCGAAACAAAGCTCTTGGGATGGCGCGACGCGACGAAGATGCGCGAGGCGTGCTCGATACCCACGACTTGATCCACCGGTGAATGCATCACAAGCACCGGACGTCGAAGGGCAGCGATAGACCTCTCGATGTCCACTTCGTCGACCGTTTCAAGGAAACTGCGGCGGATCAGGAAGGGCCTGCCAGCAATCTCCACCGATGCCTCGCCCTCGCTCGCTATCGCGTCTAGGTCGGCAGGTTGAAAGACGCGCAATATATGCTGAAGATCAGCCGGGGCGCCGATCGTCACTACCGCTGCGATATCCGGCAAGTCGGCGGCGGCTACGATCGCAGCCGTGCCGCCCAGGCTGTGTCCGACAAGGAGGGAGGGGGCCTTACCGGCGACAGCCATGGCCTCCGCGGCGGCCTTAAGATCATCGACGTCGGAAGCGAAGCTTATCGCTTCATCCGCAGAACTCTCGATCCCGGTGCCGGCGAAGTCGAACCGCAAGACGCCGATGCCAGCCCGCGAGAGGGCGCGTGCGATGTACACGGCGGCGCGGCTGTCTTTCCCGCAAGTGAAGCAATGGGCGAAAATAGCCCAGCCGCGAGGCGTACCTTCGGGCGCCTCCAAATACCCGGCTAGATCAGAGCCTCCACCACCGGGAAACGTGAACGGTCTTCCTGTCATAAGCGTCGAGCCTCCCACGGCGACTTAGTGGGTGCACCGGAACCCTTGGGCCCTGGCGGAAGCGCCATCAGGCCCGGACTAGCCGTCCAAGACATTCTTTTTATATGCGTGGCGCATATAGACAAGCCCCTAAAGCGTGATTATATGCGTCGCGCATACTTCTGGTGGCGGTCGAAAAGACCGGTCCTGAAGCGGCATCATTCACGGCGTGCAGGCCGAAGGGCTATGGAACTCAATCAGGTCAGCTATTTCATCAACTTGGCCGAGACGCTGAATTTTACAGCAGCGGCGCGGTTGAGCGGTGTGTCCCAGCCAAGCCTGACACGCGCGATCCGCCGCTTGGAGGAAGAGCTCGGCGGTCCGCTCATTTATCGCGATGGGAAGAACAGCCGTCTCACCGGCCTTGGCCAGGACGTGGAGGCTGAGTTTCGGCGCATGTTAGTCGCGATGAAAAGTGTTCGGCATCATTCTGAAAACTGGGCCATGGGGAGGCACCGGGTGCTGGACGTCGCCGTCGCCCCGACCGTCGGGCCGAAGCTTTTTACAGCCTTCTTCGAAAGCGCGTTGGCAGAAGTGCCATCGATCGAGATCAAGATGCATTCGCTCGGGGCGAGTGAAGACACATCGGAGGTGCTGTCGGGCAAGTATCACGCATGCATCCTGCCGCGCGAGACGCGGCCGGACCGCAAGCTTGATGTGCGACCTCTGTTCCGTGAGCGCTTCGTACTCGGCTGTTCCGCGAAACACCCGCTCGCGGCGAGCGATATCGTGCGAGGCGAGGACTTGTTGGAGTTCCCGTTCGTTGATCGTCTGAAGTGTGAGTTTCGCGAGCAGATCCTAGACCATTTCGCACGACGGGAGGTACTGATGCGGCCGCGCTTCCGGGCCGATCGTGACGATTGGGTGCAACGGGTCGTCGCAGACGGCGAGGCCATATGCATCCTTCCGGAGCGGTCGGCTACAGCCCAAGGTTTGGTTACGCGTCCGATCGATGGGTTTGTCCTCGAGCGAGAGGTCGTGATCGCGACGGTCTCTGGCTCCACGGCGCCGGTTGAGATCAGGAAGATCGCGCAGATGGCGGCCAGATACGCGTGGAACTGAACGCCGCTGATCACAGCGGAGCTATCGAAACTATACGCACAGCGTATTGGATAAATATAATTGGCACTGCGATAGTCGAGGTGACCGTCAAGCAAGATAAGATGTCCGTAATGTGCCTTGGCCCTGAAACCAAGTATTGGAGACGATCATGAAGTTTGAAAAGTCTCAGGCAGCGATCGACCGCCTGACCCCCGAGCAACGCCGGATCACCCAGGAAGACGGCACGGAGCGAGCCTTCACCGGTGAATACAACGATAACAAAGAACCGGGCATCTACGTCGATGTCGTGTCCGGAGAGCCGCTTTTCGCATCGACGGACAAGTTCGAGTCGAAATCCGGCTGGCCCAGCTTCACCAAGCCCATCGTCCCCGCGCACGTGAACGAGGTGCGGGACAGTTCGCACGGCATGGTCCGGACGGAAGTTCGATCGGTCCATGGCGACAGCCATCTCGGCCACGTGTTCCCCGACGGTCCGGCCGACCGTGGCGGACTACGCTATTGCATTAACTCGGCCGCCCTTCGCTTCATCCCGCGCGATGAGATGGAAGCCGAGGGCTACGGCGAATATCTCGATCAGGTGGAGGAGGCGTAACATGCATCAGCGCGCTGTTCTCGCAGGCGGATGTTTTTGGGGCATGCAGGATCTGATCCGCAAGCAGCCCGGCATCGTGTCGACCCGCGTCGGATACACCGGTGGCGACGTCCCGAACGCCACCTATCGCAATCACGGTACTCACGCTGAAGGGATCGAGATCATTTTCGACCCGGCAGCGACAAGTTACCGTAACATCCTGGAATACTTCTTCCAGATCCACGACCCGACGACGAAAGATCGGCAAGGCAACGATCGCGGCCTCTCCTATCGATCCGGCATCTACTATGTGGACGATGAGCAGAAACGGGTCGCCGAGGAGACGATCGCCGACGTCGACGCCTCCGGACTGTGGGACGGCAAAGTCGTCACCGAAGTCGAGCCTGTCGGCGATTTCTGGGAAGCGGAG
Source organism: Sphingobium sp. (assembly GCA_035911355.1). GTDB lineage: Bacteria > Pseudomonadota > Alphaproteobacteria > Sphingomonadales > Sphingomonadaceae > Sphingobium. The sequence goes on from JAMHVU010000073.1 coordinate 66,342, forward strand.
CCGGAGCACCAAGACTATCTCGAGAAGCGCCCGGGCGGTTAGACGTGCCATTTCCCGCGCGCGAATTGGGTGCTCCCCAAGCGTCAAGACGCTGATGCTACCCAGCCTACCACCGGAGCGGCAGCAGAATAGCTGCAGCGCCTATCGCGACATAGCGCTCTGCATCGCAAGCAATGGGACCGCATCGGCGAACGATGCGGTCCTCGTACGGCCCCTCAAGCGGTCATGCCGCTTGCCGGCCATCGATTTGGTAGGATTGCCCCAGCATGCCAGACCTTTCGTCATATCCGATCACCAAGCGCTGGCCTGCCTCCAATCCCGATCTCCTGCAGTTCTATGCAGCGCCCACGCCCAACGGCGTCAAGGTCTCCATCATGCTCGAGGAGACCGGCCTGCCATACGAGCCCCACTTTATCGACATCAGCACAAACGAGGCCAAAGACCCCGCTTTCGTGTCGCTGAACCCAAACGGGCGGATCCCTGCGATCATCGATCCGTCAGGCCCCGATGGTGAGCCGCTCGGCGTTTGGGAGTCCGGTGCGATCCTCGTTTACCTCGCCGAGAAGACGGGCCGATTGATTCCACCGGGACAAGCCAGGCGTTATGAGGTGCTGAGTTGGGTATTCTTCCAGATGTCGGCGATCGGCCCGATGTTCGGTCAGCTGGGCTTCTTTCTGCGTTGGGGCGGAAAGGACTACGAGGACAAGCGGCCTCAGCAACGGTTCGCCGACGAGTCCAAGCGCCTGCTGGGGATCTTGGATCGCCAGCTGGATGGGCGCGAGTGGATCGTCGACGACTATTCCATCGCCGACATCGCGACGCTCGGCTGGGTCAATGCCCTGGTCAGCACCTATGACGCCGGCGACCTGTTGCGCATCGCCGAACACCGGAACGTCCGGGGTTGGTTGGATCGCGGCCTCGCTCGACCAGCCGTGCAGCGGGGCCTGGTCATCCCTGCGAGGCCCGCATGAGCGTCATCGCCGCTTACTATTACAACGAGGGTCGCCGCATCCGCGAAGTCGCTATCGACGAGCGGGTTGAGCTCGACAAGAACCGATCTGGCTTCTGCTGGATTGGGCTCAGCGAGCCTTCGGAAAGCGAACTCAGGGCGCTTCAGTCGACCTACAATCTGCATCCATTGGCGATTGATAACGCGATGCATCCGATGTGCCCGCCGAAGCTCGAAGTCTATAACGGCGAGCTTTACGTCGTCGCTCAGACGGCCGAGCTGGTTGGGGACCGCATACGCTACGGCAAGACCGCGATCTTCACTGGTCACAACCATCTGATCACCGTGCGTCACGGCAACGCCGGAGCGCTTGGCAATCTTCGCGAGCAGCTTGAGGGTTCGCCTGCTCAGTTTGGTAAGGGTGTCGACTACGTCCTGCATGCCATCCTTCACCGCATCGTCGATCAGTATCTGCCGATCTTCGAAATGATCGAGGACGACGTGCTCGCGATGGAGAGGCGATCGCTCGACGACTTCCTGGGGCGGGCGGAGGTCGCGCGCATCTTCGGCTTGCGATGCGAATTGACGCGTTTCCAGCGAACCCTTGGCGCTATGGCGGAACTGGTGCGCAAGCTCGTTCGCGGACATTTCCCGTGCATCAGCGCTGAGGTGCGGCCGTACTTCAACGATGTCGCCGACCATGTCGATCGGGTCCAGTCCATGGTCGATGGCCTCCTCCAGGTGCTGTCCACGGTCTTCGAATTCAGCAGCCTTCTTGAGGCGCAGAGGACAGGCGTCATCACGCGCCAGCTCGCTGCCTGGGCGGCGATCCTCGCGGTCCCTACGGCCATCGCGGGCATATATGGAATGAACTTCAGGAACATGCCGGAGCTGGACACAGCTTACGGCTATTTCGTCGTGCTCGGCCTAATGCTGACGTTCTGTCTTTTCCTGTTCGTCCGCTTCAAGCGAGCCAAGTGGCTATGATGGTGCTCCGCATCTTCAGTGCTGGTCGGTCGCGGAGCCAAAGCGCGCCTTCGGTCGGCGCGCAACCCCTACAATCCGAACTCGAGGTGCATTGATGACAACTCAAGTGAGAGACGTTCTGGACGCCGTACAGTCCTTCGTGGCTAAGGGCTATGACCGAGAGTACCGTGTGAAGGACGGCGCTCTTGTCGATCTCGAACTCGGATCGACCCTCGACGCGTGCAGCATTCGTGTCGATGCCGCATTACGCCTTGAGAGCGGCGATGGAGCCGAAGACGCTTCGAACATCTACGCCATCACAGATCCGGCGACCGAGCATAAAGGTCTGCTTATCGATGCCTTCGATGTGTTCGACGAGATATGTCACCGTGACCTGTCCGAACGGCTTCTTGAGCATCGTGAAACAGCTCCGGCCGGTGACGCCGACGTGCCGAGCAAGCATGGGCTGCGCAAAGTCTACAAAAGCGAGTTTGATCGCGACCCTGAGCGTTACGTTTTGCGGGAAGGCTTCCCTGACTTTCCGGCATGCCCGTTCGGGGGAGCCTTCAGCATCCTCGGCTTCGATACAGCAGAACAATCATACGTCTGGCTCGTGACGAGCATTATTCGGGATCCCCGGCTGATCAGGATTCCCTACCAGGGCGAAGACGTTATTACCGACGAATGATGTCGGCGGAGCGCGGGAAAACCCAGACCCCAACGATGGATGGGATGCCCCTTAAGGTCAAAAATAACGAGGCAGAGATGGACTGGAACAAGGACCATATTCGCGAGACAATGCTGTCGCTTGAAACCGCGGCGCTGCAAAGCGCTCGCAAGAAGTATCTGGATTACGTCTCCACCGCGCGCCTCGATCGCAGCGAGCCGATCGAGAACGACGAGCAGGCGCAAGCCGAGGTGGCGAGCGACTTTGCTGAGGCGCTCGATGACACTCTCGATGACTATGTTGATAAGCTCGACAAACTCCGGACAATCGATTTTGGACCAAAGTCAGAAGTCTCGGAAGGCGCCGTCGTCAAGCTGTCCGGTAAGCACTTCGTCATTTCGGTCTCGACTGGCAGGTTCATTTGTCATGGGCAGGAACTGATGGGCATCTCGACGATGGCCCCGATCTACGAGGCGATCGAAGGCGCGCGAGCCGGGGAAACGGTGCAGTTCAATGGCCGCGATTTGACCGTGGAGGCTGTTGCGTAGGCGGGACCCGCGGTCCTCGGATCGTGAGTGCGGGCCATCGACGTTCGCAGCCTTACTGGACGACCTCCGGCCTCCCCATTGCCGCTTCTCTCAGATGATCGGCACTTACGAGCTAAGCCACCCCAGACCTGCGTAGGCGAGCATTCCCAATACCATCGCCACGATGACCTGGTTCGTGGCGATCGCTGCACCCAGCGCGACACCGGCCGCGATCCAGGTTGGAGGTGGCTGACCGATCAACGACGACGCGACCAAGCTGACCACGATCAGCCCAGGCAACTCGTCCAGAACCCAAGCCTGCCTGGAAACCCTAATTCGTTCACCGGCAATCAATCCGGCGACCCGGATCGCAAACGCAGCCACAACGAGCAAACTGACAACAACCCAGTGCGAAGCGCTCATCGGGCTGCCGCCTCGATCCTGCGCTTCAAGAAGGTCACCACCAAGCCGAAGAATGCGCCGACGATGATCCCGTAAGCTTTGGGCATGCCGAGCGAGATGACGGCCATGGTCGCTGCCGCGGCCATGGTCCATGGCAGAACTTGGGAACGTCCCCGCCACAGACCTCGCGCCATCGCAATGAAGGCCGCCGTGAACGCGAAGCTCAGGCCAAAGCGTCCGAGATCGGGCAGCGCGGCGCCAAGCAAGGCCCCGAGCGTCGTGGAGGCTGTCCACATGGAGATGTTCACCAGCCCTGAGCCTATGAGGAATGGTGCTCCGACATCGGGGGACTTCGCCCGCTCGGACATCGTCAAAGCCCAGTTCTCGTCGCCAGTAATGTGGATGGCGAAGAGCTTCTTCCTCAGCGACAAGCCGGCCAACACCTCGGATAAAGAGGCGATGATGCCGACATAGCGCAGGTTGAGCGACGCACCGGCCAGAACCGCGCCCAACACGACACCTGTGGAAGCGAACTGCTCAACCGCGATGATTTGCGAAGAGCCCGCATGGGTAGAGGCGCTCATGATCGCGACGCCCCACCACGGGAAACCTACCTGTACGGCCAGGAAACCAAAGGCCAAGCCGTACACGCTGGCCCCCAAGGCCAACGGGAGGATGGCGATCGCCCCCCGTTTAGCCTCGTATGCGTTTCTCGCGGCTAGAGCGTTCACGCTCTCATCCATGACACGTTCCGCCTTGTTCTCAGCCAGGCTCCTCTAACAGCCGACTGGCAATCCTTCGGTCGTCGGCATAGGCGTCTCAGCGGCGCTGATCCGCCGGGGTTCGTATCATCGCGTCGAGCGACCCGGTGATCATCGCCGTGCTCGGGCAGCGTGTTGCTCTCGTCTTGACCGAGCGGTCTGAGTGCCTGCGGACACCGGCCAAGACCGCCAGGGCAGTCAGCAGTGCCGCTGCGTAGAGGAACAGGCCGCCAGGGCCGAGGAGGTCCATCACCAGGCCTCCGATGAGCGGCCCGGCGGCGGTTCCGATCCCGTTGAGTAGGAGAAGTCCGCGAGCGGTCCCCAGCAGCCGACCCGCAGGAAGGTCGTCATTCGCAACGGCAAGGCATAGCGAATAGATGGGAATACCGAAGCCGCCGAACAGCGCGCCCGCCGCAAGTAGCACAGGCAGAGGCGCCTCCGCAGCCAGCGCTACGCCGATCGCAGCCGCCGCGGAAGCCAGGGCGGCGCCGGCAATGACGAGTGTCCGCGACACGCGGTCCGATAGCCATCCCAATGGCCACTGCAGCACGAGCGTTCCACCAAGGACCGCAGCCATGAACGCAGAAATGCCGCCCACATCGAGGCCAATCCTCTGCGCAAAATTGGGGCCTAGTCCCCAGAAGCCGCCGATGGCCAGGCCGGCTAGGAAAACGCCGACCGACGGAAGGGGCGAAATTGCAACGAGATCGCGAAAGGCGACGGGCTCCTGTTGAACCTCGGCCGGGGGATGACTGGGCAGTAGCGTGACGGGGACGACGGCCGCAGATATCAGCAGCGAGACGAACAGGAATAGCGTCACGTCTGTAGGCGGCGCGATGTTGAGCAGCGCTTGACCAAGGGCCCATGAACCCATCGAAACAACGCCGAAGATCGACAAAAGCTGACCGCGCGTGGATTGAATCGCGTGCGCGTTGAGCCAACTCTCAGTCGCTAGGATCATGCCTGCATAGGCGAAGCCGGTCACAAGGCGAAGCGGCATCCATACGTTTGCCTCCACGAATGCGACATGAAGAAGAGCCGTCATTGAAGCCATCGCGGCGAAGCCAGCGAAAGTCCTCACATGGCCCACGGACACGATCATCTTGGGCAGCGTGAGAGCGCCAATGGTGAAGCCCGCAAAGTATAGGGACATCATCGCGCTGATCGTTTGAGCTGAAAAGCCTTCCTCCCCAGCCCTCACGATCAGGAGCGTACCCAGTAGACCATTGCCCAAGAGCAACGTGGCGACGCTCAACAATAGCGCTGCGACCGGCGCCAAAACGAGCCCCCGCGCGCAGGCCGCCTTCACGCTGTTCATCGCCTGACTCATTTCCGAGCCTGGCGCGGAGGCTGATACGCCGCAGAACTGATGAACTGATCAAAGGCTTCGCACCAGATGACAACGGCGCTGTAGTCGCGAACGTCGATGTCGGCGGGCACCTCCATAATGAAGCCGTTGAACGTCCTCACATCGCCGACCCGGGCCGACGCGTCCTTGATCGCGAGGAACGCTTCCTCGGTCTCGACGAAGTGCGGGGCGAGATAAAGCTTGTAGTCCGGCCCGGGAGAGAGACGGCCGATGTGTGCGATCCGGTGAGGCAGGATCTGCACTTCGCCTTCACCCCAGTGCAGCAGGTCGCTGCCGGCTAGATCACGAGAAAGCTTTCCCGAATAGAGCGCCTCAGGCGTCGAACTCCTCAACGCAGCTTCAGTGGGCGACGCCGGCGCGGTGAGGATAGGCAGCGTGTAGATGCCGGCAGCAAAGCCTGTGATGCCAACGACGAAGTGGGTGCAGGCTAGAATAAGCCACCGTGGCATGTTTCACGAGCTCTCCAAATTTGCCACCAAACGATCCGCGTCCAGGTGGAAATCCGAAAAGACGATGCGACCGTCGGCATTGATGACCGTGAACCACGGCGTTCCCCGTGTCCGGTAATCCTCCATGAACGTTGGAAACGCAGCACCAGGCGGCGGTTCGTCGTGCCCGAAGGCGACGGGGAGACGGTACTCCACCTGATTGATGCGCAACTTGTCGAATGTATTTTCGTGCGCTCCTTCGAAGACCGTCTGGATCACTGCGAATCCGACGCCTCTGGACTCCAGCGCACCATGCAATTTCTGCAGTGTGGGAAACCCATGCAGATGGCAGCCCCTGCACCAGTGCTGAAACGCGAAAAGGATCTTCGGCCCTACGCCAAGATCCGATAGCTTGATCGGCGTCTGGAGGTCGCTTCCATCCACGGCGATCCACCGATGAATGCGAAGCTCTGGCGCTTGACGATCGGCCGCGCTCATCCCTCTCTCCGAACACGAAGCATGTGCCCGACGTGCAGCGAAAACTCGCGAGCGCAGGGGAACTGCTATACTTCACCGCCCCACGGCCCGAGCGTCAAATAGTCGATAAGACCAAAATCTTGTCTCGACTATACCCGACGAGGCCACGAGTTTACGTGGATGACTATGAATTCCAACGCCGGTCTTTTCCAATAGCGGCGTGACATAGTTTCTATGTCCTAGGCGGGAGCAAATTTAGCGTCCGTTCGACCCTTGCGGCGCCAGAAGCTGCACGTTGGAGGCCACAGGCAGCGCGCGCTTATGCGCGGTGGCTCGGTACGCTCTTTGGATCGTCTCGACCGCCGCCTGGGCCACACCCCTTCCTTCGAGGTAATCGTCTATCTCATCATAGGTCACGCCGTAGGCGTCTTCGTCGGGGTGTAACGGCATCGCGTCATCCAAATCTGCCGTGGGAACCTTACTGATCAGTTCCGCCGGGGCGCCCAGATGAGACGCGATCGCGCGAACGCGCCGCTTATTGAGACCGGCGAGAGGGAGAACATCGGCCGCGCCATCGCCGAACTTTGTGAAGAAACCCATCACCGCTTCGGCTGCATGGTCCGTGCCAATCACAAGGCCGCCCAGGGTCCCCGCGAGAGCAAACTGGGCGACCATCCGTTGGCGTGCCTTGATGTTCCCGAGCACCGTACTGCGCAGGCCGGGGTCGGCGGACTCGTAATTGGAGCCTGTCATCTCGCTCCACAGCGCGTCGGTCGCGGGCTTTATATTGATCACCGCAACGCGGTCGGGCCTGATGGCTGACAAGGCAAGCTGAGCATCGCGCTCGTCCATCTGTTCGCCATAGGGCAGCCGCACCGCTACAAACTCGCATTCGTACCCGATCTGACGCAGATCCTTCACGGCCGATTGCGCGATTAGGCCCGCCGTCAGGGAATCGACGCCGCCGCTGATTCCAAGCACATACGCTCGCTGCCCCGACGACCTCAGATAGTCGCGGAGGAAGGCGGCGCGTTCTGCCGCCTCGCGTCGGGCATCGAACGACGCCGAAACGCCGAGCGCTGCGATAATCTCGTCTTGGATGGGAATGACGACCTCCTGGGCACGCCGCAGTCGCATGCTGGCGACCTCACCTCGCGAAGCTTCTCTGTCCCACGAGCCATAACGCTCACGCAACACCGATTCAAAGCTATCGAAACTATAGCGACAGGGCATTGGGAAAGCAGTCTGATATAAAGCTATAGTCGAGGCGGGATTATCGCGAGTCATAGTGATGAATTGCGTGTCTCTACTGATTTAACACCCGGTTGTCTGAACATCAGCTTTGCGATCCGCTCGATATCTTTCCTTTGCGAGGGTCATCTACGCATTAGCCTGAGATGAAGTCGGTCGGTCTGTCGTGACGAGCAAGGGGGTTCGGCATGGTCACCAGAGGTTTCACCGGCCGCGGTTCAGGCGGCGACCACGAGGGCCGTATTCCGCCAGGTCAACATCTCGTGGAGAACTTTCCCGTTCTTACCGCTGGGCCAACGCCTCGTATCGAGACGTCCGACTGGAAGTTCACGGTCAAGATCGGTCCGAGACCCGTGAAGGTCTGGAGTTGGAGTGAATTCAACGCCCTTCCAAAGACCAAAGTGACCAAAGACATTCACTGCGTCACGTCCTGGTCCAAGCTCGACACGAAGTGGGAAGGCGTGCTGATCGAGGACATCCTCGCTGACGCTGAAGTTAAACAGCCAACAGACTTCGTTCTCGCGCACTGCTACGATGGCTATTCGACGAATGTTCCGCTCGCGGACATGTTGTCCGGCAAAGCTATGGTCGCGCTGAGCTACGCGGGCCAGCCGCTTCCCCGCGACCATGGCGGACCGGCGCGCCTTCTTGTTCCGCATCTCTACTTCTGGAAGTCCGCCAAGTGGGTGAATGCGCTGCAGTTCACCACTCGCGACGAGGCCGGGTTCTGGGAGTTGCGCGGTTATCACATCTACGGTGATCCGTGGCGCGAGCAACGGTACACCCATGACTGAGTTCGATGCGCAACCCGCGTCGTGGCAGTCAGGCGTGATCGACGAAATCGTCCAACAGACACCGAGTATCAAGAGCTTTTTCCTGCGATTGCAGGAACCATTCGTCCATACAGCAGGCCAGCACGTCGACGTCCGGCTGACCGCCCCAGACGGCTATCAGGCGATGCGCAGTTATTCGATCGCATCGTCGGCGGGCTCTTCACCGATCCTGGAACTCGCCATCGAGCGCCTGCCGAATGGCGAAGTTTCGCCATTCTTCCACGACGTCGCCGCAGCCGGCGACGAGATCGAACTCAGGGGACCGCTTGGAGGCCACTTTCTTTGGCCCGAGCCTACCGACAAGCCGGTGCTGCTGATCGGCGCAGGTTCAGGCGTGGTGCCGCTGATGGCGATGATCCGGCAGCGTCGGGCATCGGCACAGGCCGTTCCAGTCGCTCTGCTCTTGTCGGCGCGAACCGCTGAGGACGTGCTCTTCTCCAGCGAACTCCACTCAATCGAGATGAGCGATCCCACGTTCATCTTGACGCTCGCGATTACGCGAGAAGCGCCAAAGCGCGCCTCGGACTATGGCCGACGGATCGACGATGGGATGGTCCAGGCGACAATCGCACGTCTCGGTCGCGACCCGGGCCACGTGTTCGTTTGCGGGTCGAACGGTTTCGTCAACATCGCGACGGACGGCGCATTGTCGGCAGGGCTGGGCGTCTCGATCATCAAGACCGAGCGCTACGGTGGGTAGGGGCGGCCAGATGATCGCATCCCATCACGCGGGAGCGCCCAGCTCAAGCTCTGTCCGGGAAAGGCTTCGCCCATGACCATCATGGCCCGTCAATTTCACCTTAAAAGTCGTCCCGAAGGGCTACCGCAGGCCAACAACTTCGAACTCGTCGAGCAGGATCTCCCCGCGCCAGAGCGAGGACAACTGCTCGTCGCCAACCGGTGGCTCTCCGTTGACCCTTACATGCGCGGCCGCATGACCGGTCGAGAAAGCTATATGCCGCCCTTCCAAGTTGGCGAGCCTCTGGATGGCGCCGCGATCGGCGTCATAGTCGAAAGCAAGGATGAACGGTTCAGCCCTGGCGAGGTCGTGAGCCACTTTGCCGGCTGGCGCGACCGCGCGATCATCGACGCCGCATCCGCTACTAGGATCGATACGACGATTCCAGAGCAGGCGTATCTGGGCCCGCTCGGTTTCCCAGGCTTCGCCGCCTACATCGGCATGCTCCAGATCGGAAAGCCGCGAGCTGGCGAAACTGTGTTCGTGTCAGCAGCAGCGGGTTCTGTCGGATCGCTCGCTGTCCAAATCGCAAAGATCAAGGAATGCCGAGTCGTTGCGTCCGCGGGCGGCGAGGACAAATTGCGTTGGCTGCGCGAGGAAGCAGGCGCTGATGCCACGATAAACTACAAGAATACGGACGACATGGTCGCAGCACTTCGCGAAGCTGCGCCTAAGGGTGTCGACATCTATTTCGACAACGTCGGTGGCACGCACCTGGAAGCGGCGCTTGAGGCGGCCAATGACTTCGCACGCTTCGCTCTGTGCGGAATGATCGAGCAATACAACAGCGAGCCGGTCGGTCCCCGCAATATCTATGCGGTTATTGAGAAGAGCCTCCTGCTGCAAGGCTTCGTCACCATCCACAACATGTCGGTTTGGGAGGATTTCCAGCGCGACGTCACCCGGTGGATCGCCGATGGGAAGGTCAAATGGCAGGAGACGGTTGTTCACGGCCTCGAGAGAACCCCGTCGGCGTTCCTCGATCTCTTCGCCGGAAAAAACATCGGAAAGATGGTTATCGACCTCAGGGATGGGGAGACGCCCTGACGGGCGGCGCCTGCCGTCAGCGGACCGCACCACGCCACCTCGTCTAATTAGAATCTTTTGCTTTGGGAGATCACCGTGAGCCGCTTCGCTGAACCAGTTTTCATAGCCGCAGGCTTGCGGACACCATTCGGCCGTGGCGGAGGAGCGCTGGCAAATTATGACGCGGCCTCATTGTCAGTGCCAGTCGTCCAAGAAATGGCGAAGCTTGCGGAGCCCGATCTGACGATCTGGGGAACCGTCATCCCGAACCTGGGCTGGAGCAATATCGCTCGCGAAATCTGGCTGGACGCGAAGCTCAACCCCAACGTTCCAGCATTCTCCGTAGTCCTAGCGTGCTCGACCAGCATGACCGCGAGCTTCGCCGCAGCCGGGATGCTCGGCGGCGGGCTCAACCTGATACTGGTCGGCGGGTCTGAGGTCATGAGCCGACCATCGCTCGCTCTCACCGCTGAGGCATCTAAACGACTCACCGATCTCTTCGCGCAGGATCCGGCCGCAGCACTTGCCGCCCTGGGGGCGTTGACCCCTCAAGACTATGTGCTCCCCACGAAGGGCTGGGCCAACCGCCTTACGGGCAGGACGATGGGCGATCACATGGAGGAGACCGCCAAGGCGTGGCGCATCTCGCGTGAGGCTCAGGATGACTGGGCTCTAAAAAGCCACCAGCGCGCCGTCGCCGGCTGGAACGGCGGCTTCTTCGATGACCTCGTGATCTCGTTGCCGGAGCTTTCCCGCGATGCGAACCCGCGCGCGGACACATCCGCCGAACGTCTATCCGGTTTGAAGCCCGCCTTCGATCGTGAGAGCGGAATGGGTAGCCTGACAGCCGGCAACAGCTCCCCCATCACGGATGGGGCGGCCGGCTGTTGGGTGTCCAACGAGGAGGGTCTGAAGAGGCTGCCCGATGGCACGCCCTATGCGCGGATAATCGACTACGAAGTCTCGGCGGTCGACCTGCGCACGGAGGGGCTGCTGATGGCGCCGTCATATGCCGTTCCACGACTTCTCGCGCGCCATCACCTTGGCTTCGCCGACATCGCACTTTGGGAAATCCACGAGGCCTTCGCGGCACAGGTGCTGGCCAACGTCGCGGCCATCACCGATCCGAACTGGGTCCGAGAGAAGGCCCGTGTTTCGGCTGAGATGGGCAACTTCGATTGGGATCGCGTCAATCCGAACGGCGGCTCGGTAGCCATCGGACATCCCTTCGGCGCGACCGGCGCGCGTGATCTCAGCCAAGCTGTGAAAGAGCTGTGGGCCATGCCGGTCGGATCTCGAGGGATCGTCAGCATCTGCGCCGATGGTGGTCAAGGCACTGTCGCCCTCCTCGAACGCATCTGATCGGAGGACAAAAAAATGAAGGCGATCCGCTTCCATGAGTTCGGCGCTCCCGATGTTCTTCGCTATGAGGACGCGCTGACACCTGTGATAAAGCCGGGAGAGGTGCTCGTCCGTGTACAAGCGGCAGGCCTCAACCCGCCCGACTGGTATCTCCGCGAGGGATACAAGGCTCTGCCGCCCGAGTGGCGGCCGTCGGTGACATTCCCCGCCATACCGGGCTCGGATGTGTCCGGGATCGTCGAGAAGGTCGCCGACGATGTGACCGCGTTCTCGCCGGGCGATGAAGTTTTCGGAATGATCCGCTTTCCCAGCTTCGGCGAGAGCCTGGGATACGCCGAGTATGTTTCCGCGCCTGCTTCCGACCTTGCGGCCAAGCCCCGACACCTGGACCACATTCATGCAGCCGCCGTTCCCATGTCGGGGCTGACCGCTTGGCAGTTCCTGATCGAGCTAGGCCATAACGAGCAGAACCCGCTGCAGTCCGAGCGCCACAGCCCGGTCCCGTTGGCTGGGAAGAGCGTTATGATCAACGGCGCTGCAGGGGGTGTCGGTCATCTGGCATTGCAGTTGGCAAAGCACGAAGGCGCGCGTGTCATCGCTGTCGCTTCAACCCGGCACGAAGCGTTCCTCCGCGAACTGGGTGCCGACGAGTTCATCGACTACACGAAGACCAAACCCGAAGACGATGTGCGAGACATCGATCTTGTCGTCGATGCCGTCGGCGGTCCGACCTCCGGCCGCTTCCTTCGGACCATACGTCGGGGCGGAGCGCTGTTCCCGATTTTTCCCCTTGGCTTTGCCGGACATGATGAAGCTGCCGACCGGGGAGTGACCGTTTCGGCGACGCAGGTGCGTTCCAGTGGCGACCAGTTGGCCCAGCTAGCTCGCTTGCTCGACAGCGGCGCGGTTCGCGTCGCCGTCGACAGCACATACCCCCTTTCCGAAGCGGCCGCCGCTCACGAACGCGCAGAGGCAGGCCATATCCAGGGCAAGATCGTCCTCGCCGTCGGTAACCCCATCGCCGATCAGAGCGGCCAAGCGGGCGTGCCGTCATCGCAGTGGCCGCCCCGCATGAGGGGGCACTGACATGACGCGGGAAACGCCGATGATCGGCCACGCTCGACCTTCGAGGCATCATCCAGGAGAACTGCGGTGAGCCTGAGCGCTGACAGAACCGATTTCGGGGCGGCACAGCGGGTGCGGGCGCTTGCAGACCTCATGGTGCTCGACACACCGGATGAGCAAGCCTTCGACGATCTCGTTTTTGTCGCCGCAAAGGCCTGTGACGTTCCCATCGCGCTCATCACCCTGCTGGATACTGACCGGCAATGGTTCAAAGCCAAGTACGGGCTTGAGGTATGCGAGACGGAGATCGAACACTCGGTCTGTCGGATCGAGATCGATCAGGGCGATCTTCTCGAGATCGTCGATCTCACAAATGATGCGCGGACCAAGCGCAATCCGCTCGTCACAGGCGCCCGGCACTTTCGCGCCTACGCTGGCGCACCGCTCGTCCTGCGATCCGGAGCGATCGTAGGTCGCCTGTGCGTCATCGATACCGTTCCGCGGCCTGAAGGGCTCAGCGAGATGGAAAAGGCGATGCTGCAGGCGCTCGCCCGTCTCGCCAGCGAAAATCTCGAACTCCGCCGGATCGCAACGGCGAGCGAGCGCCTCACAGCCTTGCAGACCGCCCTGGTCGAAATCGGCGAAACCATTCGGAGCAGCCACGATACCGCAGGGATGGCTTCGGCGACCGCCGCCATCGTCGGCCGAGCGCTCTCCGCAGACCGAGCCGGGTTCGGATCCGTCAACGAGGACGTCGATACGATTGACGTCGAAACCGATTGGACGGCGCCGGGGGCCGTGAGCATTGCCGGGCGCCACCGTCTCGACGAGTATGGGAGCTTGCGCGAGCCGCTCGTCGTTGGCGACCCGCTCGTCGTTTGGGACGCCCTGACCGACGATCGCACTCTGCACAATCTCGAGAGCGCAATGCGGGTCGGCGTTCGGTCGTTGGTCGATATGCCGGTTCGAGATCGTGGCAAAACCATCGCCGTCTTCTTCGTTCATTCGGCGCATCCCCGACCTTGGCCCGCAGAGGAAATCTCGTTCCTGCGAAGTGCGGCGGACCGGCTTGAGGCAGGCGTCGCGAGGCATCGTACCGAGCAGCAGCAACTCATAGTGAACGGCGAAATTGCTCACCGCCTGAAGAACATGCTCACCATGGTTCAGGCCATCGCCAGCCAAACGCTGCGAAGCGTCACCGATCGCGAAGCGGTCTACGCCTTCGAGCGTCGGCTGATGGCTCTGAGCGCGGCGCACGACGCCTTGCTTCAAAAGAGTTGGACACAAGCTGATCTACAAGCTGTCGCAGCGACAGTGATCGACGCGATCGGGTTCTCAGATCGGGTCGACATGAGTGGGCCGGCGGTGGCGCTGGGGCCACGAGCGGCGCTCTCGTTCTCCCTCATCGTCCACGAGTTACTGACCAACGCCTGCAAATACGGCGCGCTGACCAGTGACGATGGCCACGTCTCGCTGTCGTGGGAAGTCGAGGTCGGCCTGGACGACGACCTTCTCCGCGTGAAATGGTGAGAACGGGGTGGGCCTCCGGTTGTGCCGCCAACTCGCCGAGGCTTTGGATCGAAGCTGATCAACATCGGCCTGGTCGGCACCGGGGGCGTCGATGTTCGCTACGAGCCCGCCGGGTTAACGGCCGATCTGCACGCCTCCATGCGTCACCTGGTTCAAGGTTGATGGGAGTATGGGTGGAATGGTGAAACCCGTGGTGCTCGTCGTCGAAGACGAACCACTTCTCCGTCTGTTTGCGACGGACATGATCGAGGAGGCAGGTTTCGAAGTCTTGCAGGCGCCGAATGCATCCGCCGCGCTTATGACCTTGGAGGAACGACTGGATGTGCGCGTCGTGTTCACGGACGTGAACATGCCCGGCGGGATCGATGGCATCATGCTCGCCATTTGCATCCGCCGGCGGTGGCCGACCATCCAGATCATCATCACGTCCGGGAGGCCTTGGCCGGTCGAGGCCGTCGTTCCAGCGGACGTTGTGTTCTTCGCCAAGCCATACCGGCAAGACCGGGTTTTGGACACGGTCCGGAAGATGGCGGCGTGATGGCCAGCGCCTCAAACAACTCGGACGCCAGAGCGGTGAGGTCCACGAGTGCACCTTCGAAATCGAGCTTCTCTACCCGGGGGCGCAAGCCTTTGCCTTCACCTTCGGATGACCCCCGCGAATCCGGCCGGCCCGTCATCCCTCAACGATTGGAGACACAACATGAAGCCTGAGGTTCTCATCTACACCACGAGTTGGTGCCCGTTCTGCCGCCGCGCGAAGGCGCTCCTTCAAGAGAAGGGCGTGGCATTCACCGAGCTTGATATCGAAGCCGATCCTGCACACCGGAAGGCGATGATCGAGTCGTCGGGGCGAAGCACCGTGCCGCAGATCTTCATCAACGAGACGCATGTCGGCGGCTCCGACGATCTCGCTGCGCTCGATGCAGATGGCTCGCTCGACAAGCTGCTTGCCGGACAAACTCCGGCAAACTGATTTGTCCCGCCAGATAGGGCCACTGGTCGATGCAAGTGGCTGAAAATTAAAAGAGGAGTCCGGTTTGGTCTCAGCAGTTTGGAACGATGCCACCCTCGCGGTCAGCGACGAGACTATGGTCGTGGATGGAAACCATTATTTCCCGCCTCAATCGGTTGACCGGCAGTATCTGGCACCGAGCGAGCACACGTCTGTCTGTCCCGTGAAGGGGACGGCGCAATACTTTCATCTCCAGGTCGGCGACCGGCGCAATGCAAACGCCGCCTGGACCTACGCCGACCCTTCTCCGGCGGCGCACTCCATCAAGGATCACATCGCCTTCTGGAAAGGCGTCAACGTCGCTTAGCCGTCAGCCCGCCATTAGACTTCAGAAAGGAACCGCCGATGTCGAAAGTTTTGGACGGCAAAGTCGCTATCATCACGGGTGGCTCTCGGGGCCTTGGCGCCGTGCTGGCGGCGACGCTCGCCGATCAGGGAGCCGATATTGCTATCACCTACGCTGCTTCGGCCGATAAAGCCGAGTCCGTCGCCGAGGTGGTGAGGGCCAAAGGCGTTCGCGCTCTCGCGATCCGATGCGATCAAGCGGATACGTCCGCCGCCCAGCCCATGGTCGAGCAGGTCGTAGCTGAACTCGGCAAGCTCGACATCTTGATCAACAACGCCGCAATCGCCGTCCAAGGAAAATTGGTCGACGATCCGACGCTCGATTCCGCTGCGTTCGACAGGCAGTGGATGGTAAATGTGCTTGGGACCGTGGCGATCACGCGTGCGGCGGCGCAGAAAATCTCTGACGGTGGCCGCATTGTCTTCATCGGTTCCGGCCTGGGCACCCGAGCGATCGTGCCGGGAATTGCCGACTACGCAGGAACCAAGGCAGCAATCGCAGGATATGCCCGCGGGGTGCAACGTGATCTTGGCCCACGCAACATTACCGTCAACGTCGTCCAACCTGGCATCATGCCGACCGACATGACCGGGGAAGTCGCTGAGAATTTTCCGCAGGCCGTCATCGATATGCATCCCATCCGTCGGATCGCCACGATTGAAGAAGTGGCGGGCGCCGTCAGTTACCTCGTTAGTCCCGCTGCAAGCTACACAGCTGGCGCGGTGATAGATGTGTCAGGGGGCGTCCTGGTCTGAATCGATGCGCGACGGGCGTGTCACGCGGATAACTGAAGGACGATCGCTTCCGCGCCTCAGCGCTCCGTTGAATTCCGGGCAGCAGATCGGCTGATCCTGCAGGGCCCATTATTCTCGAAGCCACAGCGGATAATGCTTCCGCATTTCAGGAGTTCATAGAGTGCCGAATGCAGAGCTGACCCAAGAGCGCATCGCCGTCGCCACCGACTATTTCCGGAAAATCGACAGTGGCGATCCCACCATTCTCGACATTCTGACTGACGATGTCGTGACGTACTTCCCGAAGTTCGGAGTTGGATATGGCAAAGCCGAATTCATGGAAGTCGCCAAGGGTCTGTTGGGGTCGCTTCAGCGGATCGAGCACGATTTCGATCGCATGACCTTCCACGTAGCCCGCGACCACGTGATCGTGGAAGGCTTTGAAGGTGGCGTTATGGCTGACGGCACGGCGTGGCCGGTTGAAGGCCGATCCGAAGGCCGTTTCGCCAACGTATTCGAGTTCGACGGCGCGCTTATCAAGCGTGTTTTCATCTACGTAGACCCGGACTTCGCTAGCGCTAATGACGCGGGGTTTCTTTGGGGCCGCAACGTCAGACTGACGCGATGACTCCAATCGCATGGCGCGGCACTCACGTTCGCAGGGCGAAGGCCGATTGGCGGTGATGCAGAATGGACCATCCAGAATTCGATACGGCTTTCGAGCGTCTGCCTGAGGGGTATAGCGAAGGCGCTTACGAAGGCAGGCGTTTCGGCGTGACGGTTCGTCGGTCGGAGGATGGACGGAGGAACAGCCTTTTTGCTCGAGAACTAGCCGGGAACGACATCGTCAGCTTCAATCTGTATCGCGTTGCTTCGGGCAGTACGTCGCTGAAGCCGTGCGAGATGTCCTCGGAGAAGGTTATCGCTTTCGTATTGGGCTATCAGCCGAATGCCTGATGAGCATGTGGGGTTCGCTGCCTTCCCATGTTCCCGTGCCGCTCCAAGCGCCCTTCTGGTCGCCAGAACTATCGAAACTATAGACACAAGCCATTGGACTTCGATCTGAGGTAAATTCATCCTCTATACCTCAGCGTGCCAGAGAATCGGCGCTGATCTTTTGCGCAAGCCATCATCGAGGAAGTTCACGCGATGACAAACTCCAGTGCTGCAACCGTGCCTTCACCATCTGACCTCGACGAGAACGCGACCATGACGGTTGCCGACGCGCTGAAGATAATATTGGCGAACAGCTATGCGGTCTACCTCAAGACAAAGAACTTTCACTGGCATGTCTCGGGCCCGTACTTCAGGGACTACCATCTCCTTCTCGATGAGCAAGCTGCGGAAATCCTCGCAGCGACCGATGCGATGGCGGAGCGCGCCCGGAAGACCGGAAATACGACCATACGATCGATCGGCGATATCGCCCGCCACCAGACGATCAAGGACAACGACGCTGAGTTCGTCACGCCGCAGGACATGCTGGCGGAGCTGCGCGCCGATAATCTTCACATGGTCGAGTCGCTGCGCCGCGCAAAGGAAGTCGCCGACGAGGCGAAGGACAACGCGACCTCCGGCCTGATCGATACCTGGACCGACGAAGCGGAACGCCGAGCGTGGTTCCTTTTCGAAGTCAGCCGATAGGTCTGCTGCTCAACGGATCGGATCGTTTCATGGCGCCTAACGATGTGCAGACCCAGTTCCTTCAGACAGAGGGCGGTAGGATAGCCTTCGACGATACGGGTGGAACCGGACCTCTCGTCGTAGGCATCCCAGGAATGGGAGACCTGCGCTCCGAGTATCGGCTCATCAAGCCCATGCTGCAGCATGCGGGATGCCGAGTGGTGACGATGGACGTCCGCGGATTCGGCCAATCGTCGCCGGAGTGGTCGGATTACTCCGCGCGAGCGGTCGGCCGTGACGCCGTCGCCATCCTCCGACAGTTGGCTGACGGGCCAGCCGTGATCATGGGCAACTCGTTCGCAGCCGGCTCCGCGCTTTGGGCTGCCAAGGAAGCTCCTAGTCACGTCAACGGGGTGGTGCTGCTCGGTCCGATCGTTCGCGATCTTCCCCTCACGACGATCCAGAAACTTGTCCTTGGGCTCGGATTCGCGGGGCCATGGCGAACCTGGTTCTGGACCACTTACTGGAGCAGCCTATTCCCGACGAAACCGGCGCCGGATCATGCTGAGGTAAAAGCGGCGATTGCTGCAAACCTCAGGGAGCCAAAGCGCATGCAGGCTCTCTTGACGATGCTCTCATTGTCGAAGTCCGACACCGCAGCGATCTTGGACGAGATCTCTGTGCCGAGCCTCATCGTCATGGGCACAAAGGATCCCGACTTCACGGACCCTGTCGAAGAAGCCCGGAGCTTGGCTTCGAGGCTCCATGCCGAAACCATGATTGTCGAGGGCGCTGGACACTACCCTCATGTCGAAATGGCGAACGATGTCGGACAGCGGATCATCGCGTTCGTCCGCCAGCTCGATAAGTCTGGCCCGGCCGTTGTGCCTTTGCGCAGGAGTTAAGTATGGCAAAGGTTGGCTTTGGAGGAGGTTGCCACTGGTGCACCGAGGGCGTTTTCCAAGCGTTGCGTGGCGTCACGCAGGTCGAGCAGGGTTTCCTACAATCGGCCGCCCCGGCGAACACCTGGGCTGAGGGGGTGGTCGTGACGTTCGAACCCTCCGTTATCGGGCTGGGGACACTGTCCGAGGTGCACCTGCGCACACACTCCGCTACACGTGCCCGCTCGGTTGAAAACAAATACCGAAGCGCGATCTATATCTTCGACGAGAGTCAGCGGGTCGAAGCCGAAGAGGCGATACGCGGACTCGCTGAGGAGGCCGGCAAGCCGGTCCACACCCTCATCCTGCCGTTCGTGGGCTTCAAGGCTTCGGACGAGAGATACCAGAACTATTATCGCACCGACCCAAACAGACCCTTTTGTCGTCGATACATCGATCCCAAGCTCGACTTCATCCGCAAGCATTTTTCGGAGAACGCGCTTCCCGAGTAGCCACGGCTGTATCGGCATCTGTCAGAACGACCGAACTGCCAACAACTTCGAGCGAAAGATCGATGGTACCTTTTCTGAGAAGCCGCCGTCCGCGCTGCTTCCTATTTTTTTTAAAACGATGGCCAGCAGGATTCACGGACGCATCTAAAGACGTGAACGCTTGAACACTGGGATGGATCGGGATCGATCCTCGTCCAAGGTTTTCAGCCATCTCTGGCGAGGCACGACCCGCTCTAACCTCGTTTCCAAGCCGTCGAGGAAGGGGTGCCACACGCTATGAGTCTCTGCCAGGAAGATTGCGGTTCCACGGCGATGGCTGATCGTGAGGCAACGCGTCTCGTCGTAGTGCTGCTGCCCATAGAAAGCGGCGACCGTAGTAACGTCCTGCCAACCGAAGGCCACTCGATCGACGCCGTCGAAGGAAACCAGCTTGTCGCCATCGACGGCTAGCAGGCCAGCAAACACGCTTCGATAAAACGGCTCGCATTGCGGGAGGACATCACTCAGGGCTGCAATAATCGCTGCTTCGGCACCGGTTCGATCCTGAAGGCGAATCTCCAGATCGTCGCCGTCCTTGGTGAGAAAGAAAAGCGACAGGCCATCTTCATAGGGAAGAAATGTGTATGTGCGGTAGCGCCATTGTTGCCCCTGGCGATGGAGGCGTCCGTCATGATCACGGAAGTCGCGTTCGACGCGATAATGACGTCCGGGATGCAAATGCCCATACGCCTTCCCGAGAGTGTTCCTACTGAACCATCTTACGATCACCGCCACTCCGATGGGCCTAACGCCGAGGCGATCTCGTTACGGTCGGTTTAAGAGGGCACGGTCAGTGCCGCGCAACTCGACTGGGCGCCAATCGCCGGCACGCTCACATACCGCAACAGTGTCATCTTATTGAGTGCTCGGCGAGCGCTTGTAGCGCCATCCCCAAAGAGAGGGGTGGCGCACCCATCAGGATTCGAACCTGAGACCTCTACCTTCGGAGGGTAGCGCTCTATCCAGCTGAGCTATGGGTGCCTGTTGCTTACGCAGTGCTTACGCGGAAAACCTGTAGGGTGGAAGCCTCAACGGTAACTCCCGCAAACCTTTGTAAACAAACTCCTTTTCTACGTCTCTCACAAACCAGCAGCCCTTGACTTCAGCCTTCGGAGGGCGGCGCTCTATCCAGCTGAGCTACGGGTGCATACCGTTCGCGAGGTGCTTACGTCATGCTTACGCGAGTTTTTTGGCTTCTTGAAGAGCAAACCCGATATTCGCTCAAGCCATTGTTAAATCAGTACCTTTTTCCAACACCTTCAGCCTTCGCTGGACTTGACCACCGCCTTCGGAGGGCAGCGCTCTATCCAGCTGAGCTACGGGTGCATTGATGCACTGCCTAGCCTGTTGTGAGTATCAAGGTCAATCCGCTTCTGAGGCAAAGTGCGAGATTCTCCCCAGACGTAAGGAAAGGTGGCAAGGGTGGCATCACTACGCCTCGGCCATGCCCTCGGCCTCGGCCTGAAGCATCGCGAGCAGGGACATGAAACGCTCGCTCTGCACAAGCACATGATTCCGCAGGCGCTTTTCGGCTTCCAGCGCATCACCGGCCAGCAGGGATTCCAGAATTCCCTGATGTTCGGCCAGTGAACCATCCATGCGGCGGGGAACCTTCAGCTGCAAGCGGCGATAAGGCTGGAGTGCGCGTTGCAGACGCAGGGCTTCGGCCGCCAGAATCCGGTTTCCGGTGGCGTCATAGATCGCGCCATGGAAACGGGCATTGGCTTCATAATAGGCATTCAGATCATCTGCCGCCGCAGCTGCACGGCATTCCTCACAAGCGAATGTGATGGCCTGACGATCCTCATCGCTCATACGCTGGGCGGCGAGCCGGCCGCACGCAGCCTCAAGCTCCGCCATCAGTTCGAAGGACTCGATCAGTTCACGCGGGCCAAGCAGGACCACGAAAGCCCCGCGCCGAGGCTTGATCTCCACAAGACCGGAAGCGGCAAGCTGGTTGAAGGCCTCGCGAATGGGAGTGCGCGAGACGCCGAAACGCTCTGCCATACCGGCCTCGTCCAGCCGCTGGCCGGGTCGCAGGCGCCCGGAGATGATGTCTTCCTCGAGGGCTTCCCTCAATCTTGGAGTCTGTTCACCGCGCACGCCGCACCTCCTTTCGAAAGGCAGAGCCTATCATACTCAAAAATGCAAGTTCAAAATTCTTGCATACAAGATTGTTGACATCGCATGCATGCCCAGCTTCACTATAGACAATAGTGAAAGGCACCTCATGCTTGCAGCTTTCCCGCCACCCCTTGTTCGTTCCCCCGATCCGGTGCGCTCTCTTGAGGCGGGCACCTTGAAAGGGGTCGCGCCGCTCCAGGGTTTCATCTCCCGGGGCAGGACGCATGTGAGGGAGGCTGGCAAGCACAAGCGCAACAAACAACACACTGCGAGGCAAGGGCTGCTTGCGGCAGCGATTGCCGCACAGACACGTCATCCCCTGCACCCTTCCCCCAAGGTCCGCCTTGCATGCGCCCCGTTCCGGCTGTCCCATAAGCCGGACAGCGGAGCCCGCACGACACAGGTCTCCATCACCAGCCGGGGGCGATGACATGAGCAACAACACTTCGTTCTTCAGCGACCTTCTGACCTCCATCGCAGAGCGCGGCCGCTCTCTCCTCTCCTCCACCCGCAAGGCACAGGGGGCCGTGCGCTCGGCCTCGCTGGTGGCACGGTGCGAGGAACTGCTCACTGGCCGTGGCGAAGCCTCCGGCGTGGCGCTGGCCACCGAGATTCTCGACCGCTACAGCCGCATGAAAACGGGTGAGCGCATCGCCTTCTTCGAGTCTCTTGCGGAATCCTTCGGACCGGACCGGGCCCGTCTGGAAGCTGCCATCGAGAGCTATGGCCGCACTGGCTCGGAGGCCAGCGTGGCAGAGATGCATGCAGCCAGTGAGCCGCGCCGGCAGGAACTGTTTCGCCGTCTGAACATGGCACCACAGGCCACCCTCTCCCTCGTGCGCATGCGCGAGGATCTGATGAACGCCCTCACCCACCGACGCGATCTTGCGGCGGTGGACAATGATTTCGGCCACCTGTTTTCCTCCTGGTTCAATCGGGGGTTCCTCGTGCTGCGCCGCATCCACTGGTCCACGCCTGCCAATGTGCTGGAGAAGATCATCCGCTATGAGGCGGTGCACGAGATCCGTGACTGGAATGACCTGCGCGCCCGTGTCGATACACCGGACCGGCGCTGCTATGCCTTCTTCCATCCGGCACTGGTGGATGAGCCGCTGATCTTCGTGGAAGTGGCCCTCACCGCCGATATTCCCGGGGCCATCGCACCCATTCTGGCCGAAGAGCGCGAGCATCTGGACCCGAAGAAGGCCACCACCGCAGTCTTCTATTCGATATCCAACTGCCAGCGCGGTCTGGCCGGCGTGTCGTTTGGCAATTTCCTCATAAAGCAGGTGGTGGAAGACATCTCGCGCGAGATGCCCACCCTCACCACTTTCGTCACGCTTTCGCCCTCGCCCACCTTCGCCAAATGGCTGAATGCGGAGCGGCGCAATGAGGAATCCCTTGTGCTGGGCGCGCCGGAACGTGAGGCCCTGAAGGCACTGGACGCGCCGGACTGGGCACAGAAGGCAGAGGTGCGCGAGGCGCTCTCGCCGGTCCTCTCCTCTGCCGCCGCTTCCTATTACCTTGCTGCCAAGACCCCGAAGGGCAAGCCGATAGACCCGGTGGCGCGCTTCCATCTGGGTAATGGCGCGCGTCTGGAGCGTATCAACCCCATGGGTGACCTCTCCCCCAAGGGGATCTCGCAGGCCGCCGGTCTCATGGTGAACTATCGCTATGTTCTGGCTGACATTGAAAAGAACCATGAAGCATTCGCCGGGAAGGGTGAAGTTGTCGCCAGCCCAGCCGTGAAAAAACTGCTGCGCGCGGATGTTGCGCAGCGCGCCCTTGTTCCCCTGTCCTGAGAAAGAGCGATGACAAACAGCGCCAATCATCTGTTCAACGCCATCCGCTCCGCCATTCCGGCCGCGGAAAAGCCGCTGGTGATCCACCCCGAGGGCGGAGTGGAGACCTATGCCGATGCGCTGGCCCTCTCCGGCCGCCTCGCCAATCTTCTGGTCGCACGCGGCGTAAAGCCCGGTGACCGGGTGGCGGTGCAGGTTGAAAAGTCATGGCCGGCGCTGGCGCTGTATCTTGCAGCCGTGCGTGCAGGCGCGGTTTATCTGCCGCTCAACACCGCCTATACGCTGAATGAGGTGGAGTATTTCCTCTCGGATGCCCAGCCCACCGTGTTCGTCTGCCGTCCGGAAATTCTGGCAGAGGCACAGGCGCTGGCAGCAAAGGTGAATGTGCCATGTGTGGAAACACTTGGCACCGATGGCACCGGCTCCCTCACGGAAGGTGCGGCAAGCCAGAGCGCGGAGTTTGCGGATGTGGCACGCGGGCCTGATGATCTGGCCGGCATTCTTTACACATCCGGCACCACGGGGCGGGCCAAGGGTGCGATGCTCACCCATGAGAACCTGCTCTCGAATGCCACCACCCTGCGCGATACCTGGCGCTTTACAGACAAGGACGTGCTGATCCACGCTTTGCCCCTGTTCCACACGCATGGCCTGTTCGTGGCCTCGAACGTCATTCTTCTTTCCGGCGCATCCATGTTCTTCTGCCCGAAGTTCGATGCGCGTCAGGCACTGGAACTGATGGCGCGGAAAGAGCATCGCCCCACCAGCCTCATGGGTGTGCCCACCTTCTATACCCGCCTGCTGGATCAGGCTGGGCTGACGCGTGACGCCACCGCCCATATGCGTCTGTTCATCTCCGGCTCCGCGCCCCTGCTGGCGGAAACCCATCGCGCTTTTTCTGATCGCACCGGCCACGCCATTCTGGAACGCTATGGCATGACAGAAACCGGCATGAACACCTCGAACCCCTATGAGGGAGAGCGTATTGCCGGTACGGTTGGCTACCCGCTGCCCGGCGTGGACATCCGCGTCACCGATCCTGAAACCGGCACCGTGCTGGCGGCGGACGAGATCGGCATGATCGAGGTGAAGGGGCCGAACGTGTTCAAGGGCTACTGGCAGATGCCGGAAAAGACCGCGAGCGAATTCCGTGATGGCTTCTTCATCACGGGTGATCTCGGCAAGATTGATGGCGCAGGCTATGTGCACATTGTCGGTCGCGGGAAAGATCTGGTCATCACCGGCGGGTTCAATGTCTACCCCAAGGAAGTCGAGACCGAGATCGACCTGATCCCCGGCGTGCTGGAAAGTGCTGTAATTGGCGTTCTGCACCCGGATTTCGGTGAAGGTGTCACCGCCGTCATCGTGCCCCAGCCGGGTACAGAGCTGAACGAGGCTGATATTCTGAAATCGCTGGAGCCAAAGCTCGCGAAATTCAAGATGCCGAAGAAGATCTTCTTCATTCCCGAATTGCCCCGCAACACCATGGGCAAGGTGCAGAAGAACATTCTGCGCGACACCTACAAGGATATTTACAGCAAAGCCGCCTGAAGCATGACATGCGGGCGGAAGGGAAAAATCCCCTGCCCGCATGACCATAAGAAGAGCAGCGCACATATCGCGCTCAGAAGAATGCCGGAAAACGGCAGATGAACAGCAGGAAACGCCAATAATACCCCTGATGGGGTTCCGGGAGGATGTGAAATGTTCAGGAAAAGTCTGTCCTGCGTCGGCTATGCCGTCGCAATTGCTGCCACTTTGTCCACCGCAGCACTCACCACCGCTACGGCTGCGGACATCACCTTGCGCGCCTCGCACCAGTTCCCCGGTGGCAAGGGCGACCCGCGCGATGAAATGCTCCAGATGATTGCCCGCGATGTGGAAGCGGCCAATGTCGGCCTGAAGATTCAGGTCTTCCCCGGCGCATCGCTTTACAAGCCGCATGAGCAATGGGGCGCACTGACCAAGGGTCAGCTCGATATGTCCTCCTTCCCGCTGGACTATGCCTCGGGCCGCGTGCCGCAATTCTCGGTCACCCTCATGCCCGGACTGGTGCGCAACTTTGACCGTTCCGAGCGGCTGAACGACTCCCCCTTCATGGCGGATATCAAGGAACTGATTGAGAAGAATGGCGCGATTGTCATCTCAGATGCATGGCTTTCCGGCGCGTTTGCCTCCAAGAACGGATGCATCACCAACCCGGACAGCATCAAGGGGCAGGTGACCCGCGCCGCCGGTCCGGCTTTTGAACAGATGCTGGCGAAGGCCGGTGCCTCCATTTCCTCCATGCCCTCTTCGGAAATCTATTCCGGCATGCAGACCGGCGTTCTGGACGCCACCAATACCTCATCCTCCAGCTTCGTCTCCTACCGCCTTTATGAGCAGGCCAAGTGCCTGACCGCTCCGGGCGAGAATGCGCTGTGGTTCATGTATGAGCCTGTGCTCGTCTCCAAGCGCACCTTCGACAAGCTGAACCCGGAACAGCAGAAGGTGCTGCTCGAAGCCGGCAAGAAGGCACAGGACTGGTTCGCCGCGGAAGCCCGCAAGGACGACCAGAAGATGATCGACATCTACAAGAAGGCCGGCGTCGAGGTTATCGAGATGTCTTCCGAAGACTTCGATGCATGGCTGAAGGTTGCTCAGGAGAGCTCATACAAGAACTTCTCCGAAAAGGTGAAGGGCGGCGATGAGCTCATCAAGAAAGCCCTTGCCGTGGAGTGAGCGGCCTTAAGCTCCCAAGGCCCGCCGCCCCCTCCCCTGCTGCGTGTTTCACCACGCGCGGGGGAGGAAGGGCCAGTCCCTTCGCGTGACGAAAGCAACACACATGCCCCGTCTATTTCTTGTCACCGTGGATAACCTGTCCCGGGCGGCCGCGATCCTTGCCGGCATTTTGCTGGCGGTTGCGATGCTGGTCACCTGTGAGATGGTATTCATGCGCTACATCTTCCGGGCGGCGACCGTCTGGGAAACAGATGTCGTGATTTTCTCGGCCACGGCCTCCATCTTCCTGGGCGCACCCTATGTGCTGCTCACCCGCGGCCATGTGGGTGTGGATGTGGTGGAAATGGCATTGCCTTCAGGGGCGCGCCGGGTTGTCGGCATTATCGGCGCCCTGCTCGGCCTGCTGTTCACGCTTGCCATGACCTATGCGAGCGCGATCCTGTTTCACGAAGCCTATGTGAATGGCTGGCGCACTTCCTCGGCCGCCGAGATCACGCTCTGGGTGCCCCTGCTGCCGCTTCCTGTCGGCTTCGCCCTGCTTTCACTCCAGTACATCGCCGAACTCATCCGCCGCTTTGCCGGTATTGACGGCTTTGGAGCTCACCCATGATGGACCTGTCTCCCACCTCTGGCGGCCTGCTCGTCATCGGCATGCTTCTGGTGCTGCTGGCCACCGGCATGCCCATCGCCTTCGCTCTTGGCCTTGCGGCTCTTGGCGGGCTGCTGGTCTCCAGCGGCTTCGGCATCTTTGAAGTGCTGGGCGAAACCCTGTTCGCCGGCATTGCCAATCTCGCATTCGTGGCCATTCCCATGTTCGTGCTCATGGGGGCAGCCGTTGCCGCAACACCGGCTGGACGAGA
Organism: Sphingobium sp.; assembly: GCA_035911355.1. Lineage (GTDB taxonomy): Bacteria > Pseudomonadota > Alphaproteobacteria > Sphingomonadales > Sphingomonadaceae > Sphingobium. The sequence goes on from JAMHVU010000073.1 coordinate 93,348, forward strand.
CCTTTATGATGCACTCGACCGCTGGCTGAACCGGGTGCCCGGCAGCCTGGTGCTCTCCAATATCGGTGCCTGCGCGATTTTCTCGGGCATGACCGGCTCCAGCCCCGCCACCTGCGCCGCCATCGGCAAGATGGGCATTCCTGAAATGCTCAAGCGCGGCTATCCGGCAACGGTGGCCACCGGCTCCATCTGCGCGGGCGGCACGCTGGGCATTCTCATTCCGCCCTCCGTCACGCTCATCGTCTATGGCATCGCTACCGAGACCTCGATCGGCCGCCTGTTTCTGGCCGGTGTGGTGCCAGGCATCATGCTCACCATCATGTTCATGATCTGGGCTTTCATCGACTGTAAGCGCAACAACATGAAGTTCGAGGAAGTGCGCACGCGCTTCACGCTGAAGGAAAAGATCGCGGCCCTGCCCCGCGTCATTCCTTTCCTGCTGATTATCGTCGGCACGCTTTATGTGCTTTATGGCGGCGTTGCGACCCCCTCGGAGGCCGCCGGCGCGGGCGCGTTCCTGACACTAGCGGTGGCGATCATCTCCTATCGCCTGTTCCGCCCCAAGCCGATCTTCGAGATTTTCTCGTCCGGCATGCGCGAAAGCGTGATGATCATGATGATCATGGCATCGGCCGAGTTGTTCGCCTTCGCCATGTCATCGCTCTACATCACGCAGACACTGGCCGAAACCATCGCCACCATGGACCTGAACCCGTGGGTGATGATGGGCATCATCAATGTGTTCCTGCTCATCACCGGCATGTTCCTGCCTCCGGTCGCGGTGATCGTGATGTCGGCCCCGCTGCTCTATCCCATCGTGGTGGGCGCGGGTTTTGACCCCTACTGGTTCGCCATCATCCTCACCATCAATATGGAAATCGGGCTGATTACGCCGCCTGTGGGGCTGAACCTGTTCGTGGTGAATGCGATTGCCCCGCAGATCCCCACCTCGCAGGTGCTGTGGGGATCCCTGCCCTATGTGCTGGTGATGGCGCTGGCGATTGTCATCATGTGCTTTGTGCCCGGCATCGCCACATGGCTTCCGGATCTGGTGATGGGACCGGCGATCTAGGCCACTTATCACCCGGCTCCCCCGCAACGGATCCTAACGTCCGCTCTACACGATATGTGGAGCGGACGTTTTTATATCCCATTTAAGTCATTGCTTTCACAGACCGTCATATGGATAGATTAGAGGAATGACATATTGGTGCATAAGCTATGCGCCACAATATATAGGACAGGTCCCATGAGCACATATCGCCCCTATACCCACCCTGCCGGTGGCTGGGATGCGCTGAAAGCCATGGAGGAAGCGCTGATCAAGCAGGACATTCCACTTGAAGGCATGTCCATTCTTTCGCACATGAACCAGCCAGATGGTTTTGACTGCCCCGGATGTGGCTGGGCGGACCCGAAAAAGACCTCAAAATTTGAGTATTGCGAGAATGGCGGCAAGGCCATTGCGTGGGAATCCACCACCAAGCGCTGCCTGCCGGACTTTTTCGCCAAACATACGGTCACCGAACTGGCCGGCTGGGATGACTACGACCTTGAGATGGTCGGCCGCCTCACCCATCCCATGCGCTATGATGCCGCCAGTGACCGCTATATGGCCGTGAGCTGGAACGAGGCTTTCGCGCTGGTGGGCCAGCACCTGAATGCGCTGGAAGACCCCAATCAGGCGGAATTCTACACTTCCGGCCGCGCTTCCAATGAGGCCGCTTTCCTGTTCCAGCTTTTCGCGCGGGAATATGGCACCAACAATTTCCCCGATTGCTCCAATATGTGCCACGAGCCCACCAGCGTGGGCCTGCCCAAGTCTCTGGGCGTGGGTAAGGGCACCGTGGTTCTTGAAGACTTTGACCACACTGACTGCATTTTCATCTTCGGCCAGAATCCGGGCACCAACAGCCCGCGCATGATGACCGCCCTGCGTGATGCCGCAAAGCGCGGCGCCACCATCATCTCGTTCAATCCGTTCCGCGAACGGGCGCTGGAGCGCTTTCAGGCCCCGCAGGATCCGCTGGAGATGGCGACCTTCTCCTCCACGCAGATCTCCAACCACCTGTTTCAGGTGCGTGCGGGCGGTGATGTGGCGGTGCTGAAGGGCATCATGAAGCTGCTGATCGAGGCCGATGACGCCGCCCGCGCCAATGACACCGCGCTGGTGCTGGACTGGGATTTCATCACCAACCACACCGTGGGCTTCGAGGCGCTGAAGGCCGATCTTGAAGCCACGAACTGGGATGATATCGAGCGCAAGTCCGGCCTCTCCCATGCGGATATCACCATTGCCGCCAATGCCTATATGAAGGCGGAGCGAGCCATTCTGGCCTATGGCATGGGCATCACCCAGCACCGCCATGGCACCCACAATGTGCAGCAGATCGCCAATCTGGCCCTGCTGCGCGGCAATGTGGGGCGTGATGGTGCGGGCGTTTGCCCGGTGCGTGGCCATTCCAATGTGCAGGGCGACCGCACCGTCGGCATCACCGAGATTCCCTCCAAGGCGCTGCTCGACAATCTGGAAAAGCGCTATGGTTTTGCCCCCCCGCGTGAGCCCGGCCACAATGTGCTGACCGCGCTGGAGGCCATGGTGCGCGGCGACGCCCGCGTGTTCATCGGCCTTGGCGGCAATTTCTCGGTTGCCATCCCGGACTGGAACCAGACCCAGAATGCCATGCGCAAGCTGGCGCTGACGGTTCACATTTCCACCAAGCTTAACCGCAGCCACCTCATTCACGGGCGTGATGCGCTGATCCTGCCCTGCCTCGGCCGCACCGAGCTGGATGTGCAGGCCAGTGGCCCGCAATCCATGACGGTGGAAGACACCATGTCGATGGTGCACGCCACCACCGGCATGCAGAAGCCGGCCTCCGAGCATCTCATGAGTGAACCGGCCATTGTCGCCGGCATGGCCCGCGCCACCCTGCAGAACCGCAGCCAGGTGGAGTGGGAAAAGCTCATCGGCAATTACGACCTTATCCGCGAGGATATCGAGGCCGTATTCCCCACGGTATTTGAGGGCTACAACGCGCGTATCAAGCATCCCGGCGGATTCCACCTCACCTCCACGGCACGCGACCGGGTGTGGACGACGCCTTCCGGCAAGGCCAATTTTCTGGTTTGTGACGGCCTGTGCGAAGACCCTGCGCAGAACGAGGATGACGTGCTGTGGCTCTCCACCACACGCAGCCATGACCAGTACAACACCACGCTCTATTCCCACTCGGACCGCTATCGCGGCATCCACAATGCCCGCGACGTGCTGTTCCTGAACGAGAATGAGATGGCGCGTCGTGGCCTGAAGATGGGAGACCGGGTGGACATCATCACCTGCTCCACCGATGGCGTGGAACGCGCAGTGCGCAATTTTCAGGTGGTAGCCTATAACTATCCCGATGGCAGCGCGGCTGCCTACTATCCGGAAACCAATGCGCTGGTGCCACTCTACGCCCACGACCCGGACTGCTTCACCCCGTCCTACAAGGGCGTACCGGTGAAGGTGGTGAAATCTGCGCCACAGGATACCAAACGGGCAGATGCGGCCTGAATGGGATGATGAAAGACCGGGCCCAATGCCCGGTCTTTTTATTCCGCCATGCGATTGCTACAGGAGCAGAGACAGGAAAAGGCCGCTGCGCGAAACCCTGCCAGTGGCGATCGGCCAACAGCAAAGGCGACCGGCCCTGCCCACTGGATCTGCTCTCTATTTTCCCCCGCCAGCATAGGCTGCCGCCTCAGCATGCTTTCGGGTGGATTTATTTCGAGTTGAGACCCCACGGCGGCACATTTTGGGCGGATAATCTTGGAAACTCTGGCATCCCTGCCACACGGTTGCTTCGTGTTTCCCGTGTGAGATCAAGGCTGCACACCTCACATGCCCCGGCGCATGCCTGCTCCGGAGCGCTCAGCGCTCCACCGGTACTACATCCACCCCAACCGACAGCGCATGGTCCCCGGAGGCGACGATCACCCCATCCACCGGAGCGACATCGGCATAATCGCGGCCGAGAGCGAGGATGATATGGTCATCCCCCGCCACAATGGCATTGGTGGGGTCAAGCCCGATCCAGCCCGCATCCGGGCCGCACCACAGTTCCACCCATGCATGGGTGGCATCAGCCCCCTCAAGCCGGGTCTGGCCTTCGGGCGGCACGGTGCGCAGATAGCCCGAAACATAGCGCGCCGGCAGCCCCATGCCGCGCAACCCCGCTATCATCACCTGCGCGAAGTCCTGGCAGACACCACGGCGCTTCATGAAGGCCTCATGTGGCGGTGTGGTCACCAGTGTCGCACCCGGCTCATAGGTGAAGCTGTCACGGATGCGATGCATCAGCTCAAGCCCGCCTTCCAGCACCGGGCGGTGGCTGGCAAAGCTGGTCGCGCACCAGTCTGTGATGGCCCCATCCAGCAGGATCGCCCGGCTCGGGAACAGGCCATGGACCGGCGCTTCCGGCCCCAGGTCAAACTGCTCCAGCGCCTCTGCGCGCACATCCTCAACGGTCGGTGTAGCCTCGGCTTCCGGCTGCGGGGTAGCGCGCACCTCTACCCGGCTGCGGGTGGTGATGTGGAGCGCCTCATGCGGCTGGTCCAGCGTCAGCCATGCCACGGCATTGCCGAAGAAGTCCTTGCCCCGTTCAAGAGTCGCCGGCTCCGGCTTCAGGTCCAGCATGTGGGCGATGACCGTCTGGTGGCCCGCGCGGTCCACAGGCGTCATCCGCAGCACCTGCCGCGCAAAATGCACAGGTGCACCGTAACTATAGGTCGTGGTCTGGCGCACATCGTAGAGCATGCAGTCTCACAGGGCCGGTTCGGCGGGTTCCGGCATGCGTATGTCCAATGCATCCTCATTGCCATGACCATGCAGGAAATATCGACCGGCAATTTCATCTGAAAGACACATCAGGCCAGCTTCCATCCGGTCGAACCATTCACGGGTCAGGGCATCCACCGTGGTCCCCGCCAGTTCCGCCTGAAGCCGCGCGGCACGACGAATCCACGAGGGCGGCGGGGCATCCGGATCACGCCCCGGCACCATGGCGAGATGGGTCGCGATCTGGCTGATCTGGAAGGCCACAGAACGCGGATTTTCCGGGTCCAGCAGCACCAGATCCAGCACCGGGCCGCGCGCTTCCACCATCATGTAACGGCTGCGATAGGTGATCTGGCTGTCCGCCACCTGCAGCAGCGTATCCAGTGCGCCGGGCACCCCGCCCTCGCTGAAGACCCGCGCGCAGCGCAGCGTGTTGATGGCGCGTTCCGTGCGCCGTCCCAGTTCCAGAAAACGCCAGCCCGTGAGGCGGTTCATGTTCTCGCTCGCGAGGCCGGAGAAGGCGGCGATGATCTGCAAGGCCGAATCGGCGCGCTCCAGCGCCTCCGCTTCGGCCGGCGCGGTGCCGGGCGGTGCCATCACGCAGGCTTCCAGATCCACCAGCGCCCGCCATGCATCCGGTGAAAAGCGGTCGCGGATGACAGATGCGGCGGAACGGGCGGCCTGCACCAGTTGTGGCAAAGCGCCGGGCATGTCTCGCCGGGTCAGCACCGCCACCGCATGGCGGGCCGGGGTCGCCGGCACAATATCCTTGGGGATAGCCCCCCATCCGCCCAGCAGTTCCAGCAGATGGGCCAGAAGCGGACTCACCCCGTAGCCTTCTCCCTCGGACAGGCGACCCACCAGAATGCGTGTCAGGCGCAGCGTGCTTTCTGCCCGCTCCACATAGCGCCCCAGCCAGAAGAGGTTATCCGCCGCCCGGCTCGGCAGCATGCCAGAAGACCGGCGCACTCGCACATTCTCAGGGCTGGGCATGAGGGTCGTATCCCCCACTGCCCCTTCCGCCAGCACCCATACATCGGCAGAACGATCTCCATTCTGCATGGAAACCGCGCGCGGGTCCGGCGTGGAGGAAATGCGGCAGAAGCCGCCGGGCATCACCTGCCAGCCATTTTCAGTCGCCGTGAGGAACACGCGCAGGGTGAAGGGGCGCGGGGTCAGGCCATCTCCGGTCCAGACCGGGGTGGTGGAAAGGCGGGCAATATCCTGCCCCACCAGATCCGCCCCGCGCCGCGCCAGAAGGGTGGAAAGCCGGCGGCGCTCAACCGCACCAAGGTCTGCCCCTAAAACGGAACGACCGGGCAGACCCGGCATCGGGTTCCCGAAGGCTGAGCCGATCACCAGTTCGTCCAGATGCTCCATCACCTGGCTGCGCTCAGCCTCCTGCCCGCACCACCATGTGCCCACATGCGGCAGGCTGAGAGGGCCGCCCAGAATGCGATTGGCCAGGCGCGGCAGGAAAGCCATCATCGCAGGGGCCTCCACCAGCCCGCTGCCCAGCGCATTGGCCAGCGCCACCCCGCCATAACGCACGGCCTGCACCAGCCCCGGCACACCAAGGCGTGAACGGGCATTCAGTTCCAGAGGATCGGCGAAGTCGGCATCCAGACGGCGCAACAGAACATCAATGCGCTTCAGCCCGGCCACGGTGCGCACATGCACACTGTCGCCCTGCACGGTCAGATCTTCGCCCTCGACCAGCAGAAAGCCGAGATAGCGCGCCAGCAGTGCATGCTCGAAATAGGTCTCGTTCAGCGGGCCGGGTGAAAGCAGGCCAATATTGCCCTCACCCCGGCAAAGACCGGTGAGAGAGGTGCGCATAGACTGGAAGAAGCCCGCCAGTCGGCGCATGTGCAGCGCGCGCGAGACATCCGGCAGCGCACGTTTCATCGCCAGTCGGTTTTCCAGCGCATAGCCACTGCCGGAAGGCGCCTGGGTACGGTCTGCCAGCACCCACCAGCGCCCATCAGGCCCACGCCCGACATCCGCAGCATAAAGCTGAAGGAAACGCCCGCCGCGCGGTTTCACCCCCACCAGCGGGCGCAGGAATTCCGGGTTTCCCGCCACAGCGGCCGCAGGAAGGTCGCCATCGGCGACCAGATGGCCGCCGCCATATAGGTCTGAAAGCACCTCTTCCAGCAGTTCCGCCCGCTGGATGAGGCCCGCGCACAATGTATCCCAGTCTGTCTTCTCGATAATCAGCGGCACATGGCTCAGCGCCCACGGCCGCTCGCCACCATCCGCATCGTTATAGACACGGTAGAAAACACCTGAATCCTTCAGATAGCGGTCTGCGGCAGCAAAGCGCCGGTGCAGGTCATCAGGCCCCAGAGCGGCAAGGGATGCGAGGAAAGGGACCCAGTGCGGACGCGGGCGACCCTGCGCATCCATCATTTCATCATGAACGCCGGGCAAGGCGCGATATCCGCCAAGAAGGCTCTCGGCGGCCGCCTGTTCAAAAGCTTCGGTGCGTTGTTCCGGACCGGACACGCCCTCTCCTTTTCTGCACTCCTGCCCTGTACCGGCACACTGGCAGCCTGAACACCAGACACGCACCACATCAGCCGGCCGGTTTATCTAGCAAAAACCGCGCCATGGCGCGCAAGCCGCCTTCAGTTCATCCCATAGCACAGTCTGCCATGCTGCGCCCCAACGCGCCGCCATGGCACATATGACGCAGAGTCAGATCACGCCCTCATGTGACCTGCAAAAGGCATCACACATACGCCTATTTGGCCCTCACCTGCCTGCGAATCGCGCACAAGAATGAGGCAGGTGGCCTGAGGCAGATCCAGCAGAGCAAACAAAAATGCCGGAAGCCAGCGGACAATGTCCCTTGCTCCCGGCAAACTGATTCTCAACCTGCACCCGCGCTGGCCCTGATGAACTCACCGCGCCCCTTTACAGGGCGCGTCCGTTCTCAGTAGCCCGGCAGATCGAAAGGCCCGGGCAGCGGCCAACGCAGGCCGGTGATGGGGCCAGGACCCGCAGCGCTGGGCGAGAAGGTGGGGAAATTGTAGCCGGGCGGGAAGGCATAGTGCTGGTAGGGCATGGAGCCCGGCTTCACCATGGTGCCCGGATTGAGATAGGACTGTTCCTTGGTGATGGTCACCCGCGTGCGCTGGTTCTGGCGGTTCTGCTGGGCCTCTGCGACCCCGGCGAGCACGACCGAACCGGCCAGCGCAAGCGTGAGCGCGGCGGCAAAGGTGTGAAGCGGCGCGAAACCCATGAAGCCCTCCTCAAAACGGCATACCATCCGTTCTTCCTGCATTAGGGTACTCGCACGCCTTGCGCAAGGAAAGGGTCACGTTACCGACACCTTTTACCCACACCCCCGCCCACACAGTGGCGCTCACGCCACACTCAGCTGGTGCCCAGCCATGCGCTCCATGCGCGCGGGAATTGTGGAACCGCAAGAATAAAGCCGCATGCGTTTGCAAGAAAGCGCCGTTCGTCCTACAAGACCGGGCCGGCATCATGCCGGTAGATTTTCGAGGAGCATTATGGGCTACAAGGTCGCCATCGTCGGTGCCACGGGTAATGTGGGCCGGGAGATTCTGTCGATCCTCGACGAGCGGGGCTTTCCCGCCGATGAGGTGGTTGCACTCGCTTCGCGTCGCTCGCAGGGCACCGAGGTCTCCTTTGGTGACAAGACCCTGAAAGTCAAAGCCCTCGACACTTATGACTTTTCGGACACCGACATCTGCCTGATGTCGGCGGGAGGTGCCGCTTCCAAGGAATGGTCGCCGAAGATCGGCGCTGCGGGATGTGTCGTGATCGACAATTCCTCGCAGTGGCGCACTGATCCGGACGTGCCGCTGATCGTTCCGGAAGTGAATGCCGACGCCATCACCGGCTTCACCAAGAAGAACATCATCGCCAACCCCAACTGCTCCACCGCGCAGCTGGTTGTGGCGCTGAAGCCCCTGCATGATGCCGCAACCATCAAGCGGGTGGTGGTCTCCACCTACCAGTCCGTCTCCGGCGCCGGCAAGGATGCCATGGACGAGCTGTTCAGCCAGACCCGGGCCATCTTCGTCTCCGATCCTGTCGAGCCGAAGAAGTTCCCCAAGCGCATCGCCTTCAACCTCATTCCGCAGATCGACGTCTTCATGGACGACGGCTACACCAAGGAAGAGTGGAAGATGGTGGTCGAGACCAAGAAGATTCTCGATCCCAAGATCAAGCTCACCGCCACCTGCGTGCGTGTGCCGGTCTTCATCTCCCACTCGGAAGTGGTGAATGTGGAGTTCGAGAAGGAATTCTCGGCTGAAGATGCGCGCAAGGTGCTGCGTGAAGCGCCCGGCATCATCGTGCAGGATACGCGCGAGCCGGGTGGCTATGCCACGCCGCACGAGGCTGCCGGTGAGGATGCCACCTTCATCTCGCGCCTGCGCGATGACCCGACCGTGGACAATGGCATCAGCTTCTGGTGCGTTTCGGACAATTTGCGCAAGGGCGCGGCCCTCAATGCCGTGCAGATTGCCGAGGTACTGGTGAACCGCAAGCTCATCACGCCCAAGAACGCCGCCTGAGGCAAATGACTATGAACGGCCCTCTTCGGAGGGCCGTTTTCCTGTTCTGCTCCCGTCAGGCCATATCCATTCCTGATGGTCGAAGCCTTACAGGCCAGGTGCATGCCCTTCATGCATGCGGGCTTCAACATCGCCGGGCTGACCCAGATTTGGGTACACCGGGATTGTCACTTGAGACAGGTGAAACACATGTCGCAGCCCCCCCGTTCGGGCCATGAGGTGGACCCCAAGCTGCTGGAAATTCTGGTGTGCCCCGTCACCAAGGGACCGCTGGAATATGATCGCGCAAAGCAGGAACTGATCTCCCGCGCGGCACGTCTGGCCTATCCCATCCGCGATGGCATTCCGATCATGCTGGCCGATGAGGCCCGCCCGCTGGATGACGCGGAGTTGTCCCAGCCCGTGCGCTGAGGCCGGAAGCACACGCAGTCATAGACCCAGAAACAAAAAGCGCCGGCCCAAATTTCAGGCCGGCGCTTTTTTCATATCGACACAAACCGCGCACAGGCGGCGCGGCCACCCTGCCCGGCTCAGAGCGCCTCACCTTTCAGCAGACGCGGCACCGTGCCCGAAAGGCCGGCTGCATCCTTGATGAAGAGGTTCTTCAGGCGCGGCATCCGGTCCACGATTCCAAGGCCGATGTCACGCACCGCCCGCAATGCATCGGAATGGTTGGAGAACAGGCGGTTCAGCCCGTCTGTCGCCACGCCCATCGCCACCGTGTCGAACCGCCGCCAGCGCTGGTAACGCTCCAGCGTGGTGGGTGAGGCGAAGTCCAGCCCCACACGGGCGGCATCGGTCACCACCTCGGCCAGTGCCGCCACATCGCGCAGCCCCATGTTCAGCCCCTGTCCGGCGATGGGGTGGATGAGGTGCGCGGCATCTCCCACCAGCGCAAAACGCGGGCCGACGAAACTGCGGGCGATGGAGAAGCCCAGCGGATAGGCGCGCGGCTGGGTCACCGGCTTCACTACGCCCAGCTGATGGCCAAAGCGCTGCTCCAGTTCCTCCTGAAAGAGGAAGGAGGGCATGGCCAGAAGACGCTCGGCATCCGGGGTGCGCTCGGTCCACACGATGAAGGAGCGATTGTCCGGCATAGGCAGGGTGGCGAAAGGCCCACCGGGCAGGAAGTGCTCCTCGGCCTTGCCCTCATGCGGGCGCTCATGCTCCACCGCGAAGGTGATGGCGCTCTGGTTATAAGCCCACTTCACGGTTTCGATGCCGGCCAGTGAGCGCAAGCGCGAACGCGCACCATCACAGGCCACCAGAAGCTGGGTGCGCAGGGCCTTCCCGCTGCCGGTGGTGATGTCCATATGGGTGTCATGGGCGGTGAAGCTGTCCACCGTCTCGGCGCGCATGTCCACGCCAGCCGCACGGGCTGCATCCACCAGCGCGCGCTGCAGAACACCATTCGACATCATATAGGCGAAGGGCTCACCCGGCTCCACATCACCATCAAAGGTGAGGAAGCTGGGGCGGGCCACATCCTTCAGCCGACTGTCGGTGACCACCATGGAGCGCATCGGCTCGGCGGAGGCCTGCACCTGATCCCAAACCCCGATGGTGGTGAGCAGGCGGCGCGCACCGGCGGCAATGGCAGACCAGCGCTCATCTCCTGCTGCCGGGCGGTTGATGGCCGGGTCGAAAACGGTGATGGCCGCATCATCGCCCAGCGACCGGCGCAGTGCGAGGGCAAGGCTCGCCCCGGCCAGCCCACCGCCGACAATGGCGATATCCAGACGCTCCGGCGCATGGTCCGCGAACCGACCGGCGGGCTCGAAGGGGCTGTTCATCTTCTCATCTCCTTGCGCGGGGGCGCATTTGGCTTCAGGCTTGCGCACCCCACGAACCGCATTCACCGGTCAGATCACACCAGACAGTTTCATCCCGCACCTTGCCGGATGCACGGCCCAAATGACAAGCTGCAGCACACAAATGCGCCGTGGCATCACGCCACGGTCCACACCCGCCTGCCACCACATACCGCCATCGCACAACAAGCGAGAGCTGCCTGACATGTCTTTCTCTGCGGAATCGAACATCGAAACCCTTTTGTCCATACTGGATCTCGAGCAGATCGAGGTGAATCTGTTCCGCGGCCATAGTGCCGGGCAGGCCAATAACCGGGTCTTTGGCGGGCAGGTCATCGCGCAGGCACTGGTGGCCGCGCGCCGCACGGTGGAAGAAGGTCGCCTCGCCCACTCCCTGCATGGCTATTTCCTGCTGCCGGGCGACCCCACCATTCCCATCATTTTCGAGGTGGACCGCATCCGCGATGGCGGCTCGTTCACCACGCGCCGGGTGGTCGCCATCCAGCGCGGCAAGGCCATTTTCTCCATGTCAGCCTCCTTCCAGATCTTTGGTGAAGGGCTGGAACATCAGGGCGACATGCCGGATGTGCCGATGCCGGAAGACCTGCCCCCTGATTCTGTCTGGCGTGAAAAACTGCTGGAGCGTTATCCCGCAGCTGCGGGGCGGGGCTGGATGGCGCTGCGCCCGCTGGAAGTGCGCCCGGTGACAGAGATGCCCTATCTGGGCGTGCAGTCCGGCACACGCAATTCCGTATGGCTGCGCACCTGCGCCCCCCTGCCCGATGATCTGCCCATCCATCAGGCCGTGCTGGCCTATGCCTCGGACCTGACCCTGATTCAGGGCGCGCTGCTGCCCCATGGGCGCTCGGTGTTCGACGGGAGCCTGCAGGTGGCGAGCCTCGACCACGCCCTGTGGTTCCACCGCCCCTTCCGCGCCGATGAGTGGCTGCTTTATAGTCAGGATACCCCCAGCGCGAGCGCACAGCGCGGTTTTGCACGAGGCGAACTGTTCACCCGTGATGGCGTTCTGGTGGCGAGCGCCGTTCAGGAGGGGCTCATGCGCCCGGTCACGCCGCGCACCTGAAACCAGACGGGCGAGAGCACGCCTGCACCCATGTCTCAGGGCGCATCCGCGTTCTGCTTGTCATAAAGGGCGCGCGCGGTCCTGAAATCGTGCGCGTTCTCCAATACCCATTGCCAGAGCGGGAACATGCGGGCGAGCAGACCGCGCCCGAGATCGGTCAGGCGATACTCGACTTTGGGTGGCACTGTTCCGTAGTCCTGTCTTGCAATGAGGCCATCACGCTCCAGCTGCCGCAGGGTCCGCGTCAGCATGCGCTGGGTCACGCCCTTCAGCGCCCGCGCCAAATCCGCATGCCGCAGCGTGCCTGAAACTCCCAGCGCATGCACCACACCAAGAGACCACCGGTTGCCGGCATGGGACAGAACCTCCCGCTTGAGCCCGTCATCTCCGTCACTCATGGCATCGCACACCTCCTGCGAGCGGCGGATCAGCTCATCCAGCTCCATTTTATCCTGCGGTATCATGCGTGTGCCTTCTTCTTCCGCAAACTGCACCTGACTATGTGAGCGGCTCATCAGGAGCCACTTATGTCTGACACCACATCTACAGCAGCAGATATTCTCGTCATCGGGGCCGGCGAACTGGGCATGGCTGTATTGCGGGAACTGGTCCGGCAACGCGATGCGGACAAAGCGCCCGCGCTTTGCGTTCTTTTGCGTCCCTCATCCGTTCCCACAGAGGCGCTGGCGGCGCTCCATATAAAGATTGAAAGGCTGGATATCGCCACTGCTACGGAAGAGGAACTAGCGGATCTTTTCTCCCGCTATCGCCAGATCATCTGTTGCACCGGCTTTGTGGGCGGCGCGGGCACCCAGCTCAAAATCACGGCAGCCGCCATCAAGGCGGGGGTCGAGCATTATATTCCATGGCAGTTCGGGGTGGATTACGACATCGTGGGCCGGGGCAGCGGGCAACAGGTCTGGGACGAGCAACTGGATGTGCGCGACATGCTGCGGGCACAGACGCGCATCAGCTGGACAATTATCTCAACCGGAATTTTCACGAGCTTCGTCTTCATCCCCGCATTCGGTCTTGTGGACCTTGAAATCCGCACGGTGCGCGCGCTGGGCGACTGGGATAACACCCTGACAGCCACGACACCGGAGGATATCGGGCACCTCACTGCGCGAGTGGCCTATGCGCATGCCTCTTTTCACAACCAGATCATCCATGTGGCTGGCGATACCTTCAGCTATCGCGATCTTGCGGACATGACAGAGCGCGTTCTGGGCCAGCCGGTGACGCGTATTATGCTGAATGATGCGCAACTGAGGGATGACGTCGCGGCCCATCCCGAAGACACCATGGCCAGATATCGCCTCGCCTTTGCCCGCGCGGATGGTGTGGCCTGGCCACGGCATCTCACCCTGAATGCCCGGCTCAACATATCCATGACCGATGCCGAGACATGGCTGAGGAACTGGCTGAGGAACTGGCCGAGACACGGACTGACCTCTCAACCTGCCAATTAAAGCCCATGCCGGGTTCCGCGATGCACAGAACGATCACATCGCGGAACCCGGCTCATATTGTATCGCAGGCCGAAAATGCCATCATAATAGGCATAGAGATGAAACCTGCGGCGAAAAAAGCGGCAGAGTCGTGGCGGTGATTTGGTGCGATGCCGCATGACGAGAAAATAGGCATGACCTGCCGGAAGGTGATTTTCAGCGGGATTCCAACGAAAATGAACGGGATCGCCCCACTTGGCACGGTCCTTGATTATCCCCTTGTCAGGCTTGTCGGTCGCGGTGGGGTCTTCCCCCCTTCAGACAGGACCTTGGGCGAAGCACCGGCTGCACTCCGAGGGAGAGGCACCGCAGAAGGGACAGGGATCGATCCATGAAGATCGTCATGGCCATCATCAAGCCATTCAAGCTGGAAGAGGTGCGCGATGCCCTCACCAATATCGGGGTCCATGGCCTCACCGTCACCGAGGTGAAGGGATACGGACGCCAGAAGGGCCACACCGAGATCTATCGCGGTGCGGAATATGCCGTGAGCTTCCTGCCGAAGCTGAAGATCGAGGTGGCCGTTTCCGCCGAGATCGTTTCCAAGGTGGTTGAAACCATCACCTCCTCCGCAAAGACCGGCCAGATCGGCGACGGCAAGATCTTCGTTCTCGCCATCGATCAGGCGGTGCGCATCCGCACCGGCGAGACCGACGCCGACGCCCTTTGAGCCCCAATATTTACCGGAGCCTTCTTCCATGACCCTCAAGACGTGGACCCGCGCCGGCCTTGCCGCGCTTCTCACCACGGCAGCCATGGCCCTGCCGGCCATGGCCCAGCCTGATATGGCCCCTGCGGCCGCCTCCCCTGCCGCTGCCGCTGTCGTCGACACCGTCAACAAGGGCGATATCGCGTGGATGATGACATCCACCGTCCTCGTCCTGCTGATGATCGTACCCGGCCTTGCGCTGTTCTATGGCGGCCTTGTGCGCGCCAAGAACATGCTCTCCATTCTCATGCAGACCCTCACCATCGCTGCGGTGATGATGCTGATCTGGGTGATCTACGGCTATTCTCTCGCCTTCACCGAAGGCAACGCCTTCATCGGTGGCTTCTCCAAGGCATTCCTCTCCGGCATCACGGTGGACAGCCTGGCGGATACCTTCTCCGAAGGCGTCAAGATCCCGGAATTCACGTTCCTCACCTTCCAGATGACGTTTGCTGCCATTACCCCGGCGCTGGCCATCGGTGCCTTTGCAGAGCGCATGAAGTTCTCTGCCGTCATCCTGTTCGCCGTGCTGTGGGGCACCTTCGTCTACCTGCCGGTGGCGCATATGGTGTGGTTCGACGGCGGCTACCTGTTTGACCTTGGCGCGCTGGATTATGCCGGTGGCACCGTGGTGCACATCAACTCCGGTATTGCGGCTCTCGTCGGTGCCATCATCGTCGGCAAGCGCATTGGCTACCGCAAGGAGCAGCTTCCGCCCCATTCGCTCGCCCTCACCATGGTTGGCGCCTCGCTGCTGTGGGTTGGCTGGTTCGGCTTCAACGTCGGTTCGGGTCTGGAAGCCAACAACTTCGCTTCGCTGGTCATGCTCAACACCTTCCTCGCCACCGCCGGCGCTGTCATCGGCTGGCTGATCGTGGAATGGCTGAGCCGTGGCAAGGCCTCCATGCTGGGCGGCGCTTCCGGTGCCATCGCCGGTCTGGTCGCCATCACCCCGGCCTGCGGCGCGGCTGGCCCCATGGGCGCCATCGTGCTCGGCCTTGTGGCGGGTATCGTCTGCTTCTTCTTCTGCACCGCGATCAAGAACGCCCTTGGCTATGACGACGCACTGGACGTGTTCGGCGTGCATGGCGTGGGCGGCATTGTCGGCGCCATCGGCACCGGCATCGTGGTTGCCCCCTTCCTCGGCGGCGTTGGTGTGGACGGCTACTCCATGGCCCATCAGGTCTGGGTGCAGTTTGTCGCCACCGTCATCACCGTGGTCTGGTCGGGTGTGCTCTCCGCGATCATCTTCTACGTGATCCACCTGCTGGTGGGCCTGCGGGTCTCCCCGGATGTGGAGCGCGAAGGCCTCGACATCAACGAGCACGGCGAACGCGCCTATCACAACTGACGGCAAGCGGCCCACCGGCCGCCTGCTCCTTCCCTTCCCCTGCTTCGCATGATGAACCCCGGCGCGCCAGTGCCGGGGTTTTTCATTGTCGACAGGGCTTCACCACCCCTCAGCTCCCCCCTAACCAGCCCCCTCCTGCCACATCAAGGCTTTCCCCGGCCCGCACCGCCTGCTAGAAGCCGCCCTTCAGACTATGGGATCAGCATGCCCTCATCATTCTCAGCCGGCCTGCGCCGCCCACATGGCGTACGTGCGCGAATTATAAGCCCGGCACCCCTGCAGCGCTCCTGAGCGCGCAGGGGTGCCGGGAGCCGATCGCCCGCCTTCACGCGTCGTCTCGACGCCCGCATTTTTTGAGCTGCATGCCATGACCGACAAGACCGTTGACACCGCCGCCGAAACCGAAGCGACGGACTATTCCAAGACCCTGCTTCTGCCGCAGACCGAATTTCCCATGCGCGGCGGCCTGCCCAAGAAAGAGCCGGAGCTGCTGGAGCGCTGGAAGCGCCTTGAGCTGTTCGCCCGCCTGCGCGAGCAGGGCTGCGGCCGTCCGCGTTTCGTGCTGCATGATGGCCCGCCCTATGCCAACGGCAACATCCATATCGGCCACGCGCTCAACAAGATCCTGAAGGATGTGGTGACCCGCTCGCAGCAGATGCTGGGCCACGATTCCAATTATGTGCCCGGCTGGGACTGCCACGGCCTGCCGATCGAGTGGAAGATCGAGGAAGAGAACTACCGCAAGAAGGGCAAGGAAAAGCCCGACTTCACCGATTCCACCGCCATGGTCGCCTTCCGTCAGGAATGCCGCGCCTATGCCCAGCACTGGCTGGATATCCAGCGCGAGGAATTCAAGCGCCTTGGCGTGGAGGGCGACTGGGATCGCCCCTACACCACCATGGCCTTTGCCGCCGAGGCGCAGATCGCCCGCGAGATCATGAAATTCGCCGAGAACGGCCTGCTTTATCGCGGCTCCAAGCCGGTGATGTGGTCGGTGGTGGAAAAGACCGCACTGGCTGAGGCCGAGGTGGAGTATCAGGATTTCACGTCTGACACGGTGTGGGTGAAATTCCCGGTGCGCTCCGGCGTCAGCGATGATTTGGGCGGTGCAAGCGTAGTCATCTGGACCACCACACCGTGGACGCTGCCCGGCAACCGCGCCATCTCCTTTTCCTCGAAGATCACCTACGGTCTCTATGAGGTCACGGATGCCCCCGAGGACAACTGGACCCGCACCGGCGACCGGCTGATCCTCGCCGACAATCTCGCCGCTGATGTGCTGGGGCAGGCCCGCGCCACCGCCTACAGCCGCGTGCGAGAGGTTTCCGCACAGGAGCTCTCCGTCCTCATCTGCACCCATCCGCTGGCCGGCATGGGCTATGATTTCAAGGTGCCGCTGCTGGATGGCGAGCATGTGACCGATGATGCCGGTACCGGCTTCGTCCACACCGCGCCCAGCCATGGCCGGGAAGACTTTGAAATCTGGACCGCCAGCCGCAACCTGCTGGAAGAGCGCGGCATCAACCCCGCCATTCCCTATCCGGTGGATGAGGACAGCTTCTACACAGCCCATGCCCCCGGCTTTGAGGGCAAGCGCGTCATCACCGCCAAGGGCGAGAAGGGTGATGCCAATGGCGCGGTGATTGATGCGCTGATCGCGGCGGGCAACCTGCTCTCGCGCGGGCGGGTGAAGCATCAGTATCCGCACTCCTGGCGTTCCAAGAAGCCGGTCATCTTCCGCAATACGCCGCAGTGGTTCATTGCGATGGACAAGGTGATTGCCGGTGCCTCTGCCAAGGCGGTGGGCGCGGCAGGCACGGTTGCCTCCAACACCGGCGACACGCTGCGCGCCCGCGCGCTGGATGGCATCAAGACCGTGGAATGGGTGCCGGCAGCGGGTGAAAACCGCATCACCGGCATGATCGCCAACCGGCCAGACTGGGTCGTCTCCCGCCAGCGCGCATGGGGTGTGCCGATCACCGTTTTCGTGAAGGAAGTGGGCGACGGCTCGGTTGAGATCCTTCAGGACGAGGCCGTGAACGCCCGCATCGCCGAAGCCTTCGAGGCCGAGGGCGCGGACGCATGGTACAAGGACGGCGCACGTGAGCGCTTCCTTGGCGAGCGTGCATCCGAGGGCTGGGCCAAGGTCGATGACGTGCTCGATGTGTGGTTCGATTCCGGCTCCACCCATGCCTTCACGCTGGAACCGCGCCCCGAACTGCACACCAACCGCGCCCCGAACGGGCCGGACAAGGTGATGTATCTGGAAGGTTCGGACCAGCATCGCGGCTGGTTCCATTCCTCCCTGCTGGAAAGCTGCGGCACGCGCGGCCGCCCGCCCTATGACGTGGTGCTGACCCACGGCTTCGTGCTGGATGAGACCGGGCGCAAGATGTCCAAGTCTCTGGGCAATGTCACCTCGCCGCAGGATGTCATCAAGCAGTCGGGCGCGGACATTTTGCGTCTGTGGGTGTGTGCCTCGGATTATTCGGACGATCTGCGCATCGGCCCGGAAATCCTGAAGACCACGGCGGATACCTACCGCAAGCTGCGCAACACCATTCGCTGGCTGCTGGGCTCGCTGCACCACTTCCGCCCGGAAGAGAAGGTGGCGTTCGCGCAGATGCCGTCGCTGGAGCGCTTTATCCTGCATCGTCTTGCCGAACTGGATGTCGAGATCCGCGCCGCCTACCGCGCCTTCGATTACAAGAAAGTGCATGCGCTGCTCACCGCATTCATGACCTCGGATCTGTCCGCCTTCTATTTCGATGTGCGCAAAGACGCTCTCTATTGCGACCCGCTCTCCTCCACCGTGCGGCGGGCCAGCCTGACCGTGCTGGATGAGGTGTTCAACCGCCTCGTGACTTGGCTCGCCCCCATCATGCCCTTCACCACCGAAGAGGCATGGCTGGCCCGCACCGGCAACGAGGAAGGTTCCGTGCATCTGCTCACCTTCCCGGCCACCCCGGAAAGCTGGCGTGATGATGTGCTGGCCGACCAGTGGCGCAAGGTGCGTCAGGTGCGGCGCGTGGTGCTGGGTGCGATCGAGATCGAGCGTACCGCCAAGCGCATGGGCTCCTCGCTGGAGGCTGCCCCGCAGGTCTATGTGACAGACCCCGCTCTGGCCGCCGCCTTTGAGGGGCTGGATCTGGCGGAAATCTGCATCACCAGCGATGCGCGCCTCCTCACCTCCGAAGGGCCGGCAGAGGCCTTCCGCCTGAATGACGTACCGGGCGTGGCTGTGGTGCCCGGTCGCGCGCAGGGCCGCAAATGCGCCCGCTCATGGAAGATCCTGCCGGATGTCGGCTCGGACCCGGAATTCCCGGATGTGTCGGCGCGTGATGCGGTGGCCCTGCGCGAATTCCGCACGCACGGGGCAGCCTGATGGCGGCCCCCGCGCGCCTCATCCGCCTTGGTGTTACGGCGGCGCTGGTGAGTCTGGTTCTGGACCAGATCACCAAGGTCTGGGCCATGAGCGTGATGCAGGACGCGGGGAGCTTCGCCCTGCCCCTGTTGCC
This sequence comes from Sphingobium sp., assembly GCA_035911355.1. Classification (GTDB taxonomy): domain Bacteria; phylum Pseudomonadota; class Alphaproteobacteria; order Sphingomonadales; family Sphingomonadaceae; genus Sphingobium. The sequence goes on from JAMHVU010000073.1 coordinate 112,704, forward strand.
GTTTCTCGATATCGTCTCGCTTTGGAACAGGGGCATCAGCTATGGCCTGTTTCAGCAGGGTGATACCGGGCGCTGGCTGCTGGTGGGCATCAAGGTTGTGGCCGTCGTGGTGTTCTCCATCTGGCTCACCCGCGCCCATCGCCGGCTTGAGGCGGTGGCGCTGGGGCTTCTGATCGGCGGGGCCATCGGCAATGCGGTAGACCGCGTGATTTATGGCGCGGTCTACGATTTCATCTCGCTGCATGCCTTCGGCTATCGCTGGTATGTGTTCAATGTTGCCGATATCGCGGTCGTTATTGGTGTCCTATTACTCCTGATTGATGCTTTTCGTGGCGGTGCCTCAAAATCGCCGCCCTCGGACAGCGAAATGGAGTCCACACCTGAAACCGAGCGCAAGCCGTAGAGAGGGAGCCCCCATGCGCGCCATGTCCCCATTTTCGCGCGATGCCGCGCTGATGTCGCGGCCCGAGCACGAAATGGAAGCCGCAGAACACAGATCGCTCCGCGCCCCCCGGCGCGGGCGTGGACGGTTTCTGTCCGGTTCCGTTGGCGCTTTGTGCCTTCTGCTTGCGGGGGCTGCCCAGCCTGCAGCCGCGGATGAGTTCAATACCAATCCCTTGAACAGCATGATGGACCTGCTGGGCCTCAAGGATGATGAGCCCAAGCCGGAAATCGATTATCGCGAGCGCGCGCCGCTGGTGGTGCCGCCCGGTTCCCTGGAAAACCTGCCGACCCCGCAGGAAAGCGCATACAGGTCCAACCCGGCATGGCCGAAGGACCCCGATGTCGCCCGCCGCAAGCGTGAGGCCGAGGAGCGCAACCAGCCCATTATCCGTGATGATCCGGGCCGCCCGCTCATGCCTTCGGAACTGAACCGCGGACGGCCGAATGGCTTTGTCGGCGGCATCGCCAATCTTTTCAACGGGGGCAAGGGAACGGCGGTCGCAGACCCCGAGAATCCCAACATGACGCCCGGCCAGCTCGGCTTCACCGGCTGGCTCAACCCGAAGAACCAGGCGCCGATGACCTTCACCGGTGAGCCTGAGCGCCAGAACCTGACCCAGCCGCCAGCCGGCTATCTCACGCCTTCGCCCAATGCACCCTATGGGGTGATTGAGGAGAAGAAGACGGAAGGCTTCTCCTTCCCGACCATCTTCGGCAACAAGAAGTGAGCTGGGGCGCGCGGGCAGAATTCCGTGCGCCAGCCTACAGGTTCGGGAGACGACAGACCGGCAAAGGCCACAGCCGGACGTTTGGTGGACCCATCATGGCTTGCATCATATGAGAGCAAGACATGCACTGGAGAGCAAACAGCCCGCCTGCCGCCGGATGTTCAAGCATTGTGAGCCATCGCATGTTTTTCATGCGAACCGATACCCACTTCGTCTGAACACGCATTTGCCCATCTGTGACACTTTCCTGCCTGTAAAAAGCGCCGCTCGCATGCTCCTCTTGCGACACCGGAACGCACAACCCATTTAACCTTCTCACGCTCAATAGCGTTCCGCACTGCCCCTTTCGCCTTTCTGCCAGGCACATGCCGGAGCAAAAGCCCGGCGCCAGCCCTTCCGGGCAAGCTCGTGCCCGGCCCATTCGAATGCCCTGTCCCGCGTGGACGCAAGCGCGCCTGCCGGTGCGCCATAAGGGAAGATCCCACTCGTGCAGATGAGCCGTTTCGCCATGGTCGCCATTCTCGCCGCCAGCACCGCCGCCAGCGCCCTTGCCCCTCGCGCCGCCTCCGCCGCCGGGCCGGACATCACCGAGTTCAAGCTCGATAACGGCATGCAGGTCATGGTCATTCCTGACCATCGCACGCCGGTTGTCACGCACATGGTGTGGTACAAGGTGGGCTCTGCCGATGAACAGCCGGGCAAGTCCGGCATCGCCCATTTCCTTGAGCATCTGATGTTCAAGGGTACCGAGAAGCACAAGCAGGGTGAGTTCTCGGCAGAGGTTGCGCGCCTCGGCGGGCAGGAGAACGCCTTCACCTCGCAGGACTACACCGCCTATTTCCAGCGTGTGGCCAAGGAACACCTTGAAAAGGTGATGGGTTTTGAGGCCGACCGCATGACCGGCCTGAAACTCTCCGACGAGGTGGTGCTGCCCGAGCGCGACGTGGTGCTGGAAGAGCGCCGCATGCGCACTGATAGCGAGCCCGGCGCACGGCTGGGCGAGATCATGCAGGCCACCACCTATGTGAACCACCCCTACCAGCACCCCATCATCGGCTGGGAGCACGAGATCAAGCAGCTCAACCGCGAGGATGCGCTGGCTTTCTACAAGCGCTTCTATGCCCCCAACAATGCACTTCTGGTGGTTGCGGGCGATGTGACTCCCGAAGAGGTCAAGGCGCTGGCCGAAAAGACCTATGGTCCTGTGAAATCGGCGGATACCCCGCCACGCGATCGCCCGCAGGAGCCGACCCCGCAGGCCCATCGTCGCGTGGCGCTTTCCGATGCACGCGTGGCCCAGCCCAGCCTCCAGCGCGCCTATCTGGTGCCATCCGAGCGCACGGCGCAGGAAGGCGAGGCGGCAGCGCTTGATGTGCTGGCGCAGATTCTCGGCGGCGGGCAGACCAGCCGTCTTTACACCAAGCTGGCGGCAGAAAAGGGCATCGCGGCTGGTGCCGGTGCCTGGTATCAGGGCTCGGCCTATGACGAGACCCGCTTTGTGGTCTACGCCTCCCCGCGCGGGGACGTGACGCTGGATGCGCTGGAAGCGGCCATGGATGGCGTTATCGCCGAGATCGCCGAGAAGGGCGTGACCGAGGATGAACTGAAGCGCGCCAAGACCCAGCTCACGGCCGACATGGTCTATGCGCAGGATAATCAGGCCACGCTGGCCCGCATCTATGGCGCGGCATGGGCCACAGGCATCAGCGCAGAGGATGTGAGCTCCTGGCCGGAGCGGATCAAGGCCGTGACCGCCCAGCAGGTGCAGGATGCCGCCAAGCGCTTTCTGGTGGAAAGCCGCGCCGTGACCGGCCACCTCAAGGCAGTTGAAGCCCCCGCCGGCACCGCCCAGCCGGAGGCGCGCCCGTGAGCAAGCCCCACTTCACGCCCGCGCCCGGCACCCCGACGACCTCCATTCTTTCCCGCCCCTCTTCCCGCCGCCAGCTGTTTCGTGCCGGCGCGCTCTTCTGCATAATGGTGACCATGGCCCTTTCCCCGATGACCCCCGCCCGGGCCGATGACAAGACCCAGCCGGCCACCGCCAGCGCCACACAGAAAAGCCGGATCATCGAGGTGGTCAGCCCCGGTGGCATCAAGGCATGGCTGGTGCCGGACACCACCCTGCCGCTGATCGCCATGGAATTCGCCTTCCGGGGCGGCGCGGCCCAGGATGGGACCGGCAAGGCCGGCCTCGCCAATCTCACCGTCTCGCTGCTGGATGAAGGCGCGGGCACGCTGGATGCCTCCGCCTTCCAGCAGGCCATGGCCGACAGCGCGGTGGACATCAGCTTCGACGCCAGCCGCGACGAGACCCGCGGCTCCCTGCGCACCCTCTCCGAGAACCGGGACAAGGCCTTCGAACTGCTGCGCCTTGCCGTGACCGAACCGCGCTTCGATGCCGAGGCGGTGGAACGTATCCGCGCCGCCATTCTGGCCTCCCTGCGCCGCGCCTCGACGGACCCGAACGCCATCGCCAGCAAACGCTGGTTCGAGCTGGCCTTCCCCAACCATCCCTATGGCCAGCCGGTGAACGGCACGCTGGAGAGCCTGCCGAAGCTGACCCAGGAAGAGATTGTCGCCTTCGCCAAGCGCACCATGGCGCGTGACAACCTGCATGTGGCTGTGGTGGGCGATATTACCCCCGACGAGCTGGGCAAGCGTCTGGATGAGGTGTTCGGCAAGCTGCCGGAGAAGGCGACCCTGACCCCGGTGGCGGACATCACCCCGCACAAGCTGGGCACGCAGGATGTGGTGCAACTGGATGTGCCGCAGTCTGTCGTCATCATGGGCACGGTGGGGCTGGACCGGAACGACCCGGATTTCATCCCCGCCTTCGTGATCGACCATATCCTCGGCGGCAGCGCCTTCTCCTCGCGTCTGTTCAAGGAAGTGCGCGAGGAACGCGGACTGGCCTATTCGGTCTATTCCCACTTCGCGCCGCTGGACCATTCCGGCCTGTGGTTCGCCAGCACCGCCACCAAGAACGAAACAGCGGGCGAAGCCGTTGGTCTGATCTCCGACAATTTCCGCCGCATTCTGGCGGATGGCCCCACGGCAGAAGAGCTGAAGGAAGCCAAGAGCTACCTCACCGGCAGCTATGCGCTGCGCTTTGACACCTCATCCAAGGTGGCCGGCCAGTTGCTCCAGATCCAGCTGGATGACCTTGGCGTCGACTATATCGACAAGCGCAATGCGCTGGTGGATGCGGTGAGCGCGGAGGACATCAAGCGCGCGGCCGAGCGTCTGAAGGGCTCGAAGGATGCGCTGGTTGTGGTGGTTGGCAAGCCGGAAGGGCTTGAAGCCGCGAAGAAGTGAGATCACCCGCCGGCCTGTTTCTGCTGATTTATTCGCAGTTTGAGGCCGGCGGTTCACCATAATTGACTCAAAACAGCCTTAACCGGACGTTTGCACGCACCAGACGGTTCGGAGTCCGCGTGCTCTTTGCTATAAAATTGCCTCCAATCGTGACCAGTCCATGGAGTTGAGCAAAATGGCTCATGCACATGCTGCCGCACATGGCGGACACAGCGCTGATGACAACATGACCACCGGGAAGCCCCGGCCCCGCGCCTCCATGTCCAAGGCCATGCTTGCATCCGCGCTATTTGCCGGTGCGCTGGCCCTGGCCGGCTGCGCAGGTGGTGAAGCACTGGATGGCGCAACGGATGGCACCACCGCCGGCTCTGTTGGCGGGGTGACCAATACCCAGCCCGGCGCCACCATGACGGTGGGCTCCGGCCCGAATGCCCAGACCTTCGAGTGCCCTGCCATTACGGTGCGAACAGGTGCCGCCACCTTCCAGAGCAATGATGGCAATGGCCGCCTGCGCTATCAGGCCAATCTTGGCCAGCTCGCCCGTGAATGCGCCATTTCCGGCGATCAGATGACGGCCCGGCTGGGCATTGAAGGCCGCGTGCTGCTGGGTGATGCCGGCTCTCCCGGCACCGTGAACCTGCCCATCCGCGTGGCTGTGGTTGAGGAAGGCCCAACCCCGCGCACCGTCACCACCCGCATGTTCAATGTGCCGGTGACCATTCCGCCGGGAGAGAACCAGGCCACCTTCACCGTTGTGGAAGACACTGTGACCTTCCCGCTGGGCAAGACCCCGGCGGATATGGAACGCTATGTCATCTATATCGGCTATGATGCGCAGGGACAGCGTCCGCAGACCCGCTCGCGTCCGGCTCCGCGCCAGCAAACGCGCCCCGCAGTCTCGCGCACACCACCGGCTGAAACCAGCACACCGGCGGCTTCCGCTCCTGCGGCCTCCGCGCCCGCCGCCTCCAGTGCACCGCCCAGCGATGTGTTCGGGCCGCCGCCTTCTGGTGGCACGGCAGCTGGCGGCTTCTCTCCCCCGCCCTCCAGCAGCGCTTTCGAGCCGCCGCCTTCAGCACCAACCAATTGAGCTGATGAGGGCCATGTCTACATGCATGGTCCTCCCGCTCTGGCAGATGGGTCATGCTGCACCGGGCAACCGGCCATTGGGGTGCATGTCTGAGGTGCGAATAATAAACGCGGAGCCTTGCTGCTCCGCGTTTTTTTATTGAAGGTCATGGCCTTGCGTAACATCGCCTGCCTGCTCTGGCTGGCGGTTTCGGCCTTCTGATGCGGCAGCGCGAGCCTTGCTCCATTTCGGACACGGCTTAAAAGCCATGCATTGACGCGCAGCCAGCCTTGCGTGATAAGCATAACCAGAAGGTGTGGAATCGTTTCAGCCTGATCTGAAACAAGACCATGCCTATCGGATGATCCCTGCGGGAGAGACCGGTTGCGTTCACGGCCAGTTCTGGCCATGGGCGGAGCCGGCGCCGAAGGCGCAACCGCCCCGGAACCGCTCAGGCCAAAGGACCGCAGGGGGACGACGCTCTGGAAAGCAGCAGGCCGCGCCATGTGGCACTGCTCACCGAAGGAGTAAGCCCGCCTTTCCACCCGGCGCGGTGAATCTCTCAGGTTCCGAAGACAGAGGGGGCGCCGCCGGGTCTCGCCATGAGGCCCAACACACTGGCGCATCCTGTCTGGAGTCGTGATGAGCGATACTCCCTCCCCCGCCGGGCATATTCCCGCAGATCAGGCGCAAAGCCTGTCTACGCCCCTGCATGCCGCCCATGTGGCGCTGAAGGCGCGCATGGTGCCGTTCGCCGGCTATGACATGCCGGTCCAGTATGGCGAAGGCATTCTGGCAGAACATAACTGGACCCGCAGACATGCCGGCCTGTTCGATGTATCCCATATGGGGCAAGCCTTTCTGGAAGGCCCGGACCACGCCACCACCGCCCGTGCGCTGGAAGCGCTGGTGCCGGCCGATATTCTCACTCTCAAGCCCGGTGCACAGCGCTACACCCAGTTTCTCTCGCCCGAAGGCACCATTCTGGATGACCTGATGGTCTCCCGTCCCACCGGGGAAGGTGAGGATGGCACGCTGTTTCTGGTGGTGAATGCGGCCTGCAAGGGCGATGACTTCACCCATCTCTCAGCCCATCTGCCGGAAAATGTGAAGCTGAGTGTGCTGGAAGACCGTGCCCTGCTCGCCCTTCAGGGACCGGATGCGGCAGATGTTCTGGGCCGCTTTTGCCCACAGGTGCGTGCGCTGCCCTTCATGGGCACATTGAGCGGTGCCATTGCCGGCGTGCCGGTTCATGTCTCACGCTCCGGCTATACGGGAGAGGACGGGTTTGAAATCTCCCTTCCAGCCACCTCTGCGTCCCTCATCTGGCAAACACTGCTGGCAGAACCCGAGGTCAAGCCGATCGGCCTTGGCGCACGAGATAGCCTGCGCCTTGAAGCCGGCCTGTGCCTCTATGGCCATGACATCGACCGCACCACCACACCGGTGGAAGCCGGGCTCATGTGGTCCATCCAGAAACGGCGGCGCGAGGAAGGTGGTTTTCCGGGTGTGGACATCATCCGCGCGCAGCAGGCAGATGGCGTGGCGCGGGTGCGTGTGGGCCTGATGCCTGAAGGCCGGGCCCCGGCGCGCGAAGGTGCAGAAATTGCCCATGAGGGGCAGATGGTGGGCATCGTCACATCTGGCGGTTTCTCGCCCAGCCTCAATGCACCTATCGCCATGGGCTATGTGCCACCCGCCTTGAGTGAACCCGGTATGAGGCTGAACCTCATCGTGCGCGGCAAGCCCCTGCCAGCCATTGTCACCCCTCTTCCATTCGTGCCCACGCGCTACATGCGCAAGCCATCCAGAACAGCCTGAAGGAGCCGAACATGAGCACCGTGCGCTACACGAGCGACCATGAATATGTGCGCGTTGAAGGCGATATCGCCGTGGTGGGCATCACCCATTATGCGCAGCAGCAGCTGGGCGATGTGGTTTTCGTGGAACTGCCCGCTGCCGGCAAACAGTTGGAAAAGGGCGGTGAGGCCGCCGTGGTGGAAAGCGTGAAGGCCGCCAGCGATGTCTTCGCGCCCGTCTCCGGTGAGGTAACAGCGGCCAATGAGGAACTGGAAGGCAACCCGGCTCTGGCCAATGAAGACCCGGAAGGCACCGGCTGGTTCTTCAAGCTCCGCCTCTCCAGCCCGGCGGAACTGGACGATCTGATGGATGAGGCAGCCTACAAGGCCCATATCGCTGCGCTGGACTGAAACCATGCCGGCCCTTCACAAGCCGAAGGACTTTCACGCCACGGTGCGATGGCAGCGCGGGGGAGCCGTCTTTACAGATGGTCGCTATCCGCGCAGCCATGTGTGGGTGTTTGATGAAGGCGTGGAAGTTCCCGCCTCCGCCGCACCCGCCTGCATGCCCCAGCCCCTCTCCCGCCCGGATGCGGTGGACCCGGAGGAAGCGCTGGTGGCCGCCGCCTCAAGCTGCCACATGCTGTTTGCGCTGGATTTTGCCCGCCGCGCGGGCTTCCGGGTGGAGAGCTATGAGGATGCCGCGCACGGTGTTTTAAGCCCCAATGAGAAGGGCCGGCTTTTCATGTCCCACATCACCCTTCGGCCAGTAATGGTGTTCTCGGGCGAAAATATCCCTTTAGGGGAAGACCTCACCCGCCTGCACCATCTGGCCCATGACGCCTGTTATATCGCCCACTCGCTGCGTGCGGAGATCAGTATTCTCCCGCAGATGCGTGTGGCCTGACAGCGAACGGAAACACCCATGCGCTACCTTCCTTTAACCCCGGAAGACCGCACCGAGATGCTGGCCCGCATTGGCGTCGCCTCGGTGGATGAGCTTTTCTCGGATATTCCCGCCGCCCAGCGGCAGAGCGAACTGCCCAAGCTGCCCCGCGCCAAAAGTGAGCTGGAGGTGGAGCGTGCGCTCTCATCCCTTGCAGCGCGCAATGTGGCGGCGGGGTCTGTGCCCTTCTTCATTGGTGCGGGGGCCTATCGCCACCATGTGCCGGCGAGTGTGGATCACCTGATCCAGCGCTCCGAATTCCTCACCTCCTACACGCCCTATCAGCCGGAGATTGCGCAGGGCACGCTGCAATATCTCTTCGAGTTCCAGACACAGGTGGCGGAGCTCACCGGTATGGAGGTGGCCAATGCCTCCATGTATGACGGCTCCACCGGCACCGCCGAAGCCGTGCTGATGGCCCATCGCATCACCAAACGCTGCAAGGCACTGCTGGCGGGCAATCTGCATCCGCATTATCGGGCCACGGTCGAGACCGTGTGCCACTATGCGGAAAACGAGGTGGTGAGCCTTGCGCCCGTGCCTGTGGGGGAAGCGGACATCATCGCCGCGATTGATGAAACCACCTCCTGCGTGGTGGTGCAGAGCCCGGATGTGTTCGGCAATCTGGTGGATCTGGCCCCCATTGCGGAGGCGGCGCACAAGGCAGGCGCGCTGCTGATTGCCGTGTTCACCGAAGTGGTGAGCCTTGGCGCAATTGAGCCGCCCGGTGCGCAGGGGGCTGACATCGTGGTGGGTGAGGGACAGGGCCTTGGCAACCCGCTGAATTTCGGCGGGCCATATGTGGGCCTGTTCGCCACCCGCGCCAAATATGTGCGCCAGATGCCGGGCCGCCTTGCGGGCGAGACGGTGGATGCGGAAGGCCGTCGCGGCTTCGTGCTCACCCTCTCCACGCGGGAGCAGCATATCCGCCGCGAAAAGGCGACCTCCAACATCTGTACCAATTCCGGCCTGTGCGCGCTGGCCTTCACGATCCATCTCTCTCTGCTGGGGCAGAAGGGGCTGGAGAATCTGGCCGCGCTGAACCATGCCTCGGCCTGTGATCTGGCCGAGCGGCTGGCCGGGGTGCCGGGTGTTGAGGTGCTGAACGAAAGCTTCTTCAACGAGTTCACCCTGCGCCTGCCCAAGCCCGCCACTGAGGTGGTGGAAGCGCTGGCGGCGCGCGGCATTCTGGCCGGCGTGCCCTATGCCCGTCTCGCCCCGAAAGCGGGGCTGGAGAATCTGCTTCTGGTGGCCGCCACCGAAACCACAACGGAAGACGACCGCGCAGCCTATGCTGCCGCCCTGAAGGAGGTGCTGGCATGAACCGCGAAGGACGTGGGGCAACCCAGCCCAATCCCATCACTGAATCCGCTTTGCCGGAAACCTTCACCGGCAACCGCGCACTGGCGCTGGAAGAGGGCCTGCTGTTCGAGATCGGCCGCCCGGATGTCTCCGGCGTGGACCTGCCCGAGCCTCCGGCCCATACATCGCGCCTTGGCAAGCATGCCCGCAAGAGCGCCCCGCATTTGCCGGGGCTGAGCGAGCCGGAGGCGGTGCGCCATTATGTGCGTCTCTCGCGCATGAACTATGGCATCGATAGCGGCATCTTCCCGCTCGGTTCGTGCACCATGAAGCACAATCCGCGGCTGAACGAGAAGATGGCCCGCCTGCCCGGCTTTGCCGATGTGCATCCGCTCCAGCCCGCCTCCACGGTGCAGGGGGCGCTGGGGCTGATGGAGGAACTGACCCGCGTTCTGCTGGAACTCACTGGCATGCAGGCGGTGGCGCTTTCACCCAAGGCCGGGGCGCATGGCGAGCTGTGCGGCATGATGGCGATCAAGGCGGCGCATGAAGCCCACGGCAGCGCCAGCCGCCGCATTGTTCTGGTGCCGGAAAGTGCCCATGGCACCAATCCGGCAACCGCTGCGCTCATCGGCTATCAGGTACGCGCCATTCCCGCCCGTGCTGATGGCACTGTGGATGTGCAAGCGGTGCGCGATGCCCTGAGCGATGATGTCGCCGCCCTCATGCTCACCAACCCCAATACCTGCGGGTTGTTCGAGCGTGATGTGGTGGAGATTGCCGAGGCGGTGCACGCCGCCGGGGCCTATTTCTACTGCGATGGCGCGAACTTCAACGCCATTCTCGGCAAGGTGCGCGTGGCGGATCTTGGCGTGGATGCTATGCACATCAACCTGCACAAGACCTTCTCCACCCCCCATGGCGGTGGTGGGCCGGGCGCGGGACCAGTGGTGCTCTCCGCCGCGCTTGCCCCCTTCGCCCCGGTGCCGACACTGGTTGCCACCGAAAACGGCCTGCGCCTTGCCGAAGAGAAAGGTGATGCCGGAGCCGAACAGGCTCTGGGCCGCATGTGCGCCTTCCATGGCCAGATGGGCATGTTTGTGCGGGCGCTGAGCTGGATGCTCTCTCATGGGGCGGATGGCATGCGGCAGGCCTCGGAAGATGCCGTGCTCTCCGCCAACTATATCCGCGCCAGTCTGCAAGACCTGATGAGTGTGCCCTTCCCTGAGCGGCCCGCCATGCATGAGGCCCTGTTCGATGACACATGGCTGCACGGCACCGGCATCTCCACGCTGGATATCGCCAAGGCGCTGATCGACGAGGGCTTCCACCCGATGACGGTCTATTTCCCGCTGGTGGTGCACGGGGCCATGCTGATCGAACCGACAGAGAGCGAATCCAAGGCTTCGCTGGACCTGTTCATTGCGGCGCTGCGCGATCTGGCCATGGCGGTGAAAGGGAATGACAAGGAACGCTTCCTCGGGGCGCCTCATTACGCCCCTCGCCGCCGGCTGGATGAAACCCGCGCCGCCCGCAGCCCCGTGCTGCGCTGGGTGAAGCCGGAAACGGCAGAGTAAACGACACCATCAGCAAACAAGGCTGGCGCGAGCACACATGCTACCGCGCCAGCCAGATTTCCAGCTTTTGGCCCTTTGTTCCCAACCAGAACCAGAACGCTGCACTATTCAGCATACGGAAATTTCGGAACCGATAAGACCGCAACGCGTTATCACTATAAACCTCATGACATGGAGATGTGATATGCTGCGCGGTGGACTTCTCTGGCTGATCGGAATTCCCCTCCCCATCATTCTTATTCTGTTTTTGATGGGATATCTGTAGTGGTCATATGCCATATACGAACAGGTCACTGTCATCACATAAAACCTGCGTCTAGAGACAGGCCGTAGAATCGCGGCCTTCTCTCCCTCTCCACCCCCCTGGCGTGCTCTGGATGAGACAACACGCTTTTCAGTGGTGTTGCGGCGCGCTTCCCCCTTGCCCCTTCGCCTCGCTGCTGCGAAAAGAGCGCGATCATGATCGTGCTCGATGATATTTCACTGCGCCTCGCAGGCCGCCTGCTCATTGACCACGCCAGCGTGGCCATTCCTGAAAACGCGCGTGTGGGCGTGGTGGGGCGCAATGGCGCTGGCAAGACCACCTTGTTCAAGGCCATTATTGGCGAACTGGAGCTGGAATCCGGCACCGTGCGCCTGCCCAATCGCACACGCATCGGCCGTGTGGCGCAGGAGGCCCCCGCCGGGCCAGACAGCCTGCTGGAACGGGTGCTGGCTGCCGATACCGAGCGCGCCGCCCTGCTCGAGGAACGCGAGACCACCAAAGACCCGATGCGCATCGGCGAGATCGAGATGCGGCTCGTCGACATCGATGCCTATTCGGCTCCGGCGCGCGCCGCCATCATTCTCGCCGGCCTCGGCTTTGACGAGAGCGCGCAGCACCGCCCGTGCTCGGAATTTTCCGGTGGCTGGCGCATGCGTGTGGCGCTCGCCGCCCTGCTCTTCACCGAGCCGGACCTGCTGCTGCTCGACGAACCCACCAACTATCTCGATCTTGAAGGCACGCTCTGGCTGCAGGATTATCTGGCGCATTATCCGCGCACGGTCATCCTCATCAGCCATGATCGCGACCTGCTCGACAGTTCCGTGGACCATATTCTCCATCTTTCAGGCCAGAAGCTTGCCATCTTCAAGGGCGGCTTCACCTCATTTGATCGCCAGCGGCGCGAGCGGATGCTGCTGGACCAGAAGGCGCGCAAGAAGCAGGAAGACCAGCGCGCGCACATGGAGAGCTTTGTCGCCCGCTTCCGCGCCAAGGCCAGCAAGGCCAAGCAGGCCCAATCACGCCTGAAGGCGCTGGCGCGGATGGAGCCGCTTTCCGCGCAAGTGGGCGAAGAGGCCGCCGCCATCTCCATCCGCCACCCGGAAAAGCTGCTTTCGCCCCCCATCATGGTGCTGGATCAGGTTTCCGTGGGCTATGTGCCGGGCAAGCCCATTCTCAGCAACCTCACCTTGCGTATTGACGAGGATGACCGCATCGCGCTGCTGGGGCCGAACGGCAACGGCAAGTCCACCTTCGCCAAGCTCATCGCCGGGCGGCTGGAGCCGCAGGAAGGCAAGCTGCTGCGAGCCGACAAGCTGGAAGTGGCCTATCTGGCCCAACACCAGATTGATGAACTCCACCCCAATGAAAGCGCCTCCGAGCATGTGCGCCGGCTGATGCCGGATGCGCCTGAAGCACGGGTGCGGGCGCGGGCCGCGGAGATGGGCTTTTCCGGCCGCGCCTCCGATACCAAGGTCTCCGCCCTTTCCGGGGGCGAGAAGGCGCGCCTTCTGCTGGGGCTGGCCACCTTCCATGGCCCGCATCTGGTCATTCTCGATGAGCCGACCAACCATCTGGATATCGAGGCCCGTGCGGCGCTGATTGAGGCGCTCAATGACTATCCCGGTGCGGTCATCCTCATCTCGCATGACCGCACCTTGCTGGAATCCTGCGCGGAACGCCTGTGGCGTGTGAGCGGCGGCACCGTGAAGCCGTATGAGGATGACCTTGACCAGTATCGCCGCGAGGTTCTTTCGCGCGCCGATGGCGACCGGATGACCTCTGACGGGCGAAAGGACAAGGGCAACCGCAAGGAAGAGAAGGCTGCCCAGCCCCGCAAGATCGCCACAGGCCCCATCAAGAAGCGGGTCAAGGAAGCTGAGGGCCGCATGGAGAAGCTGGGCAAGGAGCTCAGCATCATTGACGCGAAACTCGCCTCGCCCGGCCTTCATTCCAAGAACCCGCTTGAGGCGACCCTTTTGAGCCGTCAGCGCACAGACACGGCGAAGGCCATGGACAGCGCGGAAGAAGACTGGCTTGCCGCAAGCGCGGAACTGGAAGCAGCCGGGGGCTGAAAGGCGAGGCCATATGGCAGGGCTAGACCTGAACATCTGGCCCTCCGCCCTCTCCGGTGCGGCACCCCAGACATAAGCGTCCACGATGATGCGATGAATACACGATGCGCCTGCCGTGCACGCATGGCGGGCGCATCTTTATCCAGCCAATGTTCAGCTTTCCCGACAGTTGTGATGGCCATAAACAGCCATGAAAGCTATTGCCCGCCAATGCGGGCATGATCCGCAAAAGCCGAACCATGTCACCCGTGCATTAAAATACTGTCTCAAGTGCACGTGCGCGTAGCAAAGCACAAAACAACGCCATTTTCAGGCCACAGACAAGCACGCCTGAATGACTTCGGGCGCGGGGCCGGTTGTATAGGGAAGCATCTATCCCGGTTCTGCATAGAGCCGGGATAGAGATTCGTCTCTGACGAGAAATTGAGCCGGACGCATTGAAATTCCATCCCGCCCCAATGCAAACCAAGCCACCCCGGTGTCATCACGCTTCACTAGATGGTGATAAAACGCCTCTGAAGCGGAAAATATACAGTACACACTATAATATATTTCAATCCTTCAAAATGAGAGCGGAGCTTATTTTTGCATCGCAATGGAGTCTGTGCCTCTCATCTCGCTTTGATGCAACGCCTGAACCTGACTTCAGAAAAATTGATTTGAAACAACCAATTGCGCAATCCGCATCTCATCACACCTGAACCCGCCCCAAGCGCGGGGACCGAGCAGAACCTGCGCGAGGCTGCAAATCACGGCTCCACATATCTGTCGGCCCACGGCGCCCCGAGCGCAGCTGGTGGATTATTGTGCATCGCCTGATATTTTTTCAGCGGAAAACGTCGTTGACTTCGTCTTAATTGGCGGATTATTGTTATTGAAATAACATAATCCGCTAAAAAATGACGCGAACAAGTTTAAAGCAGCGGGACAGGTGAGGAAAAAACAATGCATCGTCTGCCCCCGATGTCTGGATCGGCGCGCCTTCCGCGCGCCTTCTGGAGGTATGCATGAACCACGAGAATCCTGAGCTTACGGCCCGGATCGAAGCCCTCGAACATCCGGAAAATCAAGGCGAAAGCTTCGATCTGGTCACCTGGTGCCAGATCGTCGTGGGTTGCCTCATTGTCCCCGCCATCGTGCTGACCTGGGGGTTACTGGGATGAGCATCACAGCATTGAACACGCCATCTGCCTCAGCTGTAGAGAGCGTGAATATTGATATGACAGCCCTTCCCATGCTTCGCTCTGAGCGGAACTGGGGGATGTGGCGCCTGTTTTTCTCCATCGCAACTGTTGGCGCTGCCACATGGTGCTACATTATTGGAGAATATATTGGCTATTACCTGAGCTTCTGGCAGTCACTGGCCGTTGCCGTTGGCGGCAGCCTGCTCGGCATCATGCTGGTCATTCTGGCATTGATGCCCACCACCATCCGCTTCGGCATCGACTCCATTGCAGCCTGCAAACCCCAGTTCGGCTCAAGAGGCTGGATCATTCCATTCTCACTGCAATATCTCTCGATCTTCGGATGGAACTCTCTCCTCCTCATCTTCTTCGGAAGATCATTCGCACAGTTTCTTGTTGCTGTTGGCGCGATTGGACCGGGAGAACATCTTCTCATCAGCATGCTGGCCACGCTTTTTGCATGCTCCATCGCCTTTTGCTTCCTGTTGAAAGGCGCACATGGTGTTGACCGGATTTCGCAGATCCTCGTCATTCACGTGCTGGTGGGTTTCTGGATGCTGTGGCTCATCGTTGACCAGCGCTGGGATACGCTTGTCACTGCTACCCCCGAATATGCCTCGGCGAATGCGGGCTGGAACTATGTGACCGGCATTGAAATCGCCATTGCCACAGCCCTGTCATGGTGGTCCTATTTCGGAGCGATGGTGCGCATGGCGCCAAGTGCGCGCAAGGCCACCATGCCGGCCATGCTGGGCTTCGGCCTGATTGTCGGCCTGCTCTATATGATTGGTGTTGCGGGTATTCTCGCCATCAAGATTTCTGACCCCGCACACTGGATGGCGGAAGTCGGCGGACCATTCTACGCTGTCATTGCACTGGCCTTCGTCACGGCGGCCAATCTTGGCACGGCAACCGCGGGCATTTACGCCTCAGCCATCGGCCTGCGCCATTACAAGGTGCTGGAGAATGTGCGCTGGCCCATTCTGCTGCTGTTCGCCATTGGTCCGGTTGCCGTCATCGGTGTGGTGGCCCCCACCCTGTTCTTCAACAATTTCGGCACCTTCCTCGCCTTCATCGGCGTGGCGTTCGCACCGGTCTGCGGCATCCAGATTGCGGATTACTGGTTCCTGCGTCGTGGAAAGATCAGCATTCGCGCTATATATGACAAAAGCCCGGAAGGTTTGTACCACTATTGGGCAGGGTTCAACCCGGCCGCCATCATTGGTCTTGCCGCAGGCTTCATCACCTATCTCAGTCTTCTGAACCCGCTGACCTATGAATCTGCATGGCCGTATGAACTCACAACGGCTTCAATTCCAGCGGCAGTCATTGCAGCGCTTGTCTACTCCTTCATCACTGTTGCGTTGAACAAGCGCTACGGCAAGGGCGGATACGCCGCGTGAAAAAAGCAGAGGAGGGCTTTTGCACCCTCCTCTGACAATCAATCCAGAACCAGGGAGAGTATCATGAGGATCGGTCTTCTTCAGGAGGGCGAAATCATGCCGGGCGTCAGTGTCGCCCAGCGCTATGAGGAGATGATCGCCGAAGTCGCACTGGCCGACAAACTTGGCTTTTACAGCTGGGGGACATCTGAACAGCATTTTAGCCCACCACGCTTTACTGTTTCAGCACCGGAAGTTCTCTACGCTGCCATTGCGCGTGAGACAGACAACATCAAGCTGCGCATCATGTGTTCGGTTCTGCTCAAGTGGAACCATCCCATCCTGGTGGCAGAGCGGCTCGCTACACTTGATATTGTCTCGAATGGTCGTGCTGAAATCGCGACTGCGCGGTCCAATAACCTGACAACCCTTGGTGCTTTCGGTGTTGATCCCTCCGAAACCCGTGTGCAGTGGGAAGATGGTCTGGCGGTTCTCATCAAGGCGATGTCGGATGAAGTGCTGGAACATGACGGTCCGGTGTGGCAGATTCCGCCCCGGCAGATCGTGCCCCAGCCCCTGCAGAAGCCCCATCCCGCCATCTGGGTCTCGGCCTCCAGCGTTGATACGCACCGCATGGCAGGGGAACGCGGCATTGGCGTACTGACTTTCGAGAATTATTTCGGGTTTGATTACCTCCAGACCTGCCTTGATGCCTACCGTGAAGGCCTGAAGGCGGGAAAATCCATTACTCCTGCCCGCAATGCTTCCGCGGGTCTTTATGTGGCAACCGCCTATTGTGCGGAAACCCGCGATGAGGCCCGGCGTATCGCGCGCGATGTGGCACTCGGATATTTCAAGTTCATTCTGGATCTGTACGTGCCCCTCGGCAAGCGCAGTTCCTATGAATATCTCGATGAGAAGATGACACGCCTTCTGAACAATGAAGGCAATCTCGACTTCCTTATCAATGAAACACCTTCCGTCATGATCGGCACGCCGGATGACTTCATCCAGCGCCTCGAAAAGCTGAAGGAGATGGGTGTCGATGAGGTTCTTCTGCGCGTGGACGGCGTACCCCATGCCGACATCATGCGCTCTTACGAACTGATCGGCCGCGAGGTCATTCCCCACTTCAGCAAAACCAAGGTGGAGGAGGCCGCAGAATGAGCAGCCACACACCCGCATCTTTGGATGTCTCTGCCTTCAAGGCCCTGATGGCGGACATGCCACAGGCCGTCACCATCATCACCACCATCACGGACGAAGGCCAGCCGGTGGGCGCAACCCTCTCCGCGGTGATGTCGCTTTCCATGGACCCGCCGATGATGGTGGCGGCCTTCGATCGCGGATCCGACACGCTGGCCTGCCTCTCCCAGCCCGGCCACCCCTTCCTCATCCATGTACTGGGGGAGGGGCAGGAGGCGCTGGCCTATCGTTTCGCAAGCAAGGGCGGCGCAACAAAGTTCGATGAGACAGAGTGGACGCCGGCCGCATGCGGCAGCCCGCGCCTGCCCATGGCCGCAGGGCTTATTTCCTGTCGCGTCACCCAGTTGTTCGAGGGGGGAGACCATGTGCTGGTCACGGGGGTCATCGCGGCCATCGAGCATCCCGAGGCGGCAGAACCGCTGGTCTATCACCGGCGCAAGCTGCACCCCGCCCGTCATTTGAGGAGTGCGGCATGAAGCTCACCATCGTCGCCTACGGCCAGCCGGCAGATCCGGCCGGCTTTGATCGCCACTATGCGAACGTGCACGTGCCACTGGTGCGCGCCATGCCGCATCTTCAGGCCTTTGAATACAGCAAGGGCGCGGTGGCGACAGAGGGTGAGGCTCCCTACCTCATCGCCCTGCTGCGCTATGCCAGCGCGCAGGACCTTGAAGCCGCCCTCTCCTCCCCCGAGGGGCAGGCCGCGCTCGCCGATATCGCGAATTTCGCGACCGGCGGCGTCACCGTCCAGACCATTGATCTCGTGAGCGCCCTGTAACTGCCCCATTGACGAGGACTATCACGATGCCCCACTTTGACCCCATCGCAGCCCTCAGCCCTGCGGTGAAAGCGTTTCTCGCAGCCCCGCAGCGGATGCTGGTTGACGGTGCGTTTGTCTCCGCCCGCTCCGGCGAAACATTCGAGACGCTAGACCCCGCGACCGGAAAGCATCTTGCAACCGTGCCACAGGCGGGCGCGGAAGATGTCGATGCCGCAGTCACCGCCGCCGAACGGGCGCTGGAACGCTGGAGCCATACGCCGCCGGCCGAGCGCGAGCGTATCATTCATCGTTTCGCAGATCTCATTGAAGCCCATGCGGATGCCTTTGCCGAAATCGAAAGCATCGACACCGGCAAGCCCGTAGGCCATGTGCGCGCTGTGGATGTTGCTCTTTCTGTCGCTACGCTGCGCTACAATGCCGGCTGGTGCACCAAGCTGGAAGGAACGGTTGCGCCTGTCTCCGCCCCCGGCATGCTGTGCTACACGCGCCGCGAGCCCATTGGCGTGGTGGCGGCCATCGTGCCGTGGAACTTCAATCTGTGTCAGGCCAGCTACAAGATTGCCCCGGCGCTGGCGGCCGGCTGCACCGTGGTGCTCAAGCCAGCTGAGCAGACCCCCCTCACCGGTCTTTATCTGGCGAAGATCGCGGCGGAGGCCGGTTTCCCCGAAGGCGTGTTCAATGTCATCACCGGGGACGGACAAACCACCGGCGCGGCCCTGTGTGCCCATCCCGGCGTGGCGAAGATCGCCTTCACCGGATCGGAGGAAGTGGGCAAGCTGATTGCCCGCAATGCGGCCTCATCCCTCAAGCATGTCTCGCTGGAACTGGGCGGCAAGAGCCCCAACATCATCTTTGCCGATGCGGATGTAGAGACCGCAGCCAGCACGGCCGCCATGGCCATCTTCTTCTATACCGGCCAGATCTGCACCGCCGGTTCGCGTCTGCTGGTGCAGCGCCCGGTGCTGGATCAGGTCGCTGCGCTGGTGGTGGAAGAAGCGCGCAAGCTGAAACTCGGGCACGGTCTTGCACCGGACACCACACTGGGCGCGCTGGTCTCGCAGGAGCAGCGCGAGCGGGTGATGGGTTTTGTCGATGGCGCGCGCACGGCCGGTATCGAGATCGCCACCGGCGGACGTATTCCCGAGGCCTGCCCTATCGGCTCATTTTACGAGCCGACTGTATTGGTGGACCCCTCCGACACCTCGAAGGTGGTGGCGGAAGAGATTTTCGGTCCCGTGCTCTCCATTCAGGCCTTCGATACGGTGGAGGAGGTGGCGGCCCGTGCCAACCACACCACCTATGGCCTCGCCGCCGGCATCTGGACGCGTGACCTTTCCCGCGCCCATGCCATGGCCGCCAGCCTGAAGGCCGGATCGGTATGGGTGAACACCTACAACCAGTTCGATCCGGCAGCCCCCTTCGGCGGATTCAAGCAGTCCGGCTATGGCCGCGACAATGGCCATGAGGGCATCGAGAAATATCTCCAGACCAAGGCTGTGTGGATCAACACCGCAGCCTGAACCCAAGGAAATGAGCGGCGGCACATCCAATGCCGCCGCTCCCGGCCCTGTGCGCAAAAGGCGGGTTTTTCCCATGACTTCCCCGACAGAAAAGATCGTCATTGGCGCGCGCGTCATCACCATGGAGCGTGATGCGGCAAGCGACTGGCATGGCTTGCTCATCCGTGGCGAGCGCATTGTACGCCTCATCCGCCGCGATGAACTGGCCGCACTTGATGATGGCACGCGAGAGAGCATTGATCTTGGCGCGCGCACCCTCATGCCCGGCTTCGTGGATGTCCATGCCCATGCCGAAGTGGTGTGCCGCACCGCCTTCAAAACCGTCGATTGCCGCGCGCCGGAATGCGACACCATTCCCGCCGTGCTGGAAAAGCTGCGCACCGATGCACCGGAAGGCGGGCCGAATGACTGGATTGTGGGACAGGCCAATCTGTTCTTCGATCGCAAGCTGAAGGAAGGCCGCCTGCCCACCCGCGCAGAACTCGATACGGTGAGCACACAGCGCCCCATTGCCCTGCGCGCCGGGGGCCACATCACCGTGCTCAACAGCCGGGCGCTGGAAGTGGCGGGCATAGACCGGCATTTCGTGCCGCCCACCCAGTCCATCACCGGCCCGGTGACCGTGGAGCGCGACGGGAATGGTGACCCCACCGGCATCGTCAAGGAAATGGACGTGTTGCTGCCCCTGCCCTCACCCAATGCAGAGGAGCTTTCAGCCGCCATTGAGGATGGACTGCGCCACTATTTCACCCGCTTTGGCGTCACCACCATCGGCGAGATTTCCGAAACGCTGGATGGCTTGAGCGCCATGAACGAACTGGCCATGGCAGGACGCCTGCCGGTGAGCATGCGCATCTATCTGTGGGTGCCCGGCACCATGACGCTGGAAACCGTGCCGCACTGGCGCGAACGGCTGGCGCTGAGCGCACCGGAAAGCGCCATGCGTATTCAGGGCGTGAAAATGTTCTCCGATGGTGGCTTTTCCGCCCGCAGCGCGGCCGTGAACTGCTGTTACAAAGACTCCGGCAACTTTCAGGGCCACATCGCCTTCCCGAAATACTTCCTGCGCCGGGCCCTGCGCATCTGCCGCGACAACGGCCTGCAACTCGCCATCCATGCCAATGGCGACCGGGCACAAGACTGGCTCAGCGACATGATCGCGGAGATGGGCGGTGCAGGTGGCGGGCGCGAGCGCGTGCGCATCGAGCATGCCGGCAACCTCATGCCGCAACAGGCAACGGCGGACAAATGGGCGGCAGCCGGCATTGTGCCCGTGCCGCAGCCGGTTTTCATCTACACCTTCGGCGAGTATTTCCCCGATTATCTTGGCGAATACGGCGCACGCGGCCGCTTTCCCTTCCGCTCTCTACTGGAAGCGGGCTGGCATCTTTCGGGCAGCTCGGATGTGTGGATCGGCTCCGAGCGCGAGGCCACAAACCCCTTCTTCAGCATCTGGTGCTGCCTGAAACGCGAGACCTATTCCGGCAATTACATCGACCCGGAAGAAGCCATCACGCTTGAGCAGGCCCTGCGCATGCACACCATTGATGCCGCATGGGTGATGGGTGAAGACGACCAGAAGGGCTCTCTCGCCCCCGGAAAACTCGCCGACATCATCGCGCTGGATGCGGACCCGTTTGAAACAGATATCGACCAGTTGCGCAGCATCAAGGTCGAGTTCGTGATGGCGCGCGGAGAAACACAGCTTTCCGCGGGCTAAAAAAGGGGCGTGCCACTGCCCCGGCGCGCCCCCCATAACAAGGGGAGGATCCTAATGAAAACCGCACTTCTGGCGCTGACCTCAGGCCTGTTTTTGACCGGCACCGCCATCGCCGCCGATATCTCCATGCCAGTGAAGGCCACGACCCCGGCCGCACCCGCACCGCTGTGGGATGTATCCTTCGGCGTCACCGGCGCAACAGACTATATCTTCCGCGGCATCAGCCAGACCAATGGCAATGCCGCCATTCAGGGCTATGCCGAACTCTCCCTGCTCGACTGGTTCTATGTCGGCACATGGGCCTCGAATGTCAGCTTTCTCGGTTCCGGCTCGGCAGAGGTCGATGTCTATGGCGGCGTGCGCCACAGCTGGGACAAGCTGACGCTCGATATCGGCATCTCCGGTTATCTTTATCCCGGCTCTGATGCCGATACGGACCTGAACTACTGGGAGGTTTACTTCAAGCCCAGTTATCAGGTCACGGATTGGCTGAACCTTGGACTTCAGCTCTACTACACCACGGACTTTGCCGCGACGAACACGGATGGCACCTATCTGGCCGGCACGGCTGAAGTCACCTTGCCGAGCTTTGGCCCGGGTCAGGTCATCGGCTGGTCGATGTCCGGTGAGTTTGGTCACCAGTGGCTGGACAGCAGCGCGTGGAACGGCACCTTCCTCACCCCAGTTTCCCTTACCCCCTATTATGTCGATGTTTCCGGCTACAATTACTGGAATGTCGGCACAAGCCTGACCTACAAGGCCGCAACGCTGGACCTGCGCTATCACGGCTCTGACCTGAATGACGAACAGTGCAGCATCATGATTGCGAATGCCAAGAGCTGCGGTGACCGCTTCCTGGCCTCACTGTCCTTCGATGTTGCCTTCTCCGATCTGAAATAACCCGCCACGCTTCCCTTGCGCGGGCACGCCTGGCGGCCCGCGCCAGCCCGCGTTTTTTTCCGTCCTGCGCCAGTCCCTGATGCGGGCTGCCTGTCGATGACCGGACACATGCTTATGAACACAGCCGAAATTCCCCCGCAGTTCCGGCATCTGCAAAACTATATTGATGGAACATGGCAGCCCGCAAAAGATGGCGCACAATTGGCGGTGACAAGCCCGGCCACGGGTCTTGAAATCGGCTCCACACCTCTTGCGGGTGCGGATGAAACCCGCAGCGCAATCGAGGCCGCAGCTCGCGCATTTCCCGCATGGGCGGCCCTGAGTGCGCAGGAGCGGGCCGGAAGACTCCATGCTCTTGTACGCGAAATTGAACAGAATGTTGATGAACTCGCCCACCTGCTCACGCTGGAACAGGGCAAGCCACTGGCTGAGGCGCGCGGCGAAATTCTGGGTGGTGCAGCGTATATACGCTGGTTCGCGGAAGAGGCGCGCCGCGTTTATGGCGACATCATCCCCTCGCCCTGGAATGACCGGCGGCTCTTGGTGACACGCAGCCCGGTGGGTGTGGTGGCGGCCATCACCCCATGGAATTTCCCTTTCTCGATGATCGCGCGCAAGCTCGGCGCAGCGCTGGCGGCGGGTTGCACCATCGTCATCAAGCCTTCGGAACTCACGCCCTTCTGCGGGCTGGCATGGGGTGAACTGTGCGCAAGGGCCGGCATTCCGGCCGGTGTCGTCAATCTGCTCACGGGAGATGCATCGGCCATCGGGACCCAGATGACCAGCCACCCGGCCGTGCGCAAAATCACCTTCACCGGCTCCACCCGTGTCGGCAAGCTTCTGGCCGGGGCGGCGGGGCGCGAGATGAAGCGCTTCTCCATGGAACTGGGTGGAAATGCCCCCTTCATCGTGATGGATGATGCCGACCTTGATGCCGCAGCAGAGGGTGCGATTGCCGCGAAGTTCCGCAATTCCGGGCAGACCTGCGTGTGCGTGAACCGCTTCTATGTGCAGCGCGCTGTCTATGAGGCCTTCGCGGATAAGCTGGCGCACCAGATACGAGAGTTGAAGGTCGGCTCCGGTTTTGAGCCGGAGGTGACGCAGGGCCCGCTCATCAACGCCGCCGCAATGGAGAAGGTGGCCGCGCATGTTCAGGATGCATGTGCGAAGGGCGGACGAGTGCTTGCGGGCGGAAAGCCCTCACCAGCCGGCGCCCAGTTCTTCGAGCCCACCCTGATTGCCGACGGCACGAGCGAGATGATCGTGGCTCAGGATGAAACCTTTGGCCCGCTCGCGGTCCTCTTCCCTTTCGATACCGATGAAGAAGCCATCTCTTTGGCCAACAACACGCAATATGGCCTCGCTGCCTATATCTACACGCAGGGTCTGTCGCGGGCCATTCGCCTGTCCGAGGCGCTGGAATATGGCATGGTTGGCGTCAATGCCGGCATCATCACCACCGAGGTCGCCCCCTTTGGCGGGGTGAAGGCCAGTGGCGTCGGCCGGGAAGGTTCCCGCTATGGGCTGGATGACTATCTGGACCTGAAATATGTGAGCCTTGGCGGGCTATAGGGTCTTTTCAAGCGCTGTGCCCCCCGCCCCGTTCTGGGGTGGATGGGCCACACCCAGCACCTTGTAGTGCAGGTCCAGGTAGATAAAGATTTCAAAAGAACTGATCTGGGGAATGGCGCGGATGCGCGATTCAAGAACCTGATGCAGATGTTCCTCATTCTCGCAGATCAGTTCCACGAACAGATCAAACCGTCCGCCGGAAATGACCACATAAGACACGGTGTCTTCATGCGAGATCGCATCCGCAACTTCCTGACTGCGTGAACCGGGAGCGATCTTCATGCCCACCCAGGCCACACAACGCTCGGGAAAAGCCAGCGGATTCATGATCGCCAGAATGCTCATCTGGCGCGTTTCCAGCATCGAGGAGACCCGCGCGCGCACCTGTGTCTCGGAGATGCCGACCCGCTCGGCCACGGCCCGGAAAGGCATGCGGCCATTGGTGCTCAGCGTCAGGGCGATCTGCCGGTCGGTTTCCGGCAGCAGGGTCGGGCGCACGCCGGTTGCGCCCTGCATGCCCGCAAGGAACCGCGCCTTCTGGTAATAGAGGGACAGGCCGGGAAAGATCTCGATGGAGCGGATGCCGGCAATGGTGCCGATCCGCGTCTCAATGGTCTTGAGCATGGCCGCCCGGTCGGTCGAGATGACCTCGACAATGATGCCATAACGCCCTGTCGTGACCACCACATAGTCCACATCGGAAACGCGCGCGATCTCCTTCGCGATCTGCGAAACGGGAACAGCCGGATCCGTAGTGACGCCGAGCAGGCAAATCGCATTGAAGCCCAATGCGCGCGGATTGGTGAGGGCAACCACATGGATTACCCCGTTTTCCAGCAAACCGCTCACCCGCGAACGTGCGGTCCGCTCCGAAATGCCAAGCTTCCGGGCCAGTTCAACGAACGGCATCCGGCCATCCTGCTGCAGTTCGCCGATCAACGCGCGATCCGCATCATCCAGCTCGATACCGCTCCGCAAAATGCACATGCTTCACCCGCAAATCTGGGCGCGCGCTTCAAACAGTAATGACCCGCGCCGCATCACGCATCCGTGACGTGTGTTTCGGCTATGTTTGAACCGCTTTGAGGTGCGTGGGAACCCGTGCGCGTCAATTTTCCCGCGCGGATGCAGCAGGATCGATGGTGGACTCGCGAAAAGAGACAGATTGATCCGGCCCTTCTGAAAGCAGACCAGTGGCTGCCCGGTCTGATGCGACAATGCCCTCAAATGCGGCCGGGAGACACCCGGCCTTACCCCTCGGCCTTCTGCGGACGCGCCATCAGCGCCTCAATCGCGGCGTCAATGGACATCCGGCCGGAAAGCACCTCCGCGACAGCAGAGGCCACCGGCATGTCGATATTCTTTTCTCGCGCCATTTCCATCAGCACGGAAGCGGTGAAAGCGCCTTCGGCCAGCTTGTCACCCACGGCCTCACCCGCGCCCAGCGCCTCGCCAAATGCGAAATTGCGCGACTGGGGGCCAGAGGTCGTGAGGATGAGATCACCAAGGCCGGAAAGGCCGGTCACCGTTTCGGGGCGCGCGCCCCATGCCAATGCAAAGCGCATCAGTTCCGCGAAACCACGAGAAACCAGCGCGGCACGCGCACTTGCCCCCATCTTGCGACCAGCCACGATGCCGGCGGCGATGGCGAGCACATTCTTGGTCGCCCCGCCAATCTCCACGCCGCGCACATCGGTGGAGTAATAGAGCCGCAGGCTGGAAGAGCCGAGCGTTTCAGCCAGAGCCTGCGCCAGTCCCTGATCTTTTGCTGCCAGTGTGACGGCGGTCGGCAAACCTGCCGCGACATCCGAAGCGAAACTGGGGCCGGAAAGCACGGCCGGCACCGCCTGCGGGGTCGCCTGCGCGATCACCTCGGTCATGAAGGCATGGGTGCCGCGCTCAATGCCCTTGGCGCAGGAAATGACCGGCGTGCCGGGCAGAAGATGCGGAGCGAGTTGCTCCAGCACGCCCCGGCAAGCCTGTGCCGGCACCACCAGCAACACGGCCCGGCATTCCGAAATGCGCGCGAGATCCGAGACCGGCTCCACCGCCTGCGCCAGCGCGATACCGGGTAATGCACCGGCATGTTCACGCCGGGTGGCCATATCCGCCATTTGCGCGGCATCACGCCCATGCAGAAGAACCGAACTGCCGCCACGCGCGGCCGCATTCGCCAGCGCCGTGCCCCATGCGCCGGCGCCCACGACGCCGATTTTTGCAAAGCCCGCCATCATCTCAGGCCCGTGCGGTGGCAGAAGCGGCGGCGGCCGGGTCCAGTGGCCAGCGGGCGCGGGGGCTCACGGTCAAATCATCCATGAAGCCGCGCGCGAGCCGCTCAATACCGGCCCATGCGATCATCGCGCCATTATCTGTGCACAACTCCGGGGCGGGCAGAGCCAGACGGGTGTTGAGATCCGCAGCCACGCGGCCCAGCGCCTCCCGAATGGGGGTATTGGCCGCAACGCCGCCCGCCACCACCAGCGCTGTTGGCCCCCGGCCCAGCCGGTCCCGGAAGCTGCGGGCACCGGCACGCACGCGATCCGAGATCACATCCACCACCGCGGCCTGAAAACTGGCGCACAGGTCTGCCACATCCTGATCGCTCAGCGGGGCATTGCGCTCGGCTTCAAGCCGCACCGCGGTTTTCAGGCCAGAGAGCGAGAAGTCCGGCTCGCGCCGGCCGGCCAGCGGACGGGGAAAGCTGAAGCGCTTCGCATCGCCTAGCCGCGCCTGCTTTTCCACCTGCGGGCCGCCGGGATAAGGCAGGCTCAACATCTTCGCCACCTTGTCGAAGGCCTCTCCCACCGCATCATCCAGCGTGGTGCCCAGGCGGGTGTAGCGGCCCACATCCTCCACCGCGAGCAACTGGGTGTGCCCGCCCGAGACCAGCAGTAGCAGATAGGGGAAGGTGACGCCATCGGTCAGGCGGGCGGTAAGCGCATGGGCTTCCAGATGATTCACCGCCACCAGTGGCTTGCGCGCGGCGAGCGCAATCGCCTTCGCCGTGGTGAGGCCCACAATTACCCCGCCGATCAGCCCCGGCCCTGCCGCAGCCGCCACAGCAGAGAGTTCAGAGAAGGAGGCATTCGCCTGCCGCATCGCCTCGCCGATCACATGGTCGAGGATTTCCACATGGGCGCGGGCGGCGATTTCCGGAACCACGCCGCCATAAGGAGAGTGAATCTCCACCTGTGAACGCACGATGTTCGAACGGATCCGCCCCTCTCCGGCAGCGGTGCAGGACACCACCGCAGCAGAGGTTTCATCGCATGTGCTCTCGATGCCGAGAACGAGAAGATCGGCCAAACCGCCCTGCCTTTTCGACGCGAGACGCAGACTGCGCCGCAACGCCGCTCTATCTTATTTTGATTCCCACCGTCATTCTTAGCGCCCATGAGCCCGGAAACGAACAGCCAAGCGCCCAGCGCACCCCACAATTCCTCCACACCTGATTCCAGGGCAACAGCGCTCCGCGTCGCAGCGCCTCGTCTGCGCATCGGCACGCGCGGCAGTCCGCTGGCCCTGTGGCAGGCCCATGCCGTGCGCGATGCACTGGCAAAAGCGCAGGGCCGCCCGGTGGAAAGTATCGAGATCGAGGTCATCCGCACCTCTGGCGACATGATTCAGGACCGCGCCCTTGCACTGGCAGGCGGCAAGGGCCTGTTCACCAAGGAAATCGAGGATGCGCTTTTGGAAGGGCGCATTGATCTGGCCGTCCACTCCGCCAAGGATGTCGCCACAACCCTGCCGGAAGGCCTGCATCTGGCCGGCTATCTGCCCCGCGCTGATGTGCGCGATGCTCTCATCATGAAGAATGGCACCAGCCTTGCCGATCTTCCACAGGGCGCGAAGGTGGGCACGGCCTCTCTGCGGCGCGAGGCGCAATTGCGTCGTCTGCGGCCAGACCTTCAGGTGTCGCTGCTGCGCGGCAATGTCCACACCCGCCTTTCCAAGGTGGAAGAGGGCGTGTTTGACGCCACCCTGCTCGCCTTTGCCGGCCTCTCGCGCCTTGGCATGCCCGAAGTGGCCAGCGCGGTTCTGGCTGTGGAAGATGTGTTGCCTGCGGTGGGGCAAGGCGCGGTCGCGATCGAGTGCCGGGTGGTGGATGAAGCCACCAATACGGCATTGGCCGCCATCACCTGCCGCGAAACCGGCCTCGCGGTCACTGCCGAACGCGCGTTTCTCTCCGCGCTTGATGGTTCCTGCCGCACGCCCATCGCCGGGTTGGCACGGGTGGAGGGGCAGAGCCTGCGCCTTCAGGGCATGGTGCTGACCACCGATGGCGCGGATGCCGCCGAACTGGATGAGCGCATTTCCCTCACCTCCGGGCAGGAACTGGCACAGGCTGAAGAACTGGGCGCGGCCTGTGGCGCAAGACTGCGCGACACCAGCCCCGCCCGTGCCCTGCGCGGAGAGGCCTGAACCACGGCAGGAGGAGTGCGGGCAAAAACCCCTATCCATATGGCCGCGCACCTCCTGCACCACGCGTCTTTCAGGCAAGACGGGCCCGTGCGGCAGTTTCACGTCATCGGCATATCGAGGCATGCCTCCGAACTTTTCCGCGCGAGCCAAACACACGGTTCGCAGGAAGAACATGCGACCACACATGATGGCTGAACCGCCGCGCCCGTTTCCCTGAGA
The DNA here is from genome assembly GCA_035911355.1 of Sphingobium sp. Taxonomy (GTDB): domain Bacteria; phylum Pseudomonadota; class Alphaproteobacteria; order Sphingomonadales; family Sphingomonadaceae; genus Sphingobium. The sequence goes on from JAMHVU010000073.1 coordinate 141,127, forward strand.
CCCGGAACACTCTGGCCAACAGCACCCGCCTTTTGGAAGGTCACGCCATGCTCACTCTTGTCACCCGGCCAGCATCTGCCGCTGCACGCACCATCGCGCGGCTGGAAGCCATGGGTCACATGGTGCTGGCAGACCCGATGCTGCTCATTCGCCCGCGCACGGCAGAGCTCCCTTTAGACAGGTTTGATGCACTCACCTTCACCTCCATCAACGGGGTGCAAGGCTTCATGGCACAGAGCTTCATGACCCATGATGGCTGGCCAGACCTTTTCGCCCTGCCCGTCTATACGGTGGGGCCCCGCACCGCCGAAGAGGCGCTGGCCGCCGGGTTTTCCACAGTGATCGATTGCGATGGCGACGCCACCGCTCTCACCACCCGCATGAAACAGGACCTGCCGCCCGGCACCCATGTGCTCTATGCTGCGGGCGAAAACCGGGCCGCAGACCTGCCGGCAGCCGTTGAGCCAGCCGGTATCACGGTCCGTGTCGCGGTGGTCTATGCAGCCGAAGGCACATCCGCACTTTCCCCACAAACCCGCACAGCGCTGGTGGAAGGACGCATTGGCTGTGTGCTGCACTTTTCCCGCCGCACAGTTGTCGCCTTTCTGCGCTGTGTGGAAGCCGAAGGGCTGGGGGCGCGGCTTTCCGGCATGCGACATCTGTGTCTGGCAGATCAGGTGGCCGGGCCGCTGGTGCAGGCCGGGCTGACCGTGGAAGTGGCGCAGGCCCCGAATGAAGATGCACTTTTCGCGCTTCTTTAAAACGCGCATCATGTGCAATGGTTGCGGATAACCGACGGCCGGTCTATCCCGAAAGATAATGGCGGCGACGACCCCACGAGGAGGCCCATGGCGAGCGAAGACCCGAACGCGAAAGGCTTTTCATCCCGCAAGGGACGTCAGCCTCCCACCCTCGACCTGAAGGCCGAGGAAGTGCGCGTGGACGAGAGCACAAGCCCGTCACCCCCTGCAGATACAACCTCCGGCAGGTCTTCGGCCGGCTCCGGTGCCACCGTGGACAAGCCTGTCTCCACGCATGCGCCCATCCATGCGCCCGTCGTGGATGCCGCCCGCGCGAATGCAGCCCCCCAAGCGGGCGCTGCCGCCGCAGCGGGCACCACGACCAGCGCGCCGAAATCCGGTTCAACCTCACCATTTTCCCGGCCTCAGGGTGAAGGTGAAGATGTTGCAGGCACAAAGGCGGAATCCGTGAAATCTCCTTCCGCAACATCTGCGGCTGCATCTTCATCTGAAGCGAAAACTACGCCACAGGCACAACCCGCCGCGAACTCGGGCACATCTTCGGCCAGCACCAGCGCTGGTGCTTCTTCCAGTTCCCGAACCCAGAGCACGGCAGCGACAGGCCAGGCATCCTCATCCGGCAGCGCCACCCCGCCGCCCCCTACCCCGCAACATGCGCGCCTTGGAACAGGCGGACTGATCGCGGCTCTGGTGGTTGGCGCACTGGCAGGCGGCGTGGCAGGTGGCGGCGTGGTGTATTATGCCGCCAGCACTGGTGCGCTGCGTGCCCCCTCTCCCGAAATCGCGGCCCTCACCCAGCGGCTGGCCACGCTCGAAGACCGCCCCGCCATTGCCCCGCAGGCGTTGAGTGGCCTTGATGAGAAGCTGAATTCCGCAGATGCCCGCATCGCCGCTCTGGCCGCTGCCGTGCAGGGTTTCTCCACACCATCGGCCCCGCCGGCAGGCACCGATGCCCCGGCGCTGACACAAGGCATGGAACAGGCGCTCGCCCTGCTTCAGGCTTCCAGCGAAGAGGCAAAGGCCGCATTGGCCCGCACCGGAGAACAGCTCTCCAGCCTCGCCGCGACCCAATCAGAGATGAAGGCCCAGCTTGAAACCACCACGGTGCAGGCCACCGAGGCCGCGCGGCAGGCCGGAGAAGCGGCAAGCACCGCAACCGGCATTTCCGGTCAGGCGGAACAGGCGCTGAAGCTGGCGGATACAGCCAGCCAGCAGGTGGGCGCGCTCACCCCGCGTCTGGATGAACTGGCCCAATCTGCGAACGCCGCCACGTCCGCCGCCCAGCAGGCTGAGGCTCTGGCGCCCCGCGTTGATCTGCTGGACACCAGCCTCACCGAAATCCGCAAGGGCACCGATGGTCTGGCCCCGCGCATCGCCGCGCTGGATGGCCGCCTTGAAGACCTGCAGCAGAGCGCCCAGCAGCGCATCAACACGGTGGATGCCTTCAGCCGCGCAGCCGCCGGCATGGTGGTTCTGGCAGATCTGCGCAATGCCGTGCAGGCCGGTCAGCCCTTCACCGCCGAACTTGCCGCCGCCCACACCCTTTTGGGCGCGAACGCCAATGTGCTGGATCCGCTGAAGAATGCCGCCGCCAAGGGCTACCCGCCTCGCGCGGCTCTGGCAGAACGTCTTGAGCGTGAAGGCCTTGCCGCCATTGCCGGCCTGACCCCGGCCCCTGCGGCACCAAGCGATGACTCGCTGGTCGCGCGCCTGCTCTCCAGTGCGGAATCGCTGGTCAGCATTCGCCCGGCAGACAGCCCGGACCCCACCGGCACACGCGGTGTGCTGGCGCGGGCGGTGGATCTCGTGCGCTCCGGCAATCTTGAGCATGCGCTGGCCGAACTGCGCCAGCTTCCCCCGCAGGTGAGCGACAAGCTGCTCACCATCACCGCTGAGATCGAGACGCGCCGGCAGGCCATGCAGCTTGCCGAAACGCTCTATCAGCAATCCCTCGCAGCCATTTCGGGGAAGACGCCGTGATCCGCCTCGTCATCCTCCTTTTCGTCCTCGCTGCCATTGCCTTCGGTGCATCCTGGATCGCCGACCGTCCGGGTGAGATCGCTGTCGTCTGGCAGGGCTGGCGCGTGGAAACCACGGTGCCGGTGGCGCTTGTCGTCATCGCGCTGGTGGCCGGGCTGGTGCTGCTGTTGTGGCGGCTGCTGATGATGCTGCTCGACATCCCGGGCTACATCTCCCACCTCTCCCGCCGCCGCAAGCGCGAGAAGGGCTGGGAGGCGGTGACGCGTGGTCTGCTGGCCATTGGCACCGGCGATGGCGCAACCGCCCGCCGGGCCCGCGCCGAAGCCGTGCGCCTGCTGCCGAATGAGCCTCTCACCCACCTGCTCACCGCGCAGGAAGCCCAGTTCGAGGGCGAGCATGAGGTGGCCGTCATCACCTTTCAGGCGATGGCCGAGAAGCCGGAAACCCGCCTGCTGGGCCTGCGCGGCCTGCACATCGAGGCGCGCAAGGCCGGCAATCTGGATGCTGCTGCCGCCTTCGCCGAACAGGCGGCCGATGCCGCGCCCACACTGGTCTGGGCCAATGATGCGGTGATCGAGGCCCGCTGCCTTGCGCATGATTATGCCGGCGCGCTGGGCGTGCTCGAACGGCAGATGGCCAAGAAGGGCATCGACAAGACCCAATATCGCCGCCGCCGTGCCGTGATCCTCACCGCCGAGGCGCTGGAACTGGAACATGAGAAGCCGGACCTCGCCCGTGAACGGGCGCTGGAAGCCGTGCGTCTGGCCCCCACGCTGGTGCCGGCCGCCGCTGTTGCCGGTCGCCTGCTCGGTGCGGCCGGGCAGTTGCGCAAGGCGACCAAGATCGTGGAAGCCGCCTTCATCGCCCATCCGCACCCGGAACTGGCGGAGGTGGAAGCCCATCTGCGACCCGGAGATTCCGCTAAAGAACGCCTGCTGCGTGTGCGAGACCTCTTCCTGCGCGCGCCAGACCATCGCGAGAGTGCCATCGCCCTCGCCCATGCGGCGATTGATGCGCAGGACTATATTCAGGCCCGTGCGGTGCTGGAGCCCCTTCTCAATGCCCCCACCCAGCGCATCTGCCTGCTGATGGCGGAACTGGAAGCGGCAGAGCATGGCGATATTGGCAAGGCCCGCGAGTGGACCACCCGTGCGGTGAATGCGGCACGCGACCCGGCATGGATCGCCGATGGGGTGGTCTCGAACCAGTGGGCCCCGCTTTCGCCCATCACCGGCAAGTTGGATGTGTTTGTCTGGGCGGTGCCGCCCGGCGTTGCCGCAACCCCCATTCTGGAGCATGAGGCAGAACGGCTGAAAGCCGCCATTGCTGCCATTTCGCCCGCTACTGTCGCTGCGACGGATGACGTGGCCCTGAGCGCAAACGGGGCAAAGCCTGCGCCTGCCTCAGAAACGGGCAAGGCTGCAAAAACAGGAGAGCAAGCTTCGGTCTCGGGTGCGGCCAGTACCGGCTCTTCCGGCGCGGCCACCCCCGTCGCACCTTCGCCTGCGAAAGCCCCAATCGGCGAAGCCATCGTGCCCCTGCCGCCTTTGCCGGATGACCCCGGACCGGATACGCAGGATGGACCAAGCGTGGATGACAAGCGCCGCATCTTCGGCCTCTGATATCTGTTTCCGGCAGGTTCAAGCCTGCCGGAAACCCACACGCCCGCATTCATTTTTTGCCTCGGGAAACCGAATAGCACCCAGCGGCTTTTGAGCCACAACCTCCCAACCGCGCGCGCCTTCCCGCTAAAGCGTGAAGCACCCTCCGGTTTCCCGGCCAGCTAAAGCCCCCCGCGCCCACCAGACCACCTTGCCAATCGCGCCCCAAACCGGCACACCATCTGCGCAGATGTTTCCCGCAGAAAGCGAGCGCGCCATGGCCCACTGGCTCTACAAATCCGAACCCGACACATGGTCCTGGGACGAGCAGGTGAAGGTTGGCGCGAAAGGCGAGCCCTGGAATGGCGTGCGCAATCATACCGCCAAGAACAATATGCTGGCCATGAAGATCGGCGACACCGGCTTCTTCTACCACTCCAATCAGGGGCGGGAGATTGTCGGCATTGTCGAGGTTATAAAGGAAGCCGTGCCCGACCCGTCCGACCCGACTGGCAAGTTTGTCATGGTGTATTTAAAGGCCGTGAAGCCATTCAAGACGCCAGTGTCGCTCGCCACCATCAAGGCAGACCCGCGCTTTCAGGAGATGGCGCTGGTGAAGTACTCTCGCCTTTCGGTGCAGCCTGTCACCGATGAGGAATGGGACATTATCTGCGCGATGGGCGGCCTTTGATCTCCCCCATCCGCGACCCCGTCGCCTTCATTCAGACCGAAACACGCCTGCGCTCCGTGCCGCTGGTGCCGGAAATATCGCTGCATGTGGCGGATGAGGCGGTGCCGATCTGGCATCGCACCGAGGAAGAGCTGGGCCAGCTTGGTCTGCCGCCCCCTTTCTGGGCTTTCGCATGGGCCGGCGGGCAGGCGCTGGCGCGCCATGTGCTGGATGATGAGGCCTGCGTGAAGGACCGCCGGGTGCTGGATTTTGCCTCCGGCTCCGGACTGGTCGGCATCGCCGCCATGAAGGCCGGGGCGGCACAGGTGGATTGCGCCGATATCGACCCCTTCGCCCAGCACGCCATCGCCCTGAACGGGGCGGCCAACGGGGTGCAGCTTCAGGTGCGCGGCGAAGACCTGATCGGCCGGGATGAGGGCTGGGACACGGTTCTGGCCGGCGACATCTGCTATGAGCGCGATCTGGCGGAACGGGTTTTCATCTGGCTTCTGGCGCTGGCCAGACGCGGCGCCGTAGTGTTGATCGGCGACCCCGGCCGCTCCTATCTGCCCAAGGACCAGCTGGAGCAACTGGGCGAATACCATGTTCCCGTCACGCGTGAGCTAGAGGACATGGAGATCAAGCGCACCTGCGTCTGGCGGCCGCGCCTGTCGTGAAGGATGCGGAGGCGCAAGCACAGCCAGCCCAAGCCCTTGAAACCGAAAGACAGATAGCCCGACGAGAATCCCGCCGGTTCTGATACCTGCTCGCCCGCCCTTTTGAGTTCCGGGTCAAGGCATACGATGAAAGCTCAAGGGCAGGCCCATCCAGAGATGGCCTGCCCTTCTTTTGTCATTCACGCTTGTCCGTTCAGCCGCCTGACCCGGCTGCACACCCGCGGATCATGCGAACCCGGATTGGAGTCGCCTGAGGTCCGCAGCAGAAGCCTCATCTGCTGCAACGGCGTATTTCTGCCTTAAACCGCTCAGGCCTTCTTGCTGGCCAGCAACCCGCCAATCGCCACGAAGAGCCAGCCCACGATCAGCACACTGCCGCCATAGGGCGCGGTGCCCCAGTGGTATTCCCCTTCGGACAGCACACGCAGCGCCAGATCTCCGGTGAAAAGGAAGGTGCCCAGCGCCAGCGCGCTTGCGCCCGTGAGCAATGCGGGCCGCCCGCCATCCACAGCCGCACTGGCTGCGCCCACCGCCACCAGCGCAACGGCATGGAACAGCAGGAAATGGCTGGCTGTCACCAGCATGTCGCTGGCCACGATGTGTGCCGCCATCGCGGATGCCGCCACACCCAGTGCGCCATAGAGCCCGCCCACACAGAAAAGAATACGTCTCCACCAGTCCATGGCCCCACCCCGTGCCTGTCGATTGCCTGTGTCCACGCCATCCCAAGCGCGGCTCGTGAGCTTCATACCAGCCTGCTTTTGGAGGAGGCAAGGAAAGCGGTTCAGGTGGCAATCGCACCTGCCGGAGGCATCAGGAGTGCCATTCCTTCATCCGGGCGTTTACACCTGAGCTTTCGGCGGCTATTTTCCGCGGCCTTATCCGGAGAAGACAAGCCATGCGCGCGGAACTCGCCGCGAAGGTCGACGAGATCACCCAATCCCTGCAACTGCTGCGAGACCACATCAATGTGGATCGCGCGCGGCGGCGGCTCGATGAACTGAACGCCATGGCGGAGGATCCCACCTTGTGGGACGAACCTGAGCGGGCGCAGAAGGTGATGCAGGAGCGCACCACGCTGGAAGACGGCGTGAACTCCATTGATCGCATCACCCAGGATCTGGCCGACAATATCGAGCTGATCGAGATGGGCGAGTCCGAAAAGGACGAGAGCATCATCTCCGAGGCCGCTCTCTCGCTGGACGGGATGAAGGCGGAACTGGCCCGTCGCGAGCTGGAATCCCTGCTTTCCGGCGAGGCCGATGCCAATGACACCTATCTGGAGGTCCATGCCGGCGCGGGTGGCACCGACAGCCAGGACTGGGCTGAAATGCTGCTGCGCATGTACAAGCGCTGGGCAGAGCGCCATGGCTTCAAGGTGGAGCTGGTGGACGAGTCCGAGGGCGAGCAGGCCGGCATCAAGTCCGCCACCATTCTGGTGAAGGGCCACAATGCCTATGGCTGGCTGAAAACCGAGGCCGGTGTGCACCGCCTCGTGCGCATCTCGCCGTTCGATGCCAATGCCCGCCGCCAGACCTCCTTCGCCTCGGCCGTGATCTATCCGGTGATTGATGACCGCATCGTGGTCGACATCAATGAATCCGATGTGCGGGTAGACACGATGCGCTCCGGCGGTGCCGGTGGCCAGCACGTGAACAAGACCGAATCCGCCGTGCGCCTCACCCATATTCCCACCGGCATCGCCGTGGTGAGCCAGGGCGACCGCTCCCAGCACAAGAACCGTGCCACGGCGTGGAACATGCTGCGCGCGAAGCTCTATGAGGCCGAACTCAAGCGGCGCGAGCAAGCGGCTGCGGCAGAACAGGCGGCCAAGACCGATATCGGCTGGGGCCACCAGATCCGCTCCTATGTGCTTCAGCCCTACCAGCTGGTGAAGGATCTGCGCACGGGTGTGCAGTCCGGCACGCCGCAGGAAGTGCTGGATGGCGATCTCGACCCCTTCATGCAGGCAGCCCTTGCCCAGCGCGCCTATGGCGGTGGACCGGACAGCGTCGAGGATGTGGACTGACCCTCATTCCGTCTGAGGCTTGGCGAAAGCAGCCAAACTCACAGCCGAAATAGAACAGGGGACAGGCATCAGCCTGTCCCCTTTTTCATGAACCGGCCGCCCTACATATCCTGCTGTGAAGGCCGGAGCGCCATGCGGTTACTGTGTCCGTCATCAGCCCTTGCAAGGCCACCCGCATTCAGCACGAGCAGGCATGAAAAAGCCCGCACGAGCCAATGATCGCGCGGGCTTCATCAGAGCAGAGAATATCCCTCAGTCGATCCGCTTCAGCCCCTTGGCGAAGCGCGCGGCATTGCGCTGGTAGCTCTCCGCGCTCAGGGTCAGGCGATGAATGGTTTCCTCATCCAGTGCGCGAATGGCGCGGGCGGGGGAGCCGACAATCAGCGCGCCGGGCTCAAAGCTCTTGCCTTCCGTTACCAGCGCATGTGCGCCGACGATGCTGTTCTCACCCACCTTCGACCCATTGAGCAGGGTGGCACCCATGCCGATCAGGCTGTTGTCGCCCACAATGCAGCCATGCAGCATCACCTTGTGGCCGATCGTGACATTGCGTCCGAGCGTGAGCGGAATGCCGAGATCCGTGTGCAGCACGCTGTTGTCCTGCACATTGGTGCCTTCGCCAACCGTCAGCGGATCATTATCGCCGCGCAGCACCGCGCCGAACCATACGCTCGCCCCTTCCTTGATGATGACATTACCGATCAGCACCGCAGTGGGCGCGATCCAGTAATTGCCGGAAGCGGGGAATTGGGGTTCGACACCGTCGAGAGCATAAAGCGGCATGGTCCGGATCCTCCTCAGGGGCAGTTTACAGCGCATCATTCCGGCGCTTGCTGCATGCCTAGAATGTTTTGACACGCGTTGGAAACCAGAAAATGTCAGTGATGCTGACAGAACTGCATTCTGACATCATCACAGGGTGGACCGCCACACGGCCCCCGCGCAACTCCCGGATGGCGATGGATGATGAAGCCCACATCCAATGCCCGCGACAAAGACGCATATGGGCCCGGCCTCCCGACTGCGCGTTCACATGCGCGCACCCGGATACAACATACCACAAGCCGAAATTGATCCGAGAAAACAAGGAGATCACAACACCATCTGCTTGCAGCTGGCGCTGGGACTGCCCCGCCCATTTCAGTGCAGGATCCGATATCGCCATATTGCTGCTGTATCAAACACTATATATCTTCATACCGTTCAGGATGGTGCGCAGGGCCCGTGCCCGCGCATCCCATAAAAGGATACGTCATCATGAAGGTTTCCGCGCGCAACGCCTTCCCCGGCAAGATCCTCGAGATCAAGAAGGGTGCCACCACCGCCCATGTGGTGCTGGACGTTAAGGGCCTGAGGGTGACCGCCTCCATCACCAATGAGGCAGTGGACGATCTTGGCCTTGAAGTGGGTGGTGAAGCCACCGCCATCGTCAAGGCATCTGACGTTCTCGTCGCGGTCGAGTGATGCAGTTCGGCCGGGGCTGGCGGTGTGGACATCGCGACCCGGCCTGAGGCCTGAAACGGCTTCAAGGATTCAAAAGGAAAGGCCGGCGGGATCTCCCACCGGCCTTTCTTCATTTCACCGCACCTGAAGCCGGCCCGACCATCGGGGCGCGCCGGCAAACAGGCTTAGGGCATCACTTCGAGGCCTGCGCAGCAAGGCGGGCCTGCTGCATCTGGAGGTTCTGGATCACCTGCATACCGAAGGCGTTGACGAACTCCTTCTGCTGCTCCGCTTCCAGCGCCTTGTCCGCCGAAACGACAGTGCAATAGGCAGAGATCAGCGAATTGGCGGCATAGGCCAGCTTTGCATTCGGCACATCGGTCATGAAGCTCTGTGCGAGCTTGGAGGCCTCATCCCCGCTCACCGGCAGCTTGGCCGGAGTGCCGAGAATCTGTGCGCCGGCAGCCGCCAGATCCTGCGGCAGGCCGCTGGTCTCGGCGGTGGGGCAGGTCAGCGCGCCGGCCACGGTGGCAGGCTCACGCAGCACCAGCGAATCACCGGCAGGAATGGCCCACACGATCGGCTGGGTGCTCACCTTGCCGCGCAGGCTGCGGGGGAACACATCATCAGCCGCCTGCAGGATAAAGCGACGCAGTTCACCCACGCGGTTGTAATAGGGTGCGTCGCTCTTGGCGACGACCGGGCAATAGGCTGCCGCCAGCGCATCCACCACCACGGCCGGGCCGGCCTTCGGGTCATCCGCACGGTAGGCATCCACCAGCACCGGGATCGAACGCTCACCGCCCGTCAGCATGGAGGAAAGGTTAGCGACCGCCTGCGGGTCAGGCGCGCCATAAGCGCCGGGCTCACCACCCACAACCGGGCAATCGAAGGAAGATGCCGCCTGCGTGGCGTAATCCGGCACATGGCGGGTGGAGCGCAGGGTGCCCACCATTTCGGCGGTCACGGGCTGCACGCCGGTCACGCCCAGCGCACCGCGCACATAATTGGCGAGATCGGCAATCTGCTGGTCATTCAGGCGGCCCGCAAAAGCAGGCACAGCGGGGGTGCTGCCCTGTGCGGGCGCGCCCACCAGCAGCACATAGATCAGGTCATAAGGTTCGGGAGAGGTGGCAGAGACAACGCCGGATACGGCCTTGACGAGGTTCTGCGCAAGCGCATCGCCGGTCACATCCTTGGCGTTCTCGGAACTGGTATCGGCGATGAGCTTCTCGGCGCGTGCGATGTAGGCTGCCTTGCCGGCATCATCCGCCATCGCGCTTCCGGCGGCCATCATGGCACCCGAAAACGCAACCGCCATTCCTGCATTCTTCAAAATCGTCCGCATCATTTCCCCCAAGCGTGGGCCTGCCGATGCACGGCTTCTGCCACGCTCATACCCTTGGTCTGGACATCTTACAAATGACGCAGGCCAATATCTGCCGATTTTCGTGGGCAGAGGGCCGGTAATAACTCTCCTTGAACCTCTACTTTTGTAAGCAGGGCAGATAAAATGGCCCGGCCCATGGGCGTACAGGACACAGCATGACCGCCCCAGAAAATCCTGCCCCGAAAAAGCGTTCCACCCGCAAGATCCGCACGGATTCGCTGCGCGCCGTGCCCGTGGCTGAACTTGCCCGCACCGAGGCGGCGCGCGAACATGCCGCGCTGAGCGCCGAGATCAGCGCGCTGGATGCCGCCTATTACCGCGAGGACGCCCCCCTCGCCTCAGATGGCGAATATGATGCCCTGCGCCGTCGCTATGAGGACATCGAGGCCCGCTTCCCGAACCTGAAGGGCGCGGACAGCCTCTCCAATGCCGTGGGTTCAGCCCCGGTAGAGAAATTCAGCAAGGTCACCCATGCCGTGCCCATGCTCTCCCTCGCCAATGCCTTCTCGGATGGAGAGATTGACGAGTTTGTGGGCCGTGTGAAGCGCTTCCTCGCACTGGGGGATGGCGACGATCTCGCCTTCACCTCCGAACCCAAGATTGACGGTCTCTCCTGCTCACTGCGCTATGAACAGGGCAAGCTGGTGGTGGCCGCCACCCGCGGCGATGGCGCGCAGGGCGAGGATGTGACCGCCAATGTGCGCACCATCACGGATATTCCGCAGGTGCTGAAAGGTGATGATGTGCCCGACATCATCGAGGTGCGCGGCGAGGTCTATATGGCCGGCGCGGACTTCGAGGCCCTGAATGCCCGGCAGGCTGCGGCGGATGAGAAGATCTTCGCCAATCCGCGTAATGCCGCTGCCGGCTCCCTGCGCCAGCTGGATGCGAAGGTCACCGCCGCCCGTCCTCTCAAATTCTTCGCCTATGCATGGGGGGAAGCCAGCGCTTTGCCGGCAGATACCCAGTTCGGTATGGTGGAGGCGTTCGGGCGCTGGGGCTTTTCGGTGAACCCGCTCACCATCATCGCCCATTCGGCGGCAGATCTTGGCGCGCATTTCCATCGTATCGAAGAACAGCGCGCCCACCTTGGCTATGACATCGATGGCGTTGTGTGCAAGGTCAACCGGCTGGATCTGCAGCGTCGGCTCGGCTTTGTCTCGCGCTCCCCGCGCTGGGCCATCGCCCACAAGTTTCCGGCAGAACAGGCCATCACCATTGTCGAGGATATCGATATCCAGGTGGGTCGCACCGGCGCGCTGACTCCGGTGGCGAAACTCACCCCCATCACGGTGGGCGGGGTGGTTGTCTCTTCCGCCACGCTGCACAATGAGGATGAGATCGCCCGCAAGGATATCCGCGTGGGCGATACAGTGGTGGTGCAGCGCGCGGGTGATGTCATCCCGCAGGTCGTGCGGGTGCTGGAAGACAAGCGCCCTGCCGCCGCCAACCCCTTCGCTTTCCCCCATGAATGCCCGGCCTGCGGCTCCCATGCCGTACGCGAGGTGGACCCAAAAACCGGCAAGATGGATGCCGTGCGCCGCTGCACCGGCGGCCTCATCTGCCCCGCCCAGATGGTGGAACGGCTGCGCCATTTCGTCTCCCGCAATGCCTTCGATATCGAAGGGCTGGGCGAAAAACAGGTGCAGGCCCTGTTTGATTGGCAGCTGATTTCCTCGCCCGCCGATATTTTCACGCTGGAACAGGCCAATGCCAATTCGCTCCAGCGGCTGGAAAATCGCGAGGGCTGGGGCAAGACCTCGGTGACCAAGCTGTTCGCGGCCATTGAGGGGCGGCGGAACGTGGCGGTGGACCGCTTCATCTTCGCCCTCGGCATCCGCCATGTGGGTGAAACCAACGCCAAGCGGCTGATGCGCCATTATGGCACCGTGGAAGCACTGGAACAGGGCGCCCTCTCCGCCATCATGCCGGGGCAGGAGCAGCTTGAGGCGCAGGTGAACGCGGACGACGTGCGTGCAGATGAGGGGCATGCCCCCGCATCGCCCGCCCCTTCCGGGCAGGCAGATCTGCTCGCTCCGCTGCTTCAGAATGAGCCCGCGACATCCCGTACCAAGCGTTTCAAGGGCAATGATGCCTGGCTGGAAATGACCAATATTGATGGCATTGGCGCGGTTGTGGCCGAGGGGCTAGTGGAATTCTTTCAGGAACCGCGCAACCGCGAGGTGGTGGCCGCCCTCCTCACCCATGTCTCCCCTGCCCCGATGGAGGCGATTGCGGCTGAAAGCCCGGTTTCCGGCAAGACGGTGGTCTTCACCGGCTCACTGGAACGCATGACGCGGGATGAAGCCAAGGCCATGGCCGAGCGGCTGGGCGCGAAGGTCTCCGGCTCAGTCTCAGCCAAGACGGATCTTGTGGTCGCCGGCCCCGGTGCCGGTTCGAAGCTGGAAAAGGCCCAGAGCCTGAACGTGCAAGTCATCAGCGAGGATGACTGGTTCGTGCTGGTGGGCGGGGATGGGGTGGAAGAAGATGCTGAGGCGGAGGGATAAGGCCAGCGCGCGCATTCATACCGCACTGCACATCAATAATGATGCCTGACACCTGACAAAGAGGGCTTGAGATCACAAATCTCACGATATAGCCTCAGGCGCAGAAACCTCTTTCCTGATCGGTCGCGCGTATGATCACCGCCGCCCAGCTCCGTGCCGCCCGTGCGCTTCTTGGTCTCGACCAGCGCGCCCTTGCGGCCTTGTCCGGCCTTTCCGTGCCCACCATCCAGCGGATGGAGGCGAGCGAGGGGGTTATTCGCGGAAATGTGGATTCGCTGATGAAACTGACCGGCGCGCTGGATCAGGCTGGCGTCGATCTTATCGGGGAAGGTGCCGCCAGTGATGGAGGGGGGCGCGGGGTGCGTCTGAAGGCCCGTTCGGTCTCTTTTGACCCCGGCTCACCAGCGCATGGGAAAGCCACCCCATGAGCAATATCACGCACACTCAACTGGCACAGGCGGGTGGCGTGACGCAGAACGCCATTGCAGTTTCCTGGACCAATGCGCCCGCCGAACCCGTGCTGGCCCATGCGGGGGGTAGCGGCTCGGTCACGCTGGTTCTCATCGCCATTGCCGGGTTGCTTGTGGCGGCTTTCGGCGCGGTGGTTCTGGCGCGGCAGCCACTGGCACGGCCTTTTGTGTATGCGCTCTCCTTCCTCGCCACGGCACTGGCGTTTGGCGCCGGCATCTGCGCGCTGTTCAACGGCCCTTCGGCGCTGATGCTGCCGCTGGGCGTGCCATGGATCGGTGCGCAGTTCCGCATTGATGCGCTGTCTGCCTTTTTCATCACCGTCATTAATCTGGGCGGCGCGGCGGCCAGTATTTATGGCATGGGCTATGGGCGACATGAACACGCCCCGCAGCGTGTGCTGCCCTTCTTTCCGGCCTTCATCGCCGGGATGAATCTGGTGCTGCTGGCGGGTGATGCCTACACATTCCTGCTGGCATGGGAGTTCATGTCGCTGGCCTCATGGGCGCTGGTGATCTCGCAGGACAAATCCGCGGAGAACGTGCGCGCCGGTCTGGTCTATCTCATCATGGCCTCCTTCGGCACACTGGCACTAATGCTCGCCTTCGGCCTGATGGCTGGCGCCGGTGGCGGTTACGGTTTCGAGGCCATGCGGGCCCATGAACTCAGCCCGTTTGTGGCCGGCATCGTGCTGTTTCTGGCGCTGCTGGGGGCGGGTTCCAAGGCTGGCCTTGTGCCGCTGCATGTGTGGCTGCCACTGGCGCATCCGGCCGCGCCCAGCCATGTCTCCGCCCTCATGAGCGGGGTGATGACCAAGGTCGCGGTCTATGGCTTCATCCGCATCGTGTTCGATCTGGCAGGCGAACCGGCCTGGTGGTGGGGCATTCCGGTGCTGGCGGCGGGCGGGGTTTCCGCTGCGCTGGGCATTCTTTATGCGCTGATGCAGGACGACATGAAGCGCGTGCTGGCCTACAGCACCATCGAGAATATCGGTATCATCTTTGTCGGCCTCGGCCTTGCGCTGGCGTTCGAGGCGGCCGGCATGGCGACTGCCGCCGCTCTCGCCCTCACCGCCGCCCTGCTGCATGTGCTGAACCATGCGGTGTTCAAGAACCTGCTGTTCTTTGGCGCGGGCGCGGTGCTCACCGCCACTGGTGCGCGGGATCTGGAAAAGCTGGGCGGGCTCATTCACCGCATGCCGGTGACGGCTGTCGTGATGCTGGTGGGCGCGGCAGCTATCTCGGCGCTGCCGCCACTGAATGGTTTTGTTTCCGAATGGCTCACCTTTCAGGCCATCTTGCTCAGCCCCGCATTGCCCTCATGGGGCCTGAAGCTGATGGTGCCGGCCGTGGGCGCGCTGGTGGCGCTGGCAGCGGCGCTGGCGCTGGCCTGCTTCGTGCGCCTCTATGGCATCGCCTTTCTCGGCCGCCCGCGCTCGGATGAGGCCCGTGATGCGCATGAGGTGGATGGCTGGTCGCGCACCGCCATGGTGGTTCTGGCGGCGCTTTGCCTTCTCATCGGTATTCTGCCCGGCCCGGTAATGGATGCGTTGCAGAATGCTGTCGGCCCGCTGGCGGGTGCGCGCATGCCGGTGCAAAGCTCGGTCTCGTGGCTCTCCATCATTCCCATCGGGGAAAGCCGCAGCTCCTATAATGGCTTGCTGGTGTTCGTCTTCATGGTCATCACCATGGGGCTGGCGGTGGGCCTCATCCACCGCTTTGCCTCGCGCGCCCTGCGTCGGGCTCCGGCATGGGATTGCGGCTTCCCGAATGCCGACCCCGCCACCCAATACAGCGCCGCCAGCTTCGCCCAGCCGCTGCGGCGCGTGTTCGGCGCGCCTGTCTTTGCCGCGCGCGAGCAGGTGGACATGCCCCGCCCCGGCGAACTCCGCCCCGCCCGCATCACGCTGAGCGAAAACGACCCCGCATGGGTCTGGCTCTATGACCCGTTGATCCGACGTGTGACATGGGTGGTGGAGCGCTCCAACCGCCTGCCCTTCCTCACCATCCGCCAGTATCTGGGCATCGTCTTCGCCCTTCTCGTGCTGCTTCTGGGAGTGCTGGCGATATGGCACTGATCGAAGCTCTCCTCATTCAGGGCACCCAGATGCTGCTGGTGCTGGCGCTGGCCCCGCTGCTCACCGGCATGGTGCGCAAGGTGAAGGCACGGCTGATGCGCCGGCGCGGAGCCTCCATCTTCCAGCCCTATCGTGATCTTGCCCGGCTGATGCGCAAGGAAGCCGTGGTGGCGGAAGGGGCCTCGTGGCTGTTTCGTGCCGCGCCCTATGTGATTTTCGCAGCCACATGGGTGGCGGCAGCGCTGGTGCCCACTTTTGCCACCGGCCTCATCTTTTCATGGTCGGCAGATCTCATCGCCATCGCCTCGCTTCTGGCGGCGGCGCGCTTCTTTCTCACGCTTGCGGGCATGGATATCGGCACCAGCTTCGGCGGGCTTGGCTCCAGCCGTGAGGTGATGATCGCCTCTCTGGCCGAACCGGCCATGATCATGATCGTGTTCGCGCTGGCGCTGGTGGCCGGCTCCACCCAGCTTTCCACCATGGCCGGGGTGATGCTGGACGGCGTGGGCCTGCGCATCACGCTCGCCCTCTCCCTCATCGCACTGATGATCGTGGCGGTGGCGGAAAATGCCCGCATCCCGGTGGACAACCCCTCCACCCATCTCGAACTCACCATGGTGCATGAGGCGATGGTGCTGGAATATTCTGGCCGCCACCTCGCCCTCATCGAGCTTTCAGCGCAGATCAAGCTGCTGCTCTATGTCTCGCTCATCGCCTGCCTGTTCGTGCCATGGGGGCTTGCGCCGGCGCTCTCCGGCGGGGTGGCGGCGCTCGTCGGCCTGCTCACCTATGGGGTGAAGCTGGCGGTGGGTGCGGGGCTGCTCGCCACGTTTGAGGTCTCCATCGCCAAGATGCGGGTGTTCCGGGTGCCGGATTTCCTTGGCGCGGCCCTCATGCTCGGCCTGCTCGGCACGCTGCTGCTGTTCGTCTCAAGGGGGCTGTGAGCCATGGGGGGAATGGGAATGGACGGCATGGAATTCGGCCAGCTCTCCTTCGATATTGCCCATCTGCTGGCAGGCGGAATGGTGCTCATCTCGTTCCTGATGCTCTATCAGGGCCGTTTGAACGCGCTCATCAGCGTGTTTGCCCTGCAGGCGGTGGCGCTGACCCTGTCTGTCGGCTGGCAGGCGCATATTCAGGGCTCGGGCCATCTGTATGTGACAGCGGCCGTCGCCTTCATCTTCAAGGTGCTCATCATCCCCTATGCCCTGCACCAGATGGTGACGCGCCTTGGCATTCACCGGCAGGTGGAAACATCGCTCTCCCTCGGCCCCACCATGCTGGTCGGCATCGGGCTGGTCGCGCTCTCGCTGGTGGTGATGCTGCCGGTGACGGTGAGCGCCAATCCGCTGGCGCGTGAGGATCTTGCCTTCGCCCTCTCGGTGGTGCTGCTCGGCTTCCTGATGATGGTGACCCGGCGCAATGCGGTGAGCCAGATCATCGGCTTCATGTCGATGGAAAACGGGCTCATTCTGGCCGCCACCGGGGCCAGCGGCATGCCGCTTGTGGTGGAGATTTCGGTGGCCTTCTCGGTGCTCATCGCCTTCATCGTCATCGGCGTGGTGCTGTTCCGCATCCGCGAAAGCTTCGAGACCGTGGATGTGGACGCGCTGGACCAGTTCCGCGGAGGCCGCTCATGAGCAGTTTCCTCGCCTCATTCCCCGGCGCGGGCGTGTTCTGGCTGCTGGCCCTGCCGGCAGGAGCAACCCTTCTTCTGGCGATGGTGCCGAACTGGCGTATCGCGGCGGGGCTCAATACGCTAGCCAGCCTGCTCACCTTCCTCGCGGCTCTCTCGCTGCTGGTGGTGCGGCCGGAAACAGGGCCTTATGTGCTGGCCGATGACCTCAACATCATCTTCCTGCTGCTGAACGGTTTTGTCGCCTTCACCACCGCCATCTACAGCGCCACATATGTGGCCAATGAGGTGGCAAACGGACGCCTCAGCCCGCGCCGCGTGCGGCTCTATCACGCCATGTTCCAGATGCTGGTTTTCTCCATGAATCTGGGTCTGGTCTCCAACAATCTGGGTGTGATGTGGGTGGCGATCGAGCTTGCGACCCTGTCCACCGTGCTCATGGTGGGGCTTTATCGCACGCCGGAAGCCATTGAGGCGGCATGGAAATATTTCATGCTCGGCTCGGTCGGCATCGCGCTGGCGCTGTTCGGCACCATCCTTGTCTATATGGCTGCCCAGCCGGTCGTGGGTGAGGGGCAGGATGGCATGGTGTGGAGCGTGCTCATCACCCATGTCGCGCAGTTTGACCCCGCCTTGCTGAACCTCGCCTTCGTCTTTCTGCTGCTGGGCTATGGCACCAAGGCCGCGCTTTCCCCGCTCAACGCATGGCTGCCCGATGCCCATGCCGAGGGGCCGACCCCGATTTCCGCCGTGCTTTCCGGCCTGCTGCTGAATGTGGCGCTCTACGCGGTGCTACGCTTCAAGATGCTGATGGATGCCAATGCGGGCGCGATGGCCCCCGGCCCGCTGCTGATGGCGATGGGCCTGCTCTCACTGCTGCTCTCGGGCGTGATGCTGTATCGCCGGCACGACATCAAGCGGCTGTTCGGCTACTCCTCCATCGAGCATATGGGCATCATGGTGTTCGCCTTCGGCATTGGCGGGCCTCTCGCCAATTTTGCGGGGCTACTGCACATGGCGATGCACACCCTCACCAAATCCGCCATTTTCTTCGCTGTGGGGCATATCACGCAGGCGAAGGGCACGCAGAAGATCGCCGACATTCGTGGCCTCACCACCTCGCATCCGCTGCTGGGCTGGGGTCTGGTGGCCGGCGTTCTGGCTATTGCCGGCATGCCACCGGCTGGCGTGTTCATGAGCGAGTTCCTGCTCGTCACCTCCACCTTCTCCGCACCGGGGCCGATGGCGCTGCTGGCCCTGCCGCTGGTGCTGGGCGTGCTGCTGGCCTTTGGCGCGCTGATGGTGAAGCTTTCCGCCATGGCCTTTGGTGAGCCCAATGGCGAGAGCACGCCGGTGAAGGTCTCCGCCCTACCCATGCTTGTTCATCTGGCGCTGGTGTTCATCGCCGGGCTTTATCTTCCTACAGCCGTGGTCCGCTGGTTCCAGCAGGTCGCGGGCATGCTGGGCTAAGGGGGCGCAGATATGCAGAGCCTCACCGCACTTCTGGATGCCGGAACGCGCGTGCCCGCCTGCCGGCCATGGCCGCGCGCCATTGTGAGCCCGCAGCAATGGTCTGTCCTCACTGCCCATCTGGTGCAGGAGCGTTTCACCCTGCTCGGCCTGTGGGGCGATGACGGGGCCGTGCATATGGCCCTTTATGATGAGCAGGACGGCCTTGCCGGCATCGCCACCTGCTTGTGCCCGGAAGGGCGTTTTCCCTCTGTAGGGCAGTTGCATGCCCCGGCCCAGCGGCTGGAACGCACGGTGCATGACCTGTTCGGCCTGAAGGCGGAAGCCGGCACCACCGCCCCGCTGGATGAGCGCCCCTGGCTGGACCATGGCCGCTGGGGCGTGCGTGCACCGCTTGGGGCCGCAACGCCCGGCCCGGCAGAGGGCGAGCCCTATGATTTCCTGAAAGCCGAAGGCGCGCATCTCCACCAGATCCCGGTAGGCCCGGTTCATGCCGGCATCATCGAGCCCGGTCATTTCCGTTTCCATGCGCTGGGCGAAACCGTGGTACGGCTGGAAGAGCGGCTGGGCTATGTCCACAAGGGCATCGAAGCCCGCATGGCCGGTGCCTTGCCAGAGAAGGCCGCCCGCCTTGCCGGTCGCCTGTCCGGCGACAGCACGGTGGCAGCCAGCCTTGCTTTCTCGCAGGCGGTGGAGGCTGCCCTTGGAGCCGAAGTGCCCGCCCGCGCCATTTTTCTGCGCGCGCTGATGGCGGAACTGGAGCGCATCGCCAACCATTTCGGTGATGTGGGCGCCATCTGCAATGATGCCGCCTTCGCCATGATGCTGGCTCATTGCGGCGTGCTGCGTGAGAAAGTGCTGCGCGCCTCCGATGCCTGTTTCGGCCATCGGTTGCTGATGGACCGCATCAAGCCCGGCGGCGTACGCGCGGATATTTCAGACGAAGGCATCGCCATTGTGCGCGATCTGGTGAAGACAGCCCGCGCCACCTTCCCTGCCCTCGTGGAGCTTTATCGCAACACGCCCTCGATTCAGGACCGCACCGTCACCACCGGTCGCGTGCGGGCGGCACTGGTGCGCAAGTTCGGGGCGGGCGGCTTTGTGGGGCGCGCCTCTGGTCGTGCGTTCGATGCCCGCCGCAACCTGCCCTATGCGCCCTATGACCAACTACCCTTCGAGGTGCCGGTGCTGGAGGAAGGCGATGTGGACGCGCGCCTGCGCATCCGCGTGATGGAGGTGGATGAAAGCCTCGCCCTCATCACCCGCATTCTGGACAACCTGCCGCAAGGCGCGATCGAGGCCGAACTGCCCGCTCCCCCCGCTGATGGCGCGGAAGGCGTGGCACTGGTGGAGAGCTTCCGCGGAGACCTGCTCGCATTCGTGCGGCTGGATGGCGAGGCCCGCATCAGGCGTGCCCATCTGCGTGATGCCTCATGGTTCCAGTGGCCGCTGCTGGAAGCCGCGATTGAGGGCAATATCGTGGCGGACTTCCCGCTCTGCAACAAATCCTTCAACTGCTCCTATTCCGGGCATGACCTGTAGGGCCGCGCGATGCACAAGCTGCTGCTGGACGGGCTGCTGAAAGCCCCGCTGACTGAACCCGGCCCCGAAGAGGCGGCATTGGCGGCCCTTGGCGCAAAAGTGCGCGGTGCCGTGCGCGAGAAGCTGGGTGGCAGCCTCTCCATCCGGCAGGTGGATGCCGGCTCATGCAATGCGTGCGAGCTGGAAATCCATGCGCTCAGCAACGCCTATTACGATATCGAGCGGTTCGGCATCCATTTCGTTGCCTCACCCCGCCATGCCGATGTGCTGCTGGTGACAGGCCCGGTGACCAAGAACATGGCCGAGGCCCTGAAGCGCACCTATGATGCCACGCCCAACCCGAAATGGGTGATCGCGGCGGGCGATTGCGCCTGCACCGGCGGCCCCTTCGGCGGCACCTATGCCTGCCTGAAGGGCGTGGCGGATGTGGTGCCGGTGGACATGCGCATTTCCGGCTGTCCGCCAACACCCACCATGCTGCTCACCGGCATTCTGGCGCTGCTGACGCGCTGAACATCAATGCCCGCGCTATCGGATACGACCCATGATGCGATGCAGATGGCGAAAACCGCCATCTGCATGCTGTCTTACAGCCTCTCCGGCCTTTTGAACCGGGCGGGCGCGGGCCCCCTCAGGCGGCCTCACCATCCGGCTTGCGGTAGTCCTGCAGATAGGTGTCCAGTGGCGGATTAATGAGATTATTGAACAGATTGTTCGCCACCATCAGCCCGCCGAAAGAGACCAGAGCCACCAGTACCTCGTCACTGTATTTCGCCTTCAGCGTGGCCCATGTCTGCGGGTCAACGCCAAAGCCATTGTTCAGGAAGGTGCGGCCAAGGGATTCCAGAAGCTTCTCGTCCTCGCCGGGCTCATAGCTGTCCGGCGAAATGCCGGAATCGATCAGCAGGCGGCGGAAGAAGGTGGAGCAGATCAGGCAATCCGTACCCGCCGAGATGGTGTGGCAGAACACCCAGATGGCCCGCTCCCCGAATGCGGGAATGAGCAGGTCTCGCAGATTGTACCATTCGATATAGGCGTTGAAAGATGGCACCGAGTGCAGCAGCGTGCGCTGCATGTTGGTCACACGGCCATCGCGCGCGATCTTGCTGTCGAAAGCCACCTTCTGGGCGGGGGTCAGCTCGGCGTCGCTCAAAGGGGCAATCAGGGTTTCGGCCATGGCCGTTCCTTTCCTGTTCAGGGCTGTGAAGGGGGTGAGAAGAAAGAAGACCGCCCGGTGAAGGGCGGCGGGTCGAAGGCGGTGATGGCGGGCAGATCGCCGGTAAAGCGCGTGATCTCGACCAGCGCGCTCTGCGCCGAGCAACCTTGCCCCAGCCGGGAAGTGCCGATATCCGGCGTCACCATGTTGGGGTTGCCATGCTTGTCGAGAGTGCCGATCCGGCCCGGCTCCAGCGGGTCATACCAGGCCCCGGTCGCGATCTGCGCCACACCGGGGCGGATGTCATCACTCAGGATCACGCCGGCCAAAAATGCGCCGCGATCATTGAAGACCCGCACCACATCGCCATCACGGATGCCCCGCGCGCGCGCATCCTCCCGGTTCAGCGTGAGAGGCTCACGCCCCTTGATTTTAGAGGCCCGGCTGGTCTTGCCGTGGTCATACTGGCTGTGAAGGCGGGTCGCCGGCTGGCTTGACAGAAGATGCAAGGGGAAGCGCTGTGCCTGCGCGCTGCCCAACCATTCCTGTGGCGCAAACCAGAGCGGATGACCGGGAAAGTCATCATAGCCGAAGCTTGCAATCGTCTTCGAGAAGATCTCGATCAGGCCCGAGGGCGTTGCCAGCGGGTGGGCCTGTGGGTCCGCGCGAAAGTCCGCCAGCATCACCACATCGCGAACGGGACGCGGATATTCAATCACCTCGCGCGCCCAGAATTCCTCAAAGGGCGGCAGGTCTGGCCCGTTCTCTGCGCGGGCGCGCTTCCGGCTTTCCTCCCACAAATGCGCCAGCCAGCCACGGGTGTCGCGCCCCTCGGTGAAGGCATCCTCCGACCCCAGCCGTGCGGCGAGCGCGGAGAAGATGGCATAGTCATCGCGCGCCTCTCCAAAAGGAGGCACCACCTGCTTCATGGTCATGATGAAGCCGTCACCCGCACTGGAGCCGATGTCATCGCGCTCGAATGTGACAGTGGCCGGCAGCACGATATCGGCATGCTTGGCCTGCGCGGTCCAGAAAGGCTCGTGCACCACCACTGTTTCAGGCCGTCGCCATGCTCCGATCAGCCGGTTGATATCCTGATGATGGTGAAAGGCATTGCCGCCTGCCCAGTAGACCAGCCGGATATCCGGATAGGTGCGCTGTGCACCGTCAAAATCATAGGTGCCGCCGGGGTTCAGCAGCATGTCCGAGACACGTGCGACAGGGATGAAATCCGCCACCCTGTTGCGCCCCTGAGGCAGGCGCGGACCGGAGAAGGGCTCGCGCCCCGCTCCCACATCATTCGTGCACGAATAGCCGAAGCCGATGCCGCCACCCGGCGTGCCGATCTGCCCCAGCATGGACGCCAGGATGACCGCCATCCAGTAGGGCTGCTCGCCTCCCATGGCGCGCTGAAGCGACCATGACAGATTGATCATGGTGCGCTTTTCGCTCATCCGGCGGGCAAGGTCGCGGATGCGGGCGGGCGTGGTCTCGCAAATGGGGGCAGCCCATTCCGCAGTCTTGGCGATGCCATCACTCTCGCCCAGAAGATAGGGCAGGAAACGCTCGAAACCGACCGTCCAGCGCCTGATGAACGTCATATCCGCCCGGCCCAGTTGCCAGATCTCATGGGCCAGCGCCAACATCAACGCGGCATCGGAATGGGGACGGATGGGCCACCATTCGGCGTGCGGCACCTCGGCAATGTCATGGCGGGAGGGGCTGACATTGATGAATACTGTGCCGGCCCGGTCCAGCCGGCGCAGCCAGTCGGGGGTGGCATGGTCGCTCGCGCCGCCGGAATTCACCTGTGCATTGCGGGTCGGCAGGCCGCCAAAGGCGACAAACAGCTCGCAATGCTGTTCCAGCTGGGCCCATGTGGTGTGCATGCGCCGCAACACATCCATATTGCCGATGACATGCGGCAGCACGCGACGGGCCGCACCGCTGGAATAGGTTTCCACATAGGCGGTATAGCCACCAATGCTGTTGAGAAAGCGGTGCACCTGACTTTGCGCATGGTGGAACCGCCCGGCGCTCGACCAGCCATAGGAACCACCGAAAATCGCGCTGTTGCCATAGGTATCGCACACCCGCGCCAGTTCAGAGGCCACAAGATCCAGCGCTTCATCCCACGGCACTTCCACGAATGGCTCTGCCCCGCGCCCTTCGCGGGAGGCCGCGCGATGCTCCAGCCAGCCCTTGCGGATGGCGGGCCGGCGCACCCGGCAGGGAGCTGTGATGCCTTCGGGAACAGACTGGCCGATGGCGGAAGGGTTGCTGTCCCACGGCACCGGCTCCATGGCGGTGATGCGACCGTCGGAGACCTGCGCATGATAGGCGCCCCAATGGGTGGAGGTCAGGGTCATGCCAATTCCTCCACCTGCGGGCCATCCTCAGGTGCAGTTTCGATGCAGCCCAGCCCCGCAAGCGCACCCAGCCGCAGTGGAGCCACCGGGCCGCGTGGCCGGGGCAAGCCGATATCTGCTGGAGAAAGACCCCGTACATGCGCCATGATCTCGGCCAGCGTGCCGAGGCATTGCCGTCCCTGGCACGGCCCCATACCGCAGCGGCTCAAGGCCTTGATCTGGTCCGGCATCAGGCGGTTATCGGCGGCAAGACGCGAGATCTCCCCGGCCCGCACGCTTTCGCAGCGGCAGATGAGGGTATCCTCATCCACCGGCACTCCGGCTTCAGGGGACGGACGAAACAGGGCATCCGGAAATGCGCGGGCGGACAGCAAACGGTGGCGGCGGACCTGCAAGGCATCCAGCCGCGCCCCGGCCTCTTGCTCCGTCAGGCGGCCCAATGCGCGGGCCGCGACAAGCCCCGCGATTTCGCCTTCCAAGCCTGCAACCGCAGCCCCGCCAATACCCGCCCCATCACCGGCGATCGCAAGGCCTGGAATGCTGCTGTCCAGCTCTGCATTGCGCAGAGGCCGGAAGGTGCGCTCCATCTCATCCCATTCCAGCCCGCAACCGGCTGAACGGGCCAGCGTGACTTCGGGCACAAGGCCACGATGCAGCAACACCACATCTGCCGAGATGCGCTCTCGTCCATGACCACACCGAAAGCTGATGGCCTCAACCCGGTCATCGCCCTCAATCGCCAGTTCTGTCACGCCATCATAGCGCCGCACCCGCCGGCCGCCCGGCCGGACAAGTGGAAGGGCCTTCAGGGCGAGAGAAGAGGCCAGAAATGCCGGCAGATGACGCAAGGCCGGCAAGACACGCCCGCGCGGGGTCGTCTCCAGCAGCGCGGTGATCTCAACCCCGCAGGCCGCAAGCTGATGGGCCACAAGACGCAGCAGTGGTCCACTACCCGCCAGCACGATGCGCCCCTGCGGCACCAGCCCCTGCGCCTTCAGGGCACGCTGGGCAGCACCGGCTGTCATCACGCCCGGCAGGGTCCAGCCGGGAACCGGAAAGGGGCGCTCCATCGCGCCACCTGCCAGAAGCACACGACGGGCGGGAATGAGCCTGGCGACATCATTCTGCACCACGCCCAGTTCGAATCCCTGCCCTTTCACCGCTTCCAGAGACCAGACCGCAGCACTCGACAGCCGGGGCAACCCAAGCGCGACAAGGCGACAGGCAAGAGCACGAACCTGCCCCCTCTCCTCCCGCGCAACAGCGTGGGAGGAGAGGGGCGTGTGCAGCAAGCCATGGAATATCTGTCCACCGGGGGTGGCCTGATCGTCTATCAGGAGCACCCGTAATCCGGCCTCACCAGCAGCAATGGCGGCATTGAGGCCGGCAGGCCCAGCGCCGACAATGGCAAGATCGACAGGGCCGGAAAGCTCCGCGAGGGAGCGCTCCGGCGCATTCGTCCCGGCATCAGCCTTATGATCTACCTGCGAGGGGATATGGGGCATGGCGCTCATGGCTGCCCGTCCCCGGCAGTGTGTGTACGGATCACCATACCTGCCGCCAGAACCGTGCGGCAGGCGCGTTGGTCGGCCACGTCGTTGATGGTGACCCGGCAATCCTGACAGATCCCCATCAGGCAATAAGGCGCGCGCGGGGCACCATCGTGCGAAAGGCGGAAGGGAGAGATGCCCTGCACCAGAAGGGCGGCGGCGACCGTGTCGCCAGCCTTCCCTTCCAGCGCCTGCGCATTGCAGATGAAGGGCAAGCTCGTGCGCGGCTCAAGACCGGGCAATCTGCGGAATATCGGGCTTTTCCGGGTCATGCGCGGGCCTTCAGAAACGGATACGCGCTTCAAGCTCGGCCGTGTCAGCCTGCTGGAAACGGGTGATGCGGAAAGGATGGATAGGCCAGCGGGTTGCGCCGTGCTGCACCAGATCGGCAACAATTTCGCCCGTCAGCGCCCCCAGTGCGAAACCATGGGCAGAGAATCCGAAAGCGTGGATCAGGTCCGGCTGCGTGCTGCTGGGGCCGAGCACGGGAATATCATCGGCCATGCGCGCCTCGATGCCGGACCATGAGCGTACGATGGTCGCATCACGCAGGCGCGGAAACAGGCCGCAGGCCGCCTCGGCATTGATGAGCAGGTTGCGAAAATCGAGCGCCGCCACGCCGCTTTTCATATCCGGCCGGCCCTGATAGGCCCCGCCGATCAGCACCGTGCCATTGGGAGCCTGCCGCACCGAGCAGCGCCGGGTGACTCCCAGCACAACTGGGCCGAGAAAACGGGGCTGACGGGTGGTCACTGTCAGCATCGGCGAGATGGTTTCCATCGGCACTAGTTCACCCAGCATTTCGGCCAGCTGACCCGCCCATGCACCAGCGGCATTCACCAGCGTGTGGGCGCGCAGCACCTCACCACCGGCCTGTGCCTGCCAGTGCCCCTCGATACGGGACACCTTCTCCACCCGCACACCTTCGCGAATGGTGACGCCAGCATCCTCTGCCGCGCGCCGAAAGGCGGTTGCGGCCTCGAACGGATTGATGGAGCCATCCTCGGCAGAAAACAGGCCGCCCCGGCAATGGGGCGCGACATCGGGTGCAAGGGCAAACAACTCATCGGCTTCAATCAGCCGCTCATGGGTCCAGCCCAGCGCACGCATCCGGGCGGCACGGCGGCGCAGGCGTTCGAAATCGACCTCCGCCTCGGCCACCACAAGCTGGCCGTTGGACACGAAACCGCAAGGATCTCCCACCAGATCGGCAATGTGGTGCCAGCGAGAAATCGCCTCCACCGCCAGCGGCACTTCAGCCTCATCCCGCATCAGCCTACGGATGCCGCCGAAATTCACGCCCGAGGCATGGCGTGCCACACGGTCTTTCTCCACCAGCAGAACCCGCGCACCGCGCCGGGCCAGATGCAGGGCAGAGGAAAGGCCATGAATGCCTCCCCCAATGATGAGCGTATCGAACGGCCCGCTCATGATGCCGCTCCGGTTTCATCCGGCTTCGCCAAAATGGTGTCGCGGTCCGCATCCTGCGCACGCCCGGCCCAGCGTATGGCACCCGGGGTGCGCGAAAGGCGTGGCACCACATTCTGCATGCGCAAGGTGCCGAAATCGGGGTCTTCCACGGCCGCAATCGTGCCGCGCGCTGCAAAATGCGGGTCCCGGAAAATCCGGTCCATGCCCTGCACCGGAGCCAGCGCCACATCGGCAGCGGCAAATTTTTCCAGAACCTCATCAAGTTCGTGCGCGCCGATCCAGCCGGCAATCAGGCTGTCGAGTTCATCCGCATGCGCAAGGCGGGCGGCATTGTCGATGAAGCGCGGATCATCCGCCAGCTCTGGCCGGCCGATGACATCAAACACACGCCGTGCGGTATTGGGCGTGCTGCCGGAAAGCGCCACATGCTCGCCATCCGCCGTGCGATACACATTGCGCGGGGCCGCATAATGTACCCGGTTTCCCATACGCGGCTGGATGTAGCCGAGCTGGTCATAATCCAGCGCCATCGCACCCAGAATAGAGAACAGGCTTTCATGGATCGCGAGATCCACCACCTGCCCCAGCCCGGAACGGTCCCGTTCGCGCAGGGCCGTGAGAATGGAGAACGCGCCATAGATGCCGGTGATATGATCTGCCAGCCCGAAAGGCGGCAGCAGCGGCGGGCCGCCAACATCGCCATTGATGGCGGCAAAGCCTGCCATGGCTTCAGCAATTGAACCAAAACCGGGACGGCTGGCATAAGGCCCGTCCTGCCCCCAGCCGGTGACACGCAGCATCACAAGGCCGGGATTTTCCGCAGAAAGCCTGTCCCAGCCCAGGTTCCAGCGTTCCAGAGTGCCGGGGCGGAAATTCTCGATCACCACGTCCGCCTGTGCGGCAAGTTTGCGGGCCGCAGCCTGCGCATCCGGCTCATGCAGATCGAGGGTCACGAGGCGCTTGTTGCGGGCCAACCGCTTCCAGTCCAGCGCCACCCCATGCTTCCTGTTGCCCAGAACGCGGGCGGGGTCTCCGCCCGGATGTTCCACCTTGATGACATCCGCACCAAAATCCGCCAGCAGCATGCCGGCGAATGGGCCGGCGATGATGCTGGCCAGTTCCAGCACCTTCAGGCCGGCGAGCGGACGGGTATCCTCCGGATCTGGCACGGACCATGGATCGTGAGCGGTATGGGTCTGGCCATGAGCGGACATGATTTCAACCTTGACCATGGGCGGGCGCGGAACCGGTGAATGCCTGATCCATCTGGCGCAGTGCGGCCAGCGTGGTGCGTTCAGCATCGGTCGGAAGCGGGGTTTGATGGACATCGGGGGCCAGCGGCAGCGGAAAGCCAGTGGCGGCGCGCACGCTCTCAAGCGTCTCACCCGGATGGATCGATTCAAGAACGAACCCGCCATGCGCCTTCTCAAGGCGCAGTATGGCCTTTGAGGTAATGACCCGCACCGGGTCAGCGCTGTGTTGCGGCGGAAGCGCGGTGAGATAATCCACCTGCTCCACAAACACGCGCGGGCTGTGCTCCTCGCGGAACAAGATGGTGCGTGGGATGGCCGGGTAATAGACCGGTGCGGCAAAAGCCCCGAAAAAGGCCCTTCGGCGCTCGCCATGCCCTGCATATTGCAGGTTGATACCCCCGCACACATCGATCTGGGCGGCAGAGAGGAAGAACAGATCCACCCGCCCCTGAAGCACCAGCGCCGTGAAGTCCAGCGAGCCTGTCAGCGGCACCCCACCCGGCAGGTTGCGCCCCAGCGGCACCGCATCGCGCGCATGCAGGGCGAGCGCAAGACGCGCGCCCAGCAGCGGCACAGGTGCAGCAACCCCGATGCCGAAATGATCTCCAGCACGGATCTGCCGCGCGCAGAGAAGCGCCATGAATCCCGTCATGTCTTCAAGCGCGCTCATGCATAGGCCTCCAGAGGCATGTGGGTGGAGGAAGCGCTGTGGGGATGATGGCAAGCAATGGTGTGGCCACCCCCCATTTCGCGCAATTGCGGCTCCTCTCGCGCGCAAAGCTCATCGGCCAGTGGGCAGCGGGTGCGGAAGCGGCAGCCGGAAGGAGGGCGGCGCGGGTCTGGCAACTCACCCGGCAAGGGCGCAGGCGGACGGCGACGGTCCGGGTCCGGCACCGAGGCGACCAGCGCACGCGTATAGGGATGGAGCGGATACTGCCACAGGATTTCCGATGGCGCACTTTCCACCACTTTGCCCAGATACATCACCAGCACCCGGTCCGCGACATGGCGCACAACCGAGAGTTCGTGCGACACGAACAGATAAGACAGCCCCCGCGCCCGTTGCAGCCGCACCAGCAGGTTCAGCACCTGCGCCTGCACCGATAGATCAAGTGCCGACACCGGCTCGTCGCAGACCACCAGATCCGGCCTGGAAATCAGCGCCCGGGCAATGGCGATGCGCTGGCGCTGGCCGCCCGAAAACTCATGCGGATACAGCCTGGCAGCGGAGGGGGAGAGGCCCACCGCCTCCAGCATCGCGTCCACCTGTGGCCGGCGTGCAGCGCGGGCAATGCCCTGCACTTTCAGCGGCGTTTCCAATGTGTCGCCGATGGTATGGCGCGGATTGAGCGAACTCCACGGATCCTGAAAGATGATCTGCATGCGCGGACGCATGCGGCGCAAGGCCGAACCGCTCTGACGCAGCAAGTCCACACCATCAAACGCGATGCTGCCGCGTTCCGCCTGCTCAAGGCGCAGCACCGCACGGCCAAGGGTGGATTTTCCGCAGCCGGATTCGCCCACCAGTGCAACGGTTTCACCGCGCTCCACGCTGAAGGACACGCCATCAACAGCGCGCAGCAGGTCTGCCCCCCATCCATAGGAGACAGCGAGATCAGTAACGGACAGCAGCGGCATCAATCCCCTCCAGCGCGGGTGTGAAGGGACAGGCGACGGCATGGCCGGGGCCGCGCGGCAAAAGGGGCGGCATGGCCTCACCACAAACCGGTTGCGCCTGCGCGCAGCGCGGCGCGAAGGGGCAGCCGAAAAGGCGGTTCGCACCCGCAATCTGGCCCGGAATTTCCGCCAGCATGCCCCCTGGCCCCGTGCGCCCCACACGGGGCGAAGCCGCCACAAGGCCTCGGCTGTAGGGATGCAGGCTCTGGCGTGTCAGCTTTTCCGCCGGCAGCTCCTCCAGCTTGCGGCCGGCATAGAGCACCACCACCCGATCTGCCCACTGGCCCACCACGCCCAGATCATGGGTGATGAGCAGCACCCCCATGGAGAGGTCTCGCCGCAACTGGTCGAGCAGGGACAGCACCTGCGCCTGCACGGTCACATCCAGTGCGGTCGTGGGTTCATCGGCGATCAGCAGGCGGGGCCGGCAGGCGACCGCCATCGCGATCATCACCCGCTGGCGCATGCCGCCGGAGAGCTGGTGCGGATATTCGCCGAAGCGATTGACGGGATCGGGAATGCGCACCAGATCCAGCAGCTCGATGGTGCGGGCACGGGCCGCGCGGGCGGAGAGGCCCTCATGCCACTGCAACACCTCAGCAATCTGGTGGCCGATGGTCATGACGGGATCAAGGGCAGTGGAAGGCTCTTGAAAGATCATCGCAATCTGGCGGCCACGAAGGGCAGCCATCTCCGCCTGCCGCAGGCGGGTGAGATCCTGCCCGGCAAAGCGGATGGAGCCTTCATCAAGTCTGGCTCCCGCCGGCAGCAGCCGCAGCAGGCTGGAAGCGATGAGTGACTTGCCCGAACCGGACTCCCCCACCAGCGCAACGGTCTCCCCCTCACGCACCGTGAAACCCACATTGCGCACCGGGGTCGCCGAAGGAAAACGGATGGTGAGGTTTTCCACCTCCAGCAATGCCGGAGGGGTGAGGGATGTGCGGGGCGCACCGGTCATAGCTGACCTCCCGAGCGGCGCGGGTCGAGGGCATCCTCCACCCCTTCGCCGAGGAAGTTCAGCGCCAGAACCACCAGCACGATGGCCAGCCCCGGAATGGCCGAGACATACCAGGCCGAACGCAGGGAATCGCGCCCCGCGCCGATCATGCCGCCCCAGCTCATCATGTTGGGATCACCCATACCGAGGAAGGAGAGTGCGGATTCCATGAGAATGGCGGAAGCCACCATGACCGATGTGGTGGAGACGACAGGCGGCAGGGCATTGGGCAATATTTCATGCAGCATGATGTGCAGGTCGCTGCATCCTGCCGCCCGCGCCGCCACCACGAAATCGCGCGCCGCCAGAGCCCGGAACTCCGCCCGCACCAGCCGCGCCACCGGCGGCCATGACACGATGGCAATCGCAAGCGTGATGGTGAGGATGCTGGGCTGCACCAGCGCCACAAGAACCACCACCAGCACAAAGCCGGGAATGGTCTGAAACAGCTCGATCAGCCGCACCAGCACCAGATCGACCTTCCCGCCCCAATAGCCGGCACAGGCCCCCACCAGCGTGCCTAACAACAGCCCCACGAAGGTGGCCGAGAAGCCGATGATGAGAGACGCCCGCGCCCCATGGATGAGCCCCACGAACAGGTCTCGCCCCAGCGCGTCGGTGCCCAGAGGCGCACCTTCCACCGTGCCCGGCCACATGAAGGGCATGGCCACCATGGCGAACGGATCTCCGGGTGCAACCAGCGGCGCGAACAGGGCGATGAGCACAAACAGGCCAAGGACGATGAGCCCTGCCACAGCCGGTGCCGAGCGCAGCAATGCGCCCAGCGCGCGCGCCATCGGCCCCCGCGGCGGGATGCCATTCACCTCAATGGCGGAGGATGGATGCGGCCTAGTGCTCATCGCCGCCCCCTGATGCGCGGGTCCAGCCACATCTGCAGCAAATCCACCATCGCATTGGTGAACATGACAAATATGGAAGAGAGGAACAGCACAGCGAGCAGGATCTTGAAATCCCGGCTCATCAGCGCCTCATAGGCCAGCCGGCCAAGACCGGGCCAGCTGAACACGGTTTCAATCACGATCGCGCCCCCCACCATCGCGCCGATATGCACGCCCGCCATGGTCGTGACGGGCAGTATGGCGTTGCGCAGCACATGGCGCGTCACCACCGCGCGGCGGGACAGCCCCTTGGCTGCGGCAACCCGCACATGATCCTGAGCCAGCACCTGAAGGGTGGAGGTGCGCATGAGGCGGGCATAGATGGCGATGAAGAACAGGGCCATGGCAGCGGCTGGCAGCACCATGTGGCGCGCCTTGTCTGCAAAGCCGGCCCAGCCGGCGAGGTCCGCGCCAATGGTTTCCTGCCCGCCCGTGGGCAGCAGACCGAGACGCAGCCCGAAAAAGACAATGAACATCAACCCGATCCAGAAACCGGGGACCGAATAGAAAACAAGGATCATGGCCGAGAGGCTGCGGTCGATCCATGTGCCGGCGGTGCAGGCCATGAGCGTGCCCAGCAGCACCCCGATGACAAGCGCCAGCGCCAGCGCACTGCCCATCAGCATCAATGTGCTGGGCAGGCGCTCCATCACAATATCGATGACCGGCGCGTTGTAGCGCACTGACCAGCCGAAATCGAAACGCGCCAGCCCCACCAGATGCGCGACAAGCTGGTCCAGCACCGGCAGGTCCAGCCCCATGGCGCGGCGCAGGCCAGCCATGGTTTCCGCCGTCGCGGCCCCTGCCTCTCCGGCCAGCACGTCCACGGCATCACCGGGGGCAAGCTGAAGCAGCAGGAAGGTGATCACCACGATCCCGACCAGGGTCGGGATCGTGTGAGCCAGCACGCGCAATATGGTCAGGGCAGCACGCACAGGGCCATGCTCACTTCGCGGGGGCGGAGATGCGCACATCCGCGAAATTGCCCTCAAGGCCATCACCCGTCACCGTGTGATCCTGCACCTTCTTGTTGTAAACGGTAGCAGACAGCTTGGTGACGAGATTGATGAGCGGCACCTCACGCGCGATGATCTGCTGGAACTGGTTGAACAGCTCCTTGCGCTTCTCTGGCGAGGGTTCGGTCGCAGCCGCCTCCAGCAGGCGATCCACCTCCGGGTTCGAATAGCCAGAACCGTTGGAGAAGGGCACACCGCGGCTGATGTTCTTGGACCAGTAGGCCCGCTGCACGCCCACCGTGGGGTCGACAATATTGCTCAGGCCATTGATCTCGAAATCGAAATCTCGATCCGTATAGACCCGCTTCACGAAGGTCGGAAAATCCTGCGTACGGATGGTGACATCCACACCCACCTTCGCCAGTGCCTGCTTGATATAATAGGCAAGCTGCAGACGCTCGGGCGCGAAGGGGTTGTAGTCCAGCGTCACGGCAAAGCGCTTGCCATCCTTGCCACGCGGGAAGCCGGCAGCATCCAGCAGCTCATCGGACTTTTTCAGGTCGAGCGGATAGCTCTCCACCGTCTCATCATAGAAGCGCGCATCCAGCGGGCTGATAGGGGATGGCGCTGGAATGGCATAGCCGAAATAGATGGTGTCAACGATGGTCTTGCGATCCAGCGCCAGCGCCACGGCCTGACGCACCCGCTCATCCTTGAAATAGGGGTTCGAGATATTGAACTCGAGCTGCACCTGCTGGGGCTGGTAGTTGTTGCCCTCGGTGGTAACAGCAAGATTTGGAAGGGTGGTGAAGCGCTGGAGCTCGGACAAGGCCACCGGATTGCCGCCGGCAAGGTCCAGCTCTCCGCTTTCGAGCGCTGCGGCGCGGGCGCTGGCATCGGGGATGATGCGCACGATCAGCCGGTCGATCTTCGGCTTGCCGGCATCCCAGTATTCCGGGTTACGCTCATAAACGATGTGGCTACCCTTGACCCATTCCTTGAAGCGGAACGGACCCGTGCCAATGGGGGCCTGATTGGCCGGGTTCACGCGCGCATCGCCCTGCGCATAGATATGCCTGGGCACGATCGGCGTCTCTGCGGCGGCCAGTGCGTTCAGAAGATAAGGCGCAGGCGCGGAGAGCACCACGACAGCGGTGAGCGGATCGGGTGTGCGTACCTCCTTCACATTCGCGAAGGTGGCGCGGCCGCGCGGGTGGATTTCCTTGGCCTGAAGCAGCGAATAGGCAACATCCTGTGACGTGAAGGGCTGGCCATCATGCCACTTCACATCCGGGCGCAGCTTGAAGGTATATTCCAGCCCATCGGGAGAGACCGACCATTGCGTCGCCAGTTGCGGCTTCGGGTTCAGGTCGAAATCATAGGTCAGCAACCCCTCCACCACCTTGCCGCTGACAAGGCGATCACCACCGCCGCTTGTGGCAAGAGAGACCAGATTGGTGGGCTCGGGGAAGACGGCGATCTTCAGCGTGCCGCCCTCGCCTTCGGCGGCAAAAGCCGGAAGATCAGGAAACAGCGCAAGCAGGGAGATGGCAGCCACGCCGGCCAGAAGGGCACGACGGGTCAATCCGGGAAAACGGCTCATCGGTCTGAAGTCCTTTTGGCAGAATAGTGAAAATCAGGGGCCGGGCGTGTGGGCGCGGCAAACGGGAGGAAGGGGTTTTCCGCCGCGCGGGCAGAAGCGGCGAGATGGGTGGCGATGCCCTGAGCATCCGCATCCCGCACGCCGGGCAATGCGAGAGGCCATGTGCCGAGCGGAGCCTCGACCAGGGCAGAGACGAAAAAGGCCGGCACAACGCGCTCATCCGCAGAGAGGCTGGCGAGGGCATCGGCGCACACGCTTTCCACCGTGGCGATGCACATACGGGCGGCGCGGGCCAGCAGGTGATCCTCGGCGAGAGAAGAGACCACGATATTGCCGTCAAGATCCGCCCTCAGGGCATGAATCAGCGTCACATCGGGCCGCAGGGCTGGCGCAAGCACCACCGCGTCACCGCTGAACGGACTTGCGACCACAGACAAGTCCGGCCGCGCGACCAGCACATCCGAACCCTCAAGCCCCGGCACCGGCACGAAGGGCAAGCCAAGTGCGCCAGCCTGAATCTGAAGCTCCAGCAGCGGGCATGCAGACTCGATCCGCTGCACCCGCCCTTCCGCCAGCGCACGCATCACTGCAGGCGCTGCCCCATGCTCCTGCAACAGCACGGCACCGGTCTCGATAACCCGCACCAGCCCTGCTGCCACCAGAAGGTCTGCGGCAAAACCGGCTGTGGGCACCGCGATCAGATGCAGGTCATGCCGGCCCATCGCCACCAGTGCACGCACGGCCGCCATCGGCTCGATCTTGGAGATCGCGAGATGCGCTCCATCCGGGATCAAGGCCATGGCTGTGGCGATATCGGTGAATGATGCAGCGCGCGGCGTTTCCTCTCTCCGCGCCCGATCCATAACTTTTTCTATCATGTCCAGATACATTTCATGTGAGGTCAGCACTCAGGTCGCCTCACCTCATGCACATGACTTTTTGTCACGAATCTTTTTATGTCAACTTAATTTATAGAATAAAGATGATTTTAGTGAATTATGTTACATTCACATGGAATATGGCATAGCCCTGTGAGCCTTTGAAAAATCAGGGCGCGCAGGCATCACGGACATCACTTGAGAAAAAGGAATAAATTGTGCGTGAGGACGACAGCCTGAGAAGCCGCCTGCCACCCCCCAACAGCATTGTCGCTTTCGAGGCGGCGGCCCGATGCGGCAGCTTCACCCGCGCTGCTCAGGAACTGGGCGTGACGCAGGCGGCTGTCAGCCGTCAGATCCGCAGGATCGAGAGCTTTCTCGGCGTGGAACTCTTCAGGGCGGTGGGTCGGGGCCGGATATTGACCGATGAAGGACAGGAGATGTTCGAGGCGGTCACCATCGGCCTCGCCCATGTGGCTTCAACCGCGATGCGGCTGCGCGCGCGGGCTGGCTCGCCATATCTCACCATTGGCATGCCGCTGGCCTTTGCCAGCCTGTGGCTGGGCCCGCGCATCGGTGCTTTCCGCAGCGCCCACCCGGATGTGGACCTGCGCCTGCTGACCGACAACACGGACATCGACCCCAATGAGAAGGACGTGGACATTGCCATCCGCTTCGGTGACGGCAACTGGCCTCATCTGCGCGTCACCCCCCTCACCGGGCTTTCTGTTGTTCCCGTCTGCTCACCCGGCTATGCCCGCCAGCATGGCCCCTTCAATGATGTGGAGGCGCTTTTATCGGCCACCTTGCTGGACCGGGATGTGGAAGGTCGCTTTTCAGTCACCTGGGCACAATGGTTCATGGCCGCCGGCGTGCGCTCACCGGATGCATTACGCCGCACGGTTTTTGATAATTATGAGGTTTTGATCCGTGCCGCGATCGCGGGCGGCGGCATTGCACTGGGCGTGGACCTGCTGGTGCGCGACCTGCTGGATACGGGCTTCCTCATCACGCCTGTGCAGAAGGCCGTGAACTGGGGCCGGGGCTATTATCTGGTGCTGCCCGATGATCGCGAACCGCCACCTTCCGCGCAGATATTCATGGACTGGCTGCAGAATGAAGTACGCCAGCCGCTACCGGCATGAACACCATCCCGTCCATCCATCACTGGTATGTATTACCCAACAGGATATGAGGCGATCTCGATCAGGTTCCCGTCCGGATCGCGGCAATAGACGGATGTGATGGGCCCCAGCGCACCGCTCCTGATGACAGGGCCAACCTCCACCACGACCCCATGTTGCGCCAGATGACGCACCACATCCTCGGGTGCGGCCTCGACCAGAAAGCAGAGATCATCACTTCCCGCCGCCGGATGATGCGCCGTGAACCATGCGTCCTGGCTCACCGCAAGCGGGCGCAGGTTGATCTTCTGGACACCGAACCTGAGGCTCGTGCGCATGCTGCCAGCGTTATAATCCTCACGCCGCATGCCCAGCACCTGCTGATACCAGACTGCGGAAGCCTCCACATCGCGGACATTCAGGACGATGTGATCGAGGGCTTGAACAGAGATCATGCCGGGTTCCTCGCAATTGGCCGTGAGAAGGCGACCTGAAATAATGGGCACAGCCCGCGCATGGATAGACTGAAGAGCCGCACCTCCATCCCCCACTCTACCCTGCCCCGCGTGCCAGAAGTGTCAGTTCTGCGATGTCATCCGTTGCGGCCATGCCCAGAATGGCCTGCGCAAGCGTGCCTGCCCTGCGCCCCAGCACCGGACCCGCGAGGGTCGTGAACTTCTCTTCCAGCGCCACATCAGCCGGGAAGGACTCCGGCTCGCCGGAGGGGTCGGGAACCGTTGTGGTGAAGGTGCCCCTTTTCGTTTCAAGGGCAAGTGTTGCGCCAAACGGATGGGAACGCCCCTCCAGCGACGGATCAGCCCAGACATCCACACGATCCGCGAGAGCATCAAGAGCGGGATCGCCAAGGCGCTTGTAATCATCCCATCCGAATGCGCCCTGATCGAGCGCGACAGCCGCCGTGAAGGGCATGGAGAACTGCCCGTCCACCACCGTACGCGCACGCCGCTTGTCCTCCAGTGGAGCGCCCGTCAGCGTGATGCCGTTTGGATGCAGGCCAACACGCAGGCGCACGATCTCTGCTGCGGAAAGCCCGTTTTCCCGGCGTAGCGCCAGAATGCCATCGAGTGCGGCATGGGTATAGCGGCAGGACGGATACGGCTTGAGGCCAATCATCATGGTTTCCCATGTCTGCCCCAGCCCGGCCACGACCCGTTCCACACATGCGCCATCGCTATAGCCCTGAAGCAGGCCATGCCGCCCTTCTATCGCCTCGCTTGCACCCTTGAAGCCCTCCAGCGCAAGGGTAGCTGCGATGATCCCGTTCATCGCCGCCGCCCCCACCTGAAAACGCTTGTTCCATGCGCCATTCACAAGAAACTGGAGTGAACCGGCCGACTGGCTGCCAGCCACGCCGAAAGCATTGACCAGCCCCTGCGCATCAAGGCCCAGCAATTTGCCCGCCGCCGCCGCCGCACCGAACACACCGGCTGTCGCGGTCGGATGAAATCCACGCGCGTAATGCGCCGTCGGATCCAGCGCGAGCCCCAGTCGGCAGCATGTTTCATAACCTGCAATGACGGCCGTGATGAAATCACGCCCGCTGGCACCACTGATCTCGGCGGCCGCAAGGGCAGCGGAAACCACTGGCGCGCTGGGGTGGAGAGAGCTTGCAGCATGTGTATCGTCAAAATCGAGAGAATGGCCGAAGGTTCCGTTCAGCAAGGCGGCAATGGCGGGCGTATAGGTATGCTCCTCGCCGATAACCGTGCATGGCCCCGGTGCGTCGAGGTCAAGGTGGCTCAGCATGGCGCGGACAGAGGCGGATGAATCCGCCTCGGCTCCTCCGCGCACGATATTGCCGAAGAAATCGAGAACAAGCCGTTCCGCCCGCGCAATGACATGCGCCGGGATGGCGGGATAGGAAAGCTCGGATACAAAGCCGGCGAGCGTCCGGGTTTCCTGTGCCATGTGAAGCTCCAGCTTTAAAGGTGTGCAGCGGGGGCGACTTGCCTGAGCCCTCGCCCGGTTTCGACAAGGGCCGGGCACACCGCGAGCAAGCGGTGTTTTCCCTCTGCCAAACATGGGTTCGATGTCCGGGGCACCTTTTCCGGTGCTTCACGGCTGGCAACACAATGCCCTGCCGTTGCAGGCGTGGCGAAATACCGAATTGCGCTCGCCCTCATAGCCTTGCGCTATGGCCCTCAGGATGTTGGCGGAGATGGAGATGATGATGTATCCGCTGACATCCCAATGGAATAATTGACGAAACTCACCCAGAAGGGCAGCTCTGCCCTCAATATTCGGATGCGCAGAGCCTGCCCTGCACCTGAGTTGTTCCGAATATCGCAAGGCATGCACATCTTCGCGCACCTTGCCCAGGCCATGCGCCATGTGAGAGGCTTGCCAAAAGGCATCCGCAACAAGATCCTCCGGACATCACAAGATGATGTGCCCTTCCGGAAGCAGGGAAACACGCAATGACAAGCAACATGACAGACCCTGCCAGCAGCGGTTCAACTCAACTGACGACACCGCCGGGAACACGTCCGCGCCCCTTGGCTGCCAGCATGGATGTGCTGAAGGCATGGCTCGGCCCACTCGACGGGCTTCACATTCTGGATGCCGGCTGCGGCGGCGGGGCCTTGGCGGGGGCGCTGACGAAATGCGGTGCCGTGGTGACTGGAATCGACCCGCAGGAACAAGCCGTTGAGGCGGCCCGCCAGCGCGTTCCACAGGCACGCTTCGAGCAGGCCGGGGCCGAGGATATGCCGTTTCCGGAAAAGAGCTTCGATGCTGTTGTGCTGCTGAACTCCTTTCACCATGTGCCACTGCCCCTGATGCGTGCGGCGCTGAGAGAAAGTGTTCGGGTCAGCCGTGGCCCGGTTCTCATCATCGAACCCCTCGCTGAAGGGCCATTCTTCCTGTGCATGCAGCCTATTGAGGATGAAACGGAAATCCGCGCCGCTGCACAGGATACCCTCACGCAGGCTGCCGCAAGCGGGGATATTCAGATCAGCGCCACAGGCGAATATGACGATGCGCGCCGTTTCCGCGATGTCGACGCCTTTCTGGCCCGCGTGGTGGAGGTGGACCCGGCCCGGGCTGACATGGCACGACGCGCGCGTGACACGGTTGCGGCGCTCATGGACCGCCATGCAACCCGCGAGGAGGACAAGCTTGCCCTGCCCCAGCCGCACCGCGCACATCTGCTGACCGGCATCGCCTGATACCGGAAGTCATAACATTTTGCAGGTCAATCTGGTTGGACCTATAGTTTATCCTTCTGCCCGCAAAAAGAAAAGGCAGCCGGGGAAACGCCATGGATCTGCGCCAGCTTCGTTACTTTGTCACCATAGTGGAGGTCGGCTCCTTCTCCCGCGCCGCTCAGGTCCTGAGGGTCGCACAGCCGGCCCTCAGCCAGCATGTGCGCAATATGGAGATGGATCTTGGCGTGGAACTGCTGTTCCGCTCGCCTCAGGGTGTGCGTGCCACCGAAGCCGGGGAAACACTCGAACGCCATGCCCGGCTCATTCTGGGGCAAATGGATGTCGCGCGTGAGGCCGTGAAGGGCGGTCAGAAGGAGCCTGAGGGTGAGGTTCGCTTTGGCCTGCCGGGCACGGTCAGCCAGATGCTCTGCGTCCCTCTCATCAGCGAAGCTCGTCGGCGCTATCCCAAGATCAAGCTGCGTGTGGCCGAAGCCATGAGCGGCTTCGTGCTGGACTGGCTGCGCGAAGGCAAAATCGATCTTGGCGTGCTGTACCGCACCGTCAGCGATCGCAATCTGGAGGCGCGTCATGTGCTCTCTGAAACCCTCGCCCTGATCGGGCCGGGACATCCCGCCGGGGATCTGCCGGATGTGGCTGAACCTCCGCCCGGCCCGGTTTCGCTCGCCACTGTCGCGGATCTGACCCTGATCCTGCCCAGTCCGGGTCATGGCCTGAGAGAGCTGATTACCGAACAGGCGGATACCAGCAATGTCGTGCTGAATACAGTGATCGACATCGACACCTATGGACAGATCAAGCTTTTGGTAGAAGGTGGACTTGGCTACTCCATTCTACCGGTGGCAGCGGTGCAGGCAGAGGTTCAGGATGGACGGCTGCGCCAATGGCCCATCGGTGAGCCTGTACTTTCGCGCTACCTGCACCTTGTCCGCCCATGTGACCGCCCCCTCTCCAATGCCGTGCGCGCGATTGAGGAACTGGCCCATACAACCCTGATTCGTCTCGTGCGGGACGGATCATGGCCAGCAACACTGGCTCACACCCAGGACGATCCGGCCCAAAGAACATAAGCGAAGACTTTGTGGCCCAATGAAAGGCGAATTGGGGCACCATCGATTACCGTCTCAAAACACAAGCATAATATGAGTTTGCCGCATGGCACCTGCGAGCGCTGCCGCTTGCCATAACAAAATGTGATTGGAACCAGCTTTAAATAGTCTTTGGTTCTGGCCCACCCGGTTTGCAACAGTTCAATTCCCGAGGCTGGACCATCCGGCTCGCGCATGATGCCAGCATGTCCCCACAAGAGGGCAAAGGCATATCAAAACAATAAAGGGGAGGAACGAACCATGAAGAACATCATTCTCAGTGCGCTATTCGCCACGGCGACACTGGTCAGCACACCTGCTGCATTCGCGCAGACGGTTATCAAGTTCAGCCATGTCACCACCGCCGATACACCCAAGGGGCGGGGGGCGGAGAAGTTCAAGGAACTTGCCGAGAAATATACAGACGGCAAGGTGAAGGTTGAAATCTATCCCAACTCCCAGCTCTACAAGGACAAGGAGGAGATGGAGGCGCTTCAGCTCGGTGCGGTACAGATGCTGGCCCCCTCCCTTGCCAAGTTCGGCCCTCTGGGCGTGCGCGAATTCGAGGTCTTTGACCTGCCCTATATTTTCCCGGACAAGGAAGCCCTGCGTCGTGTAACCGAGGGTGAAACCGGCAAGAAGCTGCTGGACAAGCTGGAGCCCAAAGGCATCAAGGGGCTGGCCTATTGGGATAATGGCTTCAAGATCATGAGCGCCAACTCGCCGATCGCCAAGCCCGATGACTTCCGCGGCCTGAAGATGCGCATTCAGTCATCCAAGGTTCTTGAGGCCCAGTTCCGCGCTCTCGGCGCACTGCCTCAGGTTATGGCCTTCTCTGAAGTGTATCAGGGCATGCAGACCGGCGTCGTTGACGGATCGGAAAACACGCCATCCAACATGTTCACGCAGAACCACTATGAGGTTCAGAAGCATGGACTTGAAACCAATCACGGTTATATCGGCTATGCTGTCATCGTGAACAAGGCTTTCTGGGAAGGCCTGCCGGATGATGTGCGCACCCAGCTTGAAAAGGCCATGGCCGAGTCAACGGTTTATGCCAATTCCGTCGCCCAGAAAGACAATGACGACGCGCTGGAAACCATGAAGAAGTCCGGGAAAATCAATATTGCGACCCCGACTCCCGAAGCCACAGAAGAATTCCGTAAGGCGCTTGAGCCTGTCTATGAGCAGATGTCCAAGCGGATCGGTCAGGAGACCATCGATATGGTCCTGAAGGATACCCAGCCCACCCGGCAATGATCCGATGCGCGTGAGCTGCGGCTCACGCGCCACCTTCCATGACCGATTGGCATGAATGCCAACAGACCATGAGCGTGGAAACGGCATGGCAACGGGATTTTTTTGGCCGGGAGAGCGATGATGGATGAATCGCTGGAAAAACTATACATAATGATCGCCATTATCGGCATCTCATTTATTGTATATATGACAATAAAGGCTCGCGCCGACGGCCTTGGAAAAACACTACTTCACACGCTGGACCACCTTGAAGAAGTCCTGATATCTGTTCTGATCGCGTCGGCAACGATACTGATCTTCATCGCGGTATGTCAACGCTATGCGGCGAGCACAAGCCTGCTCTATCCATATGTCTATCACTTCAATCTGGGGTGGACACAGGAAGCCTGCATCCTGCTGTTCGTGTGGATGGCGAAAGTTGGAGCGGCCTATGGTGTACGCACCGGCATCCATGTGGGTGTCGACGTTCTCATCAACCGGATGGGGGAGCGCTCGCGCGGGGGGCTGATCCTGTTCGGTCTTCTGTCCGGTGCGTTCTTCACCGCGGTTGTCGGCACCTATGGCCTGAAATTCGTGATGGCGCGCTATGCCTTCGGTGACATGACCCCGGAGATGGAACTGCCATCCTGGATCATCTACCTCGCCATTCCCTTCGGCTCCTACCTCATGTGTCTGCGTTTTTTGCAGGTCGCCTGGACATTCTGGCGGACCGGAGCATTGCCCGTGCACGACCACTCCCATGTGGATGGGCTGGATGAGGATATAGCCGGCGTCGAGACGTCCGACCTGTTCCCGAAGGAGGGCAATCGATGAGCGCCCTAATTATTTTCAGCCTGTTCATGGTGCTGCTGCTGACGGGCATGCCGATTTCGATCGCGCTCGGCATGACGGTGCTGGGCTTCGTCTTCACCATGACGAATATCCCGGTCGATATCGTCGCGCAGAAGCTGTTCACCGGCATCGAGAAGTTCGAGATCATGGCGATCCCGTTCTTCATCCTCGCCGGCACGTTCCTCACCCATGGTGGCGTGGCGAAACGCATGATCAACTTCGCCACCTCGCTCATCGGCCACTGGCATGGCGGACTGGGCATGGCCGGCGTGCTGGCCTGTGCGCTGTTCGCGGCGGTCTCGGGTTCCTCTCCGGCGACGGTTGCCGCCATTGGCGCCATTCTCCTCCCCGCCATGGTGCAGCATGGCTTTCCCAACCGGTTCGGAGCAGGCATCGTCACCACATCCGGCTCTCTGGGCATGCTGATCCCGCCATCGATCGTGATGGTGATGTATGCGGTTGCCACCACCGGCCTCAACATGACAGGTCCGGATGGCGAGCGGGTTGCCTCCGCCTCTATCGGCGACCTGTTCATGGCCGGTGTGGTACCCGGCCTGTTGCTGGCAGCGGTTCTGGGTGTGACGACCTGGCACCAGGCCCGCAAGCACAACTATCCCCGCCTGCCGAAAGCCTCCACCCTTGCGCGCTGGAATGCCTTCCGGGAGAGCGTCTGGGGCTTGCTGCTCATCGTCATTGTCATGGGCGGCATCTACTCCGGCGCATTCACGCCCACAGAAGCTGCGGCGGTCAGTGCGGTCTATGCCTTCATCATCTCTGTTTTTGTCTACAAGGACATGAAGCTGAGTGATGTGCCGCGGGTTTTGCTGTCCAGCGCCAACATGTCGGCGATGTTGCTCTACATCATCTCGAATGCCATGCTGTTCTCCTTCCTCATGACGAACGAAGGCATTCCGCAGGCGATGACG
Organism: Sphingobium sp.; assembly: GCA_035911355.1. Classification (GTDB taxonomy): domain Bacteria; phylum Pseudomonadota; class Alphaproteobacteria; order Sphingomonadales; family Sphingomonadaceae; genus Sphingobium. Next base: position 184,561 of record JAMHVU010000073.1, read on the forward strand.
CAGTGGATGGTGGATCTCGGTCTGGGGCCAATCGGCTTCCTGCTGATGGTGAACCTGCTGCTGCTGCTGGCTGGCAATGTGATGGAGCCCTCCTCCATCATGCTCATCACGGCCCCCATCCTGACCCCGGTGGCGGTGAAGCTGGGGATTGATCCGGTCCATTTCGGCATCATGATGGTGGTGAACATGGAGGTGGGTGTCTGCCACCCACCTGTCGGCCTCAATCTCTATGTCGCCTCCGGCATCACCCGCATGGGTATTTCGGAACTGACAGTTGCAGTGATGCCGTGGCTGCTCGCCATGCTCGGCTTCCTCATCTTCATCACCTACATTCCGTCCATCACGCTGTTCTTCCCGCGGCTGATCGGCATGTAAGAAACTTCAGCATCCGCCGGCACCCTCCCGGACCGGCGGATGTTCTTTGCGAAACTTCAGAAATACTGATTTTCACCTGAAGACATCGCCACCAGTACACGGCGCATCCCCGGCTCAGACACACGGGCTCCATCCATTGGACCCGCATGCCGCATGGAGGTCTCATGCAGGATATGGTGCGTATTCGCGCAGCGGATGTGGTCACGAGCGTGGCCGATGCCCTGCAATATATTTCCTGTTTTCATCCGGCTGATTACATCACGCATCTTGCTGCGGCATGGGAGCGGGAACAGTCTGCTTCCGCGAAGGACGCCATCGGGCAGATCCTCATCAATTCGCGCATGGCGGCTCTTGGTCATCGTCCGATCTGTCAGGATACCGGCCTGGTCGTCGCGTTTGTAAAGCTGGGCATGCAGGTGCGCATTGATGCCGACTGCGCGCTGGCAGATCTCATCCATGCCGGCGTGCGCCGCGCCTATCTTGATGATGCCAATCCGCTGCGTGCCTCCATGGTGGAAGACCCGCTTTTTGCCCGCCGCAACACCCGCGACAATGCGCCTGCCGTGGTGCATGTCGAGGTGGTACCGGGCCGCACGCTGGAGATCACGCTTGCGGCAAAGGGTGGCGGTTCCGAGAACAAGGCGCGCTTCGCCACCTTGAACCCTTCCGCCTCTGTGGTGGACTGGGTGCTGAAAACCATACCGGAACTTGGCGCCGGTTGGTGCCCTCCGGGAATTGTCGGTCTTGGCGTTGGCGGTTCGGCGGAAAAAGCCATGCTGCTCGCAAAGGAAGCCCTGCTGGAGGAGATCGACATGGGCGATCTGCTGCGCAGGGGGCCGAACTCACCTCTCGAGGAACTGCGTGTTGAACTTTACGAGAAAATCAACGCGCTCGGCATAGGAGCTCAGGGACTGGGCGGGCTGACGACGGTGGTGGATGTGAAAATCGCCACCTATCCCACCCATGCCGCATCCAAGCCGGTAGCCCTCATTCCCCAGTGCGCAGCCAATCGCCATGCCACCATCATTCTCGATGGCAGCGGTCCGGTGCGGCTGGAGCCGCCAGATCTATCCATCTGGCCGCAGATTGCGCAGGACGCGGCAGCAACGGATGCCCGCCGTGTCGATCTGAATCGACTGACCCGCGAAGAGGTGGCGCGCTGGAAACCTGGCGAAAATCTGTTGCTGAACGGACAGATGCTAACCGGACGCGACGCTGCGCATCTGCGCATGGTCGAGATGCTGCGCACGGGGCAGGATCTTCCCGTCAGTCTTGCCGGGCGGGTCATTTATTATGTCGGCCCTGTGGATGCCGTGAGGGATGAGGCCGTGGGACCGGCCGGCCCCACAACCGCCACCCGGATGGATCCCTTCACACCGGAAATTCTCGAAGCGACAGGTTTGCTCGCCATGGTGGGCAAAGCCGAACGCGGCCCGGATGCGATTGCCGCCATCGCCCGGCATCAGGCAGCCTATCTGATCGCCATAGGCGGTGCCGCATATCTCGTCTCAAAGGCAATCAAGGCCGCACATGTGGTGGCGTTCGAGGATCTCGGGATGGAGGCCATCCATGAATTCACGGTGGAGGACATGCCCGTAACGGTGGCGGTGGATGCCACCGGCCAATCCATTCACACACTGGGCCCGGCCCTGTGGCGCGCCCGTATCGTGGAGAAAATGCAGCCTGAACACGTCACATCGCGAACAGAAGACGCCTCCGCGCAGAGGTAGATGTTTTCGCGATACACGCGATCACTTTAATCACTTTCATGAATAGCGCATCGCGATGTTACGACAGTGAAGGAATGGAACAGCCGGCCAACTAATGCCCCGAGCAGCAGCGAATGACCGGCATCTCAGTCTTTGCATGAAGGCCGCCCGTTCAAAGGGCGCACATTTCCAGCTTCGAGGATAAAAATGAAAACCATCGGGAGCGAACAGTTTCAGGACATCCGCGAAGCGGTGCGTGCGCTATGCGAAGATTTTCCTGCAGATTACCATCGCAGGATAGATGAAGAGCGCGGATATCCCGAAGAATTCGTGGATGCCCTGACCAAGGCGGGCTGGATGGCGGCGCTTATTCCCGAGGAGTATGGCGGCTCCGGCCTTGGCCTGACGGAAGCCTCTGTCATCATGGAAGAAATCAACAGGGCGGGCGGAAATTCCGGTGCCTGCCATGGCCAGATGTATAATATGAATACTCTGGTGCGCCATGGTTCCGAGGAACAGCGTCGCAAGTATCTGCCAAAGATTGCGGCGGGCGAACTGCGTTTGCAGTCCATGGGCGTCACCGAACCCACGACCGGCACCGACACCACGAAAATCAAGACAACGGCCGTCAAGAAGGGAGACCGCTATGTCATCAACGGCCAGAAGGTCTGGATCTCTCGCATCCAGCACTCGGACCTGATGATTCTTCTGGCACGCACCACGCCGCTCGATCAGGTGAAGAAAAAATCGGAAGGCCTCTCCATTTTCATTGTCGATATCAAGGAGGCGATGAAAAAGGGAATGACGGTTCAGCCCATCCTCAACATGGTGAACCACGAGACCAATGAACTGTTCTTCGACAATCTGGAAATTCCGGAAGAAAACCTGATTGGCGAAGAAGGACAGGGGTTCAAATATATCCTGACCGGGCTCAATGCCGAGCGCACTCTGATCGCGGCCGAGTGTATCGGTGATGGCTACTGGTTCATCGACAAGGTGACGCAGTACACGAAGGAGCGCGTGGTGTTCGGCCGTCCCATCGGCCAGAATCAGGGCGTGCAGTTTCCCATCGCGGAAGCCTTCATCGAGGTGGAAGCCGCCAATCTCATGCGTTTCGAGGCCTGCCGTCTTTATGATGCGCACGAGCCCTGCGGCACGCAGGCCAATATGGCCAAGTATCTGGCGGCAAAAGCTTCCTGGGAGGCCGCCAATGCCTGCCTGCAGTTCCACGGCGGGTTCGGCTTCGCCTGCGAATATGACGTGGAACGCAAATTCCGCGAGACGCGCCTGTATCAGGTGGCCCCGATCTCAACCAATCTCATTCTCTCTTATGTGGCCGAGCATGTGCTGGGCCTGCCGAGGTCATTCTGATGCCGGCATCCTCCCCTCTTCCCCTCTCAGGCCTCACCGTGCTTGCCATCGAGCAGGCCGTGGCCGCCCCTTTCTGCACCTCGCGCCTTGCGGATGCGGGTGCGCGCGTTATCAAGGTCGAGCGCCCGGAAGGCGATTTCGCACGCGGCTATGATGATGTCGCGGCCAGCCAGAGCAGCTATTTTGTCTGGCTGAACCGGGGCAAGGAATCCATCGTTGTCGACCTCACCTCGGCGGAGGGCAAGCAGACCGTGCGCGCCCTGCTCGAAGAGGCGGACGTTCTGGTGCAGAACCTGAAGCCCGGCGCTCTGGCGCGGCTTGGCTTCGCACAGGAAGATCTGCGCCAGCAGTATCCGCGCCTCGTCATCTGCTCCATCAGCGGCTATGGCGATGATGGCCCACTCTCTGAGCGCAAGGCCTATGATCTTCTCGTGCAGGCGGAATCCGGCCTGTCCTCGATCACGGGAGGACCGGAGGGTTCGGCCCGGGTCGGCATCTCCATCGTCGATATCGCCACCGGGGCGACCGCACATGCTGCGGTTCTGGAGGCGCTGGTCGGGCGCGCCATCACCGGACAGGGGGCGGATATCCGCATCTCCATGTTCGATGTGATGGCAGACTGGCTCGCCGTGCCGCTCCTGCATGAGGAAGGGGGCAAGTCACCACAGCGGCTAGGGCTCGCGCACCCGTCCATCGCGCCCTACAGCGTGTTTCGCACCCGTGAGGGCACGGACATCCTGATCTCGATCCAGAGCGATCGCGAATGGGCCAAGTTCTGCAAGGAATTCCTGAACGATACAGCCCTCATCGAGGACCCGCGTTTCAGAACCAATCTGGCACGCGTGTCAAACCGCGCGGCGACGGATGCGGTGGTTGCAGAAAGCTTTGGCCGCCGTTCCGCACCGGAAGCCGTAGAGGCACTCACACGGGCGGATGTGGCCTTCGCCTCCGTCAATGACATGGCCGCACTCTCGAAGCATCCGCACCTGCGCCGCATCACCGTGGAAACCGAACGTGGCCCGGTGGCCCTTCCCGCCCCCGCGCCGATTTTTCGCGGGGAGAACCGGCACTATGGCCCGGTTCCCGCGATCGGGGCACACCGGGCGCTCGCCGGAATACAGGTTTTAGTGCCGGAGGATCAGCCATGAGTGAAGAGCTGGATGTCGGTCATCTCCAGAGCTGGATCGGTCGCGAGGAGCGCCTGCACGATGTGCTGACAGCAGATCTCGTCCGCAAGTATCGCGCAACCCTCGAACTGCCGGAAGGCGCACTGGAAAAAGGCGAAATCGCCCCCCGCCTCATTCACTTCTGCCTTGCCCAGCCGGCAGCGCCCGGCTCCGCCCTAGGGCCAGATGGCCACCCCCGACGGGGCGGGTTTTTGCCTCCGGTGCCTCTGCCCCGTCGTATGTGGGCCGGCGGCAATATCACGTTTCACGGTGACCTGCGCGTGGGTGACAGCGTGCAGCGCGTCTCCCGCATTCTGGATGTGGCGTTGAAATCGGGACGCAGCGGCCGGCTGTGCTTCGTCAAGGTCGAGCATCTTATTGAGGTTGATGGCCGCCCTGTCCTCGAAGAAATACAGGATGTGGTCTATCGCGACCTCGATAGTCCGGGCGGCCCGGCCAAGCCCACGCCAGAGCCCGCCCCTGTCGGCACTCATGTGCAGGAGGTCACGCCCACCCCGCCACTGCTATTCCGCTATTCGGCGCTGACCTTCAACGGCCATCGCATTCATTATGACCAGCCCTATGCGACACAGGTGGAAGGCTATCCCGGCCTCATCGTGCATGGCCCTCTGCTGGCGACCCAATTGTTCAACTTTGCCGCAGAAACGAAAGGCAGCGCCCCCGCCCGCTTCAGTTTCCGTGGTTTGTCTCCGCTTTTCGACATCGAGCCCTACACGCTGAACGCACGACTGGATGAAGACAAAATGGTGCTGTGGACGGCCCGGCAGGGTGGCCCCTTCGCCATGACCGGGGAGGCGTTCTGGTGATGAGCAACCTGCCTGATATCATCTCCCCCCTGTTCGTTCCGGCCAACCGGCCGGAGCGTTTCGAGAAGGCCGCGGCATCCGGCGCGGATGCCGTCATCCTCGATCTTGAGGATGCGGTGCCAGTTGAAGCCAAGCAGCAGGCCCGGAGCGCTTTGCGGTCCGGTTTCGGAGCTGTCCCGGTGCTGGTGCGTATCAACGGGGCAGAAACGGCATGGCATGATGAAGACCTTGCGGCCGTGGCCGCGCTTCGTCCTGCCACTGTCATCGTGCCGAAGGCGGAAGACCCGGACGGGCTGGCACGGATTACACATCGGCTCGGTACGGACATTGCTGTCATCGCGCTGGTGGAAACAGCCCTCGGGCTGGCACGCGCACAGCAGATTGCATCGGCCCCGGGCATTGCCCGCCTTGCATTTGGCTCCATCGACTTTTGTGCTGATATCGGCTGCGCCCACACCCGCGATGCCCTTCTCCATGCCCGCAGCACGCTTGTTCTCGCCTCCCGCCTCGGTGGCCTACCGGCACCACTGGATGGCGTGACGACCGACATCAACGATCCCTCGGTCGCTAAAAGTGATGCCCGCCATGCGCGCGAACTGGGATTTGGAGGAAAGCTGACCATTCATCCGCGCCAGATTGATCCGATCCGCACCGGCTTCATGCCGGATGAGGCGGAAATCGCGTGGGCGCACAAGGTTCTGGCCAGCGGCGATGGTGCCGCTGCCGTCGACGGAGCCATGGTGGATGAACCCGTCCGCATCCGTGCCCGCTCCATTCTGGCGCGCGCCCATCCGGGCTCCTGAAACGGATGTCACGCCAGCGCGGCAAAGAGGAAACGCCATGAAGATTTTGGTGCCCGTTAAACGGGTGGTTGATTACAATGTGAAGGTCCGTGTGAAGTCGGATGGTTCCGGCGTCGAACTGGCCAATATCAAGATGTCGATGAACCCGTTCGACGAGATCGCGGTGGAAGAGGCCCTGCGCCTGAAAGAGGCCGGCAAGGCAACCGAGATCGTGGTGGTGTCCATTGGCCCGGCACAG
>JAMHVU010000074.1:0-1207 GCA_035911355.1 Sphingobium sp.
GAACCGGCGCGAAAAGACGCTGCAGAGCCGCGAGCAGAGCGCCGAAGCCACCGCCAAGCGCGCCGAGGATGCCGCCGAGCAAGCCAAAGCGCGACTGGAGCAGATTGCGGGCCTCACCGCTGAGCAAGCGCGCGCCCGCATCAGCGAAGAGGTCAAAGACGAGGCTCGCCGCCAAGCCGCCGCCGACATCAAGCGCATCGAAGACGAGACGCGGGCCCAGGCGGAGGAGCGCTCTAAGAGCATCATCGCCACCGCCATCCAGCGCTACGCCGGTGAGTACGTGGCCGAGCGCACCGTCAGCGTAGTGCCGCTGCCTTCAGACGACATGAAGGGCCGCATCATCGGGCGCGAGGGTCGCAACATCCGCGCGCTGGAGGCGGCCACCGGCATCGACCTCATCATCGATGACACACCCGAAGCGGTCATCATCAGCTGCTTTAACCCGGTCCGGCGCGAGATTGCCCGGCTGGCGCTGTCGCGGCTGATCACCGACGGACGCATTCACCCGACGCGGATCGAAGAAGCAGTCCAAAAGTGCGCCGAGGAAGTGGAGCTGCAGTGCAAAGAAGCCGGCGAGCAAGCGGCATTTGACCTGGGCCTACACAAGATGCACCCGGAGCTACTGCGCACGCTGGGCAAGCTGAAGTTTCGCAGCTCGGGCGCGCAAAACCTGCTGCAGCACAGCATCGAAGTGGGCTGGCTGGCGGGCGCCATGGCGGCGGAGCTGGGCCAGAACGTCAAGCAAGCGCGGCGCGCGGGGCTCTTGCACGACATTGGGCGGGCGCTCGATCAAGAGGCTGAGGGCTCGCACAGTGCAGTCGGGGCGGCGCTGTGTAAGAAGCTGGGCGAGCAGCCGCGCATCGTGGATGCCGTGGCCAGTCACCACAATGAGCGACCGCCGCAGACGATGCTGGACTACCTGGTCGATGCGGCGAACGTACTGTCGGCGCAGCGGCCCGGCGCCAGGCGCGAGCTCTTGGAGTCGTATATCCAGCGGCTGCATGCTCTGGAGAAGCTGTGTACGAGCCACCCAGGCGTCGATAAGGCGTATGCGATTCAGGCCGGTCGCGAAGTGCGGATTTTTGTAGAGAATGACAAGGTGAGCGACGAGCAGGCGGTACTGCTGTCGCGCGATGTGGCACGGAAGATCGAGGATGAGGCGACTTATCCGGGGCAGGTTCGGGTTTGCGTGGTGCGGGAGACCCGC
>JAMHVU010000075.1:0-1369 GCA_035911355.1 Sphingobium sp.
TACAGTCTCGCCGAGGCGAAGATCGTCATCGAAAGCTGGCGCCGGCACTACAATACCCTGCGCCCGCATTCGAGCCTCGGCTACATGCCGCCCGCGCCGGCCGCCCTGCTCTGGCCGGGAGCTCCGGCCTCTTCAACCGTGGCCGCAAAGCCCATCATGCATTAGACTTGAACCGGGCCACCCAATGGGGGCAGGCCACGAACGCCGATGCGTTTGCGAAGACTTGGGCTGTCGTGATCACAAAGCGGTCGAAGGCCTTCAGCGAAATCGAGGACGATGAGGCGACGAGCCGGTACGCGATCAAATTCCTCTTCTCCATGGCCGTCGTTTGCGTTGTGATCGAGCTCCCGGTCGCCGCCGTTCTTGGTTTCAAATACCAGTCTTCGACCTACCTGATCTCCTCCGTCATGACGAATTTCGTGCTTTGGATCGCTTACGCGGCTATAGCCCATTTCTGTCTGACCCTCGTCGGTGGCAAAGCCACGTTGACTACAAGCGTGGCGATTTACTGCTTCATTTCGGCGTTCTTTCCGATCGCCGCGATCCTGCAGCTTCCCTATGCGAAATATGCCTTGATCCTGCTGAAGGGTCCTGACCAGTCATTCTCGAAGTTGCTTCTGCCCGAATGGGATCGCGACTTCTTCATGGCGTTTCTGGCAGGGCTAGCGGGGACCATCGTGCTCATCTGCGCAATGGTCATCGCGTTTCGGGTTCTGGCGCACTGTCATTCGCTGTCCGGCAAACAGACAGCCGTCGCCGCCTTTCTGTACGTCGTGGCCCTGGTCGCATTCGTCATCGCTGTCGGACTGCCGCTGCAGCACCTAATCCTTGTCGCCTTCTCGTAAGGCGACGCCGCCGCGCGTTGCCTCAGCTGTCTCATTTCGGAGCCCCGAACAATGCTTCGTGAACGTGAGCTTCGGTTCGCTGCGGGCACGGCTCTGCCCCCGCTGCGCTCGGCCGCCGAGGTCGTGCGGGCGGCGCTGCCGGCGCTGGCGCCTCCGGCGCGGACCAGCATTTCCGAGGCGGCGACCCGACGCATGGTCGAGGCGGGCGGGCATTGGGTGCCGTGGCGCAACGACGTCGCGCCCTACATGGTCGAGCCAATGGACATGGTCGGATCGCGACGCTTCGAGGCGCTCGCCTTCGCCGGCCCGGCCCGCTCGAGCAAGACTGGTCTGCCCCCAGAAAAGTGGTCCTCCCTGAGGTAGGCTTTTGAGCCTTTGGAGGATGCCAGGAATGCCGCAGAAGAAGCACAAGCCCGAAGAAATCGTCGCGAAGCTGAGGCAGGTCGACGTGCTGTTGTCGCAGGGCCGCCCGGTTGCGGAGGCGATCCGGGCGATCAGCGTGACGCCGTTTACCTACTACCGCT
>JAMHVU010000076.1:0-7497 GCA_035911355.1 Sphingobium sp.
AGCGGTAGTAGGTAAACGGCGTCACGCTGATCGCCCGGATCGCCTCCGCAACCGGGCGGCCCTGCGACAACAGCACGTCGACCTGCCTCAGCTTCGCGACGATTTCTTCGGGCTTGTGCTTCTTCTGCGGCATTCCTGGCATCCTCCAAAGGCTCAAAAGCCTACCTCAGGGAGGACCACTTTTCTGGGGGCAGACCAGTCATGACGAAGCCCGGGATTTCCAGAACCGGGCGGTCCAGCCTTCGGGGTCAGCGCAATTGACCACGGGGCTCCAGCTTCAGCCGGATGAAAGACGGGGGTCACAGCACATCAAGACACGCCGGAACTAAACATTCAGGCTAATAAGCACGAAGGCCTCCTATCCTCCTATCCTGCGGAGCCCCCATCGATTCGATGACCATCTTGTCGTCGAGCATTTCGATCATGCCGCTTCTCTGCACTGCAAAATGGGCTACAAACAAAGCTCCCCCATAGCAGACCCACGCCCTGAATAGAAACTGCCCGTCGTCACTCATGCCCTGGTATTCTGGGCCCTGGATTGCCGCCAGTGACGCTTCATGTACCGCGAGATGCGGATAGGCGTGAAATGGGATGTCGCTACGGCCCGAGACGATCCAGAATCCTCCCGCGTCTGACCATACATGCGCGCAGAAGAACTTCAGATAGGCCTCGGCGGTTTCCTCGTCGAGAATCGACACAGGCAGCTTAGCGTTTGCCTCATGGATTGGCGGGCTTGTCCCATTGAGAAAGTAGGTCGCCTGCAACCCTTCGTCCCCGTCGCCTCCGTCGTCGCTGTACTCGGCTTCTCCATTGATTGCCAAGCCGTCCGCAGGAGCGTTTTCGACGACCAGCCAAGCGCCCACCGCGCGACCCTCCCCAAATGGAAGATCGACCTGAATCTCAATCGAAAAGGCGCCTGGATAGAAGGGATATCGAATGAAACGCGTTGCGCGTATCTCGCACGCCAGTTTCCACCCATCCTCGCACACCAAGCGGCCATCGGTCAGGATTGTGTCTCGTGCGTCGTGTTCCGCCTTTCCGGGTGTGAATTCCCAAGCTGCTTCGGTGTAGGTCGGTAGGGGCCACATCGGTCTCGGCTCTCTTCAATCCGCTTGTGTCGCAAGAGATCACTGCTAACGTGTAGTGAAGGCCTTGTGTGTGACCTCGCAACATTTTGATCACGGAATGCACCTTGGGACCATCTATTTTTGTAAGCAGCCCGCATGGAGGTTTCTCCAAGGCCCGCGACTTGGCAGAGCATCTGGCAAGGACAGTACCTCTTCGTCAGTACGGTGATATCCGGGTCCTGCGGACGGAAACTACCGGCGCAGCGCCAGCCCCCCCTCTAGAAACTTGCCTTGACCGAGTCCGATCATCGGATCTGTTCGTCCTATGCCTTGGTTTCCGGTTTGGCTCTGCCATCGAGGGGGACCAGATGGGGCGCAGCTATACTGAAGCCGAATTCGACGCGGCAATCGACAGTGGCATACCGATCCTGGCGTTCGTTGCCACGAACAAGAAGCTTTTCCGCCGGGAAGATGTCGATACGCTTGACGCGGAGATCACGCGACTTCGCCGGAAGGTGACCGACGCCCAAAAAAGCGCAGGATTCATGTTGCAGGAGTTCGCAAGCTGGGAGCAGTTCAACGTGACGCTTCAGGCGGCACTTGATGCTCACTTGCCCGGCGTTGTAGCCGCGACACCCGTGACTCCGTCGGCGCCGGTCGAGAACCTGATCCTACCCCGCGCGGACTACCCCGTCTTCGACGGCATGGACCGCGAAACATTGTACGGTCGGACAGTCGAACTCGAAAAGCTGGACCACTGGCTAGCCGATGCCGCCCAGTCCGGCCTGATGATCCGCGCGATCGGAGGCATGGGCAAGACGTCACTGGCATGGCGCTGGCTCGACACCTTGTCCGAAACACTAGAGTCAGCTCCAATTTCGGGCATCTTCTGGTTTAGTTTCTATGCCGGCGATCACTCTCTCCGACTCTTTGCTCGAAAGCTCCGCGGCTGGCTGGAGCCGCATGTGGCACCCAGACGGCGACAGGTGATCGGACCCGAAGACAGCGACTGGACGGCCGTTGAACACTATCTAGAAGGTCTTAAGCACAAGCCGCTTGTCATCCTCGACGGGCTCGAAGCCGAATTTGTAGGCTACATCGGCCGCAAGCCTGCCGCGGCCAGCGACTTGGGAGCTTCATTCGGCGAGGCCAGCAGAGCCTACGCAACCGAAGAATCGCATGATGTGCTCCACGACTTCGCCCAATTCAGGGATACCGCCGGCGGTGCAAACCTAGTCGATTTCATTCAATCGAACCTCGCCAAGATACTGATCACCACACGGGAGATTCCGACCGCCTTCGTGCGCCTATCGCGCGGACAAGAGCGGTTGATTGGCAAACTCGACGAGATCATTCTGGAAGAACTAGCCCCTACGTCCGCGCGCGAACTGCTAGATGATTTTGGTGTTAAGGCGACGGAGAAAACATTAAAGGCGCTCTTGGCTTCACCGGTGATCCGCCATCCTTTGATTCTGACCATGTTCGCCAACTGTGTGCTCTGCGACGACATCGCGCTCGGCAATCTCGATGCCTACATCGCCCGTTACCCAGACCAGAACATCCTCGAATTCGCCATCCAGCGCCGAACCCATATCTTATTCTATGTCTTCGACGACCTGACGGACTGCGAGCGCTTCGTCCTTGATATTATCACAGTATCGGACATTGCCATGCCCAGAGATTTCATTGAGGCTGCGGCGCTGCGCAAGGGATACAGCCAAGATGCTGTTTCCTACGCACTCGATCATCTGAGGAGGAAACGCGGACTGATCCATTCGGCGCGGCGCATGGCGCCCGACGAAGGACACCGGGAGACTTTTTACTCCATGCATCCCGTGTGCCGCGGTTACTGGACTAATACGAACTTAAAGTCGCTTAAGGAAAGCGCCGAGTTCATCGACGAGGATTTCGAGGAGCACTTGTTTGGCGGTGTCGGGCGCGGTGTCGTATCGCCCACTGTCTTCGACCTTGAAGCAAGGGTTCTTGTCGTCACCCGGGTCGCGATCGAAGCCGAACGCTACGCGCGCGCATGGAAGCTCTTCGCGCCATTTCGCAATAACTACCACAAGTACGGATTATACGGACAACATCTTGAGTTTGTTTTATTTTTTCTGAGATTCGGACTGAAGGACGGAACGCTTGTAGCCGAAACGCCGATCGAGGAGATTGCGGAGGCCGAGGAAGTTTTTCGGTGCGGTGCCGACATTCTCCGACTTTTTGGACAGAATGACCGCGCCATCGCATGTGCTGACGCCCTTATCGCGCTGGTTCGCAATCGGCTGTCAACGGACGCGGCGGTATCGTCCGCCAAGCTGGGCACGAACGAAAGAAGTGAGCTCGATGCCGAATGGGGCCGGCTTCTGTGTACGTTACCAGTTCTAGATTATCGCGAGCGCCATATTGCCCTCTGCGATCTGTGGGCGCGTTTCAAAGCAATAGGTTACGATCCAAACGCGCATGCTCTATCTGGTCAGTTCCTAACAGAAAGTATCAAATATTTCGGGGCAGAATTGAATTCTGATCTGATTCCGTTCAATGAATTTCTGCTGACTATTTCGTCATTATATCCAGGCCACATACTTCTTAGTTGGAATCTATTTGTCAGATTCAAGCATATGTCCTCAGCCGGTTGGACGGAAGAGACGGTCCTCGACACCATCGATGCCTTATTCAGGGATGGGGATTCGCGTGAACTTCGAGTGGCTCTGTTCCTCCTTCTCGAGGCATTTCTGGATCGCGGGCAGCTTAAACGGGCGCAGCAGCTTCAGGAAAGGCTGGATGGGATGGAAGGTTGGGCGCAGCTCGATCTTAATGAGACCCTCCAGCAGTTTCAAATTTCCTTGGCCCTAGAAGTCGCCGAACACATTGAGGGCGTGCCACCCGAGAGCATCGAAGAGATCCAATCATCGATCGACACCTATATTATGCATTTTCAGGACCGTTTCTGCCGAGGTCACCGATGCTGGATCGCTGTTGCGCGTCTACGGTTGGCGGTTCTGTCGGGCTCGAACGATGCATTTTCTCTTCTGGAAGCTGCGGTCGCGGAGTGCTTCGATCTCGCCCTTCCAAGGGACAATCGTCTCGTGAAGGACGTCCTTCGCTGTGCGGGCATCCTAGAACGACGAGAAATTGTCGACCGGATCGAGGCAGAACTGCCCCGGCGTTATGATCTGCCGTGGAAAATGCCGGACCCGTTCTTCGGATTCTCCCCCAACCCGCGCTTATGCGGGGTGCGGCCCTGGAAAGACGCGGCGCGCGACGGCAGCACCTAGCTTCCGGCGGCCGGCATTCCCGGAATATTGAGGTCAAAGAATCGCACGGGGCCGATGCGGCCTTCGGCGGGGCTAGTGGTCGCATCCGCCAGCCAATCGACATCGGTGAGCTGCACAACCCCTTGGGCGTCGGTATTGGTAACAATGCGCCAAATCGCGGCACCCACCCAGACATCGCAGCTCACCTGCCAGCTATCGCCCTTCGCATGAGCCTTCGGACGCACTACTGGCAATGCCGAAAGGTCGAGCGCGATGTCATGCGGGCCTGCAGGTACCGCCGCCGTCGGGCACGCGGGATCGACCACGCACAGCCGACTCGCGGCGCGACGGGACAGGCTCAGCATTAGCATGGTCCAGACTACCGCATCCTCCGGCCGCGTCAGGTCGAAACTTGCCCCGAAGCGCGGCGCAATCTCCGACGGGGCAAGGCTGTCGGCAGCCTTCTTCGCGGCGGGTTCAAGCGCGGGTAGCACACCGTCTACCTGCTCGTGAAGGTATCTCAATAGCGTTGGCGGTGTGCCGTCTGCGCCTCTGGAGTCCAGCAGATCCTGCAATCCTTCTGGAATCGACCTAGGCTGGCTCCTATCCTCTCCGTTCGTCAAGGCTAACGGGCGCAGATCATTCAGCCCCGTCAGGCCTTCACGCGTGCCAAGCTTGGGCTGACGTGCAGCCGGCCGTTCCACCAGATCGACCGAACCGACGCTGAAACGCAGATCGACGGCAACTTGCCAGAGCGTGATGGACGCAAAGTCCAGCACAAGACGGCGGATGCCTAGTGGCGGATATAGGAGTGCGAAGGGCGGCCTATCGCTTTGTCGGTCCGTGGCGATCCAGTGTGTTAGGAATGCTTCCGCCTCCCCGTCCGAAATTACTTCCCACGCCCCCGGACAGATCAATCGGCTCCACCAGATGTCCTCGCGGTCCATCAGCCTACGGCAGATCAGCTCGATTGCTTGGCCATCAGAGATTATCATTCACGCTCCGCCTCTTTCGCCATCCCCCGGCAATGAACACCAATATCGGCGACCGAAAGCGGAGCGTCAAATTTTTCGCTCTAATGTCGGTGAAGCGCGCCGGGTTTGCCGACGCATGCCTCGCCGTCCATCGCCTGATCGGGTCGTCCATCGTCATACTCATCGCTACCTCTTCCCTTGTAGCATGAGCAGTTTTTTCACTGGGTCGTTACATGGTCGCGCAGGGTCGTGGGTTACGCCTTCGACCGCAAGATCGACACCCGACTCGCCACGGCGGCGCTGAAAGCGTCGATCGCCTTCCGGCGCCTCAATCCCGGCTGCGTGTTCCATTCCGACCGGGATCGCCGTGCGCTTCTGACCGCATCGCATCCTGCTCAGCCGCCACGGCTTCTTCGGCTCAATGAACCTACGACAACCTCAAGGCCGAGAGTTTCATGAAAACCCTGAAGGTCGAGGAGGTCTACCGCATGGCCTACAAGACCTTCTAAGAAGTCGCCGCCGACCTTCCTGCCTCCATCGAGGAGGTCTATAACGAGAAACGCCTGCATTCCGCGTTCGGCTTTCTAAGAGTCTTCTCTGGTTGGGGTTGATCGGGTCAAGCTGCTCCGTGCTCTCTCCTCCGGTCTTCTGTCATCGCGCCCATGGGTCTCACGCTTCTCTTCGCGGTCGGCGCGGGGCCGCCGCATGATGGGGTCAGAAGAGCGTGGCGTCCCAATCTGTTTCACGGCGTCGGCGACACGGGTCGTCGCGGTCGAGACTCTCAACGGGATCGCCGCTCCCATCGTCCCCATGGGAACGATCTCGGTGGCGCGGTCGGATGCGCCTATCGGGGCTTTTTTCGGTCTCCTTTTGGTTGGCCTTAGGCGGCGGCCGTGGCTGGATCTTGACCAAAGCGGAAGTCAGCGCCGTCGCGCCACATACGATGCAGAATAACGCCGAGCTTTCGGGCCACGGCGACGCGGGCGCGGGCCATGCCGCGACGGCGGGCCACCATCATTCCCCAGGCGCGCAGGCTGGACCATTTCTTGCTGCGCACAAGCAGGGTGTGCGCCGCCTCGTAGAGCGCGGTGCGTGCGAGCTCGTCCCCGCAACGACTGATCCTGCCCTGGATGTCGGTCTCTCCCGATTGATATCGTGCTGGCGTCAGGCCGAGATGGGCGCCGACAGCGCGGGACTTCGCGAAGCGATCCGGATCATCGACGGTGGCGCGGAAGGCGAGCGCCGTGATCGGTCCGACGCCAGGCACGGTCATCAGGCGGCGGCAGGTCGCCTCGTTTCGCACGATGGCCAGCACCTGGCGGGTCAGCGCTTCCAGCTGCGCCCACATCGTACGCAGCACGGCGAGCAGGGGGCTGGCAATGGCCATCACGGCATCATCGTCCCCGGCGAGTTCATGCACACGTTCTTCGAAATGCGCCCGGGCAGGACGCCCGAGCTTCAGTCCCGCTTCACGAAGCACGGCGCGCGCCACGTTCTCGATGCCGCGCATCTCGTTAAGCACCGTGCGTCGGGCCACCAGCAGCGAACGCCACAGCCGGGACTGGCGCGACTTCACATGGACCTGGCGAAACCAGCCGGTACGCATGATCTGCGCCAGCGCGCGCGTCGTTGCGATCGGTATTGTTGGGCATGATCTTCATCGCCGCGTTCGCCTGGCGCGTCTCGATGCACAGCGCCGGCCAGCCGGCCGCGCGCAGGCTGTCGTGCAGCCACGCCGTCAGGGAACAGGCTTCAAAGCCGACTCGCTCGAGCGGCGGCAAGCCAGCCGCGGACAGGGCGTCCGCCAACGCCTCGGGCTCGCTGGTCGCGCGCATCTCCTTCACGATGGCGCCCCTCTCGTCGACGATGCAGATCGCCGTCTCTTCCAGAGACACGTCCATCCCGGCATAGTACTTCATGGCTGCTCCTTCTCGATGCTTGTGGCCGTCACCACGGACCACGTTCCATCATCCTGCTGGGAGCAGCCACCACGCCGGTGACGGGCGAGACTGGCGCGTCGATCAGGATGAGACGGGCGCGTCGATCAGGATGAGACCGGTTTGGCGGGGTCGGGTCGGAGGGAGGGCGTAGCCCGACCGGAGAGCCGCCCCCGCCAAACCGTGGCCGCTCGTCGGCGAGGGATCGCGGCCGGTTGGGCTATTCGGGAGCTTTCTCTGTTTTGGAGGAGCCCCGTGCCCGGCCGCC
>JAMHVU010000077.1:0-5481 GCA_035911355.1 Sphingobium sp.
CGCGTGACTGACGGGTGAATCCGCGTATTCTCCCTCCTTGGCCGGAGCGGAAGGATGCGCCATCACACTCGTGAGCCGAACATCCGCGCCGTCACCTTCCGAGGGAGACCGATCCATGCCCGCGCCGCTCACCGCCCCGATCAACTGGACGTCGGACGACCCGCACCTTTCCGGCAACTTCGCCCCGGTCGGCACCGAGATCGACACCGCCGACCTGCCGGTGATATCCGGCAAGATCCCCGAGGGCCTGACGGGCGCCTACATGCGCAACGGCCCGAACCCGCGCTTTCAGCCGGTCTCCTACACCTATCCGCTCGAAGGCGACGGGATGGTGCATTCCGTCCGGTTCGACAACGGCCGCGCGCGCTATCGCAACCGCTTCGTGCGCACCGCGAGCTTCGAGATCGAGGACAAGGCCGGCCACACCGTCTTCGGCGGCCTGATGAACCCGACACCGGCCGATCCGAAGGCGCTCGGCGACGCGCCACCCAACAAGTGCAGCGCCTTCATCGGCGTGATGCGCCACGGCGACCACCTGCTCGCGCTGGGCGAGGTCGAGCCGGCGTGGGAGCTCTCCCCCGACCTCGACACCATCGGCCCCTGGACCGCCGGCACCAACCACCCGCTGGAACTCGGCGCGCATAACCGCGTGCATCCCGTGACAGGCGATCTCTTCGCGGTCGCCTACGATGCGATGAGCCCGACCGTCACCATCCACCACATCGACCCCGCCGGGCGCCTGCGCCGCAGCTTCCCGGTGACGCTCGCCAATCCCAGCATGATCCACGACTTCGTGCTGACCGAGCGGCACCTCGTGCTCGTCATCGGCCCGGCGGTCTTCGACATGGCCGCGGCCCAGCACGGCGAGCCCTTCCTGCAATGGCGTCCGACGCTCGGCACCCGGATCGGCGTCATCGACCTCGACGGCGGCGATGTCCGCTGGATCGAGACCGAGGCCTGCTTCGTCTTCCACTTCGCGAACGGTTTCAACCGCGGCTCGGAGATCGTCGTCGACTACGTCCGCCACGGCGCGCTCAACCTCGGCTATGGCGGCGGTGGCGCGCATGTGCCCCCGCGCCTCCACCGGCTCGTGATCGACCCCGCCGCCGGCACCGTCAGGGACAGCGCCCTCTTCGATGGCCCCGTTGAATTCCCCCGCATCGACGGCCGCCTCGTCGCCCGCGCCAGCCGCCATGTCTACATCCCGACGATCACCGACAGCCTGAAGCTGCCGAACCCGCCCTCGGCTACCTTCAATTGCCTCCTCAAGGTCGATACCGAAACCGGCCGAATGACCCGCCACGACTTCGGAGACCGGATCGCCGGCGAGGCCGTGTTCATCCCCGGCGGCGAGGCCGACGACGCAGGCTGGCTCGCGACCTTCCTCTATGATCGCGCGACGGGCACCAGCGCCCTCGCGCTGCTCGACGCGGCGCGCATCGAGGAGGAACCGATCGCCGTGATCGGCCTTCCACAACGCGTGCCCCAAGGCTTGCACGGCGCATGGTTCCCGGACTTGGCCTCCCGATAAACCGGATCTCGGCCTCGACGGGGGGCGCCTCGAATCTGATCGAGGATGCGGTGCTCCCCGAGTCGTCTGGTCCCGGCATGGCGCGGAGAAGGCGACCATACGCCGCGCCCCCCCCGAATACGGAACGGCAGGCGTGAAATCGCGCATCTGCCAGGTGGGCCATGGTGAGGGGTTGAGCCAGCGGCTGTCGCGGGAGTAGAACATAAGGGCGAGACAATCACAGCCCCACGTCAAGAATTGGGGCTTCTTGTAAACAATAGAGGGGACAGACCTCCTCTAGTTACATGAGTTCCGGCGCGCCCGGAGCCTTTGGGATGGCCTTGACGGGCCGACCCGGATCGAGCGCGGCGGTTTTCCACTCCACGCGAGCCTCGTGGTGGTGTGGTGAAGAGAGGCGTGTCACGCGGAGCTCCCGCGTTGGCGCGACGCGTACGGCGAGTATCCCGGAGGGATCCCGCCCCATGGAGCAGGTTAAGAAAGACGACGTCTGAGATCACTGCCATCCCCGATGGCAGGCGATGCCGGCCGGCCGCTGGCGCCGTTCAGACCCCTGCTCCGCTCTCCCGGAACCACGGTTCCGGATCAATCTCTGGCGCGTGGTGCTCTGGCATCGACGGGAGAGGCTCCTGCCCCTCGCGCCGCGGACGCAATCACCCTCCGGCACCCTTTGCGAAGGGCTTTTGCCGGAGCAGACAAGGGCGAAATGCATGGCGACTTATACCGTTTCCAGCCTCACGGAACTCAAATCCGCGCTTTCCTCGGCCTCCGGCGGCGACACGATCGCACTCGAATCGGGCGATTATGGCACCCTCAACCTGTCGGGGAAGAAATACGCGAGCAATGTCACCATCACCTCGGCGGATTCGTCCAACGAGGCGACCTTTACGAAAGTCTCGCTGTCCAACGTCGCGAACCTGACGTTCGACAACGTCAAGATCGAAGGGTCGGTGGAGGACGGCCACGGAGTCGGCACGGGCTTCCGGGTGAACAGCTCGACCAACATCACGGTCCAGAATTCCGAATTTCAGGATCTCGCCAAGGGCCTGCAGGCCTGGCACGACACCAATCTCAAGCTTGTCGGCAACACATTCGACAACATCAGCTATGACGGCGTCGTCATCGGCCATTCCTACGGGGTAACGATCGACAGCAACGAGATTCACATGGAGAACGGGTACGGTGACATCCACCGCGACGGAATCCAGTTCTACAACGAGGGCTCAACCGACCCGTCATCGGACGTGACGATCACGAACAACGTCATCACGAGCGAGGATAGCGTCACCCACGGCATCTACATCGGCAACGCCGATGGCAAGAATGGCGAAAGCGGCGAGGCCTACACCGATTTCGTGATCTCGGGAAACACGATCGCGACCGGCCAGATGCTCGGCATCGCGCTCAGCACGGCCGATGGCGTCAAGATCACCGACAATGTCGTGGTCCAGAACGACGCGGTCGACTCGAGCAAGACGGTGAATATCCCGACGATTCGCGTGGACGACGACGCCAGCAACGTGACCGTCTCCGGAAATACGGTGCACTCGACTCCCGTGATCGCCGACGAGGCGAACAACTGGACGACGATTTCGACGCTGAGCGGCACCGACAGCACCGTCGTGTCGCTCGACTATTCGGCGACGACGAGCAGTTCCTCCACGTCGAGCAGTTCCACGACCACGAGCACCTCCACCACGACGACCACCTCCAGCGACGACGGCGACGTGTTCCGCTTCCTCGGCAGCAAGGTCGGGACCGGCTGGACGACGACGAGCGCGGTCGATTTCAGCGACGGCGACACGATCATCCTCAGCAACTATGAGGATGACACGTTCCACAATATCAGGGACAGCAATCCGCTCGTCGTCTCGAGCGATGGCGATTATGCGAAGATCGATTCTCTCGCTGATCTCAAGGAGCTCGACAAGGCTTCGTCCGCGGTCACGACCTCGGTCGATGACGACACGCTCATCATCGACATCGTCCAATCGTCCGGCACGCATCACCTCCAGCTGAGCGGCCTTGGCGACGACTATCTCACCCTCGCCTGACGCGAGCACTCTCGGCGAAGGCATGGCCCCTGGGTCATGCCCTCGCCGATGAAGCGAAAGCGGCGCCGCCCCTGATCGAAGGGAGACATTCCTTGAATGGAACGGCCGACGCGAACTGATAGTCCCGCCTTGCTTTCGAAACGTGAGTCACTCGTGAAGCGCCGATTCGGTGGCATCGCGGCACTGCATAAGGTCCCAAGGTCTCTCGGGAATTCCACGCTGGCGCGACGCCGCGCAGCCGCGTGATGGGCTGATCCACATGCGCGGGGCGCGCGCGGACCGCGACGAAAGGCACACCTCCCCGATGGATCGGGGCGCCTTTCGCTGAACCCCGCGGCGATCGCGGCCGAGTTGCCGCGGGAGCGGATTTCCCGCCACGGGCGCGGATCCCGAAGCGCGCCGCGGGCGCCACGCCCGCCAGAGGCGAGACGCCGGACGCGGCGCCACCGCCGGCCGGCGGCTCCGACCCCGGCGGGGCTGGCGTCGGCGGATGGCCGAGGCGGGTCAGATGACCTTGACCGGAGCGCCCATGCTCACCCTGCCCGCCAGATCGATCACATCCTGGTTCAGCATCCGGAAGCAGCCGGAGGACGCGGCCCAGCCGATGCTGCGCGGCTGGTTGGTGCCGTGGATCCGGAAGCCAGAATCCGCGCCGTTGAAATAGATGTAGAGAGCGCGCGCGCCGAGCGGATTGTTCAGCCCGCCCGGCATGCCACCAGCCCATTCCCGCAGGGAGGGATCGCGCGCGATCATCTCCGGCGGCGGAGTCCAGCGCGGCCAGCGGGCGGAGCGCGCGATCACGCCTTCGCCGGTCCAGCCAAAGCCCTCGCGGCCGATCGCTATCCCGTAGCGGATCGCCTCGCCACCCGGCTCGACGTAATAGAGAAACGGCCCCCTGGTATCGATGACCACCGTGCCGGGGGCCTCGGGTCCGGCGTAGGAAACGCGGTGGCGGAGCAGGCCCGGCGGAAAGGCGGCCATGTCGATCGCGGGCACCGTCCAGGCGCCGTCCGCGATCGCCACGTAATAGGCGGGGTCGCTCGGATCCAGATCCGGTGCCGCCGAGAGGCGCGATGCCTCCGGAACCGCGACCACCCCGGCCGTCTCGCTCACCGGCGCGCAGCCCATGGAAGCCAGCGAAATCGCCAGCGCCGCTCCGACGACAAGCATCCGCGATACACTCGTCATTCGACCAATCCCCGCCACCACACCTGAAGATTAGCACGATCCCGCCCGATTCGAGCGGCGCGGGATCAGCTTTGGCGGGTATTTCTCGCGGATTGGCTAATGAAGGACAATTCTTCTTTAGGGAGGGCGGTAAACTGATGTTCACCCCGTTGTTCCTGGTAATCATTCTCATCGAAACAACTGATTTGATCTTTGCGGTTGATTCAATTCCGGCAGCATTCGCCATTACACAAAACGAATTCCTGATTTACACTTCAAACATTTTTGCTGTAATGGGTTTGCGCGCAATGTTCTTCCTGTTGGCAGGCATCATTGATAAATTCTATTTACTTCAGAAGGGCCTTTCTATCATCCTGTTCTTCATCGGTGCAAAAATGATGCTGGAGATATTTGACATCGAGCTTGACGCGTTGCTCTCCTTCACGGTAATCATCGCAACACTTACTTTGTCCATCGTGTTCTCTGTTATTATCCCGCGCAGGGAAAAAACTGCAGAAGCAGAAGAGAAGTAAATTCTTAAAATTCTTCGGTAAACAGATTCTTAGGCAGAATCTTCATCAGCATCGGCAACGTTAAAAATCGCTGGGGCAACGAAATAATCACAAAGGTCGGGATTGTCTTAAGCATTAAAATCAGTTCGTGCCGGATTCGTTCGCTTTCTTCAGTTGTAAGTTCTTCTGTACGTGCCTTTTTCAGTAGCGTTAATACCTC
>JAMHVU010000078.1:0-1947 GCA_035911355.1 Sphingobium sp.
GTCTGGGACAATGACAAGCTCTTCGCCTATCTGGAAAATCCGAAAGCCATGGTGCCCGGCACCAAGATGGCCTTCGCGGGCCTGAAGAAGGAAGACGATCGCCACGCCGTCGTTGCCTATATCGACTCGCACGGCGGCGAATAGCTCCGACGCCCGAGGGCCCGCTCTCCGGTGGGCCTTTTCGGAGCATTTCTCCGGGGCCTTCCCGGTGACCGCGGAATCGGCTAAGGGGCGCGCCCATGAGCATGAACCCGCCAGACCTGCGACCCGACCGAGCGCCGCGCGCGCTGATGACCGAGCCCGTCCGACCCGGCCAGCCGCGGGTCGGCATGGTGAGCCTCGGTTGCCCCAAGGCGCTGGTCGACAGCGAGCGGATCCTGACCAGGCTCCGCGCCGAAGGCTATGCGATTTCGCCCGATTACGCGGGCGCGGACGCGGTGATCGTGAACACCTGCGGTTTTCTCGACTCCGCCAAGGCCGAGAGCCTCGAGGCGATCGGCGAGGCGCTGAGCGAAAACGGCCGCGTTATCGTCACCGGCTGCCTCGGCGCGAACGAGGAATATATCCGGGGGACCCATCCCTCCGTCCTCGCCGTCACCGGCCCGCAGCAATACGAGCAGGTGCTCGACGCCGTGCACCACGCGGTGCCACCTGCGCCCAATCCCTTCATCGACCTGCTGCCCGCGACCGGCGTGCACCTCACACCGCGCCATTACAGTTACCTCAAGATTTCCGAGGGTTGTAACCACAAGTGCAAGTTCTGCGTCATTCCGGACATGCGCGGCAAGCTGGTCTCGCGGCCGATCCACGCTGTGCTGCGCGAGGCTGAGAAGCTGGTCGATGCCGGGGTGCGCGAGCTTCTGGTCATCAGCCAGGATACCTCCGCCTATGGTGTGGACCGCAGGCATGACCTCCATCCGTGGAAGGGCGGGGAGGTTCGCACGCATATCACCGACCTCACCCGCGCCCTCGGAAGCCTCAGCGCGTGGGTGCGGCTGCATTATGTCTATCCATATCCGCATGTGCGCGACCTCATTCCGCTGATGGCGGAAGGCCTGGTGCTCCCTTATCTCGACATTCCTTTCCAGCATTCCCACCCGGAGGTGCTGAAACGGATGGCGCGGCCCGCCGCCTCGGCGAAAACGCTCGACGAGATCGCGCGCTGGCGCGCCGATTGCCCGGAAATCACGCTGCGCTCCACCTTCATCGTCGGCTATCCCGGCGAGACGGAGGCGGAATTCCAGCATCTGCTCGACTGGCTCGGCGAGGCGCGGCTCGATAGGGTCGGTTGCTTCAAATACGAGAACGTGGACGGCGCGCGGGCGAACGCCCTGCCCGGCCATGTGCCCGACGCCGTGAAGCAGGAGCGATGGGAGCGGTTCATGGAGACCGCGCAAGCGATCAGCGCCGAGAAAATGGACGCCAAGGTCGGAACGCGGGTCGAGGTGATCGTCGATTCCGTTGACGCGGAGGGAGCCACCTGCCGCACCTGGGCGGACGCGCCTGAGATCGACGGCAATCTCTTCATCGACGAAGATTTCGGGGGTCTCGCACCGGGAAACATCCTGAGCGTGGAAGTCGAGGAAGCGGCCGATTACGATCTCTGGGGGCGGGTTGTGCTGCCTTAGCAGCACGCCGCGCAGCTGAAACCCGCGACCGCCAGCGATACCCATTGCCAAACGCCGCCGCGATGCCACCATTCCCGGAGAGAAACGGAGGGGAGTTTCGCGAGATGGAGACGAAGCCAGTCTCGGTGACGGTCCATGTCATCGGCAAGGTTCAGGGCGTCGGGTTCCGCGCCTGGACCGAGGAGACCGCCGGCACGCTCGGGCTGACGGGCTGGGTTGGCAACGACCCCGACGGCTCGGTGCGCGCGGTCTTCACCGGTTCCGACGAGGCGGTGAATGCGATGCTCGAACGGATCAAGGTCGGCCCTCCCGCCGCCCG
>JAMHVU010000079.1:0-9913 GCA_035911355.1 Sphingobium sp.
TCAACAGTGACGCCCTTGCCAGCCTTGCGGATGATGCGCCGCGACCGGCCCGTCACTTCAGCCACGGTATCGGTGCCGAAATGCTGGATGAGCTGGTCCAGCGCACCGGGGACCGGCGGCAGGCTGGCGAGCTTTGCGATCAACTCGTCGCGGCGGGCGACCGCTTCGCGGCTTTCGACGGGCTGGCCGTCGCGCATGACGGGCCGCGACGACATATTGCCCTCCGAGTCGGTGAACGGCTCGTAGAGCTGCACCGGGAAGGAATGGGCAAGGTAGTCCAGGACATATTCCCTCGGGGTGATGTCCACGCGGACGTCGTTCCATTCCTCGGTCGGCAGCTCGGCCAGCCGGCGTTCCATAAGCGCCTCGCCGGTCGAGACGATCTGGATCACGGCCGAATGGCCCGCCTCCAAATCGGATGCGATGGAGCGGAGCAGCGTCGGGGTTTTCATGCTGGTCAGGAGGTGGCCGAAAAACCGCTGCTTGGCCGACTCGAAGGCCGAGCGCGCGGCGGATTTCGCCTGCCGATTCAGGGTGCCGGTGCTGCCGGTGATATTGGCCGCTTCCATCGCCGCATCCAGATTGTTGTGAATGATGGCGAAGGCCCCGGCATAGGCGTCGTAGATGCGGGTCTGTTCGGGGGTCAGCTCATGCTCGACCAACTCGTATTCGACGCCGGCGAAGGACAGCGACCGGGCGGTGTAGAGGCCGAGGGCGCGCATGTCCCGGGCCAGAACCTCCATCGCCGCGACGCCGCCGCCCTCGATAGCCTCGACGAATTCGGCCCGCGTGGCGAAGGGGAAATCCTCGCCGCCCCACAAGCCCAACCTTTGCGCATAGGCGAGGTTGTGGACCGTGGTGGCGCCGGTCGCCGAGACATAGACGATGCGGGCATCCGGCAGGGCGTGCTGGAGGCGAAGTCCGGCGCGGCCCTGCTGGCTGGCGGCGACATCGCCCCGTTCTCCCTTGCTGCCTGCGGCGTTCTGCATCGAATGCGCCTCGTCGAATATGATCACTCCATCGAAATCCTTGCCCAACCATTCGACGATCTGCTTGACGCGGGAAACCCTCTCGCCGCGGTCGTCGGAGCGTAGCGTGGCATAGGTCGTGAAAAGGATGCCCTCGGGCAGCGTCACGGGCTTGCCCTGCGGGAAGCGCGACAGCGGCGTGACCAGCAGGCGCTCCATGCCGAGCGCCGACCAGTCGCGTTGCGCGTCTTCCAGCAACTTGTCCGACTTCGAGATCCAGACGGCCTTGCGGCGGCCCTGCATCCAGTTGTCGAGGATGATGGCGGCGGATTCCCGCCCCTTGCCGACGCCGGTGCCGTCACCGACGAAGAAGCCTTGCCGGAAGCGGACGGCGTTCTTGGCGTCCTCGGCCGCCGCGCTGACCACATCGCAAGTCTCGTCCACGGTCCAGGCCCCGGCGAGATGGTCGGCATGGGCCTGGCCGGCATAGATGACGGTCTCAAGCTGCGCGTCGGACAGAAGGCCGAGGATGGTCGTCGGCAGATGCGGCCGGTAGCTGGGCTTGGGCGGCGCGACGCTCGCCATCGCCGCCGACTGGACGAGTTGGGTCGGATGGGCCTGGGCGCCGGGAATACGGATGACCTGAAGCCCGTATTCCTCATAGATGGCGTCGGTGATGTGGCCACCCTCGGCAGGCTGCCAATCGACGGTCTCATAGTCGAGCGGTGTGGCTTCCGGTTCGGTCTGGGGCGCCGGGCGAGCAGCTTTTGCCGTGCGGTTGATATAGCCGCGCACGGTGCGGGGTGCAGGCGTTGCGGCGACCGGAACGACGACAGAGGGATCGACGGGCTGCCGTGCAGGCAGGTGTGCGCAGATCCAGGTCATCAGCGTAGCGGCATCCGGTGCGACGCCGGGAGCGGTCGGGAAGACCGCCGGATCGTCGGCGGGCAGCTTGTCGATGACGGTCAGGCGCGTCGGGAAAGTCGTGCCATGCTTGGCATAGACCGCTCCTTCGATCGCTGCCGAGAAGACGACGCGGCCACGCTCCTGCAGCCGGGTAAAGGCCGGGGTCCAGGCAGGGATGTCCGGTGCGAAATTCGCGCCGGTGATCGTCACCAGCCGGCCGCCGGGCGCCAGACGCGCCAGCGCCGAGGCGACATGGCGGAAGGCGGCGTCGGCGACGCGGCTCTCGACATTCGCAAGCACCGAGAACGGCGGGTTCATCAGCACCACGGACGGGACCAGGGCGGGATCGAGGTGATCGTCGATCTGGGCCGCGTCGAAGCGTGAGACGGAGAAGGCCGGAAAGAGGGAGGAGAGAAGACCGGCGCGCATGTCGGCCAGCTCGTTGAGGACCAGCGCGCCGCCGGCGATCTCGGCGAGGATGGCGAGAAGCCCGGTCCCGGCCGAGGGTTCCAGAACCCGGTCGGCAGGCGTGATGGCGGCGGCGGTCGCGGCGGCCAGCCCCAGCGGGATCGGGGTAGAGAATTGCTGGAAGGTCTGCGCTTCCTCCGAGCGCCGCGTATGGGTCGGCAGCAGTCCGGCGATCCGCGTCAGCAGCGGCAGGCTGTCGCTCGGAGACCCGGCTTTACGGAAAAGCGCCTTTCCGTATTTGCGCAGGAAGAGAACGGTCGCCGCCTCGCAGGCGTCATAAGCGGTTTTCCAGTCCCAGGCGCCGGCGGTATCGGACGCGCCAAAGGCGGTTTCCATCGCGCCGCGCAGCGTGGCCGCGTCGATACGCTGGCCGCGCTCGAGATGGGGCAGGAGAAGGCCCGCTGCCGAAAAGACGGACGTGGCGGTATCGCTGTAGGAGGCAAGCGGAAGCGGCCCGGCGACCGATGCTGCCGCGGATGCGGAAATCATGTTCATGGGGAAGACCTCGGGAGAGCAGGACAGGATCGAGCCGCGCAGCGCTCTCTCTCGACCGCACAGGCTCAAACCCGTCTCGGCCTCCCTCTGCCTCTCGAAAGGTGGGCCGTGCCTGGCATGAAAAAAGCGCCCTGCCGAATGGCAGGACGCTTGCCGGGTTCAGCCGAAGCGGCGGCCGGTTGCCGTAAAGGTGTATTCGTTGGTGGCGATGACCTCATCGACGGCTTCGTCCGAGGTGAGATACTCGTATTCGCGTTCGAGCTGCCGATAGAGCCAGCAGGCCAGGTCGCGCAGCGCCTCGATCACGGTATCTTCGGCATCGGCCGTCATGTCCTGATAGTTCGGGCTGTCGCGTTCGACCGAGATCGCCATGCTATTCTCGTGATAATAGTGGCCGCGATGGCTGGCCTCGGCGTGAAGCTGGTAGAAGTTGCGCCGCTGGATCGACTGAAGCGCATCGGCGATGCGGTGCAGCTCAGTATCCTGCGGCGCGTGTTGCCTGATCCGGCGCGGGGCCTCCTTCCGGTAGGAATAGAAGGTCTCGAAGCAGGCGCCGTCGCCCTGGCTCCAGAAGCCCCGGAACCAGATGCAGGGCTTCTGCCGGGAGCCGCCGCCGTAGAGCCGCACGCTGCGGGTCTTGAGCCGCAGGCCGAGGATTTCCGCGATCTGCTGGAAATCCTCGTAAACGGTATCATACCAGTCGTAATCGAACCCGTCTTCACGATACCAGGCGCGGGCCTTGTCTCTTGCGTCGTCGGAAAGCTCATTGAGCCGATAGACGGTGGTTTCGATGATCTCAGGCATCGGCATTGCCTCCGCCCAGCACATTGGCGAGCCAGCCGTCGGTATAGATCCAGGCGACCGTCTCGCCGGTGGCGAGGTCTATGACATGAGCGCCGCCGCCGAAACCGTCGAGGCGGGGCCGTGAGCAGATATTGGCGTATTGGAAGCCCCAACGACCTGTCAGGCGGAACTCAGCCGCGCAGATCGTGACGAACTGGATCATGCGCGCGGGATCGCCGGTCTCGTCATGGCGCATCCAAAGCTCGGTTCCCCCATATTGGGGTTCGATGGAGAGACGAAAGCCCTCGGAGGGAGGCTCCTCTGAGGCACCTTCCTCGGAGAGCTTGTTGTAGAGGTCGAGCGCGCGGGCGGCGTTTTCGGGTGTGCCGACGTTAAGCAGGCACGAGAAATGCGTGAGGTAATTGGCCATGTCAGGCTCCTGAAACGAGAAAGCCCGGCGCGAGGCCGGGGAAGGTGGGGAATGAAGACGCCGGAAGCGTCAGAGGCGGAATTGCATCACGCGCCGCTGGGCATCGGCATGGTGGCCGAGCATGTCGCGGTAGAAGCGCTTGCGCGCTTCCAGGCTGGCCGGATTGCGCAGAGCGGATCGCGCGAGCTTCAGGCGTGCGGCGCGGATGACGGCGCGGTTGCCGTCCCAGACGGTGATGCCGAGGCGCAGATAGGTCGCATACATCGCCGCCACCTATACGTTGATGCGTTCGCACAGGGCGTCGATCCGGATCGGATCAGGGCCGATATGCGCGCCGTCATTGGTGACGATGTTCCTGAGCGCGGGGTCGATGTCTCCGCGCGCAAGGGCGAGCTGTAGTAGGCGCAGCCCCGCCAGTATGGCGTCGCGCTCCTGGGCGGTGACGCCGATGGTCAGGAACGCCTCGACGGCTTCTCCGTCGTCGAGCGGGCGAACGCCACTATGCTCGTCGATCTCATAGTCGTCGAACTCCTGCACATAGCCGGTGGCGAGCCACGCGCCTTCGTAATGGGCGCTCCGGGCGAAATTTCGCGCCTGTTCGGGCGTGTCGGCCTCAAGGATGGTTTCGTAATAGACGAAGGCATCGTGGCCTTTGCTGACGACGAATTTCGGCATGGGAAAACTCCATAGGTGAGCGCCCGGCGAAGCGAAGCGCCGGGTCGGATGGGTGGAAATCGGGGATGGATTTAGGCGGCCTGCGGCAGCCGGAGCAGATCAGCGGCGGCCTCGCGCCAGAAGGGATCGACCAGGCATGCTTCGAGCAGGCTGGCCTGGTGGCGATGATTGCGGGCCGTGTTGTGATCGCCCCGGCTGGAGGCGGCGAAGGCGATCCCGCGCAGGCGGCTGGCCTCGGTCACGATCCGGCGGGCCTCGCTGTCACTGGCGACGGGCTGTTGCCAGAGGATGATCCCGGCCCGGATCTCGCCGGCAAGGACCAAGCCCTGATCGTTATCCTGGATGACGACGAGGCGCGGATGAAAGCGCAGCGTCTCATCCGCTCCCACGCCAATGCCGCCGCGCCTGACCGAAAGGGCCGCGAAGCTGGTGGCGTCCTCCAGCGAGGGGCGGTCGCCGAGAGCGACGTTTCGGTCGAAGCTGTCGGCATCGTCGGCGCCGACATAGCTGGCCGTGCCGATGCAGATGACGCGCAGCGGCAGCTTCGCGGCAAGGCGCAGCCGGGGCAGGATCTGGCGCGCGAGGATTTCGCCGATCGGGGCGAAGGTGGTTTGAGGTGCAAGGGCCATCGGAGGATGCTCCATGACGGGTGCCGAGAGCCTCTCTCTCCGGCAACCAACCCGTCACGAAAAACCCGTCCGCACTCTCACTCTCCCTTGCCGGGACATGACCCGGCACCGCCGGCGATGGGCGGTAGCGCAGCGCTGAAGGCCCGGACGCGATCTTGCGCTCCGAGCCGTCGGGCTGAGGCGCTGTTGCGCCTCAGCCGAAGGGATCAAGTTCCAGCCTGACCATTTCTTCGTCGCCATCGAATTCGTCGGCGGGCATGGCGCCGTGAGTGCCGTCCCCGGCCTGGAAGACGATGATCGAAACCATCAGCGTGGTGGCGAGGCTTGCGGCGAAAGCGGTGGCATCTGCATAGGACATGGTTCCGGCTCCTGTCTTGGGAGGCGGGGGACCATCCCCCGCGCGACAGGCGCCCGAAGTGTCTGACCGGCTCTGCAATCACCCTCGGGCGTTCGGACCTTTTCCGAATCCCCGAGGGCGGCACGCGCGCGTAAGCCGACCCCTTGCGGGTTGATTGATAAGGAGACGGATCGGACCAAGGTTTGCGAATGGAAGCGGGATGGTGTCCGGCATCAGACAGCAGCCGGATCATCAATCTAAAGGGATGCCATCGCCCCGCACTTCCCGCCTAATGGTGAAGCGAAGATGTTTGAGGGTCTGAGCTGTCCGGGCACGAGCTTGGCCAGCTATGGCGTTGCATGGCGCCGAGGTCTACCGGTCGAATTGATGAGAATACTATGAGCGGCCGGTTGCGTCAGGATGGAATTCATACGCGCTCGAAGCTTTGATGCGGCCTCTTGTTGAGGTGAAACCATGAGCAGAAATGCACTTTTGCGGGCAACGATGAAGACGAACGAGAGCAGCCGATCATCCTGGCGTATGGCGATGGCGGTTATCGGAGCGGCCTTCGGGGTTTGGACGAAGTCCGACACACCGAATCAACGAAGCGATCGACGCTCATGATGAGTGGCTATGTGACGGGTAAGTCCGCCAATGTCGGTGGAGAGCGACGGCGTTATACAGTCATTGAGAAGCCTGATGGGTGGTGCGTTAGCCTGAACGGGATGACAACGGGGGCGTTTCCGAACCGGGCTGCGGCTGCAACGGTGGCGAGGAGCCTGCAACACCAGGCCGATAACCTCAATCACGTCTACGAACGGAAAATCCACTGAGAGGAGAACCGACTAGGGGTTTGCCGAGACTAGTCGAAAGCGAACCGTTGGCCGGCATTTCAAAAAGACTGATGAGATTCACAAATCACCAGAAGTTCGTCGCCGTCATGGCGGTGCTTATGTTTGTGCTTGTTGGCGGGGCTGTGTTCACAGTGGCCCGCTTGTTGGAGTGGATATGACGAGACAGCTCGTGAGCAACTTTCGGGTCGGGGAGATTCAGAAAGGTTTCGTGAAGTTTTTCAATACCGAGAAGGGTTTTGGCTTCATCGGATCGCATAGCGGCGGGCCGGATATCTTCGTGCACATGTCAGCCCTGGAAGGCTCCGAGGTCACCAAGCTGAACAAGCAGGATTTCGTGGAGTTTGAGCTGGGAAAATCAGCGGAAAGCGAGCGAATCTTTGCAACGAGGGTCAGATTGCTGCGCAAGGCGGAGCAATCTTCGGGCGGCCACTCTGGCGGGCGGCCGCTTCGAGGCGGAAGCAAGCTGGAAAAGGCTGGTCAAGGCTCTGGTGTGGTAAAGTGGTTCGACCTCGGCAAGGGCTACGGCTTCATTACACCGCAAGGCGGCGACAAGGACGTATTCGTCCACGCCAGGGTGCTGAAACGTGCTGGCCTGACGGACCTCACGAGCGGCCAAGCCGTTTCTTTCGAGCTTGAGATCGACCCAAGCCGTAACCGCCTTTCCGTTTCAAAGATCGTCAGGGTCGGCAGTCCAGAAGCTTCGGACCGGCCGGCTGGTAGATAAATGTCGGAGGTGGGAGTTCCCTGAAAATGAAAAAGGCCCGACGACGGATCGCCGGGCCTTGACGCTGAAGATGAAGACGGGGGGCGGCTTCGACCGCCCCGCCGGGATTTGGCGTCATTCCGCGGCGATCATCGATGGCGCCTCGGCTTCCGGGTCTTCGGCGGTTTCCTCGTCCTCGTCCTCTCCGGCAAGGAAGGCTGGGAGCGCCGTATCGGCCTCGCCTTCCGAGGCATCGGACGTGGTCGGCTCGTCATGGTCGATCAGGCGCAGCGGCTCCGGTAGCCAGCCACTGTCGGCCAGCAGGCGTTCGGCCTCCTTGGCCATGTCGCCCTTCTTCAGGTGGTCGATGAGCTGGGCCGCGCGTTCGCCCGCGCCTTCGCGGACGGCCGCGAGAATGCGGGGCTTGGTGACGCGGCCGAGATAGTTCTCGACCGTGGGTCGGAAGCCGACGTCCACCATGTCGAGGCCGGTGGCGCGGGCCAGTCGATCGGCCTCTGCCATACGCCGGTCGAGGCCCGACTGCGACACGCCGCTGCCGCTGTAGGGATTGGGCCGTTCATAGAGGGCGTTGATCCCATAGCTGACGCAATGCGCGAGCAGCGCCATGCGGCTGGCGTCGTCGAGCACGGCGAGCCAGTCCCACAGCGCATCCTCATCGGCTGGTAGGTCAGCCTTCCAGTCCTCATGCCGCTGGGTGACGGACTTGGCATAGACCGTCTCGGCGAGATCCTTGCCTTGTTCGCGGAAGAAGACGTGATTGACGGACGCCTGAAGGCTCGCGCCGGAGCTGCCCGTCCGCTGGAAGGTGTCGCGCACAAGCTTGTGCAGCAAGGCGGTAAACGCGACCTGGGGATTGGCGCCCACGGCATCGCGGAGCGCCAGGGTGCGGTGCGCAGTCAGCTCGGTAACGAGCCGTTCGGGCAGCGGCTTGATGACGTCTTCCTCGTCGTCATCCTCCGGTTCGGCCGACTGGCCGCCGATGGTGATGACGGCGCGCTGGACGGTGCCGGTCGCCGTGACTTCGGTACCGGTGGTTTCGGCCTCGCCGTCGGGGTCCTCGACGCCGACCGGCGTCTCGTCCTCCGGGCGCACATAGCCGCGATCGACGACGGGCTCGCCATCGCGGTCGACGCTGATGAAGACGCCGCCACGCGCGATGTCGGCCGGATCGTAGATGACCGGGCGCTTCTCGAAGGCTTCGAGCGCCGTCTCGATCTCGCCGAGACGCTGGTCGATCTCGTCCGGCAGCTCGTCGGCTTCCGAGTATTCAGCCCCGATCCGTTCGTATTCCTCACGCAGGGCTTCTCGGGCCGCGCGCTCGTCATCGTTCAGATCGACGAGGGTGAAGTCGAGCGCCCGCAGCCCCTGATCGTAGCCATAGGGCAGATCGGTATCGACGGTGATCCACTTCCAGCCCTCGGCGGCGATTTCATCGGCGAGGGTCTTGAGCTTCTCCGCGACGAGGCGGTCGAGAAGCGCGGGGTCCTGAAGCCAGCCGCCTCCATCGGTCTGGAAGAGATCGCGCAGCACGCTGCCGCCCGCCTGCTCATAGGTTTCGATGCCGATGAACAGGGCGCGCTTGTCGGTGGCCGGCACCGTGGTTTCAGTGAGCAACTGGCGGATATACCAGGGCTGGCGATTGTGGGAGGTCTGGACCGTCTCCCAGACCTGCTCCTGGCGGGCATGGTCGGGATTGACGGTGAAGGCCATCAGCTCTTCGAGCTTCATGCCGTCCTCGGCATAGATGTCGAGGAGCGTGGGCGAGACAGAGGCCAGACGCAGGCGCTGCTTCACCACCTGCGCGGTCGTGAAGAAGGCCGCAGCGATCTCCTCCTCGCTCATGCCCTTGCGGCGCATGTCATAGAAGGCCCGGAACTGATCGAGAGGATGCAGCGGCACGCGCTGGGTGTTTTCGGCGAGGCTGTCGTCCTCGGCGAGAATCGACGTGGAGGGATCACGCACGACGCAGGGCACAGGCGCGGTCCTGGCGAGACGCTTCTGCTTCACAAGGATGGCGAGCGCCTGATAGCGGCGACCGCCGGCGGGAACTTCATACATGTCGGTCTCATCGCCCCTGGCGTCGAGGACCGGGCGGACATTGAGGCTCTGGAGGAGCGTGCCTCGGCGGGCGATGTCCTCGGCCAGTTCCTCGACCGAGACGCCGGCCTTGACGCGTCGGACATTCGATTGGCTGAGCACGAGCTTGTTGAAGGGGATGTCGCGGGAAGGCGACAGGATGATTTTCTGGGCGGCAGTAGCCATCGTGGTAGTCTCCGCGACGGGCGCCGAGAGCCTCTCTCTCGACCCGAACCCGTCACGAAAATCCCCACCTCCCTCTCACTCTGCTGGTCGGACCCTGTCGTCTGGCCAGGGGCGAGAACGGAACGGCGTGTTCAGGACTGTCTTCCTGTGCCATAGGGATTGCATCGCCTGCGGCTTGAACACCGCATCGATCGCATCAAGCGTTTGAACACTGGGTCACCGACTATGTCGGGCGGCCCACGGAATAGAATACCCATCAGCGTCGGGCTTGCCCGGCGTGGGAAATACGTGGGGCGCGGTTCCCAGTGTTCACGCGTGTTCAACCGTCCCGGCGCCAGTCGGGGCGGCGGGGAATTGTCTATGGACGCTATGATTTCTGGCT
>JAMHVU010000080.1:0-6947 GCA_035911355.1 Sphingobium sp.
CAGGATCGTGGCCTGCGACTACTCGCAGATCGAGTTGCGGATCATGGCCCACCTGTCCGGCGACGAGGCATTGGTGCGCGCCTTCGAAAGCGGTGCCGATGTCCATCGCGCGACCGCAGCGGAAGTGTTCGGCAAGACGCTCGAGGACGTCAGCGGCAACGAACGCCGCGCGGCCAAGGCGATCAACTTCGGGCTGATGTACGGGATGAGTGCGTTCGGTCTTGCGAAGCAGCTCGGCATCGCCCGCGGCGAAGCGCAGGATTACATCGGCCTGTACTTCAGTCGCTACCCCGGCGTGCGTGATTTCATGGAGCGCACCCGCCAGCAGGCGCGCGACCTGTGGCCTCGGCGCGCGGTCGCTCGACGATCTGGCGGAGATTGTCGCCTTCTTCGAGGCGCGTCAGGGACAGCTTTATGGTTTCCGCTGGAAGGATTGGGCAGATTTCAAATCCTGCCTGCCATCCGCGCGACCAGGCGCCCTCGATCAGCGGATCGGGGTCGGGGATGGGGCGAACCGGCTCTATGCCCTGACGAAGCAATACGGCACCGGCGAGACCGCCTATGCGCGGCCCATTCGCAAGCCGGTCGCGGAGAGCGTGCTGATCGCGGTCGCGGGGAGCGTGCTGGAGGCGGGTATCGGCTATGAGCTCGATCCGGCGTCCGGGGCGGTGACATTGGCGGAGGCGCCGGCGGAAGGCGCGTTCGTGACGGCGGGGTTCGAGTTCGACGTTCCGGTTCGCTTCGACGCGGACCAGATCGCGGTCAATGTCGCGGGCTTCGCCTCGGGAGAGATCCCGAGCATTCCCGTTCTCGAGGTTCGGGTCTGATGCGTGTGCTGGACCCGGGGCTGAGCGCGCATCTCGCGAGCGGGGCGACGACGCTCTGCAGGTGCTGGGCCGTCCGGCGAGGCGATGGCGTGGCTTTCGGCTTTACAGACCATGATGACGATCTTGAATTCGACGGCCAGACGTTTCGCGCGCGTGCCGGCATGGACGGGAGCGCGCTGAAGAGCGCGACGGGGCTCAGCGTCGACAACCTCACGGTGGTCGGCGCGCTGACCGACGCGGGCGTGACCGAGGAGGATATCCGGGCCGGTCGTTTCGACGGAGCCGAGGCGCGCCAATGGCTGGTGAACTGGCGCCGGCCCGAGCAACGGATGCTGCTGTTCTTCGGAACCTTCGGCGAGATTGTTCAGGCTGACAGGGGCTTCGAAGTCGAGTTGCGCGGCCCGGCCGAGGCGCTGAATGTCGCGATGGGCCGCAACCTGCTGCGTCGCTGCGACGCGCTCCTCGGGGATGAGCGTTGCGGCGTGAACACGGCGGACCCGGCCTATTCGGTGGAGGTGGTCGTGGAGGCCGCGACGGCCACGCGGATCACCGCCTCGGGCCTTCATGGGTTCGCGCAGGGCTGGTTCACGGGAGGAAAGCTTGTATGGCAGAAAGGGCGAAACGCCGGGCTTTCGGGCCGTTTGCGCGCCGATCAGACCGGACCCGCCGGTGAGCGGATCCTCTCGCTCTGGGAGGAGTCCGCGTTCGAGATCGCGCCGGGTGACTTGGCGCGCGTGATGGCTGGCTGCGACAAGCTCGCCGAGACCTGCCGAGAAAAATTCGCGAATTTCCTCAACTTTCGCGGCTTTCCCCATATCCCTGGCGAGGATTGGGTGACCGCGTATCCCAAGGATGGCGAGTATCATGATGGCGGAAGCCGATCATAACGCCGCCGTCGCGCGCGGCGCGGCGATCGTCGAGCAGGCGCGGATGTGGATCGGAACGCCCTATCTGCATCAGGCGAGCCGGCGAGGGGCGGGAAGCGACTGCCTTGGCCTGCTGCGCGGCGTATGGCGAGAGCTCAAGGGCAGCGAACCGGAGGTGGTTCCACCCTATACTCCCGACTGGGCTGAGGCCACGGGTGCGGAAGATCTCCTCAAGGCGGCCCGACGCAACCTGATCGAGGTCGGGTCCGGCGCGTCCATCGTTGGCGATGTTCTGGTGCTTCGCATGGCCGACGGAGGCGTCGCGAAGCATGTCGGCATACTTGCGATGGCGCCCGCGGGTTACGCGAAGCTGATCCATGCCTATTCGGGCCATGGCGTGGTGGAATCCGCCCTGACGCCCGCCTGGAAGCGCCGCGTCGCGGGTGTGTTCCGCTTTCCCGCCTAGGGCGGGGTCCGATCCGGCGGCGCCGGTTCGCAGGTTCAGGTTTCTCGAAACAGCATGATGTCCCGACGGCCAGCGGAGTCCGACTGGCGGGATGTCGCTCCGGGGGAGTTCTCATGGCGACCTTGTTCCTGGCGGCCGCTGGCACGGCCATTGGCGGCGGCCTTGGCGGCTCACTGGCCGGACTAGCCTCGGCGGCGCTCGGCAAGGCGGCCGGGGCGACGTTCGGCTCGATGATCGATCAGAAGCTGCTGGGGCTGGGGTCCGATCCGGTCGAGACGGGCAGGGTGGAACGCTTCCGCGTCATGGGTGGCTCGGAGGGCGCAGTTCTGCCGCGTGTGTATGGGCGGGTTCGCGTCGCGGGGCAGATGATCTGGTCGAGCAGGTTCCTCGAGACGGTCAATACATCCAACGTGGGCGGGAAGGGAGGCGGACAGCAGGTCCGGGAATACAGCTACACCGTGAGCTTCGCCGTCGCCCTCTGCGAGGGCCCGGTCGTGCGGGTCGGGCGAATTTGGGCGGACGGACAGGTGCTCGATCAGTCCTCCCTGAACTGGCGTCTCCATACCGGCACCGAGGATCAGCTTCCCGATCCGCTGATCGCAGCGATCGAGGGCTCGGACGCGGCGCCCGCTTATCGTGGGGTGGCTTATGTCGTGTTCGAGGATCTCGATCTCACGCCGTTCGGAAACCGGGTACCGCAACTCAACTTCGAAGTGTTCCGCCGCCCGAAGCGGACCAGCGACGCGGTGCCGGAGCATCCGGCGGATCTGATCCGCGGGGTCGCGCTCGTTCCCGGGACGGGGGAATACGCGCTCGCGACGGATGTCGTCAGTTTCGATCGCGGCAAGGGCGATGTCGAGACGGTGAACATCCACAACGATCTCGGCATTCCGGATCTGATTGCCTCGACAGCGCAGATGACGGCCGAGCTTCCGGCGCTCCGGTCGGTTTCGCTGGTGGTGACCTGGTTTGGCAACGATCTTCGCTGCGACCGCTGCGCGCTGGTTCCAGCCGTGGAGCAAACGGTGGAGGAGGCGACGCTCCCCTGGCGGGTCTCGGGCATCGGACGTGACCAGGCGAGGGTCGTGAGCTGGGTTGATGGGCGCCCGCTGTTCGGGGGTACGCCCGCGGATGCCTCGGTGATTCAGGCGATCCAGCATTTGCGCGGCCTTGGCAAGGCGGTGTTGTTCTATCCGTTCATCATGATGGATATCCTGGCGGGGAACGGCCTACGCGATCCGTGGAGTGGCGCGCCGGATCAGCCGGCTGTGCCGTGGCGCGGGAGGATCACGCTCTCGATGGCGCCCGGGCAGGAAGGATCACCGGACAGGCAGCCCGCCGCGGCCGCGGAAGTCGCGGCCTTCTTTGGCGCCGCTGGCGCGGACGATTTCAAGGCGTCCGAAAGTACCGTTGCCTACAGCGGGCCAGACGAGTGGTCGTACCGTCGCTTCATTCTACACTACGCGCACCTTTGCGCGCTTGCCGGTGGGGTCGATGCTTTCTGTTTCGGTTCAGAGATGCGCGGCCTGACCCAAATCCGTTCCGGCATCGCGGACTATCCCGCCGTGGCGGCGCTGCGCG
The DNA here is from genome assembly GCA_035911355.1 of Sphingobium sp. Lineage (GTDB taxonomy): Bacteria > Pseudomonadota > Alphaproteobacteria > Sphingomonadales > Sphingomonadaceae > Sphingobium. Next base: position 3,741 of record JAMHVU010000080.1, read on the forward strand.
CGCTCGCGGGCGATGTCCGGAGTATTCTGGGTCCAGACGTCAAGATCGGTTACGCGGCGGATTGGTCGGAATATTTCGGGCATCAACCGAACGATGGGACTGGAGATGTCCTGTTCAACCTCGACCCTCTCTGGTCAGACACCAATGTAGATTTCATCGGGATCGACAACTACATGCCGCTCTCGGACTGGAGATCCGAAGATAATCACACGGACGCGGCGCATGGGGCGATTTATAGCCTTGATTATCTGGTCGGCAACGTCGCCGGCGGAGAAGGCTACGACTGGTATTACCCGAGCGCCGAGGCGCGCAATCTTCAGGATAGAAGGCAGATAGAGGACGGCGCCGAAGGGGAGGACTGGGTATTCCGGTACAAGGATATCCGGAACTGGTGGGCGTCCACGCACCATGATCGCCCGGGTGGGCTGCGCGCTTCCGACCCGACGGACTGGATCCCCTGTTCAAAGCCGATCTGGTTTACCGAACTCGGATGTCCCGCGGTGGATCGAGGCACCAACCAGCCGAATGTCTTCGTCGACTCGAAGTCGTCCGAAAGCCTTCTTCCATATTTTTCGGAAGGCGCGCGCGACGATCTGATTCAATTGCGCTACTTGCAGGCGACGTTCGCCTATTGGTCCGATGAGGCGAACAATCCGGTCTCGAGCCTTTATGGCGGATCGATGATCGACCTCGATCATGCGCACGTCTGGGCGTGGGATGCGCGCCCCTGGCCGGATTTTCCGGCGCGTCGGGAAACCTGGGCGGATGGTGAGAACTATGCGCTCGGTCATTGGCTGAATGGCCGTACGAGTACGCTCTCCGTTGCCGAGGTCGTCGCCGAGATCGCGAACGCGGCTGGTATCAACGCGCACAATGTCTCGCGCCTCCACAGCCCATTGACGGGCTATACGATTGCGAATGTGGAGTCGGGGCGGCAGAGCCTTCAGCCCCTGATGCTCGCCTGCGGGTTCGACGCCTACGCCGCTGGAGAAGGGCTCGCCTTCGTGTCGCGCGACGGGGGGTCCACTCTGTCGATCGACGACGAGACGCTGGTTCGCCAGCAAGATGCGCCCGTCGTATCGCGCACGCGCGCGCCCATCTCCGAAACAACTGGTAGGGTTACGCTGAGCTTTGTTCGGGGTGATGATGACTACCAGGCAGGAGCGGTGGAGGCGTCGTGGGGCGGCGGGCAAGGGGTGTCTCAGTCTGAGACGGCAATCGTTCTTCGGGTCGCGCAGGCTCAGGCGATCGTGGATCGCTGGCTCGCGGAGGGAAGCGTCGGGCGCGACACCATCGAATTTGCTCTGCCTCCATCGGCCGCCGCCGCCCAGCCTGGCGATGTTCTCCGGTTCGGCGGCGACCGGAATAACGGTGCGCTTTATCGGATCGACAAGATCGACGATTCGGGTTCGCGGTTGATCAGTGCGATCCGGGTTGAAAGGGGAGCTTGCTCGCTGGGCGTCTACGCGGATTCGTCTTCGACCGCTCCAAAGGTCAATGTGTCGACGCCGATCTACGCCGAATTGTTGGATCTGCCGCTTTTGACCGGAGACGAAACCGCACACGCACCATGGGCCGCCTGCATCGGTGGTCCAAGCGGTGGAGTGGCGATCTATTCGGCCTCCGAAGATTTCGGCTATTCCCTGAATCGTATCCTTCACAAACAGGCGATATTCGGTGAGACGAAGACGCCGCTCCGAAGGGCGGCTCCTGGGCTTTGGATGCCAGCCAGCCTGGACGTAAGACTTCGAAGGGGAGCCCTCCAAAGTCGAAGCACGCTCGAGATCCTGAACGGGGCGAACGTAGCAGCTATTCGAGCCGCCGACGCGGACTGGGAGGTGTTTCAGTTCCAGTTCGCAGACCTGATTGATACGCGCAGCTATCGCCTCAGTGGACTGCTAAGGGGACAGGCTGGCACGGATGGGATCATGCCTGACATGTGGCCCGAGGGCAGCGACTTCGTGCTGCTCGATTCCGCGCTGATGCAGCTGGAACTTCCGTTGAGCGCGCGGGGGTTGGAGCGGCATCATCGTATTGGGCCGGCGGCTCGATCTTATGATCACAGGGACTACCGGCATTTTACCTACGCCGCTCAGGCAACAGGCCTGCGTCCGTACGTTCCCGCCCATCTCGCGGCCGACCGCCTAGCCAACGGCGATATACGTGTCGGATGGGTCCGCAGGACTCGGATCGATGGAGATAGCTGGCAAGGCGAAGAGGTTCCGCTCGGCGAAGAGTACGAACGCTATGCCGTGAGAATCACATCGGGCGGAACGCCTATTCGAGAGGTCGAGGTTTCCACGACCGAACTGGTCTATCGAACGGAGGAACAGGTGGAAGACGGCGTGAACTGCGCGCTTGCGTTCGAGGTCGCCCAAGTTTCGGCCCAGTTCGGTCGAGGACCTTTTGGGAGAATTGCTTTCCATGGCTAAGACAGCGAATTTCGCCTTGCCGCTTCTCGCGCCCGCGCAGGCTCAGAAGCACGTCACTGTCAATGAGGCGCTCGTTCGGCTCGATGCGATAACCCAGCTGCGTATTCTGGCCAGCGATCTCGATATCCCACCGACGACGGCTGAGAGTGGGGCGAGCTACATTGTTCCTGCAACCGCCAGGAATGAGTGGACCGGGCGGGGCGGGCAGGTCGCCGTGTGGAGCAATGGCGGCTGGGCCTTTCTCGAGCCGGTCGCGGGTTGGCGAGCGTGGCACCTCGGTCAGGCGACGACGCTCGTTCATGACGGCGTAGACTGGATATCAGGAGGCGTTGCGATCTCCTCTAACGGAGCCTGCACGACTCAAGAGATCATCGAATTCGATCAGGTTATTCCCGCCGGTCCGAGTTTCGAGATCATCGGCGCCATTCCCGGTTTCTCGAGTGTGTCGGGTGTGACAGCCCGTGTTTTGAATGCGATATCGGGCACGTTGGCTTCGTGGCGCGTTGGAGTTCCTGGCGCGGACGATCGATTTGGAACCGGTCTCGGCATCGACGAGAACTCATATCTGCTCGGTCTCGCAGGCAACCCATCGACCTATTACAACGATACCCCACTTCGTATCAGCGCCGAGGCTGGCGCCTTCGCGGGTGGTGCGATACGGTTTGCGATACACTTATCGCGATTGACTCCTCCGCGGATCACTTGATTTCGGCGGCCAGACCATCGAAGTTGCGCCCAAGTAGCTTCCGAGGGCCACGACATGGCACAATTGCGA
>JAMHVU010000081.1:0-1201 GCA_035911355.1 Sphingobium sp.
CGATGACGAGCAGCGCACCGGGAAACAGCGACTTCCCATCTTCGGTTTCCGATGGCAGACGGAATGCCGCCATCAGGTGATGCCGCCGAAGTACCTTCCTGCGCAGCTCGATGAATGCCGCGCTGAGCCCGGTCATAAACCCCGCAGGCACCAAGTACACGCCGATACCGCCGGGCCGTAGCCAGTCGAGGGTGCGGCGCAGCTGATAGGCATAGGCGCGGGGCTCTTGATAGAACTTGTCGGGGTCTTTGTACAGCGCGGCCCCGCGCTCGCCGTAAGGCGGATTGCTGACGACCAGATCGATCTCACCTTGCAGCTCCGTGTGGTCTTGCAGCCAGCGCTCCAGCGGCCCGATGTAGACATCGACATCCGGCCTCAGCGAGGCAAGCAGCTGACCCGAGATACGCGAATACTCGCAGGCATACCAGCGCACGGCGTCGAAGCCGTCACCCGACAGAGCTTCGACGAAGCGACCGATTCCCGCCGATGGTTCCAGCGCAGTCACGGTCCCGTCTTCGCGTGTCAGATTCAGTAGACGCGGGCGCAGCGACTCCGCAATCGAGCGGGCCACGATCGTCGGGGTGTAATACTCATGGATGAGCGCCCGCTTCTCGGGTAGCCACTCGGGTGGGAGTCGATTCTCAAGGCCCTTGAGCGACAGCCCGCCCCAGCCCGAATACTGGCGGAGGATGTCGCGCTCCTCGGGCAACACCGCAGTCCCGCGCGCCACGATGAGCATTGCGCGGATGTTCGCGGCGGTACGGTCGGCAGCCGAGCGCAGATCCGGCGGCAAGCTGCTCTCCTCTGCGGAGACGATCGATGGGGCAGTGGCCAGCAGCCGGTCGGCGAGGTCCACGGTGATGCGCGACAGGATTCCCTGGTTGCGATCAAACCACGCAGCCTCGTCAGGCAAGCGCGCAGTAATCACCCGACGCATCGTGGCCAGGGTCTGCTCCGCAACCAGCGAAGCCGACGCTCCGCGCGACGCCGAAGCGACCCGCTCGATCATGTTGGCGACGACGCGCAGCCGTGCGTCGTTCTCTTCAAACCACGGCGACAGGTTGCGCGACTTGCGCGCCGCGAGATCAAGGATGTCATCGCGTACCTCCCGTAGCACCGCTTCGACCAGCTCGCTCAGCATCACATTCCCCTCTCTATGCCCGCTTGCGGTCCTTGATTGATGCGGCGGCGAACTCGTTGA
>JAMHVU010000082.1:0-1002 GCA_035911355.1 Sphingobium sp.
CAGCGTGGGTGCATCGTACGAATCCGACCCAACTGCGTCAATCTTGACGCGGGCTTAGCTGAAAAAAATCGCAGCGCCTCCAGACTGTCGCTTGCAGTCACTTGAGGCGCGGGCAATGCGGGCGCTTTTTTGCGCGTGCTGGCGGCTTGGCCAGCACGGCGCGAGGCGATTGAGAAGTTGGCTCTTCTACAGGCCGGGGGCGGGGAAGCGGAGCAAGTACTCGCGCACTTCGGCGGCGATGGTGGACTGCGCTTGTGCGTCGCTGCGCTTCTCGGCCTCGATGGCGCGGTCGATCCAGGCGGCGACTTGTGCCATCTCGGGCTCGCCCATCCCGCGGGAGGTGATGGCAGGGGTACCGATGCGCAAGCCCGAGGGGTCAAAGGGCTTTCTCGGGTCAAACGGGATGCTGTTGTAGTTGGTCTCGATGCCAGCGCGATCAAGGCCCTGCGCCGCACGCTTGCCCGAGATGTCCTTGCTGGTGAGGTCGATGAGGATCAAGTGGTTATCGGTGCCGCCCGAGACCAAGTCATAGCCGCGCTCAAGCAGCGCCGTCGCCAGGGCCTTGGCGTTGCGCACGATCTGATGAGCGTAGCGCTTAAAGTCCTCGGTCTGCGCTTCTTTGAGGGCGACGGCCAGCGCGGCAATCTGCGCATTGTGCGGTCCACCCTGCAGCCCCGGAAACACCGCTTTGTCGATGGCGCTGGCGTGATTGGCGTTACACAGGATCATGCCGCCTCGGGGACCGCGCAGCGTCTTGTGGGTGGTCGACGAGACGACCTCGGCATGACCGACCGGCGACGGATGCGCGCCGCCCGCGACTAGGCCTGAGATATGCGCGATGTCAGCGACCAGGACCGCGCCGACTTTCTTGGCGATCTGCGCAAAGCCTGGAAAGTCGATGGTGCGCGAGACGGCAGTGCCACCACACCACAGCAGCTTCGGCTTGTGCTTGGTCGCCAGCTCCTCGACTTCGTTGAGATCGATGCGGCCCGTGTCGCGACG
>JAMHVU010000083.1:0-3612 GCA_035911355.1 Sphingobium sp.
TTCGTATGGGGCCAATCAGAATCTCGGCAATCCCTACGGGTGTTCGATGCAGGAATGTGTCGAATTAACCAGAATAGCTTTGACCAAGCATGAAACCCCGGTGTCGAAAATCATGGCATTGGCATTCATGTTTCTGAAAAATCAAAGCCCTGGCATTCGATTGCTCGTGTCCTATGCCGATCTGGATCAAGGGCATCACGGTGGCATCTATCAGGAAACCAACTGGGTTTATGAAGGCTTGTGCGGTGTTGGCTGTCAAGCTGCATACATCATCAACGGGGAAAAGCTGCACAACAAAACCGTTTACGACCGATACGGCACAAGGGCCTATGACCAGATAAAAAAGATTCATCCGACGATGGAACTGTTTTATACAAATGGCAAGCACAAGTATCTGATGCCGCTTGATGCAGCGATGCGCGAACAGCTCGCGCCACTCGCCAAGCCGTACCCGAAAAGAACAACGCGCACGAAAGAACAGGACGCCGGACACCCTCCGGCGCTGGACGGTGTAACTCCGATCCGTGCGCTCCAAATACCATGAATCCCAAACCAAAACCCGGACGCCCTGCCTACGAGGCCGATGAGAAAACTCGCGCGCAGGTGAAGATGCTCGCTGCAATGGGCATACCGGACTATGACATTGCGAAGGTGATCGGCCTCTCGGGGCCTACGATGCGCAAGTACTACATGGCCGAGCTGGAGACGGGCCATATCGAGGCCAATGCGCAGGTCGCGCAGTCGCTGTTTAAGCAGGCGACGAACAAGGACAAGCCGAACGTCTCCGCCGCGATCTTCTGGCTCAAGTGCCGCGCCGAGTGGCGCGAGGACGGCAAGGAAGAAATGGGCAAGAAGGAAGCCCGCGAGGTGCTGTCGAAGGTTGCCGCACGGGGAACGGACTGGGAAGGGCTGCTGCAGTAAGCCATGATGGATGAATGGGACACGAGCTGCCGGGACTGGCGCGAGCGCATCGCCGCAGGGCAATCTCTATGCCCGGCGCTGCCGTTGCATGAGAAGCAGGCCGCGCGTGCCGTGGCCGTGTTTGACCGCCTGCGCCTGCCTGACGTGCCCGGCAATCCGCCCCTGGCGGAAGCTGGCGGCGAGTGGTTCCGCGAGATCGTCCGGGCGCTATTCGGCAGCTATGACGAGGCAACGAAGCAGCGGCATATCCGCGAGCTGTTCCTGATGGTGCCGAAGAAATCATCAAAGACGACCTACGCGGCGGCGCTGCTGCTTACGGCTGTTCTGGTTTCCCCGCGCCCGCGCGCCGAGTACCTGTTCATCGGCCCGACGGTGGAAATCTCCGACCTGGCCTTTAAGCAGGCGGCGGGCATGATCGAAATTGACCCTGTGCTGTCCGCTAAATTTCTGGTGCAGCACCATATCAAGAAGATCACCTACCGCCCGACCGGCGCCTTCTTGAAGGTCAAGAGCTTTTCCCCGACGGTCGTTACCGGGTCGAAGCCGTCCGGCGTGCTGATTGACGAGATTCACGTTATCGGTGAGATGAACAACGCTGACCGGGTTATCGGGCAGCTACGCGGTGGCCTGATTTCGCAGCCCGAGGCGTTTCTGGTCAACATCACCACACAGTCTGAGCGCCCGCCTGCCGGGGTGTTTGCCGCCGAGCTGATGAAGGCCCGCAAGGTACGCGACGGCGAGCTTAGAGCCCCCATCCTGCCGGTTCTGTACGAGTTCCCACCAGGCACGGATTGGCGCGACCAGTCAAAGTGGTGGATGGTCACGCCCAACCGTGGCAAGTCAATCACCGTCGAGCGGCTGATTCCCGACTATGAACAGGCCGAGGCCAGCGGGGAAGGTGAACTGCGGCGCTGGGCGTCACAGCATTTGAATATCGAAATCGGCCTTGCGCTGCGGTCAGATCGCTGGGCCGGCGCCGACTACTGGGAGCGCCAAGGAACAGGGCCAAAAGCGCTTGACGAGCTAATACGGCGCTCCGAAGTGATCGAAGTCGGCATTGACGGCGGGGGGCTGGATGACTTGCTTGGCCTTGCCGTACTCGGCAGAGAAGCCGAGACCGGAAAGTGGCTGCACTGGGGGCACGCATGGGCGCATCCGTCCGTTCTTGAGAGGCGCAAATCAGAGGCCGCCCGAATACGGGACTTTGCCAACGACGGAGACCTGAAAATCGTCGCTGAAATCGGCGATGACGTGGCCGAACTGGCCGAAATCGTCGCCCGCGCCGAAGCCTCCGGGCTGCTCGACAAAGTAGGCATTGACCCTGGCGGGATCGGCGCAATTCTTGAGGCGCTCGCATCCGCCGGCGTGCCTGAAGACAAGATCCTCGGCATATCTCAAGGATGGAAGCTCAACGGGTCAATCAAGACCGCAGAGCGCAAGCTGGCCGAGGGCGAATTGCTGCACGCAGGCCGCCCGATGATGGCCTGGGCCGTCAGTAACGCCAAAGTCGAGCCCCGCGGAAACGCGATCACGATCACAAAACAGGCCAGCGGGACGGCAAAAATCGACCCGCTTATGGCGCTTCTCAACGCTGTATCGCTGCTCTCTCTCAACCCGGCAGCCCCGGGCAAATCATTCTGGGAAACCACATGAAAGACACCCTAAAACGCGCCTCTGCGGTCGCCTCGGCCTTGCTGCCTGACGCGCTGATCGCAGGAGGCGCCGCGGCGGTGTCCTATGGCGCGCACCTCATCTATGCCCCCGCAGGGTACATCGTCGGCGGCCTGCTATGCCTCGTTGTTGGCCGGTTGATTGCCATCAAAGGGGGTGAGTGATGGGGATCCTTGCCCGCGCCTTCTCCCAGAAGGGCGTAACCGTTGCCGACCTGCCCGCTGAAATCCTGCAGCTGGGACAAAGCAAAAGCGGCCAGTCCGTCACCATCGCCAACGCCCTGAAGGTGTCCACCGTCTGTGCCTGCGTCCGTCGCATCGCCGAAGGCATGGCCCAAGTGTCGCTCAAGCTCTACGTTGAGGACGACCAGGACAACAAGCGCGCTGCTCGCGAACACCCGCTGTATGACGTGCTCCACCGCATGCCAAACGACGTCAGCACCTCGTTCGGCTTCCGCGAAACCCTCGTCATGCATGCCGCCCTGTGCGGCACCGGATACGCCTTCATCAATCGGTCGATGGGCGAAGTCGTCGAGCTCATCAACATCGAGCCCGGCGCCGTCACCGTCAAAAAGTCAGACAGGATGGGCGTTCCGCCGCGATACCAGATCACCGGTATCAACGGCGCCCAGCGCGAATTCCCCGCTGAATCCATCCTGCGCATCACCGGCCCATCGTGGGACGGCATCATTGGAATGGAGCCCCTCAAGCTCGCCCGTGAAGCCGTCGGCCTAGCCATGGCCACGGAAGAGACACACGCCAGCCTGCACCGCAACGGCGTCGCCCCGTCCGGCCTCTACTCGGTCGATGCAACGCTCAACCCGCAGCAATACAAAGACCTGAAGAAGTGGATTGAGGACAACTACGCAGGCCCGTCAAACCGGTCAAGCGCCATGATCCTCGACCGCGGCGCCAAGTTCGTGCCGCTCTCACAAACCGGCGTCGATGCCCAGCACCTCGAAACCCGCCGGCATCAGATCGAGGAAATCTGCCGCTTCTTCCAGATCATGCCAATCATGAT
>JAMHVU010000084.1:0-2936 GCA_035911355.1 Sphingobium sp.
TGATGGAGCAGCCCGTCCAGCACCTGCGCCGCCTCGCTCGCGGATGCGGAGATGACGGTGGAATGAAACGGCGCGTAGCGATCCGAGACATGGCTGTAGAAGGAGACGGCAGGCTCCGCGCCCTTGTGCGGATTGACCGCACCGGTCGCCTGGGCACGGCGATCGAGCGGGAAGTTCTGACCATCCGAACTGGACGATGTCCCGGCCCCAAACAGGGCGGCGAGTGGCGCGGTGTGCTGGGCATCGACCAACCTGGCGAGAGCCCGACCGTAGGTTTCCTCGCGTAAATGCCACGAGGCGAGCCAGCTGAGTTGGCGTTGGGTCACGAGATTGCAGGCTTCAGCCATGCGCGTATGACCAAGATTGGTTGCATCGGCGAGCACCGCCGTGAGGATAGCGCGGGGTTCATCGGCAACCCGACCGCTTTGCAGATGCGTAAAGCACTGGCTGAATCCGGTCCATCGATCGACTTCAGCAAGGAGATCGGTGATGCGGATCGCGGGAAGATGGGCGTAAAGCGGCGCAAGGGCGCTATCCGCTTCAGCCGGCGTGACCGCCTTCAACGGCGAAATCCGCAGCTTGCCGAGGCTGAGTTGTACGTCTTCCAGCGTATCCGTCTCCGCTTTTCGCTCGACCTCTGCCAATCTACGGGCGAGCCGGGTACGCCGTTCGGCTAGCCAGGCATCGGCCGTATCAGGTGCCGGAATCGGCAAAGGGCCGGCTGCCCGCATGGTGGCGAATACCGGGCCAGGAATAAGCTGTTGCTCGACGGCACGATAGCGTCTGCTTCCCTCGACCCACATGTCGCCGGCACGAAGCCTGTCCCGAAGCTCGACCAGGACGCAAAATTCATAAACTCTGCGATCGGGAATGCCGGGGCCGATCGCGCGACGCCAGGCCTGCCGAATGAAGGCAACCGGCGTATCCGGCGGCAGTTTTTTCAGGCGACCGAGATGAAGGTCGCGCATGATAGCGACTGCTCGCGCGAGCGTATGGCAGGCCGGGACCGCTCCGAACGTGAACGAGGCGATGAACAAGGGACCGACCTGTCGGAGGACGGGGTAGTTGGTAGCGGCGATCGTAACGGGATCGACGGCATCGGGGCGGATCAGCTTGCGGGCTTCATCGACTTCACGGCCGAGATCGTCCCATCCAACTACGGCCTCGACCGCGGCGCCGATGTCGCCGCCCGACACTTTGGCAGTGAGCAGGGCATCGCCGAGCCGGGCGAGTAGCCGGATTTTACCATTGATGGTGCGCCGGTCGCGCTTGAGCGCTGTGTCTGCACCGTTCTGCTCGCGCCGAAACATCTGACCCAGCAGGCGGTCGAACATCAGCACCGCATCGTCGGTAAGCGTGACGATGGTTTCGAGTACGGTTGCCGCCAGCGTCGCACGGCGCCGCGTTGCTTGCAGCGTCCGGACATGTTGCGCCGTCAGCCGAGCCCCTTCCTGACAGAGGCGTCGCAGGCGTTCGGGATGTATGCCTGCCGCGATATCGGGATCGATCCCGATATCGCGCAGCAGAGCTAGCCGCCGGATGATGACGGCGAACGTCTTGCGACCGGGCTTGCCGGGCGGCTGCCGCACCCATCCGAGGCCGCTGAGGTTCGTGCCGGCGTGAGGCAGAAGAAGGGCGTCAAGCAGACGGCGTTGCCCAGTCTCCAGCCCTCGGGTCAGATGCTCGGCGACGTGGCGCTCGGCGTCGAGCAACGCCTGCGCAACCATCCGTTCGACCGAACTGATGCCAGGTACGATGATGCGCCGTCGTCGGCACTCGCCTAGTAGCGACCGTGCCAGCCCAGCCCCGCTGGTCGTCGTCAGCGCAATCGGCAGCAGCCATTCCTGCAACGCCGCTCGCAATGGCCGGCTGAACTGTGTGAACCCAAAGCCCTCGCGCAGCGCATCGAGCTGTTCGTACCGGGTCGGGCCGCGCGTCGCATAATCGGCCAGCACCTCGGGCGCGATCTGCAATTGCTCGGCGACGAACGCGAGCGGCGTATCGGGGATCAATTCGCCCGGGCGCAGCAAACGGCCGGGATAGCGCAGCGCGCATAGCTGGATCGCGAAACCCAGACGATTATGCGGTCGCCTGCGGCGCACGATGATAGCCAGGTCATCCTCACTCAACGTCCAGTGCTGAACGAGCGTGGTTTCATCATCGGGAAGTGCGAGCAACGCCATGCGTTGCTCGTCCGACAGCACGGCGCGACGAGGCATCGGGTTAGGCTCTAGCGGGCGGCGCCCAACCGATCCGGGCAAGAGTGCCAATCAAGGTCGAACGCGGCACCTTGAAGGTGCGACAAACGGATGCCTTGCTTGCTCCGCCATCAAGCGCGGCAGTAATCCGTTCAAGGGTCTCAGTGTCGATCATGGGAGGCCGTCCACCCTGGCGCCCTCGACGCTTTGCAGCCGCCAGTCCCGCCATCACCCGCTCGCGCGTCAGCGCGCGCTCATATTGCGCCAGCGCGCCGAACAGCGAAAATAGCAGTTCGCCGTGCGGCGTGTTCGTATCCATCTGCTCAGTCAGCGAACGGAACGCGATGCCACGCGCCTTCAGGTCAGTGACGATCGCCAGCAAATGCGGCAACGATCGCCCAAGCCGATCGAGTTTCCACACGATCAGCGTATCGCCCGCACTCAGATAATCGAGGCAGTCCTTCAGGCCCGGTCGATCGTCGCGTGCTCCCGATGCCTTATCAGTATGCAAATTACGCGGATCGACACCCGCCGCGACCAGAGCGTCGCGCTGAAGATCGACAGTTTGGCGATCATCGGCCGATGACACCCGCATATATCCGACCAGCATGTACGACAAACCCTCAAAACCACTTTGTCGTACACTACATCAAAGCGACAGGGTTTGTCGACTATTCAGGCGCAGGATTGCCGACCAAAGCCGAGGGATCACCCAAGGGTGTCCGAAAACATGTGTTT
>JAMHVU010000085.1:0-4305 GCA_035911355.1 Sphingobium sp.
TTCGTCGCCGCCCTTTCCACCGTTGAGCGTGTCATCGCCCGCGCCGGCGAGCAGCTTGTCACCCCCCGCGCCGCCGCTCAGGCTGTCATCCCCGAGGCCGCCGACAAGGCGGTCGGAGCCATCGAGGCCACGCAGGAGATCGTCGCCGTCGCGGCCCCCGATCCGGTTCGCGAGCGCGTTGCCCGAAAGACGGTCGTCGTAATCACCACCATCAAGGTTTTCGATCTGGGTAAAATGGCCGAGGAAGACTTGGCCATCGACCAGAAGCGAGCCGCGCTTCCCACCCTCGTAGTTCCAGGTTCCGCCCGCGAGATCGATGCGCACGTCATCACCGGCGTCGCGCGCGGTGATCTTGTCCTCCCCGCCACCATCCCAGATGAGCTTGTCGTCACCGAAGACATAGGTGTTGTCGCCTCGGCGCAGACGCGCGGGGCCATAGATGCTCTGTAGCGCGATGATGTCGAAGATACCGAGAAAACCATCGTTATCGGCCTCGTCGTAGGACATGACGGTATAGTCGCCGCTGTCCCCGAAATGATTGCGATCTTCGTGACTCGACATTTGCGCACGCCCCTCGAAGGGATGCTTTAGCCCAAGCGCATGGCCGATTTCGTGCAGAATGGTATAGTCGGATTGTACTCCGTAATAGGCGTCGAACCAGATCTCATTGCGTTTCGGCTGGCGATCCTCGTCGACATACCCCCAGAGCTCTCCATCGGTCAGATCATAGATAGGGATATAGGTGTATCCGTCATAGTCGTCATCCATATCGAACTGGCCGAAGGCGATGTCCCAATTCGCGTTCTCAGGTCCAGACGCCGCGCCTTCCGCGATCTCGAAATGGACATTCGCCACTGCTTCGTACTTGCGCAGCGCGGCGGCCACATCGGCCTTTTCGTCTCGGCTGTATGTGTAAAAACTGTCGCGCGGATCCCCATGCTCATTCCGGGAACTGTCCGGCACCTCGGTCAGAAAGCCGTAGGTCAGTCGCGCAACCTCACCATCATGGCTATTGGCATATCTGCGCGTATCTTCACCGTGATCAGATTCATTGCGCAAACCATCGATAAAATAAAACGACATTAATCTCTCCCAGTCAGATTGGGCCACGTTCAACAATTCTTCCATCGCGCCGCGCTCAATCGGAGCGGACAGCAGCATGTCAGCGAACTAGCTCAAAACACCTAATAACGTCGGCAGGTGCCATAGCCCAAGACTACCCTCCTCGCCGCCGTTCAGCCATTCCATTCACGTCACCGTCTCGGTCGGAAACGCGCCGTCTGCCGGGTCGCGGTCCTTCCGTCGCAAACCATTGCCAGCCGCGCCCGGCCCGGCTAGCACTCGGGGTGACAACAAGGGTCTTCGAGATGCTCTATCAATCCCCGGCGAACTGGCTCGGCGCCAGCCACAGGCGCGTCGCGCTTTTCGGCATGTCGGGCCTTGGCAAGACGCGGATCTCGTCGATCCTGCGCGACGAGGCTGACTGGTTCCACTACTCGGTCGATTTCCGGATCGGCACCCGCTACATGGGCGAGCATATCGTCGACAACTTCAAGCGCGAGGCGATGCGCAATCCCTTCCTGCGCGAGTTGCTGCGGTCGGATTCGATCTTCATCGCCTCCAACATCACCTTCCAGAACCTCGCGCCGCTTTCGACCTATCTCGGAAAGCCCGGCGACCCGGCGAAGGGTGGCATTCCCTTCGAGGAATATCTGCGCCGCCAGCGGCAGCACAGGGTCGCGGAGATCGCCGCCACGTCCGACGCCGTGCCCTTCATCGCGAAGGGGCGCGACATCTACGACTACAGCCACTTCGTCTGCGATTGCTCCGGCTCGCTCTGCGAAATCGTCGACCCGTGGAATCCGGCCGACGCGGTTCTGGGCTCGATTTCCGCGAATATGGCGCTGGTCTGGATCCGGGGCAGCGAGGACGACGTGGAGGCGCTCGCCGCCCGCTTCGATCGCGCTCCGAAACCGATGTATTACCAGGAGGACTTTCTCCGTTCGGTCTGGGCCGAATATCTCTCCGAAACTGGCGCCCGGCCCGAGGAGGTGGATCCCGACGCCTTCATCCGCCACGGCTTCCGCGCCCTCATCAACCACCGCCTGCCGCGCTACGCGGCGATGGCGGAGAACTGGGGCCTGACGGTGGAGGCCGCCGAGGTCGCCACGCTCCGCGACGAAGCGGATTTCGTCGCACTGATCGCAGAGGCGATCGGCAGGAAGCGCGCGTGACCGACCAGAACGACTCCCCTGCTCACAGCCATCCGCGCGGGTCCGCGCATGGGAGCCGCACCGATGCCCATGCCCATCACCATGCCCATGGAGACGGACATGGGCATGGACACGCACACGGGCACCATCATGCCGCCAACGCGCGCGCTCTCGGCACCGTCGCAATCCTGACGGGCGCCTTCCTCGTCGTCGAAGCGGTCGGCGGCTGGCTCTCCGGCTCGCTCGCGCTGATCGCCGACGCGGGCCACATGCTGACCGATTTCGCCGCCCTGGTCATGGCCTGGGCGGCGGTCCGCATGGCGCGCCGACCGGCGGACGCGCGGCGGACCTACGGCTTCGACCGGGTCGCCGTGCTCGCCGCCTTCGTGAACGGGCTCGCGCTCTTCCTGATCGCGCTCTGGATCGGCTACGAAGCCTGGGAGCGGCTCTCCTCACCCAATCCGATCGCAGGCAAGCTCATGCTCGCGGTGGCGATCGCGGGGCTTTGCGTGAATATCGCGGCCTTCTGGATCCTGACCCGAGGCGAAAGCGCCAATCTCAACATGCGGGCGGCGATCCTGCACGTGGCCGGCGACCTGCTCGGCTCCGTGGCCGCGATCGTCGCCGCGCTGGTGATACTTTGGACCGGCTGGACACCGATCGACCCGCTCCTCTCGGTGCTGGTCGCGGTGCTGATCCTGCGTTCAGCCGCGAGCGTGGTGCGTGACAGCGCCCATATCCTGCTCGAAGCGAGCCCCCCCGCCTTCGATCCGGCCGCCGTCGCCGCCGATCTCACGACGACGGTCAGTGGCCTTGAGGCGGTCCGCCATCTCCACGCCTGGTCGATCAGCGAGGAACGCCCGATCGCCACGTTGGAGGCCGTCGTAGCGCCGGGCACCAATTCCGCGGCCATTCGTCAGGCGATCAAGGCGCGGCTGGCGGAGCGGTTCGGGATCGACCACGCCACCGTCGAAATCCACGAGGCTCCGCGGCCCGGTGATCACGGGCAGTTGTCGGGCGACGCGCCAGCGTCTATCTGACGGCTCTCCTTTCACGAAAGCCCGTTCCGATGCCGATCAAGATTCCCGCGACCCTTCCCGCCCACGACGTGCTCCGGCGCGAGGGTGTGATGGTCATGTCGGAAGAAACGGCTCAGCGGCAGGATATCCGGCCCCTCAGGATCGGCCTTGTAAATCTGATGCCGAAGAAGGTGCAGACCGAGACGCAGTTCGCGCGCCTGATCGGCGCGACGCCGTTGCAGATCGATCTCTCGCTGATCCGGATGAGTGAGCATCAGTCGAAGAACACCTCGGCGGCGCATCTGGAGGCCTTCTACCAGACGTTCCGCGAGGCGAAGCACCAGAAGTTCGACGGTCTCATCATCACCGGCGCGCCCATCGAGCATCTCGACTTCGAGGAAGTCTCCTACTGGGATGAACTCCGCGAGCTCTTCGACTGGACCCAGACCAACGTGCATCACACGATGGCTGTCTGCTGGGGCGGCATGGCGATGCTGCACCATTTCCACGGCGTCCCGAAGCACCCGCTGCCCGCGAAGGCCTTTGGCTGCTTCCCGCACGGGCGCGCGCTCGAATCCGCCTCGCCCTTCCTGCGCGGTTTCTCCGACCGCCTCATCGTTCCCGTGAGTCGTTGGACCGAGATTCGGGCCGAGGATGTCGCGTTGCATCCCGAGCTCGAAGTTCTCGTCGCCTCGGAAGAGGTTGGCCCCAGCCTGATCGAGGATGCGAGCCACCACGCGCTCTACATGTTCAATCATCTCGAATACGATTCGATGACGCTGCGCGAGGAGTATCTTCGCGACCTGGCGGCGGCGGGCAAGCCGATCGCGCTGCCGGTCGGCTATTTCCCGGACGATGACCCCCATCTCCCACCGCCCAATCTCTGGCGAGGACACGGTCACCTGCTTTACGGAAACTGGGTCAATCAGATCTATCAGACGACCCCATACGAGATAGAGGCGATCGGCGCCTGAGGCGTCGCTTCCAGAGGCAGAGGCATATGCGCGACGATACCCCCGGCGATGTCCATCCGGCGATCGAGGACGGCACCGTCATCGTGGACGGCACGCCCA
>JAMHVU010000086.1:0-18416 GCA_035911355.1 Sphingobium sp.
CGACGACCTGACCGCCGCGTTCGATCGTCTCGAACCCCGGTCCGACCTTCTTACCGTCGCCGATCTCGGACTTCGGCAGGACGACGGCCGGCGCGCCGCCTGATCGCCGCCACCTGACATTCGTCATCGCCATTGGAGACCCATGATGGATATTTATGTCGTCACAACATTCCATTTCTCGCAAACGCCGGCGTCCATCAGCTATCACGCCAGCGAACGAGAGGCGTGCATCGCCGCGGCAGAGCGCGTGAACGCGTTTCGCGCCGATCTCGATCCCGTATCCCTGTCGCTGGTCGATGGGGACTGCTGGCAGCTTGGGTTGGCCGCGGCGCAGTTGGTCCAGCTCGCGGTGTTCGGCCTCAATGTCACCGACGTCGATGTCAGCAAGCTTGCCGATGCCTCCGGATTCGATGTCCGGCTCGAAAAGTCCGAACTTCAGGGCATGACCACCCTGGCGCTCGACGACCGCGAGCGGTCGACCGTTCTTGCGGCGCTTCGCGGATACCAGCGGCACCACTGTCCGTCCGATCTTGCCGATACCGGCAGCAACCTCGGCCGTCACAAATCGCTATCCCCGGATGCAATCGATGATCTCTGCACGCGGATCAATTGCGACACCCCGTTCCCGGTCGAAGCCAATATCGTCGTCACGCTCGACGGCGGTCTTGTCCAGGGTATCGCCGCCGACCGGCCTATCACGGTTCGCGTGGTCGACTACGACGTCGAGGGCGCCGATTCCGGTGACCTCGTCATGATTCCCCGAGACCAGGGTGAACCGGTTCCCGCATCCGTCAGCGGTTGGGCGGTGGACAGCGTCTGTATCGATCCGGAATGGATCGCCAACGTCGACGCGGCC
This sequence comes from Sphingobium sp., assembly GCA_035911355.1. Lineage (GTDB taxonomy): Bacteria > Pseudomonadota > Alphaproteobacteria > Sphingomonadales > Sphingomonadaceae > Sphingobium. The sequence goes on from JAMHVU010000086.1 coordinate 857, forward strand.
TGCGCTTCGGAAAGTCGGGCGACCGCGCTGATGGCAGGAGCATGACCGCCATGAACCGCATCCGCAGGGTCGAGAACTTCGACCGCTATGAGATCCTCGCCCATCCTCTTCCCAGCCGCGAAGATCGCGTCTTCCATCCCGGCGACACAGAAACCTCGCGCGCTTCGATCACCTACGCATCACACGATGTTCGGATCGCCCGACCCACGGGTATCGGCAGCAAAGGCCGGGTCGCCATACTGATGCATCATGGAGGCGGGCGACACGTGCTCGAATTCAACGAGACCGCCCTGCCGATCGCCACCGCGCTCCTGGCCCTGCCGGAAAGGCAGCAATATGCCCTCGCATATGCGATCTTCGAGCAAGCCGATGAGTGCGCCGGCGGCGCCCGTGCGGCGGAGGCGGAGCGATGGGCCGATGCGTTTCTCGATGGCCGGATCCGCAAGCGCCGTAGCGGCGGCAGGCGCTACGCCCAAATAGAAACGCCGGATGAAAAGGCCTGTCGCCGCTCCTGATCTCGCTGCGGGTTTCCGCCGGAACAAATGATCGCCTGGTCGCCGCCAGGCGAGCTCCCAGACCATCACAGCAACCTAGGGGACATTCGCATGGATCACCAACCTTCACCGGCGAGCATCACCCAATTGCCCGTCATGACCAGCGCCGATGCCGAGAACGTCGGCTTTGCCATCTTCAACCATGTCCCGACGTTGCCGATCGACATTCCCGACGGGGGCTTCACGGTGAGCGCGAAAACGAGCGAGGGGCTGCGCGTCACCTTCTATTTCGGTCCTTACCGCACCGGCGGACCGCCACGCTGCATCGACATTTGCTACCACGATGCGAGCATGACCGTGCCCGATGGCGGAGGTTCACCAGTCCCGGTGTTCGACATGTTTACGATCGCGGAGGAAGGCCGCCACCCCTACGACAGCCGCAAATCCGATGTGTCCGAAAAACCGTCGATCGCGGTCGTGCTACTCGACAAGCCCGAGAGAGCGGGCGGCTGATCGTGCCGAACATGGCCCGCCTATCGGCCGCCACACTTACGGAATGACCCCGATTTTCCGGAATTTCCGGTGCGAATGGTCGGGAGCACCGGATCGTATCGCCCGCGCCGCGGGCTGTCCCCGACCGCCATCCCTCCATAATCAGGAGCATTTGCATGAACACGGACGATCTCGACACCGCAACACCCGAGCAGCTTGCGCCGGTCCTCTATGCCGCCCTCCAGCGTCTCGGTCAGCTCGGCCGGACCGGGGCTGTCGCGCTCGCGGCGCTGGTCGATGAAGACGATCCCGATTTCGAGGAAGCTGCGTCCTGGGTCGGCGACGTAGCCGCCGGAGACCTGCGCGAATAGTTCTCCACCACCGACATTTCTACCCACGCACGAAGCCCGGCCATCGCGCCGGGCTTCGTGATTCCGGGACATGCAAATGCACCGATCCGCCCCGGCACAGGATGCTGGCGGGCGTTTGAAAGGACCATCAATGATCAGCTTCACCGCGACATACAGCCCGGAGGACAACAAGATCCACCTCTACGCATCGTCCCGCCTCGATGCCGAGACCTATGCCCGTGTCAAGGAAGCGGGCTTCAAATGGGCTCCGAAACAGGAGCTTTTCGTGGCGCCGAAATGGACGCCGCAGCGCGAAGACCTCGCCATCGAACTGGCCGGTGAGATCGAGCCCGAGGAAATGACGCTGGCCGAGCGCGCCGCCATCAAGGCCGAGCGGCTCGAAGATCTTTCCCACAAGCGGCACGCCCAGGCCAATGCCTTTTCCCGGCGCGCCGATGAACTCTCGCAAGCCTTCTACATGGGCCAGCCCATCCTTGTCGGCCATCATAGCGAACGTCAGGCGCGCCGGACGCAGGAGCGCATGCATTCGGCATCGAGCGCCGCCGTGAACGCCGAAAAGGCCGCGACCTACTGGCTGGGTCGCGCGAGCGGCGTCGAGCATTTCGCCAACATGAAGAACAACCCGCGCACGCGGGCCAACCGGATCAAGACGCTGCTGGCCGAACTGCGCGACCTTCAGCGCGGCATCAACAGAGCCCATGCGGCACTGGCGATCTGGGAGGATATCACGAGCGACGAACAGATCCGCCACGCGCTCGGCAACATGGATTCCCGCACGATCTGGGCGAGCTACGATCTCTATTACAAGGTCGACAATGGCGAGATCACGCCCGCCGATGCCCGGCAGCAGTGTGTCGAGGGCGCCAAGCTTGCCGCGGGCGGCCCCAACCGCCGCCGTTGGATCGAACATATCCTGCACCGGCTCGCGTTCGAGCGGTCGATGCTCGGCGACGTGCCGCGCTATGACGGCGAGCTGACCCCGGTCATCATCCAGGCCTTCGCCCGCGAGCATGGCGCCGAAAGTCCCAAATCCACAGCAATCGACGCCGGACGGTTCCGGCTCGAAAGCCCGGTCCCGCTCCCGGCGCATATCGCGTCGGAGAATTCCCTCGAGCTCAGCGAGGGCGACTGGCGCGACCTGATGCAAGCGTGCGGATACACCGTGCCGGAAAAGAAGGCCCGTCAAGCCTCGGCCAAACCGGACACCGTGCCTCTGATCAATCCATCGCGCGAACAGGCCGAGCAACTCCAGGCGATCTGGAATCTGCGCATGGTTGCGGCCTGCATCGGCAAGCGCAGCACCGCCAGGGCCAACGCGGTCTACGCGACGACACAGGCCACCTATTCGGCCAATGCGAAGGGCGACTATGACCCGTTCAAGACCGTCGAGATCGCCGCCGACGGGCACCGCGTGCGAATGGAATGGAAGGGCAATGAGCGTGTGCGGTCCGGCGAACCTGTCGCCCGCATCCGTATCTCGACGATCGGCGTTGAATTCTACAAGCCCGACGCGGTGGTCATCATCACCGACAAGCCCGCCAAACCGCTGCCGATCGACCTCGACACCCTGGAGGAGGGCGCCCGCCAGGCCGCGAACGAGGAGGCCGCAGCATGACGACCGGCAGCAACACTCCGCCCGATATCCCATCGCCCATCGACGTCCCGTGGCCCGGCGATTTCGAGAAGGTCGAGATCGCGCCCGCTGCGCAAAACCGGAGCGGCGTCACGCAGACGGACACGCTCGAATTCGCGCTCGAAACCGCCGCCTGCCTCTGGGAGGGGGTGCTGACATTGCGCGACCGTCCCGCCACCGATCCGGATGCCATCGCCCTGGCACTCGCTATCCGCGAAACCTGCAATGCCGTCGGCACCGCCGACCTGCGCTTGACCGTCGTGGGCTGGACCGGCGCCGTCGAGGCGGCCTGGAGCGCGGTCGCCGACGGCTACGACCTCTGTTTCGACTGGGACTTCGTGCCGGGCTGGATCATCGACCATATCGACTGGTCCGATCCCGCTCATCCGACGATCAGGCCGGAATCCCTGCGACAAGATCCCGAATCCGCTGCGAACGGCGGACCAGTCGCCACGCGGCCGACCAGCGTGCAGCCGCCTTCCGACGAGGAGAGCTGACGATGGGGCGCTCGGTATCCTATCCCAGCGAGGCGTATGTCGCCTTCTCGCAGTGGGACGCGGGCTGGATCGAAGACGACGACGAGCCCTATACCCGCCATTTCAGCCAAGTCGCGGCCCAGGACGATTGGGACTTCATCGTCGAGGATTTCCGCGAACAGGTGCTCGCGCTCTATCCTTCGGCATGGACCGCGACCGGCTGGATCGACCGCGAAGACCGTATTGTCGCCATGAACCGCTACGCCCGCTTCGGCATCTCGGAATATTGCGGCTGCATCGCATATTGGGTGGTCCTGCGCCACGACATCCATCCCGGTCAGGAAGGGTTGGCGCAACGCTGGGTCGACCAGATCGCGGTCGGTTTCAAGAAGCGGTTCGCGACCCTCGTCCGCTTGGACGTGTTCTCCAACGGCGAGGCTATTTTCGAGCGAACTGCCCCCTGACCGCGCGGCTCCCCGATCGCGCCCCTCCTAACATCCGACACCGGCATGATCCCGCCGAGCGGCCACCGCTCGGCGGCGCGGCCCGGCCGTGGAGCGAAGGGAGAGTGATGGGGTGCGGCGATGAGGTCGCGGCAACCCAGGAGGCTCACATGACATTTCCCACCACGATCCACGCCAGTGTCGGCGAGTCGATCATCCACAAGGCGACAAGACTTTTTGCCGGCTGCGTCGCCGACGCGCTCCACGAGCTCCTCCAGAACGCCCGCAGAGCAGGTGCCACTCGCGTCGACATCCGCCGGTTCGACCGGGATAGCGCCACGATCCTGCGCATCCGCGACGATGGCAGAGGCATAGCCGATCCGACCAAGCTTCTCGCGCTCGGCGACTCAGGCTGGGACAGCGACATTGCCCGCAGCGAGGATCCGGCGGGCATGGGTGTCTTCAGCCTTGCCGGTCGCCATGTCGTCATCCGGTCGCGCCCCGCCGACGCCGAGGACGGATGGCAAGTGACGATCCCGCCGCAGGAGTGGGAGAGCGGGGAGCCGCTCGAACTTGTCCCGGCAATAATCGCCAAGGGCACCGAAATCGAAATCGAATTGTCCAAGGCGTGGATCGACGAGCTTGGAGAAGCGGTGAAAAACGCGGCGCGCTTCTATCCGCTTCCGGTCTTTTATGGCGAGGAGCGGCAGGCCCATGAAGCCTTTTTGAAAGAGGCCGTGCGCGTCGAAAACTGGAACGGGTGCAGCATCGGCGTTTTTCTCGACAAGTACACGCCCCACCGCGAGCAGGCCCGAATCAACTTCCATGGCCTCACCGTCCCGTGCCGCCTGCCGCATGTCCATGACGCCGATGGCGGGCGCGGTTGGTATGCCAAGGTCGACATCGTGGACGCGAAAAATTTGCAGTTTGTGCTTCCGGCACGCAAGGAAATGGTCCAGAATACGGCGCTCGACGCCCTGCGCGAAGCCTGCCAAGCGGCGATTTTCCGCACCATCGCCCGTGAGGGCCATCATCGGCTTTCCTACACACAATGGCTCCGCGCGCGAGAACTCGGCATCTCGCTGCCCGAGGCGGCGCCCTTCCTGCACCTCTGGACACCCCGCATCGCCGAAACGAACGACATCTTTCCGGGTGAGCGGATCGCCGGGGAACCGATGGTCATCATGCCCACGCTATCCGCGAACATCGAGCAGTGCGTCGACCGCGCGCTGAAATCCGCAGATGGTCTCGGCGGCTCGCCCGTTCGCGCGATGCTCGAATTCGCCGGATATGGCTGGTACAATGCGCTCCCGCGCGTCCTGGGGCTGTCCTTTCAGGTCGAGACGGACAACGAGACGTTCCACTATGACGACGGGGCATCGGTTCCCGACGACGTCGATTCCGGCCGCGTCGGCGCGATCACGCTCGAGCTCGCAGTGCGGGCCACCGCCGATTCCGAGGAACCCGCCGACATCCTCGCATTCCCCGCCGATGTGCTGATCGTCCCCACCGACTGTTGCAGCGACCTCGACGACGTCGCCATCCTGCTCGGCACCGACTGCGCGATCACGCCCGGCGAACTCGCCTCGCTGCTCGAAGCCTCCTGCTTCTGGCCCAACGAGGATTGCGACGCCGACAGCCATTACACCCAACAGGCGGCATTCGAGATGCAGGCCCGCTTCGCCGCGAACATGCTGCTTCTCGGCGAGGATGCGGCGGTCCTCGAGCGCGTGCGCGAGGCGTTGCGCCAGCATGTCACCTGGCTGATCCCCAAGGACCGGGCGATCAGCATGCAGGCGGTCAACCATCTGGTCGAGGCCGCCTTCGCGGACAATGACGACGCGCCTTCGGTCGACGCCGCCGAGTAGCCAAGCTTTCCCCTCGCGCATGTCCGGCGCGTCGTTTCGCGCGGCGCGTCGGGCCGCGTCCACAAGGAGCCGTGCCATGACACAAAAGCCGCCCTTCACGAAAATCTTCGACGGCGTTGCGACGCGCAAGCAGATGTTCGAGTTGTTCAACCGGATTCCCGACTGCCCGTTCGAGGATCGAATCTCCGGGAAAGCCTACGAAAATACGTGGTTCGAGGTGGACCGCGAGGGCTATGACACGATGCTTGAAGTGCTGCCGCCGCTCTTCATGCGAGCCGGGATGTTCGCTTTGTCCGAGCTCAAGGCCGGCTTCGTCGGCTCGGTTTTCTTCGAGATCGATAGCATCGACGGACGCAGGCGCTGGTTCACCGGATATTGCAACCTCGGCGATCGCAGCAGCCCCGACGCGATGCGGGCCGCGATCATCGCGTATGAGAAGGTCGCTATGGCCAACCTGTCGCGAGACGCCGCCCTGGATTTGATCTGGGAGCGCACGCACGATGATTTTCGCGGTCTCGCAGGTCAGTTCAATCCCGACGCCTGGCCCACCGAGCATCACGGCAAACGGTCCATCCTCGTCCATGAACCGGGCGTCGGCACTGTCCAGAAGCTTCTCGAAAATCTCACCGACGCCGAGATCGCCGACCGGCTGCCGCACGGGCCGACGATCTAGCTGCGTCCGCGAGACCTTCCGCTCCACGAGGAGCCGCCCGCGAACCCCGATGACGCGATCGGTGACCGAACGGGATTCGCCCGGTCGAGCCAAATCCCGTCATTTTCATCAAGGAGCCGAAACATGACCAACAATTTTGTGCGAACGGCTTTCGCCATTCCGGTGATGCCGCACGAAGCCCTGTTACTCGAAGAATGCTTTGCCGTGGCCGATGAGCTGTCCAGCGATTTCGCCGAACTTCCGATCGACGGCATGCAGACGGTGAAAGCTTACTACGCATCCCGCAGCGACGCTTTCAAGATCACCTTCCCGAAGAAACCGGAAGAAGACGATCCTTTCGCCGGCTTCTTCGACCTCTGGTCCGATCCCGGCTTTCTCGGCTTTGACGCCGACCTCAGTATCCGGGGCGATCCGGAGGGCAAAGCGCAGTTCGCATTCATCAGCGGCCATGATGTCGACGTTCCGTCAATCGCCTCGCTGATCCAGAAGGTCTGCAAATCCGCGTTGCCCTTCGGTTTTCAGTGGGCGGAAGGTAACGAGGAGGACGACGGGTGCCGCTCCTTTGCGGGCGGATATTATGTCATATCCGACACCGAGATCTTCGGCGGCCCGACCCGCTGGCTCATGAATGAAACGCTGCACACCCTGCGGGCAGGTGCGGCGTGAAGCCCCTGCTCAAACGGCCGTGCAACGAGTGCCCCTGGCGCCGCGACCATCCTGCCGGCTGGCTTGGCGGCTATCGGCCGGAAGACTTCACGCAGCAAATCCAGTTCGATGGGCCGCCGCTGCCATGCCATAAGACCATCCCGGGCGACGGCACCGATGCCCGCGCCATGTGCGCCGGCGCGCTCATATTCATGCGCAACTCGTGCAAAGGTGCGCACCATCCCGACTATGGCGATGCGCTCGACACGGTCGAGCCCGACACCGCGACGGTGTTCGCGTGGTCCCACGAGTTTATCGATCACCACTGCAACCCGGACAAATGGCTGGAGCGTGTTCGGGCCAGGATGACCGCCCAGCGTTGACGTCCTCGGTCAGTGAACGGCTCAATCGCCCTGATGGAAGGGAAGGTGGCGGGAGGGGTGCGGCGATGGGTTCGCTGCCAGTCAGGAGACTCCTATGTCATTTTCCACCTCGACACGCACGACAAGCGGCCGTTCCGGCTTCACACAGGCCGACGAGCCGCCCGGTCCGCTCGATACGATCTTACGCGAACTGTTCCGCATCGCCCAACGCGCCGGTGCCTGCCGGATCCATGTCGAAACGTTCGATTATGAAGGACGTCCGACCCTCTCCGTCCTCGACAATGGCTCGGGGATCGACAGTCCACGGGCCTTGCTCGCACTGGACGCCTTCGGTTGGCGCGCGGCCCGTCTGCGGTCGCAGCCTTCATCTGGCCTCGCGCTATCGAGCCTGGTTGGACGGCATACGATCGTCCGGTCCGGTCCCGATGAAACCGAACCCGCATGGAGCGTGACGATTCCAGCCGAGGCCTGGACTGGTGAAGCGCCGATCGCGGTCGAGCCGGATGGCGGCCTTTGCGGCACCAATATCATGGTCGAGATTCCCGAAGAATGGCGTCCGGGGCTCGAGGACGCCGTGGCAGCCGCCGCGCGGCACGTGCCCATGCACGTCTTTTTCCACGCCCGGTGGAAGAATCCCGACTGATCCCGAACGATCGGGCCGGTGCCTGCCGCGCCGGCTCCGGCCGTGCCTTTTAAGGAAACATCCGATGCACGACGATCAATTCGACGCGCTGGTCGACGACGCGACCCATGCCGTCAACAACCTAATTCCCGACCGGCTGCTCGACGGCCTGGGCGATAGCGGAAGGTCGAACCTGCTTTTCCAGATCAACGACGTGCTGACGCCGATCCTGCGCGAGGTGGTCGACACCGCCGGGGACGACAGCGACAATCCGACCCGCGCAAGCACGATCGCCGGGCTTTTGTCAGAGCTTCTGGAGACGCATGCCGCCAAATGTGACGATGGCGGAGCTCGTGAGGAAGACCGTCCGCCGCATGTGATTTCGGAAGTCCACGGCACCAGCGCCAATATCGACAGCATCGCGAGCTGCGACATCGAAACCGGGACGCAAATCTACCTCGTCCTGGACGATGGCGCGGCGTTCCGCATTGCCGTGGAAGCGGTCGCCTGATGATCGAAATGCACATGGCGCTGCTCGCACTTCTCCGATCGCGACGGCCCATCACCTGAGACCCTGATCCAGCGTCGACCTTGCCCGCCTGGCGGGACGCAAAGCTTCCTCAACGCACACACAAGGAGGATATCATGGCCCAACTGTCGCCGCTCAGATCCCGCCTTTGCGATTTCGACCGAGCCTATGCGCTGGCGATCCGCATACGCGAGACCACCGGACGCCATCAGTTCGTCCTGCGCACGGGCGATCCGATCCAGCCATTCCGCATAACGGAGACGCGTCCGGCAATGGACGAAGGTCTGGTCCTGCACGTCGCCTGATCCCGATTCCCATCGTCACGGAGCTACGCCAATGGACGCTGCCGCCCAATATCCCATCAAGCCGGGCATGTGGATCAGGACCGAGGAGGGCGAGAAGCTCTTCTTCCTGCGATACTCGTTGACCGGCCATTGGGGCTTCTTCTCGGAAGACCGCCACCACGCCACACGGGAACACAAGCTCCCGCTCGCGGGCCTGCAACCCTGGCACCAGGAGCGCCGCCGATGAAAACCCACGTCATGACCAGCGGCCTTCGGATCACGCTGTCAAAAACCGAACTCCAGGCGTTGCTGACCCTCGCGCGCTATGGCGCCGAACAGATCGCGGTCGCGCGACTATTACATCGTGCCCAAGCGGCAGGAAGCCGTGGCGCCCGACATCATCAAGGGCCTCGAAGACGGCCTGGCATCGCTTCGGTGGAAGCAGGCGGAGGCCAGGGAGAGACGCGACGCACCCAGGCGCGAGGCCGAACGCCGCGCCGCACGCGAGCATCACGCCGTGGTCGACGGCTTTACGGTCTTCGGCACGCTCGGAGACTGGACCGACCTCTCGGACCACCCCGACGAGCGCCGGTGGGCGGATATGTTCATGCCAGGGACCGAGCCAAGGGAACAGGCCGAACTGCGTCGTAACGTCTGGCGGATATACGTCAGCAAAGGCAGTGCGGCGTCGGACGACTTCACGGTCTTTCCGGGCGACTGCACCGAAACCGCCGACCGCGGAGAAATCGAGCATCTCGCTCGGCGGATCATCGCCAAATATCAGAAATGACGATCTCGCGTCAGCGGGATGCACGCAATCCGGGAAGTGGGTCGCATCGGGGCGAGGCGCTGCCTCTGCTCTTCACAGGAGTTGCGCCATGCAGGAAATCACATTTCATCTCGGCTCCGCCGGACATCCGGTAAGCTGGACCCTCCATGCCGTCTACGGTCGTGCCTGCGGGATCGCGTTCGCCTCCGCCCGCGCATGGTACGCCCGGCAGGTATCGGCCCCCAAATTGGCGACGACGCCGCCAGGCGGCCAATATGTCGTGCAGATCAGGAATAATCAGGTCGTGAACGCCGAGCTGTTCTTCGACGCCGAGTATTTCCGGCATCATCAGGAGCCGGACGACCTATCCTGGCTATGCCAGTTTCACACGTTTCCGCTCGAGATGCCCGAGCGCCTCAAGGACATCGTCACCGCGGACCTGCGCAGCCGGCTGATCGCCGCCGGGTTTCTGATCCCCCGCGCCGAATGGATTGCGCGATACCCCGATCAGGCGGAGTTTTTGCGGCAATTCCGCGAACTGCGGCATCGGGACGGTGCATAGTCCGCGGGCCTCGTCTTAGCCGCGCGAAGAGAAGGAGGAGGGATGGTGGTGAGGTCCATTTGGGAGTCCACCAGCCATGCACGTTGCCAACCACGCTTCGGGTAGTCTGTCTCGAACGCCGCCGGTCTTCATTTCGGGATCCCTGTCGATCCGGCACCTCCCGACCGTCGTGAAGGAGCGGCTCTGCGCCATCGTCGACCAGGCGCTGCCCGTCGTTATCGGGGATGCACGCGGTGCGGACGCGGCTGTCCAGCGGTTCCTTGCCGATTGCGGCGTGCGTCATGTCACGGTCTTTTGCAGCGACACGAGCCCCCGGCACAATCTCGGGCACTGGCCTGTCCAACACGTGAGAGCCAACGCACCTTCCGGCACGCGCGCCTTCCACAACGCGAAAGACCGCGAAATGTCTGGCCTGGCAGGGGCCGGCTTCGTCATCTGGGATGGGTCCAGCCAAGGCAGCCGGGCCAACATCCGTCACTTGTGCGAGCGTGGACGCTATATCGTCGTCTTTCTCCGAGCCGAAAACCGCTTTGCCGTCCTGTCCAGCAACGCGAAACGGATGGCCTTTCTAACTTCCGGCCGCCTCGACTGACATCACGGTGACCACGCCGGGGCTTTCGCGAAAACTCCTGGCCCACACGGGCACGCAGGGCCATCAATCGAAGGACATTCGCTTATGAATCCCGCCCTTGCCAATGAGCTTGCCGCTCGCGTCGACGAGGGTTGGCACCCTGTCACTCTCGACGACATCGAGCGGCGGCTGCGCGATATCGGTTACGCCCTTGATCGTCGCCTGGACTGCCGTTCGACCGCTCGAATCATGACCGGCTCTCGCGCCGGAAAAACCTATCCTTGCCTCTCGACCGGCATCAAGGAGACCGACACTGGCCGTTGCGCCTGCCACACCGAGGCTCGGCGCGATGCCAATTTCCGAACTCTGCAACAGCTTCGCTTCATGGACCTCTGATCCTTTGCGGACCGTTGTCCACCGCTTGAAAGGCGGGCGTTTCATCTCTAGATATTGAATCGATCGTTTCGATCGATACGATCGAATGGAGGTATTATGCAGACGATTACGGCCAATGAAGCCAAAACCCGCTTCGGCGAACTGATCGACCGGGTTCAGCGCGAGCCCGTGCGGGTTACGCGCCGCAACCGGGTGGTCGGCGTCATGGTTTCCCCGGAGGATTACGCGGCGATGCGGGAGTTCTACGCGGACAGGCTTGCCCGCACGCTACGCGAAACCGCGAGCGAGGCTGCGCGCAAGGGCCTGACCGACAGCGAACTGGAGCGTCTGCTTTCCGATGAAGGGTGACGCTTTCGTTCTCGATACGAATGTCCTCATCAGCGCCGCGCTTTCGGCGGAATCGCCCCCTGCCAGAGTGACCCACTGGGTGATCGCTAATGCCCGGCTGATCTTCGCCGAACCCACTTTCGAGGAATTCCGATCCCGGCTCTGGCGTCCGAAGTTCGACAGATATTTGACGATCGAGCGTCGGAACCAGATCCTGCACGATTTCAGCGCTATCGCGGACTGGGTGGAACTGAACAGCGATCCTCTCCCGGTCAGCAGCCGGGATCCCGACGATGATATGTTTATCCGCGCCGCCATTGCCGGATCGGCCCGCTGGCTGGTGAGTGGGGACCGGGATTTACTTGAGGTTCAAGGTTTGCCTGCCCCCACGATCGTGTCGCCCGCGGACATGCTGAAACGCATTTCCGCATAGGCGGCACAGCCTCAGGCCCCTTCGAGCAGCCGCTCGCGGGCCAAATCCAGCGCATGCGACAGCCGCATCGCCACCACCTGGTCCTTGGGATCGACGAGGCATTCAAGAGCCGCCTCCATGTGCTTGATAGCGTTTTCCAACCCAGGTGCTTCATCCGTCATCTTTGGTTCTCCGCTAGTCCGCGCTCAGTCGGCGGGCACCCTCCTTGTGGAGGATGCCGGCCCCTGAGCCGGACGGTTGAAAACGCGAAAGATAGACGCGTGCCTGAATTTTTAGCCGGAGCCTGGACATAGTACAGGCCATCCGGCCGCAAAGGCATGCAGCCGACTCTATCTCTCGGAGTTTCAACGCTCCGGCCCACCACCGGCAGACGCACATCCCCTAGCCCGATCAAGCGTTAGTTGCCAGTCGGTTCGTGTGAAATTACCGGATGTCGAGGTCAGGTGTGCGGGATCAGCGCGTCGACTGGCGGGCCGCTTCGACCGGGCGATACATGTCTGCCCGATCGCGCATCAGGGCAGCGAGCCAGACCAGATCGCTTGCGGCATCAGCCAGCGGCAGGGGCGCAACCTTGTCGAACAGACGGCGCTGATAGGAAGACCCGTGATCGTGAATCTCAACCAGACGGTTGCGCGCCGGGCTGTTCGGATCGGTGATTTCCGCATTGGCTTCGCGAGCCGCATCGAGAAAGGCTTCTGCCAGTTCCTGCGCCTCATAGTAGCCGGAATCCAGGCCTTCCCCCAGAGCGAGGGCGGCGAGTTCGCTACGCACGCCGGTAAGATCGGAGTCGTTCACCGCATCGATCAGTGGCATGTTAAAATCGAAGGTGGTGAGATAATCCGCGATCATGGAGAAACGTCCTTTCAACCATTTACTAGAACATAAAAAGAACGCAATCAAGCTCTCAAACCTCCTATGCTGAAGGACTTTCGTCATGCTTTCTTCCTCCGCAGGGGCCGCCCACAGCGGCCATCCTCCCGCGCAGTGTCCATGGCGGCTGCACCCCTGCGTCTCCATGGCCGTCTTCGCCGCAACGCGCGTGGCTTCCTCCTCGAGATGGACGATGGCCACGTCTGGCGGCTCAGGGGCGCGCAGGATTTCCCGCCGCTCCTGGATACTGCCGTCATCGTCGAGGCACGCAAGGCCAGCAGCATCCTCCTCGACGTTCTCTGGATGGGGCCGGCCTAGCACCTTGGCGGCGCGCCCGGCGCTGGTCTTCGAGCGTCGCGCCGGCGGCACCGTCGCTGCGGACCTCGGCGAGGACGCCTCGGCCCGCCATCACCCTCGGAGCAGGTCTGTCATCGCATCCTGCGCCGCTTCGCACGGTCTCGGCGTGCCAGGGCTGGTCCGGGCAAGCAAGGGCTGCCTCCGCCCAAGCTCCGGTAGAAGAAAATGGGCCTGCCGACGGAATTGCCTGTCCCAAAGGTGTCGGCAGGCCCATTTTCTTCAACCTCCACTAGGGCGCAGCGCGACGTCCCTTGCTTGCCCGGACCAGCCCTGACCCTTGAGCCCCGGCGAAGGCGGCTCCGGATGCGATGACAGACAGGCACCCGCTTCTCCTCAGGTGATCAGGAAGGAATGGCTTCGCCATGCTTTTCCTTGTTCGGGCCGCTACCGCGGCCTTTTTCTTGGCTCAGGCTCACCAGACACGATGAAATACTGTCAAGAAAACAATGACATATAACAAATAAAGGGGAGGTGGTATAAGTATAGGTGCAGACGGGGAATGATCCCCGGAGGCACATATAGGAGTAAAGGCAATGAATATCGGTGAGTTCAAGTTGAACAAGGGGCGCATTTTGGGCTGGATTGCTACCCGCACCATCGACCTGCCCAAGCTGGCCTTGCGCCCGGTCGAAAGCGAAAACGAACTGGCCCCCGCTTTTGAGATCATCGCCCCCAATGTCGGCGGCCGCGTCGTGCAGGTCGGCGCGCTCTGGGCAGCCGTCGCAAAGCGGACGGGCGAGGTATTCTATCAAGGCCATGTGGACGATCCGTCTATGCCCGAACCCCTCCCCATCGCGCTTTTCGGCTCGATTGAAGAAGGCTTCCGCGCAGCATGGCGCAGGCAGGAACGCGACGATTTCGGGCCTACCCTCCGCACGTCGCGCAACGATGCACCTTCCGGTCGCGGCGGCGGTGACGACTACGGCTTCGGGGACAGCACCGCCAATGAAAACGGCGAACTGTCCAGCCAAGGCGCCGCCGCCGATCTGGACGATGAAGTCCAGTTCTAGCCGCTAGGCCGAGACGGGCCGGGGGAGCGCAGCAACGCTTCCCCGGACCCTGACCGATCAACCTGCCATCAGGAGTGACCCATGACCAAGAAGTCAGCTAAGAGAAGCGTTAGCACACTTGCCGACTTGTCGGAACTTATCGCGGAGGAAACCGCAACGCCGGAGTTTGAAGCGTCGTTTGGCGACCCGCTTCCCCTTTCGATCATTGAACCGGGCGAAGAACCGGGCGAACATGACATGCCCGAGCCGTTTGCCGCGCAGAAGGTTTGCGGCGAACTTATCACGTCGCTTTACTGCCTATTCACCGACACACGCCTTGACCCGCTGGCCCCGCAAGTCGCTTGGGGCATCGTCAACAGCTTCCAATTCGTCGCGGGAACGCTGAAACGCCAAGAGGATGACCTGGCCAGCAAAATCCTAGACATGACACGGCGCATGGAGCCGAGCGAGGTATTCAACAAAGACCTTGAGGATACGCAGCTTCAATGCCAGTCGCTTGCCGAGCAGCGCGCCAATATCGAAACAATGCGCGACTACGCCGCCGCCATGTATAAGGCTTGCTGGCGTCGCGCATGGGCACCGGCCAAGGGTAGCAAGGCGTCATCCGTAACGACCGCAAGCTATATCAGCGCGGTTGATTTCCTGCGGGAACGCGCCCTCGCCAAGCGGGAACAGCACCATCCGCAAGGCCCGGTTGTCGTCTTTTCCGGCCCCGCCATATGGGAGGAATGGGAACCCCTCTGGACGAAGCTGACCGAAATCAAGGCGCGCGTTCCGCACATGACGCTTGTGACGACCGGGCAGCGCAAGGGGGCCGATGCCATCGCGGCAGCATGGGCCGCGCGCGAAGGTGTGCCGATTGTCGCTTTCGGCCTTTATGGCGGCGGCAAGAAACCCGCCTTCACCCGCAACAAGAAAATAGCCGAACTTCGTCCGGTCGAAGCCGTGCTTTGCGAGGGATCGGGCATACAGGCCAATCTTTACCAGACCATGCGGAAGCAGGGCGTTCCCATTCACGCTTTCCACTGGCCGAAGGATAAGCCCAAGCCCCAACGACCGCACACTATCGACACCTACCGGGCGGAGGATATATTCCAGCCCTCGGACACGTTCAGGCGAGCGCGCCGCTACGGCTGACACGAGACGGCGCGGCGCTGCCTCAAGCGCCGCGCCCCACATTGCGACACCCCCGCCAAGGCTGGCGCGCTTTCCAGCGCGCTGGCCTTTTTTCGTGCCACCGGACGCCGCCGCGCCTGACGGCGCGGCGGCGGGAGGAACCCAAAAAGGGAAGGGCCGACAGTCTCACGTCCCCGCGCCGGGAACGGCAGCCGCGCCGTTGTCTCCCTTCGCGGGCGCTTGGGCCGTTGGCGCTTTCCCCGAACGGGAGGCATCGGGCGCAACCGATGCCCCCTTGAGCGCGGCCAGCGCGGCAGCACCGCCCAGCCGCAACACATGGCCCAGCACGTCGCGGAACTCGCGTTCCGACACTTGCTCGACCGGCAGCGCCGTGACGATTCCCGCATAGCGATCGCGCAGCCTCTGGCGCGTTGCGGCAATCTCGCTCGCAATACGTTTCTCGCGCGCTTCCAGATCGGCGAGCTTATCGCGTTCAGACATTTTCGGCATGACCAGTTTCCTTGTTCAGGCTGGCCCACTCGTCACGCCCGCCTTGTCGCACAGGCGCACACGCGCCACAAGCGACCCCCGCCGCATAGCGCGGCAAATTCCCCCACATCGACCGAAACCGCAAGGGTGCGCCCGGCAGCGGTAGAGATGACGCAGCGACGCTGTCGCTGCGGGCAAGCGACGCACGCGCTGCGCGGTTTGTAATGCACCGTACGCACGGGTGCTGTGGCCGAAAACGGCCCTGTAATCAGTGCCTTGCGCTGGCAGACGCGTCAGCCAAAAAACCACAAAAGTGGCTGACACGTCTGCCGCCCCAGAAAGCGGCGTCCCAAACCCCCAGCATTTCCGCCGTTTTCTGCTGGCAGACGCGTCTGCCACGTCGATTTTATTGTGATTGCCGTCCATCCGCGCTATATTGCGGCTGCGTCGTGATCTCCTTGCCGAAGCTCCTGATGGAGCGCCCACGTTGGCAAGGATCACAATCCGGATAGACGATGCGCTTTGCGAGCGGCTGCAGCGCCGTGCTCGTAAAGTCGGCATCAGCGTTGCCGAACTCCTCCGCCCTGCGATCGACCAGGCCGCCGACCCTCGCGGCGGCTACGTCTATACGACGCAGGACGAAATCCTCTCCTGCGTCATACAGACACTCTCGATCGTCGCGGCATCGGTACGCCGTCGGTCGCCCGAAGCGCTCGAGCAGGGCATGGCCGACGCCAAAGCGTTGCTCGAAGCGAAGGGCCTGCTCGGGCCGGAGGACCAGCCATGAGCGGGCGTGGGGATACCCCCGTCACGGGCGCGCTTGTCGGCTCCCTGTCCCCCACTAGAGGCTCCTGCCACGGTGGCGATGGCGGCGATCGCTTCCTTCTGCCGTCCGGGTCTCACCCCGAACTGAAGGATCAGGCGGTCCCGGATGCCTCTGTTCGGGGGAGGGCGCAATCATGAGCATCTTCCGTAACGACACATTGGGCTCATGGACCCGCGGTGGTCAGGCGATCGTCCACAATGTCAGGATGACCACCCAGGTCTTCTTCCAGACCGTGGTCGCGGGGATCGTCCTGTGGGCGATGGGGACTGGCTGGTATGCCTTCGAGAAGTCGAGCGAGTATCAGCGTTTCGTTCTGGTCAAGATGGCGGAGGCCAGCTTCAAGGCCGATACCGCGCGAGGAACCAGTGACCCCATGCTGTTCCGCACCCCGGACGGTCGGGAATATTGGACGTCGGCCGACGCCCTTATCGAATCCCGCGTCGGTAAGAAGGCGCTCGGTAAACTCGAAACCGACCTCATCCATGGGGCGGCCATTGCCGGTATGGGGGCACTCGCCGCGCTGGTTTTCGCCTGGTTCTATTTTACCCGGACAGGACGCGGCCTCGGGTCCAACGAATATATTCGCGGCGCCCGCTTTGGGACGATCTCGGAAGTCCGCCGTGCTCTCCGGGGGCAGAAGAAAGGGGCGCTCAACATCGGCGGCGTCGCGGTGCCAGAGGCCTTCGAGCCGGAGCATATCCTGCTTGTCGGCGCCCCCGGCACGGGGAAAACCAACCTCATCACCACCATGCTCGCTGGGATCCGCAAGCAGGGCAAGCGGGCCATCGTCTATGACACCGCCGGGAGCTTCGTCGAGAAATTCTACCGCCCCGGACGCGACATCCTCCTTAACCCGCTGGACAAGCGCACTGACATCTGGAGCCCCTGGGTCGATGTCCCGCAGGAGTATCACTACGACCA
>JAMHVU010000087.1:0-1998 GCA_035911355.1 Sphingobium sp.
CTACCAGTTCGACTGGAGCCACGAGGATGTGGAGATCGCGGGCAAGCCGATGCGAGTGAAGGTGGCGCAGATGCGGCTGTGTGCGTCGCGGGCTGTCTACGTCCGGGCCTATCCGCGCGAGACGCAGGAGATGGTGTTCGACGCCCATGCCCGGGGCTTTGCCTTTTTTGGCGGCGTTCCCCTGCGCGGCATCTACGATAACATGAAGACCGCGGTCACCACCGTGTTCGTCGGCAAGGAGCGGGTGTTCAACCGCCGCTTTCTGGTCATGGCCGATCATTACATGGTCGAGCCGACCGCTTGCTCGCCGGCGGCGGGATGGGAGAAGGGTCAGGTCGAACATCAGGTCCAGACGATCCGGGGCCGGTTCTTCCAGCCTCGCCTGCGCTTTGCCAGCATCGAGGAGCTCAACGGGTGGCTGGAGGCCGAGTGCCTGCGCTGGGCCGCAACGCACGCGCATCCCGAGCAGAAGGAGCTGACCGTTGCCGAAGCGCTGGACCTCGAACGGTCTGCCTTGCAGCCGATGTTGGCGCCCTTCGACGGCTTCCACGAGACCGCCCATGCCGTGACCGGCACGTGCCTGATCAGCTTCGACCGCAACCGCTACTCAGTCATGGCCAAGGCTGCGCGGCGGGCCGTCCAGGTCCGCGCCTATGCCGACCGCATTGTCGTGCGCCTCGGCGACGAGGTAATCGCCGAGCATGCCCGGCACTTCGGCCGTGACCGGACGATCTATGATCCCTGGCATTACCTGCCCGTTCTGGCGAACAAGCCCGGCGCTTTGCGGAACGGCGCGCCCTTCCAGGGGTGGGACCTGCCACCGGCACTGACGCGGTTGCGGCGCAAGCTGGGCGGCGGTGATGAAGCCGACCGCCGCTTCGTGCGCGTACTGGCAGCCGTAATGACCGATGGTCTGGAAGCGGTCGAGGCCGCGATCCGGGAAGCGCTCGATAACGGGGCCGTCAGCGACGAGGTGATCCTCAACATCCTGGCCCGATACCGGGACCCGCCATCCGAGCGCACTCTGGACGTGGTCGTTGATCTCAAGCTCAGTCACCCGCCGATCGCGGACTGCGCGCGCTACGATACGGTGCGAGGCTTCAATGCAGCGGCATGAAATGATCGAGGCGATGCGCGCGCTCGGCCTCAAGGGCATGGCAGGAGCCTTCGACGAGGCGGTAACCACCGGGCTGCAGCGCAAGCGCACGACCAACGAGATCCTGACCGACCTGCTGCGGGCAGAAGCAGCGCATCGTCATGCTGCCTCGATCCGCTACCGCATGACCGCGGCCAAGCTGCCTGTAATCAAGGACCTCGATGCCTTCGTGTTCGAGGGCACCCCTATCAACGAAGGGCTGGTGCGTTCCCTGCACGCAGGTTCGTTCCTGCCCGGTCGCCGCAACATCGTGCTCATCGGCGGCACAGGGACGGGCAAGACCCATCTGGCCACCGCAATCACCGCCAGCGTCGTGCGTGTCGGTGCCCGTGGGCGCTACTTCAACACGGTCGATCTCGTCACCCGGCTCGAGGAAGAGGCGCGTATCGGCAAAGCCGGATCCATCGCCGCCCAGCTCAGCCGACTCGATCTCGTGGTGCTCGATGAACTGGGTTATCTGCCGTTCGCCCGATCCGGCGGGCAGCTCTTGTTCCACCTGATCAGCAAGCTCTACGAGCAGACCTCGGTCATCATCACCACCAACCTCGCCTTCGGCGAGTGGCCCACCGTGTTCGGCGACCCGAAGATGACCACCGCGCTGCTCGACCGCATCACCCACCATTGCGACATCGTCGAGACCGGCAACGACAGCTGGCGCTTCAAAAACCGCAGCTGACCCGATCAGAAAAACGCCTTCGCGCTGCTGACGCCTCCGGTCGGGCTACGCCCTTCCTACGCCGCCAGCAGCGCGAAACCCGCGCCCAACGTCGATCGATCTATGCAACGCTAACGGGGTCCCTTTTGCGCGCCGATAGGGGGTCCCGATTGAACGCCGATTGACA
>JAMHVU010000088.1:0-1840 GCA_035911355.1 Sphingobium sp.
GGCGTTGTAGTAGTTGCCCGAGACCGAGTCGCACTTGACGCCTTCGGGCGCCTTGCAGGCGTACTGCGATGAACCATCCAGGCCGGTGATGCTGGAACAGCCGGCAAGCAGCGCGGCGCAGAGCGTAGTGACGCAGACAGCGGACGGGTCGATGCGGAGCTTCATGGCGATTTCTCCTGGCCTGGCGCGGTCCCGGCCGACGCCTGCGCCCCGCTTCGTCCTGCGGCAGCGGCGAGTCGGCGATCCACTTCCTGCGCATCCACATAGCCGTCGGTACGCAGACCGTCGGCATAGAGCAGCGTCGGCGTGCCGTTGACCCTCAATTGCCGGGCGAGTTGGAGATTGCGGTCCAGCGGCGTCGTGCAGTCGGCTTGGGCACCCAGTGCAGTTGCGTCGCCGCGCAGCATCAGGTCGTGCCAGGCCTTCGTCCGGTCCGCCGAACACCACACGGCCTGCGGCAGCGCGCGACCCTGGAACGGCACGAGGAAGGTATAGACCGTCACGTCCTGCAGCTTCTCCAGCTCCGGTTCGAGCCGCTTGCAGAAGCCGCATGCGGGGTCGCTGAAGACGTAGAGGTTGCGGCTGCCCGTACCGCGAACCGTCTTGATCGCATCCGCGATCGGCAGCCTGTCCACCGCAACCGCCTGCGCGCCGGCTGCACCTTCCGTGTCGGCGCGCATGCGCTCGGCGAGCGCGAGCTTGGGGCCGGTCAGGTCGGTCATGGTGACGGTGTCCATGACGCGCCCGAAGATGAAGTAGCGCGGGCTGCGCGCGGAAACGTAGGCGACGTTCGGCCCCATCCACACTTCGTAGAGGCCCGGAACCGCACTCTGCTGCACGGAGGTGAACCTCGTTCCGGGGTTCGCCTTCTGCAGCGTGGCGAGGAAGCGCGCTTCCTGCGCATTTGGTGCGGCCTGGACCGGTGCCGACAGGAACGAGAGCGCAGCAGTCGTGATCGCTACGCCCGACAGGCGCACGAGGGCTTCAGTCTTCATCATCGTTGACCTTCATGTAGCGCTCGGCCGGATCGGCGCGCCGCGGATAGGAAGTGGGTGAGGCCTTCGCCGTATCGACACCCTCGATCCGCACGCCTTTGGTGATGACGACGTCGATCTCGCGTCCGGCATCGACCTCGATAACCGGAAAGGTCTGCTCGGCCAGCTTGATGTAGTACTGGGCCAGGCGATCGAGTGCCTTGCCGACACCGCTGCCCAGGCCGGCGCGGAGCGCGTCGCTCCCGCCGGTCGTTGCGACCTGCCCCAACGCCGAGGTGCTGTAGGTGGTGTTCGCGGTCGAGATGCCTTGTCCGATGCCACTCACCACGCCGGCCATCAGGGCATTGGCCAGCATCTGGCCCTGCTTGGTGACGAGGCGGCCGCGCATGCCGACCTTGCCGTCCTCGCCGTACACGCTGCCCTGGATCCGCACCTCCAGCGCCGTGCCGTCGGCGCGCACGCAGGAGAGCGACTCGGTGCGCAGGTAGGCGCGCTCCGAGCTGATGTCGCCGTAGCCGGCGGCGATGACGAGGCACTCCCGGTACTCGGCCCGGAAGCGGTTGGGCAGCACCGAGTTGTCCGACAGGCGGATCAGGATGGGGTGCGGGTTGGTCTGCGACTGGCCGCCGGTAGGCGCATCGAGACCGCCGAGCAGGACCCCGCGCGTGAAGCTCACGGGGAGGTACGTATCGATGGTCTGAGGCGCCGCCTTGCCCGGTCCTTCAGGGGCGGCATCGCTTGCCTTTTGCTGGGCGATCGCCACGCGGACCAGCGTTGGCTGCGGCGGTGCAGCGGATGCGTCGATTCCGAAGGTCGGCACCTGGGATGGCGTGCCCGGCGGCATG
>JAMHVU010000089.1:0-11804 GCA_035911355.1 Sphingobium sp.
GGGCTCGACTACACGCTGCAGCGCCCGGTCTCGACGCTGGGCAAACGCGCCTGGATCGACCAGCGCAAGACCGACCGCGACCTTGCCCTGGCCAAGCTCTCCGAGCGCTACGGCGTGTTCTACTTCTACGCCTCGAGCTGCGGCGCCTGCGATATCTTTGCGCCAATCCTGAAAGCGGTCAGCGACAGGTTTGGCCTCGCCGTGCTTGCGGTCTCGATGGACGGCGGCCCGACCGCGACCTTCCCGAACTACGTCGTCGATGCCGGGCAATACGAGCGGCTCGGGCTTGGCACCGACCGCCAGGTCCCCGCACTGGTGCTGTTCGACTCTGTGACCAAGCAGCCGATGCCGATCGGCTACGGCATCCTCAGCCAGGACGAGATCATGGACCGGGTGTTCCAGTTGACGCAGGTCCAGCCCGGGAGCGATTTCTGATGCGCCGCGCGCTCACCCAGTGCCTCTCTGGCGCTTCGCGCAGGGTCCTTGGCACCGTTCTTTGCGCTTCAGTCGCTTTGGCCTCGCCGGGTCCGGCGCTCGCAGGCGTCGAAGGCGAGATGCAGAACTTCATGTCTGACATGGGCGTGCAGGCCAATGTCACCGGGCCATCGGCCTACCAGGGCCAGTCGGCGGGCTACTACTCGGGCGGGGCGATGTGGGCGCGCTTTCCGCAAAAGAACATCCAGCCCTTCAACATCCAGCTACCGCACGCGCGGGCTGGCTGCGGCGGCATCGACCTGTTTGCTGGCTCGTTCTCGTTCATCAATACCGCCGAACTGGTCGCCATGCTGAAGGCGACGGCCAACAACGCGCTCGGGTTCGCCTTCAAGCTCGCGATCGACACGATCTCGCCCGAGATCGGCAAGGTCATGGATGAGCTTGCCCAGAAGGTGCAGCAGATGAACCAGATGAACATCTCCAGTTGCGAGACCGCGCAGGCGCTGGTCGGCGGGCTCTGGCCCAAGAGCGATACGGCATCCTCTGTGATCTGCGAGGCGATCGCCAATAGCCAAGGCGCTGTCGCCGACTGGGCCAAGGCGCGCCAGCAGTGCAACAATGGCGGCCAGCGCGAGGCATTGAAGGGAGCCAACTCCGATCCCGACATGAAGGAACAGGCCGGGATGCCGAACAATTACACCTGGGAAGCGCTCGGCAAGAAGTACAGCGGGTTCGATACCCAGTTCCGCGAGTTCCTGATGACGCTGGTCGGGACCGTGATCTACGATCCCGCCGGCACTGGCGGCAAACCGCGCGTCCAGTTCATTGGTCCGGCGGACTCAGCGCTCATCAGCGCGATGCTCGACGGCACTTCGGCCGCGCCGCACAAGGTCTGGTCCTGCGGCTCGGACACCGCAAAATGCATGGCCCCGACCGAAACCACTCTGGTGATCGGGCCCAATGTGGCGCTCAAGGCCAGGGTCCGCGCGCTGATCGAGTCCATGGCCTTGAAGGTGCGCGATCCCGGCGCTTCACTCACCCCGGCCGAAGTCCAGCTGCTCGGCATGGCGAGCGTGCCGGTCTACAAGATCATCACCGTGAGCGCGGCGGCCGAGTTCGGTATCTCCGCGCAGGAGATCAATGACCTTGCCGAAATCGTCGCGGTCGACCTCGTCACCACCATGACCATGCGGTTCATCGACATGGCGGTGAATGCACGCTCTGACTTCAACGGCGCCGATGCCGACAGCTTACGCGAATGGCGCGAAGGGCTTTACGAGACGCGGCGCAATTTCCTGGGGCTCGCCGCGCGCACCTCGCAGCGCTTCGATCAGACCTTTGCCCTCATCCAGCGCATGCAGATGCTGGAAAAGACCCTGCGCACCCAATTGAGCCCGCAGATGTCGGCCGCGCTGCGGTTCTCACGCACCCTCAATCAACAAGTCCAGTAAGGGGCAACGCCAGCGATGCTCGAGGTCTTCACGGTCGGGGGCGGCGAGTATCTCGTCAACACCTTCAACGCCATCGCCGCCTGGACCGGCTCGGGCGGGTTCAAGTCGCTGATCCGCGTCGTGATGGTTATGGGGCTGATCTATGCGCTGCTCATCACTGCGATGGAACTCGACTGGCGGGCCTGGTTCCGCTGGTTCATCCAGTCGACGTTGATCTACCTCGTGCTCATGGTGCCGACCACGAGCGTGAAGGTCACCGACCGCGTCAATCCCGGCCTCGCGCCCGCGACTGTTGCCAATGTGCCGATCGGGCTCGCAGTCATGGCCTCGTTCACCAGCCAGGTGAGCGACTATTTCACCCGGACAGCCGAGACGGTCTTCGTCATGCCTGCGGCCTTGAACTATTCGAACGGCGGCTTCGTCTACGGCGCGCGGATGTGGGACAAGGTGCGCGGCTTCGAGATCCGCAATCCCGTCTTCAAGGCCAACCTCGACGGTTACCTCAAGCAATGCGCCTACTACGACATCCTGCTCGGCACCAAGAGTTTGAAGCTCCTCAGCGAATCCACCGATCTCTGGGCCGACTTGGGCGTCAATGCCGCGACCAACCGCGGCATGAAGTTCCTGACCGACACCGGCGCCGGCTCGGTCGATATCGAGGGCAAGACCTGCGCGCAAGGCTGGGCGCTGATCGACGCGCAGTGGGAAGCCGAGATCAATGCCTATGCGCTGCCCTTTGCGCACACCATGTATCCCAAGCTCAGCCAGGCCGCCGCCGGGGCCAAGCTCGCTGCCGACGTGCCGCTGGTCTCGCAGCTCCTCACTGGTACCGCCATGGGCCGCAACCAGTTCCTCAAGCAGAAGAGCGTGGTCGATGCTTTCGAGGCCGCCCAGCTCGACTTCGGCAATGCCGACAGCGATTCCTTCGCGCTCCAGCGCGCCGATGCCCAGACCCGCAATGCCATGACCACGACGGCCGAGCAGGGACTGATCTGGATTCCGGTGCTGGGTGTCGTGCTGACGGTCGTATTCTACGCGCTGTTCCCGATCGTTTTCCCGCTGCTGCTGTTTCCGAGGAGCGGCATCGCAACGCTCAAGGGCTACTTCGCCGGGTTCTTCTATCTCGCTGCCTGGGGACCGATCTATGTCCTCATCCATATGTTCATCATGGACCGGCTTGCCGCACAGACCAATGCGGCGGCGCCCGGCGGAATTGCGCTTGCCAACTGGGCAGGGATCGACGCGGTCAACCAGGACGTCGCGACGATGGCCGGGTTCCTGATGATGTCGGTGCCCGTCCTTGCTCTGATGGTCATGCGCGGCACGATGTCGGTCGCCTCGAACATGGGTTCCATGCTGAGCGCGCCGCAGGGCGCGGCCGATGCCGCCGCGCTCGAGCGCACCACCGGGAACTACGCCTTCGGCGATGTCAGCCACGGCAACTTCAATGCCAACAACCGGCAGATGGCGCAGTGGAACCAGGCTCCCAATCTGGCTGTCGGTGCCGGGCACATGGGCTTCCGGAGCGACGACGGCACCATGGTCCATGGCTATGGTAGTGGCACACGGGTGATCGACACCGGCGGCGCGATCTCGCAGCTACCGTTCAAAGCCTCGATGACGCGCGGCTATGCCAGCGATCTCAGGAACCAGGGCCAGTGGTACATGAACGAGGCCGAGCGGATCGAGAACGGCACCTCGGCCACCTGGAGCAGCACGCGCGGGACCTTCGGCAGTGCGGTCGCCGCCAGCAGCGAAGTGACCGGAAGCCGCAGCGAACGCGGCTCTCGTTCGTCGGACACCCACAATGTCGGCGGCAATGTCATGGTTGAGGGCTCGGCGGGCAAGTCGACGAGGGAGGTGACCAACGACGATCTGATCCTGCGGCAGGGGAACAGCCGTTCGAGCGGGAATTTCGACCAGCGCGCCTTCGGTGGTTCTCTCACGGGTTCAGCAAATGGAACGGTTGGGACGCCCGGTAAGGATCTTGCGGGCAGCGGCGTTTCAGCGGGTCTCGGAGCCACGATTTTTGGCAGAAGGGAATGGGGGGACGACGCAAGGACTGGATCGGAACGCTCGGCAACGAACCAGACCACGCGCGGCACCGACAAGTCCGAGGATGTCAGCAGCCGCGTGGTGGTCAGTGGCAACAGTGGCGACGTCCAGTCTTCGGGTACATTCAGCCAGAACTCCGACTACACCGATTCCAGCCAGAGCCGGACCAACAGCGAAGGCACCGACTGGAGAGTGTCCGAGGCAGACGAACGGCGCGCCGCCGCTGCGCGCTACCGCGAGATCGGCAGCCGGATGATGAACGAAGCGAGCTATGCCGAGAGCCACGGGTTCCAGGTCTCGAGCGACATGTCGAACCTGATCCAGGATCGCTACGAGGCATTGCAGCGCGAGCATCCCGAATGGCACCTGCCCGACATTGCCAACCCGCGGCTCGATTACCGCGACATGGCGCGCCGGGATCAGGCGATCAGCTACATCATGGACGACCTGATGAGCGATCTCAGGAACCGCCGGATTGATGAACTGGGTGACGTGGCGGCGATCGCCGGGCAGGGTAAGCTCGGCAGCAATATCGACCTCGGCATGCCGCAAAGCGCTGTGCTCCCTTCAGCCGATCTTTCACCACCGCTCGTGGCCTCACCGCTCGAAGGCGGCACATTGCTCGCCGCTCCAGATGGACCGGTCGACGGTGCCAGACTGGCGCGCGAGCTGGGCATGGGCGTCAAATCCGGCGCGCGGCTTGGCCGGATGGATGGCGATCTGGTTCCGGCCATGGGCGTGGTCGCCGAAGAGGCGAGGGCGCTCGGGCTGCCGCGCCCGGTCGTAACCTCGGGAAATGACAGCACCCAGCATGCCTCCGGCTCGGCGCACTACGACAACCGGGCGCTCGACTTCCGCGGAAACAACATCTCCGACCAGCAGGGGGAACAATGGGCCGAACGCGTGCGTGAACGTCTTGGCGCGAATTATGCGGTCGACTTCGAGAGGTTCCCGGACAACCCAGCGCGGGACCACCTGCACGTCGCCAAACGTCGCGGATGAAATCAGCCCAAGATACCGGACTGCAGCGCAAACACGACCAGGAAGATTGCCATGCATCCAAGTACGGTCGGCAAAACGTTTGGGTTGCCGATCTGGTCTGAGGCTCCTGCCTGCGGAATCCTCGGCAACGGTAAACCCGTGACAGGGTCAGTGTTCGCTTGGCGGCAGGCTAGCGGCAAGCCATCAAGGCCGTAACGATTGTGGTCCATGGCGGGGCTCCTTGCGCTGGCAAGATCATATCCGGTTCACGCCGGAATTTCAATGATCTACCAGGAAAAGGGAAAGCCCCCCGCACCCTTTTTCGAACCTCCACGCTCCTCGGCGTGAAGCGCCGATCATCTCACCTGCGATCGCCCACAATGTCCAATGATGCGGCGATTATGACAGCCATTCTCCGCATGAAATGCGGTGAATAGAACGCGGCGAGGCGAGTGGATCCCAGTGCGAACCTTGACAGGGTAAGAATTATTCCTTACTTCGGTCTCCAGCATGGAGAGCATCATGGCGATCTCACTCGAAGAAATCAGCACCATCACCGCCAAGGGGCAAACGACGATCCCCAAGGCTGTGCGTCAGGCGCTGGGAGTCGATTATGGCGGTCGCATTGCCTTTCGCGTGAGCGACGCGGGGGTCACCGTGTGCCGTGCCGATATCGACGAAGATCCGGCAATCGACAGCTTCCTGAGCTTTCTGGCGGCCGATCTGAAACGTCATCCCGAAGCGGTGAAGGCGCTTAGCCCCGAATTGGCCGCACGCATCACTTCGCTGACTGCCAATGTTCCGGTCGATCTCGATGAGGCAATTGACGGCGACGTTGACCTTTGAGCAGGCGCCCAATCCCGGAAGGACTGACTGTCAATGGATGGGCCCTCTACGTCCATCCGCTTTTCCTCGATCAACTGGAGAAGTTGACGCTTGCAGTTGAACGCGCCCGCGCGAAAGATCCCAGCGGATACGCATCGACTGCCAACGCGAAGCTCCTCGCGGCGCTCCGCAAATTGATGTTCGAGGTGATCCCCGTTGACCCAGCCCGGCCCGAATTCCGGCAGGGCGGGACGCTGGGTCCGTCGCGCAAGCACTGGTTCCGGGCGAAGTTCGGAAATGGGCGTTTCCGTCTGTTCTTCCGCTATTCGACAGCTGCGAAGATCATCATCTTTGCATGGGTCAACGACAGCGACACACTTCGCACTTATGGCGCGAAGAACGACGCCTATGCGGTTTTCAAGACCATGCTCGACAAGGGCAACCCGCCTGAGGATTGGGATGCCCTGTTGAAGGCAAGTGGGACGCTTGCGGAAAGCTAACCAGGATTACTCAGACCGCGCCCTGCACTTCGACAAATTCGACCTCGATCCGGTCGATATCGACAATGCGGCCGCGCACCCGGACGCGTCCGTCGAGCCCTTCCGCCGCGCTCTCGTCGATAAAGCCAAGCCGCCAGCGCAGGCCGTCATCGTCGCGCAAGATCGGTCCGCGAGCGCCGTGCTCGATTGTTCCGAAATGGAATCTCGCTGAGTGGGAACTGGTCGACTTCATGAGGCAGCTTAATATCTGAAGGAACAATCGGCCGGAGGCATATACTGCGGCCTCGTTCAGCCTTAGCCTGCAGGACCAAAGTTGCCCAGCCATTGCAAGAACTGACGCCATCTGAAGACCCCTCAAACGGATCGACCACGGGCCTTGCCGACAATGCGAGTTGTATAGTTATCATCGTGTGATAACTATAGCTATGACGACGTTGAAAATCGGTATCGCCAGCCCGGCGGACTACAAGGCCCGGACCATGGCCATCGCGCGCGGCGAACTGAAGCCGTCGGGGCCGGGGCCGAAGGTATGGTTCACCTCGATCGAGAGCCTCGCCAAGGTACTGTCCGACCGCAACCGGGAACTGCTGGCGCTGATCGCCACCGAAAAGCCGGAATCTTTGCAGGCACTGGTCGAACGGACCGGCCGGGCCAAGTCCAATCTGTCGCGCACATTGAAGACGATGGAGCGGTATGGTCTCGTGCGCCTTGAGAAGCGCCCCAACCGTGCGCTTGCTCCGCGCGTAAATTACGACGACATCCGGCTCGACCTGTCGCTGCGCGCGCAGGCTGCCTGATCGCGCGGTCTGCAAAATATTGGCGCGGTCCGGTGGGAGGCGGCCCGGACCGCGCCTTCTGGTCAGGCCAGGATCGCTTCCTCGACGCAAGTGATGCAGTCGTGGTTGCGGACCTGGCTGGCAGAAACGGGGTGGGGCGCTGCAGCCTTCTCGGGACAATCCTCACAGGGTAGCGGCGCGTCGGCAGGGGAAGGGTGCTTCATTGCCTTGATCCGCGCCTTCATGGCCTCGACCGCTTCGCGCGTATTCGCGCCGGATTTCGAGCCCATCTCGGCAGTCAGCGCATCGGCAACGCGCTGCAGTTCCTGCGCGCGCGCCGAACCGATGGTGATGGAGGGCGCAATAGTGGCGTTGGCTTCGCTGCCGACAGGAGCCGAAGCAAGAGCTGGCTGTGCGCCGAGGGCAAGCAGGATAAACGACAGGTAGCGAAGTTTCATGGATGATCTCCTCGTTCTTCAGAAAAAGCCGGTCCGGCGGCCATAGGAGAGGTCGCTGGTTGCAGAATCCCCGAGCGCCGACCGGCGCACGCTCAGGGTCACGCCGCGCCCGCGCACTTGACGCAGATGCAGGTCGCGAACATCGATGCCATTGCGCTCCGCCCAGTCCTGCGCATCGCGCTCGTTGGCAAAGTCACCGATTTCCTGGTGGTCATAGGACACGGGGTTAGTCCTCCCTGGTTGCTGGAAGTGCGTCCTGCGACGGCGAGGCTGGGGCCGCAGGACAGAGTGCGACGAAAGCCGCAGCGATCGCCACGGCCGCCATCGCGGCAAGCGCCAGCCTCACGACCGCAGGATCGGTGACGATACTGGCGAGCACAGCCAACCAGACCAGTGCGGCCTGACACCCATCGAACAGGCGCGTGCGTCGCGCGCGCGGAACGTGGAGCAGCCGCATCACAGGTCCAGCCCCAGCGAGCGCTCGGGCACTGGAAGCTGCCGCACAGGCGGCTCAGGGGCTGGTCCCAGCACTGCATCGAGCTTGGCCTTCAGTTCCGGGCTCATCCGGAGATCGGGTACCTGGCGGGTATCGACCGGACTGCCATGGTGCGTTTCGACTTCGACCTTGCCGGTCACTTCGAGCGCCGAGGTCTTGTTGCCGGGCGTACGGTCGAGCTGGAGCTTGAGGGCAGCGAGGTCGTTGGTGACGACATGCATGTCGTCGGTCGCACGGGTGTTGAGGACATTCTGCGTGCGCTGGGTGGCAAGGTTGCGCTGGGCCGAGGAAATCACCTCGATGGCTTCCGGCTTGGTCATGCCCTGCGCCATGTGCGCGTTGAGCGCGTAGCCGAGATCAAGCCGCCGGAGCATGGGATCGCCCATGGGGAGGGTGATCTGCCGCTTGTCGGCAAGCTCGACCGTTACCCCATCTCTGCTAGCGCCAAGGACCGTGGCATAGGTCGACTTGGCGATATCGCGGTTCGGGTCCTTGTCGCGCCAGAACACGGTCTCGCCGTCATGGATCCGGATCTGTTTCTCGTCATGGAGCGCGATCCGGTCGAAGCGGTGCTGGGGATCGATCCGGTCAGGATCGATAAGCTTTCGCTTGCCTTCGCGTTCGAGTACGACCTTGCCGTCGCGGCGCACCTCGGCGACGCGGTACTCACCCCTGCCAAGCTTCAGCTCGCGCACCTCCATCCGCGCTTCGACCACCTGGCCGGGCCGGTAGGTCGAGGCGAAGCGCAGTTCCTCGCGGGTGGCGTTCGCGCTCTGCAAAGTCGCAAGCGCGACACCTTCGCCCTTGAGCGTGCCTTCCTTGAGCAGGCCTTCCTGGACGAGCACATTGATCCGGCTTCGATCATCGCGTCCGGCAGTGAAGATCGCTGTCGCCTCGCGCTTCTCCGGCGATAGCGCCAGCCACAGCTCGGCGGCCTTCGCAACATGATCCGCGCCAGCTTCCGTGACCCGGTCGTGCGCGGCCAGCAGATCGAGAGCAAGACCGGCATGGCCCTCGTTCGACAGGCCCGCGACAGCCAGCAGGAGCGGCGAGCCCCGCTGGCGGATGTTCTCGTTCATGCGCACGGTCGCCTGGCCCGCCGCTTGCGAGACCGCGAACATCTTGCCCTGTTCGATCGCCGACAATTGCTGGCGGTCGCCCATGAACGGGGCCTTGGCTATGTCCAGCTGCTTGGCAATGGCGGTGAGGCGCAGCATGTCGCGCGAGGAGACCATCGAGCTTTCGTCGGTGATGATAACCGTGTTCGCGAGCGCTGTTTTCGCCGCCTCGAACCGCTCGCCGCTCCCTTGCGCCGCAGCCGATCCGTGCCGATTGAGAAAACTCGCAATCGTATAGGCCTCGATGCCTGCCTCGCGCATCTGCTCGGCCGACATGCCCTGGCGCGCTCCGCCGCGCAGGTCCGCGACCATCTTGTTCTGGAAGGCAAGCCCGACGAGCTTGACGCCTTGCGCGCTCAGCACCTTGTCGAGCGCACCCAGCAGTGTCGACTTGCCGGCGCCGGCGACGCCCTGGATATTGAGGAACCGGTCGCGCCCGGACAGCACGGCAACGCCCGCAGCGAGCTGGCCTTCGTTGAGCGTCCAGCCATCGACGCCGGCGCGTTCGACCCCGAGCTCGCGTGCCGCCGCCTGAAGCCGCTCGACCGCCACATCGGCCGGCATGAACGTAACGCCCATGCCCCGGCCCTGGTCGATGGTGTCGAGGATCTTCTGCTCGCGGGCGAGTGCGTCCGGCGTAGTGACGAGATCGAAATACCCGTCGAGCCGGTCCGACTTGCCCGGAATGAGGTGGCCTTCGCGGATCAGCTCGCCGATCCGCTGGACGACGGCTTCGCCCTCGAGACCCTTGATCTGGAAACCGAGCGCCGCGCTCAGGATCGCCTGGGGGCTGAAAGCTGCCTCGCGCTCGGACAGATGCCGGACAGCGGAAGCCGTCGCATGCTGCGCCTTGATCGTCTCGGCCGACAAGAAAAGCGCGGCAGGTCCGCTGACCGCCAGCGCGCTCGGCGGCCGCATCGCGGCATTGATGCGCTCGGCCACTTCGGCAAAGGCCTGGCTGGCTGTCTCGCGCAGGGATGGACGGGCCTGGTGGGCCGCACGCGCCATGGCCTCGGCGATAAGCGGCTTGCCGTTGAACCCCAGTTCGGCGGCGCGGGCCTGCCAGCCTTCGACCAGCGCGGCCCGGTCGCCGACCTCGAGCTTGGGGTCCCGGGTGTAGAGGGTGATCTGTTTCTTGGTGGCAAGGCGCGTCGCGCCGGTCTCGGCGATCTTGGCCTCGATCTCGTTCGCCCGGGTAGAAAACTCCTTTATGACCGCAGTTGGCACGCCCTTGATCTCGAAAGCACCGTGCTTGCCGGAAGCCTCGGTCTCGTAGCCGAGCCTCTGGAGCTGGGCGCGGAAGGCGGCGTGGTAGAACTGGCCGATCGTCGTGTTGTTCTTCCAGATCTCGCCGTTCCACAGCGCCTTCCAGTTGCCCTTGAGGTCGCGGGTGAGGTTGGCGACGACGGCGTGGACATGCCCCTGCGGATCGAGCGCGCGGCTCGTGTCATGGGCGAAGAGCGCATAGACGAGGTTGCCGGTCTTTTCGGGCTCGCCATTGCGATTGCGTTCGTAGTTGCGGGCTTCCGCAAACTGCTTTTCGACAAGCTGCGACATTGTCGAGCGCACGGCCGCCATATGCGCATCGAGGATGCGCCGGTCGCCCGACACCAGCGCCAGGATCGAGGCGGACTTGGGCATCGAGAAGGTAAGGTCGAGACCCAGCCTGCGCCCCTCGACCTGCCCCACCTTGTCCCCGTCCGGCAGGTGCCCGTTGAGGATCGCCTCGAACGCATCGCGCCCGACTGGCCCCTCCAGTCCGAGTGCGCGCGCTCCCTCGCCAGCCCAGACCCCGGCTTCCGCGCTCTCTTCAGCCGTGTAGTAGTTGTCGTTCGCAAAATAGTCGGCGGCACCGCCGGAGGAACGAACCGCTGCGATCGAATGCATGGCCTACATCTCCATGCCGTCGTCAGGAGCCATCTCGGGCGTGTCGGCCGCTTTGGGTCCCCCGGTGGAACGCTCGGTGCGGCTCTCGGGCTCGAGCCCTTCGGCCAGCTCGCGCGCGGCCACAACGGAGCGCTGGATCGCGGCCTTTCCGGCGGTGCGGGTGATCGCTTTGGCTTCTGCTTCGGCATGGCGGGACTGGCTATCCGGGGCAGGTGAAGCGCCGCCGGCGCGGAACGACATCACCGCGCTGATGCGGCCTGCAGCCAGATCGGTTTCGCCGGGAAGCGGCGATGCCTGACCTTCGCCTTCCTGCTCCGCCTCGATCGCCGCGACGGGCCTTGCCTTGTCCTCCGCAAGGTCGCTCACAGGAGCGGGCTGAAGTTCCTCTTTCGTCTCGCGGCCGCCCGCTTCACCGGTATCGTCAGCTTCCTCGTCAGAGCCTTTCGAGAACTCGATCGGCTCGACATTCTCACGCAGCAGATAGCCTTCGGCGACCTTGGGATAATCCTTCCAGGCAAGCTTGATCCGTGCCGCGTCGAAGCCCTCGGGGAAGACCAGGAAACCGCGCAGCGAGGGCAGCTTCATGATGTCATCGGGCAGAACGAGTGGCTGGACTTCGGAGCGCGGGGTGATCGTCGCAGCGTCGCGGATGTTCGAATAGCCGTAGCTGTAGGCCTCATCCATCATGCGCACTTCGCGGTGCCCGATGTAGTCCGAGCAGTGCTCGGCGGTGTCGCGGTCGGCTGCCGCCAGGATCAGCTTGGTGCGGGCCAGCGACGAGAGGTTTTGCGCGCCTTCCTTGCCGTAGGTTTCCGAGAGCTT
>JAMHVU010000090.1:0-82653 GCA_035911355.1 Sphingobium sp.
TCTGACCATGCCCCGCATGCGGGAAAATCGCGGATGGCATGGATTTCATCCACGGTGATCCCCGCGTTCATCGCATATCCGACATGATTATGCCATTCGTAGGCCGACTTCACCCGCCAGGCCACGCGCAGGATTACCAATTCGAGCTGCCGCGTACTGAGCGTATTTTCCATCAGGAAATGCTTGCCCCAGTTGTTATACACCTTCCCCAACGCAGGATGATTGGCCATCACCATCATGATGTTGGTCTTGGACCCTTCCTCCCAAGCGTTCGGCTCGCCCCAGAAGGCGAATACTTCACGAGCATCGTCAGTCCACTTGTCGCGCGGCAAATGTCCGATACGCGCCTCGCTATTGTCGCTCATATGCTCTTCATCCTTTGGCTGCCGGAACAGTGTCCGGCCGTTCAATGTCCGGCGATTGGGCGCGCAACCGGACGAGAGAGATCCACACCCGCCGCAGCGAAATCCTTCCGGCATTTGAGGCTGGCGTAGAAGGCCAGCGCAGTGCTCGGGAAGCCGACCAGCAGCGCCATCTTCATGGCGATCCCGAGGCTATCCTCTCCAAAATCCGGCCGGAACACATCGCTGAGCCCGCCCACGACGGTCGGGCCAAGACCCAGTCCGATGACCTGGATCGCGACCATCAGCAACGCCACGGCCGTCGAGCGGGCGTGGGTGGGTGCAATGCTAGCAATCGTCGCCAGCAGCGGCGCTGCCGAGAGCCCGCCGATCAGCATGTTAAGCCCGAAAAGCGGAAACACATACTCCATCGGACCGGTCAGGAGGATATATCCCACGACCATCGCAAGTGCGCCGCAGACCATCTGCGTCCAGATGTACCACCGCAGATCGCGGCGCCCCAGAAAGTCGGCTAAAGGCCCGCCCAGCGTGTGCCCAATGACCGATCCGATAAACAGTGCCCCACCCATCTGCAGCCCTGCCGTCTGTGCCGGCATGTCGTGCGTCCGTTCGACGAACGCCGGCGCCCAGGTAATCATGCCGGCGGTAAGCAATGTGTTTAGCGCCGCTGCCCCGATAAGCGGTGGAAGCGTCTTTATCTGAAGCAACTGCCTGATGGTGGCCCCGAAGGAAAGGTCCTCGCGCGGCTGGCCATGGACACCATCGGCAAGGCCGGGCGGAATATCCCGACAAGTCAGCCAGACGATCGGCGCCAGGATGAACGCCGGAATGCAGGCATAGACCAGAGTGTTGCGCCAGCCAAACTCCGCTGCGGCCCATCCCCCGACGGCCGGCCCGAGGAACATGCCGATGGATGCACCCAAGAGAAAGATCGCAAGCGCCGTTGCGCGCTGCCGCATCGGGAAGAGGTCTGCAATCCAGGATTGCGAGGGCGGCGTGAAGCCACCTTCGCCCAGCCCGATACCCGCGCGCCCGAGCAAAAGAACCCAGAAGCTCTTGGCGAGGCCACATATGATGACCGCGACCCCCCAGGTCACGGCCGCGATCGATACCAGCTTCCGCTTGGACCAGCGGTCCGCGACACGCGCCAGAGGAATGACCGCCAGCACATAGACGAAGGAAATCGCGAGATCCTTGACCACTGCGATCTGGGTATCATTCAAGCCCAGCTCGCGCCGGATCGGTTCGACAAGGACGACCATCAAATACCGCTCGCCTTGGACCGACGCGGAGAGCAAGATCATGATGAACAGGAAATAGGCGCGATACCCCATGCCAGGCAGAACAGCTTCGGGTTTTCCCGGCACAAGTCCGGTCTCTTGCCTACGCATCTGCCGCTCCTCTCTACAAGGCGAACGTCCAACCGCTCGCCCCTTTGAATACTGAACTAACAGAGATTCCGCCTGGATAGCGCGCGCTGATCGCGCGCAAGAACAACTGATCGCTTGCGCGATGCTATTGGCTCGTCCGGATAATCACCCCTGTTTCAGGCAGCGCTAAATGCCGGTTGAGGTAAGCTGTATCCCGGCTCTGGGCGCGCGCAGGCTTTAGCACGCATCACGAGGGCTTGGGCACGATGCGCGTTTACCGCGACGGAACAGGGTCTCCGCGCCGGGATGAGCAACGCGACAATAAGGTCTTGAGAGGAGGTTGAGATGAGCGAGAGGAAGATGGCCGTCGTCACGGGGGCAAGCTCTGGTTTGGGGCGGGCAACCGCAACGACCCTTGCCAGCGCCGGATGGGATGTGATCGGCCATGGTCGGAGCGCCGCAAGGTGCGAAGCCGCCCTGGTCGGGATCAGGGCTGCCGCCGCACCGGGTGTCACAGTCCACATGTTTCAGGCAGACCTCGCATCCCTCGCTGACACCAGTCAATTGCTTGGCGCAATCCGAACGCTCACGCCACGGATCGACGTGCTCATCAACAACGCCGGCGGAATGTGTCGCGAGAAGGTCGTGACGGCGGAAGGCAATGAAGCGACGTTTGCCGGAAACCATCTCGGCCATTTTCTGCTGATGACCGGTTTGATCGACGCGCTCGCCCGCTCGGCATCGCCACGGGTCATTTCAGTCTCTTCAAGTGCCCATGAGCGCTGCGGAGGATTCGATTGGACGGACCCTCAGATGCTGACGCGATGGTCGAGCGGCGAGAGCTATTGCCAGGTGAAATTAGCGAACCTGCTGTTCACGCGGGAACTGGCAAAGCGCTTCGGTGCCGAACGTTTGGTGGCCAGCGCCGTCGATCCGGGCGTTATCGATACCAATTTCCTGAAACACACAGAGCCAGCAACACAAGCCTATATGCGGACGCTGAATTTGCGGCCGGCCGAAGAGGCCTGCGACACGATCGTCTGGCTTGCGACTGCGCCAGACGCACCGGAACCAAATGGCCGATACTGGCGGCAGCGGACGTTGGCCGAACCCACGCGGGCAGCACAGGATATGGATGAGGCAGCGCGCCTTTGGGATTATAGCGCAGCGCTTTGCCGCCCTTTTCTGTAAGCCCGATCAGCCGGCACAAAAAGAAGGGCGGGGACCGCAATCACAGCCCCCGCCTTATAACTTGCAAAAAATATCCGTGATCACCGGGACCCGAAGGAGATCCTTAGATTGATCCCGAATTCCCGCGGCTGAGTGACCAACAACTCGCCGAAATAATTGGTGGC
Organism: Sphingobium sp.; assembly: GCA_035911355.1. Lineage (GTDB taxonomy): Bacteria > Pseudomonadota > Alphaproteobacteria > Sphingomonadales > Sphingomonadaceae > Sphingobium. Next base: position 3,088 of record JAMHVU010000090.1, read on the forward strand.
GGACGATGTCGCTCCGGACATCATCCCCGCAGGAAACGGCGGGCTGGGGAGCGGAACGGAGGTCAATTCCGTAGCGATCGGTCCATTGGATCTCTGCAGCACTCTGAACGTGTTGGTGATATTCTTCGCAAAGAAGGTGATTTGCCAATTCCCGCTCTCACCCCGCAAACCGGCGTATAGATTGAGGATGCCGTAGGGCTTGATATCGTCATAGGCGTTGACAGGGTCATTCTTGGACCGGCCCTGATAGCTCAGCAGCCCGCGCACAAAACCTTCCGCGCCGGTGAAGACGGGCATGCTATATTCACTGTGCAACGCGCCCGCGAGCCGGGCAGCGCTACTCGACCGCATGTTCGTCGCGCACGTGCTCACACCTACAGCGCCAGTCGCGGCAAAGAGAGCGGCGTAGGACGGCGGCGTGCTCACCGTATCCGGGGTACCGTCCCCATTAATGTCCGTGCATGGAATGATACCGTTGCTGATCTTGCCATCGGTATAGCTCATGTTGCCGCCGATCGACCAGTTGTCGATGAAGTTCGTTTCAAGCTCGAGTTCCACACCCTTCACCTTGACGGGGACGCCCGAGATATAGTTCGCGTTGGCGACGGTATTGTTCGCGAAGTTGATCGTATAAACGCCCGGCCCCGGTGACCGATAGGGGTAGTTACTGAACTTCTGATAGAAGCCCGTCAGGTTGAACCGCAGCCTGCGATCCAGCAAATCCGATTTCAGACCGACCTCATAAGATTTGGACTTTTCGGCATCGGTGTTGAGCAACGCGGCTTGCGCGGCCGTCGGCGCCGTAACTGTCGAAATGATCGCAGTGGCCGGAGCGCGCCAGGAACTGCCGGTAGCCGCGTAGATCATGACGTTATCCGTCACCTGATACTTTGCAGAACCAGTATAGATCATCGCCGTCTTGTGCGTCAGCGTATCGAAACCGGGTATACGATTTCCAGCGATGAGCAATCCGGAGTCCGCATTATACTTTATCCGGCGCAGACCTCCGGAGATCTCGAAGCGATCGCCGATATGAGCGGTCAGATTGCCGAAGAACGATTTTTCCTTCGTAATGCCAGGCCGGCCCAGAGGCGTCAGGACGACATTGATGAGGGTCGGCGTCGGAGCCAGAAGCGCGATACCGGTGGGGCGCAAAATGGTCGAATTAGATTTCGACACATAGTCCAGGTAACCGACGACATAGTCGAACATCCCCGCGACCCGGTCTTCGTTCTGGAACCGGATTTCATGCGACGTATTCGACGCCTCGGTATGCGTGCGCTGGGTGTATTCAACGCCGCCCGCCCTCGGGTTGGCGAAGAGCCCGGCCTTGTCGATCGGCTCAGTGCCGTCGATATTCTGCTTGAGATAGAGGCCGGTATAGGTGAGCCGCTGACCCACGAGGACCAACGCGGCGTTCCAGCTATAGGTATCGAACCTCTGGATGAAGTCCTGCGACAGCCCGTTGATGCCAAGCCGGTCGCGCGCAGAGATCGTGACCGGGCTTGCGGCAGCCCCCGCGACGACTTGATTGAACGATTCAACCTGGGGATACTGGCGGGATTCACGACGGAATTTCTGGTACATGAAATCCGCTGTCAGAATGCCGTCAAAGGGATCGGCGCTGATACTGCCACGATAGCTCGACGCTTCGTTCTTGAGGGGGAGCCCGCCCCCGCCAACAGCCTTCACCCTGCTGCCGTCATCGTCGCTGAGCAGGCCCGCCACGCGAACGGCGATCTTGTCCCGCCAGACCGGAACATTGACCGCAGCATTGGCATTCGTGCCGCCGATGTCGTTGAAGGTCAGATCCATGTATCCGCCGAATTCGGACAGATCCGGGCGACGCGTGGTGAAGGCAATGGAACCCGACGGCGAAGCGCGCCCGCGCAACGTGCCCTGAGGCCCGCGCTGGACTTCGATCTGTCCCACGTCGAAGAGCGATTGATAGAGGGCGCCGGCGGAAATCGGACTATCGTTGAGGTAGAACTCGACCGTCCCGTTGTTGCCGGACACATTGACGTTGAAGTCGACGCCACGAACAGTGGTCACCGAGCCGATCCCATTGACGTTCGACGTGAGTTGCAAACCAGGGACGACAGCGGCGACATCCTCAAGCTTGCGTAAATTGAGCTTTTGCAGCTCCTCGCTGGTGACAGCGTTCACAACTGCGGGAACGTCCTGAACATCTTCATCCCTGCGACGCGCGGTCACAATAATCGCATCGACACTATCGCGGGAGAAGAATTGGTCCGATTCACTCTGCTCCTGCGCATAGAGCGCCGGGGCCATTGAAATCGCGCTGGTCCCCGCGACCAAAAGCATAGCGAGTCTTTTCATTCCAATCCCTCCCAGACAACAGGGCTTGCGCTATTTGCGCCCTTATTCCCTTCACAAGTGAACAAGGTTGTTGATCTAGAATTGCCGCGTCCGCCAGACCACGCACCGCAATAACGTGGGAGCGATGCTGCACACCGAGTGCGCAGCAACAGAGCAGCCAAAAGAAACGCGATGGCCATTGCCGCCGCTCATCAGCCAGCCGTCACGCCGCGATCGATAATCACGCAATTGCCATGAAATCCCTTGCCAGCGGGCGAGGCAAGATGCCCGATAACATGCGCAACATCATCCACCTCAACGAGCCCGCGCAATCCGGCAAAACGATCGACGAGCTTGCGGTCCATGCCGGCTGGCCAGACAATATCTTCAGCAATATTCGTATGCATGCCGCCTGGCGCGACCGCATTAATGCGGATCGGATGATGGACATATTCCATCGCCATGGCCTTGGTAAGGCCAACCAATCCCGCCTTGCTGGCGCAATAAGCAGCAGCATAGGACTCGCCGATAAATGCGGCCGACGAGGCACAGTTGACGATAGCGCCATCGACGTTGAGTAAATGCGGGATGGCCGCCTGCGAAAGGAAGAAGGCCGCCGAAAGATTCACGTCGAGGATCATTCGGTAGTCCGCCTCGCTCATCTCCGGCGTATGCGCAAATCGGATAATGCCGGCGATATGGCATAGGGCATCGAGCCGCCCAAAGCGCTCGACCGTCCTGCTCACCACCTCCTTGCAGGCCTCGGCAGTTCTCAGATCAATGGCCAGATGAAGCGTCTCGTGACCAAACTCCGAGAGGTCCGCTGCCGTCTCCTCCAACCGCTGCTCATGCAGATCCACGATACAGAGCCGCGCACCAGCCCGGGCGAGCAGCACGGCGGTCGCCTTGCCAAGCCCGGAGGCCGCGCCGGTTACCAGCGCCACCTTGTCCTTCATGTCGCCTGTCGTCATCATGATCGCCACACCTCCCTCTTTTCAGCAGGCGTCGAAATTCACTGTTGCACGTCGCGGCGCGCTGCATTTCACCGCCATTTCATATTCGGGCGGGATGGCAATTGGCGGTCGCAAAGCGGCCAACATCATCGCTCGAGCGATAGCGCTCCGACCGCCCGCACCGCTGGGGCGATAAGCGCAGCGTCAAACCGGATTGCGGCTGGAATCAACAACACTGTTGGGTATGACAATGGTTCATAAGCCAATCCGGGGTGAGCGATGTCCTGTAATCCGAGTAACGTGCCCGCAGTGGATGATCTGGATATTCCGTCTCTGCGGCAACGTTACGAGCAGGAGCGGAACCGCCGCCTGCAGAAGGATGGCCAGAAGCAATATGTGCGCCCCACCGGCGATACTGTTGCCCAATATTCGATCGATCCGCACACCGAAATTCAACAGCGCGAGCCGATGACCGGCGAAATCGACGTTCTCATACTGGGCGCCGGTTGGGGGGGCGTGCTCGCGGGCTATTATCTCACACAGCAAGGCGTGAAGGACTTTCTCTGCGTCGACACGGCGGGTGATTTCGGCGGCGTGTGGTACTGGAACCGCTACCCCGGCATCCAGTGCGATAATGAAAGCTATTGCTACCTTCCACTTCTGGAAGAGACGGGCTTCATGCCCTCCAAAAAATTCGCTGATGGGTGGGAGATCCAGCGCTACACGCGGCAGATCGCAGAACATTTCGGTTTCGCTGACAAGGCACTGTTTCATACCATGATCAGCGCGCTGACATGGGATGAGAGCCTTCAGCGCTGGTGCGTCGGCACCAATCGCGGAGACGCGATCAAGGCGCGCTTCGTGATTATGGCAAATGGCGTTCTCAACATGCCGAAGCTCCCCGGCATCGCGGGGATCGACAACTTCAAGGGCAAGATCTTCCACACCGCGCGGTGGGATTATGACTATACGGGCGGAAGCTATACGAGCCCCGTGCTCGACCGCCTGAGTGGCAAGAAGGTCGCGCTTGTCGGCACGGGGGCCACCGCGATCCAGGCGGTTCCCCATCTCGCCGACTATGCTCAGCACCTCTATGTCGTGCAGCGGACGCCCTCCTGCGTCGATGCACGCCCCAATCCGCCAACCGATCAGGCCTGGGCTGCATCGCTCACACCGGGCTGGCAGGCGGAAAGACAGGATAATTTCCATCGGGGCGCCATGGAGGGGTTTGGCCCCGATGACGTCGATCTTGTTTGCGATTTCTGGACAGAAATAAGCCGCAACATGAAGGCGGAGCTGGCTGCTCAGGGATGGCCGGCATTGCCGATGGAGGACCTGCTCCAGCTCCGTGAACGGACGGATTATCAGGTCATGGAGCGGATGCGCCGGCGGGTCGACGAATTTATAGACAACGCCGATCTGGCGGAGAAGCTGAAGCCCTATTATCGCTTCATGTGCAAGCGCCCCTTGTCGAGCGACACATATTACCCCGCCTTCAACCGCAGTAATGTCGAGCTGATCGATGTCGCGGAAACGAAGGGGCTGCACAGCCTGACCGAAACCGGCTTCGTCGCTAACGGTCAGGAATATGACGCGGACTGCATCATCTTCGCCAGCGGCTTCGAGGTGACGAGCGCGCTCGAGCGGCGATGGGGCATCGACCGCATAGAAGGGCGCAACGGCATGTCGCTGTATGAGCATTGGCGCAACGGCCCAAAAACCCTCCACGGAACCATGACCCACGGTTTTCCGAACCAGTTTTACATCGGCTATATTCAGGGCGGCATCAACGCGTCCGTAACCGAGCAGTTCGGCCGGCAGGGTGAGCACATTGCCTTCATCATCGCCCAGACGCTCAAGCGCGGCTTCAAAGAGGTCGAGCCGAGCGAGCAGGCAATGCAGGATTACACCGAGCATTTCATCAGGACGCAAATGTCGAACGATGACCTCCTGGATGCCTGCCCGCCAAGCTACTTCAGCAATGAAGGCGCGAGCAGCCACGAATGGGGTTTGTTCAGGCAGTGGGGCGGAGGCTGGAGCGATTTCATGCGGATGTTACGCGAGTGGCGCGAGAGCGGCGATCTCGCTGGTCTGGAAGTGAAGTAACGGAGGGCACGCCCATTGGCGTGATGAAGGGCGATGGCATTTGATACCCGATTTCCTGTTGAGCATCTCGACAAGCCAGTCACCTATCCGCTGGACCCATTTCTATCGCGCGAATATCTTGCGCTCGAAAAACAGCGTCTGTGGCCGAGGACCTGGCAGGTTGCCGAGCGCGTCGAGGATATCCCGGCAGTCGGCGATTGGTTCACCTATAATGTTGCGGACGAGTCAATCATCATCATCCGCACCGGGCCGCAGGACATCAGGGCATTTCACAATGTCTGCCCACATCGCGGGCGCCAGCTGGTGGACGTGCCGGACGGCGTCCATAGCGTGCGGGGCAATCAACGAAAAAACTTCATATGCGGATTCCACGGCTGGACCTACGACCTCTCCGGGAAAAACACCTATATTCTCGACCCCCAGGACTGGAACCATGAACTAACGCCCGAGCAGACCTGCCTTTCGCCGGTCAACGTTGACGTCTGGGGCGGCTGGATATGGATCAACATGAACCCGAATGCCGAGCCATTGCTCGAGTTTCTGGGCGATGTGGATCGAATCCTGAAGCACTACGACTTCCACAAGATGCGCTATAAATGGCGCCAGTGGGCGATTTATCCATGCAACTGGAAAACCGCCATCGAAGCGTTCATGGAACCCTATCATGTTGCGGGGACGCACACGCAACTGCTGCAATATGCCGATTTCTACGCCTATTCGAAGGCCTACGGCCTGCACGGTGTAAGCGGCTTTGACCAGCGTGACGCAAATTTGCGGATGGCGCAGGATTCAGGAGTCAGCAGAGCGGGTAAAGGGGACGACGCGCGCATCTCCACCTATGAGCTGGTCCGTGAGAATTACGAGACCGTAAACTACGCAGCGTCGACCGAAACATTGGTCAACGCCGCAAGCCGCCTTGCCGATGAACTGCCCGAAGGCACGCCACCTGCAGATGTCATCGCGCACTGGCTGGCATCGGCGAAGGCCGACGATGCAGCGCGCGGGGTCGAATGGCCGGACATTCCGCCCGGCATCCAGCACGAGGCCGGCCTTGCCTGGAGCATCTTTCCAAACATGACCGTGCTGCAGGGCGTCACCTTCGCGCTCTGCTACCGGACCCGCCCCTATGGCGACGATCCGGACAAGTGCATTTTCGAATCCTATGCCCTTGAGAGGTTCCCCGAAGGTGAAGCGCCGGCAACCACATGGGTCCAGGCAGACGCTACGGCGGAATATTGGGGATCGGTACTGGCGCAGGATTTTGCCAATATGGAGTTCGTCCAGAAAGGCATGAAGTCGAGTGGCTTCCGCGGCCCGCTGCCTAACCCCCACCAGGAACGCAAGATCACCAATTTCCACCGAGCGCTCGCGAATTACATGGGCATTGGCGGACTGAAACTCCTGTCGGACTGAATGAAAGGTCCGACACGACGCTGACCACATATCGAAGGATTTCACGATGGGCACACCGGTCTACAGGCGCATTCTCGAACTGTTCGAGGCAGAAGGCATCAACACGCTGTTCGGCATTCCCGACCCGAATTTTGTGCATATGTTCCTTGAAGCCCAAAAGCGCGGATGGACGGTCGTCTCCCCACATCATGAAGCAGCCGCTGGCTTCATGGCAGAGGCTGCCAGCCGCATGACCGGCAAGCCGGGCCTTTGCATCGGCACGCTTGGTCCGGGGATCGCAAATGCAGCGCCGGCCATTCAGTGCGCGCTGGTCGAGCATTCGCCCGTCATTTTCCTGTCCGGGCAACGTGCGCGCGTAACGGAACAACGTGTGCGCCGCGGCAGAATCCAGTTCGTGCGGCAAATGCCGTTGTTCGAGGATTCCGTGAAATATGCCGCCTCGATCGAATATGCCGACCAGACCGACGAGATCATTCAACAGGCGATCCGGGCATCCATGTCGGGCACCCCGGGACCAGCCTATATCGAATATCCCTCCCACATCATTCTGGAGGAACTCGATCTCCCCGCTCCTGCCGCGCCACAACAGTACCGGCTCGTCAATCAAGGTGCGGACATTGATCGCATCGCCGAAGCCGTCAAGCTGATCGGCGAAGCGAAAAATCCCATCCTGCTCCTTGGTCACGCCGTCCATACTACGCGGATGGGCGAGGCGGTGAAGGAGCTGGCGTTGCTCATGAACTGCCCCGTGATCCAGACCTCCGGCGGCACCTCCTACATCAAGGGTCTTGAGGATCGCACCTTCCAATATGTGTTCTCGGACGCCTCCCTCGAAGCTGTCGAGGCATCGGATCTGGTCGTGGCGTTGGGCACGGCACTGGGGGAACCGCTCCACTACGGTAAGACCCGGTGGTGGGCGAAAAACGATGCCAATAGAAAATGGATTCTGGTCGAGCAGGACCCGATGGCGATCGGCGTCAATCGTCCGATCGATGTCCCCCTGGTCGGCGATCTGCGCGGGGTCGTGCCCCAGCTGGTCCGCGCGCTTAAGGATAAGTCCCGCCCCCCCGCGCCGGGTCTCGCCAAGTTCATGAAGGACGGCCAAGCGGAACTCGATCAGCTCGCCGAGGAAACCCTGACCAAAAGCGACGGCAACGGCGATGTCCCGATCCATCCGTCGCGTTTCGTCGTCGAGGCCACAAAGGCTTTCCCCGAGGACGGGATATTGATCCGCGACGGCGGCGCCACGGTCATCTACCAGTGGACCTATTCGCAAGCAAAGCCCCATGATGTGATCTGGAACCAGAATTTCGGCCATATCGGCACCGGCCTGCCCTATGCGACCGGCGCCATGCTGGCCGACCGTGCCGCAACCGGGACATCACGCAAGGGCATGCTGATCGTCTCGGACTCCTCGTTCATGTTCCATATCGCCGAGCTGGAGGTCGCCGCCCGGGAGAAGCTGCCGCTCGTTTGCGTCGTGGGTGTCGACAATCAATGGGGACTCGAAGTCGGCGTGTACAAGCGCACCTTCGGGCCGGGCACAGCGGAAACCGGCGTCCACTGGAGCAAGGAAGTCCGCTTCGACACGATCGCCGAAGGCTTCGGTTGTTACGGCGAATATGTCACCAAGGCCGAGGATATCGCGCCCGCTATCGAGCGCTGCTACGCCAGCGGCAAGGTGGGTGTGGTCCATGTCGTGATCGACCCCAAAGCCAATTCCGAGGAAATGCCGAAATACGAGAAGTTCCGCACCTGGTACGCGGAAGGCTCGCAATAAGCCCATTTGCAGCACGGTTCTCGCAGGAAACAAGCAATGCGCGATTATCTTAAATTCTTCATCGATGGCGAATGGGTCGATCCATCCGGCAACGCGACGGCCGACCTTGTAAACCCCGCGACAGAGGAGGTTTCAGGGAGGATCGCGCTTGGCTCAGCGGAGGACGTCGACAAGGCGGTTCAGGCAGCACGCCGCGCCTTCGCGGACTATTCCCGCACCAGCCGGGAGGAACGCCTTGCCCTATTGCGGGCGATCAAGGTGCAATATGACAAGCGACAATCCGATCTCGCGGTTGCAATCACCGAGGAGATGGGAGCCCCTGCTTCTCTTGCGGCCGGCTTCCATACCTTTCTTGGTACCGGCCACCTCGATACCGCCATCGCCGTGCTGGAAAAGTTCGCCTTCGAAAAGAAGGAGGGCGATACGCTGATCGTCAAGGAGCCTATCGGCGTGTGCGGCTTGATCACACCGTGGAACTGGCCGATCAACCAGGTGACGGTGAAAGTGTTTCCCGCACTTGCCGCGGGCTGCGCCATCGTCCTCAAGCCGCCGCAGCTGGCCGCCTATTCCGCACAGATTCTTGCGGAAATCCTTGAAGCCGCCGGCGTTCCCAACGGCGTTTTCAATATGGTTCAGGGCAAAGGATCGGTGATCGGCTCGGCACTTTCGACCCATCCGGATGTAGACATGATCTCCTTCACCGGGTCCGAAAGCGTGGGCGTGCAGATCAGCAAGGATGCGGCGGCAACCGTCAAACGCGTGTGCCTCGAACTTGGTGGCAAAAGCCCCTTCATCGTGCTCGATGATGAGGATATGGCCGCCAATGTCACAGGCGCCACGACCGGCATGATGATCAATTCCGGCCAGACGTGCAGTGCTGGTTCGCGCCTGCTCGTTCCCGCCGCGCGGCTCGACGAGGCGAGAGCGGTCGCGGCAACGGCGGCCAATGCGGTGACCGTAGGCAACCCCACGGGCAATGCGGCGATGGGACCTGTCGTATCTCGCGAGCAGTTCGATACGGTACAGGCCTATATCGAAAAGGGCATCGAAGAGGGCGCCGAACTTGTCGCAGGCGGGGTCGGCCGGCCCGACGGGCTCGACAAGGGCTTTTTCGTCCGACCAACAATATTTGCGGCAACCAACGACAAGGTCGTGGCACGCGAAGAGATCTTCGGACCGGTGCTGGTGATGATCGGCTATGCGGATCTCGACGAGGCAATCGAGATCGCAAATGACACTGATTTCGGCCTCGCCGGCTATGTCAACGGCAAGGACCTCGAAACCTGCCGCAGCGTCGCGAAACAAATTCGGGCGGGCGCGATCTACGTCAACGGCGGCTTCGACTTCCATGCACCCTTCGGCGGTTACAAGCGTAGCGGGAACGGGCGGGAGTGGGGCGAACATGGCTTCGCCGAATATCTCGAGACAAAAGCGATCATCGGCCACGGCTGACGGATGTCAGGAGAGAAGCGCATGATGGAAACGGGTGGCAGGCGGAGCGGCCATGACAACGCACGGGCGGCCGATGGATGGCAGCTTTCCCGCCTTACGCCCCTGAGCCGCCTGCACGGCGCGAACGGCATGCGGACTGGGCCGGACGGCCGCATCTACGTCGCGCAGGTGCCCGGGAGCAAGATTAGCGCGATCAATCCCGACAGCGGTGCGATCGAGACGATTTGCCCGATTGATGGCCCGGTCACCGCGCCTGACGATCTCGTGTTCGACGATCAGGGTAATATGTTCATCACGGAGGTGACGCTCGGCAAGGTCAGCATGCTGGCACCCAATGGCAGCTACAGGGTCATTAACGGCGAGATGCCCGTCGCCAACCCGATCACAATGCATGAGGGCCGCCTGATCGTGGGTGAATGCCGGCCCGGTGGCCGGGTGTTTGAGCTGGACAAGGAGAGCGGCGCTCAGCGGCTTATTCTCGACAATGCGCCGATGCCCAATGCCTTCAGTGTCGGGCCGGACGGCAAGCTCTACATGCCCATGATGATGGCAAATGAAATCTGGCGGATCGATCTTGCAGGCGGCGCGCCCGAAGTCGTCGCGCGCGATCTCGGCGTGCCGGACTCGGTCAAGTTCGACGCAAGCGGCGGGATCATCTCAACACAGGTCGCCACTGGCGACGTGCTGCGCATCGATCCCCGGAACGGCGCCCGCGAGCGGCTGGCGACAGTCGCACCCGGCCTCGACAATTGCACGTTCGTGGGAGACAGGCTGTTCGTTTCGAGCATTTCCGGACAGGTCACCGAGATCCTTCCCGATGGTGCATTGCGCGCCCTTGTTCCTGATGGGTTGCAATGGCCGATGGGCCTTGCCCTAAGCGATGACGGTGCGCTCTTCATCGCGGACGGCGCGTACAGCTATTTGCGTGATGTTGCGGGCGGCAAGCGGATGATCGGCTTCCTCATGACCCCCGGCTATCCCGGATTCGCACGAGGCGTCGCCGCTGATGGGCCCGGGCAATGGCTCACGACCAACGCCAACGGTCAGGTCATGCGATGGAATCCCGCCGCGCAAACAAGCGAAGTTGTTGCCGAGGGCTTTGATATCCTGTTCGGGATAGCGCGCGCGAAAGATGGCGCAGCGATCTTTGCCGATGGCGGCACGGGGCGCATATTGCGCACTGCCAACGGCACGACCGAGGAGCTGGCGCGCGGTCTCCACCGCCCTATGGGCGTCGCGACGGGCCCGACCGGCGATGTCCTCGTCAGCGAGAGTGGAGCCGGACAGATCATCCGGATTGACGGCGGCAAGACGGAAACACTGATCGACGGATTGAACGAACCGCAAGGCATTGCAATGTCAGGCAACGAGATGTTCGTCCTAGACGCCGGCAGTCGCGAATTGCTGCGCTTCGCATCCGACGGCAGCGGCCGGCAAGTGCTTGCCAGCGGCCTGCCCGTCAAGGCCCCTCCGGGTGTCGTACCGAAGCGCCTGGGCGGCGTCGGCAATCTTTCTGGTCCAATGGAGTCCTTCGCGGGTCTAGCTGTGGCTCCTGACGGCACCATATTCATTGCCGGTGATGCGGAGGGCAGCGTCCTCGCACTCACGCGCAACGGGAGTTGATGCCCTCCCCTGCCCGCGACGTCAAACAGCCGACTATTACGCATTTTGTCTGCCAATATGGTCGCCGGGTGCCCGCCGACCAAGAATTCTCGCATCAAGCTGGAGGAAGGTCATGCGTCAGATCGATCATTTTATCGCCGGAAGCGCCGATAGTACCGCGATCCGCAAACATCGGGTCTGGAATCCTTCGACCGGCGAGGTTCAGGCTGAAGTTGCGCTGGGCAACAGCGCGGTGCTCGATCGCGCGGTAGCAGCGGCAAAGGCCGCGCAACCCAACTGGGCCGCGACCAATCCGCAGCGTCGCGCGCGCGTATTGTTCCGGTTCAAGGAACTGCTCGAGGAGAATAAGCAGGCGCTCGCGGAACTGCTTGCAAGCGAACATGGCAAGGTCGTCGAAGACGCTCATGGCGACATCCAGCGGGGTCTTGAAGTTATCGAGTTCGCCTGTGGCATTCCCCATGCGCAAAAGGGCGAGTTCACGTTGGGCGCGGGGCCCGGCATCGATGTCTATTCCATGCGCCAGCCGATCGGCATCGGCGCGGGCATCACACCGTTCAATTTTCCGGCGATGATCCCGATGTGGATGTTCGGCATGGCGATCGCTTGCGGCAATGCCTTTATTCTCAAGCCATCCGAGCGTGACCCCAGCGTGCCAGTGCGGCTGGCGGAACTGTTTCTTGAGGCAGGTGCACCCAAGGGCATTCTCCAGGTCGTCCATGGTGACAAGGAAATGGTCGATGCGATCCTCGACCATCCGGATATTGCCGGGGTCAGCTTCGTCGGCTCGTCGGACATCGCGCACTATGTCTATTCGCGCGGCGTCGCCGCTGGAAAGCGCGTACAGGCCATGGGTGGGGCCAAAAATCACGGCATTGTGATGCCCGACGCCGATCTCGATCAGGTGGTGCAAGACCTTTGTGGCGCGGCCTTTGGTTCGGCGGGCGAGCGCTGCATGGCGCTGCCTGTTGCGGTGCCGGTGGGCGATGAAACCGCCGATCGATTGCGTGCGAAGCTGATCCCCGCGATTAACGCTCTGCGCGTGGGTGTTTCGAATGATCCCAACGCGCACTTTGGGCCGGTGGTCACGGCCGAGCACAAAGCGCGGGTCGAAGGTTGGATCGCCAAGGCGCAGGAGGAAGGCGCGGAGATCGTGGTCGACGGACGCGGCCTGACCTTGCAAGGCCATGAGAAGGGCTTTTTCATCGGCCCAACGCTGATCGACCATGTCACGCCGGATATGGCGAGCTATCGGGAAGAGATTTTCGGCCCCGTGCTGCAACTGGTGCGCGCAAAGGATTTCGAGGAGGCTGTCCGCCTGCCAAGCGATCATCAATATGGCAACGGCGTCGCCATCTTCACGCGCAATGGCCATGCTGCGCGTGAATTCGCAGCGCGGGTGAATGTCGGAATGGTCGGCATCAACGTGCCGATTCCCGTGCCGGTTAGCTATCACAGTTTCGGTGGATGGAAGCGCAGCGGCTTCGGCGACATCAATCAATATGGCGTGGAAGGTGTGCGTTTCTGGACAAAGGTGAAGACCGTCACGCAGCGTTGGCCGGGCGGGAGTGGAGACGGAGCGAGCGCTTTCGTCATTCCGACCATGGAGTAGCCATAAAGAGCATTGCGAGCGGGATAATCTTCCCGCTTTCAATCACGCCGTCGGACGCACGTAGGTCGGCTCATCCCCGTCTGGTCCGATTGGGAAAGCGCCATAATCGGGCGTATCGACGAATGCGCCCGAAAAATCATACGGGCCGCGATATTTGAAGGTCCAATGGCGCCAAGAGAAGCGCCATTGTCCGTCCTCCTCGACATAACGGTCGTGATAGACACCGATGGTCATCGCGCCACTGCCATCCTTCATCTTCGAAAGCTCGATCATCTGCTGGCGTCCGATTGCTCCCTCCTCAGTCAGTTCGAGCAACGGATGCAACGGGACGAGCTGGATGCGCTCGCAATAGGCAAGCATGGGCCCGGCGAGATCGAAGATCGTTTCACGTCCCGCCATTGTCCGCCCGGCAATCTTCCAGACCCCATCACGGGCAAAGCAATCGGCGAACTGACGAATATCCTGCCTGAAGACCGCATCCACAAAACGCGCATGGAGCTGATCTATGTGAACAGCAGCGATCGTGAACCGGTCCATTAGTCATCCTTCATGATCTAGACATGCGTTCACCATAGTCGACCAGCCGGCACAATGCGCGGACAGGACGGAATTATCGCGCGGGCGAAGCGCGCGAGTTATTCCTCATGCCGGCCGAAAATGGCGGAGAGCTTGTCAGCATCGCGCCTCAACGCTCGCCCGAGATCCGCGAGCACGCGTGCACGCGCTGCACTCTTCGTCCCGAGCGCCACCAGTGCATGGCTTGGACGCCCTGCCCTGCGCCACACCGGCGCCGCCAGGACAGCAATGCCCTCGATATAATTACCATCATCGAGCGCATATCCCTGCGCGCGCGTCTCATCGACCTGTTCATGCCATTGCGCGTAGCCTGGCGGATTGTCCCAGCGCAGACGGTCAAAGCGTGCCTTGAGGAGTTCCTCCGAATATCCGCCAAATGCCGCAATGCACCGACCCGTTGCACTGATAAGCGCTGGAAATCGGCTCCCAACCTGCGTGCTCAGCCGGAAATTCCCGGCTCCCTGCGACACAACCACCGCCACGATATGGTCGAGTCCGACGATCTCCACACCAATCGTCGTCATATCGAATTCCCGGGTCAAATCATCGAGCAACGGTTGCGCGAGCCTGGGAAAGGGATCGTGCTGGAGCCAATTGCGTGCCAGTGTGAGCACCCCCGCCCCCAACCCATATTGCTTCGTCGTCGGATCAAAGCTGACCAGCTCCTCCTCGGCCAATGCCCGCAACACATAAAGGCATGTGCTGGGGACCAGCCCCAACTCCCGCGCGATCGGCTGCAATCCCATCGGCGCCTCGTTCCTGCCGAGCAGCCGCAGAATGGCCGCGGCCCGCGCAATCGCCGGTGCTTTACTCGCACTTATTGCCGATCCGAGTTGTTGAATCTTGTCCATAAGCACTCCTCTAAATTCAGTATATCGAATACCATTCAATATTTACAATAGAAAGCTTTTTTGCGACATGCGGATCACAGATGAAGCGACTCATGGTCGGCAAGGAGCGGAAATGCCAAAACTCACGGAGTTCACGAGTTTTTCCGATGCGCAGGCTCACGCTTCGTCGTCCGCTCTGTGGGAGTTGTTCGACGGCACGCGCGAGCGTTTCAACATCGCGCAGGAAGCCATGCTACGGCATGCCGATGGCTCCGGCCGAGCGGCGGTTCGTATCGCGCATGCCGATGGCAAAAACGAAATTCTCAGCTTCGACGAGATCGCCGCCGGCGCCGCGCGTTTCGCACACTGGCTCAATGCAAATAATGTTCGCAAGGGCGATCGCATTGCCTTCATGCTCGAACCCTCCCTGCCCTTCTACGTCTGCCTGTTCGGCGCGATGCTGCAGGGCGCAATCTCGGTGCCGCTGTTCACGCTTTTTGGCCCGGACGCGCTCCGCCTGCGCGTGGAAGATTGTAATCCGGCTATCCTCCTCACCAATGCTGAGAAGGCGGATCTCGCCCGCACGCTGGACGGAACCCGGGTCGTCGTCGCGGACGCAGCGCTCCTCGATGCAATCGCAGATTATCCCGCTAAGTATGAGCCACAGACCTCGGGAAGTGATCTGGCCTGCTTCCAGTATACCAGCGGCACCACGCGCGAGTTACCGGAAGCAGTCAGGCACACACATCGATCCCTTGTGACGCTGATGTTTGCGGCGCTCTATGGAACCGGCATTCGCCCCGGCGACGAGTTCTTCTGCCCGTCCAGCCCAGCCTGGGGTCATGGCCTCTGGCACGGCACACTAGCGCCCCTCGGTCTTGGCGTGACGACCGGCACCATGGGCATCGGCAAGTTCGACCCCGTGCGGCTGATGGAGGCAGTACAGGATTTCGGCATCACCAATTTGTCGGCAGCCGCCACCCATTATCGGATGATGAAAAACACAGATCGATCGGGCGAGTTCAAGTTCGCGATCGAAAAACTATCCTATACGGGCGAACCGATCGATCCGGCGACGCTCGACTGGATCGATGCGACATTCAACGTCGACGTCTGCTCGATGTACGGCACGACGGAGATCGGCGTGGTGCTGGTCAACTACCCCGGCGCCAAGGATTTCATCGTTAAGCCGGGGTCGCTCGGCAAGCCGATTCCGGGCCTGGAGCTTCAGGTGCAGCGTGCCGACGGCGCACCCACGGAACCGGGCGAAATAGGCGAGTTGATGCTCAGGCGCGATGGCGGCTGGCTCTCCACGAAGGATCGCGCGAAAATCGACGATGACGGCTATTTCTACCATTGCGGCCGCGCGGACGACGTCATCATCTCCGCAGGCTGGACGATGAGCGCGGTGGAAATCGAAAACACCATGCTGAAGCACGACGACGTCGAAGAATGCGCGGTCATTGGCGTTCCTGACGACAAGCGCGGCCAGGTCGTCAAAGCCTTCGTCATTACGAAACGCGCGGCGTCGGACGACTTCGTCAAAGAGTTGCAGGATTTCACCCGCGCGCGGCTCGCCCAGCACGAATTCCCACGCCTCATCGCCTTTGTAAGCGAACTTCCCAAGACACCGGCTGGCAAGGTCAACCGCAAAATTCTGCGCGACCGAGAAGCTACTTTGACGACCTCTTGAATTTAAGGAGACAGATGACATGGCAACACAAGCTGCCGACAAACGCTTTCCCAAGATTACTGAAGAGGGGATCGCCGAACTGCGCGAGCGCATCGGCGTCAAGATCGAAAATACGGTCGAACCGTGGAACTATGAGGCAACCCGCGACGGCATCCGCCACTATGCGCACGGCATAGGCGACGACAATCCGCTGTGGTGCGATCCCGACTATGCAGCGAAAACCAGATATGGCGAGGTTGTCGCTTTACCGAGCTTCCTGTTTTCCACCAGCCGCATCGTCTCAGGCTATTGTGGCGGCCTTCCGGGAGTCCACGCGATGTGGGCCGGCGCCGACTGGACCTGGCACAAGCCGGTTCTCCGAAATGATGTCATCAGCACCGAGGCCTATCTGAAGGATCTGGTCGCGCACCAAACCCGCTTTGCTGGCCGCGCCTACCAGCAGATCTACCACGTCGATTTCTACAATCAGCGGGGTGATCATGTCGCAGAATGCGACAGCTATGTTTTCCGGACCGATCGCGACGAGGCGCGCGAGCGCGGCACCAAATATGAAGACGTGAAGGGCAAGGTCGAGAAGCTCACAGACGAGCAGATGCAGGAATGGTTCGATCTTTACCGCAACGAGGAAGTGCGCGGCGCCACGCCTCGCTATTGGGAAGATGTGAGCGAGGGCGACCAGCTCCCCCGTATGATGAAGGGACCGATGACAGTCACCGGCTTCATTGGATACGCCCAGGGCTGGGGCGGGCTCTACATCCGCACCAACAAGCTGCATTTCGAGCTCATCGATGCCCATCCGGGCCTCGGCATTCCCAACAGGTTCGGCGTGCGTGACGTGCCCGAGCGGGTCCACTGGGACGACGATTTCGCGCGCGAGGTCGGAACGCCTGGAGCCTATGACTACGGACCAGAGCGTTGCAGCTGGCTCACGCATCACATCACCAACTGGTGCGGCGATGACGGCTTTCTCCACAAGCACAAATGCCAGGTCCGCCGCCACAATCCGGACGGCGACGTCATCTTCATCGACGGTGAAGTGATCCGCAAGTTCGAGCAGGACAACAAGAAATACGTCGAGATCCAGCAACGCGCGGAAACCCATCGCGGTGAAACCAGCGCATTGGGATCAGCGACCGTGGAATTGCCGAGCAAGGGCTGACGTAAGCCCCGCTGTGCAGCGGGTACGTGAGAGCGAAGCACATCGACAAGAGAGGCCAAATTGGGCGCTCAAATCGATCGCTTCGCTCTTATGCTTACACGGGTTTAAAGGTGGTCAGTCGTCCATTTAGCCGTTCGTCGACGGCAGCGCGGGATACCCGAGCCTTCCGGCTATCGCCCTCTTCCTGAGCCCCCGCGCATCAGTGAAAGGCCAGGTAGTTTCTGGGAAACAGTACAAGCCCATGCACATGGACTGAGAATCCCGACAAAGCGCCCATCATCTCACCATCTGGCGAAGACGAAAACTTCTCAACGCCTCGTCACGGGGCGCCACCGTCGGCTTGAAGAAATTGCCAACCCGCTCGTGTCGCGCTCGCCGTTCTTGCTGATGGATGCGCCCTTGCCAAGCGCGCATCCGACGTTCGATAGAAGCGAGCGTCAGCTCGGATCGCTCCAGACTGATGTCAGCGCGCGCGGCGAAAGATATTTTGTGCGCGTCCAGCCACCGTCAACCACGATACTCTGGCCATTGATCATCTCCGCGCCCGGAGAGCAGAGAAAAGCTATAACGCTGGCAATATCCGCCGGCTCCGCCAGACGAGGATAAGGCGTGGTTTCGACATTGACGCGCTTGAAGGTTTCGTCCTCAAAGCGATGCCTGACCATATCCGTCATGGTCACGCCCGGCGCAACGCAGTTGCAGCGAATACCGCTCGGTCCATATTCTGCCGCCATATGCTCGGTCAGCGATTTCAGCCCACCCTTCGCCGCAGAATAGGGGCCACCACGCTTGCCGCCAATCATGGCGAAGGTGCTGGTGACATTGACCACCGCACTGCCCTCCCCCATGTGGCCGATCGCTTCACGACACAGCCGGAAGGGCGCCCTGAGCATGACATTGAGGAAGCGGTCGAGGGTCGCGTCGTCCGTCTCGTGAAGCGGCGTAGGACTACCCAGCCCAGCATTGTTGACGAGATAATCAATCCCTCCGAAGCGCTCGAGCGTAAAGTCGACAATACGCCTCGGGGCATCGTCCGCAGTTACGTCCACAGCAAGCGTTGCCAGCCGATCACTCCGCCCCAGCTCATCGGCGAGCTTGGCAAGCTTGTCTGCGCTACGCCCGATCCCAACCACCGCGTTGCCCGCCTCGTGCAGCAATGTCGCGGTAGCAAGACCAATCCCGCTACCGGCGCCCGTTATGATCGCCACACCCATTAGACCACCCCTGCCAGCTTCGTCTCACACTCAGTAATCGCCCAACACCGCGTTTTCGAGCGATCAATGAACTTCAGCTCGTCCGCCACGGCATCCGCAGGCATGGCATCGTTAGACATAGCCGCAAGGGTGGCATCCCGCATTCGCGCATCAGGAAACGTCAGTTCGGTAACAACATCGAACTCCGGCTCGGGCTGCCCATCATGTGACTGGAGGAAACGCCGCACATAGCCGGTCGGACCCGCCATATAGGGCAGGCATAATGGCACATGATGCTCCTCATAATAGCGACGAAACGCCTCACGGCTCGTTCCCGGCTTGCGCTTGAGGAAGATCAGTAGCTTGTGGCCGCCCTCCACCGTCAGAACTCAAACTCGTGGATCTGCCCATCGAAATTATGCGCCAGCTTGTTGGTCGCCGACACGAGCCTGTCCTTGTCCACACCCCTGAGATGGCCATCGATGACCCGCTGATAGTTGCTGATCATGCCCTCAACGCCCTTACCAAGCCGCATGAAATCAAACCCCCAGGCGTGCAGGCCCTGCTGCTGGAGCGGGATGTTGGCGTAATCCTGCCGAGGGATCGGTGGGAACTGATCGCTGTCATGGGGAAGAACAGTCGGCTCGATAACAGCCTGATGATTATCACTTTCCGCATAGTGGGTCAGCGACCAGAGTTCGAACAGGCATTCCTCCGGACCCAGCGGACGAATGCGATATGCAGACGCACTGCTCATGATCGGCAGAACAAAATAGTGCGGGAAGATAAACTCGACTGCCTGAATCGGATTCGACATTGCCACTGCGTTGAGATCGGGCAAATCCTCGCCGCGCGCGCGCAGCTGCTCCACCACCTGATGCTGCACAATACCGTACCACATGGGCACGGCCTGCATCGGATCATCCGGCAGTTCTACATCCAGCAGCTGGCCGGCGATCTCCACTTCCTTGGCGTGCACCATGCCGGCCATGCCTTCGTTGAGCAGCTTCATATGCTCATACTGCGCCGCGATATTCTCACGCACGGAAAGCTTGGGATTGATCGGGAGGCCAAGACCACCCGTGTCCATACCGTATAGCATATTGTAGAGTTGCGGGAGCTTCTGCTGCAGTTGCGGGTGCGTGCGCATCACATGATAGCCTTCCATGAAGGCTTCCATCGCCGTCTTCCAGTTCGCCGGCAGTATGGAGGCATACCACCATTCCGCGCGCTGCTTGTCCATCCCGCGCGCCTCGAGATCGTCGATGAGCGGGCCGATCGATGCTCGCAGACTCGGCGCGTCATCGTCGAAATTGATGAAAGCGCAGCCGATAGCGGTTTCCACCCGGCAGGGCCTGAGCGCGAGATCAGCCTGATCGAGCTGCTCCTCGCTGAAGAAGTGCTTGCCGTAAACGAACGTATTTTCGCCATCCATGTTCCATCGCCATCCGTGGAACGGACAGATGAACCCCTGCGATTTGCAGTTTCCACGTTCGCCGGACCGAGCAAGCGGAACCCCGCGATGGCGGCAGGCATTGTGATAGGCCTTCACCCCGCCCCTGGTACGCACGATGATGACAGAGTGGCCGAGATTATTATACTCGACCCAATCCCCAACGTTCTCAATGACTTCGAGGCGGGTCGCCATTTGCCAGACATGCGGCCACAGGCGCTCCTCCTCAGCCCTGAAGAACGTCTCATCATAGTAGCGCTTGGACGGAATACGTTCGGGCTTCTCAACGAGATAGGGCACGTCGCATAGTGCGATCGGATCGGCGTCGGCCATTGCAACCTCACGTAATAGGTCTTCAAATATCTAGCAGAGCTACGCCTTCTGCCGCGCACGACAAGGGTCCGGACCCAGAAAGCGCGGAGGCGATGAACACCTTATCCTGACGATAATTGTTGCCGGAGGATATGTTTGAGAACCTTGCCCGCTTCATTCTTGGGCAGGGCATCCCGTAGCTCTACCCGCTCCGGATATTTGAACCGGGCAAGTCCGAAGCGCCCAAGAAAATCCGAGAGTTCTGTAACGTCCGGCCTTGCGCTTCCGTGTGGAACGATCACGGCGCAGGCCTGCTCGCCAGTCCGCGGATCAGGCACGCCGACAATGGCGATCTCGGCGATGGCATCATGGCCAATCAGCAGATCCTCCACCTCCTTCGGAGAGATATTCTCCCCGTTGCGGATGATCAGATCCTTAAGTCGCCCGGTGACCACAACGCCTCCCGTTTCAGTCAGACGCCCCTGGTCCCCCGTGCGATAATAGCCCTTGTCGTCAAAGGCATCCATTTCATCTTCCGCATGGACATAACCGACCAGCATTTGCGGACCTTTCACCAGGATCTCTCCGTTGTCCGCAATGCGTATGTCGGCAATGCCTGGCTTCCCGTCGGTTTCGGCCGCTTCCGGCATGCCTCGCCGCTCCAGCGCGCCCACGGTCGTCACGGGCACTTCAGTCGAACCATAGACCCGCGAAACCCGCGCATTCGCAAAGTATCCGGTCGCATCCCTGATCAATGACGGCGGAACGGATGCGCCGCCGCAAATAAAGACCTTGAGATCCGGCAATGTCGTACCGGTGGCGCGGGCGGCGTCCAGCAACTGCTGGAGAAACGGCGTCGCGCCGGCCATATGCGTGATCCGTTCGGCGATCATCACGGCAGTGGCATCCGCCGGCTCCCACCTGTCCATAAGCACAGCGGTCGTGCCCAAAATCAGCGGCGCCTCGAACGCGTAGATCGAACCACCGATATGGCTGATGGGAGACGGCACGAGAAACCGGTCTCCGTCTTCGACCAGCCAGTAACGACCGATCTGCTTAATCAGCGCGTGAATCGTATTATGCGTATGCAACACGGCTTTGGGCCGTCCAGTCGTGCCAGATGTGTACATGATCATGCGTACGTCATCCGCATCGAGCGTGATTGGCTCGAAGGCGGCGCCGTCCATGCAGAGCGACGGAAAGTCTATAAAGCCGGCTGCTGCTTCGCCCCGCACGACGACAACCTCCGGCGGATCGTCGAGAACCCGGACGATCCGCCCGAGCATGTCTGCATAGTCAAAGCCACGAAATGCTTCCGGGATGAAGATCATGCGCGTTCCCGCATCGGGCAGTATGAAACGCAGGTCATGGTCTCGCAGCGACGGCAGGATGGGATTTGCGACCATTCCCGACAGCGTGGCAGCGAGGTAGATAATCGCTGCCTCATGCCAGTTGGGCAACATGAACGACACCACGCTGCCGCGCGCCATTCTCCGCTGCATCGCTCCCGCGAGAGCGAGGGCCCGGCTATGAAGGTTCGCCGCAGTTAATCGCGCAGCACCATCGACTATGATGTCGCGCCCCGGCGTTTGCTGAGCGGCAACCCCGAGGGCGTCGGCAAGCGTGGAAGTGCCCCACCAGCCTTCCGCCCGTGCTTTCGAGGCCAGATCCTCGTCGTAGCGCACCAGCCAATCGCCAGCCTTACGTCGTTTCATGACCGCTCTCCGGATCGTGATCTATGCAACTTTAACAGCGGAAACGGTCCGACATATGCGCGAACTGGCATCGTGGGTGAATGCCCCGGACGGCGCCATCGCCCGTGCGATAACTCGCGGTCTCGTGCATGACATGTTCTCGGACGACCACAAAATAGCGGCGAAAATCACCACTAACATCGCCGAGGTGATAGTGCGCCGGATACCCCCCGGAGCCGCTGGACCGGGCACAATGTGTAGATTACGCACATCCCGAACAGACCGGGCCGCCCGTCGTGCGGCCTATCGGGACAGGAGAGCAAAGCGTGTCACTCAGCGGGAAGATCGCGGTTGTCACCGGAAGCGGTTCAGGCATCGGACGCGGAATCGCACTGCGCTTTGCACGCGAGGGAGCAGCGGTCGGCGTTTGGGACATCAACCCCGACGCCGCTGCGGAGACCGCGCAACTCATCAGTGATGCGGGTGGCAGCGCACGCGCGATCGGTGTTGATTGCGCGGACGAGGCAGCCATCAAGGCAGCAACGAGCGAAACCCGCGAAGCGCTTGGTCCGATCAGCATCCTCGTCAACAACGCCGGCATAGCGCCCTTCACGCCCTATCTGGAAATCGGCCATGATCTCTGGGACAAGGTGATCGCGATCAACCTCAAGGGGCCGCATCTGTGCATCCGCGAGATGCTACCGTCCATGCTGGAGGCCGGCTGGGGTCGCGTGATCAACATCACCTCATCCTCGACGCAAACCGGCTCCTTCGCGCAAGGCCACTATGTCGCATCGAAAGGTGGCCTGCTTGGCCTTACCAAGGCACTCGCGCTGGAGTTTGCAGCCAGCGGCGTTACCTTCAACATGGTGCCGCCCGGCTTCATCGATACGCCAATGCTGCGGGCTTCTCCCATCGACGTAGATGGTTTTGCTGCCAGCCTGCCGATGAAGCGACCCGGCCGGGTGGAGGAAATGGCCGCAGCTTGCGCCTATCTCGCATCAGAAGACGCCGGGTACATCACTGGACAGACGATCAGCGTGAACGGCGGTCGGTACATGGGTTCTGCATGATGCCCGCCGTGCCGCACCATGGCCAGGTTCTTGCACATATACCGGCAGCATTTATCCTGCCGGGAATGAGCAAGAAACAGCGTGTGGGCACACCAAATTCGCAAACTCGTGCAACGATCATCGAGGCAACTGAGCAGGTCATTCTGGAACACGGCTATGCCGCCGCCAGCACGCGGCGCGTGGCGCAAGTCGCAGGGATCAAACCCTCCCTCGTTCATTATTATTTCCCGACGACCGACGACATGTTGCTGGCAGTGTTCGAACGTGGCGCAGCCCGGAGCGACGAGATGATCGCGCAGGCAGTGGCGTCCAGCGATCCCGTGCGCGCCCTGTGGCGTTTCTTCACAGACACAAGCCGCACGGCGCTCTCGCTCGAATATATCGCCCTGGCGATCCGCCGTCCGGCAATTCGGGAGAAGGTCGCGGCGCATAGTGCGGCAATGCGGCAGCAACAGGTCGCGCTTTTCGAACGGGTTCTCGGTGACCAACTGGCCGCCCATGGCAACTGCCCGCCACTGGCATTCAGCGTGATATTGGCCGGCATTGGGCGCGTTTTGTTTACCGAAGGCGCGCTGGGCATCAGCATTGGACATGCCGAAACCGCGCGCTGGGTGGACGACTGGCTCGACCAGCTGCTGGTGGATAGCCAGCCCGTCAATTGACTTTTGCGACCCAATATGCTGAACATGTGTTCAGCGCATATCTGGAGAGGACATCAGATGGCGGCAGCCCAGAAAAATTGTCTGCGCGCGGATGAGATCAAGCCTAAAATCGGTAGCCGTGTCCTAAATTCGAAAGATGAACTGCTTTCGGGTGACTTGTCGGACGAGATCAATGCCCTGATCGCCCAGCGTGGCGTGCTGGTTTTCCCGGAAGTCAATTTTACGGACGACGAGCAGGTTGAGTTCACCAATCTGCTCGGCGGTATCGCGCGGGAAATTCGCGGTGAGACAATATTCAAGGTCTCGCTGGATGAGTCGATCAATGAACGTGTCGCGGAGTATCTCAAGGGCTCTTTGTATTGGCATATCGACGGGACGATGAACGAGATCCCGATCCGGGCATCGATCCTGACAGGGAAAAAACTCTCTCCCGAAGGCGGAGACACCGACTTCGCCAACACCGCGACATCATATGAAGACCTGCCGCAGAGCACGAAAGACAGCATCGAGGATTTGCGCGTCGTCCACTCCCTGTGGCGATCCCAATTCTACCACACGCCTGAGCCAACAATGGCTCAGCTTCACGACTGGCAAAGCAAAGGCGAAGCTGAACTACCTCTCGTGTGCCACCATAAGTCCGGCGAAAGATCAATGGTTCTGGGAAACACCGCGCATTATGTGAAAGGCGTCGATCCAAAGGAAAGCTACCGCATTCTTCACAGCTTGCGCGAGTTCGCGACCAGCGAGCCATATAGCTACCGCCACAAATGGACTGTCGGGGACACCGTCATTTGGGACAACCGCAGAACATTACACCGAGCAACCCCCTATGATCCTGCGTCGGGCCGCATGATGCACCGGACGATCTTACAAGGACTGGAAGCCTGGGAGAATTAATATGGCTACGCAACTTAAGACGCAATTTAACCATGAAGAAGTAAAGCCAAACATCGGTAGCCGCGTCCTTAATTCGAAGCAGGAACTGCTTTCGGGCGAGATCGCACAAGATATTCGCGATCTGCTGGAGGCCCGCGGCGTACTGATCTTCCCGAAGATCAACTTCACCGAGGATGAACAGATCGCCTTTACCAAGACATTGGGCACCTTCGCGCCCGAGGGCGGGGCAAACGGCGCATCGAAGATCACCCTCGATGAGAAGGAAAATCCGCTATCGGCGGAGTATCTGAAAGGCTCGCTCTATTGGCATATCGACGGCACCCGCAATGACGTGCCGATTCTGGCCTCGTTGCTGACCTGCAAGGTCCCCAGCCCCAAGGGCACCGGCAATACCGGCTTTGCCAACACTTACACTGCTTATGAAAATCTGCCCGAAGAGAAGAAGGCGGAATATGATGGCCTGTCGGTTGTGCATGGCCCGTGGGCGTCGCTCTTCTATCACACGCCCGAGCCGAGCCACACGCTGCTCAAGAACTACATGGGAATCGGCGAAGCAGTGTTGCCGCTCGTGTGGAAGCACAAATCGGGTCGTAAGTCGCTCGTCCTCGGGAACACCTCCGTCATGGTGGTCGGCAAGACACCGTTGGAAAGCGCCGAAATTCTCCATGGTCTGCGCGATTGGGCAACCGGGCCGGATTTCACCTACAGCCATGAATGGGAACCGGGTGATCTGGTCATGTGGGACAATACCGGGACCATGCACCGGGCCGAGGCTTATGATCCCAAATGCGGGCGGATGATGCTTCGGACCAAGTTGGAGGGTGAAGAACCCTGGGCGTCCTGAACCTTTGACACATGAGTTTGCGGCGGATGGACCCATCCGCCGCAGCTCGAGCATTGCCGCTTATGTAAGCGGATCGGATGCGACATGCCGAGCTGTCGCTTCAGTTTTACGCATTCTGCCCCGTCAATCGCGCGATCTGCTCAATCCAGCGGCTCGGGTGACCCTGCGTTCATGTAGCGCGACAGGTTGAAGTGCAGGCTCGCGACGGCGCGCTCCATATAGGGATTGGGTTGTGCGCCTCTGAACCCGATATTCTTCATGCCCTGCTGGACGGCCGCCATGTTGGCGAAATCCTGTTGAAGCACGGGCGGCCAGTCCTGCGGCGCGGTATACTCCCACTCGGTATCGGGCGCCTCACCTTTCGGGAAGAGTTCGTAAACCGCAGCCTCAAAATAGCATTTGTCGGGATCGGCGCCATAAGGTCTCGCCGCATAACACAGCATGTTGTTGACGGCATGACCGATCTGGAAGTTGGGGAATATCTGCCAGGCGGTTCCCGCCTTCACAGTATGATCGGACGGAACGGTGGGCCATATGACGCCGCGCGCCTGGTCCTCCTTCCGGGCGGTGGTGATCCAGTAAGCCGACACTTCTGCCGCTGAGGCGCCTTCAGGCAATTCGTCCTTCAGGCGGTTGGCAACCGCCACCAGAGTGGGCGTCGTGTTGGTGTTGGCATTTTCCCACGTGAAATTCTGCATTTCCGCGGTCGTGATACGGGGATCGTCGCCCGCTCCAAGCCGTAGCTTGCCCGCATCCTCTTCCAGACCCTTGGCCGCCTCATAGCCGATATGGCTGTGCAGCCCCTGATTGCGCGCCCACCCGCGAAACTGGCCGAATGCGTTGAACTCGGGATGCGTCGTCGAGACGTGATAGGTCTCGCAAAAGGCCTCCATTGCGACCTTCCAGTTGCATTCAAAGACGACCCACTTACGCCAGCGCGGCCGCATATCCTGGAGTTTATAAGGGTCGAGCATAGTTGGCACTACACCCAGATAGTCGTGCAACGGAGCGCAATCCGGGTCGAGATTGATAAAAATCCAGCCGCCCCAGATATCGACGCGGACCTTCCCCCGATCTGCCCGCCCCCCGCATAGCGCGCTCTGCCAGTCGCCGGCATGCTCGACATATGTGTTCGCGCCATCGAGCCCAAAGGTCCAGCCATGATAACCGCACACGAAACTCTTGCGCGTGCCAACGGCGTTACGTTTGCCCGGCAGGGTATCAACAAGGCGGCGCCCACGATGCGGACAAACATTGTGATAAGCGGCAAACTCGCCCTGCCCCGTCTTCACGATAATCACAGAGTCAGGACCGACATCGTAGGTTATGAAGTCACCAACCGCACGCAGATCCTCAACCCGTCCAGCTTGCAGCCAGACCTTGCGCCACAACCGGTCCTGTTCTGCTTCCGCATAGGCGCGCGAGACATAGGCTTCCGCTGGCACGCGCACAGGTCGATCAAGCTGCTCAGGACTGTCGATCCTCTTGGTGAGTTCGTTCATCGTTCACTCCGCTGACCTGTTCACAGCGTGCGCGAGTCCACCATGAAGGGCAAGAAGACGCCATTATGATCGCCCCGGCGAAAGGCGTCGCATACCGGGCGATGCTCCTTGCCTTGCAGCGGCAACGGCCGTTAGCTCTCGATCAAGACAAAGAAGGATTGTCGGGCGTTTCCACACAACGGCGCGGAACGTTGCTCGGGCAAATCGAGCGATCACCACGGCAGTCGATCACCACATCATGCGGTGTAGCCGCGATGCCATCATGTCAGGAGGTGCGGACCATGGATGAACTAGGTTTTGATGGGAGAGTCGCTGTTATTACGGGAGCTGGGCGCGGCTTGGGAAGAGCCTATGCACTATTGCTGGCTTCACGCGGCGCCAAGGTGGTGATTAACGATAATGGCAGCGCAAAGCGCGGCGACGAAATCGTCGCCAATCCAGCACAGGACGTGGTCGACGAAATCACGGCAGCGGGAGGATTGGCGATCGCCTGCACCGAATCCGTAGCCACTGCTGACGGGGCCGCTGCCATCATCCAGTCCGCCATCGATGAATGGGGCCGAATTGACGTTCTGATCCATAATGCGGGCAACGTCCGTTACGGCATGATCCACGAGCTCTCGCTGGACGATTTCGACGCGGTCATCGACGTTCATTTCCGGGGCGGCTTCTACCTCGCGCGCGCCGCCCTCCCGCATATGATTGCGGCGCAATATGGCCGCTTCGTGCTGACGTCGTCATGCAGCGGGCTTTATGGCAGCAAAACCACGGTGAATTACGGCATGTCGAAGGCCGGGTTGATGGGGCTCAATAATGTCATCGCGCTGGAAGGCGGCGAATATGGCATCCAGTCCAATACCATCATTCCAGCCGCCGTCACACGTATGGCCGAAGGGCTCGATACCAGCGCCTATCCGCCCATGGAGCCCGAACTGGTCGCACCCCTGGTCGCCTGGCTTTGTCATGAAAGCTGCTCGCTGTCAGGCGAGCATCTGATCGCCGCGGCAGGTCGGATGGCGCGTGCTTTCACGACCGAAACAAAGGGTGTGTTCCATCCGAGCTGGACGATCGAGCAGGTCGCGACGGAGATCGACACCATCCGCGATCCATCGGCACAATGGACCTTCCCGCCCTACCCATCCGGCATGTCAGATCATCTTGGGAAAAGCTTCGCATGGGCGCATCGCGGCGAGTGACCGGCCCTTATCGCCCTCGCCAGACCGGTTTGCGCTTTTCTGCAAAGGCGCGCGGGCCTTCCTGTGCGTCTTCACTGGTATAGGCGCGCTCATGCGCCGCCCAGGCCGCGTCAAGAGCGGCCGCCCGCCCCATTTCGGTCGCCAGCATCACGGTCTCGCGCCCGGCCGCTACGGATAGCGGCGCACCTTCGATGACCTCTCGGGCCAGTTCGAGCGCGCAATCGAACAGTTGGCCAGGCTCGACCAGGCGATTGACCAATCCGATCTCATAGGCGCGCTGGGCCGTGATCGGCTTGCCGGTGAGAATGATCTCCATCATGATCCGCTGTGGGATCATGTGGATGAGCGGTGCCGCCCAGGGTGAGCCACGCCCAACCTTGACCTCGGTGATGGCAAAGCGTGCGCTCGTGCTGGCGACACAAAGATCACAACCCTGCGCGATCATCCATCCACCGGCAAAGGCAACGCCGTTAACGGCGGCGATGGTCGGCTTACTAAGCCTGATCGTCTCATAGGGCACCGGGAACATGTCGCGGGGCGGCACCTTGAGCCCCGTCTCAACCATTTCCTTGAGGTCTCCTCCCGCACAGAACGCCTTCTCGCCGCTACCGGTCAGGATGGCGATCCGAAGGCCGTCCTCCTCCTCAAACCGCTCCCACGCCGCGCGCAGTCCCTCGCGCACCTCCCGGCTCAGGCAGTTGCGCTGCTCCGGCCGGTTGATGGTAATGACCGCGATCCCGTCATCGCGCCCATCGAACAAAACCGCATCAGACATAGGTCAGAATCCTCTCGATCGAATCTCGTGGGCGGTGCGGTCGAGGTGCTCCCGAAAGTCAGGATGCGCGATGGCGACAAGACGGCGCGCGCGTTCCGCCAGAGTCTGCCCCTTAAGCTCGGCAGCGCCAAATTCGGTGACAATCACGTCGACCTCCGTACGGGCTGTTGTGACCGGGCCAGACAGCGCCGTTACGATCTTGCTGATCGCCCCGCCCCTGGCAGTCGCTGACAATGCGATAATCGCCGCGCCACCTGGCGATCGGGAACCGGCGCGCACGAAATCGACCTGTCCGCCCGTACCCCCGACATAGGCCACGCCGCTCTGTTCCGCATTGACCTGCCCGGTAAGGTCAACCTCCAGCGCCGAATTGATTGTTACCAGACGCGACAACTGTCCGAGTATCGCGGCATCGTGGGTATAATGCGTCGCGCACATCCGGATCGTCGGGTTTTGGTCAGCCCAGTCGTACAGCCGTCTGGTTCCGATCAGCGCGCCATTGACCGACACCCCACGATCAATCTCCTTGCGCGCATTGGTAATCACGCCCGCCTCCACGAGGTCGACCAGTCCATCACCGAGCATGCCCGAGTGGACGCCCAGATCACGGCGATCGTGGAGCAGGCGCAGGATCGCGTCTGGAACTGCGCCGACGCCCGTCTGGATCACCGAGCCATCGCCGATATAGTTGGTGCATATGCGGGCAATGGCTTCGTCAACGGCACTGATGCGCGCCGGAGAAACCTCGACCGGCAGGCGATCGACATTCACGGCAACGTCGATATCGGATGCCGTCACCATTTCACCTGCGGTGAAGGGGACCTGCGCGTTCACTTCGGCAATAACCGTCCGCGCCTTAGCAACCGCCGCACCAATATAATCGCTAATCAGCCCACAGCTGTGATTGCCATGTGCATCGGGGAGGCTGAGCTGGATCATCGCTACATCGCAAGGGATGATCCCAGCGTCTATCAGCCGGGCGACCTGGCTGACATGCACCGGGATGACCTGAAGCCTGCCGACCTTTGCCATGGCGCGCAGCGCGCCGATCGCTCCCATGCTGCTAAGCGCGAATGCGGCAGCGCTACCCTCCTGAAAGAGGCCGGAAAAACTTGTGGCTATGAACAGCCTGAGGCCAGGAATATTGGCCCCCTGCTCGATCAGCGCCTCGACAAGCGATGTGGGCTCGCCACAGGCCTGGCCCATCACGATCGCATCACCTGGCCGGAGCAACCGCGAAAGGTCGAGCCCTTCGATCCCTATCGCCTGCGTCACTTGTCGTTGACCTGCGCCAGCAATTGCTGCGCACGGGAGAGATGCGGGCGGTCCAGCATCCCACCCTTGTAGCCAATCGATCCCACTCCGGGGTTGGCCGCGAACAAGGCAACGATCTCACGCGCTTTTTCGATCTCGTCCATATCCGGCGTAAACGCCTCGTTGATCACATCGACCTGTGCGGGATGTATCGCCAGCATACCGCAGAACCCATCGCGCCGGACCTTTCGTGCGCGCGCGCGCAATGTATCGAGGTCGCGGAAATCGCCCTGTATCGTCTCTATTGCAGCAACGCCCGCGGTGGCCGCGCCCAAAAGGCACAGGCTGCGCGCGAGTTCATAAGTGAAGGAATAGCCGCCATCAGGATTAAGGTTGGAACTTGCACCGATCGAATCCGCCAGATCCTCCGCCCCCCAGGTGAGCGCCACCAAGCGCGGCGCGCCCTTGAAGTCGCCGGCATGAAACATGCTCTCGGCGGTTTCCGTGACGAGGACGATCACCGGCGTCGATCCGGGTTCGATATCATTCGCCACCTCAAGCGCGGAAAGATATTTGTCGAGCGTCTCCACGTCCTGGCGTCCATAGACTTTAGGAAGCATGATCCCACCGGGCTTGCCCGGCATAATGGCCGCAAGATCATGCAGGGGATAAGGGCCATCAAGCGGATTGATCCGCACCCATATCCGCTCCCTCTGATCGTGGTGCGCAACCAGAAACTCCCGGACCATCTGCCTCGCAAGCGGCTTGTTTTCGATTGCTACCGCGTCTTCCAGGTCGAACAGCACAATGTCCGACGCTCCCGCAACGGCTTTGGCCATTTTCTTTTCGCTGTCTCCCGGTGCGAAAAGCCAGGAGCGCATTTTCATGGTGCGTCGTTCAGACATGGATGGGTCTCTTCCTCGTGGGGTCAGTATGATTTGGGCAGATCAAGCACCCGCTCGGCGATGAAATTGAGGATCATATGCGGGCTGATGGGCGCGGTCCGCGGAATCAGCACTTCGCGCAAATATCGCTCGACATGATATTCCTTGGCGTAGCCCATCCCACCCAAGGTCAACATTGCAGTATGACAGGCCTCAAAGCCCGCTTCCGCCGCCAGATATTTGCCGGCATTGGCTTCCACGCCGCATTCCTGCCCGGCATCGAATTTTGAGGCCGCCTGCATGACCATCAGGTTCGCTGCTTCAACCTGCGCCCAGCATTTGGCAAGGGGGTGCTGAATCCCCTGGTTCATTCCGATCGGTCGATCAAAAACAACGCGCTCCCGCGCATATTGCGCCGCCCGCCTGATCGCGACCCGCCCGAGCCCGACTGCTTCAGCGCCCAGCAAAATACGTTCGGGATTCAGACCCTCTAGGATGATTTTGAACCCGTCTCCCTCCCCGCCGATGCGATCCTCTTCCGGTATCCACAGATCGTTGATGAACAGCATGTTGGAGCCGACGGCATGACGGCCCATTTTGGGGATCAGCCGTGCCTCAACCTTGCTGCGATCCAAGCGGGTGTAGAAGAGCGACAGCCCTTCCGTCTTGCGCTTCACCTCTTCCAGCGGCGTGGTGCGCGCGAGCAGCATGATCCTGTCTGCGACATGGGCATTCGTGATCCATATCTTCTCGCCATTGACGAGATACCCGCCCTCCTGACGGACCGCCTGCGTCTTGAGCTTCGTCGTATCGAGACCGACATTGGGTTCGGTAACGCCAAAGCACATTTTCTCGGTGCCGTTGAGTGCGGGCGGGATCATGCGCCGCTTCTGTTCCTCAGTCCCGAAGCGTTCGATCGGCTCCAGACTAAAGACGGGACCATGGATGCTGGACGCGGCGGTCATTCCGCCCCCTGCCTCCGCCACGGCCTGCATCATCACCGCCGCTTCCATGATGCCCAGACCCGCGCCACCCACGTTTTCCGGCATGGCAATGCCCAGCCAGCCAGCCTCTGCCATCGACCGGTGGAAATCGACGGGAAACTCTCCGCTTTGGTCAAGATCGAGCCAATAATCGTCCGGGAAGCGGGAGCAGTGCTTGAGCACCACGTCGCGGATCTCCATTTGCTCATTGCTGAGAGTAAAATTCACAAATTCCCCCGCAAAATCCGTCGTGGGTTCAGGGGGTAGCAGCGTCCCAATCGGGCAACAATTGCACCGCCTGTCGATATCGGCGGGGCGAAGTGCATGCGCATTGGCATTCCGAAAACGATCCTCTAGCCCGACGAGTGCAAAGGATTGACATGCCGATCAAACACACTCGACAGGGACCGCTTGCAGGCATCCGCGTCATTGATCTTACCGCGATGGTCTTCGGTCCATATGCCACACAGATCATGGCCGACCTCGGAGCGGACGTCATCAAGATCGAACCTCCCGCAGGCGACGCGACACGCTATATCAACGCCGGTCCCGCACCCGATCTGGGCGGCGTGTTCACTAATATCAATCGCGGAAAACGCAGCGTGGTCCTCGATCTCGGGCAGGACGAAGCGCGCGCGGCGCTTCGCGAACTGATCGGCGGCGCGGATGTTTTCATTCACGCTATGCGTAGCAAGGCGATCGGCAAGCTCGGCTTCGATTATGATGCCGTCCGCGCGATCCGGCCGGATATCGTCTATACCAATTGCTATGGCTATTCCCGGCGCGGTCCGGATGGCGACAAGCCCGCTTATGACGACACGATTCAGGCCGAGTGCGGCATTCCCCACGTTCAGGAACTGATGAACGGCGAACCTGGATTTGCTGCGACAATCATCGCCGACAAGGTTGCCGGCCTCACGGCACTATATGCGACCCTGGCCGCACTTTTTCACCGCGAAAGGACCGGCGAAGGGCAGGAAGTCGAAGTCGGCATGTTCGAGACCATGGCAAGTTTCATGCTCGTCGAGCATGCAAGCGGCAAGCTGTTCGACCCGCCACTTGGGCCGGCTCACTACCATCGCGCTGTCTCCCCCAACCGCAAGCCGTATAAAACGAAGGACGGCTACATCGCCGCTCTGATCTATAATGACAAGCAATGGAACGCCTTCACTGCCGCGCTCAAGCCGGCATGGGCAAACGACGAGCTTGATACCCTTCAAAAGCGCGTCCACCATATCGACCGGGTTTACGCGCTGCTCGCTGAGACTTTTGCGCAGCGCACGTCGGCCGAGTGGCTTGAGTTACTGACCTCGCTCCAGATTCCGTGCGCGCCGGTAAAGAGCACCGATGAACTGTTCGACGACCCGCATCTGGCCGCCGTCGGCTTTTTCGAGACGGTGGACAGCGATGCCGGACCTATCCGCTATCCCGGCGTGCCGACCTGGTTCTCAAGGACTCCGGGGAGGGTTGCGGGACCGACACCGCATCTGGGCGAGCATACAAGAGAGCTCATCGGCAAATAGGAGGCTGGAAGGGCGATATGCAACCGGCAAACACAACCCATGAATGGCGCAGCCACTGGAAAGTGCCGATCGCGGCGGGGCTCGGCTATGCCACAAGCGTCATCCACATATACGGTCTTGGCGTCTATATAGAGCCAGTAAGCGAGAGCTTCGGCTGGTCACGCGCCACCATTACCTTCGGCTTGACCATCGCCACGCTTATCCAGGCCCTTTTCGGCATACCTATCGGTATCCTTGTCGATCGCATCGGGCCGCGTGCCCTCGGCGTTATTGGCGTTGCACTCACCTGCGGCGCCTTCGCGCTGCTCGGAACCGCTAACGGCAGCGTGACGCAATGGTACGCGCTTTGGGTGGTGATGGCACTTGCAAGCCTGCCGGTGCAGGCGACGATCTGGACGTCCGCTGTATCCACGCACTTCGAGGCATCGCGCGGCCTTGCCTTCGCCGTGACCTTATGCGGCGCTTCGGTGGCCGGGTTTCTGTTCCCCAAACTGGGTGCCATGCTGATTGCAAGCTACGGCTGGCAAAGCGCAATGTCGCTTCAGGCACTGATCTGGTTTCTTGTCGCCTGGCCGCCCATTCTGTTCTTCTTTCGGGGTAAACGCAGTACGAAGTCCGAGAATTCAGATACCCCCTCAGCCGACGATGCCTCACCTCGATCAACCGGGGTCAGCTTCATCCAGGGACTGAAGTCCTCGATTTATCTGAGGCTCCTGCTGGCAAGCCTGCTCTTTACGTTCACCATTCTGGGCCTCGTCGTGCATTTCGTGCCGATCCTGACGGGGGAAGGACTAACGGCCGCCGATGCTGCAAGTCTGGCGGGCATTATCGGGCTCGTATCGATCGTTGGCCGCCTCGGGACGGGTTTTTTGCTGGACTGCTTCCGGGCATCGCTCGTCGGTGCGGCAATTTTCACGCTTCCGATTTTTGCCAGCCTTTTGCTGGTGGTCGGCGAACCGACCGGTGCGGTGCTGGCCGCAATATTGGTCGGACTGACGCTCGGTGCCGAGGTCGACGTGATCGTATATCTCGCCACACGCCATTTCGGACTCAAGGCATTCGGCGCGCTCTATGGTGGGTTGCTGGTCGCACTCTCAGTCGGCACAGCGACAGGTCCGCTGGCGGCCGCAGCCGTGTTCGATCGCACCGGCCATTACGACATGTTCCTCTACCTCACCATGGCGCTGATGATCGCCAGTAGCCTGTTTCTGCTAAGTCTGCCGCGTCCCGCATTTGCAAATGGCGGGAAGTCAGACGCTTAGAGAGGCTGGCCCTTCCCGGTTCTTTCGCCGTCATGCGCCTTCATGGTCATGAAGCTACAGATCAAACGCGGCCCCACATCGCATCCGCTGCGGCGGCCGCGTTGGCGCTGCGGCCGCCAATCTCGCCAATGAGTGCCTTCAGACGATAGGTCCACAAATGGAGTGGATGCTCGAGCGTCATACCCATGGCACCCAGAAACTGGTGGAAATCATAAACGCATATGCGCGCTGACTCCTGCGCATGCACAGCGGCCAGCGCGGCATCCGCCGGATCGAGCGTCCCGGCCGCTTTCATCGCAAGCCAATAGAGACCATTCGTCCGCACCTGCGCCTCCGCAAGACGATGACGCAATGCCTGAAACGTCGCGAGCTTGCGCCCGAACTGCTCGCGATCGCTTATATGTCGGACGGTGCTCACAAGTGCCGCAGCAAGCAGGCCGGCGGTTTCGGCCGCCAGCGCAACCCGCCAGCGCGTGAGCGCCTCCACAGGCGTCAGGTCTATTGTCGTGCGCTCCGCAGGCATATCGAGCAGCGTTGCCATCGGATAGCCGTAGAGCGCTGTCGGCTCCGGCCGGAGCCGGGCATCCTCGGCGATGAAACTGCTCACGCGGTCGTCTTCGATGACAATCACGGATGCGTTCGAAGACAGGAAACGCACCAGCCGCGGTGTGCGGATGCCATCGAGCAGGCAGATACGGCGACCACGCTCTCCAACGACGGGACCGAACATGGCGCTCGCCCCAGCTTCAATTGCGAAGGGTAATCGCGCGAGCCGCTCGATCACAACCGCAGCCGTGACCGTTCCCAGTTCCTGATCGGCGGCAACATCCAGAAAACCGGCCTCGGCGATCTGGGCATCCAGTTCCTCGTTCGTCGCCGCAAGCGGCGCTTCATGCAGCGGCGCATCAGCAAAGGGGCGCGTCAGTGAGTCGAGCGCATCGAGAATCGCACGCTGGTCGTCGGTAAGAGACAGGTCCATCAGCGCGGCTCTCTCGGCAGCTCCAGCACGTCGCTGGCAATGATGTTAAGCTGGATTTCCGCCGCTCCCGCCGCAATGCCGGCAACGATGCCGCGCTGGTGATGCATTTTGAGATAGGGATGAGCGTCCGCCAGTGCTTCGGGAAGATGCTCGACGATAAACTCCGCGACGCGCCGTTCGCACATCACGGTCGCGAAGCGCGCGGACGAGCTTTCCTGCCCGATCACGTCGCCATGTGCGCGTCTCGTCACAATGGCATAGCTCGCCATGCGCGCCGCCTCGCACAAGGCCGTAGCTTCGGCCGCCTCGATCCGCACCGCTTCACGGGAGAAGTCACCGCGCGCGCCAAGGACCGCAACCGCCCGTTCAAGCGCCGAGCGGGCAAGCGCGTAGCGCGGAATGCCGAGGCGCTCGTTCCGAAGCGAATAGGCGATGATCTCCCAGGCCTGTCCCTCATCCCCCAGCCGCGCCGAGATCGGCACGCGCACATCGTCGAAAAAAACCTCATGAATGTCGCCCTCGCCGATGATCGAGGGGATCTGACGCACGGTAATGCCGGGCGTATCCATCGGCACGAGCAGGATGGTGATGCCGTGCTTGCGATCATCGCTCGTGCGGCACAGCAGGAAGCAGGTATCGGCAAGCCCCGCATAGCTGGTCCATATCTTCTGACCATTGACGACATATTGGTCGCCATCGAGCTCGGCGCGCGTTCGCAGCGACGCAAGGTCCGATCCCGATCCCGGCTCGGAAAAGCCTTGGCACCATAATGCGCAACCCTCTGCGATTGGCGGGAGATAGCGCTCCTTCTGCCCGGATGTCCCGTATTTGATGAGGGTCGGTCCAATCCAGTTGACGTTCATATATTGCCCGCCGCGCGGCTCACCGACGATCCACATCTCCTCGGCCAGGATCGTCTGGTGCCAGGGCCCGAAGCCCCGGCCGCCAATGTCTTCGTCCCAATGGGCAATCAGCAGACCTTCGGTCGCGAGCTTACCGCAAAACGTCTGCGCGTACGCCGTGAGGGCAGGCGACGCGGGTCCATGCTGCGAGAAATGCTCCCAATCGTCCGGCAGAGCGCTCGCTAGTAAGGCTTGAAGACTCTGGCGAAATGCCGCCTCCTCCTCGGTCCAGCTAAAATCCATGACCCCTCACCAGCTATGATCGGCGCTCAGATCGACACTAGCCAAGCTGGCATGCGAATAAAGAGCAGATCCACAGACAACGCCGGAGTGATGTTATCCTTGCCGATGCCTGTTGGCCCAATGGCTCAACTGATCGAAGATCACCTCTATGAGCATGCCGCACGGCTGCGCCTATCCAACGGCAAACGCTCGGTCGGCACCGAGAAGTGATCTACGGCAGACTACTGCCATGCAAAAGGCTGGCCGCCCTCGAGATATCCCGGAGCGCATCTCGCCGTTCAGGCAAGCGCCTGCGGCTCCAGCGACTTCAGGATCAACTGGCGGTTTGAGCGATCAGCCTCGAAGCGGGCGAGCGCAATATCACTATCCAGAATTGCCCGAATAATGCGGCGCCGACCGGCAAGCCACTGATCTGGCACGATCAAGCCCTGAACGATCATCTCGTTCGGGTTCGATTCCGAAAAGTGCAAGGTAACCCATGTGAGAAGCTCGAACAGCGGACGATTGACCATTCGAAACAGCATATCCTGGAAGTCTTTCTCCAAGGTCGCCATGTCGGAATGTGGGTTGCACGTCTTCAATCGCCGTTCAAGCGCGCGCAGGTCCTCACGCAAAGAAGCCGCAACATCGGCCTTCGCGGCGGCTCCGCACAACTCGATGAAAAGGAGGGACGTCATGTCGAGCGCCTCTTCCCACGAGGCAGGCTGGCTTCGCATATAAGCGGTCAGAACACGCTCCAGCGTGCCAATATCCGGCCTACGTCCGAAATAGCCTCCACCAGGGCCGCGGCGAACCTCCAGCAGCCCCTCATGCTCAAGGATACGGGCCACCTGCTGAATGGTGACGATCCCGACATTGAAATCCCGCGCAAGCTCCCGAAGCGAACCGAGCTGCGCGCCCGGTTCGTTAGCGAAAATGCGCTGACGCAGCGTCTCGGACGTAGCCTGGACAAGCTGCCGGCGCTGCTGAGTCGTTTCCTCCATCCGCTT
This sequence comes from Sphingobium sp., assembly GCA_035911355.1. Classification (GTDB taxonomy): domain Bacteria; phylum Pseudomonadota; class Alphaproteobacteria; order Sphingomonadales; family Sphingomonadaceae; genus Sphingobium. The sequence continues at coordinate 41,221 of JAMHVU010000090.1, forward strand.
CACCTCCAAGGCTTCAAAACAAATATATGCATCTATATTACCTTTTAAAACACGTATTTGACATTTTTACGATTTTATTTTGTAATAATAGGCATATTATAAAGTATAGCGTCAGCATCGATGTTTCCACGCGCGCCAAGCGGCAGTGGTCATCGGCGCCACGTCCGGGCTTAGCCGAGCATGCGCCAGCGCGCTTCAGATCAGGAGAGAAATGTCATGTCATTTGATCTCGACCAGTTTCGTCTAGACAATAAGGTCGCCATTGTGACCGGCGCCGGAGGGCGCGGCAATTCGATTGGCCGAGCCTATGCAACCGGCCTCGCCAACGCAGGCGCCTCGATTGTCGTGGCCGATCTCAATGGCGATGGCGCGAAGTCCGTCGCGAAGGAGATTAGCGAGGCCGGCGGCAAGGCAATTGGTGTGCAGGTCGATGTCGCGGACGAAGCCTCGACGCTGGCCATGGCAGCGGAGGCTCACAAAGCGTTCGGCGGCATCGACATTCTGGTCAACAACGCCGCGCTGATGGTCGACATCAGCTATGATAATTGCGAAACCATCAGCTTGGAAGCATGGAACAAGGCCCTTGCGGTCAATCTCAATGGCGCTCTGCTTTGCGCCCGTGCCTGCCTGCCCTCCATGCGTGAACGCGGCGGCGGCCGTATCGTCAACCAGACAAGCGGCGGCGCCTTCCCCGCAACTGGCCTTTACGGCATATCCAAGCTTGCGCTTGTTGGCCTGACGACCTCGCTGGCCAAGCAGTTTGGCAAGGACGGCATCACCTGTAATGCCATAGCGCCGGGCAACGTCACCTCGGACGCCGGCAAGATGCTTGTGCCCGACGATTCGCCGTTCATTCAGCACCTTCAGGCGGCATGCGCGACGCGACCGCGTGGCGCACCAGACGAACTTGTCGGCACCTTGCTGCTGCTGTGTTCAACCGCCGGCGCATGGATCACCGGCCAGACCATCCATGTCGATGGCGGCTGGATCATGCGGCCATAGGTTCGTCGCCATACTCCACGCCAGCACCGATCGTCGCCGGCAACGGAGACAGAAAATGTGCACATTAAATTTTCAGGAGCAATGACATGCAGTTCAGCGACTACGCTAAAAAATACGGCAGTATCAATTTTTCCCGCGAGAATGGCGTTCTGGAGGTCGCCCTGCACACGCGCGGTGGCCCGCCTAAATGGGGCACGACGCTCAACAGCCTGCATGCCGAATTGCCCAATGCCTTCCTCGACATCGCACGCGATCCCGAAAACAAGGTCGTGATCCTGACAGGAACGGACGAGAGCTTCATCACGACATTCGACTTTGAGGACATGTCGCAGGAAGGACAGGCGACCATGTGGCCACGCATCTATGAGGAGGGCGTGGGTCTTCTCAACAATCTGCTGGCTATTCCCGTGCCGGTCATCGGCGCCGTCAACGGCCCGGCGTACATCCATGCGGAGCTTCTCGTTCTGTCCGACATCGTGCTGGCTGCCGATCACGCGGAAATTGCCGATCTAGCCCATGTGCCGGGACGCACGGTGCCGGGTGACGGCGTGCATGTGATCTGGCCAATGTTGCTCGGCCCTAATCGCGGACGCTATTTCCTGCTGACGGGTCAGCGCATCAATGCGCAGGAAGCCAAGCAGCTCGGCGTCGTGGGCGAAGTCCTGCCCCCTGGCGAATTGCTGCCGCGTGCCCGTGCGCTCGGTGCACAGCTCGCCCAGCTCCCTACCCCGATCCTCCGCTATACGCGACAGGTGCTGGTGCACGACCTGCGCTGCCGTATGATGAACGGTCTGAGCAGCGGTCTGGCTCATGAAGCGCTGGGTTCTCTCACAGCGGCTGCGGCGGCAGGTTGACGGGGCGCGCGGGCGCCGCGACCGGCTTAATCAGATACGGCATGCCTCTGCGATACCTCGTACCGCCCCACCGATATCTGACCACAGCCGGCTCTGCCTGCCCGGAATGAGATTGATGCCGTTCGCACGCCCATTATGTCGGTTCGCGCAAGCGCCCTATGCGCGATCTCCGAAGCAGGGAATTGAACGATATGTCGAAGACAAGCGTTGGCTTTATTGGATTGGGCCTGATGGGCGCGCCGATTGCCCGACGTCTGGCGCGACAGGGCTTTGACGTCACCGGCTGCGATATCTACCCTCCCGCACTGAAGGCCTTCGACGAACCGGGAACCTTGCTCGAGGCCGATCCCATCGCGGCCGCGCAGGGCAAGCAGATCGTCGGGATTTGCGTACGGACCGACGAGCAACTGCGCAATCTGGCAGGCGATGGTCGCATTTTTGCTGCGCAGGGGGCCGGCGGCATTTTCATTATTACCTCCACCGTTTCGCCTGATCTGGCGCGCGAGCTGGAAAAGCTCGCCGCTACGCACGGCGTGAAGCTCATTGATGTGGGTGTTTCGGGCGGGCAGCCCGCAGCACTGGAAGGCAAGCTGTCCCTCTTCGTAGGTGGCGACGAAGCAGTGGTGGAGAGCGCCCGCCCCGCGCTTGAAGCCATCGGCACAGTGTCCCATCTGGGTCCGGTCGGACGCGGTCTGGAAGGCAAGCTCCTGAACAATCTCGCCTGCATCGCCAATTATGGCCTTGCAGCGTCGATCCTCGATCTGGGCGTCGCTCTCAATTTCGATCGCGAGCAGCTGCGTCAGGCGTTGCAGCGGGGATCGGCACAGAGCTTTGCCCTGCAGGTCGTTCCGGGGATGGTCGGCTGGCGCGAGACTTCAACCGCCGCGGGCGTCGCAGATCTACGCAATCTCCTCGCCAAGGATGTTTATCTGTCCGCCGATTTGGCACCGGCGGAAGATCCGGCAATGTCGGCGTTACAAAATGCCTGCCATGTCCTGCTGCGACGCATGGACCGCGCCGTAGAAGAGCTGACCGGCAGATAGGGGAGTGAAGGGCAGCTACCCCCCCCGGCTATAGACGCCGACCGCATCGAAGAGGCCCGCGTCGTTCAGGGAGAAAAAGCTCGCCATCCGGCGCAGACTGCCGTCCGCCAGCGTAACTTCGACCTCGGCGGCAACGGCATGTTGATCGGCAATGATGCGGACAGGCTGCGGCTGCGGGCCGCCCTGCGCAAAGACCACCGTGTACATGCCTCTGAGCGCATCTTTTCCGGCAACAATGCGCCCATCGGGCAGCGCGAAAACCGCGTCTTCGGTGAAAAGCGAAAGCAGCCCGTCCAGATCCTTGGCATTGACCCGCTGATAATAGCTCCGGGCGAGATGTTCTGTCTTCATGATCGTCCAATTCCCTCAGTTCACCAGATCGGGCGCTGCAACGCGGCGGCGCGGCGCGCGCGGATGATCCGCTCTCGTTCTTCGGCCGTGACGCGCGCCACATCGGGCGGTAACGCGGCATCGAGATCGGCCAGTTTGAGCAGCCGGATCGTCGGTATCGGCGTATCGCTGCAATGGGTCCATCGCCCCTGGACGACGCCTGCCGGATGCCCTGCGGTGTCGAGCCAGTTCCTGATGCCGGGATCGCTGGCGCTCACAACGACCCGCCATATGCCATCCGGGTCCGCGGGCGCCTGATGACCGTTGAGACTTGAATGATTGTTGTACCAGTCGGTGGTCTGATAAAGCTCGCTGGTCAGAATGAGCGAGCGATAGGGGCAGACCTCCGGAATTTTCGTCTCGATGAGGAGCGCTTCATCCTCCGCCAGCTCATAGACCGTCTCATAATAGAATTGCCCCTCGAGACCTCCTGCGGAGATGATATCGAACGGCTTGAATTTGTGGACATATCCTTCCTGCCGAAGCTGCTCGACATGACCGACGAACATCGGCGCCAGAAAGCCAACAGCCTGCGGGATCATCTCTAGCCGCCGCGCAAGTTCGTCAGCGTGCGCGCGCTGCCGGCCCGCCGGCCGGTCGATACGTTCGAGTGCTAGTGTTGGCGAGACTTCGTTCGCCCAGTCATAGCTTACCAGCCGGAGCATGAGCCGATTGACGGCCGGACGCAGCGGCCACCACTCGCCTTCATAACCGTCCGGGGGCACCGCGCTAATGATCACCTCGAAGCGGTCATTGCCGTCTACCGGCAAGGCATTGATGTCGAGATGGGCCCTGCCAGATCCGGTCTCGGCGTTCCGGGGAACAACCTGCCCGATTACCGCTTGATTGAGCGAACCGCGCGTTCCGGTAAGTCGATACACAGCATCCGGCGCGATGCGCGCAGCGCGATAAACCGTATCAGCATTGGGCTGGCCAACGTTGAGCGCATAGCTGAGCGTGGGCAGAAATTCCGGAAAGTCGGGATCTCCGCCCAGCGCATCTATCGCAACGGACGTAAGCCCGGCGAGCGCAAGCCGCGCAATCTCCTGACGGACCTGAGGGTCGTTCCTCCGCTCCTCGGGCAGTCTCGCAAGCATCTCCTCCGGCAGGTGCTGCAACCGTGAAACAAGTGCGGTCCATTCCTCGATTGCCATTGGTGGCTTCTCCTTCCCCGGCGCCGCTTCAACGCGATGGCCCGCAGCTACGCCAGCCCCCACCAATGGCGTGAAACTGAGCGGAATAGACAGGACTGCAGTCCGAAATCGCTGTCGGGCACTGAACATCGGTGCATTGGTGTTAGCGCCATGCCGCTCGCCTCAACAAGCCTGGGACCATTCTGTTCGCCCGGGCGATAGGAGGCCCAAATTTCGGGCTAAAAATGGCCAGTCCATCGCCGCCGCGTTCTCTTCACCCCTCTGGTAGGAAATGGGTTGTCTTGGGCGCCCGGTTGTCAATGGTGCTGGCTAGCGAGGCCACAAGGTGGCCCGACATAGTCTGGGACTTAGACGGAGAGCGGAGAGATGCGTTGCGAACCCCATCCCATCAGCGGAGCGGTATATGAGGAGATCGACGGCGGTCTGGTTCGTGTCGAGGATAAGGCCCGCGGCAAGTCCGGCCTTTTCAAATGGGACGGCACCTGGATCGAAGGTAATCTGACATCCGCGGACCTCCATTTCCTGCGCTTCATCGGCGGCCCGGTCATGCGGCCGGAGAAAGACATCTTTTGGTCCATCATGCCGCCAACACCCGATTTCGCGAACGCGCAGTTCATGGGCAGCTCGGGCCGGGAAGCGATGCACAAATCGGCCGACGACACAAAAGAGCAGCGCGCGCAGAAACCGAAAATCATCGCGCCTTACGTGCCAGACCCCGGCCAGACAACAGATGCAGGCCCGCGTTCCGCTGCCCATCTGCCGCTCGAATATTTTGTCGAGAATGACCGCAAAGCCGATCTCATCCCGGAGGTGTACAAAAAGTCGTCACCCTATCCCGGCGGACCCAAGCGCGTTCCGGTGGCGCGGTTCTATGAGAAAAAGTTCCACGATCTGGAGGTCGAGCGCCTTTGGAAGAAATGCTGGCAAATGGTCTGCCGGGAAGATGACATTCCCGAAATTGGCGACCACATGCTCTACAAGATCGCGCACCTCGAATATATTGTCGTGCGCACCGGCGAAGACACATTCAAGGCCTTTCCAAACGCCTGTCCTCATCGCGGCCGTCGGATCTGCGAACGCGACGGGAAGAAGGCCGGCGGCTTCCGGTGCCCGTTCCATGGCTGGAGCTGGGAACTCGATGGCAAGATGAAGGACCTGACCTGCGAATGGGACTTCCCCGACATCCGCGAACAGGAAGGTGACCTGAAAGAAATAAAGGTCACCAATTGGGGTGGTTTTGTTTTCGTCAATCCGGACCCGGACGCGACCTCATTCGAGGAATATGCCGGGCCGGAGATGCTGGAGCACTACGCCAAGGCAAATCTGGGCGCGCGCTACAAGATGCTCCATGTCGGCAAGGTGGTGAAATGCAACTGGAAGGTCATGCAGGAGGCTTTTCTCGAAGCTTACCATTCGATCGCCACACACCCGCAGTTGCTCTTGCAAGGAGGCGATCTGGCGGAAACCCGCTACGACGTTTTCGGTAACTGGGGCCGTCTGGGGCATATCAATGCCAGCGGCTCAAGCCCTCAGCGCGGTATCGTACTGCCAAAGGAACGAACGCTCGAAATTTTCCGCATGATGGCGGATTACAACAAAATGTATCTCAAGAGCCTGATCGGCGACGAAGTAGAGGATTACTCGGATATCGAACTGGTCGAACAGACCTTCAACAACCTATTTCCGAATTTCAGCCCATGGGGCGGCTGGGCACGCATCGTCTATCGGTTCCGTCCGCATGGCGACAATCCCGACGAGTGCTTCTTCGACACGATGCTGCTCGCGCCATGGCCGAAGGACAAGCCCAAGCCCCCGGCAGCGAAGCTGCACATCATCGATCCGGATGAACATTGGGTATCCTATGAGGATCTCGGCGCGCTCGGTCGAATTTTCGATCAGGACACCGCCAATGTCACCCATGTGCATCTGGGACTGAAGACCAAGAATCCTCCTCATGTCATCTATTCGGCCTATCAGGAATCGATCATCCGCGCGTTCCACGACCGCTATGAGCAATGGCTCGGTCTGGAGGAGGGCGAGTGAGCGACCTGCCACGGCTTTGCAGCGAAACGCTTGCCCGCCCAGGTGGGACACAAGTCGTTGAGTTCGACGGTCGATGGTATGACTGGGATGATCTGCGCAAAGTCCACAATCGGCTGGGCGGACTCATCCGCGTGAGCGGCGTCGGGGACGAAGCGCCCGTCACCTTCATCCCGCACAACCGGCCATGGGCAATTGCGGCGCTCTTCACGCTGCTGGCACAGAAGCGGACCATCCGGATGGTCTATGCTTTCCAGTCGTCTGCCGGGATTGCCCGGGACATCGCGCGCCTCGCATCGCCCCTCGTGATCGGCGCCAGCCAGGACTTCTCGCCCGAGGTCATAGCGGAGATGGCAAAGCTGGGATATGCGGGCATCGCCCTTGAAGAGCTGGAGGCCACCTTCATCACCGGCCTGGAGCAATGCTCCGCCGATGCACCCGTCAATCCCACGGACAATCCGCGCGTCGAGATCCTGACCAGCGGCACCACCGGCCCGCCCAAGCAGTTTCCTGTCGAATATGCGATGATCGAACGGCTGCTGGAAGGCGGCACATCCGGCAATCAGCAGACGTCCGATCCCGCCAGTCAGCCGCCCCTACTCCTGTACATGCCGATCGGGAATATCTCGGGGATTTACACGACCGTCCCCACGTTCATTCGCGGCAACCGGGCAGTTCTTCACGATCGCTTCAGCCTCGACAAGTGGCGCGAGTATATCGCCACATACAAGCCAAAGATCACCGGCCTGCCTCCCGCGGGGGTTCAGATGCTGCTCGATGCAGACGTGCCAAAGGAGGAACTGTCAGGCATCATGGCGATCGGCAGCGGGGCAGCGCCCCTCGATCCGACGATCCAGCGCGCCTTTGAGGAGCGCTACAGCATTCCAATCCTGATCTCCTATGGTGCCACTGAGTTCGGGGGGCCGGTTACCGCCATGAGCCTCACCGATGTGGAGAAATTCGGACGTTCAAAGCTCGGGAGCGTCGGACGGCCCATGAACGGCGTGATGCTGCGCGTGATCGATCCGGAAACCGAAAAGGAGCAACCATCGGGCGAGGAAGGCCTCCTCGAGGTCGTCTCGCCGCGTATCGGCCCGGACTGGATCCGGACCTCGGATCTTGGCGTGATCGACGAGGACGGTTTTCTTTATCTGCGCGGGCGCGCGGACGGAGCCATTATGCGGGGTGGTTTCAAGGTCCTGCCGGAAACCATCGAACGCGCATTGCTCCTTCATCCCGACATTTCGGCTGCCGGCGTCGTCGGCGTCAAGGATCGGCGACTGGGGCAGGTTCCAGGTGCTGCAATCCAGGTAAAGCCCGGTCGGGAAGCGCCTGGCCCGGACGCACTGGAAGCTCATTTGCGTACGCATCTGCTCGCAACCCATATTCCTGTGCACTGGCGCTATGTCGAGGCACTGCCAAAAACCGTTTCATTCAAGGTGGACCGTTCAGCAGTGCATGCTCTCTTTGCCGAAGCTGCCGCAGACTGACCGAACGGGAGGCCACAATTGAACCCTGATCATAGATTTCTCGAAGACCTGACCCCGACGTCAACGCGCGTAGAACCGGCTATTCTGCTAGACGATCCCGACGCTCAGTCGTGGGATGAAAGCTGCGACGTGCTTGTCGTGGGCGTAGGGCTTGCAGGCGTGTGCGCCGCGCTCAGGGTTTCGGAAGATGCGTCACTCGATGTCATCGCCATCGACCGTGGCGACGGCGGCGGCGCGAGCAAGCTTTCGGGCGGCGTCGTTTACATGGGCGGCGGCACCAAGGCTCAACGCGAGTCAGGCGTTGCCGATGATCCCGACAATATGGCGAACTACCTCAGCTTTGAGACGGGCGATATCGTCCGGCCGGATACCGTGCGTCGCTTTGCTGAGGCCAGTTCGCATTTCCAGACCTGGCTCGAGAAATATGGCGCGCGCTTTGGCGGCCCCGCGACGGAGGACAAGACCTCCTACCCCAACGACGCCTCCCTCTATTTCTCAGGCAACGAGCTAACGGTGCCGGGCCGGGAGCGGGCGACGCCAGCGCAACGCGGGCATCGCGCAAAACCTTCTGCCGGAGGCGAGCCGACAAAGCTGTCAGGACATTATCTGCTGCCGCCACTTATTGCGTCCATGGAAGCCAGACCGAACATACGCTTCTTCCGCCAATCGCGCGCGACGCGGATGATCGTCGACAAATCGGGTGCAGTGGTCGGCCTGGAGATCAGGCAAATCCCACGCGGCTTCTCAGCCTGGCGCCATGGCAAGGCGATGGCGTTGGCAAACAACATCGTCGCGGCGACACTTGGCCTGACGCAGAAGATATACAGCACAATCGTCAAGCTGGAGCAGGAGAAGGCAAAAACGCTACGAATTCGCGTGCGGAAGGGCGTCGTTCTGTCGGCCGGCGGCTTCACCTATAACCGCATCATGATGGCAAATACGGCGCCGGATTATCTGAAGTCACACCCCTTGGGAACGATCGCGGACGACGGTTCGGGTATCAAGCTGGGTATGACGGTGGGCGCCAAAACCGGCCATCTGGATCGCATCTCGGCCTGGAAGTTCCTCTACCAGCCCGAAAGCTGGGTGAAGAGCTGTACGGTCGGCCCCGACGGGACGCGATTAGTGGGCGAAGAATATTATGGCGCGCGCACGGGCGAAGCCGTTTTTTCGCATGCCGGAGGCAAGGGCTGGATGATCATGGACGAGTCGCTTCAGGCGCTGGTCCGTGATGAGATCGCCGGCATGAAGAAGATGCTCTTTCAGAAGATCCAGTTCCGCGCGACGCAAAAGGACTATACTGTGAGCGCCCCAACGCTGGCCGAGCTTGCCGACAAGATCGGCGTTCCAGCCCCGGCGCTGGAGGCGACCATCGCCGAGTATAACGGCTATATTGAGCGTGGCGATCCCGACCCTCTCGGCAAATCGGAAAAATATCGCCGCGTCATTGGCACTGGCCCTTATTACGCGACCGATATCGGCGCCTCGCTCAGGCTTTCACCTATCCCGGCACTCACCATGGGCGGCCTGATGGTGGACGAAGATACGGGCCAGGTTCTCTCAAACGAAGGCGGCGCGATTACCGGCCTTTATGCCGCAGGCCGGACGGCGGTCGGCATCTGCTCGCATTATTATGTCAGCGGTCTTTCCTTAGGAGACTGCGTCTGGTCGGGCCTGCGGGCGGCGGAGGCGATTCGAGGAAATGGAGGCAGCGCCGCACTCGTCTCCGGATGATGGCCGTCAAACCGCCTGCGTCACGCAGCACGCCCGCGCACCTATAAGCCCCGCCGCCACCGTTTGACGACCGCGCGGCCGGCCGGGCGCGACTTGCGTACGCGCCCCGGTGTCCGGGAGAAGCGCGGAACCGGCGCCGACTGTACCAGCCCGTCATGCTCAACATAGGCCTCGCGCGCAGCCATGTGCGGGTGAAGCGGCGCTTCATCAAGTGGCAGGACCGGCGCGAAGCAGGCGTCAGTACCATCCAGGATCGCGCACCATTCTGCCGCCGGCTTTGTGCGAAACACCGCAGCCAGCGTCTCTGTATCCTCAGCCCATCGCGCCTGATCGTCCTGTCTGTCGATCAGTGCTGCGGGCGCGCCAATCCGCTCCAGCAAGAGCCGGTAGAATGGTGGCTCAAGCGGCCCGATCGCAATCTCCCGTCCATCGGCGCAAGCATAGCAGCGATAAAATGGCGCCGCGCCGCCCAACAGGTTGCGATCACGCGCCATCGATATTTGGCCACTGGCGAACATCGTCATCAACGAACTGACCCCGTCGACGATCGCGGCATCGATCACCTGCCCCTTGCCGGACCGCTCGCGCTCCCACAAGGCCGCCATGATGCCGAAGGCCAGCAGCATCGACCCGCCGCCGAAATCGCCGACGAGATTGAGCGGCGGCATGGCCGTCTCACCGGGCCGGCCCATCGCCTCCAGCGCCCCCGTGATTGCAATGAAGTTGATATCATGCCCGGCCGACCGGGCGAGCGGACCCGTCTGCCCCCACCCCGTCATCCGACCATAGATCAGTCCGGGATTGCGCGCGCATAAGACATCCGGGCCGAAGCCTAGACGCTCCATGACACCGGGACGATAGCCTTCGATCAGCACATCGGCATGATCGGCCGCGTCGAGACAAAAGGCGCGCCCCTCCTCCGACCGAATATCGAGCGTTATCGTGGAGCGCCCCCGGTCCACGACCGGATTAGGCCAGCCATTTCCACCGGCCCTGTCGATCCGCACAATCTCGGCACCAAGATCGGCAAGCAGCATCGCGCAATGCGGACCGGGGCCGATGCCCGCGAACTCGACGACGCGTAGCCCCGTGAGTGGCCCGGCTGGCGTCTCTTCCTCCATCAGACCTGCGCCAGGCGACACAGCCCGTTCAAGCGATCGGCAATAATTTGCTCGGCCTCGCGGACGATGCTGTCGAGCAATACCTTGCATGTTGGAATATCGCGGATGAGACCCTGAACCTGACCTGCCCAAACGAGGCCGGCATCCAGATCTCCGGTCTCCAGCGCCTGCCGTCCCAGAGCGCCGCTGACCAGAGGGCGGATATCCTCGAACACCGCGCCTTCCCGTGCGGAAATCTCGATCACCTTATCCGACACACTGTTCTTCGCAACCCGACCGGTGTTGTGGAATTTGCGGAAGATAAGGTTGGTGCCGCGTTCGTCATTATCGACGATGAACTGCTTCACCCGCTCATGGATCGGCGCTTCCACGGTCGCGCAGAAGCGCGTGCCCATGTTGATGCCCTCCGCGCCGAGCGCCAGCGCCGCCACAAGGCCGCGCCCGTCGCCAAAGCCACCCGAAGCGAGCATCGGAACCTTCAGCTTGTCAGCCGCCGCCGGAATCAGGATCAGACCCGGAATATCGTCCTCGCCGGGATGTCCGGCACATTCGAACCCATCGATCGAGATGACGTCCACGCCCATCCGTTCCGCGGACAGCGCGTGGCGCACCGCCGTGCATTTGTGCAGCACGAGAATGCCGTGGCCCTTGAACTCCTCGACATGCTCCTGCGGCTTATGGCCCGCAGTCTCGACGATCCTGACACCACTATCGATGATCGCCTTGCGATATTCGGCATAAGGTGGCGGGGTGACTGAGGGAAGTATGGTGAGGTTCACGCCGAAGGGCTTGTCGGTCATTGTCCTGCAACGGTCGATCTCACGACGCAGATCGTCGGGCGTGGACTGAGTGAGCGCCGTCAATATGCCGAGGCCACCGGCATTGGAGACGGCGGCCGCCAGCTCGGCCCGGCCGACCCACATCATCCCGCCCTGCACAATTGGGTGCTCGATCCCGAGCATCTGCGTGATGCGCGTGGTAAGAGCCATCAGAGTGCCTCCACGATCGTGACATTGGCGATGCCCCCGCCTTCGCACATGGTCTGCAAACCATAGCGTTTGCCCCGATGACGCAGGCTATGAATCAATGTCGCCATCAGCTTGGTTCCGCTTGCACCCAACGGATGGCCAAGCGCAATCGCACCGCCATTGACATTGACCTTCGCGGGATCAGCGCCCATCGCTTTCAGCCAGGCCATGGGCACGCAGGCGAACGCCTCATTGACCTCGAACAGATCAATGTCGTCCACCGACATGCCAGCACGCGCCAGCGCGTTCGCCGTAGCCGCAATCGGTTCTTCCAGCATGACCACCGGATCACCGGCCGTCACGGTGAGGTTATGAATGCGTGCCAGCGGCTTCAACCCAAAGCGCTTAACCGCAGCCTCGCTTGCCACCAGCACACCCGACGCACCATCGGTCATCTGGCTAGCATTACCCGCCGTGATCGTGCCGCCATCAGTGAGCGTCTTGAGACCGGCGAGCGCCTCCATCGTGCTGTCGGGGCGCACGCCTTCATCTTGCGCGAAGATCCCGTCCAGCGTCTCTACCGGCACAATTTCCCGCTCAAACGCGCGCCCAGCGATGGCTGCCGCAGCCTTTCGATGGCTCTCCAGCGCATAGGCATCCATATCTTCACGCGTGAAGCCATTTTTATCCGCAATCGCCTGGGCACCGTGGAACTGGCTAAATTCACGAACGCCAAAGCGCCGCTGGATGCTCAGCGGCCACGGCCCCTCACCCAGCCCGGCCTGGAGATGCAGGCTGGTATTGCTGCCCATCGGAACGCGGGTCATGCTCTCCACGCCCGCCGCGATCACCAGTTCCTGTGTGCCAGACAGCACGGCTTGCGCAGCGAACTGCAGTGCCTGCTGCGAAGACCCGCATTGCCGATCGATCGTGACGGCCGGCACGCTCACTGGCAGCTTCGACGCCAGCACGACATTGCGACCGAAAGCGAAGCTCTGCTCGCCGCCCTGGGTAACACACCCGACGATGACGTCTTCCACAGCCGCTGGGTCAACCCCGGTCCGATCGACCAGAGCATCGATCACGACCGCGCCAAGATCGGCCGGATGCACGCCCGCGAGCGCGCCTTTACGCCTTCCGCCAGCAGTTCGCATCGCTTCGACAATGTAAGCCTCGGCCATCTTCATGCTCCTCTAAAATCAGCGGCCCGCTTCTCGAAATAGGCGGCCAATCCCTCGCGACCGTCCGGGCTGATACCGGCGCGGGCGATAAGCTCCGCCTCGCGCGCGAGCTGGCCTTCCAGGCTTGCGTTGAAGCCTTCACGCAGCAGGCCCCGCGCCGCGCCGATTGCGCCCACGGCCGCATTGGCAAGTTGCCCTGCCACCCTGTCGCCTTCTTGCGCGAGAGCCTCATCATCGACAGTGCGGGTCACGATGCCGATCACCTCGGCCTCATCGCTCTTGATACGACGGTTGGTGAGGATGATCTCCTGCGCCTTACGCAAGCCAACCAGCCGAGGCAGCAACCAGCTCATGCCGCCATCCGGCGTCAGGCCGATCGCGCCATAGGCCGCAGTATAATGAGCCGAGCGCGCACCCAGCACGACGTCACCCGCAATGGCAAGGCTGAGCCCCGCTCCGGCCGCCGGGCCATTGACGAGGGTCAGCAGCGGCTTTTCCATGCGCGCGAAGCCGGCCACCGCCATGTGGAGCGTTTCAGCCAGCTCACTCAGCAGCGCGTCCACGGCATCTCCGGCCGTGCGGAAGGCACTGACGTCCCCACCCGCACAGAACAGCCGGCCTGCACCTGTGATCACCACGCAGCGGATCGCCGGATCGGTTCGACAACGGATCGACGCCTCCACCAGCGCGCGTGCCATCGGCACGTCAATCGCGTTTCCCGCTTCCGGGCGGTTGAGCGTGATGCGGGCAATCCCGTTCACCACATCGAAGAGCACAGAGGTCTCAATCACCCGCATATCTCCATTCCCCGCCGCACAGCACCGTAGCGGACGCCCCCGCGATCTTCACCGGGGCGCCATCCGGATCGCTCCATCGAGACGGATGACCTCGCCATTCAGCATCGGGTTGGTGATGATGCTCTCGACCAGCTGGGCATATTCCTCCGGCTGGCCCAGGCGATTGGGGAACGGCACCTGCTTGCCAAGCGAATCCTGCGCTTCCTGCGGCAGCGAGGCGAGCATCGGCGTCCAGAAGATCCCCGGCGCGATGGACATCACGCGGATACCGTAGCGGGCAAACTCGCGTGCGACCGGCAGCGTCATGCCGACCACGCCAGCCTTAGACGCAGCATAGGCAGGCTGGCCAATCTGCCCATCGAAGGCCGCCACGCTGGCAGTGTTGATGATGACCCCACGTTCCTCGCCGACCGGATCGGCATCATGGATGCGTGCGGCGAATTTGGAGAGGACGTTGAAGCTGCCGATCAGGTTGATCGTCACAATCTTCGAGAAATCGGCAAGCGGGCTCGCCTTGCCGTCACGGCCGATCACCTTGGCCGGCGGAGCGACGCCCGCGCAGTTGACAAGAATCCGCGCCTTGCCGTGCGCATCTTCAGCCTCCGTAATCGCCGCTTCGACCGCAGCTTCATCCGTGATGTCGAGCTTGATAAACTGACCGCCGATCGCTCCGGCGTGCGCAGCGCCCAGTTGGTCGTTGAGGTCGAAGATGGTGACCTTCGCACCGGCTTTGGCCAGCCGCGCGGCCGTCGCGCCGCCCAGGCCCGATGCCCCGCCGGTGACGATCGCTGCAACGCCATTGATATCCATGTGAAGCTCTCCTCAGTCGAGTTCGACGGCCATGGCAGTTGCTTCACCACCCCCGATGCAAAGCGTGGCAATGCCGCGCTTGAGGCCGCGATGTTCAAGCGCGCCGATCAGGGTGGCGAGAATGCGTGCACCGCTCGCACCGATCGGATGGCCCAGCGCCGTCGCCCCGCCATTCACATTGAGCTTTTCGGCCGGAATACCCAAGTCCTTCGCCGCAATCATCGCCACGACGGCGAAGGCCTCGTTCACCTCGAACAAATCGACATCGTCGATGGCCCAGCCGGCCTTCTCCATGACCTTTCGCACGGCGGGAACTGGCGCAGTCGTAAACTGCGACGGCGCATGCGCGTAGGCGGCAGTGGCAACGACCCTCGCGACCACAGGCAAGCCCATTTTCTCCGCCACGCTACGGCGCGTCAGGACCAGCGCGGCGGCGCCATCGGAAATCGATGAAGCATTGGCCGCTGTGATCGTGCCATCCTTGACGAAAGCTGGCTTGAGACCGGGGATCTTGTCCGGCTTCGCCTTCCCAGGCTGCTCATCCGTGTCGATCACCGTATCTCCGCCCCGGCTTTTCACCGTGACAGGCGTGATTTCACGGACGAACGCGCCATCCGCGATGGCGACGTTGGCGCGTTCGAGCGAGCGAATTGCATAGGCATCCTGCTCTTCGCGCGTGAATTGATAGTCCCGCACGGCTTCCTCGGCGAATACACCCATCGCCTTGCCGGGTTCGTAAGCATCCTCAAGACCATCGAGCATCATGGTGTCAACGATGCGGTCATGCCCGATGCGCGCGCCTGCCCGATGCTTGGGAAGCGCATAAGGCGCGTTGGTCATGCTCTCCATGCCGCCTGCGACGATGACATCGGCAGTCCCCGCCCACAGGGCTTCAGCCGCCATGATTGCCGCCTGCATGCCCGAGCCGCACATCTTGTTAACCGTGGTCGCTTCGACCGACAGCGCGAGGCCCGCACCCAGCGCCGCCTGACGCGCGGGAGCCTGACCCAGGCCGGCGGGAAGCACGCAACCCATATAGATACGATCGATGGCGTCGGGAGAGACGCCGGCGCGCTCCACCGCGGCCTTGACCGCGACCGCGCCAAGGTCCGTAGCCTTTAGCGCCGACAGCGCGCCCTGAAAGCCGCCCATGGGCGTGCGCGCATAGCCGGCGATGACGACTGGATCGTCCTGCATCGAAATTCTCCCTATCAGATAAGATTACAGCGCCCGTGCGATGACCATGCGCTGGATGTCAGATGTGCCCTCGTAAATCTGGCATACCCGCACATCGCGGTAAATTTTGGCGACGCCATACTCCTCGAGATAGCCGTAGCCGCCCAGCGTCTGGATCGCGCCGGACACGACGGCCTCGGCCGTCTCGGAAGCGAAGAGCTTCGCCATCGAAGCCTGGGTCAGCGCTGGCGCGCCAGCATCCTTCATCGCCGCGGCGGAAAGGACCAGCTGCCGCGCAGCCTCCAGCCGCGTCGCAAGATCCGCAAGGCGGAAGCCGACCGCCTGATGCGCAATGATCGCCTTACCAAAGCTCGCGCGCTCCTTCGCATAAGCAATCGCGATCTCCAGCGCCGCCTGCGCCATGCCGACGCACTGAGCGGCGATACCGATCCGCCCCGCTTCCAGGTTCGACAAGGCGATGGCATAGCCCGCGCCCTCTGCGCCGAGCCGCAGATCCTCTGGCACGAAAACATCGTCGAACCGGATCGCGCAGGTATCTGATGCCGCCTGCCCCAGCTTGTGCTCCACCTTGTCGACAGAATAGCCAGGACTGTCGGTCGGCACGATGAACGCGGAGATACCGCGCTTGCCCGCGTCGGGATCGGTCACCGCATAAACGATGGCGATGCCAGCAATGCGACCCGAGGAGATGAACTGCTTGGCGCCGTTGAGCCGGTAGCCACCCTCGACCTTGACCGCACGGGCACGCAGCGCCGACGCATCGGAGCCCGCATCCGCCTCCGTGAGGGCAAAGGCTCCGATTATCCGGCCAGCGATCAGATCAGGCAGGAAGCGTGCCTGCTGGGCGGGCGACCCGTCCTTGAGCAAGCCCGAGACGATCAAGCTGTTCTGGATCGATAGAATGGTCGAAAGCGCCCCGTCGGCCGCGGCAATTTCGATGAGCGCAAGCGCATAGGACACATAGTCCGCGCCCGCGCCTCCGACCGATTCCGGCGCCGTCATGCCCAGCAGACCCAGTGCCGCCATCTGCTCGAACAGGCCGGATGGATAGCCCTTCGCCGCCTCATACGCCATACTGTTGGGCCGGATCTGCTCTTGCGCGAACGCCCGGACGGCATCCCGAATGGCGACCTGCGTATCCGTCAGATTCATATACCCATCCGTTTGTTATACACCAGTGAGTGTATTGCGCCCAATCACGTTTCCTGTCAACACTGGGCGTGTTTCGGGAAGGAGATCAATGAACGAGCCGTCACCCTTTCGCAGTCCCGCCCAGAAGGCTGCCGATTATGCTGCCAAGCGTGAGGCAGTGCTGCACGCGGCGGTCAGGATGTTTAATGCGCGCGGCTTTCATGCAACCTCGCTCGATGACGTTGCCGGCAGTCTTGGCGTGTCCAAGCGTACGATCTATCATTATCTGGCGACCAAGGAGCAGGTGCTGCTCGAATGCGTCAGGATCGGCCTCGAGCAATTGCTGCAAGCGGCGCATGACGCGCGACAAGCACCGGGCGCCGGAGGTTATCGCCTGACCCGCTTCATGCTCCGCTATGCCGAAATCAACATGAGCGATTTCGGCCGCTGCGTGATCCGCACCGGGGAGGAGCTGCTGTCTCCCGACGGCCTGAGCCAGTTTCGCGCCCTCAAGCGTCAGATCGACAGTGCATTACGGCAAATGATCGAAGATGCGATCGCGGACGGCTCGATCGCACCGGTCGATGTCAAAATGGCGGCCTTCACCATTGCCGGCGCACTGAACTGGCCGGCACGCTGGCACGATCCCGCGGGACCGATGCCCGCCAAGGAGATCGCGCAATCTCTGGTCGATATTCTCATGGTCGGGCTCACGAAACAGCCGGAGGCCACCGAGGCCCAGGGAGTGATCAGACAAGGGGGGCGGACCTGATTTCTAAATGCCTGATTTAAACTTCCTCAAGCATAGCAAAATCTTGCAGTTCTGCGGATGAGCAATTGAACGGAGGCCATCGTCGTCCATGCGGCTGAGGATGCAATGGTTGTTTCCCAGCCCTTGGCAAGGCGGCGCGAGCAGCCCAACCACGCGAATGTGCGCGCGGCGACCCAACGACGGGACAAAATTTCGAAGGCTTCGGTCTGATCGGAGATCGGACAATCCCCCCGCGCCGACGAGGGCATTCCGGAGCTTGCCGCCGGCGCAACATCATCGGCGCAGGCCTCCCGCAGGCAGCCACATCGCCATTGATCTTCACAGTTGCATCATCACCCGCCCGCGACAACGGAAACCGCACTTGCCTTAGCACGACAAGGCAGATGCGCTCATGCCGCGAAAACGTATCGGAACGGACAGGCCGGCTTGCCCCGCTTTTTCACGCCATCGGACACCGCTATCAGCCATAGACCGAAGATAGAGGCGTGCGCGGTACGAAGGGCTGCCAACTGCCCTCGGGCTGGGAGAGGCGGTCGGTGACGATCTGGAACACGGCCGGATTCGTCACGAAGCCGAAGTGGCTGGAGACGACTTCGATATTCTCGTTGATCGCATCGCTGTCACCGACGCAGTTCTCCCATGCGGTGATGCCGTCAGTGCGGCTGAACACGGCGGTGGAAGGCACCGGCAGCACACGCGCGCCGTTGGCATAGCGATCGCGCATCTTGTCCGACGTGAGGTCATTGCCCGTGGCAAGCTGATACAGGGACTGAAGGTTGGTGGCGTGGGGATTGCCCCCAAAAGGGCTGCCCAGCGAAATCACCTGCCGCAGATCCTCCGGATCACGCCGTGCCGCCTCACGCGCGATTACGCCGCCCAGGCTCCAGCCCACGAGGCTCACCTTACGACCCGTCGCGGCCCGGATCACCCGTATCCGTCCGGCAATAAGCTCACCATTCTCGCCTACCGTGTGATGATCGAAGTTCATGCCCAGATCCATCGCATGGACATCGAAGCCCTGTGCCCTGAGATATTGCCGCAGCAGACCCGTCATCACATCGCCCGTGGCGAAGCCGGGCAGGACCATCACCGGATGTCCATCACCGCGCGGTGCCATCGCCAATAACGGGCTTACCGCGAGCGTCGCAGTCGCTTCCAGCAGGCAGCGCGCTGGTTCGAGCAAAGCCAAGCCGAGAAATGGTGGACGAATTGCGCTTGCGTCCGAGGCTGGCGGTGCCCCGCTCTTATTCTTTCGGGCAGCGTGTTCATTCATCGTCATGGAATAATGCCTTTGTTTCGGCGAACGAGGTAACCGGTGTGCGTTTCCTATGAAACACGCTCCAATGCTACTCTGATGTTTTTATGTGTGCCGCGCTTGCCAACTCACAGACTGTAAGCGGTACGCGTTGCGCTGTATCGAGCCAGACTGAGCGCCATGATGACAATGTCGGCAATTTCGCCTTCGGCATCGCGCACCTGATCACGGAGCAGGGCTTCGGGGCGGAAGCCCAGCTCCTCGAACATGCGCAGTGCGCCTTCCTGATCCGGGGTCATCTGAACGGTAAGCTTCTCGACGTCTTCGGCCAGCGCCTGATCGACACAATGCATCGCCAGCAGGCGCCCCAGCCCCATCGAACGACTGTCGACGCCGACCAGAATACGGATGTCGGCGACATGGCTCGACCAGCTCAGCCGGTCACGCACCAAAGCGGAGCAGCCGCGCAGATGGCCGTCGTCATCGACGGCGACAAGGCTGGAGATCGCCCCGCCTTTGCCAGTCTGGTCGATCCACGCCGCGACCACCTTTTCAAGCCGGATATCGCGTTGCAGAAATAGCAAATCCTTGACGGGCAGCGAGCGGGCGAACGTCAGGATCGCATTCCTGTCACCCGCTTCCATAGGACGAAGCAATACGCGAACCCCATCCAGTTCCAGCTGGGTGGGCGCAATCCCGGTATCGAGGGTCATGTCGATCTCACTCCAAGCCATTCATCGATGTGCGGCCACAGGCGGCGGACCGCTGCCGGACCAGCAACGAGGCTGACGTGCCCGCCCTTTGATAGAATTTCCTGCCGATCGTTGCTCCCCGTCATTTCCATCAGGGGGCGCGTCGCTTCATGGCTGACAATATGATCGTGCTCGGCCACGATATTGAGGATCGGACAGGTGATGCGCTGCAGATCAACCGGGCACCCGGCGATATCCATGGTGCCATTGGCCAGTGCATTGTCCCACATCAGGCGCGTAATCAGCTGGTGGAAATAGGCACCCGGAAGCGGCAGCGTTTCAGCGGCCCAGCGATCGAACATGCGGTAGGATTTGACGAAATCGTCGTTCCACATGTTGTTCCACAAGGTCATGCGCCCGGCGGTGCGATTGGCCGGTCGCGACAGGTCGAACGCGCCAAGCATGACGTCGGCCGGGATAATGCCGAGCTTGCTGACGAGCAATTCGACGTCGAAGTGCCGCTTATCTGCCCAAGACTGGAACAGCGTCATGAAGTTGAAATCGATGGGCGTTGCAAAGGCAATGAAATTGCGGATCGGCTCTGGATGCAGCGCGGCATGCATGGTCGCAAGCGTTCCACCCATGCAATAGCCGGCGAGTGTGACGGCGACGTCGCCGGTTATCTCGGCGATGGCGGAAAGGCTGTCAGGGATGAAGCGGTCGACATAGTCACCAAGATCAAGCCCCGCCTCATCCCGGCGCGGTGGGTTCCAATCGAGGTTATAGACGTCGTAACCGCGGTTGAGCATATACTCGATGAAGCTCTGCCCCGGCGCCAGATCGAATATGTAGCCCCGGTTTGACGGCGGCGACACGATCACCAGCGGCACCCGGTAGATTTCCTCAAGCACCGGTTCGTAACGATATAGAACGGCCGTACCGTCGCGGTGAATGACCGATTTGGGCATCGTGCCGACCGGCGCGCGATCTGCGACCAGAAAATCAAGACCACGGATATGCCGCTTCAGTGCACGGTCGATTTCATGTTCGACGCGGCGCGCAATATCTTCGTTTTCTGCCACGCGCGCCCCCCGGTCCGCTCAGTCCTTCGGAGTCTTGCTTGCCGGCACGCGCGTGCGGCGCGGTGCGACCTGATCGGCTGTGGGTGCGGCGGTGTTCGCCAGCCTGTCGAGTGCGATGCGCAACTGGGTAATCGAATCCTCGATTGAATCGAGCCGATCGGCCAAAGCCTCGATCTGTGTCTTCGATGGCAGATTCAGGGTCTGGAGGATGCCTTCCAGCCTTTCGGTCATGGTCTTCTGCGCAACGACCATCATCTTGGTCGTCTGCCCCATGACGGCGCTGAACTGCTCGCTTTGCGTAAAGCGAGTAGACAATGTGTTGATCTCGGTTTCCCAGTCCTGGATCATCTTTTGCCAGGCGGCGAAAGGATCGGAGACAACTTTCTGCAGGTCCTTCATATCCCCTCCCCCTGCCACCTGCTTCCGCAGATTCGTTCAGCAGTTTAGCTGCTAGGGCACTGTCCAGGGATCGTCGCCTAACATTTCTGCCAGCCACAGGAGGGAGAGCGGGATCAACTGCGGAGGCTCTGTGTGGATTGCCGGGACGAAGCGCAACGTCCGGTCGCGGTAGCGTTATTATACTTGGCGCATCCACCTTGATGGAAAAGGCTCCGCTCAACGGAAGTCGTGTCCAGCAAGTTTGCTATCGACTGCAAAGTACAGATCCAATCAGCACGCCCTTCCACCGACATTGTGATGCTCTTACAAGCAGAGAGCGAAAGCGATAAAGTTGGACAACGTGAGCGCCGAGAGCATGGACGCCGATGGACCGGCAATTGCGAGCCGACTTTTAAGATGCTTACTGCGCCGCAAGGAGCTTACGCAGCCGGCAATCTCCGAAGCGAAATCGCAGCCCGTGGTTTACACCCCCGTGGCGACACAGATTGGCGGCGCAAGTTCATCTTGCCCTGCAGGCGAATATCTTGTTGATTTCCCTATGAAAACTGGAGCGGGCGAAGGGATTCGAACCCTCGACCCCAACCTTGGCAAATCTAGACCGATGCTTCTCCGGGGTTCGCCCAGCTATGCCACAGCATGACAAGCAATTGTTTTATATTGATTATAGCTGTGATACACTTTGCTTGAAAATGACGAAACCGACCTGCCGGTGGACCCGTGGTGGACCCGGCGTCGCCACGGGTCCACCACGGAGTGAAGCAAGTGGGTCAGCGTTCAACGGTAAAATTGACACGCGACCGTTGCGAGCGGGCGGAGACGCGCGAAGAGCAATATGAGCTCTGGGACGCCGAAATCGCTGGCTTCGGCTTGCGCATCATGCCGAGCGGCGTGAAATCATTCATCGTGCGCTATCGCTCTGATGGTGGCGGGCGGACCGCCAAGCGCCGCACCTATACACTTGGTCGCTTTGGGGCACTGACAATCGATCAGGCCCGCAAGAGTGCCAAAACCGTCCTTGGCGCAGTTGCCAATGGTCAGGACCCCGGAGAAAAGCGGATTGCCAAGCGTGGTGAGATGCTCATCTCTCAATTGCGCGATCTGTACGAACAACGCGGCTGCGTGATCCAGCGTGGCAAAAAGATCGGCCAACCAATGAAGCCGCTCACAAAGAAGTATACGATCTCACGCATTGACCATCACATTGTTCCGCTGCTTGGTCGCAAGCGGATCGGAGACGTGAGCATTGCGGACGTCGAGCAATTCGCGACCGATGTTGCCAGTGGTAAAACGGCACGCGACGAGAAGATCGGACACCGTCAGCGCATCATTGTGCGCGGTGGCGAAGGCGCCGCCCGAAAGGCAATCCGTGACCTATCAGCCATGTACAGCTTCGCAATGCGACTTGAGCTGACCAACCGTAATCCGGTGGAAAAAGCCGCCGTCCGCAAGACCGATAACCAGCGCGAGCGCTTCTTGACGTTGGAAGAGATAAAGAAGTTGGGTGAGGCATTCGACAGGCTTGAAGCCGATGGCACGAATCCCAAAGCGATTGCCATAGCGCGCTTGTGGGCGCTCACCGGCTGCCGACGCAATGAGATCGCGGGCCTCAAATGGCGCGAGGTTGATCTCGATCGCGGCTTTCTGATGTTCGAGGACAGCAAGACGGGACGCTCAGTGCGACCTCTCGGCCGGGCTGCGATCGAGATACTGCGCGGCGTTACGCAATCCGATGATTCTGAGTTCGTCTTTCCGTCAACCGCCGGCGAGACCTTCTTTCAGGGTACCAAGAGCATCTGGCCAAAGGTGAAAAAGCTTTCGGGACTGCTCGATGTGACCCCGCATACCCTGCGTCACACCATGGGATCCACCTCGACATCGGCAGGCCAGGCGCTCGCGATGACCGGCGCGATTCTTGGGCATCGCAATCCACGCTCAACTGCAATTTATGCCCATGTTCAGCTTGCCCCTGCCAAGCGGGCAGCAGACCGCGCGTCATCCAAGATCGCCGCTGCGCTAGGACGGCCGACCATGCAGCCACGGAGCAGACCAACCAAGAGCGCGACAAAGTGACTGGTTCATCAGCCCCCTCATTCCGATCGGGCAATTTCCGCGATTCCGTCTCGGAACGTTCTCCGCTAAGAGGAGCGCCGCCGCATCGTGCGATATGCGGTTCGGGCGGGGGAATGAATATCTACAGCGCAGCGAAACTATCTGCTTTGACGCGCCTGTTCTCCGCCACCGTTTTTCGTGAAATGGCGAAGAAAGGCCGGTCCGGTCTGTTCCGCCGCCTCATTGAACAGACCGATCTCATCGAGCGTGCAGACCCGCGCGCAACCGTCGGGGATGCGTTCGACTCGGCTTTCGACATTCTGAAAGTCGCAGGGCATCGCGACGAATATATCTACCGCGCAGCGATCAGCCACAAAGTGCTGATGGGAACGCACTCACTTCGTACAGCCTCGATGCTCAACGAGTTTCGTGCCGGCAACTGCAAGGCGGACCTCGTCATCCTGAACGGCACAGCGACCGTCTATGAAATCAAGTCGGAGCGCGATTCACTTACGCGGCTCGCCAACCAGGTCGAGAACTACAAGCGCGTGTTCGCAAAGGTGAACGTGATCGCGAGTGAGAGCCATATCGAGGGCGTACTGACGACGGTCCCGGACGATGTCGGGGTGATGTGCCTCTCCAGGCGCTATCGCATCTCGACGGTCCGCGAAGCCATTGACTGCCCGGAACGCATTTGCCCGGTGACTGTCTTTGAATCGTTGCGCACGGCCGAGGCCGCAGCAATCCTCAAGGCAATGGGCGTGGCCGTTCCAATCGTACCAAACACGCAGCTGCACGCCGCAATGCGCGACCTTTTTGCGCTGCTCGAGCCGGCGGCGCTCCATGTCGAGATGGTGCGTACGCTCAAGCGGACACGCGATCTCGCGCCGCTCGGCGACCTTGTCGATAGCCTGCCGGAATCGTTGCAGGCTGCGGCGCTGTCGGTTTCGGTACGCCGCGCCGATCATCCGCGACTGGTCGATGCTGTCGCAACGCCGCTGAAAGCGGCCATGGCCTGGAGCTGACTGGCGCATGTATCATCCCTATTTTCGCGGAAAGCAGTTCGAGCTGATTACGATCCGCGAAATGGCACCGCTGTTGGCCGAGAAGAACTTCGTGCCGGTTATCGAACCAGTGCGCGAGGCGCTCGGTGGCCTCAAAAAGACCTTGAGCGCAGTCTGTACCGCCGGCGGGCGGGCGATCGTGATTGTGAACCCCTATCATGGCGACCATCAGGAAGACGGCGCCAGCATTACCAGCCTCCTACAGGAAGGCTTTATCGGCACCGACAATATCGCTGCTGGCATCCTGCTGCGTAGCGAGATGACGGTCGATGATGTGATGGACTGCTACAATCAGCATGCGGATCATCATCCGGTGTTGGTTCACGCCGGCTTCACCGCGCCCAAGGCGCTGGCGGCCGAGCTGGAGGACAGCATCGCGGGTCTCACCAATGTCTTCGTCGAAAACCACGCTAAGTTGCTCTACCGAAAGCACTTCGACAAGAGCACGCGCATTCTGGTGCGCGACGGTTTTAAGCGCCAGCGCAATGCTGACTATCCGGCGATGGAGGAGTTCTCGGACCTCCATGTCACCTATGACGATCTCGGAATGGCTGGCTTCGGTGACTTCCTCATCGTCGGCGATGTATACAGCGAGGGCGGCGGGCCGGCCTATGCGGTCGCAATCCACCTGACCTTCATCGACCCTGACAAGGACGACGTGATGTACATCTATCACTTCGTCTCGGACACGAAGGACACGCCGACCGATCCCGCCGGCAAATTCGCCCAGGCGCTAGCGAAACTGATTGCCAAACTGAACAGCGGCACTTCTCATATTCTTGAGACCAAGGCGATCAAGGAGTTCCGTGACCTCCACGACAAGGGCCATTTCCCGGGTCTTGGCTATGTCAAAAAGCTCTCGATGAAGCATCACATCGAGACGCTCGCCGATTATCTCGGCTGAGCCGCATGGCACAACGTTTCTGTTGCCCGGAATGCTTCGACGATCGCGGGCTTCGTGATCAGCTCTTCCCGTCACTCGACCCCAGCCATGGGACATGCGATTTCTGCGGGACCACTGACACCCAGCTCGTCGAGCCGAGCAAGCTCGCCAACTATTTCGAGTTGCTGGTCAATGTCTATGAACCGAGCGAAGACGGAAAGTCACTCGTTGAATGGATGAAGGACGACTGGCAACTCTTCAGCCATCAGCGGATGGACATCGCCCATGCCAAAGAACTGCTCGGCGAGATTCTCGATGACGGCGAAATCGTTCGACGCACCTTCGCGCCGTCGGCAAGCTATATCAGCGAAGGCCTGGCGCAGTGGGACAAGCTGCGCGACGAGATGATGTATGCCAATCGCTGGTTTCTGGATGTCGGCATCGACCTTGATCGGCTCCGCCAGCTGCTCGACATGCTGCTGGCGCCGCCATTGCCCCGGCAATGGTATCGTGCGCGCATCCGTACCGAAGACGAGGTCTTTTCCATCGACAAGATGGGAGCACCGCCCAAGCGGCGCTCGTCCCATGGCCGGGCCAATCCCGCTGGTATCCCCTATCTCTATCTGGGGTCGCTTCCCAACACAGCGGCCGCCGAAATCAGACCGCATACCGGCGAGATCGCCTGCGTCGCCGACTTCACTATCCCCGAGATCAAGGCGGTCGATCTGCGCAACCCGCGCAAGCTGGTCTCGCCGTTCATTCTTACTGACGCGAGCGAGATCGGACAACTGCGCGCCGACCTGCCATTCCTCGAACGCCTGGGCGAAGAACTGACCCGCCCGGTGCAACCTGCCGGTGCGGCGATCGACTATATTCCGAGCCAGTATCTGTGCGAGTTCATCAAGAAAAGCGGCTTCGACGGCGTCCTCTATCGCAGTTCGGTCAGCGACGGGATCAACCTAGCGTTGTTCAATCCCGAGCAAGCGACGGGCGGGGCCGTGTCACTGTTCAACGTGACGAAGGTCTGGGTCGATGTGGCGGCGGCATAGGCGCGGCGCGTGACAGCCACTTACGCTGAGTAGCTCGCTTCATCCTTTGAGTTGCCACTCTCTATCCCGCCGTCGCTATCTTCGCCCCTTTGTCTCCCTATTCTGCGCATCCGAATAGCTTGTATCAGAGGTAGAGGTGCGACGTTTTGCGGCCACCCAGGATTGTAAATCCTCCTGAGCGTAAACGACCCGGCGGCCCAGTTTTGAAAAGGTCGGCCCACCACCTACAACTCGGAGCTTCTCCAAAGTGCGAGGGGACAGATTGAGAAAGTCGGCCGCCTGATCATTGGACAGAAAGCCGTTCGAATGGCGAGGCCAATTCTGATCATCCGTGCTCATCGCGAACCCCGCCGGGCTTCTTCACGCGCTTTTGCGAATCCGCGATCACCATCAAGAAATGCAGCGAGCATCGCCGGGATGAGTTCGGCGAGCGGCTCGGCCGCCCCATAGGCCTGCTCATAGGCGGCGGCATAAGCCTGGAGTGCCTGATGGAGATCGGGCGACACGCTGAAAATGAGCTTGACCGGTGTGCGATCGGGTAGCCTGCCGAGCTTGATATCAGCCATGTCAGCGTCCTCCTGCAGCTGAGAACACCAGATCCTTATGGACCACCAGCCTGACCGGCGCGCCAGGGCGGATGGTGATCGTCGGCTGGATGCCGAGATTGCGTTGCGTGATCTGGTCTCCCGCGCGCGAGACATTGTCCTGCGTCGACATGCGGATCGCCTGCATAAGATCGCTCTGGCCGGATAACGTCAGCTCGGAACTCACCCCAAGCAAGGTCGAGAGCACCACGCCCTTAAGCAATTGCCAGGTGTGGAAGTCGACCTTGTCCTGCAATCCGGCATAGCCGGACGGATCGGTGACGGGGACATTATCGATCCGCAGCGAACTGCCGTCAGGCATGACGATCCGCTGCCAGACGATGAGCGCGCGGCTCTGGCCGAACGCCACCACGCTGTCATAGCTGCCGATCAGCCGGGCGCCCTGCGGCACGAGCAGGAGCCGGCCGGTTGCGCTGTCATAGACATTCTCCGTGACCTGCGCGGTGACCAGGCCGGGGAGATCGGAGCGCAGCCCGGTGATGAGGCTGGCGGCGATCACGCTGCCGGCCGACAATGTGTAGGGCGAGGCGAGCGGGGTCAGGCGGTGCGGATTGACGCCACCGCGCGGATCGATAGCGGCGACGAACGCTGCCTTGCGCCCCTGCGCATTGGGATCGTTGGCGGCATCGAGCGCAACCTTGTTCGTGTCGGTCGCCTCGGCCGGCACCGGCACGGTCGCCACGGCGACTCCGGCATCGCTGCTACCGCCGCCGCCCTGCCGGTTCTGCACCAGCACGCCCGATTGTCGCGCGGCCTTCAGTTCGGCGAGCTGCCGCTCGCGCTCGGCGGCCTCGGCCTGCTGCATCTGTGGGCCGGACGGTTTCAGGCCCGCCGCCATGGCCTGCTGGTGCTCGAGGATCGGTTTGCCGAGGTCGCCCGGCAGTGGCGGCCCCAGCTTCGGCACGTCGCCGTAACTGGCAGGCGCCCCGCTCAGCGCATCGCCGGGCGGGCGCGTATCGGGCTGCGACAGTTCCTGTGGCGCGTCGCCGCGGTGGAACAGGCGCGGGCTCAATGCCATCCACGTCACCGCGATCAGGCTGACCGAGCCGACCGCCGCGATGGCGATGATGACGCCCCGCCGGAACCGGATCGCGCGCGGTGGCCGGGCACGCAGCGCCAAGGTTTCGGGATCGACCTTGGGGGCCGGCTGCTGAATCACGGCCTCGCTCATGATCCCCTCCGGTGACGGCCATCGTCGCCGGTGCGCGCGATGCGAACGATCTGCTGTTTCTTCAGACCAAGCCGCAGTTCGGCCACGTCGAACAGGCGGTCGACCACATAGAAGCGGCCCTGTACCCGGTAGTTGACCAGGCTGGCCGTGCCCTTGGCATCAACGAGGAACAAAGGCGGCGCCTCGCCGACCGCGATGCTGGCCGGAAACTCGATGAACGTCTGCCGCCCGTCATCGAACGCGCGCAATGGACGCCACGCGGGATCGTCTCCCGACACCATATAGTTGAAGTGCAACTGGTCGAGCGCCAGCCCGGTCGAGACCGGCACGGCGGCCCGCGCCTGTTCTCGCTCGCGCTTCAACGCGATCAGCGCATCCTGCGGATAGGTCCAGGACAAAGCCGCCATTGCCGTGCGACCGGTGCTGGACAGCGTCAGATGATAGCTGCGCCGGTCAGTCGTGATGAGCGCATTCGTCGAAAGTCCGGCGGCGAACGGCTTCGCCAGGATATGCGTGCGTTTGGTATCGTCGCTGCCGCTGGTGGTGTCGCCGATCACCCAGCGCACAGTGTCTCCTGCCGCGACCGATACCAGCGCCTCACCGGGCTGGAGCGCGATGTCGGTCACCTGCCCCGGCGCGGTCAGCACATGATAGATGGTGCCCTCGCCATAGGGATAGACCTGCACCGCGTTGACAAATCCGCCGCTCGCCGGCTCCTGCGTCGCGGCGCGGTTGGCGGTGCGCACCCGCAGTTCCGCCGGCGATGGCAGCACCTTGCGGCGATGAACGGCCGGCAGCGGTGCGACCGGAGCGGGCTGCGGAACAACTGTCGGTGCAGGTGTAGGTGCCGCCGTCGCGACAGGCGGTGACAGCTGAGCGGTCTGCGCAAGGGCGGGGGTGGCGCTGGCAAGCGCCGTCGCCACGAGAAGCGGATAGTTCATGGACGGATCTCCGGTTGGGGCTGGATGGGCTGAGCAAGGTTTGGATCGAGCGGCGATCCGCCCGGGATGTGGCCGGGCGACACCGGCGACGCGGTGGGCTTAGGCGTCGGCGACGCCGCTTCCAGTTCACGGCTCCAGTCGATCGCATCGACATAAAGACCGAGCGGATTTTTGCGCAGTATGTCGGCGGACTTCGGCGACCGCATCTCGACCGTCAGGATCGCAGTCCAGTGCGAGGCGCCCGCCGGACTGCCGCGCTCATAAGCGGTCTCGACCCATTTGACCTGGAACGACCGGTCGGAGGCCCGCACCACGCTTGTCACCTGCACCGACACGGTGCGTGTCCCCACCTGCGCAAACGGGTCATTGGTCCGCGCATAATCACCGAGGAACAGCGCGCCGCGCTTCGTCGCGAAGTCATAGGCGGCCAGCCAGTTCTCGCGCATCAGCACCGGGTCGAGCGAGCGCCCGCGCACGTCGGTGATGAACCGCGACAGGAACCACGCGATCTGCGGATCGGTCGGCTGATATTGCGTGTCGGCCGGCGTAACCGCACGCGCTTCGCCGAGCCGGTCGACCGCGACCACATAGGGCACGACCCGGCTCTGCATCGACTGCCACAGCAGTCCGCCCGACAATGCGGTGGTGAGGCCCAGACAGCCAAACGCCATCAGCCGCCAGTTGCGGGCCTGGACACGGGCAGATCCGATCCGCTCGTCCCAGAGCTGCCCGGCGCGCTGATAGGGCGTCTCCGACTGAGGTGTCTGTCCGTAACGCTGGACGGCGCGTTTGAAGATCATGGGGATCAGTCCTTTTCCTTGATGTCGGGGGTGGCGCCATGACCGCCACGGTCGCCCGACTGGAGCGCGTGGATGGCGGTCTGGCGGTGATGGCGGGCGGCCTGGTTCGACTGGAGTTTGCGCGCCCAGCCTGGTGTTGCGCTGCCGGCGTCGCCGGGCGCCGATGCGGACGGGGCACGCTCGGTGAGCGCATCGAACGCGGCATGCCGGCCGGACGCGGCGGCCTCACCGATGCCGAGTGCGTCGGACATGCGTGACTTGGCGGCACTGCCAGCGGCGCTCGCCACGCCGGACAGGCCAGTACCGATGCTCGACGACCCTGCCGCTTCCTGCCCGAGTGTGTAGGCGGACGATGCCGCCGATCCCATCGCCGTGCCGGCGCGGATCGCGCCAAGGCCGCCGCCGACGATACCGCGCGCGGCGGCAGCGCCGGCACCGCCCGCCACCGCGAACCCGCCGGCGGCAAGCGCGGTGGTGGCGATCGCCGATCCGGCGCCGAGTTGCGGCGCCCCCGCGACGAGACCCGAGGCGATGCCGGGACCGAAGATGCCGAGCCCGAACAAAGCGAGGCTGGCGAGCACCAGGCTCATCGCCTGACCGATATCGGGTTCCTGACCCTGCAGGGCGGTGGTGAACTGCGTGAAATAGTTCGAGCCGATGCCGACGATGACCGCGAGCACCATCACCTTGATACCAGAGGAAACGACATTGCCCAGCACGCGTTCGGCGAGAAAGCTGGTGCGGTTCCAGAAGGCGAATGGCACGAGGATGAAGCCGGCCAATGAGGTCAGCTTGAACTCGAGGATGGTGACGAACATCTGCACCGCGAGGATGAAGAAGGCGAGGATGACGAGTAGCCACGCCATCAGCAGCACCATGATGGTCAGGAAATTGTCGAAGAAACCGGTGAAGGTGGTGAGCTGCGACACCTGTTCGAGCAGCGGCCAGGCCGCCGAGAAGCCGGTGCCGGCGAGCCGGCCGGGCTTGAGCAGATCGTCGGCGGTGAGCGTTCCGCCACCGGCGGTGAGGCCGGCCTGTGCAAACGAGCGGAAGATGATGTCGGCGAGCGTCGAGAAGCTGTTCAGGATGAACGCGAACGCGCCGACATAGAGCACCTTGCGGATCAGGCGCCCGAGCACATTGTCCTCGCCGCCCATCGCCCAGAACAAAGCGGCCAGGGTCACGTCGATCGCGATCAGCGTGCGCGACAGGAAGGAGACATCGCCGCCGAGCAGGCCGAACCCGCTGTCGATATAGGCGATGAACGCCGCCATGAACTGGTCGATGATGTTGAGGTCGGTCACGTCGGGCGTGCTTTCTGCGATGCTGGGGGAATGCTGCGGGGTGCGCCGGGGAGCTGAGCGCACCCCGCAGCGACGGCGACGGTGAGGTGCGGAAGCGTGTCACGCGCCGCGCTTTCGCGCCGCCGTCCGATCCGGCGCTGCGCTACTGGGGCGTGTAGGCGCTGCCGGAACCGAGGAACTTCTTCGCCGCCGCCTGGCCATCGGCCTGCGACTGGGCGCGCCGCGCTTGTTCGAGCGCTTCGGCGCGATATTGCGCGGCCATCAGATTCTGAATCTGGAATTGTTGCTTGGCGGCGAGCGCGAGCAGCTGGTTGGTCGCCTGCCCGACCTGAAGCGAACCTTCGGCGCCCTGGCTGCGCGCGACGATGGTGGCGAGTGCCTGCGCGTCGGCCTGGACATTCTCGGCGACCTGCGCCTGCACGGTCATGGTCTGCTGGAAGGCCGCCTTGGCATTGTCCATACGGTTACGCGCAGCCAGGACCTGCTGGTTCATGGTCAGCGCCTGCGCGAAACTATCGGGGAACATCGACCGGAACTGCTGATCGAGTGTAGCGACCTTGAACTGGATACCCTGTGCCTGACCCATCAGCTGGTCGATCTGTTGAATCGTCTGCTGGAGCGCCTGCAATTCGGGGAAGCTGATGGTGGTGAGGTTCTTCGCCTGATTGATCAGGCCCTGCGCCTCGTTCTGGAGCGATTTGATCTGGTTGTTGACCTGTTGCAGCGTGCGCGCGGCGGTGAGGATATTCTGGCTGTAGTTCGATGGATCGAATACGGTCCATTGCGCCTGCGCGGGCGTGCTTGGCAGGCTGATCGCCATGAAGAGCGAGCTGGCAGCGCCGAGCCCAAGCACAGAAGCGATCAGATATTTTTTGAACGGACGTCTCTTGGTCATGGTCGGTCTCCGGTGGCTGGAGGTTGGGGATCAGGGGTTGGAAATCGGAAAATCGGCAAGCAGCGCAGCCGCCCAGTCGAGGCCGGCGGCTTCGAGGAAGCGGGCCGCGAACTGCTCCGGGCCATGTTCGACAAGGAGCGCGTCGATCCGCTCCTGCATGTCGGGGGAGGAAGACCCGCACAGCGCCAGCGCGATGGGGCCAATGCCGAGTTCGAACAGCCGGTTGCCGCGCGCGGATTGCAGATAATAATGCCGCTTGGGGGTCGCGCGGGCGATCAGCTCGATCTGCCGGTCATTGAGGCCGAACCGTTCATAAGCCTGACGGCTCTGCGGCTCGATCGCCCGGTCGTTGGGCAGCAATATGCGTTGCGGGCAGCTTTCGATGATCGCGGGCGCGATGCTGCTTTCCGTGATGTCCGCAAGGCTTTGGGTCGCGAACAGCACCGCGACATTCTTCTTGCGCAGTGTCTTGAGCCATTCGCGGATGCGGGCGGCGAACAGCGGATCGTCGAACAGGCTCCAGGCCTCGTCGAGGATCAGTAGGGTCGGTCGTCCGTCGAACCGCTGTTCGATGCGGTGGAACAGATAGGTGAGCACCGGCGCGACCACGGCCTTGCGCAACATCAGCGCTTCGGTCTCGAAACATTGCACATCGGCGAAGGCCAGATGCTCGTCGGCCGCATCGAGCAGCCCGCCATAGGCGCCCTCCAGTGTGTAAGGCGCGAGCGCCATGCGCAGCGCATTGGACTGGAGCAGCAGGCTGAGGCCGGTGAGCGTCCGTTCCTCGCGCGGCGTGGTGGCGCGATTGCAGAGCGCCGACCAGTTGCGGTCCTTGATGTCCGGTGTCAGCGCGACCTTCTCATGGGAGAGCAGTGCGCCGATCCAGTCGGCCGCCCAGCTGCGTTCCGCCTCGTCATCGATATCGCGCAAGGGCTGGAAGCTGAGGCCATTGGCCTCACCATGTTCGGGCTGTAGCCCCAGGCTATGATGGCTCCCGCCCATCGCCAGCACGGCGGCGCGGGCGGAGAAGCCCATGTCGAAGAGGACGATGCGGGCGCCAGCATAGCGGCGATATTGCATGGCAATGAGCGAGAGCAACACCGACTTGCCCGCACCGGTCGGGCCGACCACCATCATATGCCCGACATCGCCGATATGGGTGGAGAGCCGGAACGGGGTCGAGCCGCTGGTCTGCGCGACCAGCAGCGGCGGCGCACCGACATGGACATTGCGCGCAGGCCCCGCCCAGACCGACGACAGCGGCATGAGATGGGCGAGGTTCAGCGTATGGACGATCGGCTGACGGACATTGGCATAGACCTGGCCGGGCAACGACGACAGCCACGCCTCGACCGCGTTGACACCTTCCCGGATCGTCGTGAAGCACAGGCCATTGACGATCCGCTCGACCGCGCGGACCTTGTCCTCGACGCGGGCGCGGTCGCTATCCGATACGGTGATCGTCGTGGTGAGATAACCGAATGCAACATGGTCGCCGCCCAGTGCCTGGAGCGCGAGATCGGCGTCGGCCACCTTGTTGTCGGCATCGCTGTCGAGCAGTTGTGTCGGGCTGTTGTACATGACCTCGCGCAGCAGCGCGGTGATCGACTTGCGCTTGTTGAACCACTGGCGGCGCAGTTTCGTGAGCACCTTGGTCGCGTCCGCCTTGTCGAGGCTGATGAAGCGGGTGACCCAGCGATAGGGGAAGTCAGTCTCGTTGAGCGCGTCGAGAATGCCCGGCCGGCTCATGTTCGGAAAACCGGTGACGGTGAGCGTGCGCAGATGCAGGCCGCCCAGCATCGGCTCCAGCCCGCCGGTCAGCGGCGTGTCTACCAGCAGGCCATCGAGATACATGGGCGTCTCGGGCACCGCGACCGGGTGCCGGCGCTCCGAGATAGTGCCGTGCAGGCAGGTCAGCGTTTCTGCGGACGAGAGCGCGCGCACCTCCGGCATGAAGGCGGCGAACAGGTCGAGCGCGCGACTGGTCTCGGCGACGAAGGTCGCCAATGCGCCGCGCCAGTCGCGCCCTCTGTCGCTATCGGGCCGCTCGACCAGTGAGCGCCCGGCGCTGTCGCTGCTGTCGGCCGGCGGCAGCCAGGTCAGGGTCAGGTGGAAGCGGCTTTCATAATGGGCGCCTTGCGCCTCGAACCCGGCGCGGCGCTCCTCGTCGATCAGCCAGCTTGCCGCATCGGGAAACGAACTATCGGGATAGCCCAGTGCTTCGCGGCGTTCGGCCTCGAAGAACAAGGCCCAGCCGCTGCCGAAGCGTTTTAGCACATTGTTGGCGCGAGCGCAGGCGGATATCAGTTCGGCCTGCGTGGCGGATTCGAGATCGGGGCCGCGGAACGCCAGCGTCCGCTGGAAACTCCCGTCCTTGTTGAGGATCACGCCATCGGCGACCAAAGCCGCCCAGGGCAGATGATCGGCGAGGCGATCGGCGCGGTGGCGATATTCGCGTAAAGTTAGCATGGGAAATGGCTCCGCTGGCGCAGGTGGCGGATGAGCACGGGTGCGAAATCGGGATCGCGGCGAGCGGCAAACACAGCGAGGCTGTGCCCCGCCGCCCAGATCACCAGTCCCGCCACCCATTGCTGGAGGCCCAGCCCGATCGCGGCGGCGAGCGTGCCGTTGACGATCGCGATCATCCGCGGCGCGCCGCCGAGCAGGATCGGCGAGCCGAGCGCGCCGTGGACGGGCGCCTCGAACCCTTCGAGTTGGGTGCCGGCGATCGGCGACGAGACTGGCGTGCCGGTCACGCGATCAGCGCTCCGCCGCCGAACGAGAAGAACGACAGGAAGAAGGAACTGGCGGCGAACGCGATCGACAGACCGAACACGATCTGAATCAGCCGCCGGAACCCGCCGGCGGTCTCGCCGAACGCGAGGGTCAGGCCGGTGAGCACGATGACCGCCACCGCCATGATCTTGGCGACCGGACCCTGGATGGAATCGAGCACCTGCTGAAGCGGTTCTTCCCACGGCATGCCGGTGCCCGAGGCCCAGGCCTGTGTGGTGATGGTCAGCATAAGGCCGAGAGTGGCGCCGACGATGAATGTGGAACGGCAGTCGGGAAACTTGAGGGCACGGGTACGCATGGTCATTCTCCTTGGGGGTGGACGGTGGGATCGGGGGTGATGTCGACGAGGCCGTAGCCACCGTCGGGATCGAGGCCGGCGACGCGGGCGATGGTCTCGATTCGGCGAGCCAGACCGCGCCCGGCGATGAACACGACGAGATCGATCGCCTCGGCGATCAGCCGGCGCGGAACGGTGATGACCGCCTCCTGCACGAGTTGTTCGATGCGGTAGAGCGCCGAGAGCGCGCTGTTGGCGTGGACCGTGGCGATGCCGCCGGGGTGCCCGGTGTTCCAGGCCTTGAGCATGTCGAGCGCTTCGGGGCCGCGCACCTCGCCGACGATGATGCGGTCCGGGTGCAATCGCAGGGTCGAGCGGACCAGATCGGCCATAGTCACGCTGCCGGCCCGAGTGCGCAGCGCCACCACATCCCGCGCTGCGCATTGTAGTTCGCGCGTATCCTCGATCAGGATGACCCGGTCACCCTGATGCGCGATCTCTGCGAGCAGTGCGTTGGCGAGCGTCGTCTTGCCCGATGACGTCCCGCCTACCACGAGGATGTTGCGGCGGTCGACCACGGCGCGCGACAACAGCCGCGCTCCGTCCGCCGACATGATGCCGTCGGCGACATAGTCGAGCAGAGTGTAGATGCGCGACGCGGGCTTCCGGATCGAGAAACAGGGCGCGGTCGCGACCGGTGGCAGCAGGCCTTCGAACCGTTCGCCGGCGCTTATCCCATGCGGCGGCAGTTCGGCCGAGACGATCGGCTTGTCGGCATGGACCTCGCCGCGAGCGTGGGCTGCGACCAGGCGGATGATCCGCTCGACCTGCACGGGATCGAGCCGCACATCGGTATCGACGCGGCCTTCGCCCAGGATGTCGACGCGCAGCGCCCCATCGGGGTTGACCATCACCTCGACCACGCGCGGATCGGACAGGGCAGCCTCGATCGCCGGCCCCATCGCGGTGCGCAGCATCGCGCGGCGGCGCTCTGCGGACAAAGCGGCCGTCATCGCCCTTCCTCGCTTTCGAAGGTGCGCCGGCCTACAGCGATCTGCCGTGCAACCTGGGCGAGAAACGCTTCAAATCGCTTGGCAGCGGCGGCCCTGCCCGCCTGATCGCTTTCCGAGAGCGGTGGATTGATGGCCAGTTCATAGCGGATGAACAGCGCCAGCGTTTCGAGCAGGATATGGCTGTCGCGCTCAAGGCGATCGAGCAGATCGGCGATCCGATCTAGGCGCTGGCCGAACCGCTCATCCAGTTCCGACCGTCCGCGCCGGTCGAGCCAGGCCGACACCGCATCGGCGAGGATCGCCGATTTCGACGCACCGGGCTTTTCCGCGAGCGCTTCGAGCCGCGCGCTGACCTGGCTTGGCAGAAACAACTGATGGCGGACCTTGCCGTTCATCATCAAAAACCCAGCTCGAGGTCGCCAGGATGGCTTCTCGCTGCGTCGATCCCATAGGCCGAGCGCACGACGCCGATCTGGCGCGCCTGATCCATCGCTCTCTGGTCAGCGACAGGATCAGCGTCATCCTCGCCAAGGCCCAGCGGATCCTGCGGATCGAGCTGTTCGGCGTGGGGCAGTTCGATGTCATGGGCCGGATGACGGGCCTGTTCGAGCCCTCCGCCTGTTTCTTCGCCATCGGCATGGTCCTCGCCAGTACCCAGCCGCTCGTCTTCCTGGCGGGTCTCGCTGCCCCAGTCGTTGCCGCGCGACGGCGGGGCATCGCGATACGGGCCTGCTGAGAGCGTCGGTGGCGGCAAGACCCGACCAGAAAAGGCGGGATCCTCATAATAGCGCAGCTTCTTCGCGCGGATCGGTGGAGCGCCCGAGACCAGAACCAGCTCGTCATCGGCAGGCAGCTGCATGACCTCGCCGGGTGTCAGCAGGGCGCGCGCCGTCTCCCGCCGGCTGACCATGACATGGGCAAGCCAGGGCGCGAGCCGGTGACCGGCATAGTTGCGCATCGAGCGCTGCTCGGTCGCGGTGCCGAGCGTGTCCGACAGGCGCCGGGCGGTCCGCTCGTCATTGGTCGCGAAGGCGACGCGGACATGGCAATTATCGAGAATGGCGTTGTGCTCGCCATAGGCCTTCTCGATCTGGTTGAGGCTTTGGGCGATCAGGAAGGCGCGCACGCCATAGCCGGCGAGAAAGGCAAGGCTGGTCTCGAAGAAGTCGAGCCGGCCGAGCGCGGGAAACTCGTCGAGCATCAGCAGCAGCTGGTGGCGACGCGGACCACCCGCGGCATGGAGATGCTCGGTCAGCCGGCGTCCGATCTGATTGAGGATCAGGCGGACCAGCGGCTTGGTACGGCTGATGTCCGAAGGCGGAATGACAAGATAGAGCGACACCGGCTGCTTGCCTTCGACCAGGTCGGCGATCCGCCAGTCGCAGCGCGAGGTGACCTCAGCAACGGTCGGATCGCGATAGAGGCCCAGGAACGACATGGCCGTGGACAGCACGCCCGATCGCTCATTCTCGCTCTTGTTGAGCACTTCGCGCGCGGCGGACGCGATCACGGGATGAACCCGGGGCGCCTCGGCCGTGCCGAGATGGTTGGTGGTCATCATCCGCTTGAGCGTTGCGGCAAACGGGCGCTGGGGATCCGACAGGAAGGTCGCGACGCGCGCCAGCGTCTTCTCTTCCTCGGCATAGAGAATGTGGAGAATCGCGCCGACCAGCAGAGAATGCGACGTCTTCTCCCAGTGGTTGCGGCGCTCGAGCGCACCTTCGGGATCGACCAGGATGTCGGCGATATTCTGGACGTCGCGGACCTCATTCTCGCCGCGCCGGACCTCGAGCAGCGGATTGTAGCGCGCCGAGCGGGGATCGGTCGGATTGAACAGCAGGGCGTGGGAAAAGCGCGCGCGCCAACCTGCGGTCAGCTGCCAGTTCTCGCCCTTGATATCGTGGACGACCGCCGAGCCGGTCCAGCCCAGCAGCGTGGGAACGACGAGGCCCACCCCCTTGCCCGACCGGGTCGGGGCGAACGCCATGACATGCTCGGGACCGTCATGACGCAGATAGTCAGCGTCGGTGCGTCCCAGGAAGACGCCCTTCCCGGCCGCCAGCCCTGCCCGGCGGATATCGCGATCCTGCGCCCAGCGCGCCGATCCATAGGTTGTGACATGACGCCGCTGACGCGCCCGCCAGAGCGATCCGAAGATGGCGGCCGCGCAGCCTGCAAAACCGCTTGCCGCCGCAATGCCGCCGGCCCGATCAAAGACCTGTGGCGCATAGGCGTCATAATGATACCACCAGCCGAACAATGCCCAGGGATGGTAGACCGGCACGTGCTCGATATAGAACCAGGGCGCGCCCAGCTCAGGCTGATAGGCAAGTGCGCGGGCCGCCCATTGGGTCGCGAACCAGATGCCCAGAAGGACGATCGCGAATACCACGATCATCTGGCCGATCAGGAGTTTTGTCGGGGTCATGCGGGTCTCCGCCCGCATCGGGAATCATGTCCGCGGGCCTGGCCCCAAGACTCACCAATTCATATCCAGAGCGGCAGAGCCCCTCTGGTGCAGCCCCTTACCCATCCAGGACATTTGAAACAGCGGACAAGCAATGCGGACAGACTTTGTCCGCCATGACCCATCATCGCGGTCAATCCATGAGCGGATATCACCGAGACAAACACATGGGTCGAACCACCGAAATCTTGGCGCATTCTCGACCATTCGCTCGTCCGGGACGAGCGGCTACTTTCGACGAGGGACCCAACGTTGACCATACTAATGTGAACAACTGGCTCGGTCGTAAGACTGCCACCAGAGCTCCGACGAGCAATTTCACGCCGGCGAAGCAACCGAAAATGTCAAGAATATGGTCTTTCCCCACTAGCGAGTGAATATGACAAGGCTGTTCGCTGGCACCACCACCTCGCCCGACGCGGGCAACCCGTGCACCGGCGGTCCCGCAACGTTGATGCCGCCGCCGTTGCCATGAACATTGGGATTCACCCATTGGTCGTAGGTGTCACTGTTGAACCGTTCTCGCCAGTGTCCCGGCCCCGGAAATCCAAGGCGATAGCTGTACCAGGGCGTCTCGTTCCAGTTGGCGACGACTACAACATCCTGGCCCTTTCCCTCCAGCCAACGATGGAAGGCGACGACCCGGTTGTCGCTGTGAACATGGAAGACGTTCAAATCCCCGGCACGCAGCGCAGGCAATTGCCGGCGCAGTCCCAGCAGTTCGCGGATGAAGCGAAAGAAATCCTGCCGCGCGCGGTTCGTCTCTAGGGACTGCCAATCGACGAGGGCGTTGCGAAAATAGTCGGCGCTATCGCTCCAATACTCATCCTCGAAAATTTCCTCGCCCATGAACAACATCGGGATGCCCGGGCTCGTGAGCAGTAGACCGGTCGCGACGCGGCTACGGCTGCGCGCGTACCACGACGCTGAATTGGATGGATCGGCGAGGCGCGCGATGCGCGGCTGACGATCGTTGTCATTGTCCATGCGAACGACGTCATGGTTTTCCAGATGCTGGACCTGCCGCCTTTCCGCAACGCCAGCCGCGCGAAGCTCTGCAACCAGTGGATCGAGATCGATACGAACATTGGCCCCGCCCTGCACCTGTCCCAGAACGCTGCGGATGGCCTCGCGCAGGCCGCTCGAGACAACCCCGTCAAACCCCGCGCCGCCGTTGCCACGCTCTCGCAGCACCGCTGTCTGGTCCGCCCAATACTCGGCGATGAGTGGGACTCTTGGCCGCTTCGCGCGCAGTGTATCGGTCAAATCCTGTAGAAAATGCCAGCCACCCTGGCGATCAATCACGGTCACCTCATCAAAGCGAAAGCCATCGACATGATACTCGTCAAGGAACAGCCCGGCGTTGTCGATGAGGAACTGGCGGACCTCCTGCTTCCAGTAAGCAAATACGAGCCCACCAGCCCATCCCTGATCGGTAAAGTAGAGGCTGCGATTGTTATCGCCGGGAAGCTGTCGGTCGAGAAAATAGAGGCTCTTCTCGTCGAAGCCGCCGCCGGCATGGTTATAAACGAGATCGAAGATCACCGAGATGCCGTGAAGATGCAGGATGTCGATAACCGCCATCAGCTGCTTCGTCTGACAGTCGATCGCCGTGGGGCCGTAGGGCGCATGGCCGAAGTGCGCGAGCAGCGCGTTGGCCTTGGCGAGATAACGCGGAAAATCGGGATCGGTCGGTGCAACCGAATAGTCCATTTCGGGCGAGAACAGGTCCAGTCCATTATATCCGAGCGAGCGCTTCGTCGCGAATTCCTGGATCGGCAGAAACTGAACCGCGTTGATCCCAAGTTCCACAAAATAATCGACACGCTCGAGCAGGTCGAGAAACCGACCTGGCCGATCGGCGCGCCGATCATGCCCATCGTTATCCCGCGACCAAAAGGCGCCCACGTGCAGCTGGTAGATGACCAGGTCGGAGAAAGCCGGCGGAACGAAGTCGTGATCGTGCCAAGGGAATGCTCCGGGCCGGGTTACGATACAGTTACAGTCCGGAAAGGCCGGGCTTCGCGTCAAGGCACGGGCGAACGCATCGCGCTTGAAGCCTCAACCGGCGGGACCGTCTATCACGTAGAGATATTCGTCGCCTTCCTTCACCCCATCGATCGACGCGAACCAATAGCCATCCGCTTCTCGCGTCATCGGGCAATCATTCCAGTTGCTGAAACTCCCTCGGACCTGGACCGTGTTTGCGGACGGCGCCCAAACGCGGAAGGTCGCACCGAAGGCGCGCAGGTTGGCTCCCATCGCTACTCCGGTACCGGACGCCATATTAATCGTAACCACCGAACATGAAGAGGATCATGCGCTCGTCGGTGGTGTTGATCACACCGTGGAGGTTGCCACCCTTGAGCATCGCCATGTGGCCCGAGCGCAAGGTGCGTACCTCAATCGAGCGCTCGCGCTCTGGCATCTTGCACCAGTCCCCGACAAACATCAGTGCCCGGCCATCGACCATTAGGAAGACTTCCTGATTATCGCGATGGCGGTGGAGCCCGATGCCACAGTCTTCGTGGACAATGTGGAGGTCCATGTAATCGACCGCCATGAACTCTTCACGACTGGTCTGGCCCTGCTTGTTACCGAAAGCGTCGAAGCTCCAGGGCTCAATCGTGCGTGCCAGTTCGCCGCTGCCAGCGAAGCGCCCATAATTTGAGATGAGGTTGCGGTAGTCGAGCTTTCCGATGCCGCCATGCGGATTGTTGCTCGTTCCGGCGGCAAGGAAATTGTCCCAGCCGCGCAGCTTCATGTTGAACTCGTAGTGATAGTTGGCGCCACCGTTCGAGTCCCAAGTAAGCGGCGTTCCGGCGCCACCTTGTGTCCGCGACTGATTGCGTCAGATGCTGGCGTGGATGGAAGATTTTGCACCTACGACCGCACTGGACACGTGCACTGGAGTTGGTCCGGAGCCGGTTCGGCGGGTTGAGCTGCTGAGCGGGATGGCGGGGCGCCGTCGTTCATGGAGCCTGGAGCAAAAGCTGGCGATCGTGGC
>JAMHVU010000091.1:0-1181 GCA_035911355.1 Sphingobium sp.
ACGGTCCGCGCCTTTCACTACGCCAGCATCGAGGACCTTCGGCGTCATGTCCGCGACTGGCTGCTCGCTTACAACTACGCCAAGCAACTCAAGGCGCTCCGCTTCAGGACGCCCCTCGAAGCAATTCAGCGGATCGCCGTGGAAAGGCCGGAACTGTTCGTTCGTCAGCCAAGCCAGGACATGCTGGGACTAAACACCTAGAGCGATAGCCGATCAGTCGGGATCATACCCACGGGCCGCGAAGTAGTTTTCGAATTCGATTGGGCTGAAGATTTCGAGGCCGCGGCCGATGGCGTTCCACAAGCCGTCCACGGTGCGCTCGGCGGTCTTTCGCAGGAACGCCTTGAGCTTGGCGAAGGCGTTCTCGATCGGATTGAAGTCTGGGCTGTAGGGCGGGAGGAAAAGCAGTCGCGCCCGGGTCGCCTCGATCAGCGCCCTGGCCCGGGCGCCCTTGTGGCTCGAAAGATTGTCCAGGACCACGACGTCGCCGTGCCGCAATTCCGGAATGAGCGCCTGCTCGACCCAGGCCTCGAAGGCCTCCCGGTTGATCGGACCGCTGAAGACGAGCGGCGCGACCTAGCCTCGCAGCCCGAGTCCGGCGACGATGGTGCTGGTCCGCCAGTGGCCATGCGGCGCGCCCATGCGCAGTCGCTCGCCCCGGCGGCAGCGCGGCCGTGGCTGCGCGTCATGTTGGTCTTGGCCGCGCTCGCCATTGTCTCGCGG
The DNA here is from genome assembly GCA_035911355.1 of Sphingobium sp. GTDB lineage: Bacteria > Pseudomonadota > Alphaproteobacteria > Sphingomonadales > Sphingomonadaceae > Sphingobium. The sequence goes on from JAMHVU010000091.1 coordinate 724, forward strand.
ACCATGTATGGGCGGCTCCCGCGGGGCAAGGGGCATTGATTTGGTTCTGGGCATCTGGTCGGTCGCGGCCATGTATGCGGCGTCTGCTGAGCGGTCGATTGGCCGCGCGCCCTGATGAAGTCCGCCGGCGTCGGGATCCCAATCAATGGCACGCGCTTTGATGCGCTCCGGTCCGAACAGGGTGTTCCCATCGTCGTCTCGCCGTCCGTTTCGCCATCACCTCACGTTTCGCGCCTCGCCTTCTCTTCGCCGGCCTAAGGCTCACGGGCTCGGCCGTTTCCTCAGGCCGCGTTGGCCCGGTAGCTTTCTCCGGTTCGGATCAGCGCCCAGACAACGCGTGCCATGCGGTTGGCCAGAGCGACCGCGACCAGCTTCACCGGCTTTCGCCCAAGCATCCGGCCGAGCCAGTCCGTGCCAGGCTCCTTGCCGCGCCGCGCGTTCGCCATCGTGCTTGAACC